>JBLHNA010000009.1:0-146216 GCA_047619065.1 Desulforhopalus sp.
TTTTATCTCAGATGCTTGTCAAGGTATATTTTACCTTAATCACAATTTTAATTTTAAAATGTTTACGAAGAGTTCTTTTATAAACTACACCATTGCTGGGTTTCCGGGCCGTCCGGGAATTGCTGGTTTTGGCAGTAAACATAGACCACTATGGTTCCCTGCCAAAAACTTTAAATCTGACACCACCTGAACTGATGAGAAATGCGGGGTAGTAGGTACACTTTCACTTTTGAGTATGGAGGTGATTGGTCCAAAAAACTGGATAAGGACTGGCATTGGTGTAATATATTTGTTGCTTTAATTTAAATATTGTGTGTCAAATTTATTTTTAGGTTATAAGTGTTTTTCGCAACCACATATATTTACGCCAGAAGGTTTTACTATCATTTCATATAACAACCTCCTGCTCAATTCAATAAGGAGCCCATAATGCCTATTATATCAATCTCAAGAGGGTCTTACAGCCGGGGTAAGGAAGTAGCGGAAAGACTTGCCGAAAGACTCGGTTATGAGTGTGTTTCGAGAGATATTCTATTAGAAACCTGTGAGGAATTTTCCATTCCCGAAACACGCCTCATCAAAGCCCTTCATGATGCGCCATCCATCCTAGATCGTTTCACTCATGGTCGGGAACGCTATATAAGTTATTTCCGGGCTGCTTTTTTCAAGCATATGGTAAAAAACAATATTGTTTACCATGGACTTTTCGGCCATTTTTTTCTTAATGAAATTAGACACACTATCAAAGTGCTCATTATCGCTAACATGGACCATCGAATTGCAGATGAGATGCAACGGGAGAAATGCTCCGCTGAAGAAGCCAGGTATCAATTGAAAAAAGATGATGACGAGCGTCGAAAGTGGGGCTTGAGTCTGCATGGCAAAGATACAATGGATTGTAACCTGTACGATCTCGTTTTGAATGTCGATATTATAGAAGTGGAGAAGGTCGTAGATATTCTGCAGGGAATTATTGAAGATGGCCGTTTTGACGAGACCCCAGAATCAATTGCACTTCTCAAACAGCAAGCTATGATTGCCTGTATTCATGCGATCATAGTCAATGATTCACCTCGTGCAACCGTGGAAATTAATAACGGAGTAGCCACACTTGGTAACATCGAAGGCCGTCTGCAAAACGACACTGACCATCGAGAGAAAACAGCAAAAAGACTTATCCGGGATTATAATTTACAGGACGTCGTTTATTCCAAAGCAGCAACATCCAAAAAAGACCATATCAACCCGTTCTATAACCTTGATGTTAAATAGGATTTTGAATTGTCCTTCTTTTCACAAAGGGGACAATCCAAATGACCATGAGGGGCACGAGTATGACAGTAGTAATAAAGGCTTGCACCGCGACAGGTAGGACAGGTTAAGCGCACGGATCAGATAGAGGATTCCGGTAACCAGCGGATACATGCAGAGCCAAACGCCAAATATAAAAGTAAGTTGTTCATTATTCATTGGCCCCGCAGGGGGAAACGAAGATTGTTAAAGTATAGGTTGGCAATGTGTAACAGCTAATTTCTGAAACATGTTCGCAAGCCCAGTAACAAGAGTGTAAATGTTTTCAACTGGCAAATTCTTATCAGCCGTAGTATCGAAAAAAAGATTTAAATCCGATTCCAGGCCGTCTTCCGGATGATTGTAACAGATAAGTATGGGCAAAAGTGGTAGCGGTTTTATGATCAGGGCGATATCAGCATCGTAATGATTTTCAACTGGTTTACCGTTGAAAAGCTCTATGATGGTCCCGAAAAAGGATGGATTTGAGTCCGCAACCTTTTTCAAAAGTCCGACCGATTGATGCTCAAAAAAACGTGACCAATCTTTGGATGTTTCAAGTTCGCGAAACGGGACCCAGGTATTGGTCAATGGGAGCCCTTTGCTGGACAAAATATACTTTAGCACAGGTGGCGTCATCCAGCGATTAACATGAAGAGATGTAAAAAATTCACCATTTGTATCTACGCTGAAATTCTTACCAAATATTTTCAGGGTAAGTTTGCCATCTATAAAATCCTCGCCGAGTATGGCTGCTCTAGACTCAAGGTTGGTCGCTTTGATCTGTTCTTTTAATTGGGCCATTGCATTGAGATAATCCTGGTCCGACTTAGATTCATAGCTATCATTTTTACAACCATATGTCTCAAGGGTTTTTTCATCAATAAAAGGACAATCGCTTAAAGGCGTTTTGGCTTGAAACACTGCTGCAGCAAATGCAAGGCAAGTGGGGTAGTGGCATTTACGGCAATTGGTTTTTTCCAATAATTTGAAGACATCCATGGTAGTGTTGAATTTTTTCATATCAGCTCGGACCCTTTTGTTAATTTTTGCGTCAAGTTTTTATTTTAATTTATCATACGCCAGTTGAGTGCCTTCTACGCGTGATCTGATTTTTGCAAAAGCAATATCTCTGCTTGTCACCACATCATCACTGAATGGGGAAAATCCGCAGTCATCTGTTGTTCCGAGTTGATTCAGTGGAATGTGCTTTGCCGCTAACAAAACACGGTCACACACTGTTTCGGCAGATTCAACCTCTTCATTTACAACATCAATTACTCCGACATATATTCGTTGATTTGGTCGCAGATTGTCAGCAATAACTTTCAATGATTTCTCTGGTTTTTTTTCGCTTGCCATCTGCATATAAAAATTACCGGAGTTCAGAGTTAACAACAAAGGAATCAACTCTACGTAATCGACATCAGCACTATGAGTCGAATCATGATCTCCACCGGGGCAGGTGTGAAATCCAATTCGTTGACGCTCATCTGCTGAGAAATGAGAGAGCACCTTATTGTTGAGGTCGATGAACTGCTGTAAGAGTTGTTTCGAAGGGTCAAGCTTGATTGCAAGGCGACCTTCGGTGAAATCAATCTGCACCTGGTATGCACCATTATCAAAACAACTCCGGATATCTGCGACGGCTTCCTTAACCAGGTCCGTCAAAAATTGTTGTTTAGGATAATCTGGAAGCCCTTCTTCTGGATACAATAAACTCATTGCTGAGGCAGAGATGACGGCCTGTTTTACTGGTCGAGTTGCGTATTTTTTAGCACGATCCAGGTAAGAGCCGGCGTAGGTTGCATATTTAAAAGGTCCTTTTGTCAATCTTGGTAATTGGCGTATATGACCATCGGCAAAAGGAATGATAACCCCATCCTGTGCAATGTTTGTCAGGCCATCGAGAGGGTATGTAGCAAAGCTTGATTTTGTCTGTTCTCCATCACTGATGACAGGAGAACCTGTTTCTTCAAGTTTTGCTATGGTGTCACTGACGACGGCATCAAAAAGTGCATCCAGTTCCACTGTTGTCATATTCCCCTGGGAGTGAGATATGAAGGCCTCTTGTAGCTCACGGGGCCGTGGTATGCTGCCAACAGGTTCAGTTGGGATTCCTGTGGAAAATTGGTTATATTTATTACTTTGATTGTTCATAATGGGGAAATATAGTTGAGGTTTTAATCTATTTTCATACTATTGTTGTTCGCACTTCAAAGGATTATCCACAGTATACGTTTTGCGGTGTCGCAATGAATCCGTTGATGTGTTTCAACGGTTTATTCGCATCAAAAGTAAGCGTAGTGTTCATGAAGGATAGCTTAACAACATAAGGATGCAACGCCCTGTCTTTTTTCACCTTTAACTTTGTTGTCTTGTGATGATAAGGTAGGTGATCAGTAGCGCACCTATCAAAAACGCAGTTCCAATTCTCATCACTGAAATCATTTTTTCAATCGACATGGTTTGTTCCACTGTTTGCTGTTCTAAATTCAAATCAAGTTCATGTTATGGGGTGGAGTAGAAGGGGCGAACTTAAACCTGATCTAACCACCGGAATAAAACTAGTAAGCACACTAAAGCACCCTGCCAAGGGCATTATAACTGATTCATCCCGTGTAATTACGACATATATAAAGTCCCTAATAAGGCATCATGGACACTTTTTCTGTGAATATATTAAATGATCGATATCCATGTTGTAACAGTTGTTACAATCGATGAAAAAGAGTTGATAGTTTCAGGACGAAACGCGCGATGATTCCTGACATTTTTTATAGTAGTTTAATTGTGTGTCTTTAGAGTACTGGGCGACTCACTAAAATTTTAAATTGTTAAACAATTGAGTTTAGCATAAACTGAATAATAATCTTAAATACATTGAAATTACAGGGTTTATATGAGAGCCATTCTTAGATGGATTGACAACGAGTCAAGTAAATCGTGACGGAGATCAGTTCATGCAAAACGTAGCAGTTTGCGACATTATAATTCGAACAAAATTACATCGTCCGCGAGTATCGCAAGAGCACCTGTATCGTGAAGATTTGCTCAGAAGGTTAAACGAATTTAAATATCGGCAATTGACTTTGGTCTCAGCACCAGCAGGTTATGGGAAGAGTTCTTTAGTCAGTCAATGGCTCAACCAGGGTAACAAACCGAGTTCATGGTTGTCCCTAGATGAGAATGATAATGATATCAGCGCGTTCCTTTCTTATGTGATTGCTGCGATCCAGGAAAATTATCCAGAAGCATGTAGAGAGACTCTCTCCATGGTCAAAGTTGCTCATTTATCACCTGTTCCATTATTGACTGCAAGTTTGATTAATGAAATTGAGCAGATAAAAGATGATTTTATTTTAGTTCTCGATGATTACCATCATATTCGAGATAGAAACATTCATCAATTAATGTCTGAGCTTTTGAATCGTCCCCCAGCTTCCTTAAACCTTGTTCTTATTTGTAGACATGATCCATCACTGCCAATTGCAAAGCTTCGGGCTAAAGAGCAAATAACTGAGATTCGAACCCGTGATCTGCGCTTTTCCTTAAAGGATACCAAAGAACTTTTGCAACGAAAATTGGGAGTAACCATAGATCATGAGGTTGCGACTAAATTAGCGAACAAAACCGAAGGTTGGGTAACGGGCCTATGCCTGGTAGCTTTGAAATTACGACATACAAAAAAATTAGACAACAAACTCGAAGACTTGCCTTTAGACAACAACCATATCATGGAATATGTTGTCAGCGAAATTCTTGCCCAACAAGAACCAACCATGCAGGAATATATACTGAAAAGTTCTATTTTGAATCGCTTTTGTGCCCCTCTTTGTGAAGCGATATTTTCTGAAGTTAAAAGCCTCAATGTCGAAGGTGTAAATGGCAATAATTTTTTAGATATTTTGCGCAGGGACAGTATTTTTATTGTTGCCTTGGATGATGAGGGGGAATGGTTTCGCTACCAGCACTTATTCCAGACAGTGTTGAAACGTCAACTGAAAAAAATATTCAAAGCAGAAGATATCTCAAACCTTAATAATCTCGCGAGCGAATGGTTTTCAAAAAATGGTTTTGTTGAAGAAGCAATCTCTTATGCACTCGAAGTAAATGATCAAAATGTATCAATATCATTGGTGAAAAAATACCGTCACCATATTGTGAACCGAGAACAGTGGTTTCCTTTAGACAGATGGTTACAAAAACTCCCGTCTGAGTATATAAAAACTGATGCTGAGTTACTGCTTACGAAGGCTTGGGTCTATCAGCGGCAGGGTCGTTATTTTAAGCTTTTCGAGATTTTAGATGTAATTGAAACTCTTCTTTCTAGCAGAGATGAGGACTCGAGGAACTCTCGTATTCTTAGGAGTGAAGTGAAAGTGTTAAGAAGTTTCCAGTTCTACGCCACTGGTCAGGCCGAGCTTTCTGAGACCTTGGCCCGAGAGGCCTTGATCGGTCTTCCCCAACAGCTTAACAGTGAACGTGGGTTTGCTTTATTGGTGCTGTCGATGTCGTTGCAAATGCAAGGACAATTAAAACAAGCATACCAGATAGTACATGAGGCAATGCAGAGTGAAGATACGACACATCCCGTACATAAAACAATGTTGTTGGCTGGTCTTTGTTTCACGAGCTGGATTGCTGCAGATGCAAAAGTATTGGAACCTGCAGTATCTCAATTTTTAAAACATGGGCAAGATAATAATTTGCCAGAAACTATATACATCGGTCATTATTTTTGTGGAATCATGCATTATCAGAAAAATGAACTTGCTTTGGCAGAGAAGTTTTTGTCGCCTATAGCCAGACCCAATATAGTTGTAGAGAAGGCTATTCCGAGTATCATCAATTATGCTCAAAGTTCATTTGCTCTCGCTTCAACGTATCACGCAATGGGGAGATCAGATGAGGCTGAAGAGATTGTTGATTGTGTCATTCGATACATGCTAGATACAGGCAATGTGGATTTGTTAAAAGTATGCCAAGCCTTTCAGGCTGACCTTGCATTGCGAAGTGGAAGAATTGCAGAAGCCGAATTATGGGCGGATAATTACACACGAGGAGGCCTTACCTCGGCATATCGTTTTTACACAGCTGATATTACTTTGCCACGTATACTTCTAGCAAAGCGAGAATCTGAATATCTGGCCAAAGCAGAAAATTTACTTACGCAATTATACGATTTTTATGCGGGACACCATAATTCTCGTATGCTGATTGAAGTTCTATCCATGCAGGCACTGTTCTATGCCTCACAAAAAGATGAGCGAAAGGCACTGCTGTTATTAACAGAGGGCCTTCTTTTAGCGGAAACTGGAATTGTGATTCGCTCTTTCCTCGATCAGGGTGTAGAGATGGAACACCTTTTAAAAAAGCTAATCAAGCAAGACCCATCACTGCAATTTGCAAGACAAGTCCTTAAATCGTTTAAAGGGCAAAAGAACAATATGCAAAGTGTTCTGCTTGAGGTTGCTGATAATCGCAGGTCTTGTAACTCCTCCGGTTTTCTCGCAACTCCACTAAGTCGACGAGAGATTGAAGTCTTAAGGGCTCTGGCAAAAGGAGTGAGCAATAATGAGTTAGCCAATATCCTACATATATCCCCGGAAACTGTTAAAAGGCATCTCTCGACGATATACAGCAAGTTACAGGTACGAAACCGCCATCAAGCTGTGTTGATTGGAAATGATCTGGGCATTCTATGAAAAGTTTTTGATTACCATTAAAGCTCAACAAGGGTGGTTTTCTTATGATTCAGACTGTAGTTCAGAAACCGTTTTTTGCCTTTTGCGTGATTTTCTCTTTCCCCGTTACTCCATTATCAAGCCACCTTCTTTCTTCCCAAATTCTTTGGAAGTCAAAATTTCCATATTTTACAGTGGTTTTTAACTAGACAATACAACTTTTTTTACAACTTTAGAGGCATGACGAAATTTGGTCTGCCTATATAATTATAAACACACTGGGAACATTTTCTCTGACAGTCTCAAAATAATTTTCTATGGTGTCTGCAAATGTCACTAAGCCCAAAAAATACTAAAAGAGCTGTAGCCAGTAAGGAAACGGGGGAGGGGGGGCTCTTTGAATCGGCTGGTATGTACAGGATTCGCGTGCTAGGGTCAATTGATGATGCATACGCTGATCAGCTGGGCGGGATGATCATAACAAGGGCCTTCACCGCTGATCAAAAACCAATGACAATTCTCATTGGTCACATGGAAGACCAGGCTGCTTTGTCTGGTGTTTTAACTGGACTGTATGAACTCCATTTGCCTTTGGTCACCGTTGAGTTGTTATCAACTCAGTGAGATCGGCCAGAGTTGTATTGATTGACGTCTCAACACAGCTTCCTGAAAATCACAACATTAATGGGAAAGGAGCGAGCTATGCATAACGATCTGTTGGCAAGTGAACACCAGGGACTATCTCGTAGAACATTCATGCAACTGATAGGTGCTGCAGGTATCACCCTGGCAGGATATTCATTCTTTGTTTCCAATGCATCTGCTAGGGAGGTAATCACAATCAAAGAGTTAAAGCAGGGTGAGGATATATTTGCATATATTAACCGAGTCAATGGCGGTTTTGATCAAATATTTTTTCAGCAGCTGATAGGGGCTTCAAATGCATTCAAAGAAGGGGACCAGACCATCGGGGTAGGCGCCGTTGATGAATCCACTAGAAAAAATGCACAGGCGTTGCTGGCTCAAACAACAATCAAGGATCTCCACGAACATCCCTTACTTGTTGACGATTTGCAGAAGTTGATTTGGGAGACCATTGACGACAAACAATATGAAATAACGAAAGATTGGACCATAGGTGAGTTGAAAATATTTTTGTTAGCCGAATCCGAAGCCGATATTAAAGGGATCATGTTTGGATTGACCAGCGATACCATCGGCTGTGCAATTAAACTGATGAACAATGAAGAATTAATCACTCTTGGTCAGAAGATATTTAATGTCATGCCTGGCACCAATATGGGGGCTAAGGGCTATTTAGGAGCGCGGATCCAGCCGAACTCCCCAACCGATCATCCCGATGATGTCGCATGGCAGGTTTTTAACGCCTTTTCTTATGCCACCGGTGATATCGTGATTGGAACAAACCCAGTCGACAGTCAGGTAGAGAGCGTTGCCATTGTACAAAATGCACTGAAAGATATTGTAGACACCTTTAAACTAAAAGACACGATTCCCTGGTGTGTTCTGTCTCACATCGACGTTCAGGCCGAAGTCAGTAAGCAGTATCCAGGATCGGTTGCCACCATGTTTCAAAGTCTTGCCGGCACTGATGATTGTAACAAGACCTTTGACGTAACAATTGATAAAATCTTTAAATACGCTCAGTCTAAAAAGGGAGAAAGGTACGGACTCTATTTTGAAACGGGCCAGGGTTCAGAATTTACCAACGGTGTTGCCAATGGGGTAGACATGATGGTTCTTGAGTCCAGAAAATATGGGTTTTGCAGGGCCATAGGTTTTGAATTAGACAAAGTGCAACCTCAGGGAGCATGGCTCCATATTAATGATGTGGCGGGATTTATCGGTCCTGAAGTTTTCAAGACCCGTGAACAGCTGGTGCGGTGCTGTCTTGAAGACATTGCAATGGGGAAACTCCATGGCTTGACCATTGGCCTGGACATCTGTTCAACTCTTCATATGGATGTGACCCTGGACGATCTGGATTGGTGCCAGGATCAGGTGATGCCAGCAAATCCGGCCTATCTGATTGCCTTGCCCACCAAGAATGACCCCATGCTCAGTTATCTTTCTACATCGTTTCAGGACCATGTCCGCTTGAGAGAAAAATTTGGCTACAAAGTCAACGATGCCATGTGGGATTTCTACAAAGGCCTCGGAATTGTAGACACAAACAATAATTATACTGAGCATTTTGGAGACCCTCTCTGGGTGTACTACCAGTACTGTCTCGCAAAGGGAGATGAGCGTTCAAAAGATGTTATCTATGACGAAGGCCGGGTAAAAATGAAAGAGGTTGACGGGAGGGGAGTCGACCTGGCTACAGGGCATGGTAAACAGATGTATGATCTTAATCCGGAACTCGCCGCCAAAGTGCAATCATATTACGATGATGCAAAAATATCTCTTTGGGCCGAATACACGCCTGCTTTTATAAAAAGTATTCCTAACAATTTAGCTGTAAGCACCTTATCCACAGACCGTGAAAACTATATAGCACACCCACCAAGCGGTGAAAAATTGGCACCAGAATCCATCAACGCCCTGAAGAAGCTGAGAGAGTCGTGGGGCCGAGATCTTCCTAAGGGGCAGATTGTCATCTCCGACGGTTTGAACGCTAAAGCAACCATGGATGAGGGACATCTGCAACCGTACCTCGATGAAGTGGGGAAGTTATTGAGCGATGCTGAGGTTCCTATGTCTAAAAAAAATATCGTGGTCACCAACGGAAGAGTTCGGGCGGGATACGAGATTGGTCAATTACTCTTTGAAAAGTCCAATCCCGATCGTTTTAGCGGGATTCTGCACATTATAGGTGAGCGTCCAGGAACAATGCATCACTCCTATTCGGTGTATATCACAGTATTAAAAGGTACGTCATGGAGTGAGAAGAAGGTCGATCATGATGTCACAAAACTCGTATGTAATATTGCAGATACTGCATTGTCGCCAAAAGAAGCTGCCAAGGAAACCATTTCGATCATAAGAGAGATGGTCGGCAAAAAAGTGTATGGAAGCCGGCATCTTAAAGAGTCGTGAAGTTGGGACGTATTCGACCAAATACAAAATTTAACGCATAAGTTTTTGATTTTATACGTTCATGAAATATTTAACCTCAATCTCACAGTGTTGAGGACAGAATAAGGTGACAAAACAGATGGAAGTTCCGGTGCTTACAACAAGTATGATTGTCGTGTTCTCTGTTCTTGGTTTGGTCATCATTTTACTGGTATTTGACCTGCTTCGAGTCGACGTTATAGGACTCCTGGTAATGACCCTGCTGCCAATAACTGGCCTTCTCACTGCAGGTGAGGCTACGGCCGGACTTGGTTCAAAAGCCGTTGTCGTTCTTATCTGTGTAATGGTTATTGGCACTTCACTTAATAAAACCGGGGTCATGAGTGTTGTTGCCAGAAAAATAATGAAGGTCGCCGGAAGTAATCAATCCAGAGTGGTAAGTCTTGTGGGACTTGCTGCAGCCTTACCATCAGCAATCATGTCCAACGTAGGCAGCGCAGCTCTGATGCTTCCTGCTACGCTCCAAATCAGTAGGAAAAGTAGAATCGCGGCTTCTAAACTCGTTATGCCCATGGGGTTTTGTGCAAACATGGGCGGAAATCTCACTCTGGTTGGGTCAACGCCGTTCATCATCTTAAATGATGTTATGGCTCAATGGTGGCAAACAAGTGCACCCGCAGGCAGCGCAGCCTTTACGCCTCTTGGGCTTTTTTCAGTTACACCAATAGGTATTGCATTGCTGCTTGGAACCTTAACCTATTTTCTACTTATTGGTTGCAGGCTTCTTCCTGAGGGTGAGATTTCCGATGATGGGAAATTAGCAAGTGCTGGATTACGTAAACTGTATGGAGATGAAGTTGGCCAAGGGGTGGAATTTAGAGTACAAAAAGATTTTGTCAAAAAAACCATTGAACAACTCGATCTACGAAATAAGTACAAAACTACGGTCATAGCTGTAGCAAAAGGTGGTGGGGGACACAAAATATCGGCTCCTCTCAAATCAACCTTGATTGAGCCGGGAGATGTTATCTTAACCGTTTGCACTCCTGCTGCGGTTGATGAAATTGTTAATAATTATGGTTGGCAGTCAGAATCCGAAATAAAAACGTTTGCGACTGAGGCGTCCCCTGAAAAAGCAGGCGTACTCGAAGCAATAATCACCTCTCGGTCTGCTCTCAATGGGCATACTATGGAGGAGTTTCAGCTTAAAACATTGTTTGCTATTACTCCACTCGCTGTAATCCGTGGTCAAGATGTTCATATAAAAAATCTAGAAAATATATCGCTTGAACCAGGGGATATGGTGCTCCTGTCTGGAGAGTGGGATCATCTTCGTATTTTGCGGGAAAAAACTGAAATTGTTTACACCGAAGCTCTGCGAGGAGAGGAAGTAAGGGAAGATAAGGCCTGGTTGGCATTAGCTGCTCTAGCAATTTTTCTGACACTCGCTCTTGCGGTAAAACTTCCCCTGTCAGTTGCCGGACTCGTTGCCTTACTTATTATAGTCCTCGGGAAAGTTATGCATATTGATGAGGTCTATAAAGCTATTGAGTGGAAGACAGTATTTCTTGTAGCCGGGCTCATTCCACTTGGGCTTGCTTTTGAAAAAACCGGTGCGGCAAATTTTCTGGCAATGACAATTTTGCATCAGATAAACGGGCTCAGCACTTTGCTGCTTTATCTGGTGCTCGCCTTACTCACTTCTTTTTTTGCGTTATTTGTTTCTAACGTGGGTACCACGGTATTACTTGTTCCTCTTGCGATGAATCTAGCAAGTCAGGTTGGAGCTGATCCTAAAATTGCAGGTCTTGTTGTAGCGATATCCTCAATTAACACCTTTATTTTACCCACTCATCAGGTCAATGCTTTAATCATGTAGCCAGGAGGTTACAAAACCAGTGACTATATGCGTGTTGGCAGCGGGGTTATGGTGCTTTTTATTGTGATTCTGATAACGATGCTCGCCTTCTTTTATTAAATGAAACGAATTGTTAAAGAGTCAAATTAAAAAGGAGTGTTGTGAGTCTGCCAGGTGAAGAGCAATGCAACATCAAGAGGCTAAGATGAATAATAGTGTGATATTTTCTTGCCCAAAAAAGCCAACGCTCATTAATAGATATCAAAAAAATATGTATTAATGAGCGTTGAAATTAAAATTTAACCGGGAAGAGTGAGTTTTATGAAAAAGAGAGTTTTCTTAGGTTGGACCTGTAGTTTCCTGCTGTTCACAGGCATAATGTCATCGCAAAATAGTATTGCTGTAGATCTATCAGAGTGCATGTCAGCAAAGATGCAACAGGCTAGCGATTCAATGACTGTGGGAACACTGAGGCTTGAGTGTGAGAAAGAAATACAAAATGCAACATACACGGCACAAGAAAAAGAAGAAGGTGTTGCTTCGGAACGTACACGGATGGATAAAGAACATGTGCTCCAGCCTTTCACTCTGATGTCGCATAAACCGAACTATATATTGATGGGAGCATACAATTTTTATGGGTATGAATCAGATGCCTACCAGGAAGTACACGGCGAGGGATCTATTGAGGCTGAGGACATTGAAGCCCAGTTTCAGATAAGTATAAAAGTACCGCTGGCTGTTAACCTCTTTGATACGGTTGATATTTATGGTGCGTATACAAACCGATCTTTCTGGCAGCTTTATAATGCAAGCTCTGCACCCTTCAGAGAAACAAATCATGAGCCGGAGGGGTGGGTACAGTTCAATCCAAAGTGGGAATTTTGGGGATTCACAAACTCGGCTAACATGCTTGGAATTGTCCATCAGTCTAACGGTCGTGGAAGTTCTTTGTCTCGAAGCTGGAATAGGGTTTATGCCAATTTCATAGTTGAACGTGGAAATTTTGCTCTTAGTTTCAAGCCCTGGATCAGGATTTCAGAAGATGAAGAGGACGATGACAACCCAGATATTACCGACTTTTTGGGACATGGCGAACTCCGCGCTGCATATAAAATTAAGGAACATGTATTTAGTGTTATGTCTCGAAATAATATTGAATCAGGATTTGAAAATGGAGCTGTTGAATTGAGTTGGAGTTTCCCCTTGTTTGGTTATCCTTACTGCAAGGGGTATGTACAATATTTCACCGGATATGGAGAAAGCCTTATCGATTACGATAATTATGTAAATAGAATTGGTATAGGCATATCTGTTACAGATTGGTTGTAGTTTGACAAAATCATGAATGGCGTATCTGCTTATGTCATTCATGATTAACAAAGGTGGATTGTTTTATGGCACAATACGACGACACAGCTATACAAACCATCATTTTCACCAGCTCTCCAGACGGTTATGGTCAAGGCACTGTCAACCATGGATGGGGTTAAAAGTAGCTGCATGTGCTTTGCGGGTTATTTAAAGTTCGTAATTTTAAAAGAGCCGCAAGATTCCTTTAAAAAATATCCCTCAATAAGCGCCAATGTAGAAATGAGAAGCAAATAATTGTTCATTCGCCCAATTTTATCTTTGCCGAATTAATGTTATCCTTTGAGTATGTAGTACATGCCTCTGATAAAATGTGGAAAGTGCCTCGAATTTGTACAAATTTTCAAGGCACCCATCAGTTAACTATCAATTTCACGAAGGAAAACACATGGCTGGCAGGTACCGACGTTTTGGCGATTACCAGAGAATCCAGACAACAGGACACAACGAACTCAATTTCAATAGCTTAAATCCCGAACTAGAAATGGATGCAGAGGGCAATCTCATCTCCTTGTCACCACCAAGGATCAAGCTGAATCGCACCGAAGTGTTCAGGTTGCTGCAACCCTATATATCCGTACGCTTTATGGAGCAGGTGAAGGCCGTTGTCCCACTGGCAGTGTATCTTGCACTTTTTCAACTCCTGATACTTCGACAAATAGTTGAAGACTCCTGGGTCATCACCGGGGGACTGTTTGCCGCCATTGCTGGCCTGATGTTTTTTATGGAGGGACTCCAACTCGGTTTGATGCCTTTCGGGACGATCATCGGTAAGGAGCTGCCTCGCAAATCCTCTTTACCACTGGTGCTGTTTATTACCTTACTGCTTGGTATCGGTGTAACTTTTGCCGAACCCGCCATCAGTGCACTTAAAGCCGCTGGTCAAAACGTTGCGGTGGAGAAGGCACCCTATCTGTATGCAATGCTCAATGAATGGTCTGGGATACTTGTTCTGGTGGTGGGTGTAAGTGTTGGTCTGGCAGCAGCGATAGGTACCTTACGTTTTCTCTATGGTTGGAGCCTCAAACCACTTATTTATGGTTCCCTGGCACCAGTATTGGTATTGACAGTGGTTGCTGCGTTTGATCCTGAATTGCAGAAAATACTCGGCTTGGCATGGGATTGTGGTGCCGTTACTACCGGACCGGTGACCGTTCCTCTGGTCTTGTCACTGGGTATTGGAATTGCGGCATCAGCCGGCAAGGGGGACTCTGGGCTGTCTGGTTTTGGGATCGTGACCTTAGCTTCTATTTTTCCTATTATGGGTGTTCTGCTACTGTCCTTTTTCCTAGCATACACAGTCTCACCGGAAGAGATTATCGCTGCTGCCAATCAGGTAGCAGGTGCTGCTCAAGCTGTGGAACTTTCCTGGTATGAACGTAGCCCGGGTGTGGAAATTGTCCTGGGAATCCGCGCCATTTTGCCCCTGGTACTGTTTCTTTTTGTGGTTCTTACCCTGGTATTAAAAGAAAAACTTAATAAACGAAGCGAGATTTTCTTTGGAATAGGTCTGACCATTCTTGGTATGTGTATCTTTAACCTTGGTCTTACTTATGGGCTTAACAGACTTGGTGACAATGCAGGGAACCTCGTGCCCACAGCGTTTATGGAAGTTACGGGAATGCCTTTATCGCCATTGTATGTCTATGGCGTTGGGTTGTGCCTGGCGCTGGTTTTTGCATGGTTCTTGGGATTTGGTGCAACGCTTGCGGAACCAGCACTAAGTGCTCTTGGCATGACCACAGAAAATCTCACAAACGGGGTATTCAAAAAAAAGACTCTCGTTAACTCAGTGTCCATAGGAGTTGGGTTTGGTATTGCCATTGGCGTAGCCAAGCTGATTTTTGATATTCCCCTGGTCTGGCTGATTTTACCCGGCTATTTAGTGGCCATATTATTGACTTTTTTCTCAACAGAGGAATTCGTCAATATCGCCTGGGATAGTGCTGGTGTTACTACAGGACCGATTACCGTCCCACTGGTACTTGCCATGGGCCTCGGGTTGGGTAATGCCACAATGGCTGTGGAAGGCTTTGGAATTCTTTGTATGGCCTCTATTGGGCCGATAATCTCGGTAATGATCACCGGCTTATGGGCGCGCCACAAGATTAGAATACAAAACGATGCCGCAGGTGCAGCATCCTCAGAAACACATATTAATGAGGTAAAAGCCATATTATGAGTGATAGCAATATTACCTATTTAACCGACGTATCCATGTTGACCTGCGTAGTACAAAGTGGTTTCAGCGATGTCATTGTCAAGACGGCACATGGTGTTGGCGCAAGGCTTGGTGTCATCAGTCATCTTGCCAGGGGTATCGGAGGGCGTGAGCGCCTGGGCATATTGGGTATTGCTGTGGAAGCTGAGAAGGAAGTTGTCAGTCTTTTGGTGTCATCCGAGCAGCAGGATCTGGTGTATGATGCGATCTACCGGGCCGTTGATCTTGACGTACCTGGCAGGGGATTCATATACATTACACCACTGGTAAAAGCCTCTACTTATATCCCTGAGAGCATTCTGGAAAAACTTGATGGGGGTGAATAACAAATGAGCAATAAACCTAAACCACTTACTACCCATTCTGCACCGCGTGAGGCCTGCAAGCTGATAAGCTGTATACTGCGCGATGATGGTACTGATAAAAAACTGATGCGTGCACTACGTGATGATAAAAAAATAACCCGGGCAAACAGTACGAGCTGCATGGGACTGGAAGGTGCTACAGAGGCCAAAACTAAATTTGGTGAGTTACCACAGCCCATTTTAATGCGAAAAGTAGATGTGGTAGTCACAGAAGCCGAGGCCGATAGTCTATACGACTATATTTATGAAAAAGCGCGTATTGGCCGACCACAGGGCGGTGCAATCTGGCTGAATGATTTGACTTTGGTTTCACCTTTTACTTTGCCGGAGAATGTACCACTAGAAAAAGAGTAAGCCTCTAAAGGCTCCGTTAAAGATTTGACCGACGGAGATGCTCAGATGCTCATCAATGCGTCACAAACGGCGCATATTAATGATAGCCACCTCTAATATGACACCTTTGAAATGCTTTTTAAAAATATTCTCTCTATTGTTCCGGTAGCCTTGTGTGTCACAACCCATGCTATTGTGATAACTTTGTTAATTCGAAAGCTCAGCAGCTATGGGAAGCTTGAAGTCTTCCATTTCTGGGTGCCTGTCTGGCACCTCATTCAGCTCGCGGCTTGGCTCATTGTGGTGCATCTATTCGAAATTGGTATATGGGCCTTGTATTACCTCCTCGGAGAGGCCATGGTGGATATATCGTCAGCATTCTACTTCAGTTCAGTAACCTATACGACTGTCGGTTATGGCGATCTGGTTCTGCCTAAAGATTGGCGTATGGTAGGGGGCATCGAGGCGCTCACTGGAATGCTTATGTGCGGATGGTCTACCGGTTTCTTTTTTACTGTCGTGAGTCACATTTCCAAAACCCGGCTGAAAGATATTGATAACAACAGAAATATCACAAAAAATAAAAAATGAGCAATACAGCCATTCTATTTTTACAATGATGCAGACACAGACACAGACACAGACAATGACAGACAAATCATCAATAGCACTCGCTGCCTTAAAGATTCGATTCGATAGAGTCGCAGGTTTAACTGGTGCAGTTGGTGTTTAACGCACGTACGGCCATTGAGCACTTTCAGGCCCTTCATTTAACAAAGGATGGCAGTTCTCAATCTGACAAAGAATGAACGACATGGCAGCTATGTAGGCTTTGTAAAATGTGAGAAAATTAGTCACAGACTCCGAGGAGACACCACACAATATCAAGTGATCGCCACTCGTGACGTATAAATAGAGGAGAAGGGTTATGGCCAAAGATAAAAAGAAAAACAAGAAAACAACCAAGGAAGTCTTAATAGAAGCATCCACCGCCAAGCCAAAGATGAAAAGCAGGGATTATGAAAAAGAGCTAACCAAACTGCATGGGGAACTGGTCAAACTGCAGCAGTGGGTAATCTACAAGGGCCTCAAAGTCTGCATTGTGTTTGAGGGCCGCGACGGTGCCGGTAAGGGCGGGGTCATCAAGGCTATTACCGAGCGGGTCAGTCCGAGAATCTTTCGCGTTGTAGCTCTGCCTGCGCCAACGGAGCGGGAAAAATCGCAGATGTATGTTCAACGCTACATGCCATATTTCCCGGCGGCAGGCGAGGTGGTGATCTTTGACCGAAGTTGGTACAACAGGGCGGGTGTCGAACGGGTGATGGGCTTTTGCACTGAGGAACAAACTCAAAGATTCCTTGAGAGAACCCCTGGTGTTGAACAAGTGATGGTGGATTCAGGAATCATCCTGCTTAAATACTGGCTCGATGTCAGTCCCGAAGAACAGACAAGGCGACTTACTGACAGAATTGAAGATCCCCGTAAAATCTGGAAACTTACTCCAATGGATATAAAATCCTATGACCGTTGGAATGATTACACCAAGGCCCGAAACGAGATGTTTGCCAAGACTGATGTTCCCTGGGCTCCGTGGAATGTTGCCATTTCTAATGACAAAAAAAGGGCTCGCTTGAATATTATCAGCCATCTGCTCAGTTCAATAAAGTATAAAGAGCTTGACAGAGAGAAAGTGAAACTGCCCAAACGCAAGGTCGCTAAGGAGGATCCAGAACAGAGATATCCGTTTAAGTTCATACCTGAGAAATTTTGAACAATATAAATTTCAGAAAAGCTGCTTGTTGAACAAAAGCAGATTCGGTGGAATTGTCAATCCCGAAGGGTAGCAAATAACAGAAAAATAGTACTCATGCAAAGATGGGTTGCTAAAGTGATTATTATGAATGCAACATGTTGTTTTGCAGTGATAAATTATTTTTTTGTACTTTATGTATACAAGATTTAGGTATTATCTAATACTACTTTAGTTTTTTACTTATATTCATTTTGGAAGGAGGCGTAACATGGACGGCAGGGTACTAGATTATGTTGCACTGGGTATCTTAATAACAGTGGCAATAACTTTTTTATACGCGATCATTTATATACATGATATTCCGTATAAGATTGCCCAAAAACGTAATCATCCGCATGTACATGCGATTCATACAGCAGGTTGGGTCAGCCTCTTCCTTATGCACGCGCTCTGGCCATTTCTATGGATTTGGGCCACACTGTATTCCCATGAGGAAGGCTGGGGACTGTCGGCAAAAGACAATAGTCAGGCTCTCGGTAATGATGTGGCAAAGGATGAACTTGTAAGTTTAAAGGCGAGAGTGGCTACTCTGGAAGAAAAGCTGAACGCCATTCCCAAGAATAAGCCACAGTCACTGGCTGAGGAGGCGTAAGCATGGAAGTTATACTCTTATCGATCTACTTTTCTTTTTGCTGGATCATAATCAAAATATTTAAGATCCCTATCAATCAATGGACCATTACAACGGTATTTCTTGGCGCTGTGGTTATGCTGGGTGGCATATTAATGAGTATGGCATATTTTCACCCTTCCTCCAAGGTTGCCAGAAGCTATTTTATCTCAACCGATATTGTCTCCAATGTACGTGGAAAGGTGATTGAGATACCGGTGCAAGCTAATGTCCCTTTAGAAAAAGGTGACGTGCTGTTTAAAATTGATTCCGTTCCCTTCCAGGGGGTTGTTGATACACTTCAGGCTCAACTTGATTTTTCCAGGAAGCGGCTGGAAGACTCACTTAAACTTGTCAAACTCGCAGGTGGTGCAAAATTTGATGTTGACATGTATGAAAAAGAGGTGAAAAGCCTTGAGGGTCAACTGGAGACGGCTCAGTTTAATTTAGACAGTTGCGTCGTGCGTGCTCCGGGTAAAGGTTATGTAACCCATCTGGTGATCCGTCCCGGTCAAATGGCTGTTCCTCTGCCTATGGCTCCGGTGATGACCTTTGTAAATTCTGATACAGAGGTATTTGTTGGGGGCTTTAGTCAAGAGCCTATGCAGAACATTAAAGTCGGTAATGACGCAGAGGTGATTTATCCAGGCATACCCGGCAGGGTGTTTAAGGCCAAGGTAGCGAGACTTTTACCCGCTCTTGCTGAAGGTGAAATATCTGCAGGTAGAACTATGGTTTCATTTACAAAGCAACTGCCTCGGGGATTGGTCCCTGTTGTCTTGACATTTGAAGAGGATATGAGTGAATTTTACATTCCTATGGGAAGTGACGCGGTAGTGGCATTGTACAGTCACCGAGCCCATCATATTCAAATTTTGAGAAAAATACTGCTGCGGGTAGAAAGCTGGCGTAACTTTATCCATTTCCATTAATTTCGATAAAAGCGACCCTGTTTGAGCTGGGTGTTGATTAATTTCATACTTCGCCATGATCGGCGGTGCCGGTCATGGCTGTTATACAGGAATGAATAAATGATGAATATTATAAATTATAGGGGCTCTATCGTACACGGTGTGGCGATAGGATGTACAATGCTTTTTCTTCATGGTTGCGCAGGACATGTGGCAACCCAGGAGGAGGCAACAGCATCTATTAAAGGCGATGTTGTGGAGGAGCGGGTACCAGATAGCTTCACTGCTAAGGCTGCGCAGGGAACGGTGGATGATGGATGGATCAAGAGTTTTGATGACCCCACTTTAATCAAGCTTACAGGTGAGGCACTTGCTGCAAATCCTGGTCTGAAAATTGCCAAATCCAAGGTTGATCAGGCCAACGGCTTGACACGGCAGGCAGAGGCCGGACTTAAACCCACTATTGGTTATGGGGGAGGATATACGGATAAAGAATATGAAGGGGGCAATTCCGCTAAAGGTGGTGCCGCCGGGCTGGCCATATCCTGGGAGGCTGATGTCTGGGGACGTATTGGGACCGGTATTGCCGGCACTGAACAGGAAACAGCTGCAACCATAGCAGATTATCAGTTTGCCAGACAATCGCTGGCAGCATCCGTTGCTAACGGCTGGTTCATGGCAAATACTGCGAAATTCCAGCATCAGTTTGCCGAAGATGTCGTTAAACTCCAGCAAAAACGAGTTGAAGTTGCTGTCGCCATGCAGGAAATCGGTAATGGAACGGAACGTGATGTTCATCTGGCTCGGGGTGCAGCTGCATCAGCAGGAGAGGCCGCACGGGATGCCTTGTCATCCTCAGAAAAGGCCCTCCGCAGTCTGGAACTATTGCTCGGCCGCTATCCATCGGCGGAGCTTAAAACGGCAGATAGCCTCGTTGCAGTACCTCCACCTATTCCAGCAGGTATTCCTTCTGCCATAATGGAGCGCAGACCTGACCTTATTGCTGCAGAGCGTCGGGTGGCTGCGGCATTTTATAAACAAAAAGAGGCGGAACTTCTTCATCTTCCCCAGTTTACATTTTCTCTTGGGGTTGGGTTAAACTCTATAAATGATGCCATCGCCGGTTTGAGTGCCGGGCTTTTTGGTCCTCTTTATACAGGAGGAGCCATTGAAGCTGAAGTGGACAAAGCAACGGCTGTCCAACAGGGCGCTATTGCAGCTTACGCACAGGCAGCTCTCGTTGCTTTTAAGGAGGTAGAGGAGTCACTGGCCGCTGAGGAACATCTGCTTAAGAGAGAAGAATATTTGCAACTTGAAATACAGGAAAATAAAAAAGCGTATGACCAGACAATGCAGCAGTATGAGATTGGTCAAATCACCCTGCTTGATGTCTTAAACGTTGAAAACAAATGGATTGCATCACGCATTGCTGAAATGGATGTTGCCGGTCAGCGTCTGGTGAACCGGGTAAATCTCCATCTTGCACTTGGTGGTAGTTTCGAAGAGATGTCTGTGGCAGTTGAGTAGTAATCAGTAACAGGACATCGAAAGATACAAATTCCTCTTTACCTGGAACAAGCCCGGCAGAAATAAGAACGAAAACAGGATACTGTAATACACCTGAGTTTAAATTATTTCTGCCGTGCCTGTTTGATATGTAGGCGGGAATTATATGTCAAAGTTCGCTAACCTCCTAACCCCTATTAGTGTGGAATCTGCGCTATGATCCTTCTCATCTTTTTTATTTTTCTGGTGTTCTTCTATGGCATGTTTTCCAGATGCTTTGAACGTACGGTCCTTACTGCACCAATAATCTTCACAGCAGCAGGAATGCTCGCATTCCTGCTGCTGTCTGAATTGGGAGAGGAGGGGCGCAAACTCGAGCTCTTTCTCAAGTTAGCTGAGATCGGTCTGGTATTGTTGCTCTTTACGGATGCCAGTCGCACTAATCTGCAGATATTGAAAAATATTCGGAGCCTGCCTATCCGCCTGTTGAGTTCAGGTTTGCTGCTTAGTATTCTATTTGGGTCAATTGTCGCGCTTATTGTTTTTCCCGGACTCTCAATTTGGGAGGCCGGTATTCTTGCGGCTATTCTTGCTCCAACCGATGCAGGCCTTGGTCAGGTCATCGTTAACAGCCCGCGCGTTCCGATGAAAATCCGTCAAGCCCTCAACGTTGAGGCAGGCCTCAATGATGGACTCTCTGTGCCATTTCTTCTTTTCTTCATTGCGTTTGCTTCCGCAGGGGGAGAAGGTGGCAGCACTCGTTTGTCGAGTTTTATATTAGAACAGTTGGGGTATGGAGTCTTGGTTGGTGCAGGGATAGGGTTACCAGGTGGCTGGCTCCTTGGCCTGGCGCATCGAAAGAAATGGATGACAGATTCCTGGCAGCAGTTGGCAGTTGTCATGTTGCCCCTGGGCTGCGCCGTAGCGGCACCCATCTTCGATGCCAGCATGTTTATCGCAGCATTTATCGCAGGGCTCTCCGTACAAATAGGTTACAGAGAGGTGAGTAAACACAGCGTAGAATTTACAGAAGAGTGGGGCCAACTGGTAAACCTTTCTGTCTTTTTCTTGTTTGGTATTCTGGTCATTATACGATTTCCACAATTCAATCTGACGCATCTGTTGTATGCCATTCTCAGCTTAACTGTCGTGCGCATGGTTCCTGTTTGGATCGCTCTTATGGGAACTAGGCTAAGCCGGGCCACTGTATTATTTATGGGCTGGTTTGGCCCCCGTGGACTTGCCTCCATCGTCCTCGGTCTGGTTTATCTGGAACAAGAAACCCATCAGCCAGGAGAGTCCACCATTCAACTCGCTGTGATGGCAACTGTTCTGCTCAGTATTTTTGCCCATGGCTTGAGTGCCCTGCCAGGAATAAATCTTTACAGTCGGAAGGTTGAGGCACTCACTTTAGACGCTGCAGAAAATGAGGACACTGTAAAATAGAGAGACTTGGCTTAACAAACGGCACTATGGGTGGTCTTGTAACACGGTAATGCTAACAATATATAAGTGAAGTCAATCTCGTGCTATCAAAACAAAACTCAGTAAACTGATCTCGCCTGTGTAATCCTGCACAGGTAAAAAGGGGAGTGGCATGAAAAAGCTATTACGCTGGGCTATTAGGATGGTAGTTGGTCTTTTGGTTCTTGTTGTTCTTATATTGTCCACTATTATAATTTTCAAAATCCCTTTAAATTTAACGCCCTATAAAGAGCCTGTAGAACTCTTACTTAGCAAAGGGATGAATCGAAATATTCGAATTGAGAAATCAGTGACTGTTTCAACATCTCTTGCTCCTTATTTCACAATTGAAGGACTGGTGATTGAAAACCCGAAAGGATTTGAAGCCAGTACTTTTCTAGCAATGGATCTTGCCAAAATTCAAATTGAGTTGCTTCCACTATTAAAAAAGAAGTTCTATATCTCTGAATTTCGAGTTCAGGGCCTTCAGCTCAGCTTAGAAGAAAATAAAGCTGGAACGGTGAATTGGATTTTCACGACTGATGATGTGACCAAAACTGAGCAACCAAGACGAAGAGATGATAAAAAGACACCATCTGACGTTCAGAAACCGATCGAATTTACCAATGATTCGCTGGTAGTTAGAAACATAGATTTGCAGGATATAAAAGTCAGTTTTAATAGTCAAAATCTTGTAAAACCGGCTTATATGCAGCTAGAAAAATGTCTCGGAAATATGCTGCCTGGTGAGCCTCTAAATCTTGCCACCAATGGTAATGTGTCAGGTTTTGATTATACGCTAGACATATCCCTTGGTTCGCTTGAAGAATTGTTGTTGAACAACCGCACCTGGATTGAGGTTCAGGCTGATATTGCAGAAACGAGGTTGAGCTTTAGTGGTAATGTCGATAGCTCTACGGCCATAAAATCTCTACTGTTAAAGGCAAGAGTGGAAGGAGATGATTTCTCGAGTTTAAATGACCTGTTACAACTTGATCTGCCTCCACTTAAATCATATGAACTGGAAACGAATTTACATTTGAGGCCAAACGAATATGAATTGCAGAAAATGATTATTAAAACAGGTTCGAGTAGTCTGATTGGCGTTGCAAGTGTCCTGAAATCTGATGAGAGTACAAAGGTTGACGTTAAGCTCACCTCAGAAGTGATTCAACTCGACGATTTTCTTTTTGATAACTGGTCATGGTTTGAAGATGAGAGTGTGGATGAATCAACTGACAAAGCCGATCAAACAGTTAAAAAAGGAAAAAGAAAAACTGTTGAGGATAAAGAAGCAACCCCTGAAAATAGCCGCATTATTGATGGAAAATTACTTGCCGGCTTGGAAGTTCATCTTGATATAGAATCCAAGAAGGTACTGTCAGGAGAGGATGAACTTGGTGGTAGTCGACTACTTGGCACTATTGACGATGGACGGATCAAGATTGATCCTTTGATGATTCAACTCCCGGGCGGAAAGATTGAAATGATGGCTTCATTTAAGCCTGGGGCAGAAAAATCTGAAGCAGACCTAATCATAGACATTGAAAACTTTGACATTGGGGTCTTCGTTCGTAGATCAAAACCTGAATCAGATATGGGGGGACTGGTGAATCTGGATGTCAATCTGCATTCCACTGCTGCAACTATCCCGCAGATGCTTAAAAATGGAAATGGCTATTTTGATTTTTCAGGCAACCTGGAAAATTTTGGAGCTGGGGTCATTAATCTCTGGGCAGTTAACCTTGTTGCCGCGATCGTATCAAATGCAGAAAAGCAGAAATCTCAGCTTAACTGTGCTGTTGGAAGGTGGTCGGCTACAGATGGAGTCCTACATTCTGATGTTTTTTTTATAGATACGGATAAAATAAGGATTTGTGCGGAAGGAACAGTCAACTTAAAAGATGAACGTATTGATATAAAGGTTAAACCTAAAGCCAAAAAAGCACAATTTTTTAGCCTTGCCACGCCCCTTGAGGTGCACGGCTCTTTTACTGACATTAATGTTGGTATTGGTCGTGGCGGTGTGCTTGGAACTGCAATTCAATTTATCGCAAGCCCTGTATCTGCACCAATTAAAAGAACATTCACAGCCAAAATTCCAAAAGATGGAAGTGATGTGTGTAATATGGAACTCGGTCCAAGAAGATCTGGAGTCGACGTTCCTATGTGTTCGGAGTAATAAAATGGTGGTTTGAGGCTGTGGTGGTTTTTACAGGCGCCTCTTTTTTCTGAAATATGGATTGGGTCAAAACTGGCTACCTATGCGCTCTTTTACTCGTAATCAAGATATTGCCCCCTCGGGGATGTTTTTTTATATCCTTATCATTTCTCGCCGGTTGAAGTGTCCGTATCAATATTTTCAAGATCATTTGCGAGGTCTTCAAAACTGGACTGAATGCTTTCTGCATCCTCATCTGCTGCAGCTACTATTTCCGCTAAGTTAACATCAGGATTCAAAAATGCGGTCAATGGGCTTGTTGTTGCCATTACAACAAAATCACCCTGTTCCTCAGCAACAGCGTCAACCCGTTGAGTTGAGCGCCATATGGCAAAGAAAGCAACTGAGCTTAACATAACGCCGATAATCCCATAAAACGCCTGCGGCCCTAAAATGTCCATGGCGAGGGCGGTAACGGGAGACCCGACAGCAGCCCCAATTGCACTAAGCAATACTAGCGTCCCACTGGCAGCAACCATTTGGGTCGGCGTGAGGTAATCATTAATATGTACACAGCAAAGAGAATACAAAGGCATTGTCAAGCCACCTACTGTGGCAACAATCGCATAAAACAACAAGCCTTGCCCTGTAAAATTCATCGCAATAAATGAAACCACCGCTCCACCAACACAGCTTAAAATAATTACTTTGATTGGACCAATGCGATCTGAAAGCCACCCCAATGGATATTGAAACAGAAAACCACCAAGGATAAGCGCACCCATAAATAATGACACATCTTTTACTGACAACCCAATCGAGGTGGCGTAAACAGCTCCCATCCCAAAGAATGCTCCTATTGACATCCCTGTGACAAACATGCCAAATACGCCAAGAGGGGAGACTCGATAAAGGTTCAAGATGCCGACATTTTCCAGTACTTCGAATTGTGGCGCTCGGCCCCTTGATAGAAGAATGGGGACCACAGCTAAACTGATCAAAAGGGATACAAGCACAAATAACTCAAAACCAGAAGGATGGGCAATGTTAAGCAGCAGTTGACCACCCCCCATCCCACCGAGAGAAACGAGCATGTAAAAGCTTAACAATTTTCCGCGTGTTCCATTCTCCGAAGCTTCATTAATCCAGCTTTCTGCAACAATATAAATTCCAGCGTAAGCAAAACCTGTGACAACGCGCATGATCCACCAAACCAAAGGGGTGACAAAAACCGCCTGCACGAGGATTGAGGTAGATGCTAGTGAAGCCAAGGCAGCGAATGTACGAACATGACCGACTCTGCCAACAATTTTGGGCACTATATTGCAGCCGATAATGAGCCCAATGAAATAACCGGACATTACAATACCTGTAATGGTTTGCCCAAAATCTTCGATGGACGCACGCACCCCAAGAAGCGTTGCCTGTAAACCGTTACCCAACATGATCAACCCCATGCCAAGAAACAGAGCCCAGCTATTGGAAATAATACTCAACATTTTTTATACTTTGTGGCGTATATGATAATTTTATTATGGATGAATTTTGGCCCGTGAATAATCCAATCCAAAACGGCTAATTCGTGAATAGAAATTTAAATGAAACTGACTATAAGAAAAAGACTAATAAGGCAATATCCAAATAACATTCTCTTTAAAAAAAAGTAGCTGGTAATTACCGAGCTCAGAAAATCTCCACTTCTACACACTGACGAGCTTAGGAAGAAGGTAACCTGTCGCATTTTTTTCCAGTCCTAATGTTGCACGGTGACATCTTTGGGTTCGAAAGATATAGTTCAGGCAATATCAATACTATCTTCAGCATATCACTTTTTTCAAAAACTCCAGAAATCCTTACGTTGCGCATGAGAGAACGATCAATAGTAGGCTGAACTTTTATATGATAGTAGTTGTTTTTTGAGACTTTAAAATAGAATATATTAAAAAATATTTGATTGCCACTAACGTTCAGCTTATTCTACACAGGATTACTTACTTTAGATTAGTAACAACCAGAAAAAATAATGCTATCAATGGAATCTGCTTCAACTATGAATAACAATATGGACAATATATTATCGCCGACCCATTCTTCCGTTACCTCACATAGCAAAGGGAAAGCTTCTTTATCTCTAGGAAGAGCCGAACAGCTCAATCAAACTCTCTTTAAAATTTCAAATGCAGTCAGGAGTTCTAAGGATCTTGAAGAGTTATATGGATCAATTCATCGCATTCTTGGTGAAATTATAGATCTGACAAATTTCTTTATTGCTTTATATCATAATGAAGAAAAACGGATTAGTTTTCCATATTTTAGAGATATCTATGATGCTGAAGACGTCTATTGTGACAAGGTTGAAATCGAAAATTCCCTAACCGGGGGTGTTATTCAAAACGCCACTCCTGTTTTTTTGAGAAAAAATGAACTTGAAAAGAGACGTGACTCAAAAACACTTGTTGGCACAGTTCCAGAGCTGTGGCTAGGTGTTCCATTGAAAATAAAAGATGAAGTAATCGGTGTTATGGTCACATTGAGTTATCATGATGCCGAACTCTTTGACGAAATGGACTTAAACACCCTTATTTCAGTTTCTGATCAAATAGCCTTGGCCATTGAACGTAAACAGTATGAACAGGCGTTGATTTCTTCCGAAAAAAAGTACCGTACTATTCTTGAAACTATGGTTGAGGGTTATTTTGAGCAAGATCAAAATAGTATAATAACATTGGCAAATCCAGCAATGTGTAGAATTTTGGATAAGCCGGTTGAAAAAGTTGTTGGCACCAATTTTAAGGTGCTTCTAGAAAATTTAGAAACAAACACGATTAATGATAAATTTCAGGATATTTTCAACTCACAAAAAACTACTCTCAATATAGAGTTTGAACTCATTTTATCAAACGATTCAATTCGATACTTGGAAGGGACATTTTCCTCAATTCTGGATGACAATAATGCTATTACTGGCAAAAAAGGAATTGTACGAGATATCACTGAAAAAAAGAAAGCTGAGCAAACACAGAAAAAACTTGAGGAAAAACTGCAACAATCACAAAAATTGGAATCCATCGGCACTCTTGCTGGGGGGATTGCTCACGAGTTCAACAATATGCTCGCCATCATCATGGGTAACAATGAACTAATCATGGACGAATTACCCCAAGGGAGTTTTGCCAAAGAGAGTACTGAAGAGATTAGAATTGCAGGAAGACGTGCCAGAGAAGTGGTGAAACAGCTCTTAACCTTCAGTAGGCAGGACAATGCTGTTAAAAAGGTAATGGATTTCAATTTTGTAGTGCAGGAATCCATGAAACTTATTTGTTCATCAACCCCAGCAAATATAAAGATTGAGCAAAATATTTCACCAGATACTTACTCGGTTGTGGGTAATGCCACCCAGATAAGTCAAATCCTAATAAATTTATGTAATAACGCCGTTGACGCTCTGCCGGAAAAAGGAGGTAGAATATCGATCGAGCTGTTAAATGAAACCATTGATAAAAACCAAACCAAGCCTCAGGTAAAATTACCCCCCGGTCAATATGCTAAACTGATGGTCAGTGATAATGGTATTGGTATGGACGGTGAGATTCTTGGCAGAGTATTTGAGCCCTACTTTACAACCAAAGATATTGGTGAGGGGACAGGCATTGGAATGGCTGTAGTGCACGGTATCGTAGAAAGACATGGCGGTGCGATAATTGTAGACAGCAAACCTGGCCAGGGAACAGCTTTCACCATATTTTTACCAGCGCATGAAGTTCTATTAGAACAGAAAACTGACGCACAAGATATTTTACCTGTCGGAGATGAACACATTTTGTATGTCGACGATGAACCGTCGATAGCTATACTTGGTAGACGTCTTTTAGAAAGTCTTGGATATACAACTGAATCAACAACCAAACCAGAAAAAGCATTGGACATGGTGAGAAGTGATCCAAATAGATTTGATTTACTTATCACAGACATGGCCATGCCCAATATGACCGGTGATCAATTAGTTATTGAAACTTTAAAAATTCGTCAAGATATGCCGACGATTATATGTACGGGTTATAGTGCCAAGCTTTCTGAAGAAGAAGCTACACAAATTGGAGTACGTTCATATCTCATGAAACCGATTAATAGATCCGAGTTGGCAAAGATAGTTCGGAAGGTTCTGGATGGTGCCAAAAGCTCTTAGTTTGTAAAAATCTAATATTGCTATCTTTAATTTCTACGTATTCTGCCATTACTTCACATTGAGGTGCTTCCTGTTCACCCAAGTCCTTACAAAATCACTCATAGCGCAATGCGTCTATAGGGTTGAGATTTGCGGCTTTGCGCGCAGGGTAAAAACCGAAAAACACTCCAACTGCTCCGGTAAACAGAACTGCAATGGACACAACCATGGGATTAATGACCGCGCTAACTCCCAGCAGTAAACCAATTCCCCAGGCTGCACCCAAACCGGATAATATACCAATCAAGCCACCGATGAGGCTGAGGATAGCGGCTTCGATAAGAAATTGGGCGAGTATATCAGACGGTCGTGCACCGATAGCCAGACGAATACCAATCTCGCGGGTACGCTCGGTAACCGAGACAAGCATAATATTCATGATGCCGATTCCCCCAACAAGTAATGAAACCCCGGCAACAGAACTCAAAAGCATGGTTAGGGTGCCGGTCACACTGGTTGCGATCTCGATAATTTCAGTCTGGTCCCGGACCAAAAAGTCATCCTCAACATCAGCGGCCAGGTGATGTTCACTACGCAGTAGGGCTGTGAGTTGTGCTTTAGCTGCATCCATCTGTTCAGCGCTGACGGCACTTGCTGAAATGTCATTGACGAATTTTCCGTCACTCAAACGAAAAAGTACTGTGGTGTCAGGGGCAAGGATAATATCGTCCTGATCGTTCCCCATCGAAGATTGGCCCTTCTCCGCCAACACCCCGATTACCTTGAAAGGAACATTTCGGATACGCAGGCGTGCCCCTATAGGGTCCTGATCCGGAAAGAGTTCATCAGCGACCGTCTTCCCCAATACCGCAACCTTAGCTCGGGTTTTACACTCCCGATCAGTAAAGAAGGAACCACTGGCGATCTGATAGTTGCGAATCGCCAGATATTCCGGGGCAACGCCGGTCACCGTAGTATTCCAATTATTGCTCCCTGCAATCACCTGACTGTTCGCACGGACTTCAGCAGAGACCCAGCGCAGTAAGGTTGCACTTTTTTCCAGGCGATTGACATCGTTCATGGAAAGGCTAGCCCGGCTTCCGGCTCCGCCACGGACTCCACCAGAATTTGTGCTTCCCGGTCGTACCATCAGCAGGTTGGTTCCAAGCGAAGCAACATTTTCTTCGATATCTTTTTGTGATCCTTCCCCCAGGGCAACCATTGTGATTACTGAGCCGACACCAATGATGATGCCGAGCATGGTTAAAAGGCTACGCATCTTGTTACGGGCTATTGATTTCAGGGCTACGAGGACCAGCTTTCTAAATTTCATGCGGCTCCCTTACAATAATTTTCAGCAAGATCTGTCGCAGCGTCACGGGGAGTAGAGACCGCTTCATCTTTGAGGAGCTGACCATCGCGTAATTCTACTAATCGACTAGCATACTGGGCAACTTCCGGTTCATGGGTTACCATTACGAGAGTCAAGCCAGCCCTGTTTAATTTTTGAAAGAGGTCTAGAACTTCTAAGGTTGTATGGCTGTCAAGGTTGCCGGTCGGTTCGTCTGCAAAAATGAGTGACGGCTGAGTCACCAAAGCACGTGCAATTGCGACCCTTTGCTGCTGCCCACCGGAGAGTTGACTCGGGTCATGATTCAGACGATTTCCAAGCCCGACACGCTCAAGCGCCGCGATGGCACTCTTGCGGGGATCACTATTCTTGCGATGCCTGTCATAGAGCAAAGGCAATTCTACATTTTCCAGTGCTGTGGTTCGGGGAAGAAGGTTGAAACCCTGAAATACAAAGCCGATCTTCATATTACGTAAATCTGCAAGTTGCTTACGATTCAAATCTTCGACCTTTACACCTTCAAAGTAATAACTGCCACTGGTGGGCGTATCGAGACAACCAAGAATATTCATCAGGGTTGATTTACCACTACCGGAGCTTCCCATGATGGCAACAAATTCGCCACTACAGATGGTAAGTGAGACGCCGTCTAGAGCCTCAACTTGTACATCACCCATTGAGAACACTTTACTGATCCGGCTGAGGCTGATTTGTGCTGTACTCATGGTCGTTCCCCCGGTCCATGTCCTTGGCCTGCCCCCCGGCCCATGCCCTGTCCGCCGATAAAGCGGGACAGGGAGAAGCCGCTATCCCGGGCAGATGCATTGCTGTTTTTCAGAAAGCCAATTGCCACCCTCATTCCTTCTGCAAGGTTCTTTCCGGTAACAACAGTTACCAGGCCATCACTCTGCCCAATGTCAACTGTAAGTGCTCTCAGCCGTCCATCGTCATCCTGACAAAAGAGTCGACTATTCTCAGTCTCGCCGTTGGCCGATCCTTTGTCTCCTCCCATGTCCGGACTGAATTGTAAAGCAGCGACTGGCACCAGTAGAGCATTCTCAACATCATGGACGATGAAATCGACCGTTGCGGTCATTCCTGGTAGCAGGAGTCCGGATTCGTTGGCTGCCTCGACGATGACTGTGTAGGTTACGACATTATCAACGGTTTCCGGCTGCAATCTGATCTGCCGAACGCTTCCAGTAAAGCTTCGATCAAAATAACTTTGCACCGTGAATCGTACCAATTGGCCCTGTTGAATCTGACCGATATCAGTTTCGTCGACATTGGTTTCGATCTGCATATGTGATAAATCTTTAGCGATCAGAAACAGGGTCGGAGTACTGAGGCTTGCCGCAACCGTTTGCCCTGCATCAACACTGCGATCAATAACAGTGCCATCAATAGGGGAACTGATCACCGTATACTCCAGATTGATCTCCGCTTGTTGGAGGGCCGCCTTCGCTGATAACAGAGAGGCTTTTAGGGTATCGACTTCGGTCTCGATCAGGAGAAACTCCTGTTCGGATATATAGCCTTGTTCATAAAGTGGCTTATGCCGATTATATTCATTTTCTGCTTGTTTCAGCTCCGCCTGAGCCTTTAGCAGGCCGGCTTTTGCACTGAGGATAGAGACCTTGAAAAGAGATTGATCAAGCACTGCCAGTACATCTCCTTTTTTTACTGTGTCATTGTAGTCCACCATGAGCTTGTCGATTGTTCCTGAAACCTGAGTGCCTATTTCCACAGTTTCCACGGCTGCCAGGGTTCCTGTGCTGGAGACTATCACCTCAAGGTTCCCCCGGCTCACCTGAGTAAACTGGAATGGCGTTTTTGGCTCCGGAGGTTTCTGCTGCGCCAGGACGCACCAACCGACAAATAGTATGGAAAAAGCCCCGATAAACATAACAGCGATTTTGCTCGTTCTTGACATACTTCGTTTCACTTTCATCTAATTTTTCTCCACTGACAACGCCACAAACACTTTATCCAGGTCTCCGAGATAATAGGCAACCGAAACCTTCTGGGTTACCAAATCATATTTTGCCTGTATCCGGTCAAAAGCTGCTGTGATGTATTGAGTCCGAGCCTGAACGAGCTCTACAAGGGTCGAGGCTCCTACACGGTAGCGCTCTTCATAGGACTTTAGGGATTGGCTTGCGTAGGTGAGTTTGCTTTCCACAACGTCGATCTGTTTTTGTGTCTTTTGTAAATTCTGAATGGCCTCAGCGACTTGGAGACCAACCTGTAATTGTTTTTCTTTGAGTGTTAATTGTTCATTACGTTTCTCAATTTGGGCTTTTACAATTTCGTTGCGGGTCAGGAAACGGTCGAAAATAGGGATTGAAAAAGTTAATCCGACGATAGAATTAATGTTTTCATCCATGAACTGTTCTGAAAAGTTGTTGTCTTCACTGAGGGCATCGTAATCTGTGGCCAAACTGGCAAAAAGGTCAACTTGTGGCAGGCGACCAGCTTGGGTTTGGCGTATCTGTTGTTTCGCTGCGTCAACCTGTCGTTCCTGGGCTTTGATGTCTGAACGGTTCGCAAGAGCAAGAAGGGCGAGTTCGCCGGAATCCCCAGCAGGGATTTGAAGCGACAACTTTTCGAAATCTGGAGAGGTTACCTGATAGTTTGCCGTGGGTGTCACCCCTATAGTTTGCATAAGAGATAATTTGCTGACGCTGAGAGCATGCTGTGCCTGAAGTAAATCCAGCTCTGCCTGTTTGGTTTCCGCCTGCTGTTGATACAGATCGCTGATCGGGAGTTTCCCGGCCTGGTAGAACTTTTCGATCCTTTCAAGTAACGTAGAGTTTTCCTTCAGGTTTATTTCTTGAACATCTATCAACTCGTCAGCGGTGAGGACCTGGATAAACTGAGATAATGTATTAAAAACCAGAGTCTGTTCTTCCTGGGAAAGGGATTCCAGTTCTCCCTCTAAAAGCAGTTCGGCCTTTTTCAGCGCTGCAATATCAGCAAATCCATTGAACAGGTTAACCGATGAGGACAACTTGACGCCCACGATAGTATCATCATCAGTCGACGTATCAAAAGGCTCAGAGCCCGACGCTTCCAACATGAGGTTTGGATAGAGATCAGTCTGTTGCTGAGAAACTGTAACATCAGCACTCTCCACGGCATTCACTTGCTGAGCTAAGCCTGGGTTGTTTTTCAAGGCGATGGCCACAGCCTGTTTAAGAGAAAGAACCTGCTCAATTTGAGTCAGGTTCTTTCCTTGAACAGAAAAGGCTACAACCAGTAAAGTAAAGAGTGCTGCCGACAAAATTCGAAAACGCATTGGTCGTGACCTATATTTCTTATTCATGACTGGGGCAAGGAAACCTCTTAACCCAAATTTCTCATGACTTTTTGATTTGAAACTAAATTGTTTGTTTTTATGGTTTTAAAATGACTTTCTTAATTAACAGGGTGTTTTTCGTTTCAAATCAAAAAGTTCACCCTTCGGGCCAACAGATTTATCCGCAGCTGCTTCGTTACCGAGCATTTGCAGGTAGCGAAGACTCCGGTAGATTATTACCGGAGTCTTCGCTTACCTGCTTCATGCCCGGTGTCTCGACCTGCGAAAAACTTTGTTGGTGAGAAATCCGGGTTAATCAGATTTTTTTTCTGAACGAGTTGGTCGTAAAACGAGTCGATCTTTATCCTGCTCACAGATGCCACTCATCGTCTTCCCTTTAGGATTTACAAACTCTGCTACATCGCCAACGTTCTTCCCTTGGCAAGCTGTATAGGCCTCCGGAGGTGGACTTTGATGCTTGTCGCCATTATGCTTTTTAGTGGGCTGAGAGTCTGGTCGTAAAACGAGTCGATCTCCTTCCTGCTCACAGGTGCCACTCATCGTCTTCCCTTTAGGATCTACAAACTCTGCTGCATCGCCAGCGTTCTTATCTTGGCATGCTGTATAGGCCTCTAGAGGTGGACCCTGTCTTTGGGTGTGGGTTTTCTGGGTTTTTGTTTGGTCAATTTCGGTACAATACCCTTGACTGCTGAAAATAATCGTGCTGGTCGCACATAACAAAATGACCGTTTTAATAGTTTTCATGACTACCTCCTTAATGTTTGTGTTTTTGCTGCCTGTATTATTTGTCTCCTGCCATATATACCGTCCGAAGATGAACCAGAGATGAAACCGGGAAAATATTTTGAGAGCAACGACGAGTTAGGGGAAAAGGGCCATTTATGGACAGATACTAGGTAAGAAATGACTGCGTTTCATGTTCTATTCATCTTGATGTGGTATAATTACAGAAAAGGTTTGATAGGATGGAGAGACCGTTATATGAGTTTTAGTGCCTTACTCCAGAAAACCTGTCATAAAAAACAAGAAATCTGGTAGGTGGGTTGAAATTAAAACCTTTAATAAGCCTCCATGGCAATTATGCCGGCTTATTTACCGTTTACCGGTGTTATGACATAGACGTGAGGTCATCATCGTAAAAAGGATAGAAAATCGATTAGATATAGAAGTTCAGGTGCTCTGGCTTCTTGTACGGAATTTCTGGACTGTTGTTATCATGAGTGTAATCTATAGGAGTCGTCGATACATTGAGTAAAGGAGATTCAAAATGGTAAATAGCGTTAGCAGCATGGGCGGCTCCATGGCGATGCCGCGCAGCAGCGGAGCGCAGGGACCACCACCCCCAAAGGGTACGGATAGCTATCTTGTTGGGGATACTAACGGAGATGGTGTGCTTTCTGCCAGTGAGATTATTGCTCTTACTGAAGGTACTGAAGAGGGTACTGTCAATTCAATTAATGTTGAAGATGCTCTCAGCAGTTATGATGCCAATCAAGATGGAGGATTGAGCGGCGAAGAGTTACTGGAAATGCTTCAACATAATGGTTCTACTCCACCGGACATGGCTATGGGCGAGACTGGTGAATCGGCAATGAGGCCACCTCCCCCATCATCTGAACAAGCATTAGCCGCCTATGAACAAAATAAAGGTGAAGACCAGACAACACAGCTTTTTGAGTTATTACAAAATAGTGATGCTAAAGGGGGCTACACTCCTATTGATGTGACTTCATAGAGACATTGCAAATAGAACTATGAAGAAATCACATATGAACGTGAAGAGTACTGCCAGCAAAACTCAAAAGCGCATTGGCCGTAAGCTAGATTTCTGATTCATGACTGTGAGCAAAGAGACCTCTTGATCTGTGAATAAATTTCTATAATCCGACAGACCCCTAGAACGAGCGAAATGTCATGAAATGGAGAAACAGCTATGCGAATTTTGGTGGTTGATGACGATCAAAGACTTTGCGATACCCTGAAACGAGGACTTGTGGAAAACACCTATGCGGTAGACTGCGTCTACGATGGTGAGCAGGGGGAGATATACGGTGCTGAAAATATGTACGATCTCATTATTCTGGATATCATGATGCCTATTAAAAATGGGATTGAGGTGTGCCAGAATCTACGAGCCAAGAACATAGACACTCCAATTCTGATGCTTACAGCCAAAGATACAGTAGAAGACCTGGTCAGGGGCTTAGATACAGGCGCAGATGATTATCTTGTAAAGCCTTTTTCTTTTAGTGAACTTCTTGCTCGCGTGAGGGCGCTTCTAAGGCGCCTGGGGCAACCCCGATCAACTGAGTTGCAGGTGGATGACTTGACACTAAATACAGTGACCCGAGAAGTTTACTGGCAACAGAAACAGATTGATCTGACATCCAAGGAATACGCAATTCTTGAATACCTGATGCGGCAACCCAATGCGGTTATCTCGCGAAGCATGATCGAAGAGCATGTCTGGGACGATAATTTCGACAGTTTGTCTAATCTGGTGGATGTCTATATCAGGCGTTTACGGCAGAAGATTGATCCGGTGCGGGGAAAGGATATTATTGAAACGGTGCGGGGTGCTGGATACAGGTTGAGGATGCAATCTTTATAGATATGAACTTTATCCACAGTATAAAATTCCGTTTTACCCTCTGGTATCTTGCTATTCTCAGCATCTTGTTACTTTTCTTAGCCACAGGTGTTTATGTCACTCTTTCCAAAAACCTATACACAAACTTTGACCAGTCTCTTAGTAACCGAGCTGAACAGCTTGCCGGATTCAATGATATTATTGGCATTGTCCTTGGTGGTACCTTTGAGGAGGAATTGGGTGAAGTGGTTTCGTTCTATTATTATGACAAGGATCAGCTCCAACAGATAACGCAGCATAAACTTGGCACGGACCTATCTTCCCTCTTGATTGATAAAGCTTTGGCAGGTGAGAGTTCCTTTACAACGATTCGAACAGAGCAAAAGAAAAGTTTACGGATTTTCTTTACACCTTACACCCCAACCAATCCACATATTCGACCATTGAGGAGGCCCTTAAAGATTTACGAGTCGTATGTGACACAAACATGGTTGCAAAATACATGGCAGGCTGAGCAAGTGCGACCAGGTCCTCCCCTGTTGATTCCTAAAGCGGCTCTGGTTATAAGTCGGCCTATCAATGATATTGAAATAGCCCTTGAACGACTCTTATCTATCCTTTGTTGGGCAGTGCCACTTACAATTGTTCTCGCAGGCGGTGGCGGTGTCTTTCTTGCGAGGCAGGTTTTTCGTCCCATTGAAAAGATAACTGAAACAGCCAAAAAGATAGAAGAAAGCGACCTTAGCCGTAGAATCGATGTTACATCAAAGGATGAGCTTGGCAGACTCGCGACCACTCTCAACCAGATGATTGCCAGGTTGGAAAGTGCTTTTATCCGCCAAAAAGATTTTACCAGTGACGCATCCCATGAACTGCGCGCTCCTTTGACCGTTATTCAAGCGGAATCCACCTTGGCCCTGCAAAGGCCAAGAGAAGCCCAGGAATATCGAAAATCCCTGGAGATGATTGCGCAGGAATCAGAACATCTGGCCGCGATTATAAATCAATTACTGATACTTGCCCGAGCAGATGCTGGAAAAGAACAACAGGTGTTTGAAATAATAAACATAGCTGATTTTGTAAGAGACCTGTGCCGCGATGTGGAAATTATCTGTCAGGAAAAGAAGCTTACGCTTAAACAGGAGCGCTTTGATGATTCATTTGTAATGGGCGACATCAGAAGCCTTAGGAATTTGTTCCACAATCTTCTTGATAATGCAATGAGATATACCCCGGAAGGAGGGTCTATAACCGTCATGGTGTATCGGAAAGATACCTTGGCTGTTGTTTCAATCAAGGATACGGGAATCGGTATAGCGACTGATGAACAGTCCTTGATCTTTGAACGGTTCTACCGGGTTGACAAGGCCCGGTCACGAAGCGTCGGGGGAAGCGGCCTTGGTCTTGCCATCTGTAACAATATCATTAAGGGGCATGGCGGTAGCATAAGTGTGGAAAGTGAACTAAATCAAGGGAGCACGTTTCATGTTACCTTTCCTGTAATTTCTCCAATTGCACCTTATAGCAAGGGCTAATGAGGCAATGATTTCTTGCATGAACTCTGTTTACTATTTTTGTATTGTGAGGCAGGGAATCTAGGTGAGCCAGTTCTATAATCCATTTTCAAAGGGGATGACTTATGGCATAAATTGAGATGTAATGAAGGTGATCGGTGAAGATCCAACCGATTCAACCCGCCATAAAATACAAGATCCGGCAGAGTGGTTTGTCTTCTATGAGGTGGGTGTCTATACCCACCTCGTTGGCAAAGGGAGAATTCCGGCAACAATCAAGAAATTGTATAGCATGCCGTAGTTCAATGTTGTTGGGGTTAAAAGATGTATTTTTCTGACTGACTGGTTGCATCGGCTAGCAAACGTTTCGCTGCCAGCAGGCCATTTGCCTTGTAAATGGTTTTGGTTTCAATTGTCTTAAATAGTGCATTTTGATCAATGAAGGCTGCACCTTTTTCGGCGGCATTGACAAATTGTTGTTTTGCTTCGAAAGTACAAATTATAGCTACTGCCCTATACAGCTCTTGCTTATTTCCTGTCACTGTTATCGATGCTTTTTCGGCACGCAGTAAGGCACTTTCCAGAGCAAATATTTGGATCACCATGTCGGCCAGAGTGAGTAGGATTTCCTGTTCACTTGCCGCCTTAGGACCGAACTTTTCCACCGTAAGATCGGATAGTGTCAGGTATATCCGTTTCATCCCTTGCAGCAGTAGTCTCTCCGCCTTAAAACCTCCTGGAGCCATGTTCTCAAAATCCAGGTCCAGTGACTTTCCACTGATTCCTTTACGTAGCAAAAGTCCAGGGATCAACAAGCGGTTGATTTCGTTGGTCCCTTCATAAATTCTTTGAACCCGTTCATCGCGATACAGCTGCTCGATCGGATATTCTGCCATATATCCATAGCCGCCATGAACCTGTAGCATTTCATCAATTGCTTTGGCTGCCGATTCGGTGCAGAAAACCTTAACCATGGCACATTCTGCGGCGTATTCCTCGATACCCTTCTGGTATTCGATGTAATAGTTATCAATTCCTTTATCGAGGTGTACCAGACGATCATCAATCAGTCCCGCAAGCCTATAAACCACTGATTCGGAGGCGAATATCAAGGCCGTCACATCGGCCAGCTTTTCCCGGATGGCCCCGAAACTGCTTATCGGCACATTAAATTGGTTACGTTCGTTAGCGTAACGAGCTGCTTCGGACAGGGCGTATTTTTGCTGGCCCACACAGAGCGCTCCTAACTTAAAACGTCCGACATTTAACACATTGAAGGCAATCTTATGCCCCTTGCCGACATCACCCAAGACATTTTCCACCGGTACTTTGACGTTTTCCAGGATAACCTGGCGGGTGGATGAGCCGTGCAGGCCCATCTTCTTTTCTTCCTGACCAAGTCCCAAACCGGCAAAGGTACGTTCTACCAGAAATGCGGTGAAATGCAGTTTGTCGACCTTGGCAAAAATGGTGTAGAGGTCGGCAAAACCGGCATTGGTGCTGAATTGTTTGGTGCCGTTAAGGATGTAGTGTTTGCCGTCCTCAGAGAGAATCCCTGAAGTTTTCGCCCCCAGGGCATCCGAGCCCGAACCAGGTTCGGTTAAGCAGTAGGCACCGATCATTTCAGCGCTGATGAGTTTACCCAGATAGCGTTCTTTCTGTTCGGTGGTTCCATAATATATCAGCGGCAGCATGCCGATCCCGGTATGGGCCATATAGGTCAGGCCAAAATTCAGGGCAAAGGCCATTTTTTCCATCACCAGCATACTTGTAACTTTGTCGAGTTCCAGGCCACCATAGTCTTCCGGTGCATCGATCATCATCAGTCCCAGCGACGCGCATTCTTTCATCTTTTCAAGAACAAGATCGAATTTTTTTGCCTCAATATCATCATTGATCGGCTGGATTTCATTAGTCACAAATTGTTCGGTGGTCTCAGCAATCTGTTTATGTTCATCGGTGAAATTTTCCGGCGTGAAGATGTCTCGACAATCGATATTTTTGACCAGGAAATCGCAACCTTTAAATATTTCTTTTGCCATGATCGTTCCTCTTTAAATATCCTATCAGTTTGGGGTGTGATGATTACCTGAAAATACCTTTGTAAGATTCCCGCATCTCCCGTTTGAGAATTTTTCCAGTAGGTGTTTTGGGAAGAGCCTCAACAAAAACAATTTTTTTCGGAACCTTGAAAGAAGACAGGTTCTTTTTACAGTGCTCTATTATCTCCGCCTCCGTAACGGTGACTCCTGCTTTCAGTTTGATCACCGCCGTTACTGCCTCCACCCATCGTGGATGGTTTAAGCCAACTACGGCTACCTCTTCTACGGCTGGATGCAGGTAAACAGCCTCTTCGACCTCCCTGGATGCAACATTTTCGCCGCCGGTTTTGATCATGTCTTTTATCCGGTCGACCACGGTGATATAGCGGTCCTCATCAAGAACACCAAGATCGCCGGAATGGAACCAACCGCCCTTCATCGCAGCTTCGGTCTTGTCTGGTTCTTTGAAGTACATAGTCATCGCATGGGGGCCGCGTCCGCAGATTTCCCCGGTCATATCCACCGCAGAAATTTCATCGCCTTCTTCGTTTTCAATTCGGGATTCCATATGTAGCCCACCCATGCCAGCCGAGCCGATCTTTGCCATGGCGTCTTCGGCTTTAAGGATGGTGTGATACGGGGCCAGCTCAGTCTGACCATAATAGTTGTATACTCTGGCTTTCGGGAATTTTTCGAGGAGTTCCTTGAGAATTTCTCGTGGCATGATGGAGGCGCCGTAATAACATTTTACCAGGCTGGATAAATCATATCGGCCAAAGTCCGGATGCCGGAGCATGCCGATCCAGACCGTTGGCGGGGCAAAGAACATGGTTGCTTTCCAGGTCTCGATGGCGGCCAGGATCTTGCCGATATCCGGACTCATGAGAATATTTGTGCCACCGAGCCAGAATATCGGGTTTAAAAATACGTCCCGTTGCGCGCAGTGGTAAATGGGCAGGGCGTTGATGTTGATATCACTATGGTCGTATTTGCCGTCGATTATGCAGCCCATATACTGAGCAATAAGGGACTGGTTGCTGATCAGTACAGCTTTAGGTAGAGATTCTGTGCCGCTGGTATAGGTCATTTGCACCGGATCTTCGATGCGCAGGATGACATCGGGTTCTGTTGTTGGTGCAGCTCTGTACCATTCATTAAAGTCGATATGACCCTCAATCGGCGCCTGCCCAGTTCCCTGATCCGACCAGATCTGGTGTTTGATTCCCGGCACTTTATCCAATACCCCTTTGACATTATCGTAAAGGCTGTCTTCAACGATAAATACAGTACTTTCTGAATGGTTGAGACAATAGGCGACATCGTCGTCTCTTAAGAGGTAATTGACTGCCAGATAAATCGCTCCGATCTTGGCGCAGCCAAGCCATGTCAGGACATGATGGTGGGTATTGTGGGCCAGGATTGCCACCCGGTCATATTTTTTGACTCCCAGGTCGGTCAGGGCGTTGGCCACCTGATTGCATTGCTCTTCAAGTTGGCTATAGGTCAGACTTATATCGCCAAACACCAGGGCTGTTTTATCAGGGTAATGATAGCTGGTCCGGCGGACCATATCGGCGATTACCCATCTGTTGATCCGGTTATTCCGGTTCATGATAAAATCGATATTTTCCTGGTTGATGGTACTGTAACGAAGCTTGTCTTGTTCCGATAAAGGTTTGTGCATCATGGTAATACCCTCCAGAAAGAAAGATTGAGAACACCTGATGTTTTTCTGTTTCCGGTTCTGATCCGGATATTCGGCCTATATCATTTCAATAGCACATGCCATAGAGACTCCTCCACCGCCGCACAGGGTGGCAAGTCCCAATGATTTTCCTCGATTTTTCATCGCATACATCAGGGTGACCATGATTCGGGCACCGGTTGAACCTACCGGATGCCCCAGGCCGATCCCTGATCCGTTGACGTTGGTAATATCCCGGTTCAGGCCCAACTCTTTCTCGCATCCCAGGTACTGGGCGGCAAAGGCCTCGTTAACCTCAATAAGCTCGAAATCCTTCAGTGCTAAGCCGGAAGATTTGAGTAGGTTGCGGACAGCCGGGACCGGTGACAGACCCATAACCGATGGATGGCAGGCACCTCTGGCCACAGCCTTGATCCTGGCGATGGGTTGTACGCCGAGTTCTTTGGCCTTGTCTGCCGACATTATGACCATTCCAGTTGAGCCGTCGTTGATACCGCTGGAGTTACCTGCCGTCACCGTACCGATTTCCGGTACAAAAGCGAGTGGCAGTTTGCGCAGGATATCCATGGTCATGCCGGGCCGGAAATGTTCATCTTTATCAAAGATAATGGGGGCTTTCTTTCTCTGGGGAACTTCCACCGGGACTATCTCATCGGCAAAGGAACCGTCGACAGTGGCACGTTCTACCTCATTGTGACTGCGCAGGGCAACTTCGTCCATCTCTTCCCTGGTGATACCAAGATGCTGAGCGATGAATTCAGCAGTCTGGCCCATGATGTAGGGTTTACCGACAAACATGCTGAGCGGTGGTTTTGTGGCATCCACCGGACCATCTTCAGGGTGGGGGATGATATGGGAGCCGCAATGGAGGGCATGGATTAAATTATCGACAAATGTCTGGTCCTGCAGACGGCAGCCCCATCTTGCTGCTGGAACCGAGTAGGGGACACTGGACATATGCTCGGTACCGCCGGCAAGGATGATATCGGCCATTCCTGCCTGGATCATAGCCATGCCTGAAATGACTGCCTCCATGCCCGAGATACAAACCCGATTTATAGTGACAGATGTCACTGTTTCCGGGATTTTTGCCAGTAATGATGCGACTCTGGTAACATTCAAAGTGTCGGCCGATTCCATGCAACAGCCATAGCGAATATCGTCGATCAGGGCTGGATCTATTCCGGCCCGGCGGATCGCTTCCTTCATGGTGATACTGCCGAGAATGGCACCGTTCAAGTCTCGGAGGGTTCCGCCGAAAGCGCCGATAGCAGTCCTGCATCCCGATACAATGACAACATCTTTCATGGTTTTAGTCCTTTTAGCTTAACGTTCGTATAATCTATTCACTCCATTAAAAATCAGGTCAGTGATAATTTTTGCAGCATCATTGGTTGATCAGACACGAATGTTCTATAGCCCGAATTTCTCATCAATAAAGTTTTTCGTAGGTCAAGACACAAGCCACGCTGCTGTAATAAACTACCGCAAGTGGCTTGTAACGCAGACTTTGCGGAAAAATCTATTGACCCGAAGGGTGAATTTTTTGATTTAAAATGAAAAACGCCCTGTTTTTCAACCAAGTTATTATTTATGTGTAATATCATTAGGTTGAGCTTTAAATTAAAAAGATTATGAGAATTTCGGGATAGTTCCTGGTTATGTGCCTTATATGAAAAAAAATAAAACTCCGCCACAGGTTGGTACCTGCTGGCAAATTACGTTTTTTAGAAAAGAGGTACTTGGGAGCGGCGTGTTCATCACTTGTAGCCTTGTTGTCGCACAATAACAATGTGGTCATTGTGGAAAAATCCGTCTTGAAATCTTCACATGACTATGAAATATTTTCCCTTTATTTTTTATACCTGAATGTAGATATATAAGCAATATTTCACCTGTTTTACACAAGAAATCCCTCATCGCAGGGAAATAGCTGGGCGCTCTTTTTTATTGATAGAAGTTATGCAACTCAAAAGAATGTCCCTGGAGCACCCAAAACGCTTTTTTTTTGTAGAAGACAGTTTCATCGCACATACTCCAGACATAGGCCATATTGTCTCCAAGAATACCTTGATGAATTTGAGGAGTCGCCCTATGCCTTAAAAACCCGAACAACAGCCATAGATGTTCGGGTTTTTTTATGGGTTAGATCCGTTAAGTCGATGTATTCAATGGCAGGACAACGCGGTCCAGTACCCCTTGCAGTTTTGAAATAGCTAAACCGTAATTCGTTATGGGAACTCCCCTCCTTGAACAAAAATTGACCCTGCGCACCATTTCCGTACGATTGAGCATACAGGCACCGCAGTGAATAACAAGATCGTACTGCTCAAGGTTTTCAGGAAAATCATAGCCTGATGCAAAATCAAATTGCAGATTTTTATCGGTATATTTCTTCAGCCAGGCAGGCAGCTTTACCTTGCCAATATCGTCTGAAACAACATGGTGGGAGCACGCTTCTCCAATCAGTATTCGACTGTTATCTTGTAGAGCATCAATACTGTTGACTCCTGAAAGCAGAGTCGGAAAATCTCCTTTATAACGAGCATACAAGGTTGAAAATGTGGTCAGGGGAACATTGCAGGGAACATCCCGGTCCACCTGTTTGATGGCCTGTGAATCTGTGACAACCAGTGCCGGGGGCTCGCTGAGTCGAGCGAGTGTCTCCTTCAATTCAGTTTCCCGGGTTACCATGCCCATCGCTCCATAGTCTAGTAACTCTCTCAAGACCTGTACCTGAGGAAGAATAAGTCGGCCTTTCGGCGCAGAGAGGTCAATGGGAATCACGCAGACAACCACGTCTTTTGGGGCAATGAGATCACCTATCAGTGGCGGTGCGTGTTTGAATGAATCTGGGGCAAGGTCAACAAGAGACTCTTTTAGTCTGTCAATACCCACCCCGGTGAGCGAGCTTATCTCAACCAGCTCGATACCCAGGTTGGCACAGAAGGCCTTGTCCGCTTCGGAGGCGGGTGCCAGATCCACCTTGTTGTACACCAGGATGCAAGGAGTCTTTTCTTCTCTTAGAAGATGTAGTTGCTCTTTTTCTTCTGCTGTAATCTCCCCTCCACCGATCACCAAAAGGATCATGTCTGAGCGCTGGAGGATTTTCTTCGTGGCCTTTACTCGCAGCTCGCCTAAGTCACCGCTGTCATCTATTCCAGCAGTATCGTAGAAAGAAACTGGTCCAAGGGGGATAAGTTCATAGTGTTTGAGTACCGGGTCTGTGGTTGTACCGGCATGTTCCGAAACAATTGACACTTCTTGTTCACACAGGGTGTTGAGTAGCTTCGATTTGCCGGCATTTCTCCGACCTAAAAGTGTTATAGCAAGGCGCGAGCCTCTTGGTGTTGATGATTTCATAATTCATTTTAACAATTAAATTTATCAAAAGAACCTTTTGCAAGTTGCTCAAAAGGTATCAATGTGCAGATAGTGTTTTGCCCGCCGCAGTTATAATGTTTTTTGCTCTCTGAAAGGGGTGAGCGTGTCGTTTTTTAGCTGGATAGATTTCGTAACTGCCTTTAGCTAAGTGCAGAGGTGCTGCCTCCATTAATACATTACAACCGCGGCCCAGCGCCTTCTGTCGCTCCCTCGTGGGGCTGCCGGGTGTTAAAAGACAACCCATGGCATCCATGGCAGTGGTGGCTGGTATATTGGCCGCGGGATTACTGAGTCGCAGTATCGCCTGGGTACGATGGGTCAACGCAATGTTTCCGTAAGAGGCGTCTTTGAGTGGCGTTTTCGGATGGGGTATAAAAGGTCCGACTGCGATCATATCCAGATTCAGGCTGTTGAGAAAATGAATATCCTGGGTCAGCAGTGTCAACGGGTCCCTCTGCCCGGGAGGGAGACCGACAATAATACCAGAACCAGTCTCATAGCCAAGAGTCCTGATATCCTCTAAACACTGCAATCTCTCATCCAGAGTGTAGCCGGGGCGATAACGTGTAAAGAGTTGACTATTGGATGTCTCTATCTTGAGCAGATATCGATCTGCCCCTGCATTTCTCCATAATGCAAGCGCGTTGTAACTGTACTGCCCCAGAGAAAGAGTAATGGTTACGTTCTTTTGTTTTTTGATTTCAGCTATAATTTCGGCAAAATCTTCCGGTTGAAAGGCTGGGTCTTCCCCGCCTTGGAGGACAACAGTTGCAAAGCCCATTTCGGCTGCATTGACCGCAACCAGAACAATATCTTCCTTACTGAGTCGGTAACGATTCAGATTCCTATTCGCCTTGCGCAGTCCGCAATAGTGGCAATTACACTGACAGTAGCTGGAAAACTCAACAATGGCCCGCAGGTATGCATTTTTACCGAACTGCTTGTGCGTTACGAGGGATGCCTGGCCAAAAAGCCAGGTATCCCTTTTTCCCTGTAACAATTCATATATCTCTTTTAAGTTGAACATATTTTACAGATACAGATCACGCTCACCCGTATCGACACGTGCTAATAGGCCTTCGAGTTGTTCTTTTACTTTTTCAGAACTTCCGCTGAGTTGTCTGGCTATGCATTGCCTACCCGCCGCCAAAGTCGTAGGTGAAGCATAGTCGTTGAGGTATTCATTGAAGGTGAGAACAGCGTTGGGATGGCAAAAATTCTGAATAAAACCATCTTTTGCCAGGGTCATAAAGTATTCACCGGTACGTCCTTTTCTGTAACAGGCGGTACACCATGACGGCATCAGGCCCTGTTGCACTAGGTCGAGCACCACTTCATCCAGGCTGCGATGATCCTCGATGGAGAACTGCTGACTGTCGGGCCTGTCCCAGGCTGGATCACTGTACGCACCAGGATAGGTTCTGGAGGCGGCACTGACCTGGGATATCCCCAGATGGAGTAGCTCAGTCCGCAGTTCAGCAGATTCTCTTGTGCTCATGATAAGCCCGGTGTACGGGGCGGCAAGTCGGGTTATTGCCACGATTTTCTTGAAAATATGGTCAGAGATCCCGTAGGGCGGAGTAACAGAAATATCTGATCCCTGGGCTGGTTCCAGCCGAGGAAAGGAGATGGTGTGAGGACCTGCTCCCCATTTGTCTTCGAGTTCCTGGGCGTGGGAAAGCAATGCCAAAAGTTCAAATCGGTGATCATACAGACCGAAAAGAGCGCCAATACCCACATCGTCTATACCTGCCTCCTGGGCCCTGTGCATGGCATGAAGACGCCAGAGATAGTTGCTTTTATTTCCCTTTAGATGCAATTTTTTGTAGGTCGGCTCATGATAGGTTTCCTGAAAACATTGATAGGTGCCAATCTCTGCTTCATGTAACAATCTAAAACCTGCAACATCAAGGGGGGCACAGTTGACATTAACTCTACGAATCGAACCACTCTTATCAGAAAGAGTGTCGTAGACAGTTGCAACAGTATCAGCTATCCAGCGAGCATCATGGCGGGGATGCTCCCCATACACCAGGAGCAGACGTTTTTGACCGCTGTTTTCAAGCACCTGAACTTCTCTTCGGATTTCCTCACTTGTCAGTGTTTTTCTTTTAAGTTCTGAATTTAAGGCATTGAAGGCACAATAGGTGCACTGATTAGCACATTCGTTGGAAATATAAAGAGGTGCAAAAAGCACGACCCGATTACCGTAGGTAGCTTGCTTAACCTGGCGAGCCATATCAAATATTTCCAGATCCAACTCAGGATCTTTATTTTCCAGAAGAACAGCCGCATCAAAGAGCGAAAGGCCTTTTTTTTCAGATGCTTTAGCAAGGGTTTCACGCACAAGTATTTCATCTGGGCGTGTTGTTTTTTCCAGGACACTCCAGATTGCCTGAGGATCAATAAAACTGGTCAAATTATCTGTCTGAACGTGCATTGTGATTCTTTTCCTTTTCAATAGGCGGAGTTTTCCTGGAAACATCTGGACAGGCTCTCACCTCCAGATATTTTTTAAGGGAAACATCACCTTTATGGTAGATTGTTACACGGCGAAAATCGTCGTGAATGTATGTGATTACCGTCTTTTCATTTTAGTTGGAAAGCCGGTTATAGAGAGTACGAATCGAAATCCCCAAAGTTCGGGCAGCCTTGGTTTTATTGCCATTACACAGATTAATAGCATTATGCAGATCGGCTCTGGTGATATCCTTCTTGTATTTCTTGGGGGCTGCAGACGGGGGATCGCCGGTCAGTTGCGGCACACTGCCCGGAATGGTGAGACGATGTTGAATGTGCTTTGGCAGTAGAAGAGGCGCATCGTACATAAATGTCGCCCATTCTATAAGATTTTTCAGCTCACGAATATTACCTGGCCACGGGTGGTTTACCAGCAATTCACAGGTGGCCTCGCTGAGATTATGAAAACCTTTATTCCGATTTTGAGAGAACTGCTTCAGCATCATTCGAGCAAGGGGTAAAATGTCGTCGGGGCGCTCTCGCAAAGCGGGAATTCGGATATGCCCAACTTTGAGGCGATAATAGAGATCTTTACGGAAGGTGCCATTACCTATGCAGCTGTCAAAATCCACATTAGTGGCGGCGATTACCCGAATGTCTGTTGCAATACGACGAAGCCCACCAACCCTGTAGAAATTTTTTTCTTCCAGAACACGTAACAGTTTGGCCTGTAGTTCAATGGGAATTTCAGCCACCTCATCTAAAAAAAGAGTCCCACCGTGGGCAGAGTCGAGTTTCCCTCTCCTGCCTGCATGGACTGCTCCAGTAAAAGATCCTGAATCATAGCCAAATAACTCACTCTCAAAGAGTGCTGGCGAAAGAGCTGTACAGTTGATATCTACGAAGGGGAGCAGTGAATCAGATTGCCCGAAATGGATAGTTTTGGCAATTATCTCTTTACCAACACCTGTTTCACCTTCCAGTAGTACCGGAATTGACCGATCCGTGTGATACATTTCGGCGTGACGTACAACCTCGTACATTTCTTCTGAAAAGATACCAATATTTTTGTTTTGTAAGGTAATGTTGGTTCTGGCCCTTTTCTCCGTTTCCTCGAGATGGGTTTGCTTTTTTGGAAATGGAAGAGGTGGCTGATTGTCGCTGGCAAGTTCAGTTCCGATGGACTGGTAGCCGATTATAGTGCCATCGGGTTGAAAGATTCCCTTGTTTCTGTATTCGAGATAGCGCACCTCACCATCGTCCCGGACGTATTTAGGACGTGTTATGACTTCCGGGTTTTCTGGAGTTATGGAAAAAATGGCGGCAATTATCTCTTCACGTTCATTTTCAGAAAGAAATGTCGCCAGGTTGTGCCCAACCATTTCCTCCGGCTTTTTCTTATAAAACCGACAGCATGCATCATTGACAAAGGTGAGCGTACCGTCCGGCTGAAATGCGCGGAGGAGTTCTGCTGAAGACGTCTCCAGAGCAGAGAGATTTTTCGTTTCTGTCATGATAGTTTTCCTTATATCAGCCGAGCCCTGTATTGTCTGATCCTGCCAGCGTTCTGCTGTTGTCGGTCTTCAATTTTTTTCTCAATGGCCTCTGGATCTATAAAGTACAGGGCCTTGGCCGGACAGATGGCGACACACGCCGGAGCACCACAGTCAGTGCACAGGTCGCATTTGTCGACGACAAAATGTAATTTCTCGACTCGGGTTTGTTTTTTACCTGCGGAACTGTTCATGAATATCCCGCTATTTCCAGTTTTGTCTTCTACCACATTAATCGCCCCAAATGGACAGGCAAGGACGCAACTCTTACATCCAATACATTTTTCTTTAATAACCTCGATATGATTATCTTTCTGAACGATGGCGTCCACCGGGCACGAGCGGGCGCAAGGTGAATCTTCACACTGCCTGCATTGAATCGCAACCGTTACTTCGGGTACGTTGACCACGTGAATTCTCGAATGAAAAGGTATTGCCCGATCATTTAACGCCTCGTTAGGTAGCTCTTCATGAGCGCGAGCACAGGCTATCATACAGGCCTGACAACCGATGCATAACTCGGCATCGCCAATAATAAAAGCATTCATAACGCCCTCCTGTTTTGAGAATGGTCGGTGTGTAACAGATGATGTGCTTCATGTCCCAGCGGTTCACCCAGAAAATCTTCGTAAAGTTTTTTTATCTGCGGGTTTTCATGGGATTTACGAATGGCAAGAGACTTGTCGTGTGAGTAGAGCCCGGCTTTACGTTTGGACTGGGCCTCAAGGCGCTGAACCGGCAAAAGGACCTTGGGCTGTCCACCGCCGCTTACACATCCCATAGGGCAACACATTACCTCCACAAAGTGAAAATCCGCCTTACCACTCCTGACCTGTTCAAGTACGCTGTCAATGTATTGAAGCCCTGCAACAATAACGACTTTCAATTCAACACCTTCGTGATGTATCGTTGCTTTCCGAACGCCCTCATCTCCACGCACATATTCCAGTTCCAGCGTGGGAAGAGGGGTGCCGGTAAGTACTTCGCAGGCAGTCCGAAGTGCAGCTTCCATAACTCCACCTGTGGTGCCGAAAATGTTACCTGCTCCAGTATAGCAGCCGAGTGGATTGTCGAAATCCTCATCAGGTAAGGCCGGAAAATCTATACCGACGTGTTTGATAAGTTGGGCCAGTTCCCGGGTGGTTATGACGAGATCAACATCCTGGTAACCACTTGCGTTCATCTCAGGACGTTCACATTCAAATTTTTTGCACGTGCATGGCATAATGGCCAGACTGAAGATCTTGGCCGGATCAATCTTGTCAATTTTGGCTCCGTACGTTTTAAAGACGGTACCGGCCATCTGCTGGGGTGATTTACAACTTGAAAGATGCTCGAGCAGATCGTCATGCTGGTCTTCCATATACTTCACCCAGCCGGGGCAACAGGAGGTGAACATGGGAAGCATGCCATTTTCTTTTATTCGTTTAATGAGCTCAGCACCTTCTTCCATGATCGTCAAATCGGCAGCGAAATTGGTGTCGTAAACCCTGTTAAACCCAAGAGCGTGCAGGGCCGAAGAAAGCTTACCGGCAGTCAATGTTCCGTAGGGCATGCCGAACTCTTCTCCTATAGCTACCCGTATAGCCGGTGCGCACTGGACAATTGTAAAAGTGTCGGGTTGCTGGAGGGCCTCGATTACCCGGTGAATATCACCGCGATAGTGAGCAGCAAAAAGAGGCTCTTTTACAGTGTGAAGCATACCACGCTGTTCTAGTCTTTCTGTTCTGCTCGTTGTGAAGGTGTCGTGGGGAGAGTCGTATCCACTGCAGATCTGGACACATTGTCCGCAGAGTATACAGACCGCTTCGTCAACTTGGTGCGGACTATCGGGTTTACCGGAAATAGCGTTGACGGGACAGACTTCACGGCATTGGCCGCAACCTGTGCACAGTTCTTTGTCTATAGTAATAATTGGTGATCTCATATTCTTATCGTATTGATGGTATCAGTTTATTCGTAATTCACGCAGTCTAGGGTACATCCTGGTTCATTCTAAGATGGAAACCCAAGTCGCTTGCAAAGGGCTCAATGGTTCAGGAGTTATATCTCCTTACCACGGAGGCCAGGCTGACAGCGGCATCATGCATGCGGTTTGCCAGATGGCTTTCAGGAGAGATGAGCTGTAGAGCATGTTTGGGACAGTTTGCAACGCAGGCTGGTTCTTCTAACCCCAGGCACAGATCACATTTACTGGCGACATACAATTGTTTATGCACATCACTGTCTCCATTACTCCTTCCTGCCTGCGCTGTTTCAGAAGAGATGAGCAGATCTTGTTCTACCGGTAAGCCATTTTCAAAGACCGGAACCAGTCTCATGGCTCCGAAAGGGCAGGCAAGCACACATGTTTTGCAGCCTATGCACTGGTCTTCATCGACATAGATGACACCGTCCTTTTGCGTAATAGCGAATACCGGGCAAGCTACAGCACATGGTGCGTCTTCGCAATGACGGCATTGAACAGGCACAGCCCCTTGCGGTGTTCGTACGAGGTAGAGTCTAGATTTAACGGGATTTTTCATATTTCCCGCGGTCCGAGGGGTTGTCTCCTGTGAATGGGTAGCAGAACATGCTATTTCACACAGCCGACAGCCAATACATTTACCTGGGTCGGCGATGACAAAACGATTAAGATGATATGGGGTATTCATTGGTAATTATATGGCTTGTAGTAATGTTTTTGATTTGTCATGCTTCATGGCATGTAAATGGTTACCGGCAACTGATTTTCCCTGTTGTTTCAGGGGAATATTTGTCTGGTGCACTGTCAAATCATTTATTTTGTGGACTGCGACTGCACAGACCTTGAACTCCGGGGTCTTGGTTATCGGATCACAGGCACTGTTTGTGAGCATGTTTGCTGAACTTTCTGCGTAGTGAAAGGTCATGAAAACCAGACCAGGTGTGACACGGGTTGTCACCTGAGCGACAGCTTGAACCTCTCCACGACGTGAACTGACCCGTACAGTCTCGCCGTTTACAATACCGATAGTGGTCGCGTCGCTTGGGTGGATTTCTATTTCTTCATAAGGAGCAACGCCCCGTAATCCCCAGCAGCGGCGGGTCATGGTTCCGGTGTGATAATGGGCGACAACACGTCCCGTAGTCAGTGCAAGTGGGTAATCTGCATCCGGTAGTTCCGCAGGTGGCCGGTAATCGGCAGCGACAAATCGAGCTTTTCCACGGATACTGCCACCGACATGCAGAACCGGAGTTCCTGGATGATCAGTTGTCGGGCACGGCCACTGCAAAGACTCGTTCTCTAGTCTTTCGTAGGTTATACCGGTGTAGGCAGGAACCAGCTGACGCATTTCATCAAATATTTCCTGTGGATGGGAATATGAGGCTGGGTAGCCCATGGTTTCCATAAGTTCGCTGAGAATTAACCAGTCTGGTTTACATTGTCCTGATGCTTCAACGGCTTTACGTACTCGTTGAACCCTGCGCTCAGTACTGGTGAAGGTGCCGTCTTTTTCGGCAAAGGTGGTACCTGGCAAGACAACATCTGCTATGGCCGCAGTTTCTGTAAGAAAAATATCCTGTACAATGAGCAATTCAACTTTTTTCAAGCAGTGTGTTACGTGATTTATGTCAGGGTCACTGCGGAGAGGGTTTTCCCCAAAAACGTAAACGGCTTTGATTTCATCTTTTTCAATCCCTTCCAGCACTGATGGTATTTTCAGCCCTTCTTTCGTTGGAATTTCGCAACCCCACGCTTTTGCAAATTTTTTCTGGATCGCAGCTTTGTGCACTTTCTGGTAACCGGGCAAGACATCGGGTAGAGCACCCATGTCGCAGGCACCTTGGACATTATTTTGGCCCCGCAGCGGATTTATCCCGGTTTTAGGACGACCCAGATTCCCAGTGAGGATAGCGATATTGGAGACGGCCATAACATTATCAACACCAGAGGTGTGTTGGGTGATCCCCATGTTGTAATAGATAGCGACGTTATTGCTGGTACCGATAAGCTCTGCTGCTTTTTCTATATCCTTTGCAGGCACCCCAGTGATTTTAGATGCTTTTTCAGGAGAGTAGTTGCGTGCAATTTTCTTGAAGTGTGCAAAACCCTCTGTGTGTTCTGCAATGTATGTTGTGTCCTCCCAGCCGTTTTGCAGTATGACATTAGCCAGACCGTTCAAAAGGGCTACGTCGCTACCGAGGTTCAGACGAAGCCAGACATCGGCATGCTGGGTTAAGGTCGTGGCCCGAGGGTCGACCGCGATAAGTTTCACGCCCCGTTTCAACGCCCTAAGCATGGCAATCCCTATGATGGGATGGCATGCAGTGGTATTGGTACCAATGGTAAACAGGGTATCGCCCGGACCCATGGTATCGATTTCTGCAATAGAGTTCGTCATTGCACCGCTACCGAGTGTGGTGGAAAGACCTTCCACCGTTGGAGCGTGTCAGAGTCTGGCGCAGTGGTCGACAGAATTAGTGCCAAGTACTGCACGCATCATCTTTTGCATGAGGTAGTTTTCTTCATTTGTACATCGGGCTGAGCTGAATCCCGCTATACTGTTTTCGCCGTAATTCTTGGAGTAGTCAAGCAAGCGAGAGGCAATGAAGTTGTATGCCTCTTCCCAGCTTGCCTCTGTCAATTTTCCATTTTTACGAATTAAAGGGGACGTAAGGCGATCTTTGCTGTGAACAAAGTCCATACCAAAATGACCTTTCGAACAGAGAGCTCCTTCATTTACGGCATTAACTGTGTTTGGGGTTACCTTGACAATGGTATTGTTTTCCACCTCGAGATATAACGTGCAACCTGAACCGCAGTAAGGACAGGTGGTGAGGGTCTGCTGCATGATTTGAACTCTTTCTTTTTTTGGATTTTCAAAGTTTATGCAAGCCACAGGGCCGCTGTTTAAAAGCTAAAACTTATATTCACCAAAGCAGTTTTTGTGCCAGAAAGGTCGAGTTTATAATTGACTGATATCGTGCATTAATTTGCAATAGAAAAACACTGCACGAATAAATGCATGCATATTGGTAAAAGTAGCTGCACGCATTAACACATTGTGCACGGTTGTTCAACACTTGCAGACTCATCAGACGGTAGGGTGGAGTAGTACAATAAGTGCACCCTTTCATTCCACATTATTCAATGTCCGGTGAGTGAACTTCACCACGATTTTCGTGGGTTATTTTCTTTGTTTTTGGACTAGCGGGGAATGTAGTTTGTAAATCACCAAAATCCTATCAACTGGTGAGTAGCAATACTCCCGGCATGGCACATCACTGTCTCCAAGAATCCTTGATGAATTTTGCAATCGCTTTAATCGCAGCTTTTGGGAACCTGAATTGCCCTTAAGATTACTCAATGCATGCTTAGCACATGTTCCTGTGAAAATAGCTGTGTTTCATTAAGAGGCACGAGAAGTTATCACTAAACTTGATGGGGCAAAGGAATACGCAACACTTGCAGCAGCGTATGCAGAATTGGGTGATTTTGATAACGCCAGATCGTTCTCAAAAAAAGCTGTCTTTTAAGCTAAGGGCATTAACGGTTCAGAAGCCAATCAATATTTTTACGACATGCTTGATAAGTCCTGGTGAGCTTTAATTCTTTATGGAACGCTGCCGTGTAGGACCATAATGGTCCTTAGGATTTAATACCTCGATTTTTGTTTCATCTAAAATATACAAAAAGAGAGTGCGCTAGACAAGATGTAAGCTACCACAACACTACCGTGTGAATTTCGGAATCTCTAATTCGTCAAGTTTGAATGGCGACGTTTCTGGGCAGCCATTATTGTAATTTCTTTACGTGGAAGTACCTGAATGTACACTTTGGAGGTTGGTAATAGGGTTGGACACAAAAATTTAGACATAAAAAAAGCACTTACCGAATAATCGATAAGTGCTTGAATTTATTTGCTGGTGACCCCAAGGGGACTCGAACCCCTGTTACCGGCGTGAGAGGCCAGTGTCCTAGGCCACTAGACGATGGGGCCAGCAGGCGTGTTTATACATGACCTCGAATGTGATGTCAACAAATTGTTTCCTGTAATCGAAAATAGACATACATTGGTCAGCCTTTTTGTATGATTTATGAAAACAAATAAAGAACATTGAGTCGTTATTTTATACGATTACGACCAAACCGCGTTGTTGACTCAGCAAGGTAGGATTCAATTTCCCGAGTCAAAAACTCCTTTCCACAGCGCCAGCGCCAATTGCCCTTCGGTTCACCAGGGCTGTTCATTTTACAGTCATTACCAAAACCAAGCACATCCTGAAGCGGAAAAATGCATAATTGGCTAATTGAGGATTGGGCAAGGTAGATGAGATCTCTGTTAATTGGTGAATTATCATTGGGGAAGCGATTCGCTGAAAGTTTAATTTCACTCCGTTGATGGTCAGTAATTTTGTCACTTAAGAACCACCCCATGGTCGTGTCATTGTCATGGGTTCCTGTGTAGACAATACACTGGGGATTGTCAAAATTATGGGGCAGAAAGGTGTTGTCAGGATTTCCGTCAAATGCAAACTGGAGTACTTTCATACCAGGGTATTCTAGAGCGTCGCGAAGTTTGACCACCTCTTCAGTTATGATGCCCAGGTCCTCTGCTATGATATTCATTTGCCCTAGTTGTAATTCTAATTCCTTGAAAAATTGAAATCCAGGCCCTTTGAGCCATTTGCCATCGATTGCGGTTTCATTTTCTTCAGGGATAGACCAGTAGGATTCAAATCCTCTGAAATGGTCAATTCTTGCAACATCGACTTGGGTGAACAGGTGGCTTAGTCTGTCCGCCCACCATTGTACGAGACCGTCAGCGACCAGAGGAGAAGTATTTTGCCAGTCGTAGAGAGGATTGCCCCATCTTTGACCAGTAGCGCTAAAGTAGTCGGGCGGTACGCCTGAGACATATGTTGGTCGCAGGGTGACTGGATCAAGGGTAAACAGTTCCTGGTGAGCCCACACGTCGACACTGTCATAACTGACATAGATCGGTAGATCCCCAAACAGAAGTATTCCTTTTTTTAGGCACTGCTCACGCAATAGTTGCCATTGCCTGTAATATTCAAATTGTTCGAAATAATAATAGTTGATCCGCGAAGCATTTTGAGCTGACAATTCTAAGAGAGCTGTTTTGTCCCTGAGTGCAATTTTTTGAGGCCAGGCAAACCAACCCTGGTCCTTGTACAATTCTTTGGCGACCATAAATAGCGCGTAGTCCTGGAGCCACGTATTGTTTTGGATGAAGGTGGTATAGGATGCAGGCTGGTTCTTTTGAAATACAGTAAAAGACTTTTCTAGCAGGGTAGTTTTAAAAGGTACTACTTTTGAAAACTCGGTAATATAAGGGGATAATGCAGGTTTTTTATGCAAATCTTCTTTGTCTATATAACCTGATTCATAAAGCAGGTCTGGCGAAATGAGCAAAGGGTTTCCTGCAAAGGCAGAGTTTGCCATGTACGGGGAGTAATCAAAGTGCTCGTTCGTGGGATTTGTAGGTAAAAATTGCCAATAGGTTTGTTCGCAGTTTTGCAAAAAACTGAGAAAGTCGTAGCTGGCAGGGCCGATATCACCAATACCATAAGAAGAAGGTAGAGAACTTATGTGAGCGAGAATTCCACTGGAGCGATTGGGTATCATGATGTGATCCTTATCTAAAGGTAACCTTGCCTTTAATATATAAAAGAAAAATGAGGCTTAAGGTTGAAACTGAAGGTATGAGTGCATAATATAGTGCAAAGTTAGAAAACAGCTATTAATACATGGTAGTTTGTTATTTTTAAAAATTGCATTTTACGGAAATATAATGTATTAATTCGTTCTTCTGAATTTACTACCTGCTAGCGAGGTCTGTCTCGTCGGCTTTTTTTTTGTCAAAAATATTCAAACTACCTTTGGTGATTCTTGAGGCTATTGGATTTAACACCATTTGGTGATTGTACAATAGATAGTCTTTAAAATTCAAGATATGGAGTGGGTGTCTAGTGCAGCCTGAACTTAAAGAAAACCTACTAAAAGCTGGAAAGAAAGAAGGTTGTATCAGTTTTGACGATCTTAATGATTTACTTCCTGACGAGATTAAAGATCCTAACGAAATTGAATCGATTTTCAATTTTTTAGGTGCTCATTCGATTGAAATTGTAACTGTCGAAAAAGATGGTGAAAAGAGAACCCTCTCTGGTGAGGTTTGGGAGCAAAGCGATACAACTGCAATAGATCCTTCAAAAGATCCTGCAGCAAACTCAGGTGATGAAGATTCCCATGAAGCTGAAGAGACTACGACGACCTATTTGCGCGAAATGGGACGTTTTGATCTTCTCACACCTGACGAAGAGGCAAAATACTCTAAGACCATCAGGCAGGGTTTTGAAGCAATCATTATAGCAATTCGAGAAGACGAATCAGGGACAAAAGAGATTCAATTACTTCGAGAGCGCATTGATCTGTGGGAAAAACGTGACCCCACGCTCAAGCCCAAAAAGCAGCAGCTTAACTTTATGCGGTACAATGTTATCAGTACCTCAAAGAAATATCCTGATATCAGGTGTCTTTTTGAGCTACAGGCAAAGCTTGAAGCATACAGTCGCTCAATAGAAGTTGCCAAAGACACCATGATACGTGCCAATCTTAGGCTCGTGGTTTCTATCGCTAAAAGATATATGCACCAGGGGTTGACCTTAGCTGATCTCATTCAGGAAGGAAACCTTGGTCTAATGCGAGCTGTTTTCCGTTTTGATTACACTAAGGGAAACAAGTTCTCGACCTATGCCAGTTGGTGGATTCGTCAGGCCATCACCCGTGCTATTCTTGACAAGACAAGAACTATTCGTTTACCCGTTCACTTTTTAGAGTTACGGAGCCAGTTTTTTAAGGCATTTTATGCTCTTTTTAAAGAACTTGGCCGAGAGCCAACACCGCTTGAGATTTCCAAGGCGACCAGTTTGCCCATGGATAAAATTCTTTCGATTCTGGAAGCATCAAGAGAGCCCATCTCCCTTGAAACTCCTGTTGGTGATGACGACTCAACCCTGGGTGATTTTCTTGAAAATTCGGAGTCCCAGTCTCCCTATGACGCCGTTCAGACAAGAGAACTTTCAGGTAGGGTAAATGACATACTTGAAACCCTCAGCGAGCGTGAAGAAAAGATCATTCGTCTACGTTTTGGTATCGGTGAAAAAGCCGAATACACCCTAGAGGAGATCGGGAAACTCTTTAATGTTTCAAGAGAACGTATCAGGCAGATTGAAAAGAAAGCACTCAACCGCCTGCGTCATTCAAGTCGTAGAGAGAAACTTAAGTTTTTCATCGATTGAAATCAATAACACTATAAATACTAAGCCGGGTTAATAACCCGGCTTTTTTGTTCACTGTGGAAAAAATAATTCATGATAGAGGGCTTGGTAAAATCCTCGAAAAGGTAAAGGCAGAGGAACGATTAAGTCTTGAAGATGGAAAAAGACTTTACGAATGCGACGATATCTTAGCACTTGGTTATCTTGCAAATATCGTTAGAAATCGTAAAAACGGGGACAATACCTACTTCATCTACAATCAGCATATTAATTACTCTAACATCTGTACAAACTTATGTAAGTTTTGCGCCTTTGGTTGTGAAAAGGATTCAGATCTTGCCTACGAAATGAGTATTGAGGATGTGAAACAGAAGGTAAGAGATAGACTTGCTGAGCCAATTTCAGAAGTTCATATGGTAGGGGGGATACATCCTGACCTCCCTTTTGAATACTACATTGAGATCTTAAAAGGTATTAAGGAAGTTAAGCCTGAGATGCACATCCAGGCCTTTACCTGTGTTGAGATTGCACATTTGGCGGGACTTGCAGGTAAATCTGTTGAAGTTACCCTTGGATTACTGCGTGATGCTGGTCTGGGATCACTACCAGGCGGTGGAGCCGAGGTTTTCAGTCCGAGGATCAGGCAGATCACATGTGAGAAAAAGATCTCAGGTAATGAGTGGCTTGAAATTACAAAGACTGCCCATCGAATGGGATTTAAGACCAATGCCACCATGCTTTATGGACACATTGAAACCATTGAAGAGCGTTTGGAGCATCTGGCTGCCCTGCGAGAAGCACAAGATGAAACCAAAGGGTTCCTTGCTTTTATCCCCCTTGCATTCCATCCTAAAAATACCAAAATGTCTGATATCTCGAGTACTACCGGGATTAATGATCTGAAAAACATTGCGGTTTCGAGACTTCTTCTTGATAATTTCCCTCATATTAAAGCCTACTGGGTTATGATTGGACCTAAAATGGCTCAGCTCGCTCTTTCCTTTGGAGCTGATGATATGGACGGAACGGTAAAAGAGGAAGTGATAACACATATGGCGGGTGCTGAAACCGAGCAGGCAATAGGAAGTAATACTTTGGTGCGCCTTATTAAAGAAGCGGGGAGAATCCCTGTCGAGCGAGACACCTTGTACAATATTGTCGAAGTTCACAGTTAATGATTTGGATTGGATGGTATGATGCAGAAAATAATCGATAAGGTCATTGCTGATGAAAGAATTTGTGATGATGACTACCGAACATTGGAACAAACTGCTGACTTACATACACTTGGATTTCTTGCGGATACTATTCGTCGCAGGAAGCACGAGAATAAAAACGTTACGTATGTAATTGATCGCAACATCAATTACACGGATATCTGTGTATCAGCCTGTAAATTTTGTGCCTTCTACAAGGGCCCCGAGGATAAAGCCGGGTATTTGCTGAGCCTTGAGGAAATTGGCGAGAAGATAAAAGAAACACAGGAACTTGGTGGAACGCAGATATTACTTCAGGGTGGCCTCCACCCCGACCTGCCCCTTGAGTATTACGAAAAAATGGTCCGTTTCATGAGAGATACCGGGATTCATGTCCACGGTTTTTCGCCTCCGGAAATACATCATTTTGCAGAAATTTCCGGGCTGTCAATTAAGACTGTTATAGAAAGATTGATCGATGCAGGGCTTGGTTCGATACCAGGTGGTGGTGCAGAAATTCTTTCTGACAGGGTACGAGAACTTGCCGCACCCAAGAAATGCAGCGCAGATGAGTGGTTAAAAGTAATGACGACCGCCCATCACTTAGGGTTACGAACAACAGCTACCATGATGTTTGGTCATATCGAAACCAAGGAAGAGCGCCTTGAGCATCTGAGGCGTATTCGAAATACCCAGGATGAAACCGGTGGCTTCACCGCATTTATACCATGGCCCTTTCAACCTGATAATACCGTATATGCAGATATTGAAAAGACCAGTGCATTTGAATATATAAAGACCCTGGCTCTATCAAGGATTTATCTGGATAACATTGATAATATTCAGGCTTCATGGGTTACTCAAGGCCCTAAGGTAGCACAGCTGTCATTATCATTTGGAGCAAATGATTTCGGAAGCACTATGATTGAAGAAAACGTTGTTGCTGCTGCAGGGGTGAGTTTTCGGCTTTCAGAGCAAGAGATTAGAAGGTTGGTGGTTGATGCGGGATTTAAACCACGGCAACGGTTGATGGATTATACCCTGGTGAACTAGTACCAGATCGGGTGTGATGCTATGACCAAATCTCTAAATAATACTGGTGTTCGTATTGTTACAGCCCCATGGGTGTTGACATTCACGGATTCTGCGGTGCGCGATGGGGCTGTCGCATTGTGTAATGGTAGAATTGTGGCTGTTGGTAAACGTACCACTCTGGTTGAGCGCTACCCTGATGCTTGCGTCGACCATTATAGGGGCGTTTTAATGCCCGCACTCATCAATGCACATGCTCATCTTGAGTTGTCGCATCTTGCCGGAGACCCTCCCCTCGACCACGCAAAATCTTTTACCGATTGGGTAGAAGCCCTTCTTGCTCGACGTTTTGAAACAACATTGTCTGAAAGTGAAGTGGTGGGGCTGAGAAGGACTGAATTACAAAATCAGTATGATAGCGGCGTTGTGTTCTTAGGTGATATTGGAAATGGGTCAAGTCATACGCTTTTATCCGCGAAAGACAAACCACTTCCTGAAGTATATCATATGCTGGAACTCCTTGGTTCTAGTAGGGATGCACAAGATTTGTCACTTGAAAGACTTGCTCGTCTCGACAGCACAGAAGCTGCAGTTGCCCACGCGCCATACTCTACTCGCCCTGAACTCTTAAAAGAAATTAAAAAGCGATGTACTCATCTTGGGCACATATTTTCCATCCACACAGCAGAAGTTGCTGCAGAAAAAGATTTCATTAACAGTCAAAAAGGGCAATTTTATGAGTTTCTTCAAAAAAGAGGCTTATGGGATGGCAGTTTTTTTGATAATGCACCAACAAGTGATGGTACTATAGACTATTTCTCTAATTTGGGTCTACTTGATGAACAAACCTTGCTGGTGCATTGTATACATCTCTCGAATAGTGACCTCGACATTATCAGAAATTCTGGCGTGCATATCTGTGTTTGTCCAGGATCAAATTCATTTCTTCACTCTGGAGTCGCCCCTATTGAGCGCATGATGGAACATGGCATTTTACCCGCCATAGGTACAGATTCACTCGCTTCTAATCATTGTCTTGATATGTGGGTTGAAATGCAGCGTATTTCCGCAGAGCACCCAGCCATTCAACCCGTTGACATATTGAAAATGGCAACAGAGGCCGGTGCTAAGGCTTTTGGGCGGTTTGATGACTTTGGTTCTTTATCTGCTGGGAAGAGGGCGTCTTTTTTACATCTGTATTCAGAAAAAATTAATAATTGCAATAGTGAGAGTGACTTATTAAAGATGTTAGTAACCTATGGCAGGCCAGAAAAAATCGAATGGATTCAGCAATTTTCAATGAGCTCCAGGAGTAATTAAGGATTATGTCTATGGAACAGTCAAGTGAATGTGTCGCTAGAATAGGGATGGTTAATTATCTCAATACAGCTCCCATCCATGAAAAATGGAAATCCAGTGTTACGAGAAAGGACTGGGTTCTTGTTGAAGATGCTCCTGCAGTTCTAAATAAAAAACTGGAAGAGGGGGCGATTGACCTCGGCTTTGTTTCCAGTTTTGAATATGCGAAGCATCCTGAAAGTTATAAGATACTTTCCGGACTCTCAATTAGTGCTAATGGACCTGTAGCCTCAGTCGTATTACTCTCTCATGTGCCCATTGATCAGTTGGATGGTGCAGATGTACTACTCACCTCACAATCAGAGACCTCTGTACAGCTGGTTAAAATTATTCTGGAAGAATTTCACAGTGTGGAGCCAATTTATCACACTGGTGATATTCTTTTAACCAAAGAGAAAGAGTTCAAAGCTGTCCTTGCCATAGGAGATGATGCGTTGCGTCTCGTCGAGAGTGCCACCTATCTGTACCAGTTTGACTTAGGAGATATCTGGAAGCGTAAAACAGGACTCCCGTTTGTTTATGCGGTGTGTGCCGTTCGAGAAGAGTTTTGTCAGAACAATCCTGAAATGCTTAGCGAGATTCACCGAGAATTACTGCGTTGTCGAGATGAAGGGACGGCAGACCTTGAACATATCTGTGAAATATCAGCCATAAGAATCCCGCTGTCTAAACAGAAGTGTCGTGATTACCTTAGTGCTATTCAATACGACCTCTCTCCTCAAAAGTGTAAGGCCCTTGAGGCTTTTTTTGCAATTTTAATTACCCGCGAGACGGTAGGTGAGAACGCACTTCCATTAAAGATGTTTGCAAATTTGAGCTAAAAACAGCATCAGGAATTTAAATATATGAAGCAGGAAAATGGACACAAGATCCTTCTTGGCGTTACTGGTGCCAGTGGAATGGTTTTTCTCAAAGGCTTTTTAGAAAACCTAGCAGGGATGGATATTACCATTCATGGAGTGTGCTCTAGCTCAGGTGAAAAAGTACTTCAAATGGAACAGTCTCTTACGCCACAAGAGTTGCCGGTTGTGTCCAAATGGTATGATATTGATGATATGGCAGCTTCTCCGGCTTCCGGTTCAAGTGATTATACTTCCATGGTAATTCTTCCGTGTACCATGGGAACCCTTGCCTCGATTGCTGGTGGAATGTCGATTAATCTTATCCATCGCGCTGCAGACGTAATGTTGAAGGAGCGGAAGAGGCTTGTCCTCGCTGTTCGCGAAACGCCCTTAAATAGAACGCACTTGTTGAATATGCTGGCTGTACATGACGCAGGGGCGACCTTGTGTCCTACGATGCCAAGTTACTATCTTAAGCCTAAAAGTATTGAGGAGGCTGCGACAACCTATGCTTGGCGCCTTGCTGATCAGATAGGTCTGGATATTCCTAATCGCAAACGATGGTAAGAACATGTCTGTTATTCAGAAAATAAAGATTTTACTGGAGATGATCCAGTTTAAACTCACCGTATTTGCCCTACCTTTCGCTCTTACAGGAACCTTTCTCGCATCTCGGGGCTTCCCTGAATTTAAAACGCTTGGATGGGTGATTCTTGCAATGGTGGGGGCTCGAACGAGTGCAATGGGATTTAACCGGATCATAGATTACAAATTTGATAGGGATAATCCACGCACTGCTTCAAGAGCTATTCCCGCGGGTGAAGTAAGCCTTATCGAAGCGTGGTCAATGGTTCTCATTGCAAGCGGTATATTTTTCTTTGCCTGCTATAATCTTAACCAGCTCACTCTGCTTCTCTCACCATTTGCCCTTGGTTTAACACTGTTTTACTCCGTTACCAAAAGGTTTACTTCACTGTGTCATATTGTTCTGGGTTTTGCCCTTGCTTTTTCACCATTTGGAGGGTGGGTTGCCGTACGAAACAGTATTGTAGATTATCCCTTTGTTTTATCCTTGGGTGTGCTTTTTTGGGTAGCCGGATTTGATACTATTTATGGATGTCTAGACGCAGAGTTCGATAAAAAAAGAGGCTTGTACTCTCTGCCTGCAAGGCTTGGTAAAAAAAATGCATTCAGACTAGCAGGATTGTTTCATATTGTGGCGTTTGTTTTATTTACCGCAACAGGCTGGAGCCAGGGGCTGAATATATTTTACTATATAGGTATTGCTCTTACTTCAGGGGCTTTATTGTATCAGCACATGCTGGTTCGCCCTGAAGATCTTTCACGAATAGACGCATCTTTTTTCTCTATGAATGGTTTTATCAGTATCACGCTATTTTTTGCAACATGGGTCTCACTTGCAACACTTTAACTATAGAGATGTGTGATGAAACCAGTCCTGATCTTTTTCATAGTTTTGCTACCGGCCATCCTTTTTGCAAGGATTGACAACACTGGACAAGATGTTGTCAAAATTCCGGTTGGTGTGATAGACCCCCAAATTGTTGACGTCGGCTATTCAGGAAAAGAAATACTCAAATATGATGTGTCCTGGACTGGGGGGATTAAGATAGGTGAATTACACCTTGAAGTGAATCGCTTAGAAGAAGGTGAAGATGGGTTTGAGATTCGTTCATTTATAACGACCAAAGGTGGAGCAGTTCACCTCTTTTACCCAATCTCTGATCTTCATGTAACAAAGGTTCGAGGCATTAAAAAATTACCGTATCATTACGAGGTCTGGCAGAAAGAAGGCTATAGTTATACAGCCCATAGAGTGTTGGAATATGATCAGAGTAATGGCTTTATTCGCTATATGAAAAATGGCAAACTCGAAGGCGAATATGTGGTTGAAGGTGAAGTTAATAATGAGTTTTCTTCGTTTTTCAACAGCCGGTTAATGGATTTTTCCAAATCAACTGCCTTTTTGGTTCCTACTTTTGCTGATAAAGAAAGGGTTGAAGTTGCAGTTTACCCCCGCGGGATAAAAGAGATTCATAATACTGTAATAGGGGATGTCTCAGCAGTTGAGATAATGCCAGTGATGGAATTTAAAGGCCTCTATGATAAAAAAGGTGATACGGTTATCTGGTACACCAACGATAAGTGTAGGGTTCCTGTGAAGATTAATTCTAAAATAGCCATAGGTTCGCTGACAGCAAAGCTTAAAGAGTATGAAAATTCTTCCTGTGATATCTATCCTGCAGTGCGGAAGAAGTAATTTATATGACTCACATTCAAGGAGAAAAAGAAATGACAGATGCAGTTAAAACCACCGATTTCCCAAATCTTATTCTTAAGCATAGAGGGAAAGTCCGTGATATGTACGGGATTCCGGGCCATGATGATAAGTTGCTGATGGTTGCTTCAGATCGTCTTTCAGCATACGATGTAGTTATGGAGAACCCTATTCCCGGTAAGGGTGCTGTTCTCACAGAACTTTCGTTGTTTTGGTTTGATTTGCTGGGTGATATTATTGAAAATCACTTGATCACCGCAAATGTAGAAGAATTCCCCGAAGTGTGTGCTCCTTATGCAGATGTATTGCGGGGCCGCTCCATGCTGGTGAAAAAGACCAAGCCGTTACCTATTGAGTGTATAGTTCGTGGGTATATCTCAGGTTCATTTTGGAGTGCGTATAAAAAAGATACAAACGTTTGTGGCTTTCAGCTTCCTGCAAATATGAAAGAGTCTGATAAGTTTCCTGAAGTTCTATTTACCCCGTCTACTAAGGCTGAGATGGGCGACCATGATGAAAACATCTCTCTTGAAAAAATGAGGGAAATTGTCGGCGAAGAAAGAGCAGATCAGATAGCAAAAATTGTGATTTCACTCTATGAAAAGGCTGCGGATTTTGCGAGATCAAAAGGCATCATAATTGCCGACACAAAGTTTGAGCTTGGGGAGGTTGATGGTCGGCTTATACTTATTGACGAAGTCCTCACGCCAGATTCATCGAGGTTTTGGCCAATGGAGGAATACACTCCAGGTCAATCCCAGCCAAGTTTTGATAAACAGTTTTTACGGGACTACCTCTCAGGTCTCGATTGGGATAAAACGGCTCCTGCGCCGCAACTTCCTGAGGAAATAATAGCAAAAACTAAAGCAAGATATCTTGAGGCACAGCAACGGATCTGTTCGAAATAATCATTTAGGAGCCGTTCCAAGTATTACTCTGGCCATCTTTTTTTTTTCAATGGCCCGTATTTCTCATCACTAAAGTTTTTTGCTGATCAAGACACGGAGCGCTCGACTGTACTTTTGTACCTCAAGTGCTCAGTAACGATGCAGCAGCGGAAAAATCTTGTGACCCGGAGGGTGAGCTTTTCGATATACAGCGAAATACACACTGTTTTTTGAGTCTATTGTATTACCCTGTGAAATTAATTTTTTAGGCTATTTGTCGAAAAGTTCATGAGGAATGTGGGCTAGCGTTATCTGTTGAGCAAAAAAGGTGCAATCATAACTCTGGTAATGATTGCACCTTTTTTACGCGAAAGTTTTGATACTGACTATCAGGATTGTTGCGGTTCGTCTTGGGTGCAGTAGCGGAGAACTGACTCAAGAGATTGATCAATGTATTGATATCCTGCCTGCATGAGCTTTTGGGGTGTGACTCTGCAGCTGGTCAGAAGCATTTCATCTGCCATCTGACCAAAGATCAAGCGTGCAGCTGTTGCGGGTACTTTAAAGATGGTGGGACGTTGCAGCACTTTGCCTAAAGTTTTAGTAAGTTCTTTGTTTGTGGTCTGTATCGGGCTCACAACATTGACTGGGCCACTGATCAATTCGTTTTTAATTGCGAAATCAATTATTTTCACAACATCGCGAATGCTCACCCAGCTGATATGTTGTTCACCTGTTCCTACGACGCCCCCAAGTCCTAATTTAAAAGGTGGGACCATCTTGTGTAATGCTCCACCATTTGGACTGAGAATCATACCAAAACGTAGATTAACTATTCGAATACCGAGGTTTGTTAACCGCTGGGTTTCTTTTTCCCATTGCCGACATACTTCCGCTAAAAATCCAACACCAAGACCACTCTTTTCATCAAGAATCTCTTTGCCACGGTTTCCATAATAGCCAACTGCAGAGGCACAAAGAAAAACTTTCGGTCTATCAGCAAGAAGAGAAACATAATCTATAAGTTCTCTCGTGCCGTCGAGTCGGCTGTTGAGTATTGCTTCTTTCTTTTTCTTTGACCAGCGCCCATTTGCCACGTTTTCTCCAGCAAGATGGATGATTGCGTCAAATCCATTGTTCTGGTCTTGGGGGAGGCTATCTGTATCCCAAAAATGGTGTGCTCCGGGTGTTTTATCTCTTTTTAAACATTGGATTGAGTGACCGTTTTTAAAAAGACTATCAATCAGTGCACTTCCAACAAGTCCTGTACAACCAGTGATCATCGTTTTCATAACACATTACCATTGGGTTATTGTTTTATGTTTTTTGTGGTGTCGGCTGTTGATCGTTTTAAGGGGTGAGGCTTAATTCGTCCATCAAGAATATGGCTTATAGCAAGAAACGGATGTAAAACAAGTAGACGAGGACCTGAATAGCGCATAATCTCTCGAACCTTATCCCGCATGTCCTTTTTGTAACAATGTACCAAACAATTGGCACAGGTAGGTTTATTTTCAAGAAAGGGACAGTGGTGTAAACGACGAATTGAATAATCCTGAACAGTTTTACATTCTGTACACAATTTAAGATCACGAGGATGATGGTGATTCCTACAGTAAAGAGACACCATTGCCTGTATTGTTTTTGTTTCGCGGATTATGCGTCTGGATTTGTTGCTAACCATTATTCTGTTGTTGCCTTTTGTTAAATTTCCATCAAATATTGATTTGACAGGTGATTTCGTCGCAAACCTGATCCTGAGTGAGGTGAGAGCTGTCTACTGTAATATCCGCGTATTTTCTGTAGAGTGATTCTCTTTCATCAAAAAGATCATGGAAACTCTGGTCAGGGCGCTTAGCAAGACCTCGTGTTTCATAGTTATGTATTCGGGCTTTGAGTTCATTAAGGGAGGTCTGCAAAAAAACAATAGTTCCGTTCTTCTTAAGGTGCAACATTGCAGGGGTACTGTAGGCAGCACTTCCTCCGGTGGCGATCACATGGTTTTTGCATCGTACAGAAAGTAAAACTTCTTCCTCGATCTTCCTGAGCGCCATATGGCCTTCATTGTCCACAATTGACTGAAGGCTTTTACCCGCCATATTCTGGATCAGAATATCGGTATCCAGAAATCTTTTGGTGATCTGCTTTGCGAGAATAATTCCAACAGTGGATTTCCCCGAGCCCGGCATACCGATTAATACAATATTTGTTTTTTTCATTATTTCCTGAAATTACATAAAATTAATAAAATGGATTTTCTTAAACGTACACATTATTAGTGCATTACTCTAGGAATCCTATCATAAAGGACTAGAAAATTGAGAGTAGTTTTAACATCAGTAACTTGAAGTTAACGCCAATGCACTTATCCTGGCTTGTTTCCGATTAACCAGGGCTTGTCTATAGTTGAATGTTTTTTAAGTTGAGCAGGGATAAGTTGTACGACACCGAGTGAGACCAAACTCAGTGCTGCACCAGCATAAAAAGGGATTGTATAATCAATGAGCCACAGGAGGCCACCTGCAACGGGTAGTAGAACAGCTGCAATATGATTAATCGTAAAGCCCATCGCCATACTTGGAGCAATATCTTTTGGGTCGGCGATTTTTTGGAAAAAAGTTTTTATGCCAATGGCAAAGTTGAAAAATACATGATCGAGAATGTACAATAAGGCCGCAATATATTTATCTTCTACAAGTGCATAACCGATAAAAACCATTATGAGCGCTCCATATTCAAGAGACAGGACTTTATGTTCTCCAAATCTAACGATACATCGCCCAATAAAAGGGCTCAAAAAATAATTAATAATATTATTTAATAGAAATAGAGCCGCTACTTCATTGATGCTATAATTAAATTTTTTCACGAGGAGAAATACAGCAAAGGCGATGAAAATTTGTCTTCTTGCTCCGGCCAGTAAGGTGAGCAAATAAAACAACCAGTACTTATGACGGTAAATCATCTGTTTGTGTTGGATAGGAATATCCACCTTTGATGGGTTTTGCATAAATGCGAAAATGGCTACAACAATGATTGGAAGACCAAAGGAGAGGTACATGGCTTTAAAGCTCATAATCTGGGAAAATGAAAGAAAAAACATGGCGACCAACACATTGCAGGCAGCCGCCCGACTTCGCAACAAACCAAACACCACAGGCGAATCGAGTTGACTGAAATATTGCAGAGTTAAAGATTGATTCATTGTTTCAAAATAGTGAAAACCAAAACTCATAAGAACAGTTGTTGCAATCAGCCCGTAAAAACTTGGATATAACCCTGTAAGGCATACCCCTAATCCTAGAAAGAGGATAGAAAGGGCTGCAAGTTTGTGTTCTTTTACAAATAAGAGGACGTAAACAACGAGAAGAGCGAGAAACCCCGGGACCTCTCTTAAGGACTGTATGATCCCAATGTGATGCCCATCAAGACCGATTACCTGTACTGCAAAATTATCAAATAGTGTCCGCCATGCCTGTAGACCGCCTGTCGCGCAGAGTGTAAGGATTAACAAATACAGGTACATTGGGTCTTTCTTAAATGTTTGCATAGTGGTTGTACTCATTGGTAATATGTTGGTACTGTTCGATTTTGTTCTGACGTAAATGTGTGATGGCGTCGTAAAAAGTCCAATCTACGTCGTTGTGGGTTTGGATTGAACTCTCAACATACCGCATGTATAGTTGAGAATACGATCCAAACACCACGCCTAGTATATCAGCCTTTTTTCATAGCCATCAAAAGACTTCTAATTAACTGTTTACGAGTTTGTAAATGTGTTACAAATTTATACTGTGCTCCATTGCATTTCAGTAAAATTATGAGATATAGTGTGTGGAATAATCTTTCTGATATGGGAGATGTACAATAAGGCTTATACTGGATATATGGTATAATGTTTTTAAATCGTATGATTATTTTTTAATATGTCTCATTGAATTCTGAACTAAGGAGTGTTTTATGGAAGTATTTACCAAAATTTCGAACTGGTTTGAATCTACACATATAGATGAACAGCTCAGGGGAGTTGATTATGTGGGTCTTTTTACTAACCCATGGTTTCTTGTACCTTTCGTCATTACGATAGCATATATGCTATACAAGCAAAGATGGAAGCAACTCATTATAACTGGAATAGGTATTGGCGTCTGGTATTTTTCTGGAACGAACTATGCACAATCGCTTCTTGTTGGCGGAGAGATCGATATCAATAAAATCCTCCCTGTGATGTTTGGTGGTGCCGTGGTTTTGGGATTTGTGATATATCTATTGTTTGGTCGATCTGATTGAAAAAGGATTTAGATGCAATTTAGAAATGGTGTATTCATCATAACAGAGGACGATCATTGTCCTTTATATAATGTCAGAGAAGAGCTGAAAGTGAGTGACGGAGTATTGCTCTTGCCTGCTGCAAAACCCACCTGCCTGACTCTTGCAAAGGATCTTGTGGAAATTGCTCAGGCTGATAGAAATTATGAAACATACACAAAAGGTAAAACAGAAAAATCAAAATTTGAATGTGGTGGCTGTACCGGCCTTATTCGTTTTGAATATAAAAAAGATAAAGAATTCGCAACAGTTCAGATGAAACTGCTGGCAGCAACCGAACGTCGTGAAAAAATTCTTGGTGTTAGACATTTCGCAGGACTACTGAGATCTATATCGATGTTTAAGGTTCTTTCAGATGAAGACCTGCTTGATCTTGCCACACTTCTTGAATTAAATGATTTTCCATGGCAATTTCCTATCACCCAGAAGGGTGATCCTGGTGACCGTTTATTTGTTTTGTTGTCAGGTCGTGCAGAGGTGATCGACGAGCATGGTGTCGTTTTCGCTGAGCTTGACAGAGGTGAAGTGTTTGGTGAAATGAGTCTACTTTCTGGTGAGCGGGTGACGACAACGATCATGGCGTCAGAACCCTGCCAGGTTGCGGTAATGAACCAAAAAAACTTTAAACATGTTCTGAACAGGTTTCCTACACTGCAGGTGTTCTTCTACAAATTATTAGTCAGTCGTATAACAAAGATGAATGAGCAGAGGGCCCAAGAACTTGCATCGGGTATGGTTGGCCAGATTTCTGACATCTCAGTTGTAGAATTATGTCAGATGGTCAACTCTAATCAGAAGACTGGACGGCTTAATGTCGAAACAAGCGATCAGCGTGGTACTATTCTCTTTAATGAAGGTGAGTTGGTACATGTCGAGTATAAAAATCTGATGGGGAGGGATGCCTTCTATGAGCTCATTGGTACTGAGACTGGCCGGTTTAAATTCTCTCAAGGATTGACCTATAAGGAAAAACAGCTTGATGTTCTCGGTGGTTTTATGGGTATTATTATGGAAGGGATGAAACGATTAGATGACAGATCCTGATGTTGTTTTCTCCGCTGGCCATTTCTCATACCATGCACTTCCTTCCTCCCTGTAAATTTCCTTAATATTTTCTGGAAGAGGATGCGTTGTTGAATAGACGACAGGTCAAAAAAGAAATTTTCAAATTACTTAATCAGTACGAACCTGCTGAGCTGAGTTTAAAACTCACCGCCTACCCACGTATTCAAGTGATTAATACGCTCTTTATGGCACTTTGTGATATGAATGAACGTGTTCGATGGCATGCTGTGAGCTGTTTTGGAGAGCTTGTTGCGTGCATGGTGGAAGAAGACGCTGAATCAGGCCGAGTAATTATGCGTCGTTTTCTCTGGTCCCTCAATGATGAGTCAGGTGGAATAGGGTGGGGAGCACCTGAGTCCATGGCTCAAATCATGTGTCGGAGTGCATTGTTGCGGCATGAATATATTCACATGTTGATCTCATATATGCAGGAAGATGGGGTTGAACTGTATCAAGATGGTAATTATTTGGAACTGCCTCTTTTACAGAGAGGTCTCTTATGGGGAGTTGGTACGCTATGCTATAGCTTTCCAGTGGAGATGATAGAAAGAGGATTGGAACACGATATCCTGAGATATCTGGATTCTGAAGATGTTGAAGTTCGCAGGCTCACCCTTTGGGCCTTAGCTGGACTTGGTGCTTCATATTCTAAGGAATTTATAGATGGGTTAGACGAAGTGGATGGCCAGACAACTATCTATATGGACGGCTCATTTAAAGAAATGAAGATACATACAATTTGTAGCCAGCTGGTTTCATAGTGGCTATAGGATGCCTTTTGGCATAGGAGGTACCTTTGTTGCACCAAGGGTGAATCCTCCATCCATTTTTGTTATCGATCCGGTCATATAGGTGGCGAGTACAGATAAAAAATAAACAGTCTCAGCGACTTCAGCTGGTTGGCCTGTGCGATTAAGAAGGATAGACTCATATATTTCAGCTTTTTCTCCATCGCTTAAGCTGGCCCAGCCTCTTGTATTTTCCCCGTGCCTACTTTCAATTAAGCCAAGTACCAGACCATTCACACGGATATTGGGCGCCCCTTCTCTGGCCCATAATTCAGTAAAAGAATCTACGGCTCTATTTGCAGCACTATAAGCATCATTAAAAAATACAGCCCCTGGGCCACTTCTGCCAGTTATTCCGGCTATTGAAGAAATATTTAACACGGAACCGGCCGGGCTGGATCGCAGGAGTGGGAGACAATGACGAAAGAGGAGCCATTTTGCTTTTAATGTGGTGTCTATTTCTGTTTCCCATTGACCTGCATTATGGGGTTGATCATAGCCGCCATGGACAATTGGCATCCCCCCTCTCTCAATATTATTTATAAGATAATCTAGTCGACCGGTCTCTTGTCGGATAAGGCTTGTGAGAGAGGTTACATCTGACTCTTTGCGCAAATCCACCTGAATTACATGAGAGTTGAAGCTTAATTCTTTGAATTCATTTTTCATCTCTTCAATGGAATCAGGCCAATCAAAAACGGGAAGGATTAGTGTTGCACCCTGGTCCCCGAATTTTTTAGCAATAGCTCTGCCAATTGGTCTTGAGGCCCCTGGAACGAGGACGGTTTTATCTTGTAGGGCCATGGGAAATATTTTTATAAAATTTTATTGAGAAAAGGTTGTGAGGGCTCCGAGACCGAGTTGGTTCCGTCCATATGTCGTTGTAGGCCGAACATGGCAAGAATATCGTCGTCCATGCACAATTTATAATCATTACTTGAAATGATATTATTGTTACTCGGATTAATGAGTCTCGTTGAAACATAGAGCATCCTGTTTGTTCGAGTGAATGTTCCAACAACTATGGCCTGGGCCTGAAGATTAGGATCAAGCTGAGAAAGATCTCTTGTGAGGATAGTCTCGCCGGATTGTGGTTCAATAAAGAGATGATTCGCCACTTTGAGTTCACGCACAGTATAGCCGAGTTGAACAAACCTTGAAGCTATATGTTCCTGGAGAAGGCGGCCAAAGGAACTGGTTTGTTCAAGGTTACTGTTAATTACAAATGTCGTTACCAGTACAGGCATATCAGGATGCATTGGAGTGAGTGGTGGTAGTGCCTGTACAACGAGGTCTTCTGCTATTTTATAAGAAAAGGTGACAAGGTTAGTTTTTCCGCCGAGTAGTCCTTCCAGTCTTGTGCAGTTTAGGTCAGCACAGCCATTCAGTGTGAGCAATAGTAGACCTATGATGATACCCTTTACCTTGTTTTGAATGGTTGAAGAGTGAGGGGACGTGCGATTATTTTGTTTCATCATATTACATTCCATCGTTTTCTATTGTAACAGGAAGCTCCTGCTTGGTTGGTTGAGCAAGAGGATCTGGTGGAGCGGGGAAGGGTTTATCTGAATTTGCCATTTGATTATTTGAATAACTCTGTTTGGACTTGAGGGTGATTGGGGTCGTTTCAGAATGGCTTTCCTGATACTGATAAAAATCTCTGTCATTTATATAGTATATATCAGAGGCTCTGAACAGGTACTTCTCTCTTTCTATCATAGAAGTGGTTATAATTACTTCATAATGCCCATTTGATGTGTAGCTGCTATTGGCCACATCTGCAGCTATCCCTGTGGCGAGAAGAATAAGTTCACTTGGAGCATTTCGCAGGACCAGAACGGCTGTGGAGAGGGTTGTTAAAATACCCGGTTGCAGGCTGCGGATACGATTGCTATTATGCCTGACTACCTGTACCTTATAGAGTACTTCAATAGCCTCAGAGTTCGGTTTACTTTGGGTGGGAATCCCGTAATCGTATAGCCCTGTTATGAGTAAATCCCTAAAGGCCTCGTTAAAGGTGGATGTCTCGTTGGCCTCGCAAGGACTCGTTTCATCTCCGCAGGTGGGTTTCACATAAACGGCTTTTTCAATGTTGTCACTTAAAATGAGTTCGTTGTTAATCCGATTGGCAAGGTCCTGTGCCAGTATCTCCCAATGTCCCGATGCCTGCATTTTCTGTTGTTGGCTGTATGGATAGGTTATTGGCTCCGGAATTCTGCTGCTACAGCTAGCAACAAGTGGCAGTAAAAACAGATAGATTAAGAATGGCCGCATCATGAGAACTCCACATTGTTAAATATTATTGATTACCAAACTTTATCGGTCAATTCCGGAAAAAGTAAAGGAAAATATGTGATTTTAGTGCCTTACTCCTGAAAAACTGTAATAAAAAACAAGAAAACGTGAGTGTGGTTAACATTAATATGTTGAAATGAGCACCAGATAGCGGAGGTAGAGAAGAGCTTCGAGACTCTTGAACCCGACAGGTAAGCGATAGACTCCAGGTAAGCGCTAGACTCCGAGCGAGTAGTGAAAAGAATCCCGGTTATTTCGAGGATATCGGGGTAGTAGTCTATGATATGTTCTGTGATTACTATATTTCTCTTTAATTTCCTAATTGTGCAGTTTATTAACTATAAAAAGAGCAAGACATGAGTATTGATTTACATACCCATTCGACAATGTCGGATGGGACGATGTCCCCTGGGGACCTCGTCGATTTAGCATATAAAAAAGGTTTGTCCTGTATTGCTATCACAGATCACGATACAGCGTCAGGATACCAAGAGGCGAGTAACAGAGGGGACAAAGTTGGGTTAGATGTGATTTCCGGACTTGAATTGAGTGTTTCTTTTGGTGAAACTCACGTGCACCTGCTCGGATATCTTTTTGACTGTGAAGATGACAATTTGCTCAAATGTTTACATAAACTACAAGGTGCAAGAAATAAAAGGAACAGTGAAATACTAGAAAAGCTTAAGTTACAAGGATGCCCTATATCTGAACAAGAATTAAAGAAAGTCTCAGGTTTAGGCCAGACAGGAAGACCACATATCGCGAAAATTCTTCTGCAAAGGGGTGTGGTCCGATCAATGGATGAAGCTTTTGAAAAATATCTGGGGAAAAGTGGAAGTGCCTATGTTAACCGGTTTGTCTATGACATTAAAAAAGGCATTGAGATTATTCATGGGGCGGGTGGACTGGCAGTGGTTGCACACCCATATAATCTTCTAAAAGATGATATGGAATCTGGACAATTGCTCCAGGAGTTGAAAACGTTTGGGCTGGATGGTGTTGAAGCGTATTACCCGACCCACTCAAGAAAGTTCAGAAAACAGTTGGTAGCACTTGCGGGTAGATATGACCTTTTAGTCACTGGTGGAAGCGATTATCATGGAGCTATTCGTAAAGGTACCACTCTTGCTGGTGGTAAAGGTGTCTCTGTTCCCAATGAACTTGTTGAAGTAATGCGCCGGAAAAGTTCCGAATATAAAAGTGTATCCTAAAAACTATTAAGGGTTGAATTGTGGCAAAAAATTCTATTTTGGTTGTAGATGACGAACCGAATTACCTCATCGTATTATCTGAACTTCTAAAAGATGAAGGATTTGAGGTTTTTACTGCTTCGTCTGGTGCGGACGGGTTGAAAATTATCGAAGATGTCGATTTGGATGTTGTTATAACTGACATGCAGATGCCAGGTATGAATGGGTTGGAATTTCTTATAGAGGTTAAACGCAGGATTGCGGATCTTCCTGTAGTGGTCATTACCGCTTTTGCAGAAGTCGACAAAGCCGTTGAGGCAATGCAAAATGGTGCTTTCAATTATCTTGCCAAACCGTTTTCCAACGATGAGCTCATAATAACGATCAATAAAGCCGCTTCTCTCCATCTACTGGTTCGTGAAAACAGCAGGTTAAGAAAAGAGATTAAAGGCCAAGATGGTTTTAGCGGGATGGTTGGGAAAAACCCAAAGATGCTTCAGGTGTACCAACTGATTGAAAAGGTTGCACCGACCCATGCTTCCGTACTTATTACCGGTGAGAGCGGAACCGGAAAAGAACTTGTAGCTAAGGCTATTCATAGCCATTCACCGAGAGAATCTAAACCTTTTATAGCGGTAAATTGTGCGGCACTCTCTGAAAACCTTCTTGAAAGTGAACTTTTTGGCCATGAAAAAGGTGCTTTTACAGGGGCTGTTGTCATGCGCAAAGGTCGGTTTGAACTTGCAGATCATGGGACAATATTTCTAGACGAGGTCGGTGAAATCCCCTTGGCACTGCAGGCCAAACTCTTACGAATACTTCAGGAAAAGAATTTTGAAAGGGTAGGAGGGGGCAAGACCATGGAGGTTGACGTTCGAATAATCAGCGCTACCAATAAGGACCTGCGTGAGGAGGTTGCTGCAGGACGTTTCCGGGAAGATCTATTTTATCGTCTGAATGTAATCCCTGTGAATTTACCTTCCCTCAGAGAGCGCATGGATGATATGCGGCTTCTTGCTGATTTCTTTATAGAAAAATATAAAAAAGAGCTGGGAAAAGAAGTTCTTACAATTTCACAAGATGCTATGAAGCTTCTTATGAAACTTCCCTGGGAAGGCAATATTAGAGAATTGGAAAACACTATTGAGCGAGCAGCAATTCTTTGCAGCAATAACTCAATAGAGGCCGAGGATGTGCAACCTGACACGTTGTATGGAGAAGATCAAAATGCTTTAGGGCAAGACATAGATATTCAAAAACTTATTCCTGAAAATGCGGTATTAAATGATGTGCTGTATATTATTGAAAAGAAGATGCTGATTCAGGCGTTAACAGACACTGAGTATGTACAATCCCGGGCCGCTGAAAAACTAGGGATAACTAAAAGCCTGTTGCAGTACAAGATGAAGAAATACATGATAAAAAAGAAAAAGTAGTTAGCCCGGATTTTTCACCAACAAAGTTTTTCGCAGGTCGAGACACCGGGCATGAAGCTGTAATAATCTACCTGAGTCTTCGCTACCTGCAAATGCTCGGTAACGAAGCAGTTGCGGATAAATCTGTTGGCCCGAAGGGTGAACTTTTTGATTTGAAACAAAAAACACCCTGATAATTAAGGAAGTCATTTTAAAACTATAAAAACAAACAATTGAGTCTCAAATCAAAAAGTCATGAGAAATTCGGGTTAGCGTAAACCAGACAAGAACATCTGCTTGTTATCTTGAACCGACAATACCCCAGTGTAACTTGTTTCGAAGGATTGAAAAATAGTTCCGGTTCTCAGAGGCCACGAGCTGGAGTGGATGTTTTGCTGTAGATATTTCCAGCTTATCACCTGGCTTCATCTCTATGAACGGTTGCCCGTCAATGATAACTTGCGCCCGGTCTGTTTTCTCATCTGCTTCGTAGGTAGTAACTACTTTTTTGTGTGCTGGAAGGATGATTGGGCGGCTGGAAAGCATAAACGGACATATGGGGGTGACTGTTATTGTCTCAAGTCCTGGATAGACAAGTGGCCCTCCCGCTGAAAGATTATACGCCGTAGATCCGGTGGGGGAAGAAAAGATGAGGCCGTCAGCTCTGTAGGTTGTGATGTATTCCTTGTCTGCCCTTGTGGAAAGATGGAGGAGGCGGTCGCTTACATTTTTTGAGATGACAACATCGTTTAAGGCGTAACGAGTTTCACCTCGCCTAACAGGAGTAATTACTCTTGTTTTTAACATCAATCGATTTTCGATTGTGACTTTATTGGATAAAATCTTTTCTATGGCTGAAAAGGTCTCATCTTCTCTGAATTCTGTAAGGAAGCCAAGATTGCCCAGATTAATACCTAGAACCGGTATTGCATGTCTGGCAGCCGTTTCAGCAATATGTAGTAGGGTTCCATCTCCACCAAGAACTATTATCATGTCCAGTTCTGGACAGATTGTTTCCATTCGTGAGGAGATGTTTTTTGTGTCCAGCCATTTAACGAGTGCCAGAGCATATTCCTGGGCTTTTGTGTCATCTATCTTGGTGACAATGGATATCTGCTTTAGCGATAACGTTACGTCACTGCGAAAAGTAGACGGGATGGAACTCATTTGGCCTTACCCAGTTCTTTAGAACGGTTAACAGCAGATTCAACGATATCCATAATAATACCATGGAAACCATATTTTTCTAGAACGTGCAGCGCTGTGATTGCTGTGCCACCAGGAGAAGTTACTTTGCCTCTGAGAGCTGCAGGGTGTTCCCCGCTTTCTTTGAGTAATTTGACAGATCCGGACACTGTTTGGAGAGCGAGTTTTTCTGAAATAGCACGGGTAAGCCCTGACTTCACACCGGCATCAATGAGTGCCTCAACAAAAGAAAAAACATAGGCAGGGCCAGAACCGCTGAGGCCAGTTACAGCATCGAGATGGACTTCATCTAAAATTACAACTTCGCCTACTGCGAGGAATATTTCTTCTGCAGCACGTAACTCCTCGTCAGTGACATTCTTGTTGCGCGATAGTGCTGATGCACCTTCAAGAACCAACGCTGGGGTATTGGGCATAACACGGATCATCTTGGTCTCAGGTTTTCCGATGTTGTCAATGTAGTAAGAAATTGGAAGTCCGGCCGCAATGCTTATTATTATGTGTTGTGGTTGAATTCGATCTCGACAATCGTCTAGAAGTAAGCCCATAGTCTGGGGTTTTACCGCTATAATAATAACAAGACAATTTTCGAATATTGGTAGGTTGCTGTAGTGGGTTTTTACAGAATGATTTGATTCTAAATATTCTCTGCGACTGTCATTTGGCTCCGCAACGAGTATATCTTCACTTTTATATACACCTGAGGCGATTATTCCTTTGATGAGTGCTTCGGCCATCTGTCCGCCGCCGATAAATCCAATTTTTTGCCTCATAATAAACCTGTTTAGAAATTTGAGATAATTTTTAATTTATATGTATACAAACCTGATTCGTATCAGGTAAATATCAAATTAACGATATTTATACAACACTATATCTGGTCGCCACGAGGACGACTACGGTAATTACACTAACGAGGACGTAATGATAAATAAAGATTTACTCGAAATTTTGGCATGTCCAAATTGTAAGGGTGCAGTCAAATTAAAAGATGAAGCAGGTATTGTCTGTGAAAAATGCATGCTTCTATATGAAATCCAGGATGGTATACCTGTCATGTTAATTGAAAAGGCGAAAAAACTAGAAGAATAGACCTGATATTGCGGAGGGGAAAATGATGAGTTCAAAAGAAGCTGAATTTAAAGACTCCACTTTTATCAAACAAGGTAATCATGCTGAAAGTGATTATCTTGGTCTCATTAAACAACTGGTGATAAGTGATACGTCACGGTCAATAGAGACGCAACAGCATATAGACAGATTATATGCTCTGCTTCTTGACGAAATTAAAAATAACATAAACAATCCTGTTCAAGAAATTGCGTTTGGGACATCAGGCTGGCGAGGAATTTTAGGTAAAGATATCTATGCCAGGTCAGTGGCTCAGGTCACCCGCGGCATTGTTGAGATGTATGAAGAATTGGGTAGTGACCATACGCTTGCATCACTCCTGGGCGTCGAAAATCTTCGGGAAGCACAATCTCGAGGATGTGTTCTTGGCTTTGATAACAGGTTCGCTGGAGAGTTACTTGCCGGTGTCGTGGCCGGGGTATTAACTCAGGCTGGGTTCAAGGTGTATTATGCCGGAGAGTCTACTACAGGTGTATTGTCTGCCGCGGTTCTTATTCATAAATGTGCCTTCTCTATTAATCTGACCCCTTCGCATAATCCGCTTGATTACGGTGGGTTCAAATTTAATGCGGCAGATGGTGGCCCCGCAGCAGGGCCCGTGACGGCAAAAATAACAGAGAACGCACGGCGTATAGTCCATACTGAAAGTGGTAAGGGCAGTCCGCATAAGCTTCAGATAAACTCTACAGTAGCAGGGGCAGATGTTATCAGCATTGATGCTTTGGCCAATTGGCAACAATTAGTTAAAGAAAATGAACATATACATGGCTTATCCATAGATAAGATTCTGAGCTCTTTCAAATCCTGCGATGAATTAACTGTTGTGGTCGACTGCGTTCACGGTGCGAGTCGTCTGCATGTTAAAAAACTGTTAGGGGATTGCACTGAGCCACGCCTGCATATGCTTCGCGATACTCCAGATGTGACCTTCGGTGGTGTCGCGCCTGAACCGTCTACAGTTAACATGTTAGATGTTGTACATAATTTATCTGAAAGCACCAGTAGATTGAAGTTGGGGGCGATTATTGACCCAGATGGTGATCGCATTCGTTTTACAGATGGGACAACTGAGATCAGCATGAATCAGTTTGGAGCCATGGCGTATCACTATCTGCATGAATATAAAATGAAAAAAGGATTGGTAGCAAAGACTGTTGCAACCTCAAATCTTGCAAACAGTATAGCCGAGAAACTTGGGGAAAAGGTTTTTGAACCAAGTGTTGGCTTTAAAAACTTTAAGCCTGTTATTGGTCAGGCGGTTGTCTTTTTCGAAGAATCAGATGGGATCTCTATACTTGGTCATACTCCGGAAAAAGACGCTTACATAGGTTTGGTACTTGCCCTTGATATGGTTCTTACCACCGGTTTGAATTTAGGTGACTATCTACGACAGATTGAAGGCGAATATGGCTCATATTTTCCTGATAGAGACGGTGTTGAAGTGGCTGTGAAAGGTGATGTCTTGCTAGCGCTTTTGGCTCGTCTTGAAAAATATGAGGTTGGATCCAGCGTCCTGGTGGGGCGTGACGAGAAAAAAATTGTAGATGTGCTCAGTATCGATGGTCGTAAAATGATCTTAGAGGATGGCTCCTGGCTGATGATACGACCATCAGGGACTGAGCCAAAGGTCCGATTCTATGTTGAATCCAGGACTAGTAAAGGAACAGCAGATCTCGTGAACGCAGCACAAAACATGCTAAAAGAGGTTGGAGTATTAGCGTAATTGTCGTTCCAAACTGTGAACAGTTTCCTGTGTAGATCCTCATCTATAGGTGGTTGCATTTTGTTAATGAGGACTTATTGTCAGCACTTAGCGAGAATTTTCTATTATTACATTAAAAGCAGGAGAGCTGTATGTGGGAATATACTGATAAGGTTCAACAACATTTTCTTGAGCCTCAAAACGTGGGTGAAATCGAAAAAGCCAGTGGTACTGGAGATGTCGGATCTCTTGCCTGTGGTGATGCGTTAAAACTCACTTTAGAAATAGATGATAACGACATTATTATCGATGCGAAATTTAAGACTTTCGGTTGCGCGAGTGCCATTGCGTCTTCGTCTGTACTCACTGAGATGGTTAAAGGTATGTCCGTGGATGATGCGGCAAAGGTGACCAACGAAGATATTGCTGATGCCCTTGGAGGACTGCCTAAGGAAAAAATGCACTGTTCTGTTATGGGCAGAGAAGCGCTCGAGGCGGCAATAGCTGATTATAGAGGTCTTATCCTGCCCATGGCCGAAGGTGAGGTCGTTTGTGAGTGTTTTGGAGTAACCGATATTGAGGTTATTCGTGCAATAAATGAGTCTAGTCTCCGCTCAGTTGAGGAAATTACTAATTTCACCAAGGCTGGCGGTGGCTGTGGTAAATGTGAAGATAAGCTGCGCCAGATATTACAAGAAACTGTAAGTGGAAAGTCGGATACACCGCTGGTTTCTATTAAGTCAAAACGAATGACGGCGCTGCAAAAAATTAAAAAAATAGAAGAAGTCCTTGAACGAGAGATCAGACCGGGTCTGGCTAAAGACGGTGGTGATATTGAGCTCGTTGATGTTGACGGGGATTTCGTTATTGTTTCTCTCTTGGGTGCCTGCAAGAGTTGTAATAAATCACAAACCACAATTAAGGATTACGTTGAAAAGAAACTCCGTGAACTTGTACTTGAAAGTCTGATCGTGGAGGAAGAAAATTAATGTCTTCTACATATGATAAGGTTGTCTATATGGACAACAACGCGACCTCACAGGTCGCCACAGAAGTTGTTGAATCCATGATGGATTATTTCACTGTCTCTTATGGGAATCCCTCAAGTATGTATACCTTTGGTGGTGCTGTGGGGAGTGCGATTAAAGCTGCACGATCTCAGGTGTCTGACTTACTGGGATGTACTCCAGAAGAAATAACCTTTACAAGCTGTGGTACCGAAAGCGATTCTACTGCAATTCTGTCAGCACTTAGGACTTTCCCTGATAAACGGCATGTTATAACCACGAGAGTTGAGCATCCTGCTGTTAAAAGCCTATGCGATAATCTTGAGATTGCTACTGGTCAAAAATACCGGGTAACGCGGTTAAAAGTGAACTCTGAAGGTGTGCTTGATATGGCAGAGTATGAGGCCGCTTTAAGTGCCGATACCGCCATTGTCAGTGTTATGTGGGCCAACAATGAGACGGGTGTCATCTATCCTGTAGAGGAAATGGCAAGGCTTGCACGGGAAAGAGGCGTCCTTTTTCATACTGACGCGGTTCAGGCCGTTGGCAAGATCCCTATATCGCTTAAAGATCTCGATATTGATTTTCTCTCACTTTCTGGGCACAAATTACATGCGCCTAAGGGTGTTGGGGTATTGTACATAAAAAAGGGGACCCTATTTGTGCCGTTTCTGACCGGCGGGCATCAGGAGCATGGTCGAAGAGGGGGTACTGAAAATGTAGCTTCTATTATTGGTTTAGGAAAGGCCTGTGAACTTGCTGGTCTAAAGATGGAAGAAGAAAATGGTCGTGTAAGAGCATTGCGTGATCGACTGGAAGAAGGATTACTCAAATCTATACCTAAGGCTATGTTGAATGGCCACAAAACCGATAGATTGCCGAACACAACAAATATTAGTTTTGAGTATGTTGAAGGTGAGGCGATCCTGCTACACATGAACAGGTATAATATCTGTGCTTCATCTGGTTCTGCCTGTACCTCCGGTTCTCTTGAGCCCTCCCACGTCCTCCGGGCTATGGGGGTTCCCTTTACGGCAGCCCATGGCTCCATTCGTTTTTCTTTAAGCGTTTATAATACGGAAGAAGAAGTCGATTTTGTATTAGAAAAGATGCCTGCAATTATTGAGTCTCTCCGAAAAATGTCACCTTTTTGGAAGGAATGATATACTTTAGTTCCTAACAAGAAGTCTGATTTGTATTGAGGTTACCAGCTGGCAGCTATTGCCGCCGGTAACCTTTTTTTGTTTGGTGATAATATGAATTATTCAAAGACTTTCAAGATGTTTACTTGTGCTAATAAGTTCATACGTGCTAATATAGCATGATGTTTTTATAATATTTTAATTTTCTTATAATTTATCTGGACGGAAACTTTTATGGCAATTCGCAGTGCATCTACGCCCCGAAAATCCTCGATGAAACGAACTGTAAAAGATCAGTCCGGGGCCGGCAAATTGAAAATTGGAGAACTCTTAAGTAAGGCTGGATATATCACCCCGACACAGTTGGAAACCGGTAAAAAAATATTGAAAAAAAATGGTGGAAGGCTAGGTGCCATTTTAAGACAACTTGAATACATAGATGAGAATACAGTTTTTAATTTTTTAACCAGACAGCATAACTATCCTGCTGCTGTTATTCGTGATGAACCCCCCTCAAGAGATGCCCTCGCTCTTTTGCCATACGAAAAGGTCAAAGAGTATATGGCCTTTCCTCTTCGTATGGCAGGAAATACCCTCCAGATTACCATGTCGGAGCCATCGGACGACATGGCTGTTGAAGAGCTTCAGGATCTGGTGGGTAAAGAGCTTTCTGTCTGTGTTTCCACGGAAAAGGATATTGTTGAGGCGTATCAAAAATACTATAAAATCAGTGATGAAGAAGCGGCATCTTTTCTTTTACTTAAGGAAGAAAAAGAAGAAGAGATGGATATCACACAAGTTGATGATTTTGGCTCCATAGTGGCAGAAGCTGCAGATGACTTTGAGATTGAAGGGGATGATGAGGATGAAGATAGTGATAAGTTTGCGGCATCAGACGCCCCTATTATCAAACTTGTGAACGGAATACTTATAAAAGCGGTTCAGGATGGAGTTTCCGATATTCATGTGGAACCATACGAGAAAACCATGCAGGTTCGTTATCGTAAAGATGGTTCCCTTTTCAAGTCGATGAACCTACCGCTCACCATCAAGAATGCACTGGTTGCCAGGATGAAGATTTTGTCCGGTCTTGATATTACCGAGAGAAGGGTTCCCCAGGATGGCCGTATCAAGATGCGCATGGGTCGGAATCGCTCTGTGGATTTTCGAGTTTCATCTCTTCCAACTCTCTTTGGTGAATCTGTTGTTCTGCGTATCCTTGATAAGTCCTCTCTTAATGTTGATCTGACAAAACTTGGTTTTGAACAAAGTACTTTTGACATGCTCAAAAGATGTCTCTCCAAACCACAGGGGCTTCTTCTCGTTACTGGACCTACAGGGTCAGGAAAGACCGTTACTCTATATTCCGCACTTAACTCTATGAACAGTGAGGATATAAAGATTCTTACAGCGGAAGATCCAGTAGAGTTCAACTTCAAAGGAATAAATCAGGTCAATGTTCATCAGGAAGTGGGGATGACTTTTGCCGCTGCACTGAAGGCGTTTTTACGACAGGATCCAGATATTATCATGGTAGGTGAGATTCGTGATATGGAGACTGCAGAAATTGCAATTAAAGCGGCTATGACTGGTCACCTTGTTTTCTCTACGCTGCATACCAACGACAGCCCTGCAACCATTGGGCGTCTAATTGATATTGGAATTCCACCTTACATGCTTGCGTCCTCAATTAGTATGGTGTTGTCACAGCGTCTTGGTAGAAGGCTTTGCCCTCATTGTAAGAAGGTTGTCGAGTATGAAAATGATGAATTGTTAAAGGTCGGTTTCAGGGAAGATGAATTAGATGAATTGGAAATCTATGGACCTGCAGGTTGTAGTCTTTGTAATGGGCTTGGCTACAAAGGACGTTTAGGTTTCTTTGAACTTATGGAAATCACTGATGAAGTTGGGAAAGCAATCAATGCTGAGGTTCCTGAAGACCAACTCCGTAAAATTGCTATACAGGAGGGGATGACTCCGCTTCGCGAAGCTGCACTTCAAAAAGTGCGAGTAGGCGATACAAGTATTGAAGAAGCCTTGAGGCGAACTGTTGCCCATAAAGAAAGTCTTCCCGCCTATATGGTCAACCCAGATGTCGAAAAGTATGAAGATGGCGACATGATTATTCGTGAAGGCAACAATGATATCGACTTTTTTAAACTCATTAGGGGATCCTTGACTGTTGTTAAAGGTGGAAAGAAAATTGCTGAACTTACAGAGCCTGGAGAGTATTTTGGTGAAATGGCTTCCATTACAGGGGAACAGAGAACGGCTTCAATTATAGCCCAGGGAAGAGCGGAGGTTAAGCGTTATCCAGGTGATAAGATAGAAGAAATAATTGAAAAATATCACGAAGTGTCGCGGCATATCTTTAAAACTATTACGACGCGATTACAGGCCTCGAATATGATCAACGTTAAACTTGCAGCACGTCTAAAAGGCCAGGGAGGCCCTCAAATACCGCCTAGAAACAGGCCGTAATCTCTGGTAAGTAAATGAATAATAGTGAAAAAAGTGTAGTGACCGTCGTCGTAGTCGTTGATGGTCGGCCTGGGCATGAAAAGCAGTCTTTAGGAATTGTTCAGGCACTGGCTACTATAGTGCAAGTGAATACGTTTGTGGTAGACATTTCAAAAAGAAAACTTTCAGCACAATTTAAAAGCTATCTCGACTTTTTGTTATCCTTTTCCCCTACTAATATTAGCTTTCCCGAGAAGGCTGACCTTGTTATAGGTACAGGGACACGGACCCATAGCACTGTACTCAATATTAAAAAACATTTTAAGATTCCGGCCGTCACCTGTATGACTCCAGGTCGGCATATACGAAAATTCTTTGACATCTGTTTTGTGCCTGAACACGATGGCTGTGAACGGAGAAATAATTATTTTTTCACCTGTGGAGCCCCCAATATATGCGTAAACAAAGGGCAACACCAGAAGGATAAAGGCCTTATTCTACTTGGTGGAATTGATGAGAAAAGTCATGTTTGGGATTCTAGTGATATTGAAGGGAAGATATCTCAGATAATTTCGCAAGAAAAACATGTAGATTGGATAATATCATCTTCTCCGCGCACACCTCAAATCACTGTTGCAGCAGTCAGGATCTTGGCAGATTCCTTTACTAATGCTGACTTTTTTCACTACAAAGATACACGCAAAGGCTGGGTTGAAGAACAATACGATCTTTGCTCAACTGTATGGGTCACTACTGATTCAATATCTATGCTGTACGAAGCCTTGTCTTCTGGGTGTCGGGTAAATGTTCTTCAGATGAAATGGAAAAGATCTTCCAGTAAATTCAAAAAAAATGAAGATTTACTTTTAGACAAAAAACTAGTTACACCCTTTTCGTCATGGAAGAGTGGATCTGAGGGCAAACCCGCGACACATAAACTTAACGAGGCACAGAGATGTGCTGACTATATATTAGAAAAATGCTGGCCTCAAAATTAACGGTAGTACAACTCCTTCCGGAGTTAGAAGAAGGTGGGGTAGAGGGTGAAACCGTCGACCTTGCAATCTATCTCGCACGTAATGGCCATAAGTCGATTGTTATCTCCAGTGGGGGGCGTCTGGTTAGGCAGTTAGAGGAAGCTGGCTGTATCCATGTACGCTGGGATTATATTGGTGAAAAGAGCCTGCGTTGTCTACAGTATATTCTCAAATTGAAAAAATTCCTTATTGATGAACAGGTAGATATCCTTCATCTCAGGTCCAGGTTACCCGCATGGATCGGGTATCTTTCATGGAAATTGATCCCAGAAGATCAGAGGCCGTCACTTCTTACAACTTTCCATGGATTTTATTCTGTAAATTCCTATTCATGTATAATGACTAAAGGCCAAACAGTCGCTGCGGTCTCAGAAACGATACGTGAACATATCCAGCAGAACTACAAAGTAGATCCTCGTAAAATTAAACTCATTCATGGTGGATTTGACACCGAAGAATTTTCTGTTGCATCCGTTGATAGTTTTCGCATTGAAAAACTCCGATGTAAGTGGCTTGATCAGCAGGATGGTAAACCGGTTATAGTTTTGCCTGGACGCCTCACTCTGTGGAAAGGACAGGATATCCTCATTGATGCCCTTGCCAGGCTGAGTAAGCATGACTTTGTATGTCTTCTCATTGGAGATACAGAGGAGAACCCTTCTTTTACCAAAAAACTTCGGGAGCGCATTAGATCCCACGGGCTACAGGATAAAATACTGCTCGTGGGCCACTGTAGTGATATGCCGGCGGCGCTTCTGCTTGCTGATATTGTTGTTTCCGCCTCTTCTACCCAACCCGAGGCTTTTGGGAAAGTGGCCATTGAGGCAATGGCTATGGAAAAGCCTGTTATTGCTACTTCTCACGGGGGAAGTCTTGAGACTGTTATTGATGGGGAAACCGGTTGGCTTATTCCACCCCTCAATGCTGTAGCACTTGCAGACGCGATTGTTGAAGCAATTGAATCTCCAGGGAAATGTAAAGCATTCGGACAAAAAGGGCGTTCTCACGTACTTACGCATTTTACCGCAAAAAGAATGTGCGAAAAAACCGTTGCACTCTATACAGAACTCCACCTTCAAAGAAATGATATAGAACACAAAACACTTTCTGTAATGCAACTGTTACCGGAGCTAAATAGTGGCGGAGTTGAACGTGGTACCCTCGAACTGGCGCGTTATTTAGTCCAGAAAAAACATAATTCTATTGTAGTATCGGGAGGTGGACGTCTCGTTGAGCAACTGGAGTCAGAAGGAAGTCTTCATGTGAAAAAGTCTATAGGGTCGAAAACTCCACTTGCACTTGCCCACATTTGGCCTATGCGAAGGCTCATGAGAAAGCATAATATCGATATCCTACATCTTCGATCGCGGATGCCTGCATGGGTTGGATATATTGCATGGTTATCGATTTCGAAAAAGAAAAGACCCCTGTTGGTTACTACATTTCATGGTTTTTACTCAGTGAACGCCTATAGTGGAATTATGACCAAAGGAGAGGGGGTTATCGCTGTTTCTGAAAGTATTAAAAAACATATTAAAGATAATTATAATAGGTCGAAAGATGTACGTCTCGTTTTTCGTGGTGTAGAAATTGATTCTTTTTCACCAGCTATGGTAAGCTATGAGCGTGTTGAAAAATTAAGAAGGGATTGGGGCGTGCGTCATGGAAAACCTGTCATTATGCTTCCAGGGCGTTTGACCCGGCTAAAAGGACAGGAGGTGTTCCTGAAGAGTTTGGTGTCCGTTAAAAATCGCGAATATATTGCCATACTTGTTGGAGACACTGAGGATAACCCTGGATACACAGCGGAGTTGAGGGGGGTTATTGAATCCAACGGTCTGCAAGATATTGTAAAAATGGTTGGTCATTGCAGTGATATGCCTGCAGCATTTATGATTGCCGATATTGTTTTATCCACATCGTCCTTAGAACCAGAAGCTTTTGGGCGGACGACTGTCGAAGCAATGGCCATGGGCTGTCCTGTTATTGTTACAGGACATGGTGGGAGTCTAGAAACAGTGATACCAGAAGAAAACGGCTGGATCGTACCTCCGTCAGATATAATAGAACTGGCTGGCGCAATAGATCAGGCTCTGGCCACTCCGCGAGAGCGACTGAAAGAAATAGGAGAAAACAATCAAAGGCGTGTAATGGAAAATTTTACAGCCAGTGCCATGTGTGAGCAGACGTTTTCTTTTTATCAAGAGCTGTTGAAGAAAAAAGTGCAGTAATTTTCCACCAAAAACAAGTTCTACTCTTTTTGGAAATGTCTCTCCATAAATGCACTTTCTTTGGGTGAAAGATCATATTTTAATATGATCTTTTGTAGTATCTTGTTTTGTTTTTCTGTCCCGTGTAAAATCAGTTCCTCTGAATACTCTTTTATAGCTTTGATGATTTTATCACCTGGTGGGTAAATGGTACATTTTGGCATAATCAACTCTTTTTAGTGCCGTATCCCAGAGAACCTGTCATAAAAAACAAGAAAGCTGGAGACTCTTTTGAAATTAAGTATTTAAGATAACCATCCTGGCTTATTTCCCCTTAACCTGGGCTCGGTTATGGAGTCACAGGTTTTAGTATTAGAGCCCCAAGCGGTGGTAAATCTACACGTGTATGGCAAATACCCTGCGCGTATAATTCGTCAATAGCGATAACTGTAACAGGTGTTTCTGCTGTCGCTCCTCCGAAATTAATACTGTCAGAGTCGAAAATTATCTCATAATTGCAAAGAGTAGGAAGAGCCACCTTGTAATTGGGATGGGGCTGTGGTGTGAAATTGAATACACATACAAGGTGATCATTGCGATCATTGCCGTGTCTTGAAAATGAGATTATTGAATTATCTCTATCTTCTATATCAAGCCAGGAAAATCCATGGCTACTGTTGTCGAGTTCCCATAGGGATGGGTTGTCTGTGTACAGTTTGTTAAGTGTGGCGACACAATGAAGTAACTGTGCATGCAGCGGTGATTCAAGAAGATGCCAGTCAAGACTCTGTTTACAGTACCATTCTGACCATTGGCCGAATTCAGATCCCATAAAGAGGAGTTTTTTTCCTGGATGGAGCCACATAAGAGAAAGAAGAAGCCGTAAATTGGCAAATTTTTGCCAATCATCCCCGGGCATTTTCCTCAGTAAAGAATTCTTTCCATGAACCATCTCATCATGAGATAAAGGAAGAATAAAGTTTTCAGAAAATGCGTAAACAATAGAAAAAGTTAATTTATTGTGGTGATATTTTCTGTAAATAGGGTCTTTTTCAAAGTAATCCAGAATGTCATTCATCCACCCCATATTCCATTTATAGTTAAATCCCAAACCACCTTCTTCTGCTGGTTTGGAAACACCATAAAAACTGGTGGACTCCTCTGCAATCATGAGACGATCAGGGTAATTGGCAGCAATCATAGAATTGAGATGCCTTATGAATTCTATGGCCTCTAGGTTTTCTCGACCACCGTAGCTATTAGGAACCCACTCACCCTCATTGCGTGCATAGTCAAGGTATAACATTGAGGCTACAGCGTCCACACGTAAACCGTCAATATGGTATTGGTCAAACCAGAACATTGCATTGGCAATGAGATAGTTGCTCACTTCATTTCGCCCATAGTTGTAGATATATGTACCCCATTCGGGGTGTGATCCTAAACGGTGGTCTTCGTGCTCATAGAGTGGAGTACCGTCAAAAAAACCGAGACTGTGATCGTCTTTTGGAAAGTGGGCAGGGACCCAGTCAAGTATTACACCTATATTATTGTTGTGACACCTGTCAACAAACTCCATGAACTCTTCGGGGGTGCCATATCTACTTGTAATACTAAATGGTGCTGTTACCTGATACCCCCATGACTCATCAAGAGGATGTTCCATCACAGCCATGAGTTCGATATGGGTAAAACCCATTTTGAGCACATAGGGAATAAGTTTATCGGCCAGTTCGATATAGGTAAGAAATCGTTGTGAATCATCAGGATCCCTTTGCCATGAACCTGGATGTACTTCATAAATAGAAAGCGGTCTATTGTGTACAGGGCTTTCTTTTCGATTCTGATTCCATTGAGTGTCCTTCCAGTCAAAACCCGCAAGAGATCGAACAATAGAACCCGTTTGTGGCCGCAGCTCTCCAAAAAATTGAAAAGGATCCGCTTTTTCTCTATACCTGCCGTACTTACCACAGATTGCATATTTGTAGATTTCACCTTCGTCGAGATGTGGTATGAAAAGCTCCCATATTCCAGAGGCACCTAAACTACGCATTTGGTGAACCCGTTTGTCCCAATAGTTGAAGTTGCCAATTATAGATATTGCCTGGGCATTAGGACTCCATAATCTGAAAATAATACCGTTTATATTGTTAATGGCAATTTTATGGGCTCCCAGGTGGTTATATATCTGGTAGTTGGTCCCTTTATTAAAGAGAAAACGATCTTGATCACCAAGTTGTACTTCGAAGCGGTATGTGTCATTAATCTTACGATTTACGCCATTTGCATATTGGATTTCATACTGATAGTTGAAAGGGTCTAGGTGGGGATCGGGAAGGCCTTTTGTTGGAATAGTCAGGACAAATATTCCATCCGCATGGATTCGCTCCATTTCAAGGTGCGTGCCATCGGTAACAAAGAAAACCCTCTCAGCATTAGGTTGAAAGGTTCTTAGAGTGACCATTGGCTCGTCAATATCGCTAAAATGGGCACCTAGATATTGGAATGGATCGTGATGACAACAATTAAGAATTTTTTCGGAGTGGCTCATGGGTATCACTCAATAGTCAATAGGGAAGGTAAAAGAGAAACGATAACAATATAGTAGGACAAAGTGCAGCCTTTGTCATGACCATTTTAAACAAAAACTGTTAAACGTGAGTAAATCGTTTTATACGAGGGACCTTTCTTGACCTAATCGTGACTTATTTGTTAAGATAAATAAAGCTGGAGAGAGTAGTCTTTAGAATTTTATCCTTTAAAGAGTTGAGACATATCGTTTTATGGAGCAACATAACCAAGAATTCACATCACTTACTGGCAAGTTTCTTATTTCCACTCCTCAGATGCCGGATCCGCGTTTTGCCGAGCATGTAATATATATCTGCGCCCATAGTGCTGAAGGGGCCATGGGCGTTGCGATTAATCAACCTAATTTTTCCATTCCTTTTGCTGAAATCTTGCACGGTGTGCAGCTTCCAGTTCCTGAGAGGGAACTTCCTCCTGTGCATATTGGTGGACCGGTTGATTTGGAATCCGCTTTTATACTATTTTTCTCAGACTATCGTACTAAGCATAAGATTGATGTCAGTACGACGGTGTCACTCACAAGGGAAACAAAAGTTTTGGAAGATATAGCCAATGGTCTTGGCCCCGAAAAATATCTTTTTATCCTTGGTTACACTGGATGGGGCCCAGGTCAGCTTGAAGACGAACTTGTTGATAAAGGGTGGCTCACCGTACCAGCCAGTGATGAAATTATCTTTCAGATGAACGATGATCTTAAATGGAAGGCAGCAGCCATGCAGTTTGGTATCGATATTGCAGTATTCGAAGATCAAATTGGTTACGCATAATATCTGACGCCTCCCCTCTTTTTGGTGCAGAGTATTACTCTTCAGTGTATAATCCCTTTCCTTTATTGATGGCGTCATAAAAACTCTTCATTCGAAGTCTTTGCTTATCTGCTTCGTTGTTGTAATTTTACTATAATTACGACGTACTCTAGTACGCGGAAATAATACTAAAATTCGCACGCCTCGATTATGAAGCTTTTTAATTAGCCATCGCGAGTCCTTGGTTTTTCGAAGTTGTCTTAATTAATTATATCTCTATTCTTTTTTTCCCGTTCAAAGGTGTGGCATGGAAACCGTCGATAAAATATTTTCCTGTACGAGGTGTGGCTACTGTTGCCACGGCCAGACTACAGTTTCACTTGATGCTGGTGATCAAAAACGTATGATCGAGACCCTGGGGGAAGATCAGGATGCTGTAACTGAGAAATATTGGCGTATTACAGATGGTGTTGTCCAGATGAAAATTGTTGATGGCCATTGTGTCTTCTTTGATGAGGGGTGCAAGGTTCATATGGGGCGACCGTGGCGTTGTGCCCAGTGGCCGCTCCATCCGTCAATTCTTGTGGATGAAAATAATTTCCACTCCATCGCTGAATCATGTCCGGGTATTAAAGTTGATGTAGGTTATGAAGAATTTTGTCGTATCCTTAAAGAACTCATGAAAAAGCAGGTCATCTCTTGCTAACTATTGAGGGTCGTAACCGATGAAACATGAAATTGTGTTTTTAGGAAAAACAAAAGATGGGTTTATTCAGGAGGGAATAGAGGAATATCAATCCAGATTGACCCATTACACCAATATCCAGATAACCATATTAAAAGATAAGAGTTCAGGTAAGGGAGTTCGTGGTGCTATCGAGAGTCAAGGCCAACAGATGTTAAACTCTGTAGCACAGGGGGCAGTCATCGTCGCTTTGGATTCCAGGGGAGAGCAATTCACTTCTGAGGCCCTTTCAAAAAAAATCACTACCTGGGAGCTCAGTAGTGTAAAACAGGTAACGTATCTCATCGGTGGGCCTGAGGGTATTTCTGACACTATACTACAATCAGCGCAGCTCGTTCTCTCCTTTTCTAAAATGACATTCACCCATGATATGGTTCGAATGCTTCTGGTGGAACAGCTTTACAGGGCATACACCATAAAAAATGGTGAGCGATATCACAAATAGAGATGTTTTCACTGGTTATGAAATAACATAGATATCAAAGCGGCTGCTTTTCATTTTCAGCTGATATGAAATCCTGTCATCAGTGAGCGGTGGAGCCAGTTTCGGGCGTTTTACCACAATTCTTTTTTTTGCCTTTGCTTTTGCAATCTGCATAAGGTGAGAACTGTCCTCATCATCTCCGACGAGTGAGCGAATTACTCTCATGCTCATTTTATTGAGTGCCGATCCTGTATCGTGTGGATACATCGGATCAAGGTATACGGTGTCGTACTGTTGCCCCTCAGTATTTGCTAAGAGACTACTGGTTTTGCTAAGGTGCATGTGGTTCTCAATGATATTAGACGTTTCAGCACTATTACGAGCTCGCTCAAGACCATCTTCAAGCAGCGCCGCCATTACGATGTTTCTTTCATACATTGTCACGCAGCAGCCAAGAGTCGCGAGAACAAAGGCGTCTCCGCCAAGCCCTGCGGTTGCATCAAATATTGTTGGCCTGATCCCTGGTTTTATCCCTGCTGCTTTGGCGAGAGCTTGTTTGATGGTTGCATTTTTTATTCTTCTGTAACCATTTTTTCCATGCACAAAATCAACAAAGAGAAGGCTGAGGTTTTTGTTTTTGGGGGTATCATGAGTGATGAGTTCGAGCCCTCTCTCCGTATAGCAGAGAATGAATTCTGTAGTCGCCTCGGCTGGTGACTCGCAATAGGGGAGCTGTAATTTTATTGAGAGATTTTCGGCTTTTTGTAGAAATGTTGTTGATTTTATTGTAGATGAAACAGAAGTCTTTAATAATGAAACTGTACTTTTGGGCATGCTTCGTACCGATTATCCTTTGAATTGATTATAAGATAACATCCTGTAAAATAAATTGAGCTAACCATGCAAACAAAAAAACCTGAAGTAGTAGCAATTATACCCGCTCGGTATGACTCGAATCGATTCCCAGGTAAGCCTCTTGCCTTGATCAATGGTAAACCGATGATACAGCATGTAGTAGAAAGAGCAAGGGCTGTCAAATTGCTTTCCCGTGTTGTTGTTGCAACGGATGACCAGCGAATTGCTGATTGCGTCAGTGGATTTGGTGGTGAGTATGTAATGACGAGAACGAATCATGTTTCAGGGTCAGACCGGCTTGCCGAGGCTGCGGAATTATTGAAAATTTCAGAGCATGATGTCGTCGTTAATATTCAAGGTGACCAACCACTTTTTCCAGAAGAGGTTATTAATCAGGTCGCTCAACCTCTCTTAGACGATCCTGCTCTACCAATGTCAACGCTCATCTATAAAATCGTTCGACCTGAAGAGATTGACGATCCTAACCATGTCAAGACCGTTTTTGACAAAGATAATTATGCACTCTATTTCTCAAGGTCACCCATCCCGTTTCAGCGAAACCCTGGAGAGGGAGAAAGACCAACGTATTACAAACATCTTGGTTTCTACGCTTATAGGAAGGGCTTTTTGTTATCCTTTGTCGCTCTTCGAGAGGGTGAATGGGAGAAATATGAGAAACTTGAGCAACTTAGAGCGCTTGAGTACGGTTATAAAATAAAGGTAACAATTACAGAATACGATTCCATTGAAGTCGACACGCCAGAGGATCTCAAAAGAGTAGAAGCTGATCTCCTGAGCCGTTAGTAGGAAGGTGCTAATGGTCTCAAGCGGTCGTGCATTTGTGGCTGTAAATCCTAAATAGTAGAGGTTTTTTTGCATAAAGATTTAATCCAGGAGTTGCAAGAAAGCAGTTATTCACCCCTTGATCTTTTGCCGCAAAACACTTTGCGTGAAAAACTTGTAGACCTTGTTATTCAAGGGGTTCCTGCAGGTGTCCATTCAGACGCTCGAGGTGTGCTTGAACAGTTGCGCCAAAAGCTCATTGGTGCTGGTGCCGATGAGGCAAAGGTTGTTATTTTTGGAGGCGGCACTGGTCTTTCGAATATTCTAGGAGGAGATTCAAGACGCTCTGGCTGGGCGGACGAACCATTTTGTGGATTGAAAAAGATCTTTCCGCGTGTGAGATCAATTGTTTGTATTACTGATAATGGTGGATCAACTGGCGAGTTACTCAAAGATCTTCCTCTTATTGCAATTGGTGATATCCGTCATGTTTTGCTCTCATCCATACAGCTGAGTAACTTACAAAAAAAATATAGTTTGGATAGTGTAGAGGCACATAAAGTGGTCTCTGTACTTGCTACTATTTTCAACCTTCGATTTGATGGACCGCTTGAAAAAGACAATCCACTGTTTATCCACTGCATAGAAAACTTAAGGGGTTTACCGACGTCTCTTGAGAACTATCTTCATTATCTTTTTAAATTTTTATTTGAAGATAAGCGGCTGGTAAAAACGAGACAACGCGCTCATTGTTTTGGTAATTTACTCTGCGCTGCCGCCATATACAGAGAACTACCTGCTGATGAATTATCTGTTGATCTTAATTTTGATAAAATGGTCATGGACCAGGCTATTTTTAACGGCTTAAGTTCTCTAGGCACTGTCCTCGGTTGTGGAGAGCAGGCTGTGTTACCATGTACCCCTACTCCCGCTCAATTACGTGTATTGTACAGTAATGGCGTTGAAATTACGGGCGAGCATAAACTCGGAGTAGTTAAGCGTGGTGTTCCTATTGAAGGTATAGAAGTCGATTATTGCGATGTTCCTGTTGTTTATCCTCAAATGACCGAGACAATTGAGTCTGCTGATATAATAATATTTGCCCCTGGCAGCCTTTATTCCTCTATCATCCCTGTTTTGAAAGTGCCCGGTCTTGCTGAAGCGGTCAGGAATAATAATAGTGCCTTAAAAGTACTGGTTTCAAATTTATGGGTCCAAGAAGGTGAGACAGACCTCTCTAATGTTGATCCGGCTAGGAAATTCCATGTTTCTGACATGCTAGCAGCATATGAAAAAAATATTCCGGGTGGCACTGAAGGGCTTTTTAGAGAAATACTCTGTGTTTCCCTAAAAGATATCCCAGCCTCAATCTTACAACGATATGCCGTTGAAGGTAAAATCCCAATATATCTGGATCAGGAAAATTTAATTCAAAGGAATTATGTCCCTGTGGAGTGTGACATCTTTTCTAAATCCGCACTAAACCAGCGGGGAGTGATTCAGCACGATCCAAGTCGGTTGGCCCTTGCTGTTAAGGCTCTGTATACTGGTCATGGTAGCTTTTACTCAAATAGTGTAGAACATTCAAATGAATTGGCGGAAAAGACATCTTCTGCGGATCACGTTGGAAAAGTTTCATATTGTATCTATCCCTGTGAAAAATTCTCTGCGATCCAAAACCGATTAGATACGTTAAACGTTACCTTTGTTGGTTCTGACATGGGATTAACCGCTGGTCAGGTAAAAAAGTCTGTTGCTGACATATTGTGGGATCATTCGGTGGTCCCCTTATCTCACTTTGAATATTTCAAAGATATTCATTGTATTGCTCCTGATTGTTGGAATAGGGACCAAAAGTGGGACAATGTCTTTTCTTATTTTGATCTAGCCGATCGATGTATTAAGATAAGAACCGATCAGGCGATTGAAAGGAAGACTCTTGAAGTGGCTTTGATGATAGCACTTGGCGAATCCCTGCTTGGTTGTTACGCGCAATCTAAAACCATGGAGAGGGTCACACAGGATTCTATAGATCTTGGTCGGGTATATCATTTGCGACTAAATGACAGTGATAAACGTCATTGTTATTTTACAAATGACCAGTTACAAACATTTTTACGTTTGTCTCGTATGTGCCCGACTGCCGATCCTTATCATTACACTCGTCTTGTTAACAGTGGAGAAGGTTTTACCCCACCAGGATTGCTCATGGGACTGATGTATGCCTGGTATATTGATAATCGACTCGCAACACATATTGAGTACAAAATGTCTGTTTTGAAAATTAATAGAAGTGGTCTTATCCCCGAGCAGTTGAAAATGGCGTCAAGGCGACTCAATATGATACAATTTTTTAGGGATGTTGTTTTCTGCAGACCTGGGAAAATCTGATTCTGAATAAACCGACCCCGGTAAACGGGAAATAAGCCAGGATAAGTGCCATGAAGGTCTCTCTGCGATCGCTATCTGGTGCTTATGTTAACTACTTAATTTCAAAAGAGTCTCCAGCTTTCTTGTATTTTATGACAGGCTTTCTGGAGTAAGGCACTAACCCCGGTAAATGGGAAATAAGCCAGGATAAGTGCCATGGTGCTTATGTTAACTACTTAATTTCAAAAGAGTCTCCAGTTTTCTTGTATTTTATGACAGGCTTTCTGGAGTAAGGCACTAAATAGGAATATGAAAATTCTCATAATTGACGATGATTATCGCATAAGAAATCTATTTAGAATGTGGTTGGAAAGAGAGGGCTTTGAAGTGTTCGAGGCTGAAAATGGTATGGAAGGTGTGAAAATCCAAAGGCAAAATCCTATGGATTTCATTGTCTGCGACCTCATTATGCCCGTTCAGGAGGGTATTGAGACAATTACTGAGATAAAAAATGAATTTCCGGATATTGGAATCATCGCTATATCTGGCGGGGGGAAAATCGGGCCGGATTCTTACCTCAGCGTAGCTAAGCATCTGGGGGCATGGCGGGTATTTACAAAACCGATCGACATGAGACTGATGGTCGAAACGATCAAAGAGTGGGGTGATTTACATTAATGATACCAGTGGATCAGGATACTTCAATGAAGATTAAGGTTTTGGCAGTTGATAATAATCCTGTTTTACTCAAAGCCGTTTCGACCATTCTGAAACAGGAAGGTTGCGAGGTGAGTGAGGCTGGAACAGGGCTTGATGCGTTAGAGATTTTAGATCATTTCGTACCTGATATCTTATTCACTGATTTGATTATGCCCCGGGTGAGTGGAGAACAATTGTGTCGAGTTGTGCGAAGTTCTAAGAAATACAAAGATGTATTTATTGTAGTTTTATCGGCAATAGTAATTGAAGACAGGGATAGAATCCTGGAAGATGTTGCTTGTGATCTTTGTATAGCCAAAGGCAATCTCAAAGAAATCAGAAGTCAGATTAAAGATGCTCTTGAGGCATATCACAACCGTAATAATGCCCTGGGTGGAAGTGGGATGAATACACCCCGAATTCCTGAGGGGTTAAAGCCTTCAGAAGTAACGGGGGAACTTCTCCTGGAAAAACAGCATCAGAATGAAATATTATCGAATCTGAATGAAGGAATTCTGGAACTGACCCAGCACGGGAAGATTGTTACTGTAAATAGATCCGCGTGCAAGATTCTTGGATGCAGTGAGGAGAAGCTTACTGGTATCAGATTGCTGGAGGCAAGAGACTGGGGTGGTTTCACACCATTGATCAGTCGCTGGACAGATGAAGATCTAGGTAAAGGTGGTATGCAGTCGTTCCACATCTTTGAGGATTCTCCTCTTCATATCAACAGCAAGGTTGTTACAGCTTCTTTTATACCGGTTATTGAAAATGGCTCTATTTTTGGTCTCTGTATCTTTAGAGACATTACCAGGCAACATCAAGCCGAACAGCATAATAAAGAATTAGATGATGCAATAAAACTCGCAAAAAAAATGGATGCAATGAGTTGCATGGCGGGTGGTATGGCCCATGATTTTAATAATCTACTCACAGTGATTTGCGGTAATCTCGACATTATATCTCTGCAGAATACAAAACATGATCCAGAGGCCTCTGCAAAACTTATCAGTCAAGCCCAAAAAGCGGCCCTCATAGCTGTCGATCTAACGAGGCAAATATCATGTTTTTCAAATTTTGGTATTGTCAGTCGAAAAAAAGAAAATTTATACGCACTGGTTACTGATACGATTAAAAAGTATTTTTCAGAAAATGGAGGTCAGTATAACCTCATAATGGATGCTGATGATTGTGTTGTAAGTATAGATGCGGAGGAAATCAGCACAGCCATTTACAACGTGCTTCAGAATGCTCAGGAGTCTTCTGAGAATAGAAAGATAAATGTATCGGTATCTGAGATTAAACTAACCGGGCCTGAGATAATTTCAGGACAATATATTCCAGCAGGTTCATACGGAAAAATTGATATAAAAGATTCAGGGAGCGGGATAGACAAAGACGAATTATTTAAAGTGTTTGATCCATATTATTCCACAAAAGAAAGAGGGATTGTAAAGGGCATGGGCTTGGGGCTCACCATAGTCTATGCCACTCTCAGGAATCATGGCGGGTATGTGGTCGTGGGGCCTGCTGAGGCGGATGGTACTGTCGTTTCACTGTACCTGCCTGTATTTATCTCAAAGGATAGGGACGGGGAGGGAGGGGGGATTATGAGCTGTATTCAAACCATACTCCTCGTTGAACCCGATATACAGATGCGGGAAATTGGGTCCATTATGCTAAGCCACCTTGGCTATAAAGTGATAGGTGTGTCAAATAGTACTGAGGCTACTGTTGAACTCCAACGTGTTGAAAACAATGTTGATGAAAAACCAGGCCTTGTCATCTTAGATGTTTCTGGAATTAATAAGGAATCTCCTTCGGATTGCTGTCGCATCTTTAAACAGACAATTCCTGAGATTCAAGTGATTGCAATGAGTGGAACTATACTTGATCCCACGATGGAAAATTGTAAGGAATATGGGTTTGCAAACAGTTTATCAAAACCCTATACAATGGATGGATTGAGGCATGTTGTAAATAGTGTTCTCTATGTATAAGTTATTTACGTCTCCAGTGTCCCCCGTTCATGACCAAGATGCCAAACATGAAGGCCGGTACTCCTATGAATGGCTGATGCCAGTTAAGTAGGATCAGACCAGAAAGGCAAAGAAGTACTCCAATCGTGACTTTGTTCATTACATTACCATTAACCTGGGAATTTCACTCGATTTTGGTGAACAATGTCCACTCAAAACATTTAGGAGATACCGTTTGAATAAATAGTATCTCTTTCTTTCAAATTCTTTTTTTTTCCTCGCGAATCCTGGAAGATACGTCTTATTAGATAAAATAGTCATGGTCTTTTCGGGTTAGCAGAGGGATCGTATAAGCTTCCATTGATTACCAAGTTTTTTGGGTGAAACTGAAATCCCTCCCCGTATCTCAGGCGAAAATAATACAAGTCTGTATTCATTTATCATCTCTTTAAACAGTAATACCGATTCACCCGCTTCAGGTGATAGCTCTGCTTTTCTGGACTCTATTTCTTTCAGTTGATTTGTATAGGGCGTGAGTTGAAGTTCTTTCTGCTGATCCTTTCGTGGGTCAACGTAAAATCTTTCAAGGCGAACCTTCATTCCCTGTAATTGTCGTTCGATGGTACTGGTGTTAATAAGAGTTGCGTCTGAGAGAAAAGATAGTGGAAAGATGGCGTCAAGGTCGCGGTGAAAATCATTTTTTAAAGGAGGCAGTTTATGTCCCTTTTGTTGGCTTTTCCGAAAGGTATTTTCAATGGTTTCTACTACCTCGCGTCTCTTTCGTAATGCACCCATGGTTGAGTTTACAACATCTTGAGCCCTCTTGAAAAAACCCGTTTTTTGCACTTCTGAAAGATTTTTCAAAAAGGTGTCCCTATCTATAATTCCGGTAACTGGTTCCGGAAAGATATTTTGTAAGACATACTGGAGGAAGAGGTCCGTCAGCTCCTTTTTGTTTGGTGCGACCGTCAAAAGTTGTAATACAGATGGACCCGACAGAGCCGTCCCGCATAGCTTTTTAAGTGCCTTATATGGTTCTGGAAACTGCAGTCTATATAAGGTGAGATGCCCTTCACAATTCATGGCACAGGCTTTGCGAAAGTCGGATGTAAAAACAATTTTCACTGACCCTTTTTCGGGCTGACTATAGAGAGCCGGATAACGAATCTGGGTAACCTCGCCACGGTCATTTTTAAGAGTCACCTCCTTGGGTAACATATTGAAATTCCAAGTAGTGTGCTCCGTGTCTTCCCATTTTTTGACGATTTCATTGTGTTGTGGAGTACTACCACTTCTTTTTGTGCTTTGAACCCCATCAGGTGAATTTTCTATCAGCTTTTTTAGATTTCTGCCGGAAAAGCATGGTTTGTCTTTCTCATCTATGAGTACAAAGCGTGGACTAAGATGAGGGGGAAGTTCTTTTACCCATTCCGATCTGTCTATTTGAAAACCGAAAAGCTTTAGAATTGAGTTCTCAATTGTGGGCAAGAGTGAGCCCTTTCTGAAATCGATATCATCTAATATCCTATTTACAGAATCATTCACAGGGACGAGTCTTTTTCTGAGATTCTTCGGTAAGGCCTTTAGAAGAGAAGATAACTTTTCTCGAAATAAACCAGGGACGAGCCATTCAAATTTTTCCTGTGAGCTTTGGGTGGCGATTCCAATTGGAAGGCAAAATGTCACACCATCAGTCTGGTCGCCGGGATTAAAGTTGTACTCTAATTTTACATCAACAGTTCCAATTCGAATGGATTGTGGGAAATCAAACAGTTCATTCTCGTCAAGTTTTCTGAGGACAATATCATCGTCACTCATAAGCAACATAGAGTGGTCACTTTGCTTTTGTAAAAACTTGTCCAGAGTTGACTGGTCACAAACGAAATCAGGTAATACGTCGTTATAGAATGTGAAAAATTTATAATCGTCGACAACAATATTACGAGTACGGAGTTTTTCCTCTGAGAGTTGCCATTTTTTTATACGGTTTTGGTTCTTGGCCAGAAATGAATACGTTTTATTGATATCTCCCTGAACCAGTGCATTTTGGATGAAAATATCCCTGGCCTCTTTGATATTTTTACTGCTTCGCTTTGTAAAGTTGACCATGCGGCCAGCACTAATTGTCAGTCCAAAAAGAGAGACGGTCTCCTCTGCCACAACGGTTCCTGTCTTTTTTCGCCAATGGGGGTTGTTCCACGAGTATTTGCAAAGGGCTCCTGCAACAGGTTCAATCCAGTCGACAGATATAGAGGCTACATTTATGGCATATAGTCTGTTCGTGTCAATAAAAGAGCCACAGAGAAGCCAGTCACTGTTTTTGGAAAATTGGCCAGACCCAGGGAAAATCATAAATTCTTTATTATGGGTTCCCTGATATATTTTACCCTCTTTTTTCTTTGATAGATTTCGTAAAAAACCGGATAGTAAGGATTTGTGAATTTGTTCATAGCTCGCGTCTGAATCATTGTCTGTAAATTGTTCTCTCTTTGATATAATTCGTCCAAGTTGTTCGTGGAGGTCAAACCATTCCCGCATTCTTTGGAACGATAAGTAATTTGTATTGCAGAATCTTTTAAGATATGACCATGACTTTTTCTTATCAGAACCGTTGTGAAATGTGTCCCAAATATTGAGCAGGGTTGAAAAATCAGAGTGTTGGTGGTGAAACTGCCGATGGACGAGATCCGCTTCTTTTTCTTTTTCAGCTGGCCGGATCCTGGGGTCCTGTATGGCAAGCGCTGCGGAAATTATCTTAATTTCCTTGAGGCAATTGTTCTCTTTTGCCTCTATGATGATTCTGGCAATGCAGGGGTCTATTGGCAGGTCTGCCATGATTTTGCCGTTTGCGGTAAGTTGCCTGCGCTGATCTATGGCACCAAGTTCTGTAAGCAAACGATAGCCCTCACTGATTGCATTTTTGTAGGGAGGGTCTAAAAAAGGAAAATGTGATGGACTTCCAAGTTTTAGTGAAATCATCTGGAGGATGACTTCAGCCAGGTTAGATCGTTTAATTTCAGGGATGGTGAATTCGTCTCTGCTGTTATAATCATCTTCTTCGTAGAGACGAATACATAAGCCAGGCCCAATACGGCCACATCTGCCCTTTCTCTGGTCACAGCTGGCTTGAGATATCCTGCTAATGGGTAAACTGGTTGTTTTGGACCGGACGTTATAGTTTGATATCCTGGCCAGACCACTGTCGATGACGTATCTGATGCCAGGTACCGTAAGAGAAGTTTCTGCTACATTGGTTGCTACAATGATCTTCAGGTGACCGCTCTGCTGGAATATCTTTCTTTGATCACCGGAGGCCAGGCGTCCAAATAACTGAAGAACTGTGACACCGGTAAGCGAGCTTTCAAGTAGTTTGCAACACTGACGAATATCCCGTTCCGTTGGTAAAAACACGAGAATATCACCATCAGGACGTTTTGAAACTATATTCCGTATAACCTTTACACAGTGTTCCACAATATTTTCTTTACCTGCAGAACTTGTTTCTTCCGGTGGCAGGTATGTAACTGAGACAGGATAGGTACGACCTGAAACGGTAATAATGGGAGCATCATTAAAATGCTGAGAAAATGCTTTGGTATCTATTGTAGCAGAGGTTATAATTATTTTTAAATCCGGTCTGCGCCGGATAAGATTCTTGAGATAGCCAAGGATAAAATCGATATTCAGACTTCTCTCATGGGCTTCATCTACTATTATAACCCCGTATTGTTTGAGCAGTGGATCGTTTTTCGTCTCGGCGAGCAGGACGCCGTCTGTCATGAACTTAATTTTAGTAGACGGGCCAGTTTTATCGTGAAATCGTATCTTGTAGGCGACAGTATCGCCTAAGGGGCCAAGCTCTTCAGCGACTCTTGCAGAGACAGATGTGGCTGCAATACGCCTTGGTTGGGTGCAGCCGATGGTTCGTTTATTCTCAGGAAATGCTTCAAGACACATTTTCGGAAGTTGTGTTGTTTTTCCCGAACCCGTATCTCCCGCCAGAATAACAACTTGATGCTGTCTTATTGTTTCTATAATACGATCTTTTTCTAAAGAGATTGGTAAACTATCTGGGTAGTGAAGGTTCATGTGATTAATAAATAGAAGTCATGAAAAAAGTATGTTAAGTCTCCTCCAGAGCTTAGGGCTGGGGGATTACACAGCTTTGTTTTCGTAAAAAATAATTGGGGATCTAATGAAAGTACGTAAAGCAGTCATTCCAGTTGCAGGGTTAGGGACGCGTTTTCTGCCAGCTACAAAAGCTATACCAAAAGAAATGCTCACAATCGTCGATAGACCCACTATACAATATATTGTTGAAGAAGTCGTGGCGTCAGGTATAGATCAAATTATATTTGTCACCAGTGAAGGGAAATCCGCTATTGAAAACCATTTTGATTATAATTTCCATCTCGATTCAGTCCTGAGAGAAAAAAACAAAGTGGTACTCGGTGAAGAATTAAATAATATTTCAAATCTTATTGATATCGTCTCTGTTCGACAAAAAAAACCACTTGGTCTCGGTCATGCGATCTGGACCGCCCGGCACGTTATTGGCAACGAGCCATTTATGGTACTTCTCGGAGATGACCTTGTACTAAGTCAAAAGCCCTGTGCCAGGCAACTCATTGATCTGTTTGACGAGGTCGGTGAGTCTATCGTTGCCATTCAGCGTGTACCTGCCTCAGAGACACATCAGTACGGTATTGTCGAGGGCGAAGAAAACGGCCGCGAGAAGACTTTTAAGGTGACGCGTATGGTTGAAAAACCTGCACCTGGCACAACAGAATCGGATATGGCAATTATTGGACGCTATATACTCATGCCCGAGATTTTTTCTATTCTTGATAAAACAACCCCAGGACATGGCGGTGAAATTCAACTGACCGATGCGCTATTGGCACTTACGAAGAGGCGAGGGATGTATGCCTACGAGTTTGATGGGGTTCGATACGACGCAGGGGATAAAATGGGATATCTGAAGGCGATTATTGCCTACGGAATGCTGCATCAAACCCTTGGGGAGCAGCTGAAAAAACACATTAAAGAGGTTGCAGCCTCTCTATGATTCATCTTGAGGTTGCCGTTGCAGTACCAATTGAGCAGACATTAACCTATAGTCTTCCAAAGGCTGTATCTCAGGCAGAGTATAGTGATGACGATCGGGGTAGATATATAGGGCGACGAGCACTCGTTGCCCTTGGTAATCGTATGGTGACAGGATATGTCATCAATGTATCTGCTGCTGGAGTTGAAAAAACAGAATTTACCATCAGGCCGGTTGTTCGATTCCTTGATGAATATTCGCTTTTTCACGAAGATTTCACTCCGTTTTTTAAATGGGTATCCGACTATTATCAATATCCTATTGGTCTCGTAATAAAGGCCGCTCTTCCTGGCGGTCTGGCGCCGAAATCAAAAAAAGTACTTTCCTTTTCCTGTGACGTAAAACAAATCGACTCTATTTGTAACGGTGCCCCCCCTGACTGGTTTGTTGAACTATCAGAGAAAGGAGAACTCGATTTTCAACAAATAGAGCTAAACTTCAGCGCTTCAGACAAAAAACTTCTGAAACGATTGTATGAGGATAATCTTGTATGCGAAAAACTGGTCATTAATAAAGATTCTGTAAAAGAAAAAAAAGAGACATGTTACACGTTACTGGATGGAGAATTTCCAGTGCCTTCTGAAGGTGATGCACTACCCGATGCCATTGGCTCGTATCGTCTGCGGGCAAGTAATTATCTCGGTAAAAAACTTAAGCTATCTGAGACAAATGCCCTTTGCGCAACTTTTGCAGCAATACAAAGAGGAGGAAGTGGCTCTGCTGCCTTAAAAGATATCAAAAAAATATATTCTGGAGCCGGTAAACCACTTGAAAACTTAGAAAGACATGGTGTCTTTTCTCGAGAAAATAAAAGAGTGTATCGCAGCCCATTTGGGGAACAGCTACGTTTTTATCCAAGACCGGAACAGCTTACCGAGGAACAAGACCAGGTTCTGTCGGAACTCTCTCCTGCGATTTCCAGTAAAGTATTTAAGCCATTTTTACTTCACGGGGTTACGGGTTGCGGTAAAACCGAGGTATATCTGCGGTCAGCAGAATTAACATTGGCAGAAGGACGGGATGTTATAATCCTGGTACCTGAAATCGCCTTGGCTACTCAACTTGAAGCACATTTGCTTTCTCGGTTTAAAAACCTTGTTGTGCTCCTGCATTCAGGCCTTAGTAGTGCAGAGAAATATGATCAATACTTTCTTGCCTTAAGTGGTCAGGCCAAAATCGTTATTGGTGCAAGGTCCGCAATCTTTGCACCATTAAAAGACCCAGGCCTTATCATTGTTGATGAAGAGCATGACACAAGCTACAAGCAGGATGACAGCTTTCGGTACCATGGTCGCGATCTTGCTGTTCTAAGGGCGCGGCACCATAACAGTGTGGTTATTCTCGGTTCGGCGACTCCTTCTATTACCAGTTATGAAAATGCCAAGGCCGGTAAGTACCATCTCCTTACAATGAAAAATAGAGTTGGTAGTTCAACTCTGCCGGTTGTTCGTCTTGTAGACCTCAGTAAAAAACACACAGGTAAAAAAAATCGATCGTCTATCATTCAGGAACATCTACTCACAAAGCTTGAACACACCTTAGCCACGAACAAACAAGCCGTATTGCTGCTCAATCGGAGGGGGTTTTCTACGGCTTTGTTGTGCAGGGATTGTGGCAACCCGGTTCAATGTAATCATTGTAATGTCTCGCTTACACTACATAAGAGTAAAAATCAGCTGATTTGTCATTACTGTGGATTTTCTACAACAGCAGAAACTGTTTGTGTGCATTGTCGTTCCACAGATCTTGCACCAGCGGGTTTTGGCACAGAACGAGTTGAAGAAGAGTTGAAAGAGCTTCTTCCAGATGCAAGGGTGAGGAGGATTGATTCTGATACAGCATCAGATAGGAAAAAATTTCTTGAAGTTCTTGGGGAGATGCACGATCGGACCATTGATATCCTTATAGGCACGCAGATGATAGCCAAAGGTCATCATTTTCCTTATGTCACTCTGGTTGGTGTAGTTTGGGCTGATGGTGGGATGAGTATGCCCGACTACAAGGCGGCTGAGAGAACTTTTCAACTTATTACTCAGGTAACTGGGAGGGCAGGGCGTGGCGAATTCCCCGGTGAGGTTATTATACAAACCCTTCGTCCTGAACATTATGCTATTCAGTACGCTAAACACCATCAGTATCTTGAGTTTTTCGAGCATGAGATGAGCCTCAGAAAAAATCCGGCCTTTCCACCCTATGTTCGTTTGGTACTCTTGCGGGTACAGGGTAAGGTCGAAAAAAAGGTACAGGAATCGACCATGGGGGTTGCCAGGTTTTGCAGAAGATGTGTTAAGGCAAATGATAAAAATATTGAAGTACTGGGGCCAGCCCCCTCACCACTTGACAAGGTGAGGGATAACTATAGATGGCAAATTTTGTTAAAAGGGATCTCAACAAGTGATTTACATGATCTGTGCCTCGCTGTTCGAGGTGTTCAAAAAGAACTTCTTGCAGCTCAGTGTGCACTAACAATCGATGTAGATCCTGAAAACATGATGTGATACATTGATAGTTTGTATCACTAACTTGTAATAGTGAGCTTATTTGTCTTTTACAGAGAGTACCATTTCTTTTTTGGTGAATATGCCACCACTTTGTTACGACCTTTCTCTTTTGCTTGATAAAGAGCCTGATCTGCCTGGTTTATAAAGGTATCCTTGTTGAAATCCTCCTCTGCGGCTGGAGTAGCACTACTCACGCCAAAGCTTGCTGTAACGTTGTAGCTTTCACGGCCGTCATCAAAGTCAGCAGATTCAATGGCGACACGGAGCTTTTCTGCAACGTTTATAGCTTCATCAGCATTGGTCTCCGGGAGAATTATAATAAATTCTTCACCGCCGTATCTTGCGACCATGTCATATTTTCTGACGTTGTTTTTTAGAGTTGTTGTAAACTCAGTGAGTACAAAGTCACCCACTTGATGGCCGTAGGTATCATTAAATTTTTTAAAATGGTCAATATCCAGTAAGAGAATGGAGACTGTCGAATTGTTCCTCATGCACCTGCTGATTTCCTGTTCCAGTGCATTTTGAAAATAACGATGATTAAAGGCCCCAGTAAGTCCGTCGAGATTGGCTAAATTATCAAGGATCTCATTTTTATTTTCGAGCTCTTTGGTTAAGTTTTCCAGATGGATTTTCGCAAGAATCAATTGCTTATTCATCTGGTCGTAATCAAGGTTGATTAAACTTAACTTGATGTTAGCCTCTTGGAGGATTTCCTGGACAGATTTTGTGCTTTTAATTTTTAAATTAAAGTAGGTGCCAGCTTCTTTAAATTTAATATGTACTTGCTCAAGAATGTTCTCGATCTCTTCCGGGGTCAGCCGAAGTAACTTGGCTGCCTCGCTTCTAAACTGTTGGTGAAATTTTTCTGGTTTTTCAGAGAAAAGAATGTTTACCAGCAAGTCAGAGAGGTAAACTGCACGAACCGTCGTTAGTACAGTCTGGTCTTTACCTTCATAGCCTGAAGGATTGTGGTGGTATTGGATTGGTTCCGTCAGGATGGCTGGAAATCCCCAACTTCTGGCAATCTCAGTTCCTACGATAGTGTGATTGATACCAAATACTGATTCTTCGGCTGCGAGTAAGTCATACTGGTTGTCTTCAACTTTGGCTAATACTTCGTCATACTGTTCTGGGAATATTTTAGCGAGAATAAGTTCGCCTAAGTTTTGTAATAGCCCTGAAATGAAAATCTGTTCAGTATCTGCTCCTTTCACGTTTTCAAGGATAAGTCTTGATGCAACGGCTGAAGCAAGAGATCTTTCCCAAAATCTTTTAAAATCAAAACGACTTGCCTGTTTACCTCCCTTGATAGTGAGAAATGAAAAAGAAAGTACGAGACTACGCACAGCATTCATTCCAAGGATACTGACCGCCTGTTTGATGGAACCGATCTGCTGAGGAAAGCTATAAAAGGCAGAGTTGGAGACTTTGAGAATTTTGGCGGAAATGGAAATATCCTGGGCGACAAGGTTGCCAATATCTGCAAGCGTTGTGTCTTCGCGTGAGGTTAGGGTGATTAACTGTGATGCTACCGTTGGAAGTGTAGGTAGTTCATCAGACTTAAGTATGGTTTTGATTACATCTTCCTGATTCATGGTACTCCTGAATATAATCTTGATATTCAAATGTTTCTTGTTCTTTTATCACAAGCCTTCTGGAGTAAGGCACTAACCCGAATTTCTCATGACTTTTTGATTTGAAACTCAATTGTTTGCTTTTATAGTTTTAAAATGACTTCCTTAATTAACAGGATGTTTTTCGTTTCAAATCAAAAAGTTCACCCTTCGGGCCAACAGATTTATCCGCAGCTGCTTCGTTACCGAGCATTTGCAGTAGATTACTACAGCTGCATGCCCGGTGTCTCGACCTGCGAAAAACTTTGTTGGTGAGAAATCCGAGCTAAAATAGAGCGTATAAGCAATTGTACTGCTTGTTGGGGCTAGTTTGAAGTATACGACCTTTGGCGTCGGATAATCAAATAGATCTTAAAGAAAAATGATGAATACCATCATATACTTATTGAATCGTATTATGAGGCGATAATCTTTATACGTCCGAATCTTCCGCTTCAGGGTAGGTGCATGTTTTTCCGAGATAATTTTTAAAAATGAGCGTTTTGTCTTTGTTTTCTAAAACAAATTGAGGTGTTAGGGGGATTTTTCCTTTTCCACCAGGCGCATCGAGAGTAAATGTGGGTATGGCCATTCCAGACAAGTGTCCGTAGAGGCCTTTCATGAGCGTGATTCCTTTACTGGTCGATGTTCGGAAGTGATTTACTCCTTTAGTTAGATCACTTTGAAACAGGTAGTACGGCTTGACTCTCATATAAAGAAGTTCTTGGAAAAGCTCCCGTAGGACATCAATATTGTCATTGACCCCTTTTAAAAGAACCGTTTGGCAGCCTAAGGCAATGCCGGCATCAGCAAGTTTTGAACACGCTTCTTTTGCTTCAGCGGTTAATTCTTTAGGGTGGTTGAAGTGGGTGTTGATGTAAAGAGGATGATATTTTTTTAGGATATGACAGAGACGATCTGTGATCCTCATGGGCAGAACCGAGGGTATTCGGGTGCCAATACGGATCATTTTAATAGACCTGATTTTACTCAAATTACCTAAAATATCATCAATTAATTCGTCGTCTAATAGTAAGGGGTCTCCTCCTGAGATAAGGACATCACTCACTTCAGGGTGTTTGCGTAAATAGTCGTAGGCAAGAGAGAGGGTCCACTGGCTTATGTGCATCCTGCTTGTCCCTACTTTTCGCTTCCTTGTGCAAAATCTACAATACATCGCGCACTGGTTGCTGGCGAGGAGAAGAACCCTGTTGGGGTATTTATGCACGAGGTTGGGGACAGGGCTGAGGTCTTCTTCCCCCAGAGGATCTGGGATACAGACCCTGTCTTCTATCTCCAAAACATCAGGGACACACTGTTTCCAAATGGGGTCACCGGGATATTCAATCAAATTGAGAAAATATGGGTTTATCCTCATCGGAAAACTTGCTATTACATCTTGTAATATATTAAGGTCACAACCAAGTTGATGATGAAGTTCTTGCGAGGTAGTAATACTTTTCTGTAAAATTTCTTTCCATTGTTCCATGGTTGGGCATTATGGAGGAAACTACTTGGCTTGTCAATTGGACATTTATTTTTATATGCTTTTATGAGGGAGCTGGTTATGTCTTCAAATCTGTACCGGTTTAAATATGACGAATATGGAAACACTAAAGAGATAATAGTCTATGCCAGCGGTGATTCAGCGCGTTCGAGCAGATATATTAACAAGGGCACGGCCTTTAGTGAAGATGAGAGGAAGATGTTGGCGTTGGAGGCAACACTTCCACCAGGTGTTCGCTGCCTGTTTGATCAAATTCAGAGCTCACAGAAAAAAGTAAATGAGAAAGTTAATGATATAGAAAAATATATTTTTCTTCGTGCTCTGTTTAATCGCAATGCAACCCTTGCGCACGCACTTGTAAAAAGTGATATTGAAACCTATATAAAACTCATATACACGCCAACGGTAGGGCTCGCAGTTCAACAATATTCATCTATGTTTCGTCAGGCGAATGGGCTGCATTTTTATCCTGGGAATATAGACAACGCGGAAGACATTCTCAGACGTTTTTCGAATAGAGACATTCGAGTTGCCGTTGTAACAGACAATCACGGCATTTTAGGCTTGGGTGACCAGGGTGCCGGAGGGATAGCTGTTTGCCATGGAAAGCTAATGATTTACACCCAGGGTGCTGGTATTGCCCCCTGGCACTGTCTCCCTATATCGCTTGATGTCGGTACGAATAACGAGACTCTGCTTGCTGATAAACATTATCTCGGCTGGAGGCAGCATCGCCTTGAGGGGGAAGAGTATCTTTCATTTATAGGTCGTTTCGTTCGTGCCTTTAGAAATGTGTTCCCAAATGCATTATGTCAGTGGGAAGATTTTTCACCGACAACCGCTTTTTCAATCCATGATGCTTTTAGAGATGAGATAATATCTTTCAACGATGATATACAGGGTACCGGTGCCGTCGCCGCTGCTGCAATTTTTTCTGCTATGAAGATTAAAAACGAAAAAATTGAAGACCAGTATTTTCTCATCCATGGCAGTGGCACTGGTGGTATAGGTATTGCGCGAACCATTAGCAAGATCCTCGTCGCTCAAGGCCTGTCAGAAGACGAAGCTGCGGAGCATATTTTTGTCGTTGCACGAGACGGTTTGGTATCAACAGAGCGAGATTGTCAATTTTATAAAAAACCATATGCCAAGGACCCAGTGGATCACCCGTGGCTGAGTGATCTTGATCCAACTGATATTCAGAGTATTATCCGTGAAGCTGGAATTACTGTTCTCATTGGTACCACAGGACACGAGTTTTTCTTTAATGAGGAGTCGGTGGCTGAGATTAAGAAAAATACCAATAGGCCTGTTATTTTACCTCTGTTCCAACACGTTTCAACGTCAGCTGAGCTTTGTCAAAATATTGCTAAATGGAGCGATGAAGGGCTTCTGATAGGTACGGGTAATCCATGTGCTACAATGGATGCCCTAGAAAGATCGAGTGGTATTAGCCAGTGTAATAATGCATTTATATTCCCTGGTGTGGCCCTGGGTGTTCTTGTGTCAGGAGCAAGTGAAGTAACTCAGGATTTCTTTATTGCTGCGGCTCAAGCTGTTTCGGATATGTTGACAGAGCAACAGCTCGCTGAAGGACGAATCATGCCTTCGCTTGGGTCTATGTGTGATATCGCAAAATCAGTTGCATTAGCCGTTGCTATGTGTGCGGTTGAAAAGGGCCTTAGCCGGCCATGTATCTATTCTGATTTTCAACCAAATGATAATGAGGCGAGAATGGCAAAACTCATAGATAGGATGAGGTGGATGCCGGAATATCTACCGCTGACTCCGATGTAAGAAAAAGGCCCATAACACTGGGTGTTATGGGCCTTAGGATTTTGAGTATTCCAACAAGCTATACTTTCTGTACGTTGTCAGCAGCAGGACCTTTAGGGCCATCAACAATCTCAAAGGATACCCGGGAGCCTTCTTCCAGGGATTTGAATCCTTCAGACTTGATAGCGGAATAATGTACAAAAACATCTTGTCCACCATCTTGCTCGATAAAACCAAATCCTTTTGCATCATTAAACCATTTAACTGTACCTTCTGCCATCGTACCGCTCCTTTTATACTCGGTCTAAAAATAAACCGTTAATAAATCTCCAGCCAATACAGCCGGATAACCAGATGCCATGCGAATGCGTTTTACTTATCCCCTTGCATTTACAACATTATATCCAGATAGTGATGTTTACTGCATGACAATGGTTCCGTTTAGCATGTTACCGTTAATAATGCAATAAGAAAAAACATATATTCGTGTATTTTCAGGCTACTAGGAATTATTATTAACGCTTACTAGGTGTGTTTCTTGAACTAATCTGGAGTTACCTTGAAATGAAATATTTTTCATGTGTTCAAAGTTTTAGGGACGAAGGTAAAAGAGCTCTACCTTTCTAGATTGGTGAGTTAGAATTGAATAAAATCAACTTGTTTGCAAAAAATTATAAACTGCGCTAGTACTCAGTGCTTACGTTATTATTCATAATAGGTAAATATTACTAAGTCCGGTAAACCGGAGATAAGTGAGAGGTTTTCTCAGTTAAGGCGCTAATCATCAGTTGTTAATTAAAGGTCGCAATCTTGTTTGAAAATTACCCATTTACGTCACATTTCCATGACCTTAATGGTCTGAAATTACATTATATTGATGAGGGGAAAGGTCCGGTAATTGTCATGATTCATGGTAATCCCACATGGTCCTTTTACTATAGAAACCTCATTCATAAATTAAAGAAAAACTATAGGGTTGTTGCAATCGATCATATCGGCTGTGGTCTGTCCGATAAGCCACAGAAATACGATTACACCCTCAGTCAGCATATTGATAATGTGTTGTCTGTCATTGGAGCTCTTAATATCGACCGATTTTCCCTCGTACTCCACGATTGGGGTGGGGCTATTGGCATGGGAGTGGCTGGTCGCAGCCCGGATAAGGTTGATAAAATTGTTGTGATGAACACAGCAGCATTTCGTTCGTCTCGAATCCCTTTTCGGATACGTTTGTGTCGTATACCTCTGTTGGGGGAAGTCTTGGTGCGGCTTTTTAATGGATTCGCCTGGCCGGCCACTTTTATGGCAGTCAGGAATACCATGAACGATAAAGTGAAAAACGGCTACCTCGCGCCATATAATTCGTGGAAAAATAGGATAGCTACTCACCGTTTTGTACTTGATATACCACTATCAGAAGACCACCCAAGTTATCATACCCTTGTTGAGGTTGAAGCTGGACTTGATGAGATAAAAAAACTCGGTGTACCACTGCTTATCGTCTGGGGAGGAAAAGATTTCTGCTTTAATGATTCTTTTTATAATGAATGGAAAGAACGATTCCCTGATGCCGAGTCCACCTACTACGCTGATGCAGGGCACTACGTGCTGGAAGACAAAAAAGATGAAGTTAACGAACGAATAGCTACATTTTTTCTCAAATAGAGGCGCATTGATGAAATATGCTGAAAATATTGCAGATATCTTCGTTAGATCAGCACAAATAAATGCAGACAAAACTGCGATTATAGAGGCTAAGAGTAATCGTTCAATAACCTTTAGTGAGTTAAATAATAGAGCGGATAACTATACCCACTATTTTTCAAGTGAGGGATTGTGTCCTGGAGAGGTCGTTATTTTGATGGTTAGGCCGTCCATTGAATTTATATGTCTGACCCTTGCACTATTTAAACTTGGAACTCCGGTTGTACTTATCGATCCTGGCATGGGATTTAAAAATTTACTCAAATGTATTGCAAGGGTAGAGCCCACGTATCTAGTGGGGATTCCCAAAGCGCTTCTGTTTTCAAAGATTTTTCCAAAACCGTTCAAAGCTGTAAAAAAGAGATTTTGCAGTGGGTTCTCAGCTGGTATATTTGGACCAAATATTAATGCGATAGACAGAGAAGCTAATCCTTGTAGCCAAGTATACAAGCCTCTTGAAAATGACCTTGCAGCTATCATTTTCACAACCGGTTCAACGGGGCCTCCTAAAGGTGTACGGTATGAGCACTCCATTTTCAGTGCCCAACTCAAACAGATAGAATCTTTTTACAAGATAGGAAGTCAGGATATAGACCAACCTGCATTTCCTCTGTTTGCATTATTTTCAACAGCCCTTGGGGCCTCTGCTGTAATTCCGGATATGGATCCAACCAAGCCTGCCCAGGTGGATCCTGAAAAATTTGTCCGTTCTATTGTGGAAAACAAGGTCAGCTATTCTTTCGGGTCACCTGCAATCTGGAGGGTTGTAAGTACCTACTGCATTGAAAACAAGATAACTCTTCCATCTCTGTCTAAAGTATTGATGGCTGGAGCACCTGTACCATACGATTTACTCAGAAATATGGTAGAGATACTGCCAGACCATGGCCGGGTGTTCACCCCATATGGAGCCACAGAAAGCTTGCCGATTGCTTCAATCGATAATGCTGAAATTTTGTCTCAAACCATGGATCTGAGTCGTATAGGAAAAGGCACCTGCGTTGGTTATAGCTTGCCGGGTATTGATATTAGAATTGTTCAACTATCTGATGAAATAATAGAAGATATAGGTGAATGCCATTTCTTGGAAACCGATATTATCGGTGAGATTATAGTTCGGGGTGGAGTTGTCACAAAAGGATATATGAACAACGAGGCCGAAACCCGGCTTGCTAAAATCCAAGATGGCAGCACATTTTGGCATAGGATGGGCGATGTTGGATATCTGGATGAGAGTGGCAGGCTGTGGTTTTGTGGAAGAAGAGCACACAGAGTGGTTTCTGGTACGCACACCTTCTACTCTGTGCCTTGTGAAGCTATAGTTAATGAGCATCCAGACATTTACAGATCAGCACTTGTGTCAGTGACCAATCGTGAGGGTGTAAACGTTCCGGTATTAATTGTAGAACCTGTCAAAGATTTTAATGGAGATGCCAAAAAGTTGATAGCTGAAGCTGCAGTGCTTGCTAAAAAGAGCCCAGTGACAAAATCTATTCAATATTTTCTGATCCATAATAATTTTCCGGTGGATATTCGCCATAATGCTAAAATATTTAGGGAAAAACTCAGCACATGGGCACAGGAAAAGATGTATCCTTAAGATTTCAGGTCGCACTCGTCACAGGTGGCGGAGGTTTTGTGGGTAAGGCGGTGGTAAAACAACTGCTTGATCGTGGTGTAGAGGTCCGTGTTATTGGTAGAAATAGATATCCAGACCTGGAAAAATTAGGTGTTACCTGTTTTACAGGGGACCTTGCTGACTTCAATGGCCTCTGTCGTGCCTGTAAAGGTGTCGAGGTCGTTTTTCATGTTGCCGCACTTGCCGGAATTTGGGGTCCCTGGGATGACTATTATAGAACGAACGTGCTGGGTACAGAAAACGTCGTAAATGCTTGCAAGGCAAATGGTGTCAAGGCTCTCGTGTACACCTCAACCCCTTCTGTAGTCTTTGACCGTAAAAACATTGTTGCAGGTGATGAGTCCCTCGCCTATGCCTCTAATTTCCTCTGTTCCTATGCGAAATCAAAGGTTATCGCAGAAAAAAATGTCCTAGAGAACCTTTCTACACCGAGTTGCGCATTACGTCCTCATCTTATCTGGGGACCTTCTGATCCTCATCTACTTCCACGATTACTCGCCGCAGGAAGAAAAAAACAACTTAAAATGGTAGGGGACGGTGATAATTTAGTAGATATTTCTTATATTGATAATGTGGCTCATGCTCACCTGCTCGCTGCGCAAAACCTAACTCAGGAGCAAACGGCTGCAGGGCAAGCCTATTTTATCAGTCAGGGCGAGCCTGTTAACTTGTGGGATTGGATTAATGAGCTGTTTGAATTAATGGGGGTAGAGAGAATAACAAAAAGAATATCGTACAAAACGGCATATAAAATAGGTGCAAGCCTTGAGTTTATCTACAAAGTAACAGGAAAAAATGGAGAACCCAAGATGAGCCGTTTTTTAGCAGAACAGCTTGCAAAATCACATTATTTCTCATGTGAAAAAGCTCGTAGAGATTTTGGTTATACCCCTATAATATCAACGAGAGAGGGGTTAGAAAAAACAGTACATTGGTTGAAAAATCATGATTATCAGCACTAAAAAAATATGCTGTACTCTTGTTGCTGTATATTTTTTCGCTATTCAGTCTGTTCTTCCCGCATTCAGTTTTAATATAGGTGAAGAACGGGAGGTTGGTGAAAAGCTTCTCTATTCTGTTCGGTCAAGTTTTGATTTGATTGATGATCCTGACATCACTGAATATATCACCAGAATCGGTGAAAGTGTTCTTGGTGTCGCTGGCATACAATATTTTGATTATCATTTCTTTGTAATCGACAGCAAAGAGTTTAATGCTTTTGCAGCCCCTTCCGGGCTTATTTTCTTTTATTCAGGCCTCATTGAGTCTATGAATAGTGAAGATGAGTTCGTCTCAGTTATTGCCCATGAAATTGGCCACATTGTCAAAAGGCATCTGGCTTCCAGGCTTGAAAAAAGTAAATATAGTACCATGGCAACACTTGGTCTGGCTCTTGCCGCAGTGGCTTTTGGGGGGGCTGCGGCACCTGCATTGCTTACGGGTGCATTGGCGACAGGCCAAAGTATAACGCTTCATTTCAGCCGCGAAAATGAAGAAGAGGCCGATCTTCTTGCTTATGGTTGGATGAAAAAGCTGCATAGAGATACCGATGGGCAGGCCCGTATGCTCCAGTCGATGCGTAGAATTGCGAGATATAGAAGCGATGTGTTACCTCAATACCTGTTAACCCATCCAAATCCGGAAGCAAGACTGGATACAATTGAATCCCTCATTCAAGTGGATAAAAGTACATATCTCCCTGATACCTCAAGTATTGATGATTTTGATTTCCTCAGGTTTAAATACCGTGTACTTGCTCAATCGACGACTTCTCTGTCTTTTAGGGCTCGAATGGCAAGTCTTCTTGCAAATGAAAAAACACCGGATCTTCAAAGGGACATGGCCAATTACGGGATGGCACAACTTGCCCGAAGTGAGAATAATTTTGATTATGCCAGGTCACTGCTCGATCAGGTTATTGAGAAGTACCCCCAGAAATTGAATCTATTGGTGGATAAAGGTGTTCTTGAGTATGAGGCGGGAGAATACCCCCTTGCAGAACGACTTTTGTTGGAATCTTTGGGTGAAAACAAAAATGACATGTACGCGACCTATACATTAGGTTTGTTGTTGCAACGCACAGGCAGACTGGATGCTGCAATACAAAAGTTTGAAGTCATAGAAGACGTCCTTCCACAATATGCCAATGTATACTTTTCTCTTGGACAGATTTATTCACACCAAAAAAGAGGTGGGCTCGCGAGTTTATATCTGGGGAAGTTTAATCTCTATGAAGGAAAATTAGATTTGGCGACGCATAATTTTAGAATTGCACTAAAAGACAAGTCCCTGAGTGAAAAAGAAAAAGAAGAAGCAAAGTTATTCTTAGAGCGGATTAAAGAGCTTAAAAAGTAGCCGGAGACCAGGCAGTGAAGGGCGGGGAGTGCTCTAGCTGTCTAAGTCGTAATTGGCAAGCAGGCTATTGATTTCATCAGCTGTTGCCGCATCAAATATCTTTTTCCTGAAACTTGAAGCTCCTTTCAGACCTTTAAAGTAGCGACTGATATGATTTTTAATGTAGCCCATAACCTGCTCTACTGGCAGATGTTCTTGCATCAGATTGAGATGTCTTCGTGCCCCATCCATTATTTCACGATAACCATCTGGTCGTCCGTTCTTGCTAAAAACCCATGGATTACCAAGTGCAGCTCGACCTATCATTACACCATGGCATCCGGTGTCTGCCATCATCTTATAGCCTTCCGCAAGTGAAAACACATCTCCATTGCCTATAACCGGTAATTTGATGCTTTGGGTAACATCTCTTATCACTGAAGGATTTATCTGTCCTGAAAAACCCTGGGCCCATGTTCTGGCGTGAACAGTAACAGCGGAGGCACCCGCTCCCTCGACCATTTTAGCAAATTCAACAGCGGTAATGTGTTGTTGGTCTTTTCCGCTTCGAAACTTTACCGTAACAGGTATGTTAACACGGGAAACAACTTTATGAATAATCTCTTCCGCAATTTTAGGAGTTGTCATGAGGGCCGATCCTGCTCCCCGTTTTGTAACTTTGCGGACGGGGCATCCCATGTTTATATCGATAATATCTGGCTTGAGAGAGGCCATTATCTCAGCGGCCTCAGCCATGATATCAGGTTCTGCACCAAACAGTTGAAAAGAAACGGGTCGTTCATCTTCTGCAGATTTAAGCATTCGTAGAGTGTTACTCTGTCGGTAGACGAGCCCATGGCAGCTGATCATCTCAGAAACAGTCAGTCCTGCTCCAAACTCTTTACAAAGAAGACGAAATGGAAGGTCTGTGTAACCTGCAAGGGGGGCGAGTACAAAGGGGTTGTCGAGCTTGTGAGGTCCAATTTGAAACATGAAATTCTAAGAGTAAAAAAGTGACGCCGTTTTGCTAAGTTAAAAAAGCAAAACGGCGTGAAATGGCAAATAAATTAAATCTGGGAGATAAGTGCTAACGTTCTCTGGTATATCTTTTGAGACAGATCTTCGATGATTTCATCAAGAGCGTCACTTTCATTGTCAGAGTTGGTGGATGAACTGCTTGTCACGAGATACTCTCCCGTCCAAGTTTCACTGGGGACCTCAAGTAATATCCTGTTGGTTGCAATTTCTTTTAAGATATAACGAACCTTTAGCCTTACTTTTACCTCTGTGGCAACGTTATCAGTCCCATAAGAAAGGCTTGGGAGGGAAATGGATACTATTTCACCGGCCAAAATGAGATCAGCTCCAGATTTGTCTCTGACGGTAGACAGTGAACCTGATTTCTGGAACCAGTTAGTTAACGATCTATAGATTTTAGAATCAAGACCTAACTCACTGGTTCTGTTTTTCCATTCCGTTGCATAGATTACTTTGGAAGGACCATTGTAAACGTTTGGGTTCTTATATCCGCAGCTGGCTACAAGAATGAGGAACAGCATGACTGTGGTAGTTCTCAAAACTGTCTTCACTTTTTATCTCCTGTAATTGTTATCTTGTGTAGTTGTAATTTCAAATAGTTAACCGTTTATAAGCATTAATTGTATCTGTATTTAGTCTCAAATAACAATATTAACAAGTTTCTTCTGTATAACTATAGTCTTTTTGACGGGTTTGGAGTCGATGAATTTCAAAGTATTCTCGTCAGCCAGAGCCATTTTTTCAATTTCATCGTCAGTGATGTCCGCAGGAACCTCAAGCCTTGACCGAACCTTGCCGTTGACCTGAATAACAATAGTTAAAAGATCATCTTTGGCTGCCTCAGTATCAAAAACAGGCCATGATTGATCTTCCAGGTCACTTGAATTTCCGATCTTAATCCACATTTCAGATGCAAAGTGTGGAACCATTGGTGAGAGAAGAAGTATCAAGACGGTTATGGCTTCTTTGACGACAGCAGGTTCGAGTTCTGCCTTTTTATCTTCTGCTACAGACGATGACACCACATTGAATAGCTCCATCATTGCACTGATGGCTGTATTGAAATGGAAATTATGTTCAATGTTTTCAGTAACACGCTTTATGGTTTGATGAGTCTTCCTATGAAGTGACCGGCCTGATGCACTGAGATTGTCTGTTACTCTCTCATCTGTTTTAAGTTGCTCTTTACAGCTTAAAATGAGTCGATAAACACGATTTAAAAATCTGGAAGATCCTTCAACGCCTTTTGAACTCCATTCGAGATCTCTTTCCGGAGGCGCAGCAAAAAGGCTGAAAAGGCGAACTGTATCAGCACCAAAATCCTGAATAAGGTCATTGGGGTCAACAACGTTCCCTTTGGATTTGGACATTTTGGTACCATCTTTGATGACCATGCCCTGGGTGAGTAGGTTCTTAAATGGTTCGTCGATACTCAGGTGTCCAAGGTCTCGTAGTACCTTTGTGAAAAAGCGAGAATAAAGGAGGTGAAGAATAGCATGTTCAACACCACCAATATACTGATCTACTGGTAGCCAGTACGAAGCACCATTCTTTTCAAGAGGGGCGTCTTCACATCGTGGTGTGGTAAATCTTGCGAAATACCAAGAAGATTCCATAAAGGTATCCATGGTATCTGTTGCTCTTTTCGCAGGACCATTACATGTAGGGCAGGTCGTATTAATAAAATCTTCTCGCTGATGGAGTGGGGCGCAAGAAGTAGCGGTGCCAGCATCTTCTGGAAGGGTGACTGGTAGATCTGAATCAGCAACAGGCACAACTCCACATGATTCACAGTGGATCATTGGAATAGGTGTTCCCCAGTATCGTTGTCTGGAAATCCCCCAATCACGAAGTCTATACGTAATAAGGTCAGTTCCAAAGTTGTTTTTCTGGGCGTAGGTGATAATTGCCTTTTGGGATGATACCGATTCCATACCACTAAACTCACCGGAGTTTACCAGAAAACCGGGGTCCGTAGAGGCCTCGGTCATAGTGTCACCTGAGAGGTTCATACCGTCAGGCATAACCACCGGAGTAACAGGAAGGCTGTATTTTTTGGCAAAATCAAAGTCTCTCTGATCATGGGCAGGAACAGCCATGACAGCACCGGTTCCGTACTCCATGAGAACAAAATTGGCGATATAAACTGGGATTTTTGTGCCATTAAATGGGTTGATACAGTATTTCCCGGTGAAGACACCTTTTTTCTCAGGCTCTACATCGAGAGTTTGTCGCTGTTTTTCCTCTATGATTTCTTTTATAAAAGATCGCACCTCAGGTTCTGCGTCTGTACCTGATATGAGTGAGTCAATAAGAGGATGTTCCGGCGCAAGAGACATAAAGGTAACGCCATAAATTGTGTCAGGTCTGGTGGTGAAGATGGAAATATTTTCGTTACCTCCATCGACTGCAAAGTCACACTTAAGACCGGTTGATTTACCTATCCAGTTACGCTGCATGGTAATGACTTTTTCTGGCCAACCTTCGAGCTTGTCGAGATCGGCAAGCAGTTCTTCAGCATAGTCGGTGATTTTAAAAAACCAACCATTCATTTTTCTGGGAGTTACGAGCTCATCACAGCGCCAGCAGGCACCATCAATGACTTGCTCGTTTGCAAGAACTGTCTGACAGTCTTCACACCAATTAACAGTTGTAACCTTTTCGTAAACAATTCCTTTTTGATACATCTCAATGAAAAGTCGCTGTTCCCACTGGTAATACTTGGGGTTACAGGTAGCAATTTCACGACTCCAGTCATAGGATAGACCCAGCTGTTTAAGCTGAGTTCTCATGTAGTCAATATTGGAATAGGTCCAGGTAGCAGGGTGGGTGTTGTTTTTTTGTGCCGCATTTTCAGCAGGTAGACCAAAGGCGTCCCAGCCCATAGGGTGGAGTACATTAAATCCCCGCATTCTTTTATACCTGGCGACAACATCGCCGATGGAATAATTACGGACATGACCCATGTGGATACGACCAGAAGGGTAGGGAAACATTTCAAGGACATAATATTTCTCTTTTGTTTCATCCTCAACCACTTTATATGTTTGGTTGGTTTCCCATATATCTTGCCACTTTTTTTCAATGGATTGAAAATCGTATTTATTGCTCACACCACTTTCTATGGTCATAATTGTGCCCTTTTTGTTCTTGGTCTATGATATCTCGTACTTTGGGAGAATGTCAGTTACCTTTTGTGGATAAAACCTGTCTAACCCGAATTTCTCATGACTTTTTGATTTGAAACTCATTTGTTTGTTTTTATAGTTTAAAAATGACTTTCTTAATTAACAGGGTGTTTTTCGTTTCAAATCAAAAAGTTCACCCTTCGGGCCAACAGATTTATCCGCAGCTGCTTCGTTACCGAGCATTTGCAGTAGATTATTACAGCTTCATGCCCGGTGTCTCGACCTGCGAAAAACTTTGTTGGTGAAAAATCCGGGCTAACCAAAATCGTCATACTCATCCATTTCACTCATATTTTCAAACATGGTGAATTCTTTTATGAAGGTCAGCTTTGAAACTCCCGTGGGGCCATTTCTTTGTTTTCCTATGATAATTTCAGCACTGCCTCTTTCAGGATTATCTTCAGCTTTGTTATACACTTCGTCTCGATAAATAAAACAAATAACATCAGCATCCTGCTCAATAGCTCCAGACTCTCGAAGATCCGACATCATCGGCCGTTTGTCCGGTCGACTCTCTAATCCACGGTTGAGCTGGGATAATGCAATGACCGGAACCTTATGTTCTTTGGCAAGGGCTTTGAGCGACCTGGAAATTTCACTGATTTCCTGGGTTCTGTTTTCTGTGTTTCTTCCTGTCATGAGCTGTAGGTAATCAACAACAATAAGACCGATATCGTGTTGTGCTGCGAGGCGTCTTATCTTTGCACGCATTTCAAGCACTGAGATGCCAGCTGTGTCATCTATGAAGATAGGTGCCTCTGAAAGCATACCTACCGCACGGGTGAGTTTAGGCCAATCTTCGTTATGGAGATTACCTGTACGAATACGCTGGGAATCAATGCGTCCAGCGGAGCTCAGAAGTCTCATAACGAGTTGTTCTTTGGACATCTCAAGACTAAACACTGCTACCCCTATCTTCTCAACAAGTGCGGCGTGCTGAGCGATATTCATCGCAAAGGAGGTCTTTCCCATGGAAGGTCGTGCTGCGAGAATGATAAGATCAGAAGGCTGAAGACCTGCGGTCATTTTATCAATCTGGCTATACCCGGTGGGGACACCTGTGATAAGTCCCTTTCTTTTGTAGAGCTGCTCAACGGCGGCAAAAGCGTCAGGTACGATTGATTTAATATGGGTAAAATGTCCATCACCTTTAGAGCCTGCAATGTCAAAAATGGCCTGCTCTGCCTCGTCTACGAGTATGTCTATATCGCCTTGTTCTTCATAACACCTTGAGGCAATATCGGTGTTAACTGTAATCAGTCGACGGAGGATTGATTTTTCCCGTATAATTTTTGCGTAGCTTGCGATGTTGGCGGTGACAGGAACAATAGAAGTCAAACTGGCAAGATAGGCGGGGCCACCAATTTTGTCGATCTGATTGGTGTTGGAGAGTAGATTTGAGACAGTGAGCAGGTCTTGGGGTTCGTTTTTGTCAAAAAGATCGACCATGCTTTCATAGATAATCTTGTGACTATCCTTATAAAAATCGTTGGGCTTAAGGAATTGAAGGACGGTTCCCAGCAGGTCGGCTTTAAGAAGTATAGAACCTAATACGGCTTGTTCTGCCTCGGTATTTTGAGGAGGAATTCTAGAAATAATTTTAGCGCCACCATATTCACTGGGAAAGGAATTATCGATCATATTAGGCCAAGGTAGAAATAACACAAAGGATGGTTACGATTTGAGTCGTAATTAAACAAAAACACACCATGAAGGTCAACCCTCAAGGTGTGTTTTTATCACTGAAAATTATTTCGTGCTCTATAGATCGTCAGAGACAAAGATACAGGACGAATTAACTGCAGTTAAGAAATATTTTTGATCTATTTCTCAGCTTGCTTTGAGTGGTAAAACATTTACAGAAATCTCAGCAGTAACATTAAATCCTACTTTAACCAGAACCTTAAGTTCACCTATGGTCTTAATAGGGTCGCCGAGAAGTATCTGTCTCTTGTCAAGTTTAACGTCGAGTTCAGCAAGTTTAGCACAGATGTCAGCGTTAGTAACTGATCCGAAAAGGCGCTTGTCATCGCCTGCAAGTTGTTCAATAACAACCTCAAGGCCGTTAATCTTCTTGGCAATTGCTTCTGCTTTTTTCTTGTCTGCTGCTCTTCTGGCTTCAATTACAGCTTTGTTTTCTGCAAGTTCAGCAAGGTTAACCTCAGTGGCAGCTACAGCCTTACCTTGGGGCAGAAGGTAGTTACGGCCAAATCCGGCCTTAACAGTTACAACGTCTCCCTCAAACCCGAGACTGCTGATTGTTTCTTTTAAAATGAGTTCCATTTTTAAACTCCTCTAGTATGTGTAGTACAGACGTTTCAACAAAGAAAGTCTATAAATCTATTTGTTTTCCTCTTCGGCTAGGTCATCTGATTTGATTTTACGTAAATCGAGCCAGACATCAGCTATACCAAAAACGAGTAATATTATGGTTCCAAAGGTTTGTATGATCATTATTACATAAAAAAAAGACCGCATAAGAATAGGTACGTTCCATTTATTCATGTAAAATACTGCTATCGCCAACCCCTGAAAACAATAAACAACGCTGAGTAATATTAAAGCATTTAGGGCGACAACTCTTAGTCCGGATGTTGGGAGTAAGGCGAGTAAGCCCATACATATAGCTAGCCAGACCATCTTTTCTGGCAATTGCCATATTCCGTAGTTGGACCATGGAGTTGAGCCATTCTGGCGGATCATCAAAGTGTTACCGAGAATCATGGTGAACCAGGTAACGAGTAAAACGAGACTTCCAAGTACTGCCGGCATAATGAGCGGCACGATAACCTTCATCTGCCTAAGAGTCGTTTCAAGCATTGCAAGAGTCTCTGTCGTAACAGCCTCGCTGTCACGATAATATGTCAATGCTTCACTGATTCCAAGGTCAAGTGCAGTAACAAGTTGCTTATATGGGGAGACATCGTTTCCCCAGGTGAAAAAAGCAAGAACGAGACCCCAACCAAATCCAATGGTAACAGCTGTCTTAAAACCGCTCAGCGCTGGGCTTTCGTTGTTTTCAAAAGAAGAAAACAGTACGTAGCCCGCGAGAAGAAATATAGCTGAAAAGACAAAAAGTTCTAAATTCCCAAGGATGATATAAACGATAAGTGAGAAAATTGAGGCAGTAAATAAAAATTTTCTACCTGTGTATTTTCCAAACTTATTGAGTATAGCAAAGGCAAGTAGAGGGAGCAGTAAATGCAACCAACCAAACAGCCCCCACGCTATACCAGGAAGAATAATTATCGTCGTAGTGGTGAGTATGGCTGTAATAATTTTGCCAATATCAAGTTGTTCCTGCTCTTTTGCAATCACCTTGGTAACCTATTACTCTTATTAACCCTGAGCTGAACCAGAGTAAGGTAAAAATGCAATCTGCCTGGCTTGCTTAATAGCTTCACAAAGTTGACGCTGGTGTGTTGCGCAGGTTCCAACAATTCTTCGAGGAATAATTTTACCTCTTTCAGAAACGAAATTTCTGAGAGTTTTAACGTCTTTGTAGTTTATAGTAGCTTCTTTGTCAGTACAAAATCTGCAGGATTTTCGACGTGAAAATAATTTTTTTTGTGGTCTTGGTGCCATGTTAATAACCTCCTAGGGTCAAATAACGAAATAAATAGAATCTATCTAAGCTTCTTCGTTGGTTTCAGGTGCAGCTACAGGTTCAGCTACAGGTGCAACTACAGACGTAGCTTCAGGTGCAGCTACTGGTGCAGTTACAGGTGCAGTTACAGGTGCAACTACATCTCCACTTTCGTTTTCAGCTTCTTCGGTATCTGCTGCAGCGGATGCTTCTCTGGCACTTATTGCGGCAATTGCTTCTGCTACACCTTCTTCTGTGATCGCAGCAGCTGTCTTTATGGTCAGGTACTTCAGGACCACGTCGTCGATACGACATTTTCTTTCAATCTCACTGACTGCAGCGGGAGTAGCTGCGAAGTCAAAATAAACATAGTAACCCAGGGTTTCCTTCTTAATAAGGTAGGCTAGCTTTTTCATTCCCCACTTACTTAACTCGATGATAGAACCTTTTTCATCGGCGATAATCTGTGTGGTTGTTTCAACAACTTTGGTGATCTCTTCTTCGCCGGAATTTGGGCGAAGAATTATGATCGTTTCATATCTTCTCATGATTTCCTCCTCGTGGACTCATGGTTTTAACGGAATAATCTCCGTTTTCGGCCCTCGCGCTATGCATTTGGCAGAGAGCGAGAAGGGGCAAGGAAACACACTGTTCCCTCATTGTACTATACAAAAAAACGTGAGCCTTGTAAGCCCACGCTTGCATACGCATAAAAAATGTGCATAGTACTAATATGATCAGATAGTGTCAAACAATTTATTTATGTTTTTCTTGGGCTTTGATTTCTTGCCATTGCCGGTCAAGTTCTGCTTCGTTTTTATAGGCCTTTCCAGCAAAGACATGTGGGTGACGTCGAATCAATTTTTCGTTAATTTGTCGTATTACATCTGAAAAATCAAAAAGGTTCCGTTCTTTATTGTATACAGCAACCATTATAAGATTATAGAGAACATCACCGAGTTCTTCGCAGGTATTTTCAGTATCACCATTTGATATAGCAGAAATGAGCTCGGCGGTCTCCGATGAAATACATTTGATCAAAGAGGTTGGCGTTTGCTTCTTGTCCCAAGGGCATCCTTTCTCACTTCTTAGTGTTGAAATGGTGTCGATGAGTTGCTGTAAGTTTTGGTTATTGTGTGTCATTATGAAGTTTTTTTGTGTTAATTTGAGTGCCTTGATTTTGATAAGGAATTTTTCGGAGGCCGTGTTAATTCAATACTTTATTCTGGTTTGGGTGGGAAATTTATATTGACAACTAAGACGTAACGCATTATTTAATTTTGCTGGCGAATGTTGTCAGGTTCTTTTGGTGTCCTTCTGCTTTTTCTGGCAGCTGGATGGATCAATTTTACTTTACTTAAGTGCTACAACGTGGTATCTTCAGGTGTGGGTCCAATAATTATAGCAGTCAGTGCAGATTAATAGATACAATAATATTGAGGTAGTTTCATGGAAGATGGCAAGGGACAAAAAATTCTATTAGAAAAACATAAAGACATAGCGAGGATCGATCAGGAGTCCAAAAGGACCCATGGTTGGTACGTTCGTGTTCGTTTTCTAGGTAAGACCCATTCAAAATTCTTTTCGGATAGAAAGAGTGGGGGGCGTTACTCAAGTCTTCTTTCTGCTATCAGTTGGCGGGATAAAACTGAGAAGAAACTCGGCAAGGTCCGAACCAATAAGCACATGGTGACAGTGAGCAACTCTGGAACTGGTGTGGTTGGTGTTCGCCTCAATGAGAAATTGAATCGTTATGAGGTAAGCTGGGTCACACATCAAGGCAAACAGGGGAAGACCTCTGTTTCTATAGCTAAGCACGGAAAAAAATCCGCATTTACAAGGGCCTGTGCTATTCGTACTGAAAAAGAAAAAGCACGGCTGGAGTACGCAGGTTAGTCTAGTTGTTGGTCGAATGAAGTACCCTCATGATCAGGTTTTAGACATGGGGGTGTTTTTTTGTGCTATTTGTGTAAAAAGTACGCTGGATTCATGGAAAAATATTGACATTATACTTCTCTAGGTGTTAAATGTCTGGTTCTTGCAATATTTTCCGTTATTTTATTGAAAACTGATCAGATATTCTCAAAGAGGTTTATATATGTATGCGATAGTTCGTACAGGTGGAAAGCAATATCAGGTTGCGTGTGGCGATCAAGTTCGTGTTGAAAAACTTGAAGGCAACGTTGGCGATAGCATTGATTTATTAGATGTTCTTATGGTTTCTGACGGAGACGATGTTAAAATCGGTCAACCTGTCCTCGAAAATGCCAAGGTGACTGCAAAGATCGCCGAGCAGGGTAGAGGCAAGAAGATCATCGTCTTTAAGAGAAAGCGTCGTAAGGGTTACCGTTTAAGGAAAGGTCATAGACAATCCTATACCGCCTTGAAGATTGAAGCGATATCTGCCTAGTTACGCTATCTAGATATTGAAGTAATACAAGCATAAATAAAACGATAAGATATATTCGTTGATGACAGGAGTGGAAGATGGCTCATAAGAAAGCAGGTGGTAGTTCTAGGAATGGTCGTGATAGTGCTGGTCAGCGTAGAGGTGTGAAACGTTTTGGCGGTCAGGTTGTTCGCGCTGGAAACATCCTCGTTAGACAATTGGGTACTGTAATTCACCCAGGTACTAATGTAGGTTGCGGAAGAGATTATACTCTCTTTGCCTTGGTCGATGGTGTTGTGACCTATGAGGACTTTGGTAAAAATAAAAAGCGTGTCAGCATTTACCCAGAAGCATAATTAAGTAGTTCTGACATCTTTTCCTGGAATTGCTCATTATTGCAATTCATACAGGAGTATAGACTCGACCTCAATTCTATATTGAAGGTCGAGTTTTTTTTTGAAATGTACGTAATAACAGGATTTGTAGATGGCCTTCATTGATGAAGCAAAATTTTTTGTAAAAGCCGGAGATGGTGGAAAAGGGTGTGTGAGTTTTCGCCGTGAGAAATTTGTCCCAAAAGGTGGACCGGATGGTGGCGATGGGGGCAGAGGTGGGGATGTTACAATAGTTGCGAAGTCATCGCTCAATTCTCTTATTGATTTCCGTTATCGTTCTCATTTTAAAGCTGAAAGGGGGCTGCATGGTAAGGGCAAGGACATGCACGGAAGAAAGGGCAAACACTGCTATGTTGAGGTGCCCGTTGGTTCGATTATAAAAAATATCGAAACAGGAGAAGTACTTGCCGATCTATCTGAAGAAGGAGAGTCATTCAGAGTAGCCAAAGGTGGAGATGGTGGGTTGGGAAATCCTCATTTTTCCAGTGGTACAAATCGTACTCCTAGGATTGCAACTAGTGGTTATCCGGGGGAAGAGTTTTGGCTTAAAGTAGAGCTGAAGCTCATCGCGGATGTTGGCTTGGTAGGCCTTCCCAACGCCGGTAAGTCGACGCTGTTGTCAAAGCTTTCAGCAGCAAACCCTAAAATTGCTCCTTATCCGTTTACTACCCTTGAGCCTCAACTGGGAGTGTTGCAATATAAATATTATAACCCATGTATAATCGCTGACATACCTGGTCTTGTTGAAGGGGCACATGAAGGAACTGGGCTTGGCCATAAGTTTCTAAAGCATATTGAGCGAACAAGTGTCTTAATACATGTACTTGACGCTGAAGATGAAGGTGTTTTAGACAATTATGATATTATCTCAAACGAACTTGCTCTCTATAAAAAAGAACTGTCAGATCGGACTCATATTATTTTACTCAATAAAATTGATATTGTTGAAGATGAAGCACTTGAAGAGCTAAAACAACATTTTTCTAAATCTCAGACACCTGTACTGTGCGTTTCTGCCGAAACAGGAGAAGGGATAGATGCATTGAAAGAAGCTATCATGGAGTTGATTGAGTATAAGTAATCTCCATTGTATAGATGAGTTAAATGTAGTTTGCAGCAATAGATAAATGGCCTCCCGGATTAATAACTTTTGATATCACCAATAATTATTGCATCATGATTAGTGAAATGACACAGGAAGAGGGGCTGTATCAACGGCAAACCCTCTTTGATAAAGCGAAAAGGGTCGTTGTTAAAGTTGGAAGTGCCATACTTACGACAGAAAATGGCATAAATCAGGATGTTGTAGATAATCTTGCCAAAGAAATTTCCTTTTTGCGTGACACAGGACGAGAGGTTATACTTGTGTCATCAGGCGCTGTTGCTGCAGGAAAAAAGAAACTGCACTTCAAAGATGAGTTGGAACTATCTATTCAGCAAAAACAAGCTCTTGCGGCAATAGGTCAGTCCCAGTTGATGCATGATTACGATGAGGCCTTTGGAAGATATGGCTATAATATCGCCCAAATTCTTTTGACCCATTCAGATTTATCCCACCGAAGTCGTTATCTCAACGTTAGAAACACCCTCCTCACTCTCTTCAAATTCGGTGTTGTCCCCATAATCAATGAGAACGATACTGTATCAACAGAAGAGTTAAAGTTTAGCGATAACGATAATCTTGGAGCCCTGGTCGCTAATCTAATTGAGGCTGACATGTTCATTTGCCTCACTGACGTCGATGCACTCTATGATGCCAATCCGATAACATCTCCGGATGCAAAAGCCATCTATACGGTAAGTAAGGTGGATGAGACGATCCAGTCCATGGCAGGTCATTCCAAGTCTATCCTTGGAACAGGGGGCATGAGGAGTAAAATCATTGCCGCTCAAATGGTGGCCGCCGGTGGAGGCAGTTCTTTTATTGGCCCAGGTAAACAAAAAAACATTTTAAAACATCTGTTTTCTGGTGAAATGATCGGCACCTTTTTTTTGCCTCAGAAAGAAAAGATGCAGAGCCGAAAGAGGTGGATTGCTTATGTCTTGAAGCCCCAGGGTGATATTGTTCTCGATAGGGGTGCCTGTATTGCAATCTCAAAAAATGGTCGATCTTTACTGCCTTCAGGAATATTATCTGTTGAAGGGGACTTTAAAAAAGGTGATTCTGTTCGCTGTGTTGATCCGAACGGTGTGCCTGTAGCTGTGGGTCTTTCAAATTTTAATTATGATACGATAGCAAAAATCAAGGGAATGAGAACGGAAGAAATTCGACAGTTGCTCGGTTATAAAGAAAGTGAGGAAGTGATGCACCGGGATAATATGGTAGTTTTATAAGATTATATTGCGGGGTAAGGAAAACAATATGACACTCGAAAAAACGATACAGGATCTGGCCAGAAAAACTAAATTTGCGTCGACATCACTTATGTCACTTTCAACTCAAAAAAAAAATGAGGTGTTAGAGACTATTGCACAACTGCTTGAAACGGAAAAAAATAACATTCAAGTTGAAAATAACAAAGATATAGATGCCGGAAAAGCAAATGGTCTCTCCATCTCTATGTTGGATAGATTAACACTGTCTGATACTGTTATACAATCAATGATTGCCGGAGTCAGAGAACTGATATTTCTGCCCGATCCTGTCGGCAAGGTAGAGGATTTCAGCAAAAGACCGAATGGCCTTCAGGTGGGGCGTATGCGTGTTCCTCTTGGTGTTATCGCAATGATATATGAATCCAGGCCCAATGTTACCGTTGACGCCGCAGCCCTTTGCATTAAAACAGGGAATGGTGTGATTTTGAGGGGTGGCTCAGAGGCTATACACTCAAATATTATTCTCGCAGAGATCCTGAAGAAAGGACTTACCATTTGTGGGGTGAATAGCGATGTTGTCCAGGTTATCCCTGTCACTGATCGTAAGGCGATAAATCATCTACTTTTGCAGGACGAATATATTGACCTCGTCATTCCAAGGGGTGGAGAGGGGCTCATTCGTTTCGTGGTTGAACATTCCAGGATTCCAGTACTGAAGCACTACAAAGGTGTGTGTCATGTCTTTGTTGATAAAGACGCTGATCTTAAAAAGGCGCTACCGATTATCATCAACTCTAAAACCCATAGAACCGGTGTATGCAATGCTCTAGAAGGAATCCTCATCCATGAAGATGTGGCCGATTCATTTTTGCCTGTTCTTGTTACGGCTATGACAGAAAAAAATGTAGAACTAAAAGGCTGCCCCAGGAGTTGTTCTATTGCACCAACAATCTCTCCTGCTCAAGATGATGACTGGGGGACTGAGTTTTTGGACCTTATGGCCTGTATCAAAGTTGTTTCTGGCTTTGAAGAAGCCAAAGACTATATTTATCGGTACGGCTCTCAGCATACCGAGGTCATAATTACTGAAAACTACTCGACCGCTAACAGGTTTATCTCCGAAATAGATGCCTCCGCCGTAATCGTTAATGCTTCGACACGATTTAATGATGGAGGGCAACTTGGTCTGGGCGCTGAAATAGGTATCAGTACCACTAAATTACACGCATATGGCCCAATGGGCCTGGAAGAACTGACCACCCGAAAATTTGTGGTTTATGGCGAGGGGCAGATAAGGGATTGAAACCTTTAAGGATAGGTATTTTTGGAGGGACATTTGACCCGGTACATTGGGGACATCTGCAACTTGCACATCAGGCTATCAAAGAAATAGGTCTTTCGCAGCTACTGTTTGTTCCGGCAGCTGCCCCCCCGCATAAAAATGTGGTTATAGCCTCCATGGATCATCGCGAGGCTATGTTGGAATTAATATGCAGAGATAGCGCGAAACTCGTTTGTAGCAATATTGAAAGCAAGCTTCCGAAACCGTCTTACACTGTTGATACTTTAACCGTGCTTAAGAAGTCCCTTCCTCTGAACTCCGATCTGTTTTTTATCATAGGTGCGGATGCATTTCTCGATTTAATGACCTGGAAATCCTATCGCTCTATTTTGACTATGGTTCAAATAGTTGTTTCGCCAAGGGTTGGCTATTCAGAGCAGCTTTTGTATGATTTTCTACTCCAAATAGGCTATTTCCAAAAAGATGGTCAGTGGCAGGCAGAAGGCGAGAATAAAGATATCACTATTCTCAGTAAATCTCCTCATGGGGTTTGTTCAAGTGATTTTAGAAAAGGTGTAGTAAAAGGTGGGGATATGACAACTTTTTTGCCTCCAGAGGTGGCGAAATATATACAAGAAAATAGCTTGTACAACCTGTAAATAATCTTGTATCTTGTTTGAATATTTCAGGGAGTTGCTAAATGTTAATATCGTTTAATGGAAGATAACAAAGATGGAATTTGAAGACACTTCAGAAGGGGCTCGGAAAGTTGCCGTTCTCATAGTTGATGATTCACTGGTTTTCCGTCGATTTATTGGTGATATTTTTGCTGAATTTAAAAATATCCGTATCGTAGGAGAGGCTCAGAACGGTATCGAAGCACTCGATATGATTTTGAAAACATCACCTGATGTTGTTCTCCTTGATATGGAGATGCCGATTATGGACGGCATGACAGCTCTTCAGCATCTTATGATCCATCGACCGATACCAACCATTATGTTTTCCAGTTTGACGGAAGAGGGTACTGCACGCTGTTTTGACACCCTTAAAAATGGTGCGGTTGATTTTGTCTCTAAGGATTTTATTTTTCAAAAAAATCATCTTGCCGAGCATAAGAAGGAACTTCTCGAAAAAGTTTATAAGGCTGCAGCCTTAAAGATTATTGCACGTGATCCTATTTCATCTACCCCTCGTCCTAAAGCACCTTCAATACCTGAAGTGGTTCAGCGTGTTGTTTTTTGTGAAGAATGTGGTTCTAGAACAGCAGTAACCATCGATCCTGGACAGGTTGCCCAGACGATAGAATGCTCCCAGTGTGGTGATATTATAGAGGTCGGTATTTCATCAAGCGAGCAGTATAAGAGGAATTCATTTATATCGGTACTTGGTGGAGGCAAGGGATGTTTTTCTAACCTTCTTAATATCATTCCTCAAATGCAACCCGATATGGGTGGGGCTCTTCTCGTTATTATTCATGAGCAGGTTGATTTTGTAGATAATTTCACTGAATATTTAAACGCCATATCTGCTATGAATGTTGTACGCGTTCGTGAGGGGTTAAATGTCGAAGGTGGGAATTGTTATGTCTTCTCCGGTGAAGATTACATGTCAATAAAACCATATAGTGCCCAATTAACACTGCAGCGTGTAGAGAAAGGTAGTGTAAAAGGTGGTCCCATTGATATAGTTATGGCCTCTGTTGGTACGATGTTTAAACAGAAGGCCTCCGCCATCATTTTATCAGGTGATGTTATCGATGGAGATAAGGGCATGGCGATTATGCTTAAGTACGGTGGGGGTTTTGGTGTCTTGGATCCAAGTGAATGTTATTGTAAGAAATTGAGCCAACACGTTTTAAGTAATTTGGATCTTACGCAGACGTTAACACTTGCAGGCATAAGCGAGCGAATCAAAAAGAATCATTATGAAGGTAAGAACGATGGTGTAGCCGGTGGTCTATAATACAACCGCCATTTGTTTTTTTTAATCTACCCATTTTCAATACTATGATCTACAGTCCACTCTGGGAAGAAATTGTGCCTTTAATGGTTGAAGGTGTGCATAAAACACTGCTTGAGAAAGCTTTTTCTTCTGCCACCAATACCCATCCTGTGTATCCTGAGAAGGCGGATGTCTTTGCCGCAATGAGACAAACCAGTTTTTATGACACGAAAGTTGTCATTATAGGACAGGATCCGTATTTTAATTTCCATCCCGGAAAGGGTGCAGAAGCACATGGTTTGAGCTTTTCTGTAAGACAAGGATTTCCTGTACCTCCATCACTTAGAAATATATTAAAAGAAGTAAACAACAGTATATATAGCGGTGAGTTAGTATCAACGGAAAGTGACTTGACACGTTGGACTGAACAAGGCGTCTTACTGTTAAATGCAAGTCTTACTGTTATTGGCAAAAAGCCCAATTCACACGCAGGTCTTGGTTGGCATCAACTTACAGATAATATAATTGAGACGATATCTGAAAAAAGAAATCATGTTGTCTTTATGTTGTGGGGAGCCTTTGCCCAAAAAAAAAGAGAACTCATAGATACTACAAAACATCTTGTACTTGCAACGAGCCACCCCTCACCACTCTCCGCCTATAGAGGATTTTTAGGGTCAGGGGTTTTTTCTCACTGCAATGGGTATCTCAAAAATCATAATATTCGAGAAATTGAGTGGTAGTTAGTCAACCACCAAGTTGTTTTTGAGTGCTTCGGGTACGGTGTCTGCAAGTTCACCTGCATAGAAACCTGAACCGTTACGTTGAAACAGAATATCACCTGCAGCTCCATGAAGGTATACCGAAACAATTGCTGCTACCTTAGGCCTTAGACCCTGGCATATGAGGGCGCCTATCATACCGCTGAGTACATCTCCCATACCAGCAGCTGCCATCCCGGGGTTTCCCGTTGTGTTGATGATAGTTGAATCGCCATTCGTTGCGACCACAGTTCCGGAACCTTTTAAAACAAGCACAGTCTCAAAAAGATCGTTGCGAAACAGATCACATCCTAAAATGGACGCATCGAGTCGATTGTCTTGAATTATGGCGGGGGTTTTCCCTAGAAGTCGGCTGAGTTCACCTGGGTGCGGTGTGTATATCCTGGGGCCAGCAGGGACGAGAAGATCACCGCTGAAATTTGCAAGAATATTAAGGGCATCTGCGTCAAAAATAACAGGGCAACGCACTTCATTGTAAACCTTTAATACCAGAGCCGATGTTGCTGGATCCTGGCCTAAACCCGGGCCAATTACGACAGCCGTTTTATTTTGTAGTTCCTGTTCAATCGTTGGCCAGTCATCCACAGATAGTATTTTACGGCTTTTGGGCAGAGGAATGGTCATCATTTCAGGGAGCGCCATCTCAAAGATGGGATTGAGGTCTTCTGGGACCGCTAAAGAAACGAGCCCTGCACCGCTTCTAAGAGCTCCTTTGGCACTTAGTATAGCGGCTCCCGTCTTACCACTTGAGCCAGCAAGTATGAGGAGATGTCCGTGGGACCCTTTATGAGATGTACGTTTTCTACGAAGGGGTTTAATAAGCTCCTGAACGAGATCAGGTGTTGCCAGTTCAGTCGAAATCTCAGCCCGGTAGACAGCTTCTGGCGGAATGCCAATATCAACAACTTCGAGTTTGCCCGTCCAGTAGGCGCTGCCATGGATGTAATGACCTGGTTTTGCGCAGCAGTACGTTGCTGTATAGTTTGCGCGTACACATGCACCAAGAACCTTTCCTGTATCTGATTCCATACCTGATGGTGTATCAACAGAAATAATAGAGGTCGTTCCTTTGAAACTTATCTCATTGATAAGGTTAATAACATCAGAGAAATGCCCAACTATGTCCCGGCATAGGCCAATGCCAAAAATGGCATCAATTATGGCGTAACATGGGAGCCCACGGGATTCAAACTGCTTTACAAGGATTGAAATAGTTTCAGCTCTTGCAGCAGTGTCAATGACGTGAAATGGAAGTTTGAGATTTTTAATTATTCCGAGGTTAGTTTTGGCATCTCCTGTAAGTTTGTCGGGGCTGACTAAAAAGAAAAAAACAGGTTTACAGCCCCTCTGATGAAGGTGTCTGCCAATTACAAGTCCATCTCCGCCATTATTACCTGGTCCTACAAAAATAGGAGCAAAAGTATCCTTACAGGAGCCTATTTCTCTTTCCATCATAAGAACTGTGGAGAGTCCGGCGTTTTCCATCAGGACAATACTTGGAATCCCGTAGACTTCAGTTGCGCTTTTATCCAGGTCCTTCATTTCCTGAGATGTAGGTAGCTTCATGTTTTCTCCTTAAACAATAACAGGTGTCTGCCAGATATAAATTAGGATAAATCCATATGGATTTTACAAAATCTACAAGGTTCAAAACCAGCATCCAGTGCTATCTGAATGTTCTTAAACTCAATAGAGCAATTTTTACTTCTATAGTATTCGCACTCTGATACATGGAAAACCCTACTTTTAGCATTACCTCGAATAGTATTGGTATCTTTGATATTTTCTTCTGTATCAGTGATCTCATGAGCGAGAATTCCAATTTTACTTCCAGCAAGGAGACGAAGTACACGAAAAAGTTGTTTGAGATATGTGAAGAATTTCCTTATATTATCGGTAAAAAATTCTGGAATCAATGTTTGTTCATTGGAAACCCTGTAAATCCAGAATATAGCGAGACAGAAAAATAAAAAATTTGGTGCCCACATGGCTACTCCTACTGGAAGAGTCGCCTTTTCTGCCATGGATTTGCCAACAGTAAAGAATATATAATAAAGAATAAAAATTCCAAGTCCTGCCTGAATACCTATCGCTTTTTTACCAGGTTTTGCCTGAAGGCCAAGGGGCAGACCAATGAGACTTATGAGCAGGCAGCCAGCTGGTAAGACTATTCGTTTATGAAACTCTATGAGTAGAGTTCTCCGCTCTTTTAAGGTCAAACTTTCATCTTTGGAAGCTTCGAGCAACTCACCCATTGAGAGGACGTTCCGTTTTTTTACTTTGGTAGCTTTGGAGTTGGGTGGGCGCAGGGGGATGTTGATTTTGTATTGATCAAATTCAACAATCTGAGCGTTTTCATTACTGGGTTTATGAAGACTGCCGTTTTGTAACACAATCGTTACATTCATATCTTCAATATTACTTTCCATGTGGCCGGAAGAGGCCATAGTGATAATAGGATTGGCAACACCTCTCATGTCAGACACCCAGACGTCAGTCCAGTTGCCGGTCGCCTTGTCAATTTTATCAACATAGACAACGACGTCCCCCAAGGCTTCCGTAAACACATGGGGTTTTATACCTTTGTTGACCTTTTCTTTGAGTAGTTGATATGTCAGCTGTTTCATCGCAATTTCACTAAGTGGGATCAATTTCGTTGAAAAATACGCGGTGAAAAGAGATATAATGGCAGCAACAATAACCACAGGTGGAATAATATTATACATACTTATCCCACTGGCTTTAAGAGCTAGAATTTCTGAATCACTGGAAAGTCTGGCAAAACCAATAGTAACTCCCATCATGGCCGCCATGGGAATCGAGTAAAGAAAAATGTTGGGAAAAAGGTAGGCGAATAATCTGGTAAAATCCGCAAGATTTATTCCCAGATCGAGCACAAAATTGAGAAAGGGAATGAGTTTTACGAGAAAAAAAACACAGTTCATAATGAGAAAGCTCGCAAAAAATGGTGCAAGCATCTCTGTTGCAAGATAGGTGTAAAGGAGCTGAGGGCTTTTGAAGGTCTTATTCATCGGATTAATAAAAATTACTCCCTATAACACGGCCAATATCAAGTTTTGTAATAATAAAAACTTTGGTGTATACAGGGGCTATGAATTGTTGAAGGCAAAAGGAAACATTTGTACCTTTGCCTTTAAATGTAGAAAAATAATCAATAAAATGAGGTAATAGATGCATCTGTTTGAGACGGAAGAGGGTGATAAGTGGGTTTGCATAACGTGTGGCAATGAAAAAAATGATATGATCGAAGAAAAAAAATGGGAATTTATCTTTGATAAACATGATCAGACGTTACGCTGTTCCTTGTGTGGTCATCCAGACTATGACTATGAAGATTAGTCTCTTACTCCTGAAAGCCTGTCATAAAAAACAAGAAAACGGAGAATGTTTTTAACAATACTAACGTAAAGTTAGCCCCAGATAGCGAACGAAGGAAGACCTTCGATTCACTTATACCCGACAGGTAAGCGATAGACTCCCCGGGCGAGTGCTGAAAAGAGTCTCGCTTATATCCCGTTTACCAGGGTTAGTTCTAGAACCTCCTGGTTCTAGAACTTCGAATCTGTGATGGGCTCTTCAATGGTCACTTCTACCCAGTGTTGATCCCACCACTCTTTTGGTGTGACAAAAACACCATGTATGAGCATTGAAAAGTGGAGGTGGTCTCCACCTGCCATCCCTGTCGTTCCGGTAAGACCTAATACGGTCTTCTGGTTTACTGTGTCACCAGGATTGACATTGATTTGACTGAGGTGTGAATATAAGCTACAAACACCTTGTCCATGGTCAATGAGAACCATATTGCCATAAATCCCTAAGTAGTCAGCAAATTTTACGACACCATTGTTGGCAGAGCGCACATCTGCTCTTCTCGTTGAAGCGATATCCATCCCTAAATGCACTTGATGGTCCACAGCTTCACCTTTATATTTATAGGTTCTATGATCTGCAAATCCCGCTCTTGAACTCCCAGGCATTCGAGAAAAACTTCCATCCCAGAGTCTCTCAGGGTTTGGATTCTGGCAAAGTTCAGTAATTTTAGCATTGTTTAGCCGACGAACATTGCCGTTGGCGTAGAGATATTTATCAATGAAATCCCCCTGCATCTCAGGGTAGTATTGTTGAAATTCAGGGATTTTTTTGTTGAGAAAACTGTCACCGACATTGATGGTGTCGGATTTTTGGTTTGCTTGTTTAAATGTGGTCGAAAATGGAAAAACTGTTGAATTGCCCGCCTTGTCAACCGCGACAATCTTTAAATTCTTAAGATCGTTTGCATCATATGGTAATGCAAAATAACTGATAAAGGTATCATCTCTTGTCGCATCAAGAAGAAAGCCTGCGTTAAACATCCCATTTATTTCTACACCATGGGTCGCTTCCTTATCTTTTACTTTATAAATAGCAATACCAGTTCCACCGGGAGAGAGGTATTTTTCTCCATGTAACAGGTGAATTTTGGGGGCAATGGTGTCTATGGTTACTTCTTTTGTTATGGTCGTTGTATTGCCTTTAAACCACCCTCGAAATGAAAAGTCCGATGCAGTAATAGAAATCGTCATGGGACCATCTTTAAATCCCATTTTGATCGGATCAAAAGCTAGAGACTGGCTGTCCTCTAACGGTCCTACTGCACCATTGTAGGATGTCCTTGGAAAACTCATTGAATGAATGTTTTTAACAAGACTACCTTGGGTTGCCGTAACCGTAATGGTGTTGATACCACTACCTTTATCCGTCACCTGGAAACCGATATTCCCCTTTTTACCTATGTAGTCACTGGTTTGTTTGAAATTGGCGACAGGTACGTTACCCTCAAAAAACAGTATAAAACCGCCAACGCCTCCAGCCACAAGCAGGAGGAGAAGGGTGATAAGTAGAAAGCGTTTGCCTCTTGGTTGTCTTCTATTTCTTCTGAGTGTCATTATATTATTTTCAGGTAGTAAGTTTGATAAATATGAATTTCTAACTTTGCCAAATTATTTCATATTTCTCAATATGAAGATCTTTGGAGGGTGCTATTATAATACGTTTACTTACTTCTTTTTCAACTTGCTGTTTTGTTCCGTCTTCTTCGGTTTGCAGGAGTTCAGCAATTTTGGGATGTACGCGCAGGGTAATAGTGGTGCCTTTGTGTTTTTTGGCATTTCTACTTATGACCCTGAAAATATCATAGCAAATAGTGCGTCTGGATTTAATCATCCCTTCCCCAGAGCAGTAATGACATGACTCGCACATAAGTTGGTGCAGGTTCTCACTACTACGTTTACGGGTCATCTGAACGAGACCGAATTCAGAAAGTTTCAATATATTGTTTCTGCTTTTATCTTTTTTAACGGCTTCTTTAAAGGTGTCATAAAGTTGTTCACGGTGTTCATCGTTTTCCATATCGATAAAGTCGATAATGATGATACCACCGATATTACGGAGTCGGAGCTGATAGGCGATTTCAACAGCGGCTTCCATATTAGTCTTGAAAATGGTTGCATTGAGATCATTTTTCCCAACATAACGACCAGTATTAACATCAATAACAGATAACGCTTCAGTGCTTTCGATAATGATGTATCCACCAGAGCGCAACCATACCTTTTTTTCAATGGCCCTAGAAATCTCTACTTCTATATTATAGGCCTCAAAAATGGGGGTGGGGTCCGTGTACAGTGAAATACGTTCTTTGAGCTGAGGTGCAAAGGTTTTGACGTGTTCAAGGATCTTGTTGTAAGATTCCTCTTGGTCAATAATAAGTTTGTCGACGTCCATACTGAAAAAATCTCTGATGGAGCGTAGCACTATATCAAGATCTTCATGTACTTTAGCGGGGGACGGAAGTCTGCCGGCTTTATCAATTATGTCATCCCAGAGGAGCATAAGAAATTCCATATCCGCTTCAAGTTCTTCTGTCGTGGCATGCTCTGCGACAGTTCGAACAATGAACCCCGAATTTTTAGGCCTGAGCTCATCGATAAGATTTTTCAGGTTGTTCCGTAGTCCTTCATCTTCAATCTTTCGTGATATCCCGATATGGTCAGTCTGTGGGATGAAGACAAGGTTCCTACAGGGCAACGTAATATGACAGGTGAGTCTAGCACCCTTGGTACCAATAGGATCTTTACTGACCTGAACGAGCAGTTCCTGTCCTTCAGAAATAAGGTCCTCAATATGTAAACCCTGAGCTCGAACGTGGGTATTTGCGCAATCCGTGATACATGGATTATATCCGGGGGTATTAGAACTTACACACACATCATCTACGTATAAAAAACCTGTTCTTTCAAGACCAATATCAATAAAAGCTGCTTGCATACCTGGTAATACGCGTACAACCCGCCCCTTGTAGACATTGCCCATTAATCCCTTCTCTGTGGGGCGTTGCATATGGAATTCGCTAAGATTCCCATCTTCCACAAGCGCAAGGCGCACTTCGTAGTTCGTTGCGTTAATCAGTATTTCAGTGGTCATTCCTAAGCCGTTTTAAACAAAAAAGTAAACTTCCATAATGGAAGGAGTATATTTTTTAAAAATATGTAGTATACAGTAAACAATGAAAAAAATACCATATTAATAATGTTTTTTGATCCCGCTCGTGATTTAAGCAATGTCAATTTGTCCAGTCTCGGTAATAATTCCGACCTATAATAGAGCCAATTTCTTACAAAGAGCTATAGATTCAATTTGTAACCAGACGCTTGTCCCTGCTGAAATCATTGTTGTGGATGATGGGTCTACGGACAATACTATGGAGCTGCTCTTAGCAATGAAAGCGAAAAGTAAAATTCCAATTATTTCAATCCACACAGATAATCATGGGGTTGCAGCAGCTAGAAATGTCGGTATCCAAAACGGTCGATATGATATAATAGCATTTCTTGACTCCGATGATCACTGGAATCGTAAAAAAGTTGAAAAACAGTACAAAGAATTCATAAAACAGACAAAATATCAGATTTGCTACACCAAAGAAAAATGGCTTCGGGGGGGAGAACATCTCAATCAAAAGCGTAAACATGTTCCCCGGCATGGTGATATTTTTTCCCAATGTTTAGAGCTGTGTAGCGTTGGGACATCAACTGTGATGGTACGAAAGGTTCTGTTTGAGAAAACAGGGTACTTTGATGAATCTATGCAGTGTTGTGAAGATTATGACCTCTGGTTGCGTCTAAGTGTAAGGCATGAGTTTTTACTTATAGATGAGCCTCTCAATGTGAAAGAAGGCGGCCGTGATGATCAGCTTTCAAATATCTACCGACTTGGCATGGATGAAAGACGCATTTATAGTATAGAAAAATTGCTTTCTTCAGGCACTTTACAGAATGAACAATACAACATGGTTATGCAGGAATTTGAGAAAAAAATCCGCATTTTTGCAAATGGCTGTCTTAAGCATGGTAAGATTGAAGACAGTAAAAAATATTTGGAACTTCTCCGTTTATGTAAAAACAAGAAGCCCAAGCAATTCATATGAAATATTTAAATGACTAGATCAGGTTGGCGTGACCCTTCACAATATATTGAAGAAATATTTGTAGAAGAAAATTGTCTTGAATACGAATACACAAAAGAGATTCTCGCTGGCACCAGCTTGCCGTGGTCAGTTGTCCCGGAAAGAGGAAAACCCAACGACCTCGATGATGAATTTGTTTATAATCTCACCAGAGGAAAAAAACAGTTATTTCTTTGTGAGAACAGGGGACAATTTTATAAACCGTGCCCGGGTACAAGGGAATACCAGTGTTGTGATTACCAGGTATTGCATACGGGATCAAACTGTCCTATTGACTGTGTCTATTGTATTTTGCAGGCCTATCTCAATGCTCCCTGGGTTACATCCTATGTGAACATAGACAAGTTGTTTAGTGAACTGTCAGATGGGCTCAGCCAAAACCAAGATGGATTTTTTAGAATAGGCACGGGGGAATTCACAGATTCGTTAGCACTGGATAATATTACCAGGTTGTCAGAAAAACTCGTTCCCTTTTTTGCAGATAAGACAAATGCGGTTCTCGAGTTGAAGACCAAAAGTGGTGTAATAGAGAACCTCAGGTCCCTTGATCACAATGGTCGAACTGTTGTTGCATGGTCCCTAAATAGCCCTGAAATAATGCAAAAGCAGGAACTTCGTGCTGCGAACCTTGACGAAAGGCTTGCGGCTGCGAGACAATGTGCAGAATGGGGGTATAGCCTGGCATTTCACTTTGACCCTATTATTGATTATCAGGGGTGGCAAGAGGGATATCTTGAAACTATTGATGCATTATATAGGTCTGTTCCCGCTGAAAGTATAGCCTGGATTTCACTTGGGGCGCTAAGGTATTTGCCTCGTTTAAAAGATATTGGTATTCAGCGCTTTCCTGGTTCTCGAATTTATCACAATGAATTTATCATCGGACTCGATGGGAAATCGCGCTACTTCAGACCGCAAAGGGCTGAAATGTATAAATATATTTATGGAGCGCTAAAAGAGAAAGCCGATTCCAGGACATGTATATACTTTTGTATGGAAAGTGATGAAATCTGGAAAGAGGTAATGGGGTTTGCCCCGGATGAAAAAGGTGGTCTTGGTAAGATGCTTGATAAGACAGTGAATTTCTAGCCCGAATTTCTCATGACTTTTTGATTTGAAACTCAATTGTTTGTTTTTATAGTTTTAAAATGACTTCCTTAATTAACAGGGTGTTTTTCGTTTCAAATCAAAAAGTTCACCCTTCGGGCCAACAGATTTTTCAGCAGCTGCTTCGTTACCGAGCATTTGCAGTAGATTATTACAGCTTCATGCCCGGTGTCTCGACCTGCGAAAAACTTTGTTGGTGAGAAATCCGGGCTAGTTGTGAAATGACGGGAATTAAACGATAGAATAAAAGCTTTGCGCGAACTCCGATCTACGTGTATTTTATTGCGCATGAATAATTCATAAGGGGATATATCCCCATTCAATACAAGGAAAATGATATGGTAAATAAGGTTATTCTTATAGGTAACTTGGGTGCAGATCCAGAGCTTCGTTACACAACAAGTGGCACTGCCGTTGCTACTCTTTCAGTTGCAACATCTCGCACATGGAAAGACAAAGATGGTCAGAAGCAGGAGGAGACTGAGTGGCACAGAGTAATTGTCTGGGCTCAAAGTGCTGAGTTCTGTGGGAATTTCCTGTCCAAGGGATCCAAGGTGTACGTTGAAGGTAGACTGCAGACTCGTAAGTGGCAGGATCAGAGCGGTAACGACAAATACACAACTGAAATTATTGCAAACACAATCCAAAACCTCACGCCTAAAGGTGCTGACAGTGGAGCCGGTGGCGGTGGCTTTAGCGAGCCTCCAATACCTCAAGAGCCATTTGGTGGCATGGGCGGCGGCACTGGAGATGATGTTCCTTTTTGACTTGTACATAAGTAAATAGTGTTGATTTTAATGGGTGATATCTTGCAAAAACAAGATATTACCCTTTTTTTATGTGAAAAAATGTTGCTCAAAGAAGTTCAATGGAGCATACATAAAAATGTTGATTTAAACAGGTGTGAGGCAATACGAATTGAAGAATTATTCTTTGATGAGGGAGATCATTTCGTGACTAATGCACATGCTAATGTTCAGATTAAGTCCGAACTATAACAGCTGAAGAAAAACAGGAATAGTGTAAATCAAATGCCGATTTGAACAAACCTGATCTTGCCATTGGCTATGGTTACGCTTTGTTGTAGCGGAGGCAATCGACTAAACCCCTTGCTATAAAATGGGAAGTGGAAAATTAATTGTAAGTCTTGTGATGTCTGATACTAGATAAAGTTCTCTGAAGGATCTCGCCCAAATATTTAATTACACCCGGATATCAATTGACCTGTGTCTCTACCTATAACTGATTGGTTGTGATATCGACGTTGAATATAGCATCAAGTTCTTTTATGTTTGGTTCTGGTTCTACTTGGTCTTTCAAGAATTGGTTTGTCCTATTATTAAACCTCTCACCACTATTCAGGCAAAAGAAAACCCCTTACCAATAAAGGAAAGGGGTTTTTAAATATATATACTATATCTAAATATCTTAGAACTTAAAGATGACCGATGCTACGATGTTATGAGATGCGAGGTCTTTAAGTTCATAACCATCAAGATCAACGTTATCAAACGTTAGATATTCATAACCAACATCAATAACCCAATTGTCGGTGATGTCATAGAAAGCACCAAATCCAATTTTCCATGCAAAACCACTATCATCAGCACCACCACTATAGAGGGATGCATCAACATCACCCCAACCAATGCCACCAACACCATACAGACCGATATTATCGGCTACCATAAAGTCAACGATACCATTCACCAGAAAGGCGTTGTAGGCTATATCACTATTGGTGATGTTCACTTTACCGATACTACTGACGTTGATGTTTTCGGCATCATTCTTCTGGTACAACCACTCACCCTCAATTCTGAACATTTGGCCAAAATCATAACCCACTGCGAGTTTAACACCTACATCCGAATCAAGGGATGTACTAAGGTTACTCCCGTTAATAGTAGCATCTTCAGGGTTAGTATATGCCAACCCACCCTTTAGATAAAGACCATCAGCCCCCCCTGAGGCAACGGCCATACCCGAGATCATCATCAAAACCATCACGATTGCAAAAATCTTTGTTCTCATAGTTATCTCCTGGATATTTATCTGTCTCATGAATTCGATATGAATCATGATTTATGACACCATTATAACCGTTGTTACGATGGAGTTAAACAAAAAAGCCATCTCCCGAAAAAAAGAATGTCTTGTGATTTTTAAACAAACTATATCAGTAGCTTACCTCGCACTCACCAGAGCACCCAAATCGTCAATGCCCCCCCCCTAGTGATGTTAGGGTTTTGCGGGTTTCTATATCGACCTTACTGTTTCTAGGCGATTCAGTTTTCATCAATCAGACCTATTACTTACAGGCCTAACACAATGGTTCAGGTTACTTAAGCCATCTTGTCCAGTTGTAGGCTCTCTCATTATTCTGATGAAATTTCCCTAATTAAATAAGAACTATAGACTATCGTATTGCCAAGCAGCTCTTTCAATCGGTGTTCCTTTTTATGGGGCTCTGCCCCAAACCCCGAGGTTTTCAAAAGGCATAAGGAGGACAGTGAATAAGAAAGGGGACCCTTAGGCCCCCCTAGGCGATATTTATTCGCCGCCCTCATTCTGGTTATCCCTCAGAAAGTTGCTCCTCAGCAGAGCTTGCCTCCGTTTTGCCAGAATCTCGTTGGTAAATTACTATGTGAGAGATTGGGCTTTTCTCCGCCATATCAATTTCCCTACCTTTAAAATAATTCTGTCGCTGCAAGACGTACGT
>JBLHNA010000010.1:0-140648 GCA_047619065.1 Desulforhopalus sp.
TATCGCTTCCTTCAGACCCCACCGTTACCAGTAACGCCCTTGCGATTCGGATTGTCTTCCCCCTGATCGGGGTGACACCAGCTTTACGCTGGCTGGGTTTGCCCGCCATGCCGGGCAAACAAAAAAAAAGACCCCGATTAAGGGGTCTTTTACATGTGTTAACTACTAATAGTTACGGGATACCTGCTTTCTGCCAACGAGAATATGGGCAGATGCTGTTACGGTGAGCCGCTGCTAAATCTTTTAAATTGCGTCTTTTCCCCTCTCACCTGTTCTTACCCGCATTACATCTTCAATAGGGATAACAAAGATCTTTCCATCACCAATCTTTTCGGAATTTGCCGCTGCTCGTATTGCTTCAACGACTTTATCAACCTGTTCAGCTGCAACAACAAGCTCAATTTTTATTTTAGGGTTGAAATCTACATTGTACTCCGCCCCACGGTACATTTCTTTGTGCCCTTTTTGACGTCCGTATCCCTTCACTTCAGATACGGTCATGCCTGTAATACCTATGTCGGTTAAGGATTCCTTAACAGCTTCAAGCTTAAAGGGCTTAATAATCGCTTCAATTTTCTTCACAAGTTTTCTCCCTTATCAATCTTTTGTAAATTCTGGATATGCTGCAAGACCACATTCAGCGACATCGACACCCTCAAGTTCTTCCTCTTCAGTCACCCGAATGCCCATAACTACTTTCAGAATCATCCATACAATAAAGCTCGTTCCAAATACCCAGGAGAAAATAACTGCAATACCTGTTAACTGTGCAACCAGAGACCCTTCTGGGTTTGTGAAGGCAACTGCAATCAAGCCCCAGATTCCACACACACCGTGGACTGATATTGCACCAACAGGATCATCAATTTTGAGTTTATCGATGGTAATAATTGCAAAAACAACGAGTAGACCAGCAACCGCTCCTACAAGTGTTGCCACGAGCGGACTCGGTGTTAAAGGTTCAGCGGTTATCGCAACAAGACCTGCCAGTGCGCCGTTTAGAATCATGGTCAAATCCGCCTTACCAAACCAGAACTGCGAGAGCAGAAGTGCCGCAACAAGACCACCAGCAGCTGCGGTGTTTGTGTTTACAAAAACCATTGATACTGCATTTGCTTCTTCAATATTACTGATTTTCAGTTCAGACCCACCGTTGAAACCAAACCAACCGAGCCAGAGAATGAAGGTACCTAGAGTTGCAAGCGGTAGATTCGACCCTGGAATAGCGTTAATTTTACCTTTGGAATATTTTCCGGATCGTGCACCAAGCAGAAGGACACCCGCCAGAGCAGCGGAGGCACCACAGAGGTGAACAACACCTGAGCCAGCAAAGTCAAGAAAACCAAGAGCATCAAGAAAACCACCGCCCCACTTCCAATATCCCTGAATCGGGTAGATAAAACCGGTCATAACAACAGCAAAGATGAGAAAGGCCCATAATTTCATCCGTTCTGCAACAGCACCTGAAACAATGGACATAGCGGTTGCAACAAACACGACCTGAAAGAAGAAGTCAGACATATTGGAGTAATAGGTATCTCCACCACTTTTCAAGACCTCATCCACCGTGTTGTCACCGCCAAGGAGAAAACTCAGGCCAGGAATGACACTATTTACCGCATCTCCGTACATAATATTATATCCAACAATCATGTACATGATGCTAGCGATAGAATAGAGAGCTATGTTCTTTGTTAAAATTTCTACTGTGTTTTTACTTCTAACCAGACCCGCTTCAAGCATAGAAAACCCTGCTGCCATCCACATTACCAAGGCACCAGACATCAGGAAATAAAATGTATCCAATGAGTAGGCCAGTTGGATAACGGTGTCTCCAACGCTTACTTCTTCTCCAAGAGCCGGGACGGCGATAGCCGACAAGCCAAGAAAAGCAGCTACCCCCCAATACTTACGGTACTTCGTTTTATCGTTCACTGTATTCCTCCTTTAAGATTATCTCTTCACTCTGCAAAGCAAAGTTTTACAAGTAACTACACTTCGAACCTGGCTCTCTTATTACAAGTCCAATGCCACTTTTAGAAATTTAATAATTATTCCTTTACTATCTGTTAGTTACACACTAAATACTATTTTACCAGCCTAACACCCAATGTAGATATATTTCATTTTTGCACTATTTATCTATATCTTTATTACATATTTGTGTGTTTTTTTCATTTTACGCAGCTCTACCTCTACTATTATTTTCGCTCTCATTTGACGCGACGACAGATTCTGCGATATCATCAAGCAGAACCCTTTTTGTTGGGTGCAGCAGATATAAGGTTGAAGATATAATCAAAATACAAAGGAAGGATATGATACGTGACTTAGCACTTGCCGCAAAAGCATCATGCAGCCGCGAAGATCAGGAAAGTCTGGTGGAACTGGTACTGCAGCTCAAAACATTATGTGAACTTGTTACAAAACAGGGCTTACTGGCTCTAGAAAACGAACTTTCTGCTATCAAGGATCCATTTCTGAACCTCGGAGCGCAACTCATCATCGACCGTGTCGAAGCGGCTAACATCAAAGATGTCCTTGATTCAGACATCTATTACAATGAATCGAATGGTCGGGAGTTACTGAAAAAGGTGATTATACGAGAGGGACTACTTCGAATACAGGCGGGAGATACACCAAGAAATGTGCTGATCTGCACGAAAATATTCCTTGGTAAAGTAGACGGCTCACTTTTTCGCTAATTGATATGAAAGGTAATATATCCTGCAAGAAACGGGTGAACGCCTCTCCCCGTTTCTACAGCATGGAATAGAGATGCCTTGCTGCATGGAGGGCACCATCAACCTCTACACCATACTTTTGGGACCTTGCATGCGTTGCATTGTATAAGAGTCCCGACCTTAGCTTTTCAACTGTAACCTCGTCTTCACACAGGCTCATCAAGGTACCACCAAGTTTTTTCTCTAAACAAGCCACATGGTCCTGCTGTTCCTGATCTTTCATTTGGCGAAGGATCACCAGGCTTGGGATATCGGCAAAAATAATATCGACAAGACTGTTGTAACCACCGTAGATAATAGCACTTTTGGCGTTCATTAGCTCGCCAGCATAGTTTCCACCCGGACGCTTAAGGCTACAGTTGATCAATCCTGAAAAGAGATTATCCACAGTTGTTTTCATCGCCCCATCTCCCGCATCCACAAACAGGCGCCAAGAACCAAGATCTGCTGGCACAGTTCGCAGGGCCCCGGCTAAACACTCCAGAAACAAAAGAGTTTTTTCCCCAAGCCAGGGAACCGAGACAACGCCTGCCCATGGTCGCTTCTCTTCTAGACCGTTGCACTTTAGATACTCACCAAGCCTTGAAACATAACCGCACTCAAAGGGAACCACCTCGTATTGCTCTTTCAAAAGACGACAATGATCTTTACCTAAAACACCTGAATCGCCGTACCAAAGAAGATCGCTATAATATTTTTGAAAAATCGTCCTGGTAACATCCGATTTTGCCTGCTTCACAGCACCCACTACCCCCCGGACTCCAAGGACCCACCTGCAATCCTCAGGGGCAACTTCAAGCGCATGCAAGAGTTCCCGGTGTTTCCCCTGGGGAGTATGATCAACAAGCACCAACCGCGGTTTATATTGTTGAACGACATGGGAGAGATCACGACTTCTCAGTTCCCCCAATTCTTCATCGGAAAACATCGAATCCCCTGGGATCCCCTTTGAAACGCCCCCAACAACCTCCGTTTTATATGCAGGCAATTTCAGCCAATCCAGAGGCGCTTTACCAAGCAATTCACCAGTAAAACCACTTCCGGAGATAAAAAGTATTCTCAGTTTAGGATAAAGTCGCCGAAGAGCCATCCCAATGCCAAGACTACGACTTACATGACCAAGGCCCCTTCCATCGTGTGCATAAATTAAAATATCCAGGCGCAATTCATTCGCCCCCCTCTAAGGCGTATACTGAGAAAATTACTGTTGCAGTTTGATAACAAACAACGAGTGTACAAATAGTAGAAAATCAATGCAAAACCATTAGATATCTGGTTTCCTGTACCCATACAATCTGTCCCACCATAACGGAATATGATCCTAAATGTGTGACTTATACGTCCTGTCAATATATCAAATTTACAATTATCTGACATCAGATACTACCTGCGGATTAAGGTTTCTATGAAAATAGCTTACTACATGCCTTTTAAAGCAATGGGACACGCCAATCCATCCGGAGACCTGGTCATAGGAACGGAGATATTTAAACATCTTCGAAATAAGGGAAACTCAATTGAGCTGGCCTGCAAACTTCGCATGCGGTGGATCTACTACAAGCCCCTTAACTTGATGAGACTATATACTGAGAGAAAAAATATTGTTAAAAAACTGCAATCATCTCCTCCAGACATCTGGTTGAGCTACCACTCCTATTACAAAGCCCCTGACCTTATCGGCCCCTATTGTTCAAGCAAACTCAATATTCCCTATGTAATATTCCAAGGTATCTACTCCACAAAAAGACGGAAAAAACTATTCACCCTACCAGGTTTTCTCCTCAACAAGTGGGCGCTACATAAAGCTGATCACATCTTTACCAATAAACATCGGGATCTAAAGAACCTCTCCAGAATCATTTCTCCTGAAAAACTCACTTACATTGCACCGGGCATTCAGCCAGAAGAATTCCAATTTTCATCTCAAGAGAGAGAAAAACTTCGCACCCTATGGAGCGTGCAAAACGAAATCATCATCATGACAGCCGCAATGATGCGACCAGGAGTTAAGACAGAGGGAATTTCCAGAGTAATACAATCGTGCGCACAGTTACACAATAACGGCTTTACTTTGAGACTGGTGATTGCAGGAGATGGAGAATGTAAAAATCAGTTAGAACAACAGGCAAATCAGCTCCTACCAGCCAAGGTCATTTTTTTAGGAAAAATACCAAGAAACCAGCTGTATAAATATTACAGCAGTGCTGACATTTTTGCATTCCCCGGCATCCAGGAATCGCTTGGCATGGTCTACCTCGAAGCCCAGTCCTGCAAGCTACCCGCAGTAGCATTTGCAGACTGGGGGGCCAAAGAAGCGATACGGCCAGGAGAGACAGGACTTCTTTCCCCCGCATCAAAACCCGAACAGTTTACTGAGAACATAGGAGCGCTCATCAACAATCAAACACTCCGACATAGCCTTGGCAGAAATGGGGAAAAGCACATTCAAACCAACCACAACCTTACCAAAAACTACACTATCTTGCAGAACACGCTAAAAAAACTCTGTGCCAAAGCCAGATAATGAATCAGGCCCTCTTAATCGAATCATTTTTTACTGCAGCCCATCGCTTATAACAACAATCTCAACACGCCTGTTTTTTGCCCGCCCCGCTCTTGTATCATTAGAGGCGATAGGTTCTTTATTGCCCATCCCTTGCAATTCAATCTGCTCAGGGTCAACACCATTTTTCAAAAGCAATTTATACACACTTAACGCCCTATCTTCTGAGAGCTTTATATTCTCAGGCGAGTTTGACTTTGAAGAGACAAAACCTCTAACAAGGATTGTCGCTTTAGGATAATTCTTTAATTTCTCTACAAAACTCCCAAAGCTCCTTCTCGCAGCTTTAGAAAGCTTTAGAGAATTTGGTAGCAAAGGCAGCATTACCTTTCTGGGCTCAAGAGGGGCCATTTGTAACTCTGGCGCTTCTACCTGTACAATTTCAGCTACAGCCGCCACGTTCTGAACTGGCGCAATTTCAATAGCTTGTACAACATTTTTTTCAGCATCTGCCACCACAATCATAGAGGGCACACTCTCCACAGTGGCGATTTTTTCACCTTGCGGGGCATCCCCAGAAGATTTCACGACTTCCTCATTTGTATCAGTCGCAACAGGATCTACGGATGGTTCAGGCATCTGTTCCGCAACTTCGTCAACAACCGAAGCTACTGCGGTAACTTCTGATGCCGCTTCACCCTCATATGCTTTTTCAAGGATTGCCGATTTCAGCTCATCGACTTTGACCTGATTTATCTTATCACCATTTTTTTCCAATACCGCCACTGCAGGAGAGGTTGAAACTTTGGGCAATTCCGGTGATGGCTCGACTTTCTTAACCACTTGAATTGTCGTCTCCTTCGGCACAACTGGACTCTTATTTGATGTGAAAAAGTAGCCGCTGACAACCACGAGAGCAAGAGCTGCAAGGCCAAGCTTCAGCCAACCACTGCTTCGGTCATTCTCAAGATTGAAACCAGTGATTTTTGAATCGGGACTATCACCGAGTTTAAACTGAGCGTAATCTTTTACAGGCTCAACATGTTCCGCCTCAAAGTCCTCATCTAGGGAGAGTATGTTAGATTGGACATTCAGATCAATTTTATGCAGAGAGCTTTCGATCAATGACGGGGAGATGATCAATTCGCTTTTACTCGCACCTAACTTAAGGGCAGCATCACAAATCTTATTTATCTGTAAAGGCACTCCTGCGGAGTGCCGATGAACCATCTGGCACGCCTTTGCAGAAAATATTTTTTCCTCGGCCCCAGCCACATTCATCCTGTGGCGAATATAATCTCCCGTCTCATGAGCAGACAAGGGAGGAATCTCTGTTTTTAGGGTGAGTCGCTGCCGCACTGCTCTGTTTTTCGGCTGTGCCAGCATTTCGACGAAACTGTCTTGGCCCACAAAGAAAATATTAATCAACTTTGTATCGGCTTTTTCGATGTTTGAAAGTAGACGTAGTTCTTCCAGCATTTCCTGACTGAGGAGATGGCATTCGTCCACGAGTAAGAGTACTTTTTTATTTTCATCATCAGCCTTGTGCAAAAAATGACTAAACTGTATGAGAAACTGCACCTTTGAGGTGAACTTTTTATCTATCGCAAAATTCCTGGCGATTTCATTATAAAAGTCGATTCGATCAAGACTGGGATCATCAATCACTGCCCACAGGACACCAGAATCGAAACTTTTCGTCAAAGCTTTAATGAGAGATGTTTTACCAGCCCCAGCCCCACCGGTCAGTAGAAGAAATCCTTTGTTGTCAAGAATACCGTAACGAAGACTTGAAAGCGCTTCCTTCTGGTTTTCTCCAAGCCAGAGAAAAGAAGTATCTGGAGTGATTTCAAACGGTTTCCTGCCAAGCTTATAAAATGATTTATACATACCAACCTTTAAAAAATATCCGATGAATCAGACAGAGTATAACTCTCTGGCGATGATTATTGAAAAGCAACTTTTTCCTAACACTAACTAACCAATATTGCAATTATTTTACGCAAACATTATGATAGTGAATGGTTCTAATCTCAAATGTAAAGGAATTTCATTTGCATAGTATACTATATTATCACTCACTACTAAAATTTTGACCTCATTTTTTAGTAAATATTATTCTAACGCTCTCATGTGCCATGTATGACAGAAATTACATACAATAGTTTTTTCATTCATCGTCAAATATATTTCTTTCTTAACTCTACGGTTGCTAATGCTTAGATATTTATTTTTTGCAAACATTTTGATTTCAACTCTGCTTTTAACTCCAACATTCGCCAGTGACGACAAGGCAATGAGTTTTAAAGAGTACCTTGAGCAGGCAAATTCCTACATCAAATCGTATAGGCACTTTGAAGCCAGTGATGCCTTAAAAGAAGCAACAATACTTGGTGGAGCCAAACATCCGTCACTCCACATGCGTCTCGGAATCCTGTACTATGGCCTTGGGCTAATCCCCGAAGCGATTGCAGAAGGGGAAAGAGCTGTTCATCTGGCGCCTGCATCCAAATGGTATAAATACGACCTCGCAAAATTTTACTATGTCGACAAACAATTCAACAAAGCGGAACAACAGTTCACAATACTCTTAAAAATTGACCCGGGTTTCACCCTTGCCTATTATTATCTCGCCGAACTTTACTTTCAGCAAAAACAATATGATATGGCTTGGCTCAGCATGCAGAGAGCGTATAAACTTGGGCACAAAGGACAACACCTAGAGGCCAAGATCGGTCCTCTCTCTACTAAACCACAAGAGAATTTTGATCTTCCCGCAAACAGTCCAAAGTTGTTTCGCTTCATTAAGCTGTCTGATGCACAACAAGCTCAGGAGCTCACAAATGAAATCTGGAACGGTAAACTTTTTGAGAACCTCGAACTCGAGCTTAAAAAAGACCAGAACAATTCCGCTGATTTTGGAATCATGACCCTCGATGAGCTCAAAAGTGACGTTGCGAATTCCCTACAAGACAAAAAGCCATACTCCCGCCCCCTGGTCATACAAACCGGATCAGATTATCGTATTATGCAAAGAATACTGCCGTTTGACTCTGCAAAATGGCAACGGGAGCTCGCAAAGACAGCCCCCGCTGTGCCATCTGCAACCATCAGCAAACAAGAAGAGCCAACAATAGCAGTTCCGCCAATTACTACAAATCCCCCCGTCCCCCCAGTATTAAAGGACCAGATTTCCAGTAAACTCGCAGCATTTTATGCTCTTGAAGCATGGCATGATGCCTGGGAGAACCAGGATGTCAAAGCCTATCTCAGTGCCTACAGTCAAAACTTCACCCCAAACAATGGACTGTCTCAGGCGGCATGGAAAGAAAAACGAACCAAAAGTATATTTAGACCAAGTTCTATTCAAATTGAAATTGAAGACCCGGTTGTGGAGATGCTTACAGACGGCCAGCTACTGATTACATTCAAACAGAATTACACCTCAAACACCTACCATGACATTGTAGTAAAAACACTGACCATGGACAAGGAAGTAAACGGCTGGAAAATTACCAAAGAAAGAGAAGTGAAAGTAATACGTGATTAACGATATCAGAAAAACCATCTAAACGGTGTGTACTCTTTTCATCGGTTAGATGGTGGTTTATCAACGTTGACAATACATATAGTATGACCAATTGTCGCTTAAAACCTACAACGAAGTAGATCGAGCTTTTTACGAATCCATCAGAGTTTTACGTGCCAAGGTTCATAACGAACCCCTAGCATATTATCTCGCCGATAGCGGTATTCCACATATCCCTGCGCAGTGAGCTTTCTAAACACAGGGGTTCCAATAAACTTTTCAGAAAAATTGTTTTTCCCAAATCCCATCTGGCCAATATCAAAATCCCCGGTCGCATGGTAGGAATAGCCTGGGGGTGCCAGAGACCTTGAGGCAAGAGACAGGTTACCACCATGACGTTCGACCTTGTTCAGGTAGAGATAAAACTGCTTAATCAATCCTCGAATCCCGGAGGTCAGCAGGGCTGCTTCACCAAGGTCACGTTTAATCTCCTGATATTTCTCAACTGAAGGTCCACGAAAAAGGTAGTTGCCACTATAGGGTACTTTATAGATATCCTTTTTATTAATCACCTGCGTGAGAGCCACGACCCTTTTTTCCCCGTAAAAACCATAATCACTGGCATTACGGTAGTAGATCATCTCTAGGAAGTCGAGTTCCTCAACTGTAAATCGTCCCACAGCTGAATAATTCCGGGAAAAACGAACAGCTTCGTCAAAACTTACTACTCCGAAATTACCATAACCAATATTTTTATTAAGCCGCCTAAGGCGAGATACCACCTGGGCAAGAAGGACCCTGTCTTTGTCGTCCAGGTAAACATCCTCAGGATGAGGCGTATCTGGCTGGCGAATTTTAGTCAGGTAATCTTTAATTTTATCGTCGGATATTTTTTGCGCAGAGACAACAAGTTCGGAAGATGGTAGTGGAGTATTCTTGTCGGTAAAATGTTTTTTATTTACTGCAGAGATCTTGCGAACGGCAGCAGACATATCTAAGGGGTACGCACAAGCTGCCAGTGCTGCCAATTTGCAAAACTTTCTTCTGTTCAAAACAGTATTCCTTTAACACCTGTCTTTAGGAAAAACAATTTTATTACGCCATCACAAGTACTTTCCCGCTCGCCACCCCCCCCTACCAGACCACTTATACAGAATGTTGACCAGACTACTTATACAGAATGTTGTTGTCAATCCTTTACTCTTAATGACCCCCCACCACGACCATCCTAGACTTCCCCTTCAGATAAAAAAGTACTCTATTAACAACAAAGGCAATGTAGTTCAGATGGGAGAAAATCAAAATAACTTGAGTTTTGTCAATGTTCCTGTTAGTACCTTACGAGTTATTTTCTTGTTTTTTCCCAAGAGAATAATTTGTCTCAAGGTACTTATCCTGGCTGAATTTCCGTTTACCGGGGTTAGATGTATAAGGTTGTTTTCTGATAATAATACGCAGTTACGATGGGTCAAAACGGCCCAAGCAACCCCTGCAAAAAATAGCAAATGACTGATGACCTGACAATTATTGTTCCAATATTCAACGAAGAAGAGAGTCTCTCATCTTTTTTTGCTGAAATGGACAAATTTCTCAAGGTATCCCCCATCGCGACCCAGGTGCTCTGTGTAAATGACGGATCAACCGACAACAGTCTTCATATTATACAGGATAAAAGTGCAGGTTCCAAAGAGTACCAGGTTATCAATCTTGATAGAAACTATGGATTGAGTAGCGCGGTAAAAGCCGGTATCGATCATTGCAGCAGTTCTCTTGTTGGTTATATTGACGCTGATCTGCAGACAAACCCATCCGATTTTTTAAAATATTTCGAGTGGTTTCCTGAATTTGACATGGTCAATGGTATTCGTGCAAAACGCCAGGACAGTCTGGTGAAGAGGATTTCCTCCAAACTTGGCAATGGATACAGACGACTCATGATAAATGATGGCATTCAAGACACCTGCTGTCCTCTGAAAATCATGAAGACAGAATTTGCTCTCAAGATCCCATTTTTCCATGGTATGCATCGTTTTATACCTGCTCTCATCCAATTGGAAGATGGCAAAATCAAACAGTTGCCAATTTCTCACTATCCCCGCTACGCCGGTACCAGTAAATATCATCTTTGGAACCGCCTCATCGGGCCATTCTTTGACACTCTTGCTTTCCGTTGGATACGCAGCCGCTATATACGTTATCGTGTACTAGGCTGACCCGGTAAACGGGAAGTAAGGCAATAAATTTCATGAATCAAAATTTTATATTCGCCGTTGGATTTTTAGCTCAAATTCTTTTTTCGGCACGACAGCTTACCCAGTGGATTTCTTCTGAGAGAGCGGGAAAAATCCTCTCTCCGATTCTCTTCTGGCAATTGAGTATATTTGCATCATTTCTCTTGATCATTTATGGCATTTTACGAAACGATCCCGCGATCATTCTGGGTCAAATCATCACCTACGGGGTGTATATTCGTAATCTCTACTTCTTTGGCTTCTGGAAGAAGATTCCACTACTACCGCGGGTTCTTGCCTACACATTCCCCGTTCTGGCGATTAGCCTGCTCCTTATGGGAGAAACCTATAACCTACACACAGTTTTTTCCAACCACGCTATTCCAACCTCTCTTTTAATTTGGGGTATAACTGGTCAAATTGTTTTCACCTTTCGCTTTATCTACCAATGGTTCTATAGCGAGAAACGAAAACAGTCCATCCTACCCATGGGTTTTTGGATAATCAGCCTGACAGGTTCACTCATGGTTCTCAGTTACGCCATCGTCAGAAAAGACCCTGTTCTCTTTATTGGTCAATTATTTGGTCTCGTTGTTTATGGCAGGAACATCATACTTGGTATGAGACATAGAAAAAGTGTTGGGGCTAAAGAAAATGGAATCAACTAACTCAGAATACAGATTTAAAAGCCTGCATTTCCTCTTTATCTTGGCCTGCTATTTTGGCCTGCATGTATTACTTAGAGTCACAGTTTCTGACTCCCTCGACTATGATGAAGCGGAACAGGCAATGCTTGGCCAATGGCTTCTGCCGGGCTACACCGAACAACCCCCACTGTATACATGGATACAGCATTATCTTTTTCGTATTTTCGGCGAGAATGTATTTTCCGTCAGTTTATTGAAAAACAGCCTACTCTACCTGACCTATGTTTTTGTTTTTTTCAGCAGTCGCATTATCCTAAAAAATAACAGAGCAGCTATTCTTGCCACCTGCTCTCTACTGCTGATCCCTCAGATTGCCTGGGAATCCCAGCGCGACATGACCCATACCACCTTAGTGGTGTTTGCTGCGGCGGCTTCTCTATATCAATCCCTGCGACTCATGGAGAAACGGACCTGTTTTAACTATTTACTCTTTGGTTTATTTCTTGGAATCGGCTTCATGGCAAAGGCCAACTTCGGCCTTTTCCTTATCATTCTCTTTCTTACCCTTGTTACGTTTCCCCAAGGAAGGAGAGTTCTTTTCAACTGGAAAATACTCCTCTCATTTGCTGTTTTATTTGGCCTTGCCGGGAACTATTTTTACTGGATGTTCAACAATCAGGATATCGTATTTTCTGCTACCAAAAAGTTCAAAAGAGCCGTCGATAATTACTATGTTAAGGGCAGCCTTAGTCTTATAGCCAACAGTTTTCTATTTTTAACCCCACTCTGGTTGTTCTATCTGATATTTTTTCCCTCGGGATATGACGCTAAATGGTGGGAAGAAAGAACCTTTCATCAAAGGTTTATAGCCCGGTACATTGTTTTTTTCTTCATCGTCCTGCTTATGGTCGTGCTGCTGTTTAAGGTCACATATGTAAAAGACAGATGGCTCCAACCGCTCCTCTTTGTTGTGCCTATTCTGTTTTTTTCCAGAGTCCCTGTAGAAAAACTCACGCTTGCCCGCTACAAAGGATTTTTAACAGTCATCGGAATTGCCGCAACCGCAGTATATCTCGCATTTACCATTCGAGTGGTGGGGGCAAGCTACATTGACAGATTTTGCAGACTGAACTACCCCTTTTCTCTCATGGCAGAAGACATACGGGCAAACGGTTTTGAATCTGGGCTGATCATCTCAGACAACCGATTTCTTGCAGGAAATATGCATTTCCAGTTCCCCACGAGCCCGGCACTGGTACCTGAATACCACTTTGAAAATCTTCCCTCTACCCAAGGCATTCAAAATGGTCTCGTAATCTGGAAGGCCGATGCATCCCAGAATATCCCGGAAAAGCTCTCTCTCTTTCTTAACCAGAAATATGAGATTAATGCAGAGGAACAGCCAATTAAATATTTCGAGCACACCTATAAATATGGCAGAACCGAAACAGTAAGACTCGCAGTCATGTCTATTCCTCTCAACCAACCCTAACCCGAATTTCTCATGACTTTTTGATTTGAAACTTTGTTGGTGGGAAATCCGGGATAAAAGTGCCTCATTCTCGACACCGATAGATTTACTCTGTAGCGTTAATGAATATAATTTGCACAGCAATATACGAATCAGAATTTACATGATCAGTCCTGGCCTGCTATAATCATGATAATGAACGACTATCTGAGCAACGAAAGCAATAATCATAGCACCATTGAGAGCGTTTTATGCAACACTCGCCCGCCCCTAAAAGAAACCGTAATCTTCTGATTCGTCTACGCCCAATACTACGCTGGGTAATACGTCTGCGGAGCTCTCCCCGAGCCATTGCGGGGGGTCTTGCCATCGGCACCTTTATTGCTTTTACTCCCACCATCGGGGTTCAAATTATCCTGGCAGTCATTGTTGCAACATTTTTTAATATGAACAGGCCGGCAGCCATGATCCCAGTCTGGATAACCAATCCAATTACTGTTGCTCCCATCTATACATTCAACTATTGGCTAGGGTCAAAAGTGCTGGATGGCCCACCACTTTCCGAAGTTTCCGGCCTTTTTACAGATATTGGTAAAACCATGGCAAGGCTGGAGTTCTGGGACATAAAAGAACAATTTATGGCAATATTGCACATGGGCAAAGAAACACTTATCCCTCTACTTATCGGCTCCATTGCCGTAGGCCTTGTTGCAGGGGCTTTTGTGTTCTTTTTCACCCTCAAACTGCTCTCAACCTTTTTTAGCAGAAGAGCGAACAAACACCTGCTAAATAAGAGATAAGTTGCACAACAACACTCTGCTTTCTGCAGGCTGATTGAAGCGACCCTGTTATTGAAACTGGAACTGAATTTAATATAAATAATCCATAAAGTTACATCACACTTTATGGATAGCAAAACACTACAGAGAACTCAAATATGCTCACGTATATCACTCCTTTTGCTCTCTATCTTATTTTCAGCCAACTCCTTGCTAAAGCTCCACAAAACCTCTACCCATTGCTTTACTCAGGGGTAGTCCTCCTCACGGGACTTACCACTTTTTATCTTCTTCGAAAAAAGAATATCATTCCCATTCATACCAATATTTGGGCAGGAGTTCTTTTTGGAGTGATCGGCATTATTGCTTGGATTCTTATCTGCGGCCTGCAACTTGAACAATCACTGGCTGAATTTCTCCCAGGCTGGCTTCAGCCTGAAGACCGGGTAGCCTTCAATCCTTTTGTCGCCATTAATGACCCGCTCCAGCAATGGGGCTTTATCGGTGTTCGCTTGCTCGGACTGGCTGTACTCGTCCCTGTTATAGAGGAGATCTTCTGGCGTGGTTTTCTTATGCGCTGGATTATTGATCCTGATTGGGAAAATCAAGCCTTAGGTCGTTTCACCCTATCCTCATTTCTCTGGATAACGTTACTTTTCACCCTCGCCCACCCTGAGTGGTTTGCTGCAGCCGTCTACTGTATGCTTATTAATGGCCTCATGTACTGGAAAAAAGATCTGTGGAACTGCGTTGTTGCCCATGCCACAAGCAACCTTTTGTTAGGAGCCTATGTTCTTTATGCTGGAGCCTGGGAACTCTGGTAAAGAACACATTAGCCCGGATTTCTCACCAACAAAGTTTTTCGCAGGTCGAGACACCGGGCATGAAGCTGTAATAATCTACCGGAGTCTTCGCTACCTGCAAATGCTCGGTAACGAAGCAGCTGCGTATAAATCTGTTGGCCCGAAGGGTGAACTTTTTGATTTGAAACGAAAAACATCCTGTTAATTGAGGAAGTCATTTTTAAACTATAAAAACAAACAATTGAGTTTCAAATCAAAAAGTCATGAGAAATTCGGGTTAGCCCGGATTTCCCACCAACAAAGTTTTTCGCAGGTCGAGACTCCGGGCACGAAGCTGTAATAATCTACTGCAAATGCTCGGTAACGAAGCAGCTGCGGATAAATCTGTTGGCCCGAAGGGTGAACTTTTTGATTTGAAACGAAAAACATCCTGTTAATTGAGGAACTCATTTTTAAACTATAAAAACTAACAATTGAGTTTCAAATCAAAAAGTCATGAGAAGTTCGGGTTAGGCAGTACGACCCACTTCACCGCAGTCCAGAGACTGATTTCCCTTTTACGCAGCTATGGGTTATGGTATTTTTTCACTCGTCCATATCTGCAAGAAAGGGGAATGAAGCGTGCCAATCTACAAGCTGAATTGTACAAAGTGCGATCTGGTATTTGATAAAGTACTTATCAGTTCGGATATCTCAGGGGTCAGTTGCACCAAGTGTAACTCAACCGATATAAAAAGAGTAACACCTGATCAAAAGGGACAGAGTAGAAATGTCGTTAGCTCCATCCCAGCTGGCGCACTATCCGGGGCCTCATGTTCATCAGGGTTTTCCTGACGCTGATTCAGTACCCCAGGATTGGGGTACTTTGCAGTTACTGGAGTTACTCTTTTTTTAATCGCAGCTGCATTTCACATTTCCTGCAATCAAAAGCCAAGGCGTATTCACCTGCTTGATCGGATAAAAAGAGTGAGCCTTCCATATCTTTTCTGCTCCCTTTCATCTTTGGGCACCCACCAAGCTGGGCCTTAATACAGTATTTTGTGGTCATAAGGGCTGCACCAGAGACATCTGCTGCCTTTTCAAAGGCCGAGTCAACTCTCGCCACTCCATGATTTTTGTAAAAAGCCAACGCCTTATTATTAGCTATATTATCGAAATAACTGACATCGTCTGCCGGCCAGATTCCATGATTCGCTCTTGACCTGGTGGGCTTGACACGAAAATTATCGACCCTACTATCTGCGTGACGCGCAAAACCCTTCCTTCGTATTTCGTTGAAAATCGACGCGGGATAAAACAGATTTGAAGGCAGATCCACCTCAACACTATGTACACTAAAGATCGTACCTCCAGACTTTTTCAGCTGTTTTTCAGCCACTCCTCTAACCGCGTCAGGATTCTTTGCCTCTTCACCAATCACATCGAGGTTCACGGTAGACTCCACCCCATCTGTATCTCTAATAGAGAGTAACAGGCCTCCACTCGTCTCTGATAAACGCAAATCAGCAGCAATAGCCCTACACTGCCCGCTACGCGCGAGTTGCTTGGAAAAAGAGATGTCGGAATTCCTATACATTTCCATCCCGAGTCTCAAACCTAGTCTGCTCACATCATCCTTAGGAAAGAGGATATTTCCATCTGCCCTGTTAACTCTGATCCCCACAAGGGCACCATCTATGTGAAAAAAACAGAGTCCATCCCCGTTGGATATTGTTTTATCTGTGTCCAACACAAACGACCCCTTGTCTATTCGTGTTACACTTCCAATATATTTTCCTTTTGATTTTGGGCTCTTAGGGTCACCAACGATATTTCGCTTTTTTTCTAGAAAATAGTCGGTCTTCCCGCGGTTAAAAGATTTGGCAGGATCCGGATCAAAATCAAATTGACAGGTACCAGACGATGCACGCATAAGATCCTGGCGGCGTTCAATGATCTCATCAAGGCCCTGACGATAATAGGCTGTTATATTTTTAACATAGGTTTCATCTTTTAGACGGCCCTCAATCTTCAGAGAAGAAACCCCCGCATCTATCAAAGATTCCAGATGATGCGAGAGATCGAGATCTTTTAAGCTTAAAAGATAACGATTTTTTTCAAGAATCCTTCCCGAACTGTCTTTTAGATCAAACTTGTGACGACAAAACTGGGCACATTCACCTCTATTAGCACTTCGCCCAGCCGTTACCTCACTGATATAACATTGTCCACTATAGGAAACACAAAGTGCACCATGAACGAAAAATTCGAGTAGAACGGAACTTTCACTTCTAATTTTCCGAATCTGTTCAAGACTCAACTCCCGTGCAAGCACCACCTGCTCAAAGCCAACATCTTCCCAGAATCTCACCCGTTCAGGAGTTCGATTATTCATCTGAGTCGACGAATGCAGTGCTATGGGCGGCAGGTCTGATTCCAAAAGGCCAGTATCCTGAATAATCAGCGCATCGACACCCACGCCATATAGTTCGTGACACAGTGCCACTGCACACTCCAACTCCTGATCATCAAAAATGGTATTGAGTGCCACATACACTTTTGCTCCAAAAAGATGTGCATGATGTACAAGTTGACCGATATCTTCCAAACTGTTTGCAGCAGCGGCCCTGGCACTAAAACCAGGTCCGCCAATATAGACTGCATCCGCACCATGATTGATCGCAGCAAGACCACAGGCCAGATCTTTTGCCGGAGCCAAAAGCTCAATTTTACGAACGGGACGTCCTTCCATTATTTACAATCCAAGTTCTTCATCAATCAAGATTACTGCAATACGATTTTTAGGAAATGATTTTTCCGTAATTGCCCAGTGATTACAGATTCTCCCAGGGCTTTTACAGTCGGCACACTCGGAGGTTTTGGCACACGGGGTTTTACAGTCAAGACGCATAGCATTTGTTGGAGCCGCATAGTCCTTGATGCGATACATGGCTGTCTCCAGATCCGGTATTATCTTGTTTCGCCCTATGAGCACTACCACTTTTTTCGGTCCAAAAGTAATCGCTGCAACCCGGTTTCCTATCATATCGAGATTAACCAGTTGACCGTCTTCTGTAAGTGCATTGGTCCCGGTCAAATATAAATCAACAAGTAAACCCTGCCTTCTCCTCTCTATTTTATCTTCCATGGAGAGTGTGGGATCATCAGGAATAATCAGTTCGACATCATCCATAGCCGCAATAGCATCTAAAACCCCAGTAGACTTTAGCGTCATCGACCCTCCATATGAAACACTTCCTGGCTTACACGCTGGCATAATTTCATTCAAAATCAATTGAGCAGCTTCCACCTTATCTTTTACTATGAAGGTTTCAAAATTATTGCCAACCAGATGCTCTTTCATCTGTTCCAGACGCAACTGCCAAAAATGTTCAATCGGTTGTTCCACTTGTAAAACCTCTTTTTAAAATGATTACGATAAATGAAATCGACCAATCCACAGCGAAGAAGATTAAAGCCTTCTCCATCAGAAAGAGATTATTTCATAGCCATCCGCGAGATATTTATCGATGGATGGATGTCCCTGCATATCTCCAACAATTGCGATTCCTTGCCTTTCTGCCTCGTCAAAGGTACCCATTTTTTGGGAACAGGCCTGACAGATACAGGTCAACAAACCTTTTTCTTTTAATTGATTATATACTTTGCCAAAAGGCGCGTCCGGTTTTGCCAACTCTGTTATCAGTTTTGTGGCGGAGCCTTCAATAACAACTTTGACCTCATACCCCTTTTTGTCTAAGTCCAGTGCATAGAGCATCACGTGGGCAAAACACATCAGTTCACCATTGTAGGCAAGCAGAGCAACTTTTTTCATTTTTTCCTCCTTTTTTTAGTCCCTTACATTTGTAAGGGACTTATCCCCCTCAGGTAAGCGACAGACTCCGAGGGGGTACTGAATTGAGTCCCGGCTTATTTCCCGTTTACAGGGGTTACTTTGAGTCCGTTCCGATCAATCGGATGATAAAAGATCGTGGATCATGGAAATCCGGTTTTTCACCTGGGTGAGAGAGCGCCCAGTAACCGAGTTTTCCATCTTTATTTTCAACAACACAACCCACACCTATTTCAACTGCAGATGATTCTGGTACCAACCCAGTTAAATCCACTTCAGCACGAATAGTAAATATTTTTTTTGTGATTTCCGTTGAGCTCACTGGTTCACTCTTCAGATCCGCCTGTTCCATTTTTTTTCGATACGAGTCGAAACGGTATACATTCCATTGGCCTGAAGGGGAAAAGTTACACTCAAAATAGCGGCTTGTCTTTTCTCCAACTTCTCTTACAAAGAGCTCAAAGCAGGAATGGTGCCACAAGTCGTCAACCCGTTTACCTGTAGAACCAGAATCTTGAGCAGGAATCACCAGATGGCTGAGCAATCCATAGAGATCAAATTCGACACCTATACGTCCCCCATCCCGCCACACCCCATACTCAATACCCTCTACGGCATCAACTTCATTACCAATACATGGTCGCAACGTTCTTTTAAGCAATGGTATCTCCACATTTCATGAAATATTGAGCCTGCACCGGATAATTGGCAACTCAAATCATCTTTTTGACATAAGCCATTGTAAAAAATAACATGGCCTGAGAAATACTCGCAACGGCTCCTAAAAAAAGCCGGAGCATATCCTAAGATAAGCTTCCGGCTTACTATTACTACCAGATGATTGTATATCTCATCAACTTCTCTTACTGAGATGCTGATTTATCTGTCTGGATTTGTTCTTTTTCATCCTTCTCAGGGGCTGTTTTCACCACAGTAAAAACGCCGTCTTCTCCAGAAAAAAGGCCCGGCCCTGCTTTTTGCTCGTTGGTGTCAACATAGGTGTAATCGGATCCACCACAACTACAAAGTAGACAAGAAACAACAAGACCTATCAACCAATATCTCTTCATAATTAAAATTTGACCCTCGCGCCACCCAGAACCGCATTGACATCGTCGTAGGACTCGATATCAGAGTCGAGACTGTAGTTACGAAAGGCAAGATAAAATTCGGTGGACCACGAAGGGATATCCTGAACAGCAGCAACAGACCAGGTCTTGCCTGTCTCTCCCTCATTGCTGATGTCTGCACTTTCACCATAATCTACAGACAAAGATGTGGTTCCAAGGGAACAGATATCTACCCTGTAACCGAGCTTACCGTACCAGTTTGTGGCATCATCCCGCCCGTCTTCGTTCATTTCCCGAAGCCCTGCAGAAACAGTCGCATTAAGGCCATTACCCAAAAGAACGGACATGGAGCCATCGTACTGATTATCAACACTTGTATTGGTATCGGCTGGATCTGCCCAGGCTACTGCTGCCGCAACCTTGGTATCTCCATAGGCTCTGGAATAGGTAAGAGCTGTATCAAAAGCGTCACCGGAAACCGCAGAACCACTCAGGGTAAACCCTGAAAAGGCCGGGCTATCGTAGCGCAGCCTGTCGTCACGCCCTAAGCCATCTATATTATTATAAATATTTTTCACCCGAAACTCTGATAGAGTGTCATTGTCTGCATCATAGAAAAACTGTCCACCAGAAAGGGCCCCAACATCGGAATAACTTACTACGCTTGTACCGGAAAGGTCGACCTCAGCAGTGCCATCTGAAGCTGCACTACCGTGACCGATGGACACCTTACCATAGGTATTGGAGACAAAAAAGATGTCTGCCTGGCGCAGATTCCAGGTATCAGAAGTGACACCATTCGTCTCGCTCCCGGAGACGTCAGTGGATGCATTGGATTTAATTCCATACTCAATTTTCCCGCCCACTGTAAAATCTTCGGAAGGAAAAACAGCGGCGTTGAGCCCAAGACGGGATTGTGAATTACTGTTGTCCACAAAACTTACCTTACTGCTGTCACCGTTATCGCTCCAGAGAACACCTCTATTCAAATGGCCATAGAGGTTTACATCCACATGGGCAGTTTTTGATGTAACCATCTTGTCCACCCCAAGCGATACCACTTCCTCTTTATCCACTTTCTTCTCAACGGCCTGAGAGGTACCACCCAACTGCTCTTTTAGCTCTGCAATCTGAGATGCCTGATTATCCAACTGCTTCTGCTGTTGTTCGATCAATTTTTTGAGCTCCAGGAGCATGCTTTCATCAACACCTCCTGCGTACACCGTTGATCCCAAAGAACAGATCAGTGCCGTTCCCGAGGCTGCAGCTGCAATCTTCTTTACCAGTGTCATACTTCCTCCTCTCCATTTAAGACGGTTAACTCCTAACCCGCATTTCTCATGAACTTTTCAATAAATAGCCTAAATTTCTACTTTCACAGGGTAACTCCAATGAACTCAAAAGCAGTGTGATTTCGCTTCATATCGAAAAGCTCACCCTCCGTGTCACAAGATTTTTCCGCTGCTGCATCGTTACAGAGCACTTGAGGTACAAAAGTACAGTCGAGTGCTCTGCGTCTTGATCAGCAAAAAACTTTAGTGATGATAAATACGGGCTCCACTAACCTTTTGATATCCAACAACTGTATACTGTATATTCTGGTACTACACTTGAACACTCTGACCATGGCGCGGAACAACAACATCAAGACCTTGTCCTTTAAGATATTCTCCAAAGGCAAAGGTTTGATCTTCTTCTCCATGGACCAGGGCCACCTTTTTAATATTGAGGTTGGATTCTTTCACCACCCTTAGCATTTCATCCCTGTCACCGTGAGCGGAGAATCCTCCCAATGTGACCACGTGTGCATTCAATGGATAGTCTTTGTTATAAAAACGAACTGTGGGAGGAGCCCCCACACGCCCATCTGCCGCGAATTTTTCACCTTTATCCTGAAGCTGACGCCCGAAGGTGTTCTGCCCCATATAGCCCACAATCAGGACTGTATTACGCGAATTGTGGATTTTATGTCGCAGGTGATGCAGCACACGCCCACCCTCGCACATCCCAGCACCGGCAAGAACAATATGAGATTTGGTGTCACGGTTCAAGGCCATGGATTCTTCGACGCTCTGAACAAATTTGAGATGTACAAAATCAAAAGGGTTCAAACCTTTATTTAAAAAAGCCCGATGGGTTTCTTCGTCATAGGTCTCTGGATGTTCACCAAACACATGGGTTATCTTTGTGGCAAGCGGACTATCCACCCAGACCGGCATTGGGGGGACCTCCCCCTCAAGATACAATTCGTGGAGAAAATAGATGAGCTCCTGGGTACGGCCAAAAGCAAAGGCCGGAATAATTACAGAACCACCTCGCTCAAAGGTCTCCAGGAGCACTTTTTTAAGGAGCGGTTTCATATTCACCACAGGATCGTGTAATCTGTTGCCATAGGTGCTCTCCATGATCATCAGGTCTATGTCTCTGTGCTCTTCTAAAAAATCGAGGGTGGGGTCTTTGACGATCGGCTTATTAAAGCGGCCCAAATCCCCTGAGTACAGAACCGTCTTCGTCTTGCCATTACCCTTATACTGAAGTACCGACATGGCGGAGCCGAGAATATGCCCTGCCACATAAAATGTACAGGTAAGGTCTTTGCCGATGGTAACCGTCTCTTTAAATGGGATCCCACGAAAATAATCCAGAGACTCTTCCACCTCTGCCATGGTGTAGAGAGGCTGCACTGCTACGAGGTTTTCCTTTTGCAGCAGTTTATTAATTACGTCATCACGGAGATCATGGTCACCTGATTTAAGCATGGCTCTGATCTCTGCCGCCTCGGCATCGCTAATCTTATTGTTAACTCCCCCTGTTTTCATCTTGCCTAAAAAGCCCCTGGCAGTCTTATAATTCAGGTAAGATGCATCGCCCTCCTGAATTTTTGCGGAGTCTTTAAGAAGATATTCACAGGCGTGGGCCGTTGCTCTTGAACTATAAATATTTCCGTTAAAACCATTTTTACACAACATTGGGATACGGCCGGAATGGTCAATATGAGCATGTGACAGGACCATATTTGTGAGAATTTTCGGATCTACAGGAAGAGCACGGTTTTTAATTTCAGCCTCTTTTCTTCTTCCCTGAAAGAGACCGCAATCCAGAAGAATATTGTCGTGATCTGTTGTAACAGTATGAAATGAACCTGTAACTTCACGGGTTGCCCCATAAAATGAAACGTGCATAACTACTCCTTATCGACTTCCCATTTTCCTGACCAGGCACCCAAATAGTACCAGGTAATCGCAAACATCTCCCTGAATACATAACAAACAGTAGTACAAATCTCAACCGCAATAGCGCTATATACCTGGTAGGTTTATTTAGAATATCTGGGCATCTACGCAAATTCTATGGGTTTTGGGACCACAATGTCCACAACGCGTTATGGTCGTAGCTCCTCGTTTCTTCCCCATAGTATCACATGCCTTCTGCACCTTGGATACAGCTCTATCAAAGCAGCCCACGTGGGCCATTTCGTAATAATGGATCCATCCTTTCTCTACCCCTAACATCTCTATTGCAGCAGGTAAGAAGGTCTCTGCCATGGTTGGTAGCGGCATAACAATACGGGAAAAACGTTCAGTAAGAAGCGCAGGCAGGTCAGCAGCATCTCCGAGGTGGAACTGCACATTTTTTATCTTTTTATTGAGGTGCAGATTCTTTACTGCATATCCATGGGCCAGAGGGTTTTTTTCTACCCCAATCACATTTTTTGCTGCACTGTGTTTTGCTATGAGCAGCGGATAAGGACCCACGCCAGAAAACATAACTAAAACCGACTCCAAAGGTTGTACCAGAGATGCAATCCTTCTCCTTTCGTTTCCGCTTCTCACGCTAAAATAAGTCTTTTCTACATCAACCAAGAAACGTACTCCAAACTCCGTCACCTCTGTTTCCTTGCGCTGCTCACCCGCAATAACCTCAAGCTCAATGGTGCGAAACTCTCCTGTATAGTTGCCGACCCTCTTGGCTACCACCCTCACGTTCTTTTTACAGGTGAGCAGTGCTTCACCTATCAGGCGTTGCCTGTAGACCAATTCCTCTGGAATGATCACTATTGCGATATCCCCAACCACGTCATAGCTTCCGATCACACGCTCCAGCTCTTTTTTGGGCAAAACAGATGAGAGAATTTGTTTTAATTTTGCACTCATAATCGTTACAAATGGGTCCTTTATTTCAACAAAAAAACGCCATAGAGAAGTGTTTCCACACCACCCACGACGCTTTGACAATACAGTCGACTGCACTGCATTTTAGTACCTTACAAATTGTTTCCAAGTCTGTGCTTATCTCTTGTTTTTCCCAAGAAAACAATTTGTCTTAAGGTACTTATACCCCTCAGGTAAGCGATAGACTCCGAGGGGGGTACTGAACTGAGTCCCGGCTTATTTCCCTTTTACCGGGGCTGGTTACATCTTTTTCACATGTTCTGCGGCAGGACCTTTTGAGCTTTCCACAAGCTCGAAAGTAACTCTCGCACCTTCTTCGAGGGATTTAAATCCCTCCATCTCGATGGACGAATGGTGTACAAATACATCTTTCCCACCATCTTGTTCAATAAAGCCGAATCCTTTAGAATTGTTAAACCATTTCACAGTTCCTTCTACCATGATGTAACTCCTCTGCCGCAAAAGTGTATCTCTATGACTTTCCCTCGAAAAAGCCACTCTGTTTTTTCGTTATACCTCTGAAAAGAATAATTACAACGAAAAACCGACATCCCCTCCTGCTCGTTCAGCGCGATCCCATTGTTTTTCACTCGGTACGTACTCCCCCGAGGATAAAATCCTGAGCATAACGATGAAATTTGGCGAGTTGGCAATTTTTCAACGTAGCCTTTAGTTCATGGCAAAGGCAGGCCTGCCGCAAGTGACATCGCCTGAACCATCGGCTCAATGAGCCGATCATTGAAATCATAGGTCGTATTATGACAGGGAATTGAATAGCGTCCCCCATTTCCTGCACCTATCAGCGCAAATGCACCTGGCACCTTCTCCAGATAATAGCTAAAATCTTCCGATGCCATGAGTGGAACGGCAGTTTCCTGACATCCATACTCCTCACCAAATACCTGGGTCAGATAATGACCAAACTCACCGGCCTCCTTTGCTGTATTTACAACAGCAGGATAGCGCTGTTTAAAATGTACAACAGCCTCAAGACCATATCCTTTTGCGATGTAGCTTGCGGACTCTTCAATTAATTCACCAATGTTTGTCAATCCTTTAGTCGAAGCCATACGTACTGACCCCTTAAGAATCGCCATATCAGGAATAACAGTCTCACCACTTTTGGCATCTATTGAAGTGACACTGACCACGGCAGCCTGTTGTGGTGGTAACCGTCGGCTGACGATCTGCTGCAACCCTAGGGTTATTGCTGCTGCACCAAGGACAGGATCATTACAAATATCGGGCTGACTCGCGTGACCACCTCTTCCCTGCACATCAATACTAAAACTTGCGTTTGCAGCCATCACGACACCAGCCCTGCACACTGCTTTCCCGTATTGAATTGCTGGCCAGTTATGCCAGCCAAATATTTTATCCACTCCATCAAGAGCACCGTCTGCGATCATTTCTCGTGCCCCATAGCCACCCTCTTCTGCTGGCTGAAAAATAAGCGTTACCGGCCCTGGTAATTTGTCTTCATGAATCTTTAACCACCGGGCCGTGGCCAACATCACAGCCATATGTCCATCATGACCACAACCATGCATACAGCCTTTTTGGGTGGACTTGTACTCAAGCTCATTTGCCTCGTCCATGACCAGACCATCCATATCCGTTCGAAGAGCAATATGATCCCCTGACGCTCCTTGTGCAAAATAAGCTAACAATCCCGTTTTACTGCATGGTCGCCAATGAATCTTGTACTGCTCCAGATTCGTTACAAGGTGGTGAAAGGTCTTTTTTTCTTGCCAACACGGCTCAGGTATTTTATGCAATTCCATTCGATTAACCTGAGCCTCAGCAATTATTTCATTCCACAACATTGTCCCACTCCCTTGGATTGTTTCTTTTGAACCATCACTCTGCACACGCCTCATGCTTAGCACAATCAGCACAACCAACCCAGAGTTTTTCTTGAAATTACAAAATGATATCTCCCGAAGTTTTATACCAAACCTACAATAGATGTTGATTAATAGGCTACTTTATGATTATTTAATCGTGGAAAACAGCCCCAACACAAAATGTTTTTGCTTGTAAAATTCAATGGTTTTTTACACCTGGAGGGAAAAATGTTTAAGATTGTGAGACGCGAAGAGATGGCAGAGGGAACTGTTATTCTCAATGAAATTGAAGCTCCCCTAATTGCCAAAAAAGCTCGCCCTGGCCAGTTTGTCATTCTCAAAGCCAATGAGCAAGGTGAGAGAATTCCTCTCACCATGGCTGAGACTGACCCAAAAAAAGGCACCATTACTATAATATATATGGTTGTCGGAAAATCCACAGCTATTTTCAGAGATCTCGCTGTCGGCGATGGCTACCAGGACGTTATAGGACCACTTGGCAAAGCCACCCATCTTGAAAAATTAGGCAAAGTTGTCTGTGTAGGCGGTGGAACTGGAGTTGCAGTCCTTCACCCCATCACACGAGGCCTCAAAGATGTCGGCAACGACGTCACCTGCATTATCGGTTCCCGGAACAAGGGACTTCTCATGATGGAAGAGCAGATGAGAAGCGCATCCCACGACCTTAAAATTTGCACTGACGATGGCTCATACGGACATCACGGCTTTGTCACAGAAGTACTCAAAGAAGTGCTAGAAAAAGAGGACATCAAGCTCGTGGTTGCTATCGGCCCTGTTCCTATGATGAAAGCGGTCTCCAACCTCACGAAAGAATATAACGTTGAAACAATGGTAAGTCTCAACCCGATTATGGTGGACGGAACCGGCATGTGTGGTGGTTGTCGTGTCACCGTAGGCGGAGAAACCAAGTTTGCCTGTGTTGACGGTCCTGAATTTGACGGCCACAAGGTTGACTATGACGAATTAATGTTGCGGCTCAGAGCCTACGCGGCTGAAGAAAAAAAGTGCCTCAGTGACTATTGTACCATTCGCGACGCTAAATAATCGTCTTATCATATTACTGTGGAGTTGAATGTCTTTGGAGGACATTATGGCCGAAACAGCTACAAAAGAAAAGAAGGTCGGCAGAGTTGCAATGCCGGAACAAGAGGCAAAGGTAAGGGCTCGTAACTTTCTGGAAGTACCAACTGGATACACAGTTAAAATGGCCCAGGAAGAAGCATCACGTTGCTTGCAATGCAAAAAACCAGCATGCGTAGCCGGGTGCCCAGTGGGTGTTGACATCCCCGGATTTATTGAACTAATAACCGAAGGCGACTTCACCGGATCAATACGTAATCTCTGGACAAAAAATGCTCTACCAGCCGTCTGCGGCAGGGTCTGTCCCCAGGAGAGCCAGTGCGAAGGCAAATGTATTGTTGGCCGTAAAGGCGAGCCTGTGGCCATTGGAAATCTTGAGAGATTTGTTGCTGATTACGAAAGGGAACACGGTACAGGAGAACTTCCTCCTAAGGCTGAGCCCACTGGCAGAAAAGTCGCCGTCGTAGGATCTGGCCCATCCGGCCTTACTGTTGCGGGCGACCTCGTCACCAAGGGGCACGATGTCACAATTTTTGAAGCCTTTCACAAACCCGGTGGAGTTCTCGTTTACGGTATCCCTGAATTCCGTCTTCCAAAGGCTATTGTGGCCCAAGAAGTCCATTTCCTTGAACGCCTTGGAGCAAAGCTCGAATGCAATGCCGTTGTTGGCCGAACTGTATCTCTTGATGAGCTATTTGAACAAGGATTTGAAGCCATCTACATTGGCGTAGGTGCTGGACTTCCCCGCTTTATGAACATCCCAGGTGAAAACTACGTCGGAATTCTATCCGCCAACGAGTATCTCACCCGGGCTAACCTCATGAAGGCATACGAGTATCCCAAAGTTGATACACCAATTCCACTTGGAAAAAACGTTGTCGTCCTCGGAGCCGGTAATGTCGCCATGGATTCGGCCCGCACCGCCATGAGACTTGGGGCGGAAAGTGTAAAAATAGTGTATCGCAGATCGAGAGAAGAGATGCCTGCACGTGGTGCTGAGATCCATCATGCCGAAGAAGAAGGTATTGAACTTTTTCTCCTCACCAATCCTACCCAGTATCTAGGCGATGAAGATGGTCGGCTCACAGGGATGGAATGCCTAAAAATGGAACTCGGTGAACCAGATGACTCAGGCAGAAGACGTCCTGTTGCCATAGAGGGATCCGAATTTGAACTTGCATGTGATCTCTGTATCGTGGCTGTTGGTTCAGGAGCTAACCCACTTCTCACCAGCGAAACCCCCGATATGCACCTCAACAGGTGGGGTAACGTTGTTACTGAGGGCCCTACCGGCAAAACCACCAAAAAAGGCGTTTGGGCCGGGGGCGATATCGTAACAGGAGCCGCTACTGTTATCCTTGCAATGGGTGCAGGAAGAGAGGCAGCTGACTCCATGCATGACTACCTTACCTTAGGTTGGTAAGCTAACACCTAGTTTTCTTTTGACTATCTCGCCTCCAAACCAAAACAGTGGTTTGGGGGCGTTTTTTTCTTATCCTCAAAGGATCTACATTCCTCCCACTCACGCGCCTCCTCGCCATCATATTTATTTATATTTAACATCATTTTATTTCACGCCTGGATCAAGCCACCCAAACCACCGTTTTTTCGTTACTTAACAATTTCATTAAACACCCCATCAACCCACCGCCCAAACGACCACGCACAACATTACTTATGCCTGTTGTGCATCGACTTGCCGCCTGCCCACATTCTACATATACTTCCTATCGAATTCAGTTCCAATCCACCCTACGTATCTTCTTGTTTTTTTGTTGATTGTTTAAAGGTTCAATTCTTTTCTTACGTAAGGGTCAGTTTGACCCGTTTAGCACATGTTGTCTAATAAAGAACCACAGTGAGCCCAACCCGCACATTGCGCAAACCCGCTATGCACAAGGGCACTCGCCTAATATCACGATAACTAGCTGTTTGATCACAAAATATTATGCTTGACACGCAACAGTAACGACTGTTAAATGAATACCTATTCAGGATGGTTTTTTTTACTTTGCCGTGCATGAGACTGGTTGCATGGTATAAATAAAAGCAGTGAGAGGGTAACCAATGTCATCGGAACTGTTTTACTCAGCTGCGGCACTTTTTCTCATCGCCGCATTTGTCCCCTGCCTAATGGTGGCGACCACGGTCCTTGGACCACGCTCCAAAGGGAAGATCAAAAATGAGGCCTACGAAAGTGGTGTTGGCCCCGTCATTGGAACAGTTGACCAGAAATTCAGCGTCAAGTTCTATCTCTTAGCAATTCTCTTTCTCATCTTCGACATAGAAGCAGTCTTTATGTATCCCTGGGCTGTATCACTAAGAGAGCTAGGCTGGTTCGGATTTATAGAGATGGTAGTTTTTATGTTGCTCCTTCTCACTGGACTCATCTACATCATTAAGAAAGGGGTGCTCAATTGGCGTTAGGACTCGAAGCAAACCTCGGCGACACTGTCATCACTACAAATCTTGATTTTGTTGTCAACTGGGGTAGACAATATTCACTGTGGCCATTCGTCTATGGAACCGCCTGCTGCGCAATTGAATTCATGAGTGCAGCAGCCAGCCAACATGACGTTTCAAGATTTGGGGCAGAAGTTGTGAGGTTTTCACCGAGACAGGCAGATCTCTTGCTGGTCTGTGGGACGATAACCTATAAGCAGGCTCCTGTACTCAAGCGTATCTACGAACAGATGCCGGACCCAAAGTGGGTTCTCGCCATTGGAGCCTGCGCAAGCTCTGGCGGCATTTACAACAACTACTGCACCGTACAGGGAATAGACACTATCATTCCGGTGGACATATATGTTTCAGGTTGCCCACCCCGACCAGAAACCATCTTGGATGCTCTGATAAAACTCCAGGACCAGATCAAAGGCGAAAGTGTCCTGAAAGATCGCCATAAAGACTTTAAAGGGATTCTCGACTGATATGAATACGACGGCTTTAGAAAAAATCCAAGCCTCGTTTCCTGATGCGACCTGCAAGGTCGTTCTGGATTCAGTGGTAGTAGATGTTCAGCCAGAAGACCTGGAGAATACTCTTTCCCGGCTAAAAAATGATGCAGAATTCAACTGCGGTCTGCTGGCGGACGTCACGGCAATCGACTATCTGGAGTATCCACAGCAACCAGAGACCAGATTCACTGTTGTGTATACCTTGCGCAACTGGGAAACGAACCTTCTTGTCCAGGTAAGAACGCCGGTGGCAGATCCTGAAATCGGAATTCCTACCGCAACCCATTTATGGGGGTCAGCTCTCTGGGCCGAAAGAGAAGCCTACGACCAGTATGGAATTCATTTCCAGGGACACCCGGATCTTAGAAGGATTCTCAATCACTGGCAATTCAAAGGACACCCTCTACGTAAAGACTATCCCATCGACAAGCGTCAGATCTGTTATGAAACGGATAAGATGGAAACAGAAATCCGTGCAAGACTCGCCAAAAAAGGCGTTGATGACGAGACACTCAAAGACATCAACACTGAGGTGATGTTTTTAAACCTCGGACCGTCCCACCCTGCTACCCACGGAGCTATTCGCATACTCACCGCACTTGATGGTGAAACTATTATCGCAAATGTAAATGAGATAGGTTACCTCCACCGCGGGTTTGAAAAAAACTCCGAAAAAATGACCTACAACCAGATCATCCCTATGACGGACCGACTCAACTACTGTTCGTCAATGATCAATAACATCGCCTACGTCAAAGCGGTTGAATCATGGTTAGGAGTGACCATTACTGACCGCGCTCAATTTATGCGTGTGGTACTCACTGAATTTTACAGGGTGCTCGACCACCTCGTCTGCATATCAGCCGCATTTGTAGATATTGGCGGCCTCACCGGCTACTGGTACCTCTATAATGAAAAAGAGGCCGCCTACGATTTCATCAGCCGTCTCTGTGGAGCTCGCCTCACCAGTACTTTCACCCGCGTCGGTGGAATGTACCGCGACTTTTACGAAGGCTGGCAAAGTGATATGGAATTTCATATCAAATCCATCGAAAAGGGAATTGATGATGCCCTAACACTTATTGCCAATAACCGCATCCTCCATGACCGCACCCAGGGTGTTTGTGTTATCTCAGGTGAGACTGCTCTTAGCTATGGCATGACAGGCCCTTGCCTTAGAGCAAGCGGTGTACCATATGATCTTCGTAAAGATGCACCATATTACAACTATGAGTCCTTTGATTTTGAAGTGCCTGTTGGATCTACCGGGGATGTTTACGATCGATTTATGATCCGGTTTTTCGAGATGAAAGAGTCCATAAAAATCATCCGTCAGGCAATGAAAACCATACCAGAGGGTCCAATCAATGTGGCGGACCACCAGATAAGCCTCCCACCAAAAGACAAGGTGTATAACAACATCGAAGGGTTAGCCAATCACTTCAAATTAGTCTTTGAAGGGGTAAAAACTCCTCCAGGTGAATGGTATGACGCCTTTGAAGCAGCCAACGGCGAATTAGGCTTTCATTTTGTATCAGATGGCTCTGGAAGACCTTACAAACTCAAGGTGCGGCCACCATGTTTTTACACCATGGGTGCCTTCCACAAAATGGTAGAGGGCAATATGATTGCTGATGCGGTCATCAACCTCAGTTGCATTAACATTATTGGCGGGGAGTTGGACAGATGAGCGACCGTTCACAACTGATCTCCACAGGAGAACCATTCCAGTTCGACAAGGAAAGGGATGCTGAATTTGAGCGTCTGGTAAAACGCTATCCGACACGGGAATCAATGATTCTCCCGGCACTCTGGCTCACTCAGGAGCAGGAAGGCTGGGTCAGTCAGGAGGCAATTGGCTATATCGCGGACCGTATCGGAACCTTCGCCAGCAAGGTGTACGAGGCTGCAACATTTTACACCATGTACAACCTCCATCCCATGGGGAAATACCATATCTGTGTATGCAGGACTCTCTCCTGCTGGCTCAGAGGTAAACAGGAGATTGTTGATTATCTGCGCGATGAGGTTGGTGTAACCCCAGGGAATCAAACCGAGGACGGAAAGTTCAGCCTCGAAGAAGTTGAGTGTCTTGGCCACTGCGGTACTGCCCCGGTTGTCCAGATTAATGGCGAATTCTACGAGAATATGGACGTAGAACAGCTCAAATCGCTACTGGCAACGATGAAATAGGAGGCAATGAATATGGAAGTCAAGATTCTCAGTGCCAAGTTCGATATCAAGGATGCCAACAAGCTGAAAACGGCTAAAAAACATGGCGCCTACCAGACCCTGGACAAACTCTTTTCCATGGAACCCACAGAAGTCATCGAAGAGGTGAAAAAAAGTGGTCTGCGTGGTAGGGGTGGTGCTGGATTCCCAGCAGGTGTGAAGTGGGGTTTTCTGCCAAAAGACACAGGAAAGCCGGTCTATCTTACCGTAAACTCAGATGAGTCTGAGCCCGCCACCTTTAAAGATCGCTACATCCTCGTTAAAGACCCTCATATGATGATCGAAGGCATCATCATATGCAGCTATGCCATCGGCTCCCATGACACCTATATTTACATCCGTGGTGAATATACCACCCAGGTGAAAATCCTCCAGGCAGCCATCGACGAGGCCTACAAGGCTGGATATCTCGGTGACAAAGTGGATGGGCATGACTTTCGTCTTGATGTAACTGTACATAGAGGGGCTGGAGCCTATATATGTGGCGAAGAAACGGCTCTTCTTGAATCCATCGAGGGTAAAAAAGGCCAGCCTAGATCGAAGCCACCGTTTCCTGCGGTAGCTGGTCTCTACGGCTGTCCCACCATTATCAACAACGTTCAGAGTATTGCCTCACTTCCCTTTATCATGCAGGAAGGTGCGGACGCCTACAAGGCATATGGTACCGAGAAAAGTCCAGGAACCCATCTCTTTGGCATCTCAGGCCATGTGGAAAAGCCGGGTATGTATGAGTTGCCACTCGGCCTCCCTCTGCTTGAAGTAATCGACAAGGTTGCAGGCGGTGTCTGGAAAGGTAGAAAACTCAAAGCAGTCATCCCAGGGGGTAGCTCCACTCCGGTTTTGCTCCCTGAAGAAGCGGACACCACAACCCTTGACTACGAATCCATGGCGGAACACAAAACCATGTTTGGCTCAGGCGGAATTGTTGTACTGGATGAGACAGTTGACATGGTTGAACTGGTCCAGAATTTGATCAACTTCTACCACCATGAATCCTGTGGGCAATGTACCCCTTGCCGCGAGGGTTTAGGCTGGATGAAGAAAATCATCAAAAAAATCTTAAAAGGTGAAGGCAGTATGGTGGATATCGACCTGCTGCGTGAACTCTGCGATAACATCGAGATGAAGACCGTCTGTGTTCTATCAGCTGCCTGTACCATGCCGGTACGCAGCTACCTGGACAAATTCAGACATGAGTTTGAGGCGTATGTTACAGAAAATGAACCTTCAGTAGCAGAAGCGACAGAGGAATAAGGCAAGCCATGGCAGACAAGATCAAACTTTTTGTAAATGGAGAAGAGGTTGAAGTCGAAGCGGGTAAAAACCTGATCGACGCAGTCGGTGCCGTTGGCATTGAGATACCTCATTTATGTTACCATCCTGCACTTGGTGCTGATGGAAATTGCCGTATGTGTCTTGTGGGGATTGAAGACGGCAGACCGCCTCTGGTTCCCGCATGTAAGACTCCAGCTCAGGAAGGTATGAAAGTCCTCCTTGATGCAGAGCATATCAAAAAGATACAACGCGATGTCATGGAGCTTGAGCTGATCAATCACCCCATCGACTGTCCCGTGTGTGACCAGGCAGGGGAATGTAAGCTCCAGGACTACTACATGTCCTATGACCAGGCCGAGAGTCGTATGACGGTCCCCCAGGTCACCAAGAATAAGAAAATGGATTTTGGTGGCGGTGTTGTTCATGATCAGGAACGATGCGTTCTCTGCGGTAGATGCGTTCGTTTTCTGCGTGAGATCACCAAGACCGGCGAACTTGGAATCATCAACCGAACGGACGTAGCCAGGGTCAACATCTTCCCCGGCCGACCCATAAACAACCGTTATGGGGTTAATGTCGTCGATCTCTGTCCGGTTGGTGCCATGACCAGCAGTGATTTTCGTTTCAAGCAGCGGGTCTGGTTTCTAAAAAAGGCACTTGGTGTCTGCCACGGATGTTCCAAGGGCTGCAGCATTACCATTGAGCACAACAAAGAAAAGAATAAAGACGATCTCATCTACAGGTTCCGCCCGCGCCTCAACGAGCAGGTGAATGGATACTTTATGTGCGATGAAGGCCGTCTGAGCTATAAACTGGAAAATGAAAACCGCCTCACCACTCCTCGTATTGGTAAAGTTGAACGGAATCTCGATAGCGTGATTACTGCGTGCAAAAACGAGATAGCAATGAGTGGCAAGGTAGCAATGCTTATGTCACCAGACGCCAGCCTTGAACAGATGATAAGCGTAAAGGCACTGGCAAACAAACTGGATGCGCCTCTGTCTGGCTATAGTGACGGTTATATAAAGACGGATGACGGAGACGATTACCTCATTCAAGACGACAAGGCTGCAAACAGAAAAGGACTGGAACTTCTTGGTATTGACACCTCAAAGGAGGGTTTTGAAAAAGCGGTGGCAGAAGCTGATCTGCTTATCAATTTTGCAAACGATCTCAGCCTCTCTTACCCGTCTAACGAGTTGGCGGCCCTATTACAAGACAAGAAAACCATCGTCTGTACCAGCCATAACAGTGACTACATAGCCGATGCGAATCTTACAATTCCAGTAAGCTCGTACTCAGAGTATGAGGGTTGTGTCATAAACTGCGACGGTATCCTGCAAAAATTCCAAAAGGCTGTAACTAAAAACAATGAACTCCCTACTATCTGCCAGATTGCGGCAGAATTTGGCGGCCCGCTTACAACACCTGCAGCAATTTTTGGTGAACTACAGCTGGCCATCGGGGCGCTCAAACAATATCAACCCGCCACGATTCCGGCAGAAGGATTGAACCTCAACGATAGCGAGGCTGCAAATGTCACTGCTTGATATTTTTATGGTTGCTGTCCGAGTCGCATTCAGCGCCTTTGTACCACTCTGCTTTATAGCTGTCTGCGTATGGATGGAGAGACGGGGAGCGGGCTATTTTCAAGATAGATCCGGTCCAAACAGAGCAGCCATTTTTGGCTTTCGGGCTGCAGGACTTGTCCAGAATGCCGCGGACGGGATAAAACTGTTTTTCAAAGAAGACATGATCTCCGATCATATTAAACACAAGTTCTTCTTTGTCCTGGCTCCTATCATTGTCTTCTTCTGCGCCGTCGTCTCCTTTGCCGTAGTTCCCTTTGCCGACACTCTGGTACTTGGAGGCAAGAGTTTTATCATGCAAGGAATCCCGATAGATTTAGGTATCCTCTGGTTTCTTGCAATCACTGGATTTGCAGTATATGGAATCATCCTTGCTGGCTGGTCGTCCACCAATAAGTTCGGAATACTTGGTGGACTGCGATCGGCAGCTCAAGTAATCAGCTATGAGATCCCCATGGGGCTTTCTCTAGTTAGCCTGCTCGTCGTCTATGGCACTGTGAACTTAAATGAAATGGCACAATATCAGGGCCAACTTCTCTTTGGCTTTATCCCCATGTGGGGTGCACTTCTCCAGCCCCTTGGACTTGTCATTTTCGTCATCGCAGCCTTTGCCGAATGTAACAGAACACCATTTGACCTTGCTGAAGGTGAGAGTGAGATCGTAGCCGGTTTTCACGTTGAATACAGCGCTATGAAATTCGCCGTCTTCTTCATGGGTGAATATGTTGCCATGTTTGCCTCAAGCGCCATTATCATTACCCTCTTTTTTGGCGGCTACCAGATACCATTTTTAAACACCCAAGTCCTCATCGGTCTCGCCAAACCAGTGGCATTTTTGATGATGGTTGGTCTGCCCATAGGAATGTACTACTTCGCCGGCTGGATCAGAAGAAGTAACGTCAGCCATTATGAGCGCGAAAACGATCCACGAGTCCATGAAGCAAATGTATATATAAAGTGTTTTTGGGGATTAATCGTCATCATTGAGCTACTTCTGATCGGCATTCTACTCTGTCAGTCGGGGGGCGCTGCAACCCACATCTTTGTGGCACTACTGCAGATATGCACCTTCCTCGTGAAGGTGACCATGATGATCTTTGTCTTCATATGGGTACGTTGGACTCTACCCCGTTTTCGATATGACCAGTTACAAAAATTGGGATGGCAGGTGCTCTTACCGTTAGCACTACTGAACATCTTCATTACAAGCGCTGTTGTCGTGGCGCTCAGCTAAAGGAGGATGACATGGGAGCAAAGGTCAAAACGATAGAACGAAGAGGCTCAACATTCATTGAGAGAATCTACCTTGTTGAGATTTTCAAAGGAATGGCCAGAACCTTAAGTCACTTAGTAAGAAATCTTAAAGATAACTCAAAGTTATATGTAAGACATTACCCTGAGGTGCAGCCGGAAATCCCGGTTCGGTGGCGCGGACGCCACCGATTAACCACACACGATGATGGAACGGTGAAATGTGTCGCATGTTTTATGTGCCAGACAAACTGTCCCGCAGAATGTATTTCAATCGAGGCAGGGGAACGCCTTGACGGCAAGGCTGAAAAAATGCCTGTCAGCTTTAATATCAACCTGCTCGAATGTATCTACTGCGGCTACTGTGTCGAGGCCTGTCCTCTTGACGCAATCCGTATGGACACCGGAATATTTTCAGTAACAGACAATAACAGAGATGCTTTCATTATCGGGCTCGACGAGTTACTCACAACTCCAGGTGCCTACACTGAAGAAGATTACAAGAAAGGGGGCGCTTAATATCATGTTTGCCGAGGTATTATTTATCGCATTTGCTGCGCTATCCATACTTGGAGCCATGGGACTCATCCTCTTTCGTCATCCGATGAAAGGTGCCATGAGCCTGATAGTCACAATGATCTCGCTGGCAGGTCTCTACGCCCTGCTCTCAGCCAAACTGATCTTTGTTCTCCAGCTGATCGTTTACGCTGGGGCTATCATGTCCCTTATCATTTTTATCATCATGTTTCTCAACATCCAGGACGACGATCTACCCATCGAAGAAGGGCGATTTCTGTATCTGGCTGGAGGAATCGCAATCCTCATCCCCATCGCGTCCTTCCTCGTGAAGGTGGTTAAAAGCGTGCCTGAAACCCAGGTAACAATTGTGGGTAACGGATTTGGTGGTGTAAAGGAAGTTGGGCTGGTTCTTTTCCAGGATTGGCTCCTTCCATTTGAAATTGTTTCACTACTCCTGCTTGTCGCTCTCATCGGGGCAGTCGTGCTGGCGGGTAAGAGGAGGTTGGTCAAGTGATTCAGAATTATCTCATACTCAGTGTCATTCTTTTCTGCCTTGGGATACTAGGCGTTATTTCGAGAAGAAATGTCTTCACCGTCTTCATGTCAATCGAGTTGATGCTTAATGCTGCAAACCTCGCATTTATAGTGTTCTCAAGGGTTCACGAAAGCATGGACGGACATGTATTGGCGATGATGGTCATGGCGGTTGCCGCGGCAGAAGCAGCTCTTGCTCTGGCAGTGGTCATTCTGATTCACAAACACAAAGGCAAACTGGATACAAATGTATTCAGCCTTTTAAAAGGGTGATTTCATGGAACATACCGCGAACTATCTTGGACTGATACCCCTGCTGCCACTCACCGGCGCTCTGGTCATTGGTCTGTTGCATATGATGACCTGTACCAAAAAAAATCCACTACCTGAAAAACTGTACAGCGCGCTTGCCTGTATCGGGCCTCTGCTCTCATTTTTCATGGCACTGGTGGTACTGTTTCAATTAAAAGATATGGCCCCAGAGCAACGGTTCCTCAGCCATATCCCCTTCACCTGGTTTGCCGTGGGCGATCTTCATGTGGATATGGGTTTTCTTGCCGATCCACTCAGTGCTTTGATGCTGGTCTTCGTCACCTTTATCGGCTCACTGATCCATATTTATTCCATCGGCTACATGGCGGGTGAAGAAAACTACGCAAAATACTTTTCCTACCTCAACCTTTTTCTTGGCGCCATGCTCATTCTGGTACTCGGGAATGGACCTGTGGTTATGTTTGTTGGCTGGGAAGGCGTTGGACTCTGTTCTTATCTGCTCATCAGCTTCTATACCAAGGATACCGATAATGTATTGGCAGGTAACAAGGCCTTTATCGTAAACCGTATTGGTGACCTTGGCTTTGTTCTCGGAATGTCATTTCTCTTCTGGGCCATCGGCTCCAGTGGATTCGATTACCTCTCTCTCAGAGAAAATGCACACTTACTCACCCCTGGAATTGGCTTTGCTGTATGTCTCCTGCTCTTTGTAGGTGCCTGTGGTAAATCGGCCCAGATACCACTCTATGTTTGGCTGCCTGATGCCATGGCGGGTCCTACTCCCGTATCCGCCCTTATACACGCTGCCACCATGGTGACCGCCGGTGTCTATATGGTCGCCCGTTTTAGCTTTATCTATGTGCACTTCCCTTCTGCAGGTACTATTATTGCCTGGGTTGGTATCCTTACAGCCCTCTTGTCTGCGATTTTTGCGATGTTCCAAAAAGATATCAAAAAAATACTTGCCTACTCAACAGTGAGTCAGCTCGGTTACATGTTTGCAGGCGTCGGAGTAGCTGCATACTCTGCCGGTATCTTCCATGTTTTCACCCATGCCTTCTTCAAGGCCCTGCTCTTTCTTGGCGCAGGTTCTGTCATATACGCCCTGCACCATCAGCAGGATATCTGGAAAATGGGTGGTCTTAAAGCGAAGATGCCCACAACCTACGCAACCATGCTTATCGGCGCTCTGGCACTGGCAGGATGTCCACCTTTCTCTGGCTTTTTCAGTAAGGACGAAATCCTCTTCATGGCCCTTGCCAATGGACATCCAGCTATCTGGTTTATCGGAGTAGTTGTTGCCGGAATGACCGCCTACTACACCTTCCGTATGATGTTCCTCGTCTTCCACGGCGAGCCACGAGATCAAAAAGCGTACGACCATGCCCATGAGCCTCCAGCGGTGATGACCGTACCACTTATCGTCCTGGCCGTGGGTGCCGCACTGGTGGGTGTCTTCAATCTGCCTGGGATATTTGGCGGCAACATGTCCGTATCCCACTGGCTTGCACCAAGTCTTGTAGAGCATCACCCCCATATGAGTGTGTGGCTTGAGATCATGGCCATTGTCGCAAGTATTGCAGCAGTTGTTGTGGGTATCACCATTGCCTACAGGAAATTTGGACAGGGTGCTGAAGAACCAGAGTTTACAGGCTTTGCTAAATTTGGTTACCACAAATTCTATGTGGATGAGATTTACAATGCTGTATTGGTTCAGCCCTATAAAGCTATTGGATCTCTTATCTCCAGAATTTTCGAGCCCAACGTCACAGATATCCATGTGAAATTGAGTAGTTGGCTCTACAAAAAATCAGGTAAGGAATTTAAGGTCTTTCAGGTTGGCTACGTTCGGGTCTATGCGATTTACATGGTCATAGGGCTGAGTATTATGAGCTTCTTCTTATCTCAATCGATTAACTAGGTAAGGTGTAAGAATGTTTGAATATGCCCTTTCAACAATGATCTTCCTGCCAATTCTAGCAGGACTGGTGCTATTCCTCTTTCCACTCAGTGGAGGAGTGGCTCGAACCACCGGTTTTATCGCTTCCGTGGTTGTGCTCTTTATTGGGATCGAAGTATTCCTCGGCTTCAACGGCAAGTCAGGAATGGAATATGTAGAAATGCACGAGTGGATTCCGTCTCTTGGGGTCAGTTATGCTCTTGGAATTGATGGAATCAGCCTGCTGGTATTGGTTGCGGCCACCTTTCTTTTCCCCATGGTATTTGGCGTCTTTAAAACCAAGACCAAAGGCTTTTACGGCAACCTTCTGCTCGCCCAGGGAGCAATGATCGGAGCCATCTGTTCAACAGACCTGATTCTCTTTTATGTATTCTGGGAAATCATGCTCCTGCCGATCTTCTTTATGATTGGAATTTACGGTGGAGAAAAGCGACTTCCCGCAACCATAAAGCTCACTATCTACACCATTGCCGGATCGCTTTTGATGTTGGCGGCTCTCATTTATGTGGGAACCTCTTACCACGATCAGTTCGGTAAATGGAGTTTTAACATCGTCGACCTGCAGGCTCTCAGTTTGGGTGGTGGTTTTGCAGTCACTGCTTTTCTTATGTTCATGGTGGCCTTTGCCATTAAGATCCCACTCTTCCCATTCCATACATGGTTGCCTGATGGTTATACCGAGGCTCCAGACTCTACCACCTTTGTCCTGTCAGCCATCATGGCCAAGATTGGAGTATACGGAATTATTCGCTTTGTGATCCCTGTCTTTGAGATCGAATTTACCCGCTTTGCGGTTCTTTTCTCTCTGCTTGGTATTGCAGGCATGATGTATTGCGGCCTTGCTGCAATTGCCCAGAAAGACATGAAACGCCTCCTGGCCTTCTCATCTGCTTCTCATATGGGAATCATTGCCCTTGGCGTCTTCTGTATGAATGTACAGGCCCTGGCTGGAAGTCTCTTCCAGATTGTGGCCCATGCAACAAGTACCGGTGTACTCTTTCTCTTTATCGGACTCATGGAAGAACGACTTGGAACCCGCGAGATAGATGATCTTGGTGGAATTGCCTATCGGGCTCCTGTTTTCGCCACCTTTTTTGCTATCGCCATGCTGGCATCAGTTGGCCTACCCGGCACCAGCGGATTTATCGGAGAGTTTCTCATCATCCTGGGAGCCATTAAGTTCAATGCATTTCTAGGCTTTCTTGCCGGAACAACACTCATTATCGGTGTTTGCTATATGTTGTGGATGTTCCAGCGCGTGTTCTTTGAAAAGAGCAAAGAGATAACCGAAACCTTTGAAGACCTTACAGGTCTCGAGATCATCACCTTTGTACCTGTGATACTCCTTATCATCGGAATGGGTATCTTTCCCCAGACGTTTTTAGAAAAAATCGAGCCTACAGCACAACAACATATAGCCCAACTCAGTGCAGTAAGCGGAAGTCAAATTGCGGATACAACGGTCCAGAATCCAGGACATAACAACCATAAGAATTAAGACAGGGTAAACACTATGCATGATTTTCTGTCCTTACTCCCTCTGGTCATCATTACGACAGGTGCCATCCTGCTGATGCTCCTTTCCGCCTTTGAATCAACAAAAGTGGAAATTGCTTCCTATATCAGCATGGGGTTTTATGGTGTCGCATTTTTCGTTCAAATGTTGGTTGGCTGTGGTCCTGAAACAACCATCTTTGCCCAGACCTTTAACGGCATGCTGGTCGCAAACAACTTCAGCATGGCGGCCAGTCTGGTTATCCTTGGCTGTGGTTTTTTCACCGCTGTTTCTGGGCATAGTTACTTCCAAGTAAACCGTTTCTGCACCCTGGAATTCTATTCCATTATGATGTTTGCAACCTGCGGCATGATTCTGCTTACACTCTCCCATGAGTTGATCTCCGCCTTTATAGCAATAGAGATCATGTCTCTTGCCATCTATGTTATGGTGGGCTATGACCGTAAAAACGTAAAAGCTTCTGAGGCCATTCTTAAATATCTCATGCTGGGAGCCTTTGCCGGTGCATTTTTCACCATGGGTGCAGCACTCATTTTTGGTGGTGTTGGAAGTACGAAATTTGTGGCCATTGCAGCCGCTCTCAGCATTGAAAAAACGATGTCACCTCTATTACTTGGAGGCGGTTTTTTCATCCTCGTAGCCCTTTTGTTTAAGGTTGCGGCCTTCCCGTTCCACGCATGGGTAATCGACGTGTACGATGGTGCTGCTGCCCCAGTTACTGGCTTTATGGCAACTGCTCTTAAGACTGCTGTCTTTGCCCTCTTTGCAAATTTTCTCGCTGTACACACAGTAATGCATGATGGCTGGGTGACTTTTCTCTTCTATCTCGCGGTTCTTACCATGTTTGGTGGCAACCTGATAGCCATTGGCCAGGATAACATTAAGAGAATGCTTGCCGCCTCCGGTATCGTCCACTCAGGCTACCTCCTGATTGCCTTGGTAGCACTTAATGCAGAACAGTTCAGTGGCTCTGTCATTGCATACTATCTGGCTGCATATGCCGTTGGAACGCTTGGGATCTTTGCCGCACTCTCCTACCTTGGTGGTGAAGGTGAAAAGCGTGCCAACTTCGCAGATTTCAAAGGTCTTGCCAAAGTGCATCCATATTCGGCCGCGGCCATCACTGTCTTTTTACTCTCCATGGCTGGAATTCCACCAACTGCTGGATTCATGGGTAAGTTTTACGTTATCACCAGTGCCTTTACAGCAGGCCACGTGGCCCTTGCTGTACTTGGAGTTGTCAGTAGTATCCTCTCTATGTGGTATTACCTTCGACTCATCATTAATATGTATTTTCATGAAGCAACTGACACATTCGAGATTCAAGGTACCCCCCTGGCGACAGCTGGGACATTTGCCCTGGCATTCTTCGTTTTTGCAATTGCTCTCTACCCTGTAGTTGTTTGATGTAATTATTCATTAACACAAACGAACCTGTTGACATTATATTGTTGCAACTGCTGGTAAAAATATTTTGGGAGGCTTCTCTATGAAAGTAAAAGATATTCTGGCTACAAAAGGAAGCCGGGTCATAACCATTGAAAAATCAACAATGGTCTTTGATGCTATGTCCATTTTTTCATCTAATCGGGTGGGTTCACTTCTCGTAGTTGACAAGGACGACACCATTTTGGGTATCATAGCCGCAAGGGACGTTCTTATGGCGGTGGTAAACCACTATGATACTATCAAAGAAATCTCAGTTGAAAAAATAATGACCACCGACCTCATCGTCTGTACTGAAGAAGATAAAATTGAGTATGTTCAGGCAATTATGACAGACAACCGAGTGCGACATATTCCTGTACTATCCGGAAAAGAACTGAAAGGACTGATTTCTATAGGTGACGTTGTAAAAAGCCAGTTCAAGGAGGTCCATGTGGAGAACAAGTACCTCAAAGACTATATCGCAGATAAGTATCCGGGTTGATCACCAGGCTACCTTGCAGATCGGGCACCTGTGTCTCTTCCTCCTCCTTTGGGACATATTCCGGTTTGCACTCCAAAGCACCGCACAGGTATTCCTGTGCGGTGCTTTTTTATTTTCATGCACCCATAGTCCGGTTTAGTGCCTTACTCCTAAAAGCCTGCCATAACAAGTATGACCGCGGAGAGTGATTAACATTAATAACTTTAAGTTAGCAGCAGATAGCGAACGAAGTGAGACCTTCGAGGCAATTATACCCCTCACGGGGGTACTGAACTGAGTCCCGGCTTACTTCTCGTTTACCGGGGTAAGCTACACTGTTTTCACCGTTCATCTACGCAAAAACACTCGCCTCATTTTCAACTTTTAGATAAGATACAGATAAAATGTCTCTCTAAAAATACATTTGCGGCCTTCGCTCATATCCTCGATTTGATCACTTAAAAAATTGCGACGAAAACATGCGTAAAAAAATAGGCGAGCTACTAGCCCACTACCTTTCTAAACCAAGGAACCAGGCCGTTCAGGTGGCAACCTCAGCCCCGGAACTATTTGCCCAGACTCTACAGCCAGGGGATGTGCTGCTTGTTGAAGGAAACACGATTGCCAGCACAGCAATTAAATACCTGACCCAATCAAACTGGTCCCATGCGGCCCTCTGTGTCAGTGACGTTTTGCCTACAAAAGGAAAGGAAGAGGACCGACCTCATCAACTTATAGAAGCGGATACTCTTGATGGTGTGCGCTGTGTTGAACTGTCACATTACAATACCTTTCACACTCGTATCTGCAGGCCCGTAGGACTTAGCCCGTCTGAAATACAAGAAGTCATAGGCTTTGCAGTGAGCATGCTTGGCCATCAGTACGACCTGCGCAATATCTTTGATCTGGCACGATTTCTCCTACCTAAACCACCAGTTCCTGCACGCTACAGAAGGAAGTTGCTGGCCATCGGCAGCGGAGATCCTACCCAGGCAATATGTTCTTCCCTTGTGGCCCAGGCCTTTCAGACCATCCGTTATCCAATCCTCCCTGAAAACGTTATCCTCAAGCAGGATAATCCCGCATGTATGGATTGTTACCGTGAGATGCTCCACATCCGGCACCACAGTCTCTTCACTCCAAGGGATTTTGATGTTTCACCCTACTTCAAAATCGTGAAACCAACTCTTACCCCGGATTTTAATTTTCACAACCTCCAATGGGCAGACCATCAGCTCTAACCAAATAAAATCATTCGACAGCAACTCCTGACAGGGTGCCTCAACAACTATACATTTTGCTGGAACAGTTTGTAATGATAGCGGCATTACCCTGTAAACTGTGTTGCTTTTATACCGCCTTCCTTCATCGGTTTGACTTTGCACCAAGTTTGACACAGATCAATGATAATTTTTTCCCAATAGTTTACCCTATCTCTTCAATCACAAATATGCAGGACCAACACCCCTTGATGTTGAACCTGCAACACATTGATTCATTCATTTTATCAACATGGTAGAAAATATAATGATTAAACTGGCAATCCTTGTTCGGGAAGAAACAACTCATAAATGTACTGGCAAAGGTTGTCTATATAGCTTCAATCAGAAAACAGAAAGTTTTGCCAGATACCAGAACACAGCGGTAGAATTGACGGGCTTTTTCCATAGTGGTGGAGATCTTGATTATAAACTGCAAAAAATGAAAGAAGCGGGTGTGGAGATCATTCATGTTTCGACCTGTATGCGTGCAAAATACCAAGGTTATGAAGAGCTGGTGCAGCGTATAGGAAAGGACTTTGACGTTATTGGCTACACCCACGGATCCCCGGAAGGAAAGACACGCAGCACCGTATCTGTTACTGGCAAGGTTAATATTTAGTGATTGATGACTAATACAACGCTCATTTTCCTAAAAAACACAGAATATTATCATGAAAAATTTTGTTATGGCCTCTCCTAAAAAAGTATATGTGGAACTCACCACCCGTTGTAATCTTCAATGCCAGATGTGCGTAAAATATACAAAAGGGAGCTGCATCCCAGAAGAAGATATGAGTGTAGAAATGTTCCGAAAAATTCTACCATCTCTTGGAGATATTGATACTCTGATTTTAAATGGAATAGGTGAATCTCTTCTACATTCTGATCTCGTTGCAATTGTACAACTGGCTCGGACTAGTATGGCCCCAAAGGCAACCATCGGTTTGCAAAGCAACGGCCTGCTTCTGGATAGAACTCTTGCTCACGACCTCATTTGTGCGGGGTTAAATACCATATGTCTCTCAGTGGACCGATTTGAAGATCCAAAACTGGACACAAAAGGAGAGCATTCATTTCGTGCAGTTCAAAGGGCTGTAGATAATCTTCTCCTGGCAAAAAAAGAACAGGTATCGGACTTTACAATAGGTTTTGAAATTGTTCTGACCAGACAAACGATACCTGATTTACCAACCCTGGTCGGTTGGGCTGCGGATAATGGAATTGCCTATATTCTCTCAAGCCATTTAATTTTATACGACACTGCCGCAGAGACAGAGTGTATTTTCAACCCCCACCCACCAGAAGCACTCGAATTATTTAGCAGATACTGCAAGATCGCAAGCGCAAAAGGATTAGACTTTAACCAGGAACTCCTCCATTACCGCAGACACGCCGGAACACAATCAACAGAGCTCTTTACAGCGTTATTGAGTGAGCTGCTCGCAGAAGCTAAGGGCAGAGATATCCAGCTCAATTTTGTAGATCTCAACCTCGACGATTTACAAAGATCCCAGGAACTGGAAAAGGCAATTACAGCCACAAAAGAACTGGCCACAAACAGAGGCCTCGAACTTTTCATCCCTTCCCTGCAGGCAACCTCTACCAGAGAGTGTCGCTTTCTCAAAGAGAAAGCGGTATTTATTTCAGCAAATGGAGATGTGGCACCCTGTCACTTCCTCTGGCACACATACTCCTGCAGAATTTTAAAAAATGAAGCGAAGGTTAAAAAACGCTCATTTGGAAATGTTTCACATAAAACATTGGATGAAATCTGGCAGAGCAGAAACTATAGTAGCTTTAGGCAAGAGGCTGGAAGTTATGAATATACCTACTGCTGGACCTGCGCCCAGGGCCCATGCCCAACCCTGCTCACCGACGATGGCAACTACGCAAATGATTGCTATGGAAGCCAGGTTCCCTGTGGGCACTGCCAATGGAACCTCGGAGGTATCCGCTGCCTATAGAACCAAAATATGATAACCTTCATCATTTCGTTACAATCATCTGGGTGGGTCGGACTAAGACTCTTAAAGGTGCCTGTTATTCTTGTGGCAAAAAACTTCCACCTCAAACCACAATCTGCCCTTTCTGCGAAACAGGACAGAACGAACAATGCCCTCACTGTAGTGAGGAGACATATATTGCGGGTAGATTTTGTATCCACTGTGGCTGGAATCATTTTTCCGAGTAGTACAATCCGTTTTCTTCGTGGATGACATAACCTTATCACCCTATATAAATCAAACTCTATCCATTCTCCCACATCAGGGGTAGAGTCACCCATTTTTTTGCCCAATCCAACATGGTCTCCAAAAGAACCTACCCTTTCTCCCTTACGTAAAGAACACTTGTCAACGATTACTATTCATGGTAGTTCTCTCTAATTATTTTTCATAGCATACTGCCTTGTATTGCTAATAATATAACAGCTTTCAGCGCATCATCTTTTTCAGCCGAGAGATGAGGAGATAAGGAAGCCATTGATCAAATTATAGTTTAGAGGAGTCATCATGAGCGTGGTACCACTAAAATACCCATGGGTGTTATGTCTTATTCTACAGATTTTTCTGTTCAACGATGTGGTTCATGCCTCCCAAAACCTCAAAATTGGTCTCAATTTTTCATATACCGGTGATCGCAAGTCATCTGGCCTCGCCTCTAGAGAAGGTGCTGAGATGGTTAAGGATCGAATCAATGCTGCTGGCGGCCTGACAATCGGTGGAAAACAATATATTATTGAATTTGTTCATGCAGACAACGGATCTTCTACCCAACGGGCAGTGACAAATAACCTCGAACTGATTACTCAGGGAAAGGTTCTGGCTATTATTGGCCCAAAAGATAGCTCCAGGGCCATACCTGGAGGAGGTATCTGTCAATCTTTCGGCACTCCAATGATCTCACCCACCTCCACAAATCCCAAAACGACTCAAGGGAGACCGTATGTCTTTCGCGCTTGCTTTCTCGACCCTTTTCAAGGTGAAGCAATGGCCAGTTTTGCCACTTCAGAGTTTAAGGCGAAAAAAGCTGCGGTTTTGTATAACATTGCCAGTGCCTATCCTAGAGGATTAGCTGAATTTTTTAAAAAGGCATTTGAGGAAAAACATGGGGAAGGATCGGTTGTTGCCTTTGAAAGTTTCCACCCAAATGAAAAGGATCTTTCAAGTCAGCTTTCAAAAATCGTATCCTCTGGAGCAGATGTTCTTTTTGTCCCTCAATACGACAACGAGATACCGGGCATTGTCAAACAGGCACGGAAAAACGGATGGGAGAAAATCATCTTGGGCGGAGATGCCTGGGAGACAAGTACTCTCATGGAAAACTGTGGGGATCTCTGTAAAGGACTCTTCTTTACCTCGCATTTTGCTGCAATTGGAGCCAAAGGCAAAAGCTTAGACTTCGTAACAAAATACAAAGCCAAAACAAACAAAATCCCCACGGGAGATGGTGCTCTTGGATACGATGCGGCCGACATATTACTGACCGCAATCTCTTCACTTGACCAACTTACAGGTAATTTAGTTAAAGACAGGGCGGCAATTAAAGACCAACTCACTAAAATCAAAGGATTTCAAGGAGTATCGGGTACTCTCGATATGACTGAAGGTGGTGATCCAGTTAAAAGTGCTGTGATTATCCGAATTAATGAAAACAGTGAATTTGAGTCGTACAAGATCCAAAAGCCGTGACAATTGTTTCCACAAACTGACACTCGGCCCAAACAGTCGACAAAAGAGCCTGGGCAATATAACAATTGTGTACTGCACAGGCTCGATAGAACTACATTTGAAACCGTTTCACCATCTCATCGAGTTGGTTGAAGCGGACTGTTCTTCCAATTCCGAGGCATTCAGGGCAAGGAGATTAGTCTGGTCTGAAATTTTGCTTATCATTTCTGTCACACTCCACTCGGCAAATATTTCTTAAAATATGTATCATCAGTCGCTTAAATAACCAAATAATCTATTTTATTTATAAAAGAGAATCCGTACTATACACTCTCTAAAATTAATCTTACAGCAGATCAAAGCTATCGGTTTGACCAATCAATACGAGCTCATTCATCAAGATTACCTTCTTGACTCTAATCCTTTTTTTATACTATTTTCGACAGGTTAATCTGTCTCAATCCACACGATCTTACACCTGTTTACAGACAGGCTACAATTCTTTTAACCCTAAGAAAAATAAATGCAGGAGAACAATCTACGTGAAACACCTCAACCATATTTTGCTCGTTTTATTTTTGATATTAGTCACAACGAGTTCATATTCTTTTGCCGGTAACACGGCTGTTACTATTGATACCAGCAAAGTCATTGCTGCAACTCAGGATCCTAGTTGGATTATTGTCGACGCAAGGCTAAGCGATGCCTTTAACGGCTGGAAACTTGATGGCGTGGACCGAGGCGGCCGAATTACAGGTGCAGTTGATTTCTCAGCTAACTGGCTGAATGTTGCTGATAAGGACCTGTCTATCAGTCTACAGAACATCCTTTCTACCAAGGGGATCACAGCTGAGAAAAAGATCATCATCTACGATGCTAATGGCAAAGATGCCGCGGCGGTTGCAAACTTTTTACAATCCCAGGGCATGAAAAATCTGTATCTTTATGATATTAAAAATTGGGCTGGTGATGCAACATTGCCCATGAAAAAATATACAAATTATCAACGTATTGTTCCTGCAAAGGTTCTTAGTGATCTCATCGATGGTAAGCGCCCTGAAAGCTTTGAGCAGTCACAACAGATTAAAATAGTTGAAGCCAGCTGGGGTGAAGAAAAAACCTCCTATCTCAAGGGTCATATCCCTGGTAGCTTCCATATTAATACCGATAGAATTGAGCCACCCACTAAAGAAGATCCTGTTATGTGGATGCTGGCCGATGACAAGACTCTCAAGGCTTTTGCGTTAGAATTTGGTTTTACAAAGAGCGATACTGTCATAGTTACTGCAGCAGAGCCACTGGCTTCATACCGAGTTGCTACTGTTCTCAGATATATTGGAGTAAGCGACGTACGGGTACTCAACGGTGGAACTACGGCCTGGATCATGGCTGGCTTTGACCTTGAAACCAAGCGCCATGACCATCCCGCCTCTGTGGAAAATTTCGGCGGATCGATCCCTGGTAATCCTGATATCATCGACACCATAGGGGAAACACGAGAGGGCTTACAAAACCCTGACACCTTCTGTCTGGTAGACAATCGTACCTGGAATGAACACATCGGCGAAAGCACTGGATACAGCTACCATAAGATTAAAGGACGCATCCCCGGTTCAAAATACGGCCACGCAGGAATAAAAGATGCCTACAGCATGGACTACTTCCGAAACCCGGATAAAACCATGCGAAATGCAGCTGAATTCATCGAGCTCTGGAAAAAAGAAGGTATTGATATAAACAAACACCTCGCTTTCATGTGCGGCAGCGGTTGGCGTGCGGCGGAAATTTTCTACTTCGCCGATACATACGGCCTTAAAGATATTGCTGTGTACAGTGACGGCTGGATTGGCTGGTCAAATGACAGCACAAACCCGATAGAAACCGGTATACCCAAAAAATAGTATGACAACATTTGCACGTACCTGCAACATTGTCATTACTGTGGTAGAAGTAGTTGCCTGTGGAGCTCTGGTTATACTGGAGCTCCTCTCCGGGTATAAGGCCGGTGTTATGCAGCACCTTTACCACAAAAAGGTTCAGTATCTCAGCACATTATACAACCAAGACTACCTGCTTTTTCATTTTTTGTTCTTTCTCCTCTGTGCTCTTTTTCTGGCCTTTCGCCTTTATGGCCTTCAATTCTCGGCAATAGTGCGCCGCCTTCTTCCCTTTACACTCATCTCGCTCTTTTTGGCCCTCTGCTACCTCAGTCCCTTTGCAAAAGAACTCAACATCTACGCCCACCTACTTATCTACCTGGAATATTGTCTTGTTTTTGAAACACTACGTGCATATTTTTTGAAGTAGACAGAACATTTAAGCACGACCTATTACTACCAGGTGCACCCAAGCTTGCCATAAACAACGCTCTGTAGTTTACTTATGTAATTATGTGCGTGCACAATTTGTGCACTGCTAGGGTAGCAGGTAAAACAACAAAACTAGCTGTCAGGGCGAAAAAAAACTGTGAGCTATTATCTTATAAAAATTGCCATCACCACCGCACTTATTGTAACCATATCTGAGATTGCAAAACGCAGTACGCTCTTTGGGGCTGTACTTGCGTCTATTCCTCTTATTTCAGTTCTCGCCATGTTCTGGCTCTATTTTGAGACCAAGGACGTATCCCGAGTGAGTACTCTCGCAACCAGCGTTCTCTTGTTAATCCTTCCCTCACTTGCGCTTTTTATTACCCTGCCAATTCTTTTAAGACATGGTATGAGCTTCTACCCAAGTATCGGAATCTCTATTTTAGCGACGATTGTCTGTTACTTCCTCATGGTATCCATCCTCCACTATTTAGGAATACGGTTATAATTACTCTCTCCTTTTCGTGATATTCTACGTCCCGATGGATTGTTTTTGATTTGCTCCATCTGAATAACCGGTTGCAACGGTTCAGGCCTTATGCCATATTCCCATCCGTCAACTCAACAGTTTTGAAACTTCCTGGCCAATGAGTCAATGGTCGTAAAAGGCAACGAATAGAATCCATGACCCAGAAAATTGAACTACTCGCCCCCGGAGGAGACTTAGACTCCATCAAGGCGGCCATTGCAGCAGGTGCAGATGCTATTTACTGCGGTATCGATCGCTTTAACGCTCGAAACCGGGCTGAGAATATCTCTCTTGAGCAATTAACCGGTATCCTACGCCTCGCTCATAAGCATAAGACCCAGGTTTTTCTCACCTTAAATATCATTATCGTAGAACATGAAATTCCTGCCTTTGTTTTCCTGCTCAATAAACTCATCAATACCAGCATCGATGGGATTATTATCCAGGATCTCGGAATGCTCTATCTCGTAAAAAAATATTTTAAGGAATTGAAGGTCCATGGCTCTACCCAGCTCACAACCCACAATAATGGCCAAATTGATTTTTTAAGCGATCTAGGGGTCACCCGCGTCAATCTTTCAAGAGAACTCAACAGAGACGAGATACAAGAACTCACGCGAGCAGCCCATAAGAAAGACATCATGACCGAAGTGTTTGTCCACGGCTCCAACTGTCTATCTTTCTCCGGGCTCTGCTATATCAGCTCAGTACTTGAAGGTAAATCAGGCAATCGAGGCAGGTGTGGCCAACCCTGCAGAAGTCAATACATAACAACAGCTGCAGGGAAAAATTTCCCCCTCAATCTCAAAGATAACTGCGCCTTCGATGACCTTGCAGATCTGGCAGAATCGGGGGTGGATTCGATTAAAATTGAAGGCCGAATCAAGAAGTTTCACTACGTTTATACGGTCGTTGCAACATGGCGAAAACATCTGCAGAACCTCTACGAGGGACGTACACAATCTATTGACAATGGTGCGCTACATAAGGTTTTTAATCGAGATTTTTCTAATGGATTTTTAGCAGGTACAATTCATAGGAATATGTTTATTGATAACCCCCGTGACAACTCCGCTATCCACCTGGCCAAAACCTTAGATCCAGAAAATGGCAACCAACTTGACCAGGCAAAAAGACAGCTCTACGATGAAAAAACAGCCATCATTGTTGCAGTCCAAAATACTATAAATGAGTTCAGCATTGATAAGACTCCTCTAACCATAACCTGCGCTGGAAAAGAGAATACCCCTCTAAAAATCACCATAGAAACTCCTGATGATTCCACAACCATCATCTCAGAGACAAATCTTCGCACTGGACCTGCAGGAGAGAACACCCTCAATCTCACTACTTTGAAAAGAATTCTCAAAAGCATCATGGATACAGAATACTTCATTGATCACATTACCTTAGACGATATAGAAGATGGTCTTCAGCTGCCATTCAAAGAACTTACTGCGCTCAAAATGAAAATATTCACCTTCATTAATAACGCAAAACAACCCATACCACCGGTAACCCTTCCCCGCCCCGCAAAACAGGTAAAGCGAGTCCTGAAACCATCGCTTTCTCTGTTAATTGATTCAGAAGAAGATCTTTCCCTCAGCCAGGAAGCGGATGAGGTATACTTCCAACTCCCCAACTGCCTTGACAGAGATTTTTCATACTATGAAGATCTTTTCAAGCAAAACCAGTCGTTAATTCCCTGGTTCCCCGCTGTATTGATAGGGAAATACTACGACCGAGCTGTGGATTTACTACATAAACTGAAACCAAAGAAAATTGTCACCAACAATAGTGGCATTGCCTATGCGGCGTACAACAGTGGCATTGACTGGGTGGCGGGCCCGCACCTCAATATTGTCAATTCATACAGTCTTTTATGTCTTAAAGAAGCATTTAACTGTTCAGGTGCATTCATCTCAAACGAACTGAGTTACTTTCAGATAAGGACCATCAAAGCACCTGAAGACTTCCGCCTCTACTACAGTATGTATCATCCCATTATCTTGATGACCAGTAGGCAGTGCCTCTTTCATCAGGTAACAGGTTGTGAAAAATCCATGTTGGATAGTTCATGTATCAAAAATTGCCAAAAAAGATCATCGATTGAAACGCTGAATAAGAGTTCCATAATAGTTGAAAAGACAAAAGCCAATTATCACACACTGTATAACGATATCAATTTCTTAAATACAGAGATCGCTTCCGCCATTCCAAACATGTTCAACAGTTTTTTCATTGACTTACGCGATATAGAAACTCACACGACAGTCACTGTAGAAAAGAGAGAATTAGTTCAACACTTTAGCAATTTTATTAAAGGAGTCGAACTCTCAGACATGGAACTCAGGCAGCGGATTGATCCAACGACCCACAGACAGTACCTCAAAGGCCTATAATTCCAATCAAATTGAGGTATCTTATGAAATTTTCCGGTTAAAGAAGAGACAAGCGAAATGCCGTTAACTTTTCTGCGGCATCACTAATGCTTTCAGAGGAGACCTCAAGATCGAATGTATACTCGCTCATGCTTCGTGCATACCGCGTATCGTAGTATTCCACCAAAAGAATACGGACAAGCTCGTGCAAATCATTACGATTAAACAGATCGCACATCTGCTCTACCTTGGCAGCGCCCATACTCTGTTTCAGAGAAAGGAGAATTTTCAAGATCTCCCCTCTTTTTTTAGCGCCTTCCACCGGATAATCTTCAACGATACGCTCTATTCTTTTTTCCAGACTACAGCTGATATTCACCAACACACCGCTCTTCATTGCCATGGCAAATGGTTTTGGAATAAATACCCGACCAATCTTCCGGCTCTCCCCTTCAACAAAATACGGCTCCGCCCCAAGGCTCCTTGCAGTTTTTACAAGCATGGTCTCAAAGGTTTTCTGACAGCTCGGTTCCCTCTCTAAGCCACCAAAAAGTGAGCTCCTGTGTCTTGCCAACTCTTCAAGATCAATACTGGAATCAAGCGCCTGGATGACACGGGTTTTCCCTGTTCCGGTAAGTCCATGAAGGACAATTATTTTGGGGGCGTAACTAGACAAAAAATCCAGAATACCATGGCGATATTGTTTATACCCTCCCAGGATCTGGTGCGCGGTATAGCCTGACTGGAGCAAGAGATTAACGATGGACCTTGAGCGCATTCCACCCCGTGCACAAAAAACAGCGATTGTCCTGTCTCGGTAGGGCTCAAATGCACTGAGAAGCTCTCTGAGTTTCTCTCCCACATACGAAAAACCCTGGGCAATGGCTTTTTCCTGCCCTCCATGCTTATAGATGGTGCCGATAACACTCCGTTCATCCTCATCAAAAAGGGGAACATTCACCGCCTCTGGTACAGTCCCTGCCATAAATTCTGCAGCTGATCGTACATCCACAATGAGATATTTTTTATCCAGCGCTTCCTCAAATGAAATTGGAGAACAGTTGCTTTTCAGGATATTTGACCGGGAAAGATCTTCTTGCATTTTAGTACCTTACTCCAGAAAACCTTTCATAAAAAACAAGAAACCTGGAGACTCTTTTGAAATTAGTATTAAGCATAACCACCAGATAGCGAACGAAGAGAGACCTTCGAGGTACTTATACCCGTCAGGTAAGCGATAGACTCCGAGCGAGTACTGTACTGAGTCCCGGCTTACTTTCCGTTTACCGGGGTTAGTTACACCTTTGGGTGCCTTACTCTTAGTTTTCCAGAATGAGGGGGCTTGAATGGATTATAATCTTCCGGCCAGATATTGAACAATTGAAACTGCTGTGAGTGTTGCCGTCTCCGCCCGCAGGATTCGCTGACCAAGACTCACACTTATCCAGCCATGTTCGGCTGCAAGCGCTACTTCCTCAGGGCTTAGTCCACCTTCAGGGCCAAGCAACAGGGCAATGGAGTCCGCGGTTTCTATACCTTTGATATCTCTAAGGTGCATTTTCTGTTCTTCTTCCCAGAAAAGAATCCGTATGGTTTGTTCATCAAGAGAGTCATTACAAACGGCATCCTTAAAGGTCAAAGGCTGGGCAATATCCATAGGCAGAGGTCGCATGCACTGTTTACAGGCCGCAAGACCGATTCGTTGCCATCGTCCATGCTTTTTCTCTCCAATGGAAGTATCCAATTTACCCTGGCACCGTGAACTCTGATAGGCCACCATTGTGGTGACACCAAGCTCAGTACATTTCTGTACAACGGTATCCATCTTTTCGCCTTTGAGAATCCCCTGAAACACCACAAGAGAATCTGCCGCAACCTGTTTTTCACTCAAGGTGCCGGTGATAACTGCTTCCACAACCCGTTCCATTCGGGTTATTTCGCCACTGAAAAGTCCTCCCTCACCATCGAGTAATTCTACAGTGCTCCCCACCTCCAACCGAAGAACCTTCTTTATGTGTCGTGATTCTTCTTTAGACAGAACAACTCTATCGCCACGTCTGGTTTTGGGATCAAAGAAAAAACGTCTCATCAAATTGTACCAATTATTTTTTTGTCATAACAGTCGACTCATCAAGAGTTATAAGAGCGATTTACATTTGACAACCCTTGTTACTTACCGTAATTATGAATAAAGAATATTATATATAGCGATCCTAACCACGCAACAGGGAAACAATACGACCATGTCAACGAACCGCAGGGAACAGGAACGATTTTCTCTCAATATACAGGCAAAAATATCGTACCGACACGCAAAGGATCAATCTACGGTCATTGATACCGTCGCCGCAAATATCAGTTCCGGTGGTGCTTTTTTATCCACCGATCACAAATTTCCTCTAGCAAGCAAGGTTGCCATCAAATTCTACTTACAGGTTGCTGACCTGCAAAAACTCAAATTCATCCTCTCAGTGGAAAGCCTCAAACAGATACAGGGAGACCACACCTGGGTCTCAGCCACAGGCATCGTCATCCGGCAAACCGATGATGGAGTAGGAGTCATCTTTGACACCGACTACCAGATAACCCCCATATAAAAAATCTCACATCTATGGACAGACACTAGTTAGACTAATCCTTTACAAAGCGAATTGCAGCCCATTCAGCGCGAAGTTTTTCACCAGCAAAACGAAGACCTTTGCCACAGAACACTTCACGTATATTCCCAACCTGGGTCTCCGCCAAAAGCCCGGAAAGGATAAGATATCCGCCTTTTTTTGTTAAGCGAATCAGATCATCTGCCATGCTGACTAAAACATTGTGAACAATATTTGCAATCACAACATCGTAGTTGTCATCTAGCTCAGAAAGTGATGCAAGACTCACATTCATCTTCTCTTGCAAACCGTTAAACGCCACATTATCTGTTGCAGCCTTTACCGCATCGGGATCGTTATCTGTGGCTGTCACTTCTCCGGCATTAAACAACAATCCAGCCATACCCAATATTCCAGTACCCGTACCCACGTCTAAAAGTCGCTTGCCAGCTGTTCCCTCAAGGCTCTCACGAATAAATTCAAGAGTCAGAGATGTGGTGGCATGGTGGCCGGTACCAAAAGCCATTCCCGGGTCCATTGTAATCACCGCCTCATCATCTGCGGGAACATACTCCTCCCAGGTGGGTACAATGACCAGCCCTGGAACAATGGCGAAGGGTTTGAAGTGTTCTTTCCAGCTCTTTCCCCAATCTTCGTCTTCTATTATTTTCGAGGTTAACTGGGGTGCAGGGACATTAAAAATATCCTTTAGTTCGGTAAGATATCCGGACACCTGCTCAAGCAGCCTTTTTACTTCCTCAGGGTTTAGATCCGGATCCTGAACATAACCATTTACCGTCCCATAGTCTGGTTCATCGATTGCCGCAGCCTCTACACCTGCATCAAGCACTCCGACCAGAAAATCACTCACTGGCTCAATAAGAACAGGATCCGCCGTTACTGTCACTTGCAACCATTTCTTTGTCGTCATTTGGATCTCTTCACTCCTTTATCGTATTTCCTAACCCCGGTAAACGGAAAATAAGCCGGGACTCAGTTCAGTACCCCTCGGAGGCTATCGCTTACCTGAGGGGTATACGTACCTTAAGACAAATTATTTTCTTTGGAAAAAACAAGAGAATAGCACAGACTTTGAAATAATTTGTAAGGTACTAACCCCGGTAAACGGGAAATTAGCCAGGACTCAGTTCAGTACTCGCTCGACGGGTATAAGTGCCTCGAAGGTCTCTCTTCGTTCGCTATCTGTTGACTATACAAAATTCATAATTTTAAACCACTCTGCAGATTTCTTGTTTTTTATGACAGACTATCTGGAGTAGGACACTAAACCGCCATCGTTATCTGCTGGTCACCAATAGCCTATTCACACCGTTTTTCATATGACAAACAACCTCTTTCACGATACTATGACGAAAAAGAGTCCAATCTCCTTCTCGCAGGAAACAGGCAGGACCCAGCGGACTCTACCCTGGAGTCTGTCTCAAACCTGAACGAAGTATAGTCGTTTACAAAAAAAATCTATGAAAATAAAAGATACGCTTCGACTTCAAACTAATTTCTAAAAATATCATTTAATTCCAAATTACGATATGGACTGAAGTCAATGAGTAATAGATCAAACATCATAATCTGCCCCGACTGCGATCTCCTTCTACCGAAGAAAAAAGCGCCTCTAGGTTACTCGGTTTCCTGCCCGCGGTGTGGAAAAAGACTGAGCAAACAGAAGAAAAATTCTGTCCAGCGAACCTTTGTTCTCTCAATGACCGGCCTGCTCATGTATCTGCCTGCTATGTTGCTGCCTCTCATGACCTTTAAAAACCTCGGATTCAGCGACTCAGCCAATGTAATAGAATCGATAGTAAACTTTTACAAAAACGACTACTATTTTGTCTCGTTGATGGTACTCCTCTCATCAGCCGTATTCCCGCTTCTGCTCCTGGCAATGGTGTGTACCATCAGCTTCAACCTGCAACATGGACGCTACCCATCTTACCTGCGCACACTGTTTCGAAACTACCTCCACCTGGAAGAATGGGCCATGATCGAGGTCTATCTTCTTGGAATTATGATTACTATAATTAAGATGGTGGACAGTTCAGAAATAGTATATCACTCTGGAGTATTCTGTTTTACCTCCCTCGTACTCCTCAGTCTTGCCATCTCCACAACCATTGACAAACAGTATTTCTGGCAATTGATTGAATCAAAAGGCCGCCTCAATAACAGTGAGGCTGAAGTGCTGCCTGCACATTTGCCTGAAACAACAACGGGCCTCCAACAACAACTCACGCTCTGCCACATCTGCGAAAAAGTTGTTTCTATCACCCATGCAGGAAAGCAATGTCCCCGTTGCGGGGCAAATATACATAGTCGAATTCCCGGGAGCATCGCAAAAACCTGGGCTCTGGTCCTCACCTCGATACTATTAATCATCCCTGCGAACCTGCTTCCTATAATGGAAATTGATTTCCTCGGGGTCCCCGATAAATCAACTATCCTCGATGGGATCATCTATTTTTTCCAGCACGGATCATTTTTTATTGGCCTGGTGATTTTTACCGCCTCCATTCTGGTCCCGCTTTTTAAGATCATCGGCCTCTCAATTCTTCTTGTTTCAACACGCCCCTGTGCTGCCAGATTCCTCAGAAACAAGACTATAATGTACCGTTTTATTGCGTTTATTGGAAGATGGTCAATGCTTGATATCTTTGTCATTGCCCTTCTAACCGTGCTCGTTGACTTTGGTTTTTTTACTTCCATTCATACGGCTCCTGCGGCTACCTATTTCTGCCTTGTGGTTGCCTGTACCATGTTCGCTGCCATTACCTTTGATCCAAGAATCATGTGGGATGACTGTAGTAAGATTCAACAAAATTCAACCTTAAATAAATATCAACCATGACTTCTGAACCCGTAATTACGAAAAACAAGGGTATTTCAGCAATATGGATACTTCCCATCATCGCCCTTTGTATATGTAGTTGGTTGCTCTATTCCAGCTACCGGAATGCAGGAGTAGAAATCACCATTTCCTTCCAGGATGCCTCAGGAATCACCCCAGGTAAAACCCAGGTGGTAACTCGGGGAATACCCATTGGTCTTGTAACAAAGATCATTCCAGATCTGGCCAATCAACAAATCAAAGCCGTTGTCAAGATTGACAAGGAAGCGGTGGACTATCTCGTGGAAGATACCCAGTTCTGGATTGTTCGCCCTGAACTTTCAGCCGGCTCAGTAAGAGGCTTGGACACCATCTTTTCTGGCAGTTACATTGAAGTCCAGATTGGACGTTCAGAGGTTGAAACACACAGGTATAAAGGACTGTTATCCCCTCCACCTATTTCGCAGGATACCCCCGGTCTCCACTTACAGCTGCGGGCTGAGGCCCTGGGGTCCATCCAGGTGGGAACTGGTATTTATTACAGAAATATCAATATCGGTAAGGTTGAAAAACATCAACTGGAAGGCGACGAAAGTCTTCTGATAGATATATTCATAAAACCCAAATTTTCTCACCTTGTCCGCAGCGGAAGCAGGTTCTGTAACGCCAGCGGCATTCAACTGAGTGGTAAACTCCCCAATATTAAACTTCACGTTGAATCCCTCGCCTCACTACTAAAAGGTGGTATCCTCCTCCACACTCCCGAACAGTTACATGATAGCGAGCAGGTGGCAAATGGCCATATTTTTCCCCTCTATAAAGACTATGAATCCGCAAACTACGGTCTTCCCATGATGCTCACCCTTACCTCAGGAAAAGATATCGTAGAGGGATCTACAAAGGTCATGTATCGCGGTTTAGAGGCCGGTTTTGTCAAAGAAATCACTATTAACGACGATGAACACAAGACCGTTACCGCTCATATCCTGCTTGATCCCAGAGCGGAAATCATCTTGAAAGAAAATACAAAGTTCTGGCTGGTAAAACCTGAAATTTCTCCATCCGGTATCCAGAACATGCAACTTTTACTCTCCGGGGCTCACATCACATTTCAGCTCGGATCTGGGGATTTTCAAAACCATTTTAATATCCTTCCCGAACCACCTCCCCAGACACCCCTTCGTCCAGGTAAATCATTTACCCTTGTTTCTGAAAACCCTACAGAGGTAAACCGAAACTCCCCTATTTATTTTAAAAATATCCCCGTGGGTACGGTTATTAACGTAGACCTTGAAGTATCTGGGAAAAATATCCACACCAAAATCTACGTCTATGAAGAATATCTGCATCTCTTAAGTACAAAATCGATATTCTGGATGCACTCAGGGATTGAAATGGATGCATCCCTCGAGAATGGGGTATCCCTATCCACAGGACCGCTCACACAAATGCTCGTTGGTGGGATAAACTTCACCACACCCGATAAGCTAGCTAAAAAGAAGAACTTTGCCCCCGAAGAAGATTTCGAATTCACCCTCCACGACAACTACAAGGATGCCATAGCGGGGACTCCTGAACTCCAACGTTCAGGTCGAAGAATCAGCGTCATGTCCCAGGACGCAAGTTCACTGACCATCGGTTCACCCATCTTGCACAAAAACATTAAAATTGGATTCATTGAAGATTTCCGTCTGACCAGGGACCAAAAAAACGTTCTGATCGACTGCTTTATTTATGATGAGTATAAGAATATAATCCATGGCAAAACCAGATTTTACAATACCAGCGGATTTCAATTTTCAGGGGGGCTCAGCGGGGTACGATTTCAAACAGGCTCCCTCCAATCCATCATTGCAGGAGGTATTGGTTGCCTCAACATTACTGAAGGTACTCCTCACAAGGCCGGAACCCCCTATCCACTTTATACAGACCTGCAAAACGCACTTCATGCGGATGAGATTGAACTAACCATCACCTTTCAGACCACCAAGGGACTGCGCGAAGGATCTCCTATTCGCTACAAAGGGATTAACGTTGGTACAGTGCAAAAACTTTCCTTTTCTGACGACATGGAGATGGTCATAGGAACAGTTCTAGTGAATCAGTCGGTCAAAAATCTGTTCCGGGAGAACACCAAGGTGTGGGTAGCAGAAGCCGAAATTAACCTCAGCGGGGTAAAAAACGTTGAAACACTTGTGTTCGGATCTTTTCTGAATTTCCTGCCCGGAGAGGGACCGCTACTACAGCAGTTTACCGCCCTGAGCGAATCTCCACGAAGAGAAATTGCCAATATGGATGGACTCGGTATTGTCGTTGATGCCAAGCATCTTGGCTCTTTGGCTGCGGGATCCCCTGTCTACTATCGACAGGTTCAGGTGGGCAAGGTCACAGGCTATGAGCTTTCACCAACTTTCCAAAAAGTTCATATTTTCGTTTCGATTGCCGACCGCTACAGTCCAATAATACGTAGTAATACAAGATTTTGGAACGTGAGTGGAGCCACCATTGAAGGTGGGTTATTTTCTGGAGTCAAGGTATCCACAGAGTCTTTTGAGGCCATCATGAAAGGTGGTATCGCCCTGGCCACACCTGGTGGTGAAAAGGTGGGTACTTCAGCATCGGCCGGCGATCATTTCATCCTCTACGACAAGGCGAAGGAAAAATGGCTGGATTGGACCCCCGATATAATTTTACTGGAACTTGAAGAGTCTAAAAACGTGCTTTCAACAGGAAACGAAGATAAGTAAGGTTAAGCCGAAAACTTCACGAGTCTTTCCTGAAATGAAGCAACTCCTTCAGTTGACCTTGTCATATTCTTTACTGAAATTCCTAACACCTTTTCTTCAGCAAGAGATACAATCTGATCCTGCGGAACAACCACTCTGTTAGAGTTCGTATAAACAGGGATAAGGTGAACTTGCAGATTTGCTTAAATGGTTAACATTGCCAACGCTAGCCTTTGCCATCGTGCGTCTTTGTAACCTTTCATGGAGAACCTTTTCTCCCTTGTTCTTGTTTTGCTGTTAGGTTCTGGAGACAGCAGACATTTCGAGCTTCAGTAGTAACTTCATCTCGGCGAGTCTGAGAATTAGTTAACGCTGCCATTGATATTCTTAAAATTGAAATAGGATTTGATGGATCATCTGGCATAACCCCGGAGGTCCCTCACGAATTATAGCATTCCTAACTTTTTTGGTCTTTGAAAATAGTGATCACTTCGATGTTAAATTGAGGGTTCTTTCCTAAAATTTCCCCTCAGTCAGTAAAAAAATGTGTCAATTCTGGGTTGGTGAGTGCCTCCGTAACCCGGCGATTAACATTAACCATTTCTTAATACTTTATATAGTCTGTACACCTGAACCTCAACAGCTAGATAAAAATTGAAGGTGGTGGTATGTTCTATGGCATCCTCGATAATAACAAACCGATACATATGATAAGACATGACACATTCACAAAGGTTTAAAGTTAATCCTGCCTTGATGGTTGAAAAATTTGACAATGAAATTTTACTGTACGATGTTTCAAGTACAAAAGGTTTGTATCTCAACGAGACGGCATTTCTGATTTGGGAGATGTGCAGCTGGAACTATCCTGTAGATGAGATTATCACTACTCTTGAGAAAGCATACCCAAAGGAACATGAATCAATTCGAGATGACGTTATGGAGTGTATTGAATCTCTAATTGATACTGGTGTGTTAACTGATGGAAACAGTTAAACAAGGAAGATGTAGTGTTGGCTTTTGTGATCAATATGTCACAATTAAATACAATGACCAGAAATGTGAAAATCTGATTGATTTTCTCTGTTGCGATTTACAGAAAGGAGAAAATGTTAGTCCGTGTGCCGTTTATAACTTAGTGGCTTCAGGTCAAGAATTCATGCTTTCCCGACAGCAAAAAAAAGAGATAATTTATTCAGGGAAATGCCGTTATGAACTTGCTTATTCGCTTGTCAATGAAATCATACACCAATGCATAGTAGATAACAGCAGAGGATTTGCCATCCATGCCGCAGCAATAGGTACTGAAAGAGGAGGTGTTTTGCTGCCTGGAACGAGCGGTTCTGGAAAAAGCACTTTAACAACATTTCTTGTCTCAAACGGCTGTAACTATCTAACCGATGAGCTTGTTGTTCTCACTCCTGAAAATCATCGAATACTTCCTCTCACAAGACCGTTTTGTATTAAAAGTGATGGTGTTGGGGTTCTTTCGACCTTCCTGACTTTTGATTCAAGTGAAGTAATTAAGGGTTCTGGAGGAATAATGCTTCCCCATCGTCTGGTCAACAGATTGTTTTCCGCATGCACTCCGCCTTTATCCATGATCCTTTTTCCTGTATATCAGAAAGGAGCAACAGTTGAGCTGACAAAGTTGTCATCCGCCTTAGGATGTGCAAAACTTATAAAATGTTATGTGAACGCAAGAAACATCCAGGACCATGGAATTAGTGGTCTTGCGGAGATAACGAGGAACACGCCAATTTATCGGTTGAACTATGGAAATTTTGATGGGCTCTATGCTCTGTTGAGAAAGTCATTTCCTCATTTGTTTTAAAAAGGTAATTTCACCATGCCTTCACCTCTTCTCAGTCTTTGTGCACGTACAGAAGGCCATAATCTCCAACGTTCTCAGCTAGTCAAAGAATGCTTTTCTTTTAAAGAGTGGGGTAGATTGCTGTGTCAGGCAGAAGTGCACGGTATGGGCCCTCTCTTATATCGTCATCTCAGCTCAATTGAAAGTAATGCGCCTCAAGCATTTCTCAGAGATCTCAAATTCCTCTGTCTCCGTCATGAACAAGTAAACCGGTCTCTCATAGCGAGTCTTAGAAATATTTTAGCGTTATTTGAAGACAACGGTGTGCCATGCATCATTTTAAAAGGTGCAGCTCTGTGCCAGACTCTGTATGCTGAAACGGGTCATCGTCCCATGCGTGACATTGATCTGTTATTCGCAAAACAAGATGTGTATCACGCTAATGCATTATTGTTGAAAAATGGCTTCCAGAGTTCAAATGAACATCTGCCAGAAGGTTATTTTCATTTGCCACCTCTCCTGCAAAAAACTGATGGAATTCAGGTCTGTATCGAACTACATCACGGGCTGTTTCCCTATGATCCTCCATATTACAATTCTCTTCGTTTTGAGGATTTATATGAAAATAGTTTAACTTTTGATATGCAGGGACTTGAAGCACGGACTCTGGCACATGAAGAAATGCTCTGGCATCTTTACCAGCACGGGCTTCACGCACCATTGACCTATGAACCATACAAATTGATATCAGTTGCTGATATTGTCAGCTTGGTAGAAATAAAAAATGAATCGCTGGACTGGGAGAAGATTCAAAAAATTTATCCACAACTGTTGAAGATACTTCCCTTATTGCATTACTTAACTCCCTGGAATGAGAGTCTACAACAAAAACTTCTTCCTGAAACGAGTCGAGCGATGGCTAAGGTTGGTGAGCCTTACAAAGGATGGCCTCGGATAAAGTTTGCCCGTAAAGGAGATAAAACGTTACTTCTGTTGTTAAGATCCACCTTCATCCCATCCCAATGGTGGATAATGGTATATTACGGAATCGACGGTTTCTTTTCTTTAATGTGGTGCAGATTCGTACGACACCCCATGCATCTCCTTCGATGGGTAAAAGTCTACAGTGTAAACAAAGTAAAACGCATGCTCTACTAGATCTGTTTTAAAAAGGCATTGGCAATAATATCGGTCCCTTTTGAGTTTGGATGTAACCCATCGTTAAATAAACCACTCCCGCTTCCCATCGCACTTCTTACTTCTGCTACTCTGATATTGCTGATTCCAGATATGCCATTGCTTATTTTCTCAGCATTTGCGTTGGCACTACTCGACGTCAAAATAGGTGGAAGGGTACCGATAATCACAATCACATTTTTTTCATTGCCTATTCTGGCCATTGTCCGCAAATCGGATATTGCACTGGAGACAGAACCTGATCGAGCATTGTTGGTTCCTAATAATATCATCAGATGTGATGGGTTATTAGAATCAAGAATGGAAGCGACCCTTCCAACAAAGTCACCTGTCTTTAAGCTATCCTTGCTATAGTTGGCTACATTGAGGCCAGACTTGCTTTCTACTAAACTTGGCCAGTTTGGTGATCGAGCACCTATCGAATCACCTAACGCTACAATCCGCCCGGCAGCACTTGTTTGCGCATGAGCTGGGAGAACAGTTTGTCCAATAAACGGTTTTATCCATTTTTCAGGTAGAACACTGCTTCCAGTTAACAGACCAATTCCCACTGCTATTTTTTTGATAGTTTTACGTCTATCATGATCTATGGTGCCATTTTTTTCTTCACTATTCTCGGTACTATCCATTTTCTTATTTATCATGCTATCCTTTTATATGGTGAAAAAATTGAAGATAGTTAACAGTCCGTTACAGTGCAGTACAATGCTGACATACTGTTTTTCAGAGAGTAATTAATAATTTTTTTCAATTAATTCCAGGGAAAACTTGCAAAAAACAAAGAGCAAAGCTGTTAGAGGTAGGTTTACAAAGGCAAAGATTAAATAGTGAGTTGTATACATTTGTTACATTGGCGTACGCAAATCGTACATAATAGACAGAGCATTAATATTGTTTTTTCGAAGTTTGAAATATTATACCTGCAAATCTAGCTTGACCTTCTTCCTGTGAGGGGAGGATCGGCTCACCTCAGAGAATGGTTTAAAATGAGGTAACCGCCGATTGCACCTTACCAAAGATAAGGTGATTTCTGAAACTTGTCATTGGAGTTAACATTGCCAAATCGAAGGTAATGAATTTTGTCACCAACTCAAACGAGAGATGTTTCCTGTTAATCTTGAAATGAGATTTCGGTCATTTCAGGCAAAAACCCTATTGAAAAGTTACTCCATTTCTGACGAACTGGACGTAAGAGAATACTTTCCTTCTCAGGCATCCAATTTTGCTGTCAAAGCAATTTCATATTCTAGCGTTGGCGGTAACAATCTGACAGGACTACCCCACGACCGTACCTTTGCCACAAAAGCCGTTGTTTTGATGCAGCTCACTTGAGGACAATCTGAATGGTAACTCTACCTACTCGGTTTTGTAGGTTGGTAGCTGTGATCCAGGCTGGGTTATTGCCTTATTTTTAGTGAAGTTCTTCATCTAGTAGGGTTGACAAATAGTACCATAATTGGTACATTGAATTATGACAGATATTAACAAAAGAAAGTGCCTGCCGTCTTCTATTGTTCTACGAGTCGCAACGAGCCAGTGCGAGAATGGCTATTAGATCGCACTAAAGAAGATAGAAAGTCTATTGGTAGTGACATTCAAACTGTCGAATTCGGTTGGCCTATCGGAATGCCTGTATGTCGTCCTATGGGGGATGGATTATATGAAGTAAGAACTAACCTCGATGATAAGCGTATCGCACGGGTTTTATTTTGTTTCAGTGGTGGAAAGATGGTGTTGCTGCATGGATTTATCAAGAAATCCCAAAAAACACCTAAACCAGACCTTGAGTTAGCAAGAAAACGGAAAAATGAGGTAGATCATGGCTAAAAACAATAAACACATTGGATCATCCTTAGATGATCTTTTGGGAGAAACTGGTGAACTGGCAGAGGTTAACGCTGTTGCTATCAAGCGAGTCATTGCATGGCAAATTTCTCAAAAAATGACTGCGGAGAAAATCTCCAAAAAGAAAATGGCTGAAATAATGACAACAAGTCGCTCTGCATTGGATCGCTTGCTTGATCCAACAAACACCTCCGTTACCTTAAACACTTTAGATAATGCTGCGCGTGCTATCGGCAAAACGTTGCAAATAAATCTGGTTTAATTGCACCTATAAAAACAGGCAACGGAATCGTAAGCGAGTTGATGAAACAAATGAATCAAAAGCTACAAAAGCCGTTGTTTTGATTCAGCCTGTTTTGGGCCTCGCTGGGGTTAGTCCAATCAAAAGTAGACAAATTTACGGTCAAGCGTGAATCTGGTTGGGGGATATTGGTAAGAAAGTACCATCGATCAGTGAGTGGTGTAAAAATGAAGTAGAATATGAAAGTTAGCGGCGCAGGTATTGCCTCCACTAGACTGTTTTGTTGGCAGAGGTCATTCATTATCATTTCCGACGTGTTGATCTTCATTGATCTGATATCGAACTTCCTCCAAAAACCAAGCTGCAAAATTGTTTGCCACGACCTCTAAGTCATCTTCAGAAGGCTCCGATAGCTGCAATTCATGATCCCAAAAAACGATCAGGTACTCGCCTCCCTTATCTTCCCTGGTATCAAAACATACATAGTTACCATACCCATCAGCATAGAATGGAATGAGGAAATCTTGAAAACATTCTTCGTCCTTCTCCTCTTCCTTACTCCTAACAATGTCTCGGTATGTTTCCCCTTCGCTTCCAACCCAAAAAACTTCGTCGAAGATGAGCGGACATGCCCCAGCTTGTCTGAGAAAGAGTATGTAACTTTTAGGAAAGGAGATTTTCAGTTTTTTTTCCGCATACTTAATGTCTTGGTCAGTTGGTGTCGGTTTCGTCTTGATGGCATCAACAGAACCATATGTTTGACGGTACTTATCTAGCTCGTCTAGGGCACAATTCAGAGTTTCTTCAAGGTTCATTTCGGTTTCTCTTCGAGGTTGCCAACATGGCATTTTGTAGAAACTGTAAAATACACTTTTGAATGAATATACAAAAAGGGAGCTCGTTAGGCAACATGCTCGATACCACAACACTATCGATAGGAGCCAGAGTATATCACCTATCTGGATTATGTTTTGTTACGTGGAGTCCGCTGTTATCGGACACGGACGCTACCGTACTTTTGCCACAAAAGCCGTTGGTTTGATTCATCCCGTACTTGTCCTTGCTGAGGTCTGCACAATCAAAAGTGGACAAATTTACGGACAAGCGTGAATCCGGTTGTGGGCTATTTGGGTGTAGCTGCTTTATCCAGCATGTTTTGATCTATAAGAGATACCTTTACTTCGAGGTCCCTCCCTACGCTATCCAAAAATGGAGATTCTTGATTTTAAGGATTGCCTGGAGGTATACTAAAGATATTCTGTAAGTGGCAAAACTCCGTAGTAACTTTAATCTCAAGGTGAAACGTGACTAATATCAAATTGCTAATTTCATTTTTCACTTTATTTTTTCTTGTGAATGTTGCTAAAGCAGAATCATACACTTTTTTAACCCACTTCCTAAAACCATTCGCATACCAAGAGAAAGGAGAAATTAAAGGACTTGCTGTCGAAATCGTTAAAGAGATGATGAGCATTTTGGATCACCCTCAGAATTTCACTCTACTACCTTTTAAACGAGCCCTCTTGACAGTGAAAAATTCTGATAATTGTGCTCTTTTCATTGTTGCTAGGCGACCAGAAAGAGAAAAAACTGTTAAATGGGTAGGGCCTCTTATCTCGAGTACGGTGTATTTTTATAAAAAGAAAGGGACGCCTGTCGACGTTAGAAATTTATCTGATGTCAAAAAACTGCAGAGCGTTGGAGTAGGAAGGGGTAATGCTGACCACACGTTTCTTACTGCACAAGGGTTTACCAACCTCCACCCAGCTGAAGATCAGGCCAAGTCATTGCAAATGCTACTGATGGAAAGAATTGATGTAACGCCCATGAGTGAGCTTGTAATACCAGATATGGCGATCCACGCACGCGTTGATATTAACAGTATAGAACAAACTGCAGTGGAATTATATGATTCCGTCCTCTTCCTTGTTTTTTCAAAAGACACGCCCGACGAAGTGGTAATTCAATGGCAACGAGCCCTAAACAAAGTGAAGTCTTCTGGAAAGTATCAGGAAATTTATGATCGGTATATACATTAAGATTTATTAGTCTCAGTTTATCCACATGTCCAACATTATTGCTCTTTTGCACTGGGGAAAAGACTTGTTGACGATTGATATCAAGGTATAACCTGCCGAAGTGTCGTTAGGAGTGATGCTTGATTCCACAACATATGTGGGCAAATACATTCTGAAGATATGTACTGCCAATGCAAAGCGGTTCATAGATTCGTTCGGTTGAGGTGTTTCCTGTTAGTCTTGTGAACGAAGAGACACCATTTTTAAGTGAATAACACCCGAAATAGTTGCTCCATCTGTGTGATTGACAGTACTCTCTTAATCTTATTGCTGATGTAATATTATGCGCTTAGGCATGAAACCACAACAGACCGCTTCGGCCCCCTGTGGAATTGTTAAAAAAGAAATCGCGAACCGGGATAGAGGGGTCTGAATCAGGTGTGGCACTACCGCTAACGGGAACGATTGGCCCTATAAGTGCGAGAAACTGAATCGGGTGAGAGGCATTCAAGCGAATGTTTGTATACTTGACAGTTTTCTCTCGACTCCAAAGTTCAATTTAATTTTTCAAAGTGTTACCTGGCACGTTTTTTAGTAGATCGGTGTGATACTGATACCGTAACTGCTCTCTTTCCAGGATGCCGTCAACCGGAAGACCATTTAGCTTTTCATCTAAGGAAGCTGAGATTTCTCCCATCGTGATAAGAGAGAGGTAGCGACCACAACACACCCTTAGGAATGATGTGAAGTTCCCCAAATCATGATCTGCATCTATAGACTCATGATATAGTTTTGTGATGAGTTGATTTACCGTCATCTGATCACGTGTCGCAATCTCTTCGAGTATCGACCAAAAGAAGTTTTCAATGCGGATGCTTGTCGACATACCGTCAATACGTAAAGATTTTGATTTGCTCTCCCATAGTTGACTATCGGTGTTTATAAATAATCGGCACATTAGAAACTCCTTTCGGTCTTAGTCTGTTGATAGAGGTAACCATAAAAGGACGCCTATGGATCTTGTTAATCCATGGGCGCATTTTATGTAAAAAAAAAGGTATCGTTTTTACCTCTCAAGCAGTGCAATAAACTGAGCCATCCATGCAGGATGCGCAGGCCATGCCGGTGCTGATACGATATTTCCGTCGGTGACTGCTTCATGCATTTCAAGGGACTGATACAGGGCACCGGCAGCTTCAACTTCGAGCGAACAGGCCGGATATGCCGATATCTTTCGCCCTTTTAGCCCTCCCGCAGCTACAAGTAGTTGAGCTCCATGGCAAATAGCGGCTATTGGTTTACTTGCTGAGAGAAAGTGTTGAACCATTCCTATTACAGCACTGTTGAGCCTTAAGTATTCAGGTGCTCGGCCACCTGGGATCACTAATGCATCGTAATCCTGTACACAAACATCATCGAATGAGGCGTTGAGGGTGAAATTATGGCCGGGTTTCTCCGTATAGGTCTGGTGCCCTTCAAAATCATGGATTGCGGTTGCGATAGAATCTCCTGCCGACTTGTCCGGACAGACGGCGTGTACTTCATGGCCGACGGTTTGGAGAGTCTGGAAGGGCACCATGGTTTCGTAATCTTCTGTAAAATCCCCTGTGATCATTAGTATTTTAGCCATTATTTCTACTCCTTTTAGTGATGGTTGTAGATGAGCTTGCAATAGGCAACTGCCTCGCCTCGTGAATTGAGAGATACGTTACCATAAAATGAACAAGGACTGGTGGTATAGGGATAATACATATTATTACCTAAATTCTGCAATTGACTCGCCCGGAGCCTACGCTTACCTGCGGGAAATGCGAGGCAGCGTAGCTGAAGACGTATAAACATACTTCAAAGCTTCAAGAACAAAGCAGATTCGGTGGAATTATAAAAGAAATCGTAATAGCTGACTAATCTTGCGACTCAGCAAGATTTCCATATAACCTCTCAAAAACTTCCAGCATCACCTCTTCGCTCTCCTCAGCGGCGGTCTCAAGCTCATCGAGCCTTATGTTGATGTTATTCATCAACTCGGCGCAGGTGGCAGCCGAAATCGTCTCTTTCGACAAGGCATGGGATAAGGACTCACGCTCGATAAGCGCTAAAGACTTCACCGCCTCAAGTAAACGATCGGGTGATGCCTGCGCTGTTCCATATTTAATAATGTCCGCCTGGGCCTTTTCCCTGGCATCATTATAATACTTTAGGACTTCCCTGTAGCTACTATCGTAAGGTACCCCACGATCAAGCAGTTTTTTTGTCTCATTTATGACCTGACGATAGGATAGCGAGCGCCCCCTGGCAATTTCGTACTCTCGATTCGTCTCGGTTTTCCCATGGGTTAATCCCAACCGTTTCATAAACGGACCCATTGTAAGACCTTGCAGGAAAAGTGATACAGAGACCACACCAAAAACCAGATTGATCAGCAAAGATCGTCCGACAAAATCAGCTGGAAGCCCCAGAATAAGAACCATAGACAATGAACCACGTAAACCGCCCCAGACCAATACATGCCGCCATAGAGTGGGTAAAGATGTCGAGAAAAAATCAACGATTGGTATTCCTGCATAAACAACGATACTTCTTGCGAACACCACTACCAAAAACGCCAGCATTACCAACGGTAAATTCCTGACAAATGCACCGGGATCCAACTCCAACCCAACCAAGAGAAAGATAAACGAGTTGGAAAGAAAACCCATATATTGCCAAAAGTCCTGAACTGCAACCCGTGTGGATGCACTCATGCCAAAATACTTTCCAAAAGAACCCATTAGAATACCTGCCGTAACAGTGGACAGTACCCCTGACACATGCAGTTCTTCTGCAATTAAAAATGATCCCCAGGCAACAAGGGTGGTGAGTGTTATTTCGATAAGATGGTCGTCAACCTGCCGGGTCATCACACTGGCGAGAGCACCGATACCCGCGCCCACTAAAATACCGCCAAGTGCAGTCTTTACAAATGTGACACAGGAAAAAACTATTATTGCCTGCATACCATTGAGTGCGGTTGCAGGCCCATGACTTGATGGAAGACCGATTACAGCCACAACAATGGCAAAAATGACAACAGCGACGCCGTCATTAATAAGTGATTCACCTTCAACAACCTGATACAGCCGTTTTGGTGCTCCCACTTCCTTGAATAGGGCAAGAACGCTGATTGGGTCAGTTGCAGAGATAACAGCGGCAAATAAAAATGCATGGGACCATTGAAACTCTGGTAGCACACCAAGATAATTAAAGGCACCAAAGGTACCTAAAGCTGTCAGGAAGGTGGCGATAAAAACACCTGCAAGAGCAAGAAAGGCGATATGAGCCCCATTCTTTTTAAAATCATCAAACGGTAAATGGTATGCTGCCTCAAACAGGAGTGGGGGCAAAAACAGGAGCATCAATAGATTTGCGGTTAGATTCACGTCGCTCAACGCTTCCAACTGGATAAAACTGAGGGCCAGGCCAGCCAGCACCAGGGCAAGGGTGTACGGCAACCGAATCCGCCTTGCCAAGATTCCGACGACAGAAGCGATAAGAAGAAGGATAAGAACTTGAACCTCTACATGATGAACCATGTGAAAACTCCCTACTATTTTTTTGTCATCATAAAATACTAATCGTTATTGCCAGGATACATATGACCTTACATCAGTATGGTGCGGTTATAAACCCGTCAAGCAGGAATAGCGGAGGTGATGTCAATGCACGACTCCGCCGGACCTGTGTCTTTACCCCGCCACCTCATATTTCGCTGATCAACCGGAAAATCTGTCATACAACCGCTTACTGGTCAAGTTGTTTGTTTGCTCTTCTTTGTCGGTTAACATCTGTTGGTCCTTAAAAGGGAGGATATAGACAACTTATCAATAGGAGGAAGCCATGAAACTTGTTTACCGTTTGTCAACTGCGATGATCGCAGTCGCAATGCTTGCATCACCTGCCATCGCTGCTGAAAAGGTGCGCTGGAAGCTCGCTATGACCTGGTCGTCCACACTCACGCCATTTGCCACAGCACCGATCAATCTTGCCAAAAAAATCAGTGAAATGAGTGATGGCAACTTTACTATCAGGGTTGAAGGGGCTGAAAAACACAAAGCTGCTCTCGGCATCCTCGATATGACAAAGGGTGGCCAATATCAAATGGGTCACAGTGCCTCCTACTACTGGAAAGGCAAAGATATCTCAACCGTCTTTTTCTGTACTGTTCCTTTTGGCATGAATGCCGACGAACAATACAGCTGGTTCTATAAGGGTGGCGGCATGGAGTTGATGCAAAAAACCTATGACAAATTTAACGTGCTCAGTTATCCCGGCGGTAATACCGGAGTACAGATGGGTGGATGGTTCCAAAAAGAAATAAATTCCCTAGACGATCTCCAAGGGCTGAAGATGCGAATTCCCGGGCTGGCAGGAGAAGTCTTCGCCAAACTCGGAGTTAATGTAACCAATATTGCACCTGGTGAGCTCTACACCTCTCTTGATCGTGGTACTATTGATGCGCTGGAGTGGGTTGGCCCTGCCATGGATATCAAGATGGGCTTTCATAAAATAGCACCTTTCTACTATACCGGTTGGCATGAACCAGCAACCGAACTGCAGTTTCTTATTAACAAAAAGGCCTTCGATAAACTACCAAAAGAGTATCAAGTAATGCTGGAAACTGCAATGAAGGCAGTAACTGCAGACTTATACATTGATAACTTCGCCGGCAGTGTTGATGCCTGGGAACAGATGAAAACTGAATATCCAAACATTCAAATCAAAACATTCCCTAAAGAGGTTCTGCAGGCGATGAAAAAAGCTTCAGACGAAGTCATGGATGACTACGCAGCCAAAGATGCGAACTTTAAAGAAGTTCTTGAATCTCAGAGAGCTTATACCAAAAAAGCCCGCGCCTGGACTATTATTTCAGAATATAACTATATCAAAACCTTACAAGAACTCGCAGAATAATCATGTTGACGTTCAACCGTTAACACTATCCCTGTACCTGCTTGTCATTTTTGACAGGGGGGTACAGGTTTTTTTTATCTTTTTTTACAATCGACAATCATGCTTGAAAAAACTGAAAAAACTATTAACAGATTCGTCGACGGGGTTGGAAAAGTTCTTGCCGTCGCTCTGATTCTGCTCGTCCTTAACGTCGCCTTCGACGTGATGATGCGCTACCTCTTTCATGCCAGTTCTGTTGGTATGCAAGAGATGGAGTGGCATATTTTCGGGGTAATAATCCTCTTTGGCATTGGAGTCGCCCTGCAACACGAGGCACATGTTCGGGTCGATTTTATTTATGACCGGATGAGTTTGAGGGCAAAATCCCTCATTAATCTCTTTGGCACCTTTCTGTTTTTGATGCCTCTCAGCCTCCTCATTTTGTTCGGTTCCTTCGCCTTTGTCGGTGATGCCTATACCACTCATGAGATTTCTGAAGACCCCGGTGGTCTTCATTTTCGTTGGATCATCAAAAGTATGATTCCGATTTCTTTTGGATTTCTGCTCATCAGTGCAACAGGCTATATTATAAAAAACATTAACAGGCTCAGGAGCTGAAAATGACAGGTATAATTATGTTTTTAGCGGCCCTGATTCTGCTCAGTGTAGGCTATCCGGTGGCTTTCACCTTCGGTGCAGTCGCCTTGTTTTTTGGCGCAATCGCGGCCTTTATTGAACTATTGCCAGATCCAGGCTTTGTCATGGTCGCCGAAGAGTTTTTCAGCATGTTTTCCATGATGCCGTTTCGGATCTATTCCATCATGACCAATACCATCTTGATGGCGGTCCCCCTGTTCATTCTCATGGGTATAATCTTGCAGAAATCCCACCTGGCCGAGCGACTGTTGGAATCCATGGGAATTCTGTTTGGCAAGGTCCGTGGTGGTCTGGCAATCAGTACGGTACTTGTGGGCACTCTCCTTGCTGCGTCAACCGGAGTGGTCGGTGCTTCAGTGGTGGCAATGGGTGTTATCTCGCTTCCGGTCATGCTCAAATACGGTTATTCGAAAAAACTGGCAACCGGCACTATTTGTGCCGCGGGAACTCTTGGTCAAATTATCCCGCCGTCGATTGTCCTGATCATTCTCGGTGATGTTTTTCAGCTACCGGTGGGAGATCTCTTTAAAGCAGCACTAATGCCTGGTCTTATACTGGTGGGTTGTTACATCCTCTATATTGTGATCATAGCACTAGTCGACAAGACAGTTGCTCCAGTGATTACTATCCCCGAAGCGGAAAAAGAGGGCGCAATTCTAAGAGCTCTTATAGCCGTCGTCCCCCCACTTGCTCTGATTACCATGGTCCTCGGCTCTATTTTTATCGGTATTGCGACCCCGACCGAATCGGCTGCTGTCGGGGCACTTGGTTCGATGATTTTGGCCGCAATGTACCGAAAACTCAGCTGGAAAATCGTCTTTGACGCCTCCCTGGATACAGTGAAAATTACAGCCATGGTCTTTGCCATTTTGATTGGTGCCACTGCATTTTCTATGGTTTTTGTATACACGGGAGCGGATCTCATTGTTGAAGAATTCATGACAAGCCTGCCTGGAGAAAAATGGGGCTTTCTGATTCTTTCCATGGCAACAATTATGTTGCTCGGCTTTTTTATCGACTTTATTGAAATCTCCTATATCGTCGTGCCAATCTTACTGCCGATCTCCGAGGCAATCGGTATCAATCCGATGTGGTTTGCCATTTTGATAGCCATGAACCTGCAGACTTCCTTTCTCAGTCCGCCCTTTGGCTTTTCTCTCTTTTACCTGAAAGGTGTATGTCCCCCTGACATTCGAACTGTGGACATTTACAGGGGAGTGGTCCCATTTATCATCATACAGATGTTAGTACTGGCCTCCATTGTCATCTTTCCCCATTTCTACGGATTTGCGTAAACGCCAGTTACCCGTGACCCCGCCTGAAGGTGCAAGGCTCTTATCTCCTATCACTTGTAGGCGGGGAATTTGGTTTGGATGACAATCCTCATGTGGTAGGATAAGAGGGTTCACTCCATCAGAAATCAGTATAAAATGCTAGGTATTGCATGGATCTTCTCACCTTTTCAGTACATAATATTTTTGCTTTACTGCAACAGATGTCTGTTTTTCTGGTAATTGCCTACCTGTTCACCAAATCCCCTCTTGTCCGCACCTTTCATATACATACTCTGCACCCCCGCCAGCTCTTGTTGCTCTATGTTGTCTTTTCCACTTTTTCTATTCTCGGTACCTATTTTGGTTTACCCATAAATGACGCTATTGCCAACACCCGTGCCATCGGGGCGGTGCTGGCAGGTGTTATAGGTGGGCCTTTACTTGGTGGTGCGGTGGGCCTGACAGCCGGAATACATCGTTTTTTCCTCGGAGGGTTCACTGCTCTTTCCTGCGGTATTTCAACCACGATAGAAGGTTTGATCGGTGGACTCGTACACATCTATCTGGTGCGTCAATTCCAGCAACACCGACTTCTTAGCCCCATGGTGGCCTTTGTAACAACTATGGTTGCCGAAATATGTCAGATGCTCATCATTCTATTGCTTGCTAAACCGTTTGACCAGTCGTTCGCTCTGGTGCGCGTTATCGCTTTACCCATGATGCTCGCCAATAGTACCGGGGCGGCCATCTTTGTAAGTATCATTCGAGACCAGCGTATGATGTATGAAGAATTGAGTGTATTCTTTTCCACTAAAGCTCTTAAAATGGCGGAAAAAACCGTCTCCATTCTTAGTCGTGGTTTTAATATGGAAACAGCACGGGAGGTCGCGCTGGTCATCCAGGAGGAGACAGGGGTTGGAGCGGTCGGGATCACCGACCGAAAAAAAGTGCTGGCTTTTGTCGGGGATGGTGCAGATCATCATCAGGTAGGTCGGCAAATCAGTTCATCCCAGACCAGGAGAGCGATAACTGAGAATCAGGTTGTATACGCCGATGGAGGTGTGAAAAAATGGAGTTGCAATCTCTCCAAGACCTGTCCTCTCGGCTCGATTCTTAGTATTCCTCTACGGGTCGACAATGAAATAGTAGGTACCATAAACCTTTTCGAGCCCAAAAATAAGCTCTTCCTGGTGACCAATAAGACCCTTGGTGAAGGGATCACAAGACTGCTCTCGGATCAGATTCTGTATGCCCGTTATATCGAGCAGAAGACACTGGTCACCTCCGCTGAATTAAAGATTGCCCAGGCCCAGATCAGTCCACACTTTTTGTTTAACGCTCTCAATACCATCATCGCAATTACCCGCAAAGATTCAGACCGTGCAAGAGAGCTGCTTTTGCATCTCGCCAATTTTTTTCGTAAAAACCTTAAACATAGTGGTAACCTTGCAACGCTTGAAGAAGAACTCAATCATGTGAATTCTTATCTGGTCATTGAGAAAGCAAGGTTCGAAGACCGATTAGTTCTGGAAATGGATGTCGATCCTGAACTATTATCACTCACCTTGCCGGTTTTCACACTTCAGCCTATTGTGGAGAATGCGATCAAACACGGGATTTCCAATATGCTTGGTCAAGGCATAATTAAACTCTCTGTGACCAGAGATTCAGGGCTTGTTCGGATCAGTGTTGAGGATAATGCCGGCAACTACATAGAAAGAGGTCAGAAAGGATTGGGTATGGATATTGTGGAAAAAAGGATAAAGAACCTCTGTGGGGAAGAACACGGTTTAGAGATTTCCTGCGTGCCCCAGGAACAGACAGTTATCTCAATAACCCTACCAGGCCGAGGCTGTAGAGAAAAATGATTCGCGCTCTGATTGTAGATGATGAGATCTATGCCCAGGAGGAGATGGCGGCTCTGCTGGGGGAAACCGGTGCAATTGAAGTTATTGGCTCCTGCGGCAATGGTATAGAAGCCCTTAAACTGATAAACAAACTGCGGCCACAGGTGCTTTTTCTCGACATACAGATGCCAGTCATCAGCGGCTTTGAACTGCTCAATATGGTCAACAAGGAAATCATGCCCCATGTGGTCTTTGTCACCGCTTATGACCAGTACTCCCTTAAGGCCTTTGAAGAAAAAACTCTCGATTACTTACTCAAACCGGTAGATGGGGAGCGACTCGCCAAAACCATCACCAAGCTACAGCAGACCATTGGTGAAAACCGTCAACCAACATTTGATGCAGAAGAGATTACCCGCATTCCTTGTATTCTTGGAAATCGAATCAGGTTGGTTGGTCTGGATGAAGTGGTCTACGTCACCAGCACAGTTGCTGGGGTTCAAGTTGCCACGATGAATGGGGAACATTTCACAGAGGTTACTCTCAAGGTCCTCGAAGAACGGACTAAACTATTACGTTGCCATAAACAGTTCCTGATAAATATTGATTATATCAAAGAGATTGTTCTGCTTGAAGGCAGTATGGCCAGGATTGTTACCCGTGTTGGAAAAACGATCCCGGTCAGTAGACGCAACCTGAAAATCATCAAGAAGAAACTACTCATCTAACATCAGCTTCGACTGTAAGCTGCTTACCTATATAAATATTGTAACTCCAAATCCACCCCACATTTCTCAGACAAATCAAGACTCTCAAATTAGAAGGTGTAAAAGAAAACCGTATATTTACTGACAAGGCAACGGGCAGTCACGTTGATCGAGATGGATTACGTTTATTGATGGTCAAAGTCGAGGAAGACGATGTTATCTTAGTAACAAAGCTTGATCGCCTTGGCCGTGATACAGCAGATATGATTAATCTGATAAAAGAATTCGATAGCTTGGGTGTTGCCGTCCGGTTTTTTAGATGATGGTATAAGCACCGAAGGGAAAATGGTTGTCACCATTCTTTCAGCTGTGGCTCAAGCAGAACGACAACGTATCTTGGAAAGAACCAATGAGGGACGCATTGAAGCTAAACCCAAAGGGGTTAAATTTGGGCAGATCGAGCAAGAGTGTATGCAATGAAAGCACAAGGTATTGGGGTAATACGCGACCTCTCATTTCTAATCCATTAGATCAACAATATTAAGCTGGAGGATATTGGAATTATTTAAAGTTCAACGCATCATTAAGTTTCCAACACTTTTCTGATCAGCACAGAAAGGTTTTTCATCGATAATGGTTTAAATGCAAATTCTCTGATACCAATCAATTTCGCTTCTTCTTCAGAAACAATAGAACTAAAACCTGTACAAAGAATAATCGGAATATCTGGACGCATCTGAATCATTCTTCTTGCTAGATCTACTCCAGTCATGCCTGGCATGGTTTGGTCTGTGATGACAAGATCAAATTGAGAAGGCTGGTTCTGAAAAAGTGCTAAGGCCTCTAGGCTGCTATTACTCAATGTAACGTGATAACCAAGCCTTTCGAGCATCTCCTTACCCAGCTTGGTAAGCATCTTCTCATCGTCAATAAACAAAATTCTATCTTTGCCAAATTGAATCTGTTGATCAACTACAATTTCACCAACCTGTTCATTTTCAACGATAGGCAAAAACACCTGAAAAGTGCTCCCTTCACCAAGTTCACTCTGAAGGGAGATAAACCCTCCGCAGTTTTTCACTATCCCATGAACAATTGAAAGCCCCATACCGGTGCCCCTTCCTGTTTCTTTGGTAGTGAAGTAGGGGTCAAATATTTTATTTTTAATATCCGGTGCTATTCCTGATCCGCTATCACCAACAGAAATCTGCACGAAAAGTCCAGGTTGCACATCATCCAGCTCGCCAATTAAATCAATTGGTTTTAGTTCTTTGTTCTTTACAGAAATGGAGAGGGTTCCACCAGTCTCTTCCATGGCATGAAATGCATTGGTAGTGAGGTTCGTCAGTATTTGATGGATCTGGGTCGGATCGGCTAAAACGATGCCCACTTCGGAATCTATATCTTGTTGAATATCAATGGTTGTCGGTAATGAGGGGCGGAGCATTTTTACCGCTTCTTTTACAATTAAAGCAGGTTGCAACTCTCTTTGTTCAAGCTCTGTCTGGCGGCTGAAGGCGAGGATCTGCTTTACCAGCTCTTTTGCTCTGTGGCTTGCTTTAATGACTTGGTCAATGTCCTCTCTAGCCCTCGAGCCTTCAGGGCTATCCTCCTGAATCATTTCAGCATAACCAAGAATTGCCCCAAGGATATTATTGAAGTCGTGGGCAATACCTCCAGCGAGGGTGCCGATAGACTCCATTTTCTGGGCTTGAATGAGTCGCTCATGTAACTCTTTTTTTTCAGTTTCAATTTTTTTCAGATCAGAGATATCCCTCGAAATACCTATGAGGCCAATAATATTTCCTTCAGGGTCTCTGTAGGGACTTTTGTTGGCAAGCCAATAGCAAACACCAGAGCTGGTTTCAAGTTGCTCTTCAGCAATTTGCGGTTGACCTGATTGTATTACACTTGAGTCAACTTCATTGATTACCATGGCTGAGGTAGCAGGAAAAAGTTCACTGTCATCTTTACCTATCACCTCATGCTCAGCTTTACCTATTGCTTTCAAGGTCGAGCTATTGGCAAGCAAATACTGACCTTTGAGGTTTTTCAAAAAGATAGCATCAGTTGTACCTTCAATGACAGCCTTTAACAGAGAATTACTGGATCTGAGTTTTTCGGTCTGTTCAGCCACTCGTTTTTTGAGCCGTGAATTGAAGATAAGTAATGTAACACCTAATACCGATGCGATAATCAAGATTACAGAGAAGACAAAGATAACCTTACGAATATATGTATTATTTTCAACAGGGTCATAAATGAAACCTTTTACGGAATTAGTATCTGGAACCAGACCCAGATCAGCATAGAGTTGGGCGATCCGCTCAATTCGATGAACACTGATATGTCCAATTTCAACAAGATCCGGGAGAATGAGCTCTCGCATGGCGTTCGCCTCAAAGAGAAGATGCTCTCTGGAATTAGCGGGAGAGTATTCTGCGAGAATGAGGTTGATAATTTCTTCAATATTGTTCAACGCATAGTCCCAGCCCTTCAGGGTAGCTCTGCGAAAATTTTTAACTTGTTCAGGATGGTCAGTGAGATAGTTTTCAGAGGTAAATAAACTATCTCCATAAAAATCTATACCATAGCTGATTGGCCGAATCGCTTTTACTGCAATGTTACTTTTACTGAATATGAAAGGCTGGTTACCTATACTACCGTTGAGACCATCTATTTCCCCTTCAATGAATTTGGAGTTGGCTGTTCTATCTTTAGGGGTGATGGAGAGTTTTTTATATGAGAGACCCTCAGCGGCAAACATCGCTTGAAATTCCGCATTTTCATTGAGGTTGATCATGAGCTGCTTGCCAATAAGATCTGCTGGACCGTTGATTCCTGAGTCGGCCCTGACGATTATTGCCCTGATGGAATGTTGCATAATGACTGCCAGCAGGACCAGGGGTTTACCGGATGTTCTCATCTCAATGAGTTCGGACGCCAGTACACCAAAATCTGCCCGACCAGAGAGCACCTCAGCATCGACATGGATATTCGGTCCACCTGGTTTGATTGTCACGTCAAGACCCTCCTCATGGTAAAACCCTTGATGAAGAGCAGCATAATATCCGGCAAATTGAAATTGATGGAACCATTTCAATTGCAGTGTTACGGGTTGAAGTTCATCTTTACCACCTGCAACACTGACAGCAACGCTGGACAGTAGATAAATGTAAATGAGAAGTGATAAAATTGCCTTCATGTAACGCCTTTAAAATGGGATTTGGGCAAGAACACTGAAATAAGATGATTGTTAACATAATCATTTATGCCATGTTTGATGGTTGTGGGCCACAAGTAAAAGCTAGGCATCGTCTGATGCGATCAGATATTCAATGTGGTATTGTAAATATTCTACATCTCCACCACGTTTTTTACGAATGTGTTTAGCACTAGATTCTGTTATCTCCGATTGAAAAGTTCATTTTCTTAATTAAAATTTCCGAATCTATCGTCATGACTACTCAATTATTTATTCAATCATAAATGAGGTATTTAAAACAGAAATTTTGTTAGGCTATATCTGTGATTGAAATTGGCAAGGTTTACCATTTAACAAAAACGGCAAGTTGAGGCTATTCCTGATCAGGTCATAAGTGATCAACCCTAAAAAATAATGATCGGGAATGGAGTATTTTGGGACCTCTAAAAATCGAAAATTATTTCCAGAAAATCAACCAAGAGAGTTGCTCTATTTTCGAGTTTCTGGGTCACTGATACGTTCTTACCAACAGCCTAAACCATTCTTTCTCTCAGTAGGAATTCTGCTTGGTGGGCTGTCCGAACAATCGTTCAGTATGACACTTTATTTTGAAACGTGTTTTTTGGGCAACCTATAATCAATAGGTTACGTTGTTTGAGTATGATACTTTATTACCCTCCTACAATTTGTTTAATAGGTTAAGGGTTAATCAAAACCAGTACCACATAGTGGCATAGTCTTCATCTGGCAAGGAAAGTAAAGACAATTTGCCATTGTATCATTGATGTTATGTGCTTAATTTTTTTTGACTTGATAGCATAAGTCGGGACCAATACGTTAGGCTCAGAATTTTGCCCAATTGGAGGAATTATGAACAAGAGGTTGCAAATCAGAAAAGATGTTGCCAAAATTAATGTGCATATTTCGGATGGGGTTAATCTTTTCCAAGGGACAGTTAAAAACATATCTGATTCCGGCCTGGCTATATCTGATGTTTCCCCCGAACTTGATAGCCAAGCAGAACTACTCTCAATCACTATGTCATTAGATGGCCGGACATACCGTTTACGCGCTTTTCCCCGGTGGATTTCTGAGGATGACCACTATAAAACTATCGGGGTAAGAGTTATCAGTGCCCCGAGGAACTGGTACAAATTTGTGTATACTCTCTAGTCGGCTCTTGCTGTAACGGCTCATGCTGATTCTTGCATTGTAACCTTCGTGCGGTTTCAATCTGTTGTCTACTTCTTCTCAATTTTGGTTTTCTTGCGAGCATGGCAGCGGGGATTGAGACAAGCTTCAAATGATGATGTCTACAGCCCAACAGTGTAGTTCGAGGGAGAGTGAGCAGCGAGAAAACCTGGTGCTTCAAACCAGGAACGTTGAGCGTTGGTGGTTTTTGAAGTACTCAGGTATTGAGGTTCACCGACATGCATAATAGTAGGGTTCGAGATAATAGTCGCGACAATGTCTCTGGGGTTAACCACCCGGTAGATATTTATATGTTTTGTTGAGTGTACGAAATCGTGATTGCCAATCCTTGGTGAACCAAACGTATACACTGCTTCAGGTTGTATAAGAGACGCTGCAAGGACGGCTAAGGCACCACCCAGGCTATGGCCAGTATAGTACACAGGTTCGGATAAGCCCTCTAACTGTTGCGTAATTTCCCCCCAGGCGCCCATCAGCAGCAGATTAAAACCCTTGTGCACGTTGCCTCCCGAGGGCCAAGGAAAAAGGGACGTGGTCAAGTTATAAAACCAGTCAGATATTCTTCCCTGTGTACCTCTGAAAACCAAAACTGAAAAACGTTTTTCCTGACTTGGCAATGGACTTATAATAGCGCACTGAACATGCTGACCGTTATAGAACCAGCGCTCTTCCAACCCAATCTTGTGTAAAAAAAGGTTTCTGGCTGCTGTCTGGCATGCAATATCAGTCTCATTGTTGCCCTTCAGATAAATCAAACGTGACAACTCAGACAACCACCATGCATTGGCACGGCAGAATTGAGTTGTATGCAATTCAAATGACTGTGGACTGCTTATTTGGAAAAAATCCATTGCGGCCCCAGGATTTAAAACCGCGTTCCATGCGTAACTATAAGCCATAGCCAACTCTGATATAATTTATTTTAAAGCACTGGATGAATCAATGGTCATAAGAAGACACACAGGGGGAGTTGCTCTGTGCTTTTACGTAGGGATTATTGCGGCGTCAAGCAAATATTAGGAAAATGTTAGACGTGTGTTATTTTTGCGGGCGGAGTAAAAAAGCATTCTCTGGTTCATGCTCACAAACCGAGCCAACAAAGACATAAACATAGATTATGTAGCGAAGGGTTCTGGGGCAGGCATTCGTGACTTTCAGGCACACGCTATAGATTTTGCCTCGATCAGGGGCAGAAAATCTCAGCTAAATTTGAATACATACCTCTTCCCAAAAAAGTTGTTGATATGGTCCGAACGGCTTCAAGCAACATCAGATAGATCGTCAAACACAAAAACAACTCGTGTTGAAATCAAAATTAAAAAATTATTGGAGAACTGTACATGGATGACGTCTTGTATGACATTCAAAGAGACTGAGGTAAAGACTCGATAAACTGTCGAATTTCATCTCTAACTCTTCTGTAAGGGGCAAGTTGTTCCTCCTCCGACCACCAGTCCTCAGCTAATTGGGGTGGGTCATCGAACCCATGGTGCACCTTCTTACCTGGAATAAACGGACAGGTTTCGTTGGCATGACCGCATAATGTGACAACCCATTCAAATTCAGACACAGGAAGTTCATCAATCGTTGTTGATTCTTGTTTAGAAATATCGACACCAACTTCCGCCATTACTTTTACTGCGAAGGAGTTCAATCCATGTTTTTTTATACCGGCGGAATAAGCTTCTATTTCACCTGATTTTAAGTGTTTAGCCCAGCCTTCAGCCATTTGACTACGACATGAGTTACCGGTACAGAGGAATAGAATTGTAATTTTATTATCCATAGAATGTTGAACGTAGTAAAAATCATTGAGCAAACCAGGATTCAGTTCGCTTACAAAAACTAACCAACATCAGCATTACTGGAACTTCAATCAGTACGCCAACTACAGTTGCCAAGGCAGCACCGGAAGACAAACCAAAGAGCATCACTGCCGTAGCAATGGCAACCTCAAAGTGATTGGAAGCACCTATCATGGCCACCGGGGCAGCGTCTTGATAAGGAAGTTTGAAGATTCTTGCAGCACCATATCCTAGAGAAAATATCAGAACGGTCTGAACCAGAAGAGGAATAGCAATCCAAACGATAGTCAAGGGATTTTCTGTAATGACTGCACCCTTGAAGCTAAAGAGAAGAACAAGAGTCAAAAGCAGAGCAGTAATGGTAACAGGGGTCAAAACACCCAGGAATTTTTCATTGAACCACTTATCCCCTTTGACACTGAGAATCCATCTTCGCGAGCAATACCCGGCTAAAAGAGGAAGTGCAACATAGATCGACACAGACAGGAGTAGTGCCTGCCAGGGAATTGGCAGCTTACCTATTCCAAGTAAATAACCGCCAAGTACACCATAAAGCAGCAACATGACAAGTGAATTAATAGCTACCATAACAAGAGTTAACCCATCATTTCCCTTAGCAAGATACCCCCAAACAAGCACCATTGCAGTACAAGGTGCAATACCAAGCAAAATACAACCGGCAAAATAGCTTCTCCAGAGGGGAATCTGCAACATTTTAACTCCCTCCTGCAGTATCACAACCCCTGCTCCATGCTGAGCCCCAACTGGTAGATCCAAACCAAAGGGCAATTTCACAAGATCTACTGCATCAACTCCAATAAAAGACTTCAAGAGATATCCAAGAAAAAACAGAGAAATAGCATACATGGTAAATGGCTTAATACACCAGTTGAGAATAAGCGTTAGCAAAACAGGCTTACCGCTTTTACCTGCTTTTACCACAGATGCAAAATCGATTTTTACCATAATAGGATACATCATGAAAAAAAGGCATATAGCGATAGGGATGGAAACAACCGGGGCACCATTTATGTAGAGGGACATTCCATCCAGAGATTTTGCCAGGTTCGGGGCAATTTTTCCCAGTAAGATTCCACCCACAATACTAAGCCCCACCCAAACAGTCAGGTAGCGCTCAAAAAGGCTTGTCATTTTCCTTTGCTGTGGTGCTGTATTTATTTCACTCATTTCAGTCTCCAGATAGTGTTATAGATTTCAACTGCCACAGAGTTCTCGCTGCATCAAAGATGCAACAAAACAATATACACCCTACGCATTAGCATCACATTTTAATTAAAAAAAACCAGATCAAAGAGGCGTTCTTAATCCTTTCATAAAATGATCCAGTAACGCTTTGCGCGTGCTAACATCCTATCACGACATCAAGTACAGGCCTGATTAGACTATCAGCAGAAAACGGACCTCAACCTCTTCTCTGCTCGCTTTAATCTCATCTACTCTAATTATTGAATACTCTTCTCAGCATATACGCGCAACAACCTAATAGTAACTCTATTGTAACACCACCGTAACTATTCAAGGGGAAACTTAGATTTGTGTCAAATAGAAAATTTGAAAGGGTAGTAACAGAAGCATTTACTACTGAAATGTTGTTGCCATTAAGTGATATAAAAAATTATAAGTAAAACCACAGTGAAGGGACACGCCCCCCCGGTTGTAAATTACCTGTAACCCGGGGGGCGTATTTTTAGTAAGATAGCACAACAAGTATCGTCGGCCCACGTTGAAGATTTGCACTGCCAATGCAAACCAATTTCAGGGTTCGTATGGTTAAGCTGTTTACCGAGGCCCTGCGCGCAAAAAACACCGTTTTAAAACCAAAAATGTTCTAACCCGGATTTCTCACCAACAAAGTTTTTCGCAGGTCGAGACACCGGGCATGAAGCTGTAATAATCTACTGCAAATGCTCGGTAACGAAGTATCTGCGCATAAATCTGTTGGCCCGAAGGGTGAACTTTTTGATTTGAAACGAAAAACACCCTGTTAATTAAGGAATTCATTTTTAAACTATAAAAACAAACAATTGAGTTTCAAATCAAAAAGTCATGAGAAATTCGGGCTAAAATAGTGCTTTACTGCGTCACCCCACTGGATGACAGGTAGCACTTCCCCTGATACTAAAAGATCAGTCTAAAAAATCATCTCAACATCACCATTGAACTTCTCCCGGATTGGCTGAGCTGTCACTATCATCAAATGCGTAGTTCTGCTTTGAGCTGACAAAACCACCTCAAATTAAACGCCAAGCCCACATGCATTAATTTTATTCTCGACAAACACCACTTTACCTCATCTTTTTTCTTGCATCTTTTCCCGCGTTTTTCTAGTTATAGCTCTGATAGAGATGGCTCTTCGCAGAGATAACTCGTCTCATACATCCTGCGTCATCCAATTTTCTCCAGCTAATATTCAGATTATCCAAACTGTCTTTATCTGATTTAAATAAATTTAATGGAGCTCACATTATGAAAAGAGTAGTTACAGCAGTAGTAGCCGCCGGTCTTATGCTCTCAAGCCAGGCCTTTGCGGTTGATCCGGTTAAAATTGGTATGATTACAACACTTTCCACCAAAGCAGGTTATCTAGGAGAGGATATTCGGGATGGTTTTCAACTTGCCGTTCAGCAGGAAGGCGGAAAACTTGGTGGAATACCAGTTGAAGTAATGGTTGAAGATGATAGCCGCAAACCGGAAAAGGGAAAGCAGATTTCCGAGAGATACATGAAGAAAGACGGTGTGAAAATCATGACCGGAATCGTCTTTTCGAATGTGGCAATGGCCGTTGTTCCAAAAATTGTCAGAAATGATGTCGTCTACCTGAGCGCGAATGCCGCACCATCAAAACTTGCCGGTAAAGGGTGTAATCCGAACTATTTCAGCGTGTCCTACCAGAACGATAACCTCGACGAGGTTGTGGGCAAATATGTAAACGATAAAGGTCACAAGAACGTCTACCTTATAGCACCAAACTACCCGGCTGGCAAAGACCACCTTGCAGGCTTTAAACGTTTCTACAAAGGAAACATTTCGGGGGAAGTGTACACTAAACTCGGCCAGTCTGATTACGCCGCCGAGATTGCATCATTACGCGCCGCAAAGCCTGATGCTGTCTTCTTTTTTCTTCCAGGCGGGATGGGCATCAACTTCCTCAAGCAGTATTCTCAATCCGGCCTGCAACAAACCATTCCCGTATACGGTCCAGCCTTCTCCTTTGATGAGCGAATCCTGAAAGCGGTAGGTCCGGCGGCTCTCGGAGTTCTCAACGGTTCTCAATGGACACATGATCTCGACAATCCGGCCAATACACAGTTTGTCGCTGAGTACCAGAAAGCTTACGGCAGAATGCCTACCCTCTATGCAAGTCAGGGATATGACACTGCTCGACTGATTGGTAGCGCCCTCAAAGCTATAAATGGTGACATCTCTGACCTCGGTAAGTTTAAAGCCGCGCTTAAGGTTGCTGATTTTGATTCTGTTCGTGGTAATTTTTCCTTTGGCACGAATCAGCATCCTGTTCAGGATCTTTACATGCGTGAGGTTATTAAAACCGAGTCTGGGTATACCAACAAAACTGTAGAGAAGGTTTTCTCTAATCATATTGATGCATACGCAGGTGAATGCTCGATGTAATTTCCCCATAATGTTTGGGGCCTCGAAGACGCTGTCCGAGAGGCTCCATTGGCTTTTATATTATGCTTTTAGTTGTTGAACAGTTACTTAACGGTCTCCAACTCGGGATCACCCTGTTTTTGATGTCTGCAGGTCTCACCCTTGTTTTCGGGATAATGCAGGTCATCAATCTGGCCCATGGTTCGTTCTATATGGTCGGTGCCTATGTAGGTGCCACCGTTGCAGCGTATACCGGCTCTTTTCTGCTTGGCATACTTGCCGCCCTGCCCGCTGCTGCGCTTGTGGGCATGATCGTTGAAGCCCTCGTCCTCAGACACCTCTACAACAGAGAGCATCTTGATCAGGTGCTCGCCACCTTTGGCCTGATTATGTTTTTCAATGAACTGGCCAGGATCATCTGGGGGCGCCAGCCACTCTTTATGGATGTACCGGTATGGCTGGCAGGCAATGTGGAGCTCATGGCAGGTTTGTACTATCCAATCTACCGCCTGGCCGTTATCGCTGTTGGTATCACCGTTGCGATATTGCTTTGGTTTCTCTTTGCAAAGACCAAACTTGGTATGCAGATACGTGCCGGTGCCTCAAACCGAGAAATGATCGGCGCACTCGGTGTAAACATCTCCCTTCTCTACACCCTGGTTTTCGGCCTTGGCGCTATGCTTGCGGGACTTGCGGGAGTCATGGCCGGTCCCATCCTTGCCGTTGAATCCGGTATGGGAGAATCTATACTTATTCTCACCTTTGTCGTTATTGTCATTGGTGGAATCGGCTCTGTAAAAGGCGCTGTCATTGGCGGATTACTGGTCGGCATGGTCGACACTTTGGGCAGGGCATTTCTCCCGGGGCTTTTCAGACTTTTCCTCGACTCATCAACCGCTGATGGTGCTGCTGCCTCGCTCGCCTCCATGGCAATCTATATCCTGATGGCAATCATACTCCTCTGGAAACCACGCGGGCTCTTTCCCGTTCATAGCTGATGCAATTTCTTAATCGTCATACCATTGTCCTGCTGGCAGGCTCCGCATTTTTCCTGTTTCTGCCGCTTTTTGCCAACCTGACCGATCAACCATACCTCCTCTCGCTCTTTAGCCGTATCCTGATCTATGCACTTGCAGCGGTAAGTCTGGATCTGCTCATTGGTTTTGGAGGCCTTGTTAGTCTTGGCCACGCGGCCTACCTGGGTATCGGCGCTTATGTTGTAGCGATTTTTTACCAGCATGGCATTGAAGCCGAACCCCTTATCAGCTGGCCAATAGTTATAAACGGTAGCGAAAATGCCTTTATCGTCTGGCCTGTAGCTGTGCTTATTGCTGCTCTTTTTGCCCTTTTTTTTGGCGCATTAAGTCTTCGCACGACAGGGATGCATTTTATCATGATCACCCTCGCCTTTGCCCAGATGCTCTACTATTTTTTTATATCTCTGGGGAAATACGGTGGCAATGACGGAGTATCCCTCTACAACAGAAACAGCCTAGCAGGTTTAGATCTCGCAGATGACATGCTGTTCTACTATCTCTGCCTTTTCTTTCTGACGCTCTTTCTTGTGCTCACCCTTCGCCTTTCTACCTCCCGTTTCGGCCTGGTGCTACGTGGCACTAAAAACAACGAACGCCGCATTAATATGCTTGGCATCAGCTCATTCCGTTATAAGCTCACCTGCTTTGTCATTGCAGGCGCAGGAGCAGGTCTTGCTGGAGTGCTCCTGGCAAACCATACCGAATATGTCAGTCCTGGCCTGCTGCACTGGACACTTTCCGGTGAACTGATGGTGATGGTCCTTATGGGTGGACTCGGCACACTCTACGGTCCTATCGCCGGAGCTACAGTTTTTCTACTTCTAGAAGAATACCTCGCCATATACACAGAACACTGGATGCTATACATGGGGCCTGTGCTGATACTCATCGTTATTTTTGCACGACGTGGGTTATTCGGCCTTCTTGTGGGGGGAAAGAAATAGACATGACTGAAACACTCCTCGAAGTCACTCACCTCCACAAATCTTTTGGTGCTTTAAAGGCAACGGATGATCTTAATTTCTCCATTAAGCGAGGTCATATCCACGCGCTTATCGGCCCCAACGGTGCCGGTAAAACAACTGCAGTCAACCAATTGAGCGGAGATCTTCTTCCGGATAGCGGCTCCATACACTTTAATGGCACACAGATCACCAGACTCGCACCGCATAAACGGGCAAAACTCGGACTGGCCCGCTCATACCAGATAACGTCAATATTTGATGAGCTGACCGTAGCAGAGAACATGACTCTCGCGATCCTTGCCCAGCGCAACCACAATTTCCGATTCTGGCGCAAGGCAGACAAAACCCGCAGGGTACTTGAAGAACTTCCCGCCGCTCTTGACCGGGTTGACCTCAGTGGCAGGAAGGATTTTCTCTCGGCAAACCTCTCACACGGAGAAAAACGTCAGCTTGAAGTTGGCATGTCCCTTGTGGGCAAACCTGAACTTCTCATTCTTGATGAGCCGATGGCGGGTATGGGGCCCGGTGGGACCATTGAACTCTCTAAACTTATTCAAAGCCTGAAAGGTGATCTCACAATCCTTCTCGTTGAACACGATATGAACGTCGTTTTCGCCCTTGCCGATATGATCACCGTCCTGGTCAACGGGCAAAATATAGCTACAGGACCGCCGAACGAAATACGTACCAATCTAGCTGTTCGTAAGGCGTATCTCGGGGAGGAGGAATAATGCTTCAGGTTGAGAATATCCATACTTCCTATGGTACAAGCAAAATCCTGTTCGGGGTTTGCCTTACCATTAACCCGGCAGAAGTCGTTACCCTGCTTGGCAGAAACGGAATGGGAAAAAGCACTACCATTCGAACTATCATGGGACTCACCCCATCATCCCAAGGTGCGATCACCTTTCAGGGTAAGCGAATTGAGAAGCTTGAGAGTTATAAAATTGCCAGAATGGGGGTGGGATTGGTTCCGGAAGGACGACAGATTTTCCCCAACCTCACTGTCCGTGAGAATCTGATTGCGACCGCATCTAACTGGTGTAAAGTTGAAAAGCCCTACACAATAGATGATATCTTCGACATCTTTCCACGTCTGGCCGAACGAATACACCATTTCGGCAATCAGTTGTCAGGTGGTGAACAACAGATGCTCGCAGTAGGCCGGGCTCTTATGATCAACCCGCAATTGCTGATTCTTGATGAGGCAACCGAGGGCCTAGCCCCCCTCATCCGTCATGAAATATGGCGAGGCCTCACTATCCTTAAAGGTAAAGGACTTGCCATCCTTATCATCGACAAAAACCTCGATGCCCTCATGGCAATTGCTGAGAAACATTATGTTATGGAAAAGGGGCAAATTGCCTGGTCCGGCACCACCCATGAGCTCCGACAGGCAAGTGATGTTAAGGAGAGATATCTTGGAGTCTAGCCCGAATTTCTCATGACTTTTTGATTTGAAACTCAATTGTTTGTTTTTATAATTTAAAAATGACTTCCTTAATTAACAGGGTGTTTTTCGTTTCAAATCAAAAAGTTCACCTTTCGGGCCAACAGATTTATCCGCAGATACTTCGTTACCGAGCATTTGCAGGTAGCGAAGACTCCGGTAGATTATTACAGCGTCATGCCCGGTGTCTCGACCTGCGAAAAACTTTGTTGGTGAGTAATCCGGAAGCTTAGAGATTTTAAGTCACAGCGTGGTCATTTCGAAATATTGTATCGACAACTCGTGGTTCCATAGAAAATGCCAAGACAAACGAACAACACTCTGATATCAATATTTTTTTCACTATACCTTAGGGGCATACCAGCTCGACTCAAATGGAATTTTTCTCGTCTTTAGCCAATGCTCCAAGTCTTCCTCTTCTCTTTGTCATAAGCTTTCTTGCGGCAACTGTCGTGCCACTCGGATCTGAATGGTTGCTTGTTCTCATGATTGTACAGGGGTTTTCAGTAGGTGAAACGGTTATTGCCGCAAGTCTAGGCAACTATCTTGGCAGCTGTACCACCTATATGATCGGCCAATATGGTTCCACTTTCATTATTAGTAAACTCCTGAGAATCGATACCGCACAACTCATTCGTGCCAAAAAACTTTACGCGAAATACGGCAAATGGTCACTGCTCGTAAGCTGGCTGCCCATAATTGGTGACCCCATCTGTCTTGTGGCAGGAATCTTTAAAGTGAACTGGTTACGATTTTCTACACTGGTTTTTATTGGTAAATTTTGTCGATATGCTACTGTGGCATATTTTGCTCATAAAGCTATTATAGTATAATCTCGGTGGAACAAAACACACCGGTTCTCTTTTAAGTAAACGAGGTCAATCTTCATGAAACATCAAATCCTACACAGCATCTATACTTCTTTTGAAAACTGGAGTTCAGAGTCCCAGATGCAACCCGCCTGCTGCAAAGGGTGCAGTACCTGCTGTACTCAAAACGTTACTATAACAGCAACGGAGGGTGAAGACATCCTGCGCTATATCCTTTCTGAGAATATGGTCGATGAATTTGCCACAGCACTCCTCCAAGCGGGTGATAAAAGCCGCCCTAAATTGACCACCAACGATTTTGCCAAGGCCTGTCTTGACGGACGGGATGTTGATCCGGCAACTGAAACCAACAGCGAAACCTGCCCATTTTTAAAAGATAATATCTGTACAATCTATCCTGTCCGCCCTTTTAGCTGCAGACTTTTTGTCTCATCCGTCACCTGTAGCCCAGGAAATCCAGCGCAGGTAGCAGACGACCATCTGGAGGCATCAACCGCAGTCACCCAGGTCATTGAGCACCTCGGCCAGAAAGAGTACTGGGGAAACATGCTTGATGTGCTGCTGGCTATGCTTGACATTGGTGAGTATCGAAAGATTGCTGACAGATTGAATCAGACCTTAATCATACAGGCGCGCATGCGCACTCTGACTGCCAAGCCACTTCCAGGCTTTCTCCTCAGTGAAGAAGAAGGTCCAAAGGTTGCTCAGTTATTAGAAAAAATCTTCGAGACCGAAGTTGAAGGTAAACGAATTGAAGATGTGTTAAACGGAAAGTGATTGCAGAGAGACCTCTGGGGCACTTATACCCGACAGGTAAGCGATAGACTCCGAGCGAGTACTGAAAAAAGTCCAGCTTATTTCCCGTTTACCGGGGTCAGAAGTATCAAAAAAACGGTCCCTGGAAATATTTCCCTGGGACCGCTTTTTTGTTGCAAACAAAATAACGCTTCGGCTCACTCAAAGAGAGCTTTAAACTCGCCGTACCCTTCTTTTTCCAGATCTGCGACGGGTATAAATCTTAAGGAAGCAGAATTCATACAATATCGCAAACCCGTAGCTTCGGGGCCATCTTCGAAAATATGACCGAGGTGTGAATCCCCACTCGCACTTCTCGCTTCAATCCTCACTGAAAAGAGTGTGGTATCCTTTTTTTCGACTATATTTTCTTCAACCAGTGGTCTTGAAAAACTCGGCCAGCCGGTACCTGAATCATATTTGTCTTTTGAGCTGAAAAGCGGTTCACCAGAGACCACATCAACGTAGATACCCTCTTTTTTGTTGTCCCAGAACTCGTTTGAAAAAGGGCGTTCCGTATCATCTTGTTGCGTCACACTATACTGGAGTTTGGTTAATTTCCTGCGTAATTCCTCATCAGATGGCTTTGAATATTTCACTTTAACAGACTGGTCTTTCCAGGTATTTTCTAAAAAACCAGCCCTGCCCGAACCAACCTTGTACGCCTCGTAGTGAACACTGTTTTTCTTGTAATAATCCTGATGGTATTCTTCTGCCGGATAAAAAGGTTTGAGGGGACGAATCGCAGTCACGACAGGGCGAGTGAACACCCCGGACTTATCAAGCGCCTTCTTTGATTTTTCGGCAATCTCCCTTTCGTCCTCATTATCATAAAAAATAGCGGTCTTATAATGGTCCCCACGATCAGCAAACTGTCCGCCAGGATCTGTGGGGTCAACATAACGCCAAAAGGTATCCAACAACTCAGAAAATGATATCTTTTCAGGATCATAGACGACCTGAACAGATTCAATATGCAGGGTTTGTCCGCTGGACACCATCTCATAACTGGGATTTTTTTCGTCCCCGCCACTATATCCTGCCTTCACATCAACAACCCCATCCAGAACCTCAAATGGAGGCTCCATACACCAGAAACACCCTCCTCCAAAAACTGCAGTTTTATGCTTAGACGGTTGCGCCTCACCCATGGCAAAGGCACCAAAACAAAAAACAAATGCTATGACCAACAATAATAAATATTGCATAGTTCCTCCTTTTAAATTTTCTGACACAGAACACATGATAGGCACGGCGAACATCTTTATCAAGAGCCCTAACCTACGGATTCAATGCTCCAATATTTTGTTACTGGAAAGACCATATTTTTTACTCCTCCCTTTTAATTATCTATTTCAAAATCGGTGTACCATTGCTATAGTGTCAACCATGAAAAAATCAAATAACACCAAACGAACCAAGTTTATTTTTGTAACAGGCGGCGTACTCTCTTCACTGGGGAAAGGCCTTGCTTCTGCATCCTTTGGAGCTCTTCTTGAAAGTAGAGGACTCACTGTAACCTTCCAGAAGCTAGACCCATATATCAACGTCGATCCAGGAACCATGAACCCCTTCCAGCACGGGGAAGTGTACGTCACCGATGACGGCGCGGAAACTGATCTGGACATGGGCCACTATGAACGCTTTACCAGTGCGGTCATGGGTCAGAAAAACAACTACACCTCCGGGCGTATTTACTATTCCGTTATTCAAAAAGAGCGGCGTGGTGAATATCTCGGTGGTACGGTACAGGTAATTCCTCACATTACAGATGAAATCAAAGCTGCAGTACGACAGCTTGATGGTACTGTGGATGTCGCTATTATTGAAATTGGTGGAACGACAGGCGATATTGAAGGGCTCCCTTTCATTGAGGCCATTCGCCAACTTCGTCGTGACCTCGGCCGTGAATACACACTCTTTATCCATCTCACCCTGGTACCCTACATAAAAACAGCGGGTGAAGTTAAAACAAAACCAACTCAACATTCAGTACGAGCTCTCCGTGCAGACGGTATTCAACCCGACATTCTGGTTTGTCGTACCGAAGTACCTCTTGAGAGCAGCTTAAAAGACAAGATAGCTCTTTTCTGCGACGTCCCCAAAGATGCAGTTATTACCGCAATCGATGTGGATACTATCTACGAACTTCCCCTCCATCTGCACAAAGAGGGCTTAGACACCAAAATACTTGAACTTCTCAATATCTGGACAGGGCAACCCAATCTCACCCACTGGGAGAAACTGGTTCACAATATTAAGAACCCTAAAAATGAAGTTACCATTGCCATCACCGGAAAGTACGTGGATCTTACAGAATCCTATAAGAGTCTCCATGAGGCACTGGTCCATGGTGGTCTTGCAAATGGCACTAAAGTTAATCTTACCTATGTTAGTGCTGAAGATCTGGAATCAAAAAACGTAGCGAACTTGCTCGATTCCTGTGATGGTATTATTGCTCCAGGCGGCTTTGGCTTGCGCGGGGTTGAAGGAAAAATCAAAGCTATCAATTATGCAAGAATCCACAAGATTCCTTTCTTTGGTATCTGTCTTGGTATGCAGCTTGCCGTAGTTGAGTTCGCGAGAGCTATGCTTGATCTGCCCAAGGCCAACTCTGTCGAAATGGATGAACAGACTCCGGATCCAGTGATCTATCTTATTAAGGAATGGTTTGACTACAGAACAAACGAAGTTCAGATCCGTGATGAAAATTCTGACATGGGTGGTACCCTGCGCCTGGGAGCCTATCCCTGTGTACTGAAAGAAGAGAGCAACGCCTATAAGGCGTACCAGACGGATGAGATCAGCGAGAGACATCGTCACCGTTTTGAGTTCAACAACGATTATCGTGAACAATTGGAAGAAAAAGGTCTGATTATTTCTGGCACCTCACCTGACAATAATCTCGTTGAAATAGTTGAAATTGCAGATCATCCATGGTTCCTTGGTTGTCAGTTCCATCCAGAATTCAAATCCAAACCAATGAATCCGCATCCTCTTTTCAAAGACTTTATCAGTGCAGCTCTAAAGAACAAACAAGGATAAAGAGTGATGACAAATATTGCTGTTACTATTGAAACCCCATCGGGAACTCCAATAACCGTTGGAACCGATCAACCACTATTGCTTATTGGCGGTCCCTGCGCACTTGAGTCTGAAGAGCTCGCACGCAGGGTTGCCGGTACAATGATAGAGATCTGTGCAAAACTCGGGTTAGCCTACGTTTTCAAGGCATCATTTGATAAGGCTAACCGGACCTCTCTCAGTTCTTACCGTGGTCCTGGACTGGAAGAAGGTCTTGCGACCCTTGCAAGAATCCGTAAGGATCTTGGGGTCCCGGTGATCTCAGATATCCATGACATCACTCAGGTTGCTGCTGCCGCCGAGGTGCTTGACATTATCCAGATTCCAGCCTTTCTCTGTCGGCAAACAGATTTACTCGTTGCTGCAGCTGAAAGTGGCAAACCGGTTAACGTGAAAAAAGGCCAGTTCGTGTCCCCCTGGGACATGAAAAATGCCGTGGATAAGCTCCGTGGTGCAGGTGGCACAAAAACCATGTTGGTTGAACGCGGAGCCTGTTTTGGTTACAACAACCTTGTTGTCGATATGCGGTCTTTGCCGGTAATGCGATCTCTTGGATGCCCGGTTATTTTTGATGCCACCCATTCTGTCCAGCTTCCCGGTGGTGCAGGTGGCGCGTCCAGCGGCCAACGTGAGTTTATTGAACCTCTCACAAAGGCAGCAGTTGCTGCCGGAATCGATGGTCTTTTCATGGAGATCCACCCCGATCCTGACCACGCCCTTTGTGATGGACCAAACTCAATTCCTCTTGATGAGGTAGAAGTTCTCCTATCGAGACTTGTTCGCATTCGTGAAGCTGCCAACTCATAATGTCCGATCACTGTTCCAATACCAGTGATAGTTATCCCTCAGACTGTCAGATTCTTGAGGGATACCGCACAAGGGTACGAGAAAAACAGAATATGGAAAAAAGCCCCGAATATATACGCGCACTAGCCAAAGCAAAAGATATCCGCCTTCTGCTCCTCGATGTTGATGGTGTTCTCACAGACGGCAATCTCCTCTACACAGATAGCACTGCTGAAAGCAAATCCTTTAATACCCAGGACGGCTTTGGTCTTCGTCTCTTACTCGACGCTGGAATTGATGTCGGTATTATCACAGCACGAAAATCCGAGGTGGTCGCAAGGCGGGCAAAAGAGTTGAAAATGACCTATGTTTATCAGGGTATGGGTAACAAAAACGAGGCATTTAAAGAGATTCTCAAAAGTTCTGGTTTTAAACCCTTTGAAATTGCCTACATGGGTGACGACTGGCTCGATCTTGTCCTTTTAGAGAAGGTGGGACTCGCGATTACACCCGCTAATGGGGTGGCTGAGGTTAAAGAGGTTGCACATTTTATAACCGAAAGATCTGGTGGTTCCGGAGCTGTGCGTGACGCCTGTAACCTTATTTTAGAGGCAAAAGACCTTACCCTAAAACTGTTACAATCCTACAAAAGCAGATGAAATTAAATCGAAATGTCATCTGGATAGTTCCTCTGTTTTTCATTATCACCTACCCTCTCTGGTCCATCCCCGTCGGAAAATTTCTCACTCCTAGAGGCGGTTTTGATGAAGAAATAAAACACCCACCCCAGAAAGCGACTCAAAAGTTCAACCTCGATAAGGTCAAAATTACTCAGAACCAAAACGGTAAAAAGACCGCATTTATCAGAGCAGATACAGCCCACACCAGTGACAATCCAGATATACTTCTCATGGACAATGTTGATGCAGACATTTTTGACGAAGAGGGCAACATCACTAAGATCATAGCGAAAAAAGGGGAATACAATACAGTTACTAAGCTGCTCATCCTTATAAAAGATGTCGTGGTCAACAAGACCCACGACAAGCAGTTTTTGTACACCGACCTTCTACACTACGACAATGACAAACGTACAGTCCATTGCCCTGGTCCTACACGGCTCGAAGCCGAAGGAGCAATAATAAATGGTGGCCGCCTGGACTATGATATCAAAACCGAAACCTATGTCATTGATAAAAGAGTCCACTGTATTCTTGACAACTTTGTCGCTCCGTAACTATTGACGGAACGAGCCTTTAACCCGAATTTCTCATGACTTTTTGATTTGAAACTCAATTGTTTGTTTTTATAGTTTAAAAATGACTTTCTTAATTAATAGGGTGTTTTTCGTTTCAAATCAAAAAGTTCACCCTTCGGGCCAACAGATTTATCCGCAGCTGCTTCGTTACCGAGCATTTGCAGGTAGCGAAGACTCCGGTAGATTATTACAGCTTCATGCCCGGTATCTCGACCTGCGAAAAACTTTGTTGGTGAGAAATCCGGGTTAATCAGTTTAGTTTGACAACACCCTTGAGAGCTCCGTTCTCAATTCGCTCAGTTGAAATGGTTTGATCAGACGCCCACAGAACCCGTATTTGACATGATTGGCCATTATCGGGTCTGTAGAATAGCCACTTATTGCTATAATCTTTGCCGTCGGATCAATATCTAAAATGGTTTTTATTGCCTCCTTCCCACCTGTCCCTCCAGGAATTGTGAGATCTAGAAAAGTAATTCCATAGGGATTATTTCCTTCAAAGGCAGCTCTGTATTTCTTTATTCCCGTATCACCCTCCTGAGCAACATCAACTCCATAACCTTGCAGACCCAACATATCAGTCAGCACATTAGCCACGGTGGCATCATCGTCAATAACAAGAATTTTCATCGTTTTTGCAGATGGTTGTTCAAGCGATGATTCTGGTTCGCATTTTTCTTCCCGAACACCACATTTATCAGCAGGTAAGAAAACAGTAAAGGTAGTTCCCTGCCCCATATCGGACTCAACGCTGATACGACCATTGTGTTTTTCGATTATTCCACGCACCATAGCCAGACCTAATCCACTTCCAGTCTGCTTGGTACTAAAATATGGATCAAATATCCTATCAATGATCTCTTTAGATACACCAACTCCTTCGTCCCTGATCTGCAACATAACCGTATCTACTTTTAACTTTGAAAATTGGGGTGGGATATTAAGGGCATGGGCGTAGACATGACCGCCATTTGGCATGGCGTGCTGTGCATTAATAACCAGATTGGAAACTACCTGGGATATCTGCCCCTGATCGGCAGTAATTCCCCAGAGATTCTCTGGAATATCATAGACAGCTTTGATCTCACTTCCACTCAGATTGAAAGAAACCACATCATGGATAAGCTGCTTCAAATTTACCACCCCCAGAATGGGATCTCCCCCTTTAGCAAAGGTCAGCAGTTGAGACGTTAGATGAGTAGCCCGCTCAAGAGAATCATGGGCAGTTTTTATAAATTTGTACGCTTTATGATTGGCATCAAGGCTCAATTTAGCTAATTCAATATTACCAAATAATCCCGCAAGAATATTGTTGAAATCGTGTGCAATACCACCAGCAAGGATGCCTACAGATTCAAGTTTCCGAACATTTAACAACTCTGCTTCAGTTTTTAACTTTTCCGTTTCATCTCTAAAAACTATGAGATTACCCAATACGCCTTCATCATTGCCTAGAATGGGCACTTTGCTGATTACGATTTGATACTCAATTCCGTAGCGATCCGTCAATGTGGCATGAAAATCGTTCAGGTCATGCTCCAAACTACAACCTGACTGTTGGTAATGGCCACCTAAACTCAGTGGCTCTTTGAGTTGAAAAACATCCACGAGCTTTTTACCAACGGCTTCGTTCTGTGGCCAACCGGTTAATTCCTCGGCCACCCTGTTAAAAATCAAAATACGATTATTTTTATCTGTGGCTACAACTCCGTTGACGATTGAATGCAAGGTGAGCAGAAGACGCTCCCTCTCATTGTTTAAATCTTCCTCGGTCTTTGACTTGCTTATCAACATTTGATTTGCATACTCTGCAAGCTGATCAAGCTCGGAAAATTTAATGTTCTTTTTTTCGATTATTTTTGAAGAATTTGCCGCTTGTTTAAAAAAATCGACAAAGAGCTGATAATCAGTGGTAAGCTTTTTGCTTAAAAGATGTATGAACAATAATAACAAGCAGATAACGATAATAATGATTGAGATTATATATAGATAACTATGCCATAACTGGTGTTTCAGATCTGATTGAATCTCTACTATTTTTTCTTCAACATCATCCGTATACACTCCAGCGGCCACGATAAATCGGCCATTACCTGCCAACTTGAAGAAGCTAATTTTGGGACTCGGCTCAGGGTTATTTATTTTTCTGTACCAGTAATCCACGAAACACTCACCATGTTCACGCAGTCCCCGAAGAAATTCTTTGCGAAACATCTTCCCTTTAGCATCTTTATATTCATCAGAAATGGTTTTCCCCTTGTCATGGGGTCGGTTAGGATTAGCATATACACTCGCAAATTCTTTCCCGCCACTCATGTCCAGCAATTCATTAATAAAGACATAACCGCGATTGTTGGGACCAAACCGATTGGCATCAACATACTGATAAATGAGTCTATGCATCCCGGTTTCAAACGAATCAAGGTAAACTCCGGTACCGATAACCCAATCAAATGGCCCGAAAAGTTTAACATAGGATACTTTTTGAAATTTACGGTCCGCACTCAATGGTTTCGTCCAAATGTAGCGGTGGAATCCCTCTCCTTGAGACCTTGCGATATCAATTATATCACGGATAGCCTCACGCTCACTTTCAACCTGGCTTATGAAAAGGTTTTTTCCCTCTTTTTCCGGCCGGTCGGCCATCAAATGGACAATTCCATCAAAGTCGTTAATGAAATAGTAACCACTGCTGTCATCATAACGGATAGGACGAAGAGCATCTATAATGAGCTTTTTTATATCATCATCGGATTTAGCTGCTTTGTTCTCATTGTAAATATTTTCGGCAATGGCACTCGCTTCAAACACCCTGGCCTTAGCTTTGGACTGCGCCTCATCTAAACGATGGGACATTTCAAAGTTGATTACTCTTACAACCTTCTCAACTTCACTTTTAATGAGTTGACGTTGACTCTGAACAAAGCTGTCTCTGGCCTTTTCAATACGTAAAGTGGTTTCACGTTGGGTTTTAACTGTATTAATAATGAGTAGGAAAGCAGCAAGAAAAACAAATGAGATAACAGCCAACTGCTGGATGGATCTCATAAAACTGGGCTTACTTTGCATCTATTTCCTCAACCGTTGTTGTACTGCAATACCGCATTAGGTAGTGTTTGACTGTTCATTGCACTTCAAGTCATCTAATCATTTATGAGTTAGAGAAGCAAATATCTCACTTATTTTTTCTGCCGACACATTAACGACCAAACAATAGAAACACAGAAAAAAATTGCCAAAACCCCAAAATACTTATTGATTTTAGTAGCTTTTCTCATCAACGTTTACTTTTCCACCGACTGTATATATTCACAGCTCTCGACCTGAAATGCCCCAGGGGCGACAGACCAACGTACATTTACATCCCAGAGCAACATGCCAAACGTTTGCTTTGCGCCTTTTTGTTTGGCAGGACGTGGATCCTGTTTTACCATCTGTTCTATGAGTGCATAAATGTTCCGCCCGGTTGCGTTACTATAATTTTCGCAAAAGGATAGCACCACATCACTAAATCTCACCTCCACGTCTGGCACCTGTCCCTTAGCGTATCCACACTCAGCTGAGAGTATGCTGTCACTATACGGAACGTATGGCTTTACGTCTATTACCGGAGTTTTATCCAACAGGTCAACGCCTGATAGTTTAAGGCAAATCCCACTCTTTTCTTTTACAACGGAATCCAACCGTACCACTGACAATCCGAGATGGTTGGGCCTGTGTGGGCTTCTTGTAGCCAGCACTCCAACTCGTTTTTTTCCTCCAAGCCATGGAGGGCGTACCGTATTTTTCCACCCATCTGCCACACATTCATGGAATAAAAAATGGATCCAGACATGGGAAAACTGCGCAAGACCACGACTCACCTCTTCACGGTTGTACGGTGGAAATAATTCAAGTGTCGCCGTTGCAGCAGGCACCATTCCCGGTTGCCGTGGAATACCAAATTTTTCAGTAAAACAGGAGTGGATAACTCCAATTGGTTGTATTTCTATGTTCGTTCTATTGTCTATATTCATTGTATTAGCTTATAGTTATAATACTGGCACTCCAGTAACACTTTTTTCACAAAAGTATTACAAGGCACTTGACACCCGCCACAGACCACGGTAATGTAACACAAATTTAATTATCGTGTTACACTACCTTTTATCATAACTTTGTGGTGGGATCATGCATATCTCCGAAGGAATACTCAGTTCCCCAGTTCTTATTGCCGGTGGCGCTATTACCGCAGTCGGTACTGCCGTTGGTCTCAAAAGCCTCGATTACGATAAAATTATGACAGTTGCCATGCTAACGGCAACATTCTTTGTCGCTTCTCTTATCCATGTCCCTGTGGGGCCGGGAAATGTTCATCTCATCCTTGGTGGCCTTATGGGAATTGTCCTCGGATGGGGATGTTTTCCTGCTATTCTCACAGCCCTGTTTCTACAGGCTATCTTCTTTCATTATGGCGGCCTCATCGTCATCGGAGCCAACACCGCAATCATGGCTCTGCCTGCAGTGCTCTGTTACTACATATTCAGACCCTGGATTAAAGCAAACGGAAATAAAAGGAAAATTGCTGCATTTTGCTGCGGATTTTTCTCAATTTTCTGCTCTTCAATCATTATGGCAGGAGCACTTACAGCCACTGATCAAGGTTTTCTTGGTGCTGCAAAACTCGTTATAGCAGTTCACCTTCCACTCATGGTTATAGAAGGCATAATCACCATGTTCACTGTACTCTTTCTCAGTAAAGTCCAACCCGAATTTTTAGGAATAGGAGAATAATTGTGCACGCAAAAACAGTAATCATCCTCATACTTTTTTGTTCTCTTTTCATAGCGGGACCATGTCTTGCCCACAAGGTAAGAATATTTGCCTGGAGTGAGGGGGACACCATACACACAGAAGCCAAATTCAGTGGAGGAAAGGCCGCACAAAATGCAACGGTTACCGTTATTGAAATGAGCACTGGAACAGAGCTTTTGCATGGAACAACCGACAAACAGGGGCTCTTTCAATTTCCCGTCCCAAAAACAGACTCAGCTGAACTCGACATTGTCATAAACAGTGGGGATGGGCACAAAAACAGCTGGCGTTACGAACTCGATCCATCTCCTGGCAAAACAACTACTTTAGCCAAGCAGAACGTTGCTGCATCAACAGTTGATACTGAGCCATCAAAATCTGTAACGTTTTCAGAACAACAACTCACAACTCTCATGGACAATCTGCTGGAGGCCAAACTTGCTCCTATTCGCAGGCAACTGGCAGAACAACAGGAACAGACCCCAAGTTTCCAGGATATCATTGGGGGTATTGGTTATATCCTCGGCCTTGCGGGAATTGCCGCATATATGAAATCAAAAAAGAAATAAGGAGAGAAATGAAATGAATGTTTTTCCAAAGCTCAGCTACTTACCGTTTTCTCTAATAATCTGTTTTTTTATAAGCAGTCCCGTCCAGGCTCATTTTGGAATGGTTATCCCTGATCAATCAATCATAACCCAGAACAACAAAGAAACTCAATTTACTCTTAGCTTCTCCCACCCGTTTGAGAACCACACCATGGATCTTGAGAAACCTAAACGATTCTTTGTCGCGGTAAATAGTGAAAACAGAGACCTTAGTAGCACCTTAGAGAAAATCAATGTTCTCGATCATACCGCATGGAAATCTTCATATTCCTTTAAGCGGCCGGGCGTCTATCAGTTTGTCATGGAACCCGCTCCCTACTGGGAGCCAAGCGAAGACCTCTCCATTATCCACTATACAAAAACAATAATCCCTGCATTCGGTGATGACATAGGGTGGGACCTGCCCGTTGGTCTGCCCACTGAAATCATTCCACTACTGCGCCCCTTTGGCAACTATGCCGGCAACAGCTTTACAGGACAGGTTCTGGTTAATGGCGCCCCTGCTCCAAACGTAGATGTTGAAGTGGAAATCTATAACCCTGAAGGTACCTACGCAGCCCCATCCGACTACCATATCACCCAACTCGTGAAAGCAAACGCAGAAGGTATTTTCACCTTTACCTGTCCTCTTCCTGGCTGGTGGGGATTTTCAGCACTAACAGAAGCCGACTACACCTTAAAAAATCCGGAAGGAGAAGATAAGGGCGTAGAGCTTGGTGCCGTTCTCTGGACCTATTTTCACCCTATTACCACACATACCAATTAAGGCCTAAAAAACTGGCTTTAACCGGATAATGAGCACCTGCACATTTTACAACACCCGTAGTTATGATGGACTCGTAAAAACTTCAAAGGGGAGATACTACTTATGATGGATGAGGACTTTGCCCAGGGAACCTCACTGCTACATTCAATCGATCCAAGAGTGAAAATCGTCGTCGCTCTTTTCTTTATTTCGGTGATAGCAGTAACGGATAATTTTACTGTGGTGGGTCTTGCTCTTCTTGTTGCTTTTCTTCTCTCAATGGCAGCGTCTCTCCCCATCAGTCTTATTGCCAAACGGCTCCTGGCTGCAAATAGCTTTGTCATCTTTTTATGGCTTACACTTCCACTCACCTACGGTGGTGAGCCTATGTTTTATGTTGGCCCTTTTTCTTTTAGTCGTGAAGGGATTCTGCTTTCTGCACTCATCACTCTAAAAACCAACACCATAGTTCTCACTGTTATAGCTTTGCTTGCAACCTCCACCATAGCAAGCTTGGGCCATGCTCTGGAAGGCCTCGGCCTTCCAGGCAGGCTCTCTTTTCTTTTGCTCTTTTCTTACAGATACATCTTTGTTATCCACCAGGAATATCTGCGACTGGTACGAGCAGCACAGATGAGATGCTTCCGACCGGCAACAACCATTCACACATACAGAACAGTTGCCTACCTCTTTGGCATGACACTGGTTAAAAGCTATAACCGGGGAGACAGGATTCATCAGGCCATGCTTTTACGAGGCTTTAATGGTCATTTAATACCTCTATCACACCATACAATCAGCCGCATTGACATCATCTTTCTGATGGCAGGTCTCATAACTACAGCCGCTCTTATTTTTCTCCACTTTACCTAAGCCCTGTCATATGGTACTTCCACAGTAAATAAACTGTCGAACCCCAATAAACGGGACACTTGTCTTAGCCCAAAAAAATTCAGGCTTTGAGATGAACTGCTGAACGAGGAAACTTGTGAGGCACCAGGGTAACGCAACTGTCAGTTCTCATGTTCACCACGTCCGAGGTAAATGATGAAAATTGGAATCATAGGTCTCCCCCAGGCCGGAAAAAAGAATCTCTTTCAGGTTCTCACCGGTAATGAAGTTCAGGAACGTTCAGGTAGTCCAAAGGCCCTGCCGGGTTCCGCAGATATTCAGGATCCAAGGTTTGATAAGCTCGTTGCCATGTATCAACCCGCCAAACAGGCAAGGGCCCGCATTGACCTGATGCTCCTACCTAAAATGGAAAAGGAAAATATTGCCAAAGGTGATATCTTCAATGACATTGCAGATGTGGATGGTCTTTGTCATGTCGTCCGCGCCTTTGAAGATGACGCGATCTACCACCCGGAAGGATCAGTGGACCCCATGCGAGATGTTGAGATGGTCTACTCCGAACTCATCATGCACGATCAGATCTTTGTGGAAAAGCGAATAGAAAGACTCGAAAAATCCATCAAGAAAATTAAGGACGAAAAACAAGAAAAAGAACTCACCTTGATGAAACGCTTTCAGGAACACCTTGAAAATGAACTTCCTGTACGCCTCCTCGCCCTCTCCGAAGAAGAACAAGGCTTAATCCTCAGTTATCCTTTTATTACCAAAAAAGAGCTCATTATCGCCTTTAATGTCTCGGAAGATATGCTTGGTGATGAGACTCTTCTTAGAACGGCGGCCCCTTTCTGTGAGAAACAAAAGGTCGAAGCGATGCTGGTCTGCGCACAGGTAGAATCCGAGATTGCACTTTTAGACTCAGAAGAGGAAAAACAGGAGTTTTTAGAAGACTTAGGTATTAAAACTCCAGCTCTTGGAATTATGGCAGGACTCTGTCTCAAGGCACTTGGCCTCGTCTCTTTTTTTACTGTTGGCACAGACGAGGTGAAACAGTGGCTGGTAAAAATGAACTCCCCAGCACCCGTTGCAGCCGGAGTCATCCACTCTGATTTACAGCGGGGATTTATCCGGGCAGAGCAGATGAGTTACGATGAACTTATAGAACACGGGAGTGAAGCTGAACTCCAAAAAGCCGGAAAAACATACCTGCAGGGAAAAGAATATATTGTAGTCGATGGAGACATACTTAATATCCGCTTCAAGGTATAAACAATGTATCTGGCATCCACCTGCCAAGTTACTCATTAACGTTAGGTTTATAGGAAAGATCATGCTCGAACTACGTAAGGTAAGCTACACCTACCCACAGGCCAAGGAGCCTATACTACATAATCTCTCCTTTAAGGTTGAGGATAAACATGCGGGAATAATTGGACCTAACGGTTGTGGCAAAACCACTCTGCTCCATCTCATGGTAGGGCTGTTGAAACCGTCGGAGGGTGAATTACTCTTCCACGATGAGCCTGTTACCACCAAGCTAGACATGCACAACCTCCGGCGTGAGGTTGGTTTTCTCTTTCAAAGTTCAGACGATCAGCTTTTTTCCCCCACAGTCATTGAAGACGTTGCCTTTGGTCCACTCAACCTTGGATTTCAACCTGAAGAAGCAAGAGTCATCGCCCAAAACACCCTGAAAGACCTTGGTCTGATCGGTTTTGAGGATCGGATTACCCATAAACTCTCTGGGGGCGAAAAAAAACTGGTAGCCTTGGCTACCATACTTGCTATGCGACCCAAAGTTTTACTTCTGGATGAACCTACGAATAATCTTGACCCAGCAACCACCAGCCGGTTAATTGAAATCCTTCGTAACCTGGACTTATACCAGGTCATTATCTCCCACGACTGGGACTTCCTCAGCCACACCACCAACACTCTCTACAAGATTGACCACGGACATATTCATAAATGTGAAGAAGGTCATATCCACGTCCATCGCCACATCCACACAGCTGGAGATCACCCCCATCAGCATAATCTCTAACCTCAGGATCCAGAGGTCTTAGACCTGCAGGTACATATGATACGGATGTGGTCTGCAGTGGTACAGCTTTGCTCTCTTCAGTTTTATATTTCCACGTACTCAGGATCTTCACAATCGCTAAGCACCCGCCATTCTTCACCCTCATGATCAAAATCTGCGATCTTATCGATATCCATTTTCAGGTATTTACCCTTTCCGGTAACCGCTACAGTGCCATCGGCCAGGATGATCTCCCCTTCAGCAAGGAAATATCGATTTTTCTCAGATACAACTCTGGCAAAGACACGCACCTCTTGATCTAAAGGCACCGGTTTTCTATACTTGATAGAAAAATCAATGGTTACCCCCCAAAGATCACCGGATCCGGTTACCATTATGGCTCGACCAATGGTTTCATCAAGAATAGTGGCAGCAATCCCACCATGTAACCTGCCAGGATAACTCTGATGTTCTTCAGCGGGTTGGAACACCGCCATCAACTGACCATCTTCAAGCTCATAGAAGTTACTCTTTAAGCCAAAAGCATTGTCCAGGCCACAGACAAAACACATCCTTGAATTAGGCTGCTTTTTCTCAACTTTTACGCGCATGGGATCCTACCGTCTGTTAAGGTTGCATTCCTGGGTCAATTCGATGGCATTATCAAGATTTTGAAAAAACCTGTCTGTCTCTTCGGTCTTACCATACCGGGTTACCAACTCTTCATACATGGTGAAAATCCTGGCCAAAACGTGTTGGGCCTCTTCGTCCTCAATCCCACCCAATAGTTCCCATATTTCAGTTGGACTTCTCATTTTCACTTCCTATTTTAGTGCCTTATTCCAGAAAAACCTGTCATAAAAAACAAGAAATCTGGAGACTCATTTGAAATTAAGTAGCTAGAATAACCTTCATGGCACTTATCCTGGCTTATTTCCCGTTTACCGGGGTTAATTTAAACAACGGCCAGAGCTACTCTTCACCGCAACCAAAGGACACTTCCGGTGGCCCCTTAACCAGCATTTCTGCAATGGTAAGTCTCGCCTTCGGATGAAGATGTCGCTTCATATGGAGAAGCTGGTTTTCAAGGATTGCAAGACGCCTTAGAAATGGGGTTCGCTCAACCGGTGTCAAGACGGATTCAGCCCCCTTTTCTTCAACAATTTCCTGGCAACGAAAACAACCTGGAAACTGCATGGACTGGCCATCAGGTCTCGTCATTTTAGCGGGTACCCCATGGGTTCTGCACACCAACAACCGATGTTTGTAGAGTTGGCAGCGCCCCTCATTATTTACCGGACACATCACCTGTGGTCTCTCACCTTGCTGCTCCGCTTGTTCGCAGGCTGTAAGATACAACGTTGCTCTTTCTATCAATGCATCTTGTTCGTTTTTATCAAGACCCCGTACTCCCTCCCACAGATACGCCCACTCCGCGTAGGTGTGGTGGAGAAAATAAGAGTCACAGCAGTTATCAGGACAACCGGTGCAACTAAACTGCAATTCAGCTGCAACACGCTCATACTCCTGTTGCAACTGGGCGTATATATCCTCTAACTCTTTTTTATCTTCTGGGCAAAGGGTTAGCTCTTTCATAGTTCACCTTCCGAAAAGCACTCAACTTGATAGGTTTCAATCACTACATCTTCGGCCTTCCAGCTCCCTTTGGGAAGACCAGCCTTAACACTGAGATGCTCTAAAAAAAGTTCAGAGGTAGAGAGTTGCTCCCAGACCTGGGGTAAAAATGTTGCACTCCGCCCTTTCATTTTCAGTATCACACCATCTGTGCCTGGCCGTAACTTTTTTAGCAGATCAGTGCCACCCTTGTGAGGCAAGGGCTTTGGTTGGGTGAGCACCGAAATTTCGATAGTCACTCCGTCCAATTCAACTGCTGTAAGGCAATCAAAACGGTGGTCATGGAGGGCCGCATTGAGAGCATTATCGTGAACCCCCTCCCAGAGAGGGCCAACAGGCGATAAATTACCAATACACCCTCGCAATTTGCCCGCAATCTTCAAGGTGACAAAAACTGCTCTGGGATCTAAAAATTCAACTTCATCAGGAGGGGCAGGACAATGTCCACCGGATAACCTATGGACAAGAGTGGCCCTTGCAAATTGTAACAAAAGAGCACCCTGTTCTTTTGTGAGCTGTTTTTCCATTACCATTCAACTCCAAGCATCATACAATTTATACCGCTACCAATACCAAGAAGAGCACCCTTTTGGCCGGGAGTAAATACCCGTTGTTCCATTGCCATTGCCATGGTTATTGGGGCAGAGACAGATCCCACATTACCAAGACTCGCCAAAGTTTCAAAGTTTTTCTTAGGGGATAAACCTAAGCTTTCAAACAGAAGTTTGGCATGGGCAGAGCCCACCTGGTGACAAAAAAAACGGTCAATGTTATCTCCACTCCAGCCCTTTTTTTCAGAAAAAATTTGCCAGGTGGATTGAGCCGTCTCAACCCCTCTATGCAAAAGCTCTTCTGAGTTGGTTGCCATAAGAGTCGAATTACTCTGTTGTCCACCATGGCAGAGGTCACTGTGGCTCGTGTTGGCCTGCCAGGCACCATGCACCAAGCGTACGCCATCCTCATTATCGTTGGTTCTGCGCATATAGAGTCCTATGGAACCTGAGCCAATGGTCAGAGACGCAAAGGCCGGCTTAATCGTTTTTCGACTCAAGGTCTGGTCGTCAAGAAGTGAAACGAGGGTAGACTCCACAAGCTCTTCCGCTGTCTCGCCCGAAACGATAAGACCATTTTTAACCTGACCCAACTCAATCATATTGGCCAGCATCACCATGCCATCAAGAAAACCAAGACAGGCGTTGGATATATCAAAAATAAGTGCAGATGAAGACAAGCCAAGGCTATTGTGTACAAAAGCAGCAGTAGCCGGCTCCATCATATCCCGTGAAACGGAGGTGAAGATAAGACATTCTATCTCCGCCGGATCCACATCCGCTTTTGCCAGGACCTGACGGCCAGCCATCGCCGCCGCCTGACTCGGCCTCGTACCCTTTTCCCAGAATCTTCTCTGTTGAATCCCACTCATCAATTCAAGGCGCCCTTCCGGAAGATTCAACCTCTCATAAACGGGTGCCAGTCTGGTTTCAATTTCTTCTGAAGAGATGGTCAGTGGGGGTAATTCATAGCCGAATGTATCAAGACAAACTTTGGAATAATGTATCATGTAACTTCTAAGAAGAATATTTATTCAAAATTGAAAATAATCACCAATAACATTTCAGACAGTTACATTATTATTGATAACCAATTAGGTAGGGTAAAGTTGAATCACTACAGCTTGCACAAGCCTGATCCCGGATCCCTTAATATTGATATAGACTATACTTTATATCGAGGCCGAAATCAGGTCTGTATCGAAGATCGATTCACAAAAGGAGAAAGCCAGCATCCCTTACTGAGCGAGGTGCGCCAACAATTTTTCTCTCGTCACCGGACGAACAATGGTTCCATCAAATTCATTTTGTTCCTGCCCAGTCTCCTCACTAAGACTTAAGATTTTCGCCCGTTGACCTGTGTACTGCTCCAACTGCCGGATCGTTTTCACCGCCTCTCTTCCCCCAATCTGGGAACTGGATGTGTCTAAAATAATGAGATCAAAATGGGACAGTGAAGCCTCATACATAGCTGATCGTTTCGTCTCAGCAATGGTCACCTGCCAACCCGACTCAACCAGACCTCTTACAAAGATGTTCTGACTCTCAACATCACTATCCACCACCAAAGCCTTACTGGTGAGGTACTCTGTAAGAACGGCCAAGATCTCTTTTCGGGCCACCGGTTTACGAAGATAATCGTCCATGCCAGCCTGCAGACATTTTTCCCGATCTCCCGCCATTGCATGGGCTGTAAGGGCCACTATTGGTATATGACCACCATGTTTCTTTTCATAGGTGCGAATGCGCTTTGTCGCCTCAAGTCCATCAATACCTTCCATCTGGATGTCCATAAGAACAAACTCATGCTTACCTGTGCATGCCTCCTCAATCGCCTCTTCACCACTGACCACTGAAAAGACTTCTACACCAAGTTGAAGTAGAACTGTTTCGATGAGAACACGGTTAATGTACTCATCTTCAGCAAGCAGAACCTTGGCACCACGAAGAGCATAGGTTGCCTCTTCTTTGATATTGGCCACCGTTTCTGTCGCTTTTTCCTCAAGGGCTGTGACGTCAGCAACTTCCCTGTACGGCAGTACAAACCAGAACCGGGTTCCTTTACCATCACTTTCAACGCCGATCTCTCCTCCCATTAGTTTTACCAGTTGCGAGGTTATGGTGAGTCCCAAGCCGGTTGTTCCTATTGATAACGGAAGGGGGATATTTGGTTTCATCTCCTGCTTGAAATAGTGGTTGATCTGCTCTACTTTTTCCTCCGCAATTCCACAACCAGTGTCCTCTATACTAAACCGCAGCTTCAGGTTATTTTCTACGTCATACCCATCGTTTTCTATAACAACAGAGACAGAACCCGATTCGGTAAACTTGATGGCATTATTAACAATATTAGTCACAATCTGGATAAGCCTTGCCTCATCACCATTAATGTGGGTGGGAACATCCGGGGCCACGGTACAATTAAGCTCCAGTCCCTTGTCTTGCGCTGCCTGGCTCATTACATATAAATCATGATCCAAACTCTGTTTGAGATCGAAATCCTCGGCCTCAAACTCTATCTCTCCCGTTTCTATCCTTGAAAAATCGAGCACTTCATTGACTACCACGAGAAGCCTGTCAACAGATGATCCAACCATTTCAAGGTATGACCGTTGCTCTGGAGACAATTCTGTTTCAAGAACCAGGTCGGTCATGCCAACAATACCACTCATGGATGAACGGATCTCGTGGCTTACATTCTCAAGAAACACACTTTTTACCCGACTGGAGATTTCAGCCCTCACAAGACCTGCCTCACACTCCTTACGATCCACTTCAGAAAGTTGGGCACTGCGACTACCAATAATTGCCTGTAAGGCTCTCTTTTTCAACAGTTTATTGGTACGCTTTTGCTCAACAAGTTCTGTTTCTAATTTCTTTAGCCGTTTTTCTAACTTTTCAATATCAGCCACAAAGCCCTCCTGTTTCCATTTTGTACCAAATACTCATGACCCTTTAAACAAAAGGGTTAACCTATTAAAATAATATCAGAAAAACTCTGTCGAATATACTTCACAAGCATCCGTAAATTGTCGTGAATTGTATTTTTTGAACTTCCACTTAAAGCTGCAACATATAAGGCCCACTCATCCTGGCCCATAATAAGAAATAGACCCTTGCCTCTATGTGCCAGAGCCTTAACCTCATCCTCCTCAATCGCCTGAATCCTCTTATTTAAAAGAGAATCCGCTCCTGAAAAAAATTCATTAAGTGATCTCGAAGAACTGGCTACAAGAGCCTCTGCCTGCTCCTCATCCATCTCATACTTTTCCATGAAGTGGAAGTGCAACTGTGCAGCGCCAACTTTTCCGGGTACAGGCATTGTGGTATAGTCTGTTTCTAATCCGCCATGATCCATGCCGCCCTCTACGGTAAACGTGGATGCTACGCGATAAGGCCTAGGTTGTTAAGATGATATCTAAACTTGCTTCGGTCCAGGGGGGTGAAGTATGCCTCACACTGGCCAGAATTGCACGTGCCAGCAAATCTTCCTCTACAACCAGGGTTTTCATCCCAAACCTCTTATTACCGACATTCACACCCAATTTGTATTTTATGTGGTCTGTTAACTATTACCACTTACGTGGGTACCAAAATCTTCACCATATCATCATAGATGATGAATAATATCATGAGAGTGGCACGAATGAAACCTCATTTCAAAAAACAGACAGTGCCACCTACCAAATTCTCCCCCTATGCCGTATTTCCCAACACTTATGAATCTTTTTATTCCTGGAAAAATCAAAAGGTATCGTTTGATCTGTTATCTCTTTAACATCGTATATAGCCAACACCTCTTCATCGAGCTTGAATTTTCTAAAATTTGTCGAAAAGAGGAGTAGTCCTTCTGTTTCCAAACGGGTCATAGCGAGCTCTATAAGCTGCAAATGGTCTTTTTGAACATCGAAGACCCGATTGTCTTTTTTTGTATTTGAAAATGTTGGGGGGTCCATAAAAATCAAATCAAATTTTGAGTGCGACGCACCAAGCCACTCTGCACAATCGGCCTGCTCCACCCTGTGTTTGACTTCAGAAAATCCATTTACTGCAAGATTTAACCGCGCCCAATCAAGATAGGTAGAAGAAAGATCAACCGTCATGGTACTAACAGCACCACCCATTGCCGCTTGAACTGTTGCAGTTCCGGTATAGGCAAAGAGGTTAAGAAACCGTTTACCTTTAGCTTCATTATAAATTTTTTGGCGTACAGGTCTATGATCCAAAAAGAGCCCGGTATCCAGGTAATCAGTAAAATTCACAAGCAGTGAGCAGGGACCCTCCCGTACCTCATACATTTTCTTTTTACTGTCTCTCTTTTCATACTGGCTTGATCCTTTTTGCCGCTCCCGTCTTTTCACAAAAATCCGATTTGAACGTACTCCCAACACATCACGGATGACTTCAAGACCATGACGCAAACGACTGGCAGAAAGTTCCGCTTCAACAGTCTTTGGTGCGGCATATTCCTGTACATGGATCCATTTTGAGTAGAGGTCGATACTAAAGTTATACTCCGGCAAATCACTGTGATAAATCCGGTAACAGTCAACCTGCTCACGATCTGCCCATTTTTGCATCTTTTTCATGTTTTTGAGCAGACGATTGGCAAATTCCCCATTCTCTTTGGTAGACCCTGCTTCTGGAAGATGCCAGATAAATTGTGGCTCCGCTTCAGGCTCCACCTTTCCTGTAAGTAGCCTGCAAGGTATGGAGCCATTATGAAGCTTATATTTGTTTTGCCAGGAAAAAGTAAAACTATCTGTTAATTCCGGGTTAGAAATAAAAGCACCAAGCCGCCATCCGACAAATCTTTCTTTGGCTATTCGCCCGTAGGCACGATATAACCGTGCGACATACTCCGTCTCGGAAAGGCGCTCACCATATGGGAGGTTTGAAAGCACCATACCACTGTTACTTGGTGGATGGAGAGTGGCTAAATCCGCCTGACGCACCTGGATATGATCCTCCAACCCAGCCTGGAGTATATTTTTTTTTGCAGCGCTAACGGCCACATGGTCCGAATCATAACCAACAATGACGGGCCACTTTTTCAAGAGTCCATCATCTTCTCTGGCCATAGCCTCATCAACCAGACTCCGCCAAAGGTCATTATCATGCCCTGACCATTCATAAAAACCAAAATAATTTCGGCTGAGTCCCGGTGCTGAGTCACCAAACATCATGGCCGCCTCAATCAGCAGGGTCCCGCTTCCGCACATGGGATCAACTAGATCCCCGCCCTCTTTCGGCCAACCGGAGAGTGCAACAATTGCTGCTCCCAGCGTTTCTTTAAGTGGTGCTATGGTTCCCTTTGCCCGGTATCCACGCCTGTGCAGGCTCTCACCGGAGAGGTCAATAAAAACAGTCGCCCCTCCCTCTTCAAGGTGGAGATGAAACTGAACACCAGGTTTATCACCTTTTACAGAAGGCCTTTCCCCCAGTCTATCTCTAAAGGAATCGACCAAAGCATCTTTTACTTTGAGGGCTGCATATTTACTATGGGTTATATTCGACGTTCCTATGATAGTGCAGTTTATGGCAAAAGAGGTTTTAACCCCCATATGATCCTGCCATGGAACTTCTTTGGCCTTTTGATAGAGAACGTCTTCGTTACCCGCGTCAAATCCTGCTATTTTCAAAAGAATACGCGAGGCAAATCTTGACCATAGACAACATCTATAGGCCGTTTCAAGATCACTCTCCCAGGTAACAACCCCTTTTCCCACCTCAATATTGTTTCCTCCAAACTGATCAATTTCATCTCTGACCAGAGGTTCAACGCCGGTGGCACAGGTAGCAACTAAATTATACATTTTCATATATCACGCCTTATACCTTGTTCTGGTTAGTACCTTGCAATTTCTTTCGAAGTTTATGCTTATCTCTATTTTTTTCCAAGAAAATCAAGAAGTAGTCTTAACATTAAGGGCTTTTACATAGCACCAGACAGCGAATGAAGAGAAATCTTCGAACCACTTATCCTGACTATCTTCTTTTTTACAGGGTTAGCATGGGAACTTTACAGAACAAAGGGTTATAAACAGTCCTTTAATTCAATATTTTATTATATGTCGCTTCACGAGTATAAACGTGACTCCACATATAATTGTTTTCTTACCGTTTTCTCTAAAGTTTAATCTTGACCTCTACAACAATACGGCTAAATTAGATATTAATTTTGCTTGATTTTTACTTATATACGAAAAGACTGCATTTACGATACTATAATCCGTTTTTTAACAACAGGAGCTTTTATGAAAAGAAATATACTAACGACGCTTATTTTAGCCTGTGCCATCAGCTCATTTCTTCTCGTCTCTGGTTGCAGTAAGAAAAATGTTGTAGCGCCTGGTGTTAATACGAATGGTGATGGTTCAGCAATGTCCGGTGGCAACGATATCAACTACCCTTCAGCCGGTGGTGGTTTTTCTGAAGATAACCTACCAGCAGAAGGAACCTTAGACGACTCCACAAATGGCTGGGGTGGTCAGGCTGGTGCAAACGACCCAAGGCATATGGCCGATCAACAGTCCGACGAATACAAAAAAGCACACGGCAGAAGCTCCGCCAACCTCTCCCCTATTTATTTTGACTTTGATCAGGCAGGGGTAAGTCCTTCCATGACAAATATCCTCATTCAAAATGCGGACTACCTCAATTCCAAACCTGGGTCAAATGTTATTATCGAAGGAAACTCCGATGAGAGAGGCACCAACGAATACAACCTGGCTCTTGGTGAAAGAAGAGCTATTAACACCCAGCAGTACCTCATCAACCTCGGTGTCGATCCGGCACGCATGAGAACCGTATCCTTTGGTGAAGAAAAACCACTTTTCATGGGTCAAGATCAAGAAGCCTACCAATACAATCGACGAGTTGATTTCGGTTTAGAATAAAAAAAAGGGGCCCAGAATAAAAATTCTGGGCCCCTTTTTCATTGTAGTTACAAAGCAGACTACAATCCTTTTTTCACCTTCTGCAAAATCAAAGATACCACTTCGTCAACGCTTATTTCCGTTGTATCAATTCTACTTGCATCTTCCGCCTGCACGAGTGGAGCAATATCTCTCTCACTGTCATTTTTATCTCTTGTAAGGGTCATTGCAAGAATTTCTTCTAAATCTGCATCCATCCCTTTTGCTTTAAGTTGGCTATAACGCCTTCTCGCTCTCTCTTCTGCCCTTGCATCAAGAAAGAATTTAAAGGCTGCTGCCGGGAAAACAACGGTGCCAGTATCTCTTCCTTCTGCAACTATGCTCCCCCGTTCACCATAACGTCTCTGTATGGAGGTAAGATAGTCTCTTACAACTGCTAAAGCCGAAACATCTGAAGCAACCATTGCCATTGCCGGAGTGCGAATTTCAGCACTAACGTCTCTTCCATTGATAAGCACCCCAACATCAGTGGACTGAACTGTTGCCGGCAATAATTGCATATCCAACTGCTGCAAAAGTTTTCCAATTGCCTTTGAATCTCCCAGATTCACCGCTTGTTCCTGTAAAAAGAGACCAACCCCCCGGTACATTGCCCCTGTATCCAGATAGGTAAAGCCAGTGGCTGCGGCCACCATCCTACTCACAGTAGATTTTCCAACCCCTGCAGGACCATCAATGGTAATTATGTTTTGTTTTTCAGACATATTGAACTCATGCAAACATTTTTTCAAAGATTTAAGAAAGCTCTTATTTCATTGGAACCATCACCGTACGTAATTTGCTTGAGGGCTCTCAATGAACCTCAATCACGGAGTGTTAGATATCGAGTTCACGATTTCTCAGCCGTAATCCCTGCTCCAGATTAAAGCCTATTTTCAATAATGTTTCCTCTGAAAAATGGGCCCCTTGGAATTGCACCCCCACAGGAAGACCCTTTTCTGTAAAACCTCCCGGAACCGACATTCCGGGTATTCCAGCAAGGTTAGCTGATAATGTGAGAATATCTGACATATATACGGCCAGCGGATCATCAGTATTTTCACCCATTTTCCATGCAGGTGTAGGGGTAACAGGTGATATTAACGCATCGCACTGTTCAAAGGCCTTTTTGAAATCTTCTAATATGAGTGTTCTCACCTGGGAAGCTTTCTTGTAGTACGCATCGTAATACCCGGAAGAAAGCGCATAGGTTCCAATAAGAATCCGGCGCTTCACCTCAGCACCAAAACCACTGGAGCGTGTATCTTTATACATATCAACAAGGCTTGTCGCCCCCTCTTTTCGGTAGCCGTACAACGCACCATCATAACGAGCAAGGTTAGAGCTTGCCTCAGAAGAAGCAATAAGATAGTAAGCGGCCACACAATATTCGGTACGAGGCAGGGAAACCTCTACAATCTCGGCTCCCTTTTCCTTTAGTACTGTGATCGAATTCTGAATAACGGCTTCAACTTCACTGTCTAAACCTTCGGTAAAATACTCTTTAGGTACACCTATTTTTATTCCCTTTAAACCGGATGTAAGCGACTCCGTATACTCAGGAACATCTCGCATAACTGAAGTCGAATCCATTTCATCATGGCCACTGATGACATCCATCATTCTGGCACAGTCCTCAACGGACCTGCTAAGGGGACCTATCTGATCAAGAGATGAGGCAAAAGCTGTGAGACCAAACCGTGAAACCCTGCCATAGGTTGGTTTCATCCCCACCACACCACAGAGCGAAGCCGGTTGTCTGATTGATCCACCCGTATCCGATCCCAGGGATGCGGCACACTCAAAAGCTGCAACCGAGGCGGCAGACCCACCCGAAGATCCTCCTGCCACATAACCTTTTTTCCAGGGATTTTGTGGTACTCCAAAGCTACAGGTCTCAGAGGTTGATCCCATGGCAAATTCATCCATTGTCACCTTGCCTAGAATAACGCCACCCGCTTCTCTGATCTGTTTTACGACGGTAGCATCATAGGGAGGAATAAAGTTCTCCAGCATTTTCGAGCCACAGGTCATCTTCACACCTTTGACACAAAGAAGATCTTTGAGAGAAACAGGAATACCGCACAGCTTTCCAACTTTTCCTTCACTTCGTTCTTTATCCGCCTTTTCCGCCTGTAAAAGAGCACCCTCTCTATCAATTGTTATATAGGCGGATACATTTTTTTCGACCGCTTCAATTCTATCCAGATAGCTCTGGGTTAGTTCAACACTTGTCAGCTCCCCTGCCGCCATTTTTTCCAACGCCTGGGAAATAGTCAGTTCGTACAGTTTCATGTAAACCTCAAAAAAAAAGCGGACACGTATGTGCCCGAATCAATATAGGAACGATAATATTTTTAATTAACCCCGGTACACCAGATAACAAGCCGGGACTCAGTTCAGTACCCCCTTGAGGGGTATAAGTGCCTTATAGGTACCTTTTTAATCGTCGGTTTTAACCAACAAATTTCCTTGTTTTTCATGACAGGTTTTCCGAAATAAGGCACTAAATAACTTTTGGGACCTGAAAAAACTCACCATTCTGTTCCGGCCCATTTTTTAGAGCCTCTTCCTGGCTAAGAGAATCCCTCAGCACGTCTTCGCGAAAGGCATTACTCACAGAAAAAACATGGGTGGTGGGTGTTATGTTCGAGGTATCGAGTTCTTCAAGTTTATCCACATAGGAGAGAATATTATCAAGCTGCCCTGTCATTATTTCGAGTTCATCAGAAGACAGGGTTAGTCTCGCCAGGTTCGCAACATGCTCTACTTCTTTTTTGCTGATTTTCATTACAGTAACTATTTAAATTAATTTTTATTCTGATAAACGTTGTCTAATTATTCCTGATCTAAATTACTTTCTTGAGGGATGAAATCTACAATAGAACGTGAAAAATAGTCCACCATTGTTTTATCAAACTGTGTTCCACTGCATTTTTCGAGTTCTGCCAATGCCTGTTCCATGGACATATTCGTTCGATAATTCCTTCTGGAAGTCATGGCATCATAACTATCTACCACGATTAATATTTTAGTTAAATCATCAAGTTCATCCCCCGTTAACCCGTCCGGATATCCCTTACCATCCATTCGCTCGTGGTGATGGCGAATAATAAACTGTTCTCGCGCCATAAACCCTAGCGGTTGTATGATATTTGCACCAACACTTGGATGTTTCCGAATAAGTAACCACTCTTCATCTGTCAGTTTTCCAGGCTTTTGGATACAGGAAAGATCAATAACAAGTTTGCCAATATCATGAAACTGTGCCGCTCTTCTCAGCACTGTAATCTCACCTTCAGGTAAATCCATAGCATGTCCAAGCATAAGTGCATACTCGGTAACCCGCATTGTGTGCCCAGCTGTATAATAATCTTTTTCCTCCATAGCGTTCTGAAGGCTGGTCATAAGCTGCACGGTAGCTTTTTCTAGACTGTTACTATAGGTAACAAGAAGTTTATTCTGTTTTTCGAGCTGAGCAGCTTTAACGCGCACATCGTCTTCCAAGGCTGCTTTATACTCTCTTTCCCGGAGCACATACATCCTTTTTTCTATTGCCCTTCTAATTTTAACATTAAAAATATCAAGATCTTCAATTGGTTTTGTCAAAAAATCATAGGCTCCAAGATTTATTGCCTTTACAGCATAATCCATGGACCCGGCACCGGTTAGAAAAAGAACAGGAGTATCATAATTAAGCTCATTAAGCTTTTTCATGGTCTCAAAACCATCCATTTCCGGCATATTGATATCTAAGATGACCACATCAAATGAATCGTCTATGGTTTCTATTACTTCAAAACCGTCGACCGCAGTCTCGACTTCATAACCAAACATTTTCAGTATCTTCGATACCGTTGTTCGGACCATAGCATCATCGTCAGCTATCAAAATTTTTTTTGAATCCATAGTCACGTACTTTCTCCAGGCATATCTAGCAGATATATGAATATACGGGTTTACATCTTCCAAAATGCGTTTGCTATATCTCGTACTCTTTCTATTGCAGGGTGGGGCGTCTTTTCACTTTCTAATTTTCCAGCTATTTCTTCGTCCATTGCTGCTGTAAATGGTGCATCAAGGGTTTTACCAACAAGTTCACTCAGCACCGTGAAAACACCCTCTTTTAAACCGATCAAGTCATAACCACCTTCAAGGGTTATCAACAGCCGTCCATCACACAGATCATTTGCCCATTTCATTAGGGATCTGGTCATATAACCAAAGCCCTGATTACTTAAACGCATGGAACTTACATAATCACCTTCATACGCATCAAAGCCGGCCGATACCAAAATCATTTCCGGGCGGTATTGGTACACAACCCGCTTGACAAGAGTATTAAAAATATTTGCATATTCTATATCTCCCTGCCCTCCAGGAAGTGGAATATTTAATGTATATCCTTTTCCTGCGCCAGTTCCAAAATCAGTTATATTACCGGTCCCGGGATACAGTGGGGATTGATGGATAGAAACAAATAATACCTTATCTGTATCATAAAATGAATTTTGCGTCCCATTACCATGGTGAACGTCCCAATCGATTATTAATACTCTCTCAAGTCCTAAGTTTTCGATGGCGTGATGGGCTGCCAAGGCGATATTATTGAAAAGGCAGAATCCCATGGATCTATTTCTTTCTGCATGATGCCCTGGTGGCCTGACTAAGGCAAAACCGTTATCTATTTCTCCCGCAACTAAAAGATCTACCCCTTTGATTAATGCACCAACAGCCAGCGTTGCAGCTTCATAACTCTTAGGTGAGGTAAAGGTGTCACCATCAAGAGCAGAATATATCTTACCAGAAGTTGCCTCTACGTCTTTAATGTGGGCTAGAGAATGGTTGAGAAGTATGGTCTCTTGGGAAGCCGCTGAAAAAGAGGGTTTTAAAAAAATATCCTTATCCCTGAGCTCGTTCAGTGCAGCGAGTAACGTTATCACCCTTTCAGGGCACTCCACATGATCAAAACCCGGATCATGTTCCTTAAAAACATCATCTCTAAATATCGCCGTTTTATTCATATTATCCGAGATACTGTTTATAATACTCAGTTAATCTGACCAGTTCTATATAAAATATTTTCACCCCATTGGTGCGTGGCCCATGTCCTCGTACCAATCATTTTAGTATATCTCAATTACCCCGGGATAAACAACCATGGGAGTAAATTTGGCAAAAAAAAACGCAGTCCATATTAAAATGGGCTGCGTTTCCTATCATTTACCATGTACTTTGATCACATTGGCACAATCAACTTGTTGGTTTCCTCATTCCAGGTCACAATCAAGTACCAGAGAACCATAACAGTACCAATAACGAGGAGCGTTGGTCCATAACCAAGTGCATCTGGCATATATACGTAGGAACCTAAAACACCATCAGCCTCAAATTCGGCATCACGAAACCAGGCGGTCATAATGGAAGATGTAATACCAAAAAATGGTACTACCATAATGAGCTTAACCTGTCCTTCACCAACTCTCCATAGGGTTCCAGATCCGCACCCACCCGCAAACATCGCACCGAGTCCAAATATAAAACCACCAACAATTCCACCCCAACCAAAGGTTCCACGAACATAGTTAGCAGTTGCCAGTACAGCCTCTCCTTCCGCTCTCATTGGAACAGCGTATTTAAGCACTGCAGCTCCGATAGCAACAATGACTATGGATAACATAACAGATTTTGCAAGGGTACAATCACCGGTCATGTGGGGTTCACGAAAACCCTGTACCATACACCAGCGACCCCGCTGCATGGTATAACCAAGACATGCGGCAATAAGGATAATACCACTCAGAGATGCAATATAGTCGCTGTCTTCATTTCCTGCATAACCATATGCAGCAGCAATGATTCCAACAATAGCTACAGCAGCGAGTGTATATAGAACTTTAGGTGAAAAGCTGATAGTTTTGGAACCACCATCACCCCAGGTTATATGTTCCATCTCAAGATACAGGAGTTTCAAGCCGAGGATTACACCAAACACCATACCAAACATCATGGTAAATCCGTTCGCCGCCAGATTTCCAATTGCATTGTATAGTCCACCGACATTACATCCACCGGCAAGAGTTGCTCCAATACCCATCAGGACACCGGCTATAACTGCTTTAAGCATCTCCCTGTATGGTGGAACGCGCAGTGCAAAATCTTTACCAAGACAGGCTGAAATAAAGGCACCAACAACAAAACCAATACCAATTACAGACCCTGAACTGATAAAAATAGATTTTGGTGCTTCATCGTAATAGGCAAATACTCCCGCCTCTCCAAAAAGACTGGCTCCACCGAACATGATCCAGTCTCCCCAGTTTCTGATTGCACCAACTGCACCCCATGGCCTCCACCAGGCCATAATCATAACTGAAAAGAAAGCTACGACCACACCTGTTATATAGGGGTTCCACTCCTTTTCACACAATAAAGCATATAACTCTTTAGCTTTATTTTTTAAAACTGATTCCTCACTCATAACATCGTTCTCCTGGTTGAATATGTGTATAAATACATCAAAATTAAATGCTAATTTTTTACACAGCACCTCTATTTTTGTCAAGGTAAAGGACTGGAAGCCCTCAACACTAACACATTGTAGCAGTAATGATTTAATGCCGCTAATTTCGGTATTTAGAAATACCTTTTTTTCGATCCTTGACAGATAATTTAAGCTACAGTATTTATCAGTATTGAAAAAATACGTTTATATCGAATTTTTATATTGAAATAATGCAATTTGTGCAAACTCATACCAGAAAATTCATTTTAAGGAGAACAAAATGAGTGATTCAAAAACAGTAGCCGCCGATGTAATCCCAAAGAGTGTGCTTGATGCAAAAGGGTTAAGCTGTCCTATGCCACTTCTTCGCACCAAAAAAGAGATTGGTAAATTAGCCGCAGGAGAAATCCTGCAGGTCGATGGTACCGATCCAGGTTCCAGAAATGATATTCCCGGCTGGTGCGAGCGTTCAGGCCATGAATACCTTGGCGAAAAAGAAGGTGCAGGTTTTATCAGTTTCTATATCAAAAAGGGTTAATTCTTCATATCCTTTTATAGTATCAACGAGTATTTCACTCTGAGTGTTATTTTCTTTTAGGAAGATTCCATTCAGAGTATTTTTTATTATACTGAACCACCTTTTTTGTGGAGGAAGTAAAAATGGCAAAAAGTTTAGGAATTTTTGTAACATCACCAGACAGTATGGCGCATGTCATTGGTGTAACAAAGGCCGCTAAAGCTAAAGGATCTAACGTTAAAATTTTCTTTACCTGGAAAGCTACCACCCTTTCAAAAGATCCCCGTTTCCCAGGACTTTGCGAACTAGCGGACGACGTCTCAATCTGTGTTGACAGCTATGTGAAGCAAGGTTTTTCTGTTGATGATGTTCCCGAAGGACTTGAGCCAAAGAAAATGGCGACCCAGGCCCAGCATGGAATTATGATCGAAGATTTCGACTGCTACCTAAGTCTGTAAGGAGATATCAAATGGAATATAAAAAAGTATGTTTAATGTACAGACATGAAGACTACGCTGTTGACGGTATCCGTTCTGCACTTGGTCTTGCTGTAGAAAATATGTATGCCTACGGTGTCGTCATGGACAAAGAGATTGAGAAGCTCGACGAACTCAATCAGGAAAGCATTGAAATGCTCCGTGATATGGAAGGTGATGTCTATTCAACCGTCCCTGCAAACGTCGAGAAAAATGGATTTGAAGCCATTGATATAGAAGAGCTTGGTGAAAAACTCCGTGAAATGACTCACATTGTCCCTTACGGAATTAAATAATTTTCAGGAGCTATTAAATATGAAAGTTCTCAATGTATATAGATCAGAACCAGATGCAACTGTACAAAAGCTCGTTGAAATAGTTACCCGCGATCGCGAGGCTGACACCTTTGACTTGGCTGTTGATTCACCAGATTATGATGCTCTAGTAGAAAAGATTTTTTCTGCTGATCAAACCATCTGCTGGTGGTGATCAAGAAGCATCTTTTTGTCTAAACTAACAGGCGAACGTTTAACCTTTTTCGTCTGTTAGTTTTTCGATTATAGTATTGTGCACAAGTGGTCTGAATTTTCTAATAGACGATACATCATCACTGTAAAGTACCCTGTTCGTAAGTAGCACCACCCCTCTCCTGCTTCTGCAATCCAACCAAAATGACGTTCCAGTAAAACCAAGATGGCCTATGGTTTCATCTGAAAAATAGTTTCCACTACTTGGTTGCGCACCGGTTGGTGTATCAAAGCCTAAAATCCATCTTCCATGATCATTTTGTAATTTTCTTCGTACTAAATCAAATGATAATGCTGGGTGATTATACGAACCATCATACATTTTCAGCAATATCTCGCAAAATTGTACCAGTCCCTCAGCTGAACCAAATAATCCAGCATGACCCGCTACCCCACCGAGTGATCTGCAATTATCATCATTAACAAGCCCACAAAGCTCCCTGTTTGACCACTGACAGTATCCTGTCGCTGGAACCACATTACCCTTTAGTTTTTTATTAACATTGAAAAATAAGCCATCCTCAAGGCCTAAGGGGCTAATTACTGTTCTCTGCCAGAAGTCATTTAGTTTTTCCCCACTTACATTTTCTACAATTTTTCCTAAAAGAATGTATCCCAGATCACTATACACTTCCCGGCAACCGGGGTCCGCCTCAAGGGATTCATTAAGAATACAATCTATTAGCCAGTTTAAACGATCAGTCTGTGGAAAACGGATAAGCTGCTTAAAATACTCCCTGTGCGCTGGTAATCCGGATTTATGCTCGAGAAGGTGATGGATCTGTATCTGTTTATATCTATCACTCGGTACATCAAAATAGTCTGCCAGTGGATCACTCAACTTCAATTTTCCCATCTCGACCAGGGCAAGTACAGATAAGACTGTTACAAGAGGTTTTGTAAGGGAAGCGAGGTCGTAAATAGTCGTATCATCCAAAGGCTCTGCTCCACCACTTCGTCCTGAATCACCATAGTGGAAAACAGTTTTGTTATAAGAAGAGCTTCCACCTTCAATTATTCCCACTGAACATGCTGAAAATACGTTGTTTTTTATATTCTCAACAACTATCTTTTCCAAACAATCCCATATCTGATATTGCAACTTTCTATCCATTTTTTCTTACTTATTATTATATTGAAATTTTCCGCTATTTTTACTAAGTTAGGTGGAACTGTAGTAAATAAATATATGTATGTTTTTTCGGCATAATTAGCTCGTATATTCGCATCAAAATTTTAGATATCAACAGAATTATTAACAATCAATATACAGACTATTGTTCATAATTTATTGATACATTGTTAGTTCAGTTGTTAATAACTCAATATAAACAAAAAAGAGGACATATTAACTTTTCTTTTGTTTAAAATATTCATTTTATTATTAATAGGTTATGTCTTTAATCAACATCCTAATAGCCCTAATAGTAATAGTATAAAAATATATAATAAGGCACGGTCAAAGGAGTTTCTCGATGGCACTTAATTGTACAGTCACCCAAAAAGATTTCTTAGATGGGTTGAATGGTCTTCAAAACATCACAAACAAAAAGGGAACACTTGCTATTTTATCAAATGTTCTCATAGAGACCACAACAGGTGGACTGACACTCACAGGTACAGATTTAGAAGTCGGACTCAGGCTTTTTGTACCTGCTGAAATTCATGGAGAAGGTTCTTTAACCCTTCCGTCCAAGAAAATATTTGAAATTGTCAGAGAGTCAGGTTCTGAGAGTATCTCTGTTGAAGAAACAGATAACAGCTGGGTGGTTATAAAAGCTGGACTCAGTACCTATAACCTTGCAGGTATGCCAAACGATGAATACCCGCAGTTTCCTTTTTATGAGGATGATAATTTTTTAAGTTTTGAGACATATATATTTTTAGAACTCATTGAGAAAATTATCTACTCAATCGCAAATGAGCAGGAAAACATCTATTCCCTTACCTCTGTACTCTTTGAAAAAGAAAAAGTAGGGGATAAAAATTATTTAAAGATGGTTTCTTCCGATGGTCACAGACTCTCCATCATGCAAAAGGATGTGGCGGTTGATCTGGACAGCATGAAACTCAATGACGTAACCCTTATTCCTAAAAAAGGGATTCAGGAATGGAAAAAGTTCTGTGAGGGCAGAGACACCATAGAAATTTCTTTTGAGGAAAAACAGCTCGTTCTTCGTGATGATAGGGCTGTTATGGTCATTCGCCTTAAAAGTGGAGAATTCCCCCAATACTCCGCCATTGTTAATGCTGTAGAACTTACCAACTGTTTAAAGATTAACAGAATTCCATTTCTTGAATCTTTAAAAAGGATAAATCTGTTCACTGAGGATATTTTTCACACTATTTCTCTGCAGATAGAACACAACAAAATGATACTTTCATCACAGAACGCTGATATTGGAAATGCAAAAGATGAGCAGACTGTTATCTATGAGGGTGACTCATTAACTCTTGGTTTTAATTGTAGATATTTTATAGAAACACTTCAAGCAATGGAATGTGAGACCCTTGAGGCGTATATAAATACCGACGCCAGTCCATGTCTTATGAAATCTGAAGAAGATAAAGGATTTATAAGTATCATTATGCCTATGCAGCTGTAAGATACAAATACTTTTTCCGTAAAATAGTAGACCAGAACGTAGTCCCCTCCTCTGAGGGGTATACCTTCCCTGGTTACGAGAAAATTTAATTTAAAAGCACTCTCCTCATTATACTTAGCTGTACCGGTTTTTGGGGGAAAAGCATTAATATTTACACAGAGGTTTTAGTGTGACTGACACAAGCAACGATTATGGTGCACAACAGATACAGGTACTCGATGGTCTAGAAGCGGTAAGAAAGCGACCTTCTATGTACATCGGTAATACCGGAGAAGAAGGTCTTCATCATCTCATATGGGAAATTGTTGATAACAGTATTGATGAAGCATTAGCAGGCCACTGTAGCCGTATCAGAGTAACCATCCACGAAGATAATTCGGTTTCAGTGGAAGATAATGGTCGTGGTATCCCTGTGGATAAACATCCAACAGAAAATATGACGGCTCTCGAGCTCGTTATGACAACTCTCCATGCTGGTGGTAAGTTTGATCACTCCAGTTACAAGGTTTCCGGTGGCCTGCACGGGGTAGGTGTTTCTGTTGTTAATGCTCTTTCCACAGTAGCTACTGCCGAAATTCGTAGAAATGGAAAAATATATAAACAATCCTATGCATACGGAGATAAGACAGGAGAACTTGAGGTTGTAGGAGCAAGTGAAAAGACTGGTACAACGATCACCTTTCTACCTGACACAAGTATTTTTACTGAGTCTATTGTGTTTAACTATGAAACAGTAAAGAGCAGGATTCGTGAGCTGAGTTTTCTCAATAAAGGCCTTAAAATTGTTTTAAAGGATGAGCGTAGTGGAGAAGAAGATAAATTCCACGCTGAAGGGGGAATCGTATCCTACGTTCAATACCTCAACCGCAAAAGAACCCCTGTATTTGATGAACCAATTTTAGTCTCCGGGGCAAAAGATGATGTTGAAGTAGATATTTGTCTGCAACACTATGATGGTTATTCTGAGAGGTTATTTTCCTTTGTTAATAACATTAATACCCGGGAAGGTGGAACCCATGTAGCCGGGTTCAGATCCGCTCTTACAAAATGTATTAACAAGTATGCAAATGACGATATTATCCCTAAAAACATGCGTGAAAAAGTTGGTGGTGATGATATCCGTGAGGGCTTAACCTGTGTTATTTCGGTACGCGTACCCAACCCACAGTTCGAGGGACAGACCAAAACAAAGCTTGGTAACAGTGAAGTTAAATCCATTGTTGAGTCTATTTGTTCTGAAAAACTCACCCTCTTTTTAGAGCAAAATCCAGCCATTGCCAAAAAAATTCTTTCAAAGGTTGTTGATGCTGCAAGAGCCAGAGAAGCCGCTAAAAGAGCAAGAGATCTCTCCAGGAAAAAAGGTTCTACTTCCCTCTTTATGGCTGGAAAACTAGCTGAATGTCAGGAAAAAGATCCTGCAAAAAGAGAGATATTTATAGTGGAGGGAGATTCTGCTGGTGGTTCTGCAAAGCAGGGTAGAGACAGATCCAATCAGGCTATTCTGCCACTTCGTGGAAAGATCCTGAATGTTGAAAAGGCACGATTTGACAGAATTCTTGGCAGTGAAGAGATTAAACAACTGATTGGTGCTCTTGGTTGTGGCATAGGAAAAGATGAGTTTGATGCGGAAAAACTGAGATATCATAAAATCATTATCATGACCGATGCTGATGTCGATGGTGCCCATATTAGAACCTTGCTGCTCACCTTTTTATACAGGCAAATGTTGCCACTTGTTGAAGGTGGTTTTGTCTATATTGGTCAGCCTCCCCTCTACAGACTTGGAAGGGGGAAAAAGGAACAATATTTCATTGATGAAAATGAACTGAACACCCATCTCTTCACCAGAGCCAGTGATAATCTGAGCCTTGAGGCAAGAGGAGTTGAAAATACGCTGATAGAAGGAGAATTCTTTGTAGAGCTCCTCGAAAAAATATCTATTTATCAACGTATTACTGCCTTTATGAATAGAATGAATATCTGGGACGATATGCTTTTCTTCATTCTTGATAATGGTATTAAATCTGCCGACCAGTTCAAAGATGAAGATTTTGTAAGAGGACTTAAGGATAAACTGTCCCAGGATAAACTGGTCATTGGTAACCTGAGATCCTGTAGATGGCGTCCGGACTGTTATGAATTTGATGTGGCTGTTCGTGGTAAGGTTCAGATTATGATGACTCTTGGACCTCAAATTCCACTGATTAACGAATATAGAACCGCTCTTGGACTCTTTGCCACAATTCGCCCATTTTTAAATTGTTCTTTTGTTATCAATCAGATCAATAAGAGTGGTGTTGAAAAGACGGTGGAAGCGGAAGATTGGAAGACAATGCTCCAGCAGATTCGTGACGAATCTTTCAAAGGATCTCATCTGCAACGTTACAAAGGTTTAGGTGAGATGAATCCCGAGCAGCTTTGGGATACCACAATGAATCCTGAAAACAGGACGCTGATGCAGGTGACAATAGATGATATTGAACTTGCCGATGACATTTTTACAACACTTATGGGTGACAAGGTAGAGCCAAGACGGGAGTTTATACAAACCCACGCACTTGAAGTTACTGATCTTGATATCTAATCCTATGAATGGGATAAGTGGTTTGGAGGTTACTTTAAGCTTTCAATCTCAAATAAGTCTTTAGTTTTAAATGACAGATTTTTTGGAATAAGGCACTTAATGTGACTTTCATTTTATGAATTTAATTTCTATCCAGATATACTCTTATGAGCACAGAAATAGAAACAAGCAGTGAGAAATTCCCTACTATTTCCATAGAAAAGGAATTACAGAAATCCTACCTTGATTACGCAATGAGTGTCATTATTGGTCGAGCTCTACCGGATGTCCGTGATGGATTAAAACCGGTTCACCGCAGAGCTCTTTTTGCCATGCGTGAACTCGGTGTCCACTTCAACAGACCCTATGTAAAATCAGCGAGAATAGTCGGTGATGTTATTGGTAAGTACCATCCACATGGTGATACTGCTGCCTATGACACAATAGTTAGGATGGCCCAGCCCTTTTCTCTTCGTTATCCGCTGGTTGACGGTCAGGGTAACTTTGGTTCCCTTGATGGTGATTCTCCGGCTGCTATGCGTTATACGGAAGCCAGGATGACCAGAATCGATCGCGATATTGTCAGTGATCTCGATAAGGAAACCGTTGATTGGGTACCAAACTACGATAACTCCCTTATGGAACCATCTGTAATGCCAAGTAAGGTACCAAATCTTTTGATTAATGGTTCTTCAGGTATTGCGGTAGGAATGGCAACCAACATTCCGCCCCACAACCTCACAGAGGTTATTGATGCTCTCATGGAGTTTATTGATAATGAGAACATGACAGTTCATGAGATTATGTCAATTATCACCGGACCTGATTTTCCAACAGGAGGTCAGATCTGTGGTAGAGCGGGTATCCGTGAGGCCTATGAAACCGGACGTGGTATTGTCATTATGCGCGCGCTGACGCATATCGAGAAAATCAAAGATAGTAAGCGTGAGGCAATAATAATTACCGAAATCCCTTACCAGATAAACAAGGCAGTTCTTGTTGAAAAAATTGCTGAGCTGGTCAAAGATAAGAGAATTAATTCTATAACTGAAGTCCGGGATGAATCAGATAGACAGGGTCTACGGGTGGTTATTGAGCTGAAAAAAGATGAGGTAGCAGAGATCGTCATCAATCAGCTCTTCAAAATGACCCAGATGCAGAAATCTTTTGGTGTTAATCTGCTCGCAATCGTCAATAATAAGCCGGAACTCCTTAATCTCAAACAGATTTTAGAACACTTCGTCTCCCATCGAAAGGTAATTGTTTATCGACGTACCGCCTTCGAACTGAGAAAAGCTGAAGAAAAAGCGCATATCTTAGAAGGACTAAATATTGCCATAAACAATCTCGATGAGGTTGTCGCTTTGATTAAGGCATCAAAGAATCCACAGGAAGCAAAGGATGGATTGATGCGACGGTTTGAACTGAGCGAAATTCAGGCTCAGACTATTCTTGATATGCGCCTCCAGAGACTGACCGGTCTTGAACGTGAGAAGATAGCCAGCGAGTACGAAGCTATCATAGCTGAGATAGTTAAACTCAAAGAAATTCTTGCCAGTGAAGTTCTTATAATGAATATTATCAAAGAAGAACTTCTTGAACTCAAAGAAACCTACGGTGATGATAGAAGAACTGAGATAATCGATGCAATAGATGATATCCTGCCAGAAGATCTTATTCAACCTGAGGATATGGCGGTAACTATTACCCACTCAGGTTATATTAAGAGAAACCCTGTTTCATTATACAGGTCCCAGCATCGTGGTGGAAAAGGTGTTACGGGCGTTAAAAACATCGAAGAGGATTTTGTATCCAACCTCTATGTTGCTTCTACCCTCGATACCTTCCTCTTTTTCACCAACCATGGAAAGGTTTTCTGGCGTAAGGTTTATCAGTTGCCACTTGCGAGTCGTACAGCAAGAGGTAAAGCAATTGTCAATCTTCTTAATCTGGCCGATGATGAGAAGCTTGCTGCAATCCTGCCAATCACCAGTTTTGTGGATGAGTCCAAAGAGAAAACCATTTTGATGGTCACAAAATTTGGACGAATCAAGAAGACCAGCCTACAGGAATTTGTTCGTCCTCTTCGAAAGGGTAAACGCGCTCTTACTATTAATGAAGGCGATGAAATTATTGCAGCCCATGTATTAAACGGTGATGACACTGTGCTTCTGGTTACCCAGAAAGGTATGTCTATTCACTTTAAGGAAACTGATGTTCGCACCATGGGTCGTACTGCTGCAGGAGTGAGGGGTATATCCCTTGGAGAAGATGATCTTGTTGTCAGTGCTATTGTTGCTGAATCTGATAATTCTATTCTTATAGTTACTGAAAATGGGTTTGGTAAACGTAGTCCAATAGATGAGTACCGCTTGCAAAAACGTGGAGGTAAGGGCGTTCGTGGCATAAAACAGAGTGAGCGCAATGGAGCTATTATTGCGGCCAAGCAGGTGGATGATGAGGAAGAAGTAATTCTTATCGCAGATTCAGGGAAGATGATCAGAATGGACCTCAGTGCTGTTCGTATTATTGGTCGCACCACTCAGGGTGTGCGTCTGATTAATCTCGATGATATAGAACGCGTTGTTAGTATGGATAGTGTTGCAAAAGACGACAGTGATGAGGACGAAGTGGTTGAAGGTGAAGAAATAATCACTGAAACAGACACAACTCCTCCAGTTGTAACAGATGATGCTACTCCAGAAACTGATGGTGATGAGTAATTCATTTAAAATCGCCGTAGTTGGCGCTGGCTCATGGGGTACTGCCCTTGCAATACTCCTGGGTCAAAAGTTTAATAGAGTTACACTGTGGGCGCATAGAAGTGCCCACAGTGATGATTTAAATCGCGAAAGGGAAAACAAGAAGTACTTACCTGGAATTAGCTTTCCAGACAGTATTTATATTACCGATAGTCTAGAATGGGCAGTTACTGGTGCCAGTGTCATAGTAATGGTTGTACCTTCCCATTCCTACAGAGATGTTTTTGAACGTATAATCCCTTACCTTGGTACAAACTGTCGTATAGTTTCAGCCGTTAAAGGAATAGAGAATAATAGTCTTATGACTATGACTCAAGTGATGGAGGAAGTACTGAGTGGGTATCACAAATCTGTAGTTCCATACCGTAGTTGTGATAATCTTGGCATTGAGCTTGGCGTGTTATCAGGCCCATCCTTTGCCAAAGAAGTCGCTAACTCCGTTCCCACGGCCGTAACCATAGGTTTTAAGAACCTGGAAGTGGCCAAAGAGATTCAAAATATATTCGTAACAGATTTTTTCAGAGTCTATGCAAGCACGGATCTCATAGGTTTAGAGATTTCTGCCGCCCTAAAAAACATTATAGCAATAGCAACAGGTGTTTGTGATGGCCTGGGTTACGGTCTGAATACGAGAGCCGCCTTAATAACAAGGGGACTCGCAGAGATCACCCGTCTAGGTATTACTCTTGGTGCAGAAGAGTCTACCTTTTCTGGTCTGAGTGGTGTTGGGGATCTGTTGCTCACCTGCACCGGAAGCTTAAGTCGTAATAGAACCGTTGGATTAATGCTCGGAGAAGGGAAAAAGCTAGCTCAGATAAAAGATGAGATGCAGATGGTGGCTGAAGGAATAAAAACTACCCGTTCTGTCTTTGAACTTTCAAAGAGTCTGGGGATAGACATGCCTATCTTAGAGCAGGTGTATAAGATCATCTACGAGGATAAAGACTGCGCAGAAGCCGTCAGTGACCTGCTCAACAGGGAATTAAAGGTTGAATAGTTTCTATTGATCTGACCAATCGTTATTTTCAAATTCACTGTGATCAGGTTTTGGAGGTTTTTCCTCAAAAAGACGCTGATCGAGCCATTTTTTGATTTGTTGTACTTCGGCTTTAACCTGAGCCAGGGCTTTGCCTCGATGACTTACTTTATGCTTTTCCTCAGAGTCTAGTTCTGCAAAGGTCTTGTTTAACTCTTCGAAGTAGAAAATTGGATCATAGCCAAAGCCATTATCTCCCCTTCTCTCGTCAATGATTGTTCCCTCACAACTGCCTTCATATGTCAGCGCTGGACCTCCTGGTACGGCAATAGATAATACACATTGAAACTGTGCTTTTCTATTGTCTACACCCTTTAGTTCAGAGAGGAGTTTTGTGACATTTTCCTCATCTGTCGCATTCTCGCCTGAGTATCTGGCGGAATACACTCCAGGTTCACCGTTTAATGCTTCTACAACAAGACCTGAATCATCAGCAATAGCAGGTAGTCCTAATACCTTGGCTGTATGCCACGCCTTTTTATACGCGTTGTTGTCAAAGGTTTCTCCATCTTCAATAACCTCAGGAATTGGACCGAAATCAGCAAGAGAGCAAATTTCTATATCGAGATCTTTTAATATCTCTTTAAATTCTTTTAGTTTATTCTGATTGGTTGTGGCAATAACGAGCATATTCAGCATCTGTACATTCCTTTCAATAGTTGATGTAGTGCCTTACGCTGGAAAGGCTGACATCTATTTTTACTTAACCGACTTCTTTATTTTTTTCCTCAGGCTCTTATCGTATCTCTCCTGTTCACTGTATATGCATCCACAATAGGGTTGTCTGTACATATCTTTTTCAATTGACAGATCAATGCCCTCTTGCCAGCCAATTCTAAAATCTTCATAGACAAAATGTAGTGAATGTGCTTTTGCAAGTTTTTCGCAGATTTTGATTATTACGGCATGGTTTTGATAACGACTGTATAAAAGTGTTGTACTAAAACCATCAAAACCATGTTCATTAGCGTACTCTACTGTTTTTTTAAGACGCATCTCATAGCAAATAGGGCAGCGGATTTTTTCCTTAAAAACAACCAACTGAAGAAACTCTGTTAGACCGTAACTATCATCGATAACAAGTGGAAAATCTTCATTTTTGGAGTAATCCTGTAAGGTATCTAATCGTCGTTTAAATTCCTTATAGGGATGTATATTAGGATTATTAAAATAAGCAGTTATATCGTGATGTTGTGATTTAAGTATAGAAAGTGGATAAATGGTACAGGGACCACAGCATGCGTGCAGCAGAATATTCACGTTGGTTCCAACTTATATTTTATAATTTTTCGGATCAATATTATATTGATGAATCTTGTAATTTATAATCCGTAAACTGGTATCTAGATCTTTTGCTGTTTTGGTCTGGTTACCATTGTTTCGCTTTAGACCTTCTATAATGAGTTCTTTCTCAAAATTTTCAACAGATACTGACAAGGAATATGGATTATCCCGTTGAGAAGATTCCGCTATCTGAAGGGTTGGTGGTAGATGAATCGCTTTAATGGTATCATCGTCACAGATTATAATGGCACGTTCCATACAATTCTGCAGCTCACGAACATTTCCTGGCCAGTGGTACTGGATTAGCATATCGATGGCTGAAGTTGATATTCTTCTAATTTTTTTATTGTTTTCTGTCGCGTATTTTTCGAGAAAAAATTCGGCTATGAGAAGAATATCTGTTCTACGCTCTCTAAGTGGTGGCATGTAGACTGGAAAAACATTCAGCCTATAGTACAGGTCTTCACGAAAATGTTTTTCAGCAACTGCGTTTTCAAGATCACGATTTGTGGCCGCAACCAGACGCACATCACTGGTGAGCAGTTGTGTAGAGCCAAGTCGTTGAAAGGTCCGTTCTTGAACAACATTGAGAAGCTTTACCTGGACGGAGTTACTTATTTCACCTATCTCATCTAAGAATAATGTACCACCCTCAGCCTGCTCAAATCTCCCAATTTTTCTATCAGTGGCCCCGGTGAATGCACCTTTTTCATGACCGAAAAGCTCACTTTCAAGCAGCGTCTCGGGCAGTGCAGAGCAGTTAACAACTATAAATGGGCTATCTTTTCTTTTCCCATTATAATGAAGAGCTTTGGCAACAAGAGTTTTGCCGGTTCCGGATTCACCTCTGAGAAGGACAGTTGCGTTGGAATCAACCACTCTGTGTATCATTTCATAGACGTCCTGCATTCTTGAAGAGTTGCCTATGATATCATTGATTTTATTTTTTTCTGAGAGCTCTCTTTTCAATTTGAGATTTTCTGTGAAAAGTTCCTCTGTCTCGCGGTTAACCTTTTGTATTCGAACAACTGTCTGGGCGATAATTGAAGAAAGCACGGTGAGATATTGGAGATCAGTATTCGCCTGTTGTCCAATTCCGTCTTTGTAAAATCTATCTGTTGAAAGTGCTCCAATTACGTTGTAACCGTCTTTAATCGGGACGCATAGGAAGGATCGCTTTTGTTCCGAAACATTGCCTCTTGCCCTCGTTCTATTCAAAAATAAAGGTTCTTCAGAAATTTGAGGGACAATTATCGGTTCACCGGTAGATACTACTCGGCCAGTAATACCCTCACCTATTTTATATTTTCCTCTTTTTCGTCCTTCAGCGGTCAACCCATGGGCTACCTCTATCTGGAGTTTTCCCGTCATTGGATTTACGATGGTGACCGTACCATTTTCCATCCCTTTCATTTCTGACAGGATTTGCATTGCTTTTTCCAGGCAATCACGGAGTTCTAGGGATGATGCGAGTTGTTTGGTTATTTCATAGAGAGCGGTGAGATCTTCTAATTGCTTTGATATATCTGTATGGCCAGCCATTGTATAATTTTTTCTAGTAAAAGATTGTCGATTTTGGTGATTTACAACATATTATAACAGGGAGGTTGATCTTTATCGAACCTTTATTACAAAAATGTTCAATATCGATCAAATATACTTTTTTCAAAATCATATTGTTGACAGATTATTTAAGTAGTGGTAGAAAGTCTTGCACGGAGGAATGGCCGAGTGGTTGAAGGCGGCGGTCTTGAAAACCGTTGTACGAAAGTACCGTGGGTTCGAATCCTACTTCCTCCGCCAACTATATATTACGGAGAGGTGACCGAGAGGCCGATGGTGCTCGCCTGCTAAGCGAGTGTGGGGGTTAGACTCCACCGAGAGTTCGAATCTCTCCCTCTCCGCCATATAGAATAAATAAGGGTCCGTGAGTTAAATTACTCACGGACCCTTTTTTTTATTGAATTTCAAGTAATATGATTAGGCTGGATCTTTAAGGAGATAGTTTAAAATATTGAAGGAGGATTTTTGGGTCAGTAGTTTATTATTTATAACAGATATGCTGCTGGCAGTATGCCAGTTAGTTATCAGCCTTCCAAAATATTTTACTATTGAAAAAATGGACAATAGCTCGGCAGTTGAGCAAAAGATTAATAAGTTACTCGGGTTAATATCCCCAAAGTAAACTCTCCTTTACCCATCCTTTGAGTCCTGATTCGTGCTCAACATTGGTCCACCCTGATTTTCGGTTCAATGTTTTAAAGACGACTCCATATTGAGCTTTTCCCACAATCTCTTCTGATGTACCTGGTCGTTTTCTAATATTAATCTTACTATCATTATTCCTGTTAACCTTTACTATTACATGGGGATCGTAATTGAGTAGTGATTTATGAATCCAACCTGAGTCTTTTTCAAAATCCTGTACTTTAATCCAATTACCTTTTTTCTTGACGATTTTTAGTGGATAGCCATTTCCGTATTCCCAAAGAATAGAATATTTAGTTCCTGCACCCTTTCTTAAATTAATTTTATCTCCTTTAACACTTATCATCTCCGCAATTGCGGATGATACAGATAACAAGAGAAATGTTAAAAGAAAAAAAAATACTGAAAAAGCTCTCAATTTACTGTATTTATTACTAAAAAAATTGTTCATTGTTTTAAAACCATATGTAATTATTGTTTAAATTTACTCTCCAAGGAGCATAGCAGTAACGCGGTCAAGATCGTCTAGTGAATAGTAGTCAATCTCTATTTTTCCGCGACTTCCATTTTGGGATATAGACACTTTAGAGTTAAGCCTATTTGTTAACTGGGTAGTTATGGCCTTTCTGTAAGAATTTGGTATTTCTTCAGTGGCCTTTTGTTTAATATTTTTAATTTGGGTAGGAAGGTCGGAGGCAACTTTTTTTATTATTTTTTCAGTTTGTCTTACCGATAAGCTGTTTTTTATTATTAACTCACGAATTTCGTTCATTTTGAGTGGATCGTCTATGAGTTTAATAAGTGCTCGAGCGTGCCCTTCTGATAGGATTCCCTGTATAACGTCATCCTGAAATTGTTGGGGGAGTTTGAGTAGTCTTAGGAGGTTAGTTACAGTCGATCTTTTCTTCCCTACTCTTTTTGCTGTTTCTTCTTGGGTATATCCAAAACGTTCTATTAACTTCTTGTATGCTTCAGCTTCTTCTATGGGGTTTAAATCTGTTCTTTGAATGTTTTCAATGAGGGCTAACTCTAATAAAGAGTCATCATCTTCAACATCTAGAACGACTACAGGAACGAATTCTAATCCTGCCATTTTTGATGCACGTAAGCGTCGTTCTCCTGCAATAAGTTCATACTTACCGTCTTCCCCATTTTTGATTATGAGGGGTTGTATCACTCCTTTTTCTCTTATTGAATCTGATAATTCCTGCAGATTATCTTCGTTGAAATGTGTACGTGGTTGAAATTTATTAGGCACAATATCATTAACATTGCACTCAAAATATTTTTCAGTTTCATCCCCAAAAAGGACTCCAACTCCTAGACCTAACCCTGTTTTTTGTACCATATCTAATCCCTCTGACGTTTTAGAAATTCTTTAGCAAGATTAAGATAAGCTACCGCTCCTGTGGAATTTTTATCATAATCTATGATAGATTTCCCATGGCTCGGACATTCACTAAGTCTCACATTACGAGGAATAACTGTTGTAAATAATTGCTTTGCAAAATGAATTTTTATTTCAGCAGCTACTTGGTGTGTCAACCTATTACGTTTATCAAACATGGTTAAAACCAATCCATTTATAAATAAGCCTTTATTAAAGGATTTTTTAACCGATCGTATTGTTGAAACAAGTTGAGCAAGCCCTTCCATCGCAAAGTATTCACACTGCATTGGAATGAGTACAGAATCACAGGCTGTTAACGCATTTATAGTCAATAGGCCGAGCGAAGGTGGGCAATCTATGAGAATGTAATCGTATTGGTTTACAATAGGATCAATGGTGAATTTTAGCTGTGATTCTCTATTCTCGACTGCTATCAACTCTATTTCTGCGGCAACAAGATCTATACTGGACGGTATTATATCTAAGTTTTTAATATTCGATGAAAGTCTCACCTCTTCTGCTGAGTACCCACTGGCGTATGCGTGATAAAGATGAACACGCACTTTTTTCATATTAATACCAACACCACTTGAAGAATTTCCCTGCGGGTCAGAATCTATAAGTAGGACTTTTTTTCGTTTTGCAGCTAAGGCCGCTGCTAGATTTATCGCTGTGGTTGTCTTTCCTACGCCACCCTTTTGATTGGCGATTGCAATTATTTTAACTTTTTTTTCCATTTATTACCTTTCTCCCATTTGGTTTTGTTAAAACTAAACTGTTTCTATATAAATATCTCCATAAAAAATGATTCTTTGCGCAGTTTTTATTATATGTTATATGTTCCAATGTGCTTTTAAAAATTATTTACTCTATGTTTCACGTGAAACATAGAACTGGGAGATGCAAATGAAAACGGATTTTCTTGTTATTGGTAGTGGTATTGCTGGTTTATCTTTTGCTCTTAAGGCTGCGACATTAGGAAAAGTAATTGTTGTGACCAAGAAAGAAAAAATTAACACAGCCACAAATTTAGCCCAAGGTGGTATTGCTGCGGTTCTAGATAGTAATGATAGTTTTGAGAATCATGTTCGGGACACCTTGGAAGCAGGAGCAGGATTATGTGATGAGGAAATAGTTCGTTTTGTTATTGGTAATGGACCTGAGAGAATTGCTGAGCTTATAGCATTAGGCGTAGATTTTGTTAAAGAGTCAGACGGACAGCTTAGTTTGGCAAAGGAAGGTGGGCATTCTAATAGAAGAATTGCCCACGCTTACGATTTAACCGGTAAAGAAATAGAAAGAGCCTTAGTAGCAGCTGTTACTGCTAATGAAAATATAACCCTATTAGAAAACCATATGGCGGTTGATCTCATCACTATAGGAGATGATTTATCTCGTAGGTGTGTTGGTGCTTATATTCTTGACGAACAAGATAACGTATCAATTTTTGAATCAAAAACGACTACTATATGTACAGGTGGAGTAGGTAAGGTGTATCTGTACAGTAGTAACCCTGATATAGCCACGGGTGATGGCGTAGCTTTGGCGCATAGGATTGGTGCAGAAACATCGAGAATGGAATTTATACAGTTTCACCCTACTTGTCTGTATCATCATCAAGCAAAAAACTTTCTTATATCGGAGGCTGTTAGAGGAGAAGGTGCCCTTCTCTTTGATAGTGAAGGAAAAAGATTCCTTGAAAATTATGAACCCGAAAAGATGGAATTAGCTACCAGGGATAAGGTTGCCCGTGCAATTGATTCTGAAATGAAAAAAACTGGAGCGGATTGCGTATATCTAGACATACGTCACAAAGGACGTGAATTTCTAGAAAAGAGATTTCCAACAATATTTGCAAAATGTATGTCTCTAGGGATAGATATATCAAAAACACCTATACCTGTGGTACCTGCTGCACATTATTTGTGTGGAGGGGTTAAGACAGATATACATGGAAAAACGACCGTAAATGGACTTTTTTGCCTGGGTGAAAGTGCATGCACAGGATTACACGGTGGCAATAGATTGGCTAGTAACTCATTGTTGGAAGCGGTAGTATTTGCACATGCGGCATATGAGTACTGCAGAGATAATTGGGAATTATATTCCACGCTTTCATCTGAAAACATTGAAGAATATCATGGTCATAATAATAAAAATATTGACGAAGAAATATTGATTAACCATAATTGGGATATTATTCGCAGAGTAATGTGGAATTACGTAGGTATAGTACGTAATCAACCTAGATTAGCACTGGCAAAGCAACGAATTATTGAAATAAAAGATGAGATAGAGTCAATGGTTGAAAACTACAAGATATCACCTAACATGCTAGAATTGCGTAATATTCTTGATGTGGCCCTATTGATTATTGAGGCATCTCAAAAACGGAAAAAATCTCAAGGACTACATTTTATATTAGATGAGTGAATTGGAATAAAAGCCAATTGACATTTTCTTACGTAAATGTGAACCCTCCTGATGCTCATTGTATCTGGAGGGTTTTTTTGTGGTCTATTGGCGTGGATAATAATTGGTGATCATATTGAAATCTGTAACCTACAGATTTTAGCTAATCAACCATGGTGTTGCAAACACATATAAGCTCATTGATAATGTGAATCTTGTGGATGGACGCGATGGTTTAATCGAGATAGTGAGTATCAAAAAGGAAAAACTGACCCCCAGAAAATCAATACACTTGACGGGTATTTTGAGCAGTAATTGCTCTTTGAGAAATCTAAAGGTTTTCTACCAAGAGCTTGCAGAGTTATTGAGAAACAATGGTAAATCGTGCCCTCCTGTAAGTATGATGGTGCTTAACCCGAATTTCTCATGACTTTTTGATTTGAAACTCAATTGTTTGTTTTTATAATTTAAAAATGACTTCCTTAATTAGAGATTCCTCAAAAAATAGTGTCTTGGCCAGCTACTTTAAACGTAACAAAGATACTACTTCTCTGTATTGTTTCTTTTAAAGTAGCTAAACATTGAACTGCCCAAAAA
>JBLHNA010000011.1:0-139203 GCA_047619065.1 Desulforhopalus sp.
ATTATACCATAAATATTGTGTTTTTAATAGTATTTACATAGTGTTAACACTTTTTGAGTTTAATCTAATTAACAGGGTGTTTTTCGTTTCAAATCAAAAAGTTCACCCTTCGGGCCAACAGATTTATCCGCAGCTGCTTCGTTACCGAGCATTTGCAGGTAGCGAAGACTCCGGTAGATTATTACAGCTTCATGCCCGGTGTCTCGACCTGCGAATAACTTTGTTGGTGAGAAATCCGGGCTATGTTCTGACCTTTTCACTCTCCGATTTTTTTAAATTTCCCTAAATGAGTTCATTTCTTTCGTAACTCGAGAGTTACAAATATATCGATGAGGTAAACTCAGGCTCCGAAGAGCCATTTTCAGAAAGGATACTATTTAGTGCCTGAACTAAAACTTGCAAATTTTTTCAAGTTCAAGGCGGGCGATAATTTTAATCAGAGGAATACATTAAGTATGTTGAGGATTAAAATTTGAGTCCAACGAAGAAATTGGGAAAATTGGCGGTTTTCGGTCGGGCACTATTTATCTTTATCTTCGAGAATATCACCCGTAAAATGAGACTCTTTGACAGATATGATAGGTGTACCTTTTGGTGGTGGTCGAAAAAGATGTCCCGTTATCATGCCTTTTGTCGTTCCAAAGGCTGCGACTGCCCAGGCAGTCAACAAACCCGTGTAGAAAACAAGACTGCCCCAGGCAAACAGGGGAAGACCTGTATGATGGTATAATTGTGCAATCCCGGTGACACATGTACCAACCGGAAATGTAAAGGCCCAATAGGTGAGGGCAAATCGCATTTGTCGACGGTGGGCTCTTATCGTCAAAAGCGTTGCAAGGCAGGTCCAGAGCAGTACAAATCCAAAAACCGGCACACTGTACAGTACCGCAAATAGTTTAAATCCAACGGCAATTTCGGAAGGCACCGCACAGGCAGCCACACTACCAAGCACTCCTGCCGCAGTCATGGATTGTCCCAAGGGACCTAAAACAATCCACAAAGTTGGCACCCGGGAAGTGCCGGATGTACCGTGATGAGCCAAACGGCTCCATATCATTGAGATGATGATCATGGCGGCAACGAGACTTAAACCGAACATGGAAAAACAGAGGTAGAATATTGTTTCCCTAATCACTCCTTCAGGGGCGGTGGGGACCAGCATTGCGCCGATTGCCGCCGATACCATAGGGGGAACAACAGGCATGAGCCACCCGCCGAATGCTGAGTCCTGCCGTACCTTGAATTTTGTAAATAAGCGGTAAGGTATGACAACCGCGGATGCAAGACCTGCTATGGTACCAATAATCCAGAGGATCCAGGCGATTGTATTCGCAAGATCCTGTCCGAGTACGGCTTCACCCAGCAAGAATGCCCCCCCGGCAACGGTGAGCATTGCCATTGGTGGTGCTCCATAAAATTGTGCCATCATCGGATCATTGAAATGCTTTTTCCAAACATTCTGACCCCGCACCAGGAAAATGCATGAACCAAACACAAGGCCAACCAGCATGATGGATGCGAGGCACCATACGAGAATCGCAAAAGAGTGAAGTCTGTCTGAAATGAGCGGTAACGAGGCCGCGGCATTGGCAATAATTCCTGTACCCATCACCGAGGCAAACCAGTTGGGACCTAATTCGAAGTCATTCGTAGCCCCGGTAACAGAGTAAAAAAAACGTTTCCACCAGAGGCCCTTGACACTTGTGTTTTTTAATTCGTGCTTCAAATTTATTACCTCAGCTGATTTTTTTAATGCGTTGATTGTGTTGGACAATATTCGCACAACTATGATTACGTCAAATTGATAGTTTTTCAACGATGGCTAAATTCAATCTAATCAACTTACGATTATGGACATCACCTTTAGGCAGGCACAATTGTTTCTGGCATTAGTGAGAACATGAAAGGTTCAAACTGTTGCTAAAGAGTTTTTTTTAACACAATCCGCAGTTTCTAAGGCGATAAAACGGTTTGAGGAGTCAATTGACGCCCCCCCTCTTTAACCGAGCTGACAAAAAGATAACGACAAACAGTAACGGGAAAGTCCTCGCTGAAGAGTTGGCGCCTCTGATTACTCAATATCAAAATGTGACGTCGATGTTTTAAAAAAAATGTGCATCTGGAAGCATGGTGATCGGTGCAAGCCAGACACTGGCGGATTATTTACGGCCTCAGGTTCTGTACGGTTTTCAAGTGAGACATTCCGGGACACAGTTTTCAATGAGGTTGTCCACGCAGTCGAGCATGAAGATGTCTCTGTAAGGTACATAGAGGGCGAGGTTCCGTCAAGAATAGTTGAGATCAGCATGATAGGTGCCGAAGAACTGGTTATCGTTACATCTGACAGGGGATTTTCCGGAGCCACTCCTCGTCCTACAACTCCGATAATACAACAGCCCTGGCATTCGCAGAACGGAGTAATGTGGCGACATTGTCGTCCACATAGTCAAAGACCCTGGCTCTCTTATTTTCAGCAGGTCGCATTACCCTGCCTATCACCTGGAGAAGCCTCCCTTCAAAACTAATCGGTGTGGTGAGAAAAAGGGTTGAGAGTCCAGGACAGTCAAATCCTTCTGAAATCAACTGCAGAGTTGCAACCAGAACATCAACAGAACCGTTACGAACAGCCTCTACCACTTCACTCCGCAACTCTGCCGCCAACTGTCCTGAAAGCAGTGCCACCTGCAAACCTTGATTCTGAAGCTTGTCAACAAAGAGGCGACAGTGACTCACCCTATCCGAAACCACAAGAATTGTCCCACAATCTGGCTTTTTCGAAACCTCAATTATATCGTTTATTATTTGCAGATTTCGCCCCTCATGGTTTACAAGGGCTTTAATTAGCGCCTGATAATCTCCACGATACCGATAATCAAAGGATGTGGCTGTGCGAATCACTTCGGGGGCGAGAATCGCTCCGGTGGCCATAAGTTCATCACGATCAACCCTGTGAATCCTGTCTCCCATAAAAAAGTAAATGAGCTTCGTCATTTCGCTGTCACTACGAAATGCGGTCGCTGAAAGTCCAAGGAGATAATGGCAATCAAAAGCGGAGACCACCTCAGTAAAGAGACTAGCAGGTACCCGGTGACATTCATCAACAATAATTTGGCCAAAATGAGGAAAAAGCTCTGCCACCCTTTTACGCGCAGTGTTAACTATGGCAATGGTAACTGGTGCTATCTCAAAGTGGCCGTCTCCTACTAGCCCCACATCTACTTGTAAAAACTGTTTGACCCGTTCCTGCCACTGATAGAGCAACTCTTTGGTGTGTACAATAACGGCGGTTGGCTGACGCCTCCTTGCCAGTAGTGCCAGAGCCATCACCGTTTTCCCACTACCTGTTCCAGCTTCAATAACACCAAAGGATTTGTTGACCGCGATATCCACCGCTTCTTGTTGATAGGGCCGTAGTGATCCGCAAAAGTTCAGATCAATCTCATCAAGCAATCTTCTCTTATCAACAATTTCAGGATCTTCTCCGAGCAGTTCCCGGCAGAGCAAAACAGCCTGATTGGAAAAGCCTCGGGGAAATTTCACTCCACCAGGGACCGGATCGTAGTATGTAAGTTGGGGTTTCAGTTTCTTTCCAATCCAACGTCCATATTTCTTGGCTGCAAGATACTCAGGGTTATCGATAGTAAGGCGTTTTTTCAACTCCTGCTCGAAGGAAAATTCAATGTTCGAGAGCAAACAGTTAGAAGTCACGGTGAGGATTGGTGCCATATTAAAATCTCGCTATCCAATGAAAAAATCAGAAAATGTTAAAGCTTTTGGCCTATGAGTCAATTATCATCGTACAGGCGGTTACATTAGCGTCCAACACATGCATTGGGAAAAGATACTCTACCATAACAACTCAGCATTACCTTGCCAAACACACTTTGCCATATCGGGCTTCAGGCACCCTTAAACGGGATCTTCCTGAAAAAGCACGAACTCATCTGGGTTGTCATAGCCTGTGTTATTCCCGACATTCCATGGGTTGAGCTCAAGCTCCTCCTGGCAACACATACCATAAACCCCTACGACCTCAGACTCTATTGCACTGCCCAGGCAAGCCTGTTGTTCTGTCTCGTACTCTCTTGCGGTCTATGTCTATTCAGCCATAATTCACCAAAGGTCTTTATTCTCCTCGGGATAAACAGTCTGTTTCATCTCCTTCTTGACTCCCTACAGATCAAATGGGGCAATGGGGTAAATATAATATCACCAATCAACTGGGAGATGTTTCACCTTGATCTTTTCTGGCCAGAATACACGGGTACACTTGTTCTTACAGTTTTAGGTTTTATCTACCTCATATATAACTGGTCAACGATTAGAGGCAACAATCCCCTGCAGCTCAGCACAAACAAAAGCAAATATGCTTTTGGTTCACTTTTCATAGCTCTCTACCTTATTGGGCCTCTTTACTTTGTAAGTCAGCTCGATGACGCAAATACCTACTTTATCCACACAATGCGACATACTGAAGAGAGAGCTGGCAAATCCATCAAACTTGACAGGGCTCATTATTTTGCGGACAGCCAGGAAGTAAAAATCTACAGTGGAGAGCGACTCAAGCTCACCGGGAACCTGCCTCCGCAATCAGGCAGGGTTTCGTTTTCTGGTGTTTTTCAAGACAGTAAAACTATCACGAGCCAAAAATATCACCTCCACACTGACTATAGGGATTTCGCCTCCCTTATCGGCCTTTTTATGGCTTGCACTTTGGTCTTACACTCATTAGTTTTAGGCAAAATCAATTCAGATAAAACTCATTTAGGATAGTCCATGCATCTTTTTTTCAGATTGACACTTATTGCTTTTACTCTACTCACATTCGTACCCAAACAAGCTGCGGCCGAGGAGCCTATCCGGCTCACAATCCCTCAAAGTGTATTGACCCAGGTGACACGTGCCCTGCTGCCCATTCAGATAGAAACCCACTCAAAGTCCGTTGATGGTGATATTACCATAGTTAACATCAGCAATCTGCAACTCACCGACGGCCACCTTGCATGCAGGCTTCATCTGGCTGGCAATAACCTCGCATTACTCACTGAAATCGCAGGCCATGAAATCCGCCTAAAGGTTGGGTCAATAGAGCTCGACGTAAGCACCGATGCGGCGCTGCGCTTTGATGCTAAACAGCAAACCCTCTATATTAAACCAATAGTACAAAATGTGGAGGGTAGTGGCAGTGGAGCGAATGGAGAGATAGGAAAAGCCCTCATCGCCATGCTTAACGGAAGAGAGTTCCCCATAAATATGAAACAACTAGACCCAATTGTGGCAGAGGCAGGAGCAAAAACGGTGACGATTAACACAACAATTGTCAACATAGAGGCCAAACGGAAATCGGTCCAGCTCAGCCTCCAGCCAGTAATATCTGCGAAATAAGCCTTTACCAGACAAGATCGTCTGGAATTTTGTACTCGGCATACGGATCATCTGGATCATCCATATCGTCCCCTGTCCGCTCATTGAGAATCGCAACCATCCGCTTATTGATGTTTGTGATTTTCTCCACAACAGTACGGGGCAACACTTCAAACTGGTCCGCAAGAACAACAATACCAAGCCTACCATCACTGAGCCTGTCTGCAACATCCTTAGGAACAAAAATCCGCTGGATTTTACCGGCAACACTAAAGCGATAGGCTATTCCTTTGTCGTCTTTTTCTATCCTGTTCTGCTCAACAAACTGCTTTATCTGTGCGGCTTCTTCACGTTTTTTAAGCTTTGCATCACGTTCCGCATTTAGTTTGCGCGCACGGGCTTTTTTCTTTTCTTCTGCTTGTTGGGCCAGCAACACATTTTCATCGACCACCTGCTTATTGCGAGAAGTTTTCCCCTGTGTTTTCTTCGAATGGTGTTGTTTCTTTTTAGTCTCTTTTGCCTTTTGCTTGTTAACAAGTCCAAGGGCCAACAACTGATCCTGAAATGATTTTCCCATCTCAATTTATACCATTTTTATAAGTAAATAATTTACCCTGACAGGATTCATCCAGCAGGGACACTTTCCGTAAATATTGTAGCTAACATTTTGACCTTTAAAAAGTAAGCCTTTTCTAACCCCGGTAAATGGAAATTAAGCCGGGATAAGAACCTTAATACAAATTGTAAGGCACTAAACTACATATTTTCTTTCTCTTCATCTCTGTATAACAGATAAAAGACAGAACATACAGCAGCGCCGAGATATAACGATTTCAAAAAAACGATACCATCGCCAAAGCTGCTGACAGCGCATGCCAAAATTGCAAAAAACAGCCCAATAAAAAATTGTGAGTAATGGCTCTTTAAAAAAAGATACCTGTTTTCTCCACTCTGTTTTGCCAGATCGAAAAATCTCTTATTAAAGGTGAGACGGAAAAAGGAAGTACAAAAGGCAATAACCAAAAGCATTACCACTTGAACCAGCTGGGATTGATCCACATCAAAAAAAGAACGCAGAAACCAGGATAACATATAAAGAGACACTCCAATACCATATATCTTCTGATTATCGATGCTGTCAATCCGGTTCTTGATGACAAAAAATATCAGGCCCAAGATAAGAGCGAGCAGTATAACCAAACCACCTAGTTTCACAAAACTCTCGCCCACCATGAGAAACAGGGAAATAACCCAGAAATAGCTTTCAAAATAGAGAAACACACCGTCAAAGATGAACACCTGCCTGGATCTGGCCTTATCGTTGTACTGCAAGAGAGCGCGAAGACCAAGTGGTGGTTGGGAGATGAGAGAAGCCGGAAAACTGAGTTTTTTCCGTTGATTTAAAAAGTACATTCCAGCTGCACTGGCGATGGAAACTGAGAGCAGACATACCGCAGCAATACCAATATTTTCAAGGAGTATGCTTCCACAAAAAAACCCTATCTTTAGTACAATAAGGATGTAAATCTGAAAGTTTCCAAACCGTCGCCCACTATTTTTTTCAGAGCCACCTGAAAGGAACAGGATACGCTGAAGAGTCCAGTAAAGACAGTTATAGGCTCCATTGATTACTCCGACCAGCCAAAGCGGCGCCCCTGCAACCAATAGAGTAAGCAGACACATCTCTAAAACAAATGATATAATCAGCGGGGTGAAATAGGACTTTCCCCGAAGAAAATCCAGACAAAAAAGACTCAGAGAAAAAGATATGCCTGTGACCGCAATAAACCAGGAGATCTCCTGCAATCCTGCACCATCTTTATAAAGATATACGGGCAAAAAAAACGGAAACAAGCCAAGTAAAAAGCTATGAAAGCCCAAAAAAATATAGAAGTTTTTTGCAGCACTAATCATGCGAACCCCGGACTACGGGAAATAGCCACTAAAAAATATCCTGCTTATCTACCTTAAGTTCCGAAAGTTTCTCATATTCCGCCGACAAATCCTCTACTTCACCATATCTTGGATAATCATGCATCTTAAGATAGGGTCTTGAGTTCACTTCAAGAAAAATACACTCCTGCTCTTTATAGCTTTTATCAATACCATCTTTAAAGATTGCATCAATCCCAAAAATATTTGCATTAAAGAGTGAAAGAACTGTAGTAAAAAGTTCCACATTTTCAGGCGGAAGTGAACTTTTATCCACGATCTCAACCACCCCTCCAGGAGCCAGCGCCACCCGGTGAAACAGATAAACTCGAACACCTGCATCCACAACAGACGAAAGCGAGAGCCCCTGCTTTTTAAGATAGCCGACGACTTTGGCGTCTTTTTCGATATTATGAATAGTCGGTCCCAGTTTCATCTCATCCCGGATCTGATTTTCCCGGTCGATAAGCGCATCAATTGTTGACGTTCCATCCCCATCGACAAAGGGAGGATAACGCTGAATGACAGATATGATTTTTCCATCGGCCACAACGACCCGGTAGTTCTTTCCCTCCAGGTACTGTTCAACAACAGAAACAGGCCACCATGCCCTAGCAAAAAACATCCCCTTAATAAGCTCAGAGTAATTGCGGATGGGAAAATGACTACCTCTGGAAAAGCCACTCACATTGGGTTTTACCACAAGGGGAAAACCATGCTCTTTGGCAAATCGAATGGCGGTAAGCGGGTTAAAAAATGTGGTCCCTTTGGCGTGCGGAATATCATGGGCTTCGAACATCTCCCTTGCCTGGAGTTTGGATCTGCAGCTCTTACGCACCTCGAGGCTATTATAACTGGAACAGCCTCCTAAAAATCTTTTATCAATCCAACGATATAATGCACGCCTTAAAGCTATCATTCTTTCACCTTATAGTGGGCAATAAGCTGTTTAAAAAATATCGAACATCTCTCAGCTCCACTCACATCAACCTTTGCTGCAAGTTTTGCAGCCCCTTTCATGGCACGTCTGATAAACCGATGCTTGTCTCGTTTACTTATGCGATCATCAAGAAGCACAAGGGGCATGGGTAAAAATATATTAACCTCAACCACGTGAAAAGCACCCTCAAGAAGTTCTGCTATGGAGTTTGCTTTCACTCCCACCCGTGCGATATAAAAACAACCAATGGGATTAAAGATCTGCCACAACTTGGCTCGCTGCTTATCGTCAAGATCACAGTCCACATCTCTATAGACACTGTCATCATTGTTGATGCCGTTAACAACCAGGTCGTCTTTGCCCGTATTTATGGTCTCGGTCAAAGAGATCATCTCATAATCATCGAGATTATCCACCCTGCGAATATAGAAAAACTCAAATTCTCTGTTTTCTGCTGCTGCTTCCTGCATGAGATAGGCTACATTGTTATCTCTGCGATTGGCGCGGAGATCGTTAAGCTCAGCTCTATTTCTTGCGACACCAACACCATGGGAGTTCTGGCCCCACTCTGGTTTTACAAAAACAGGAAACTCTGGGATACTATGTCCATCGTCAATCCACTGCCCCAGGCGCCACTTCTCTGGAATATGACTATCCAGATCAAGTTTAGAGAAAATGTTTTTCTCTCTACTAAAGTACGTGTGGTTAAGCTGGAAGAAATTCCAAGGTTTTGTTCTGTAGCGCAAACTATAAAAAATAAGCCAGAAGATGAGCAGGAAGCGAGCCATAACCTATCGTCCTGAGTTATGTACAACCCAGTAACGTCAACTCTTCGTCACTGACGCCTAAAAAAGGAGAAGCATTAGGGTAATCATGGTAGCAAGCCCCTTTCAGAGCATAGCTTGAGTTCATATGTACGCTCAAACTCTCTTCCAGGACTATTATTCGGTGAATGGCATTATCAAACAGATCATCAAAAAATAAACCGAGCTCTGATCTATTTCCAGTTTGTATATAGGTTGTTGGAGTCTCGCAGTCCATACCTTCTACCCTTTCATTCTTGTACCAGACGATTACCAACCTCCACGACACGGGCAAAGAAGTTGTCCACATCTGCTTTTGTGGCATCGGGGTTTGTTATAAGAAGCCTCATAACCATCTTCCCTTCAATGTATGCCACTCCCACAAGGCTGAGACCTTCCTGGTAGAGCGCAGTGCGGAGTGCGAGGTTAAAACTGTTTGCATCTTGCCCGACCGCCTTATAACGAAAACAGATATTAAAAGACGTCCTTGGGGCAACCATTTCAAGTGCAGCGTTTTTAACAACGATTTCTTCTGCATATTCACAGAGAGAAAGATAACCCTCCACACGACGGGCAAGACCTTCTCTTCCAAAAAACTTCCAGTCCAGAAACCACTTCAGACTATCTACTCTTCTCCCACATTGCAGGGAGACAGTACCAAAGTCCTCAATTTCGTTGATATGTTCATCCCTGAAGAGATAACTTCCATCTCCTGCGCTAAGCACTGTCCCAAAGGTGTGGACGCGCTTATTAATCAACAGAATGTTACACATGAGCGATGAGCCGAGCATCTTGTGAAAATCACAGGTGAAAGAGTCGGCATCTTCAAGGCCTTTTAGATATTTTTCCTTCAATATAGGACTAAGAACAGAAGCACCACCCCAGGCACCATCAACATGGAGCCAGAAACCGAATTCTTTTCGTAACTCCACAAGAGGTTCAATGGGATCATAGGCACCTCGTACCGTAGTACCAGCTGTCGCGGCTACAAAAAATGGTTCGCCACCCTCAGACACAACTTTTTCGATACTTGCACGTAGTGCCTCGAGTATCATCTCACCATTTGCATTGATGTCTACTTTCACCAGTTGCGAAGTACCAATACCAAGAATATTGGCAGCCTTATCCATGGAATAGTGTGAATCAGAACCGACAAAGGCATAGAGCTTCTTCTGGCCACAGAGCCCGTCAGTTTTCACTTTGGAATTCCAGATGTTTCTCGCAGCCATCATGGCAACCATGTTGGCGTTAGAGGACCCGGTCGTCATCTGGCCCTCACCGTGGACAAAACCTACAACATCAAGCATCTGCTCAATCATGTATTTCTCAAACAGGGTCGAGACAGGTGCCGACTCAAAGGTACACGCTGAGGTATTCGTTACTGCAGCGACTATCTCTCCAACCACTGAAGGCAGATTGGCACCGACCCACATCCTGTTAACAAAGGCCGGATGATTGGTTTTCACGGAATAGGTAAGATACTTTTCCACCCAGCCAAAAATGGATTCCCAATCACCATTTTTTTCAGGTCCATGCAAATCAAGAATCTTCGAAAGCGCATTTGGGCTACGATACTCAAGAACTTTGCCATTTTTCTGGGAGGCACGGTACGACTCAATAACCGTTAATAAACGGCCAAATATCTCATTTTCATTCATGTTATTCATTTGCGATCAAAAGATTCTATCAACAGTACGGTTTCAGTAATTCCTCACTATTTGTATCACATAAAACAACTCAAAGCATCCAGATGGTTAGAACAGATACTGTTTTGATGGTATTACATTGTGATTTGCCCTGTTAATTCTAAATGACAAATTTAGCAACCAAATAATTAAGTTGCGTTTTTTCCTGTTGATGAAAAAACCATTACGCTTTTCGGATTGCCAGAACTGCATTAGCTGTGAAAATGAGTAATGCACCGCACCATCCAATAATAGCGAGTGGCGGATCTCCGGCAATTAAAGGCCCTAACAGAGCCGCAAGTAAAATTCTAGAAGAAGAGATAATAGAACCTTCCACCGCAGTTACAAATAGAAATCCGTAGGTGAGCAGATACTGCCCGGCTACCCCCGCCACAGAGCAGGCAAGAAGATAACCAAACTCTTTTTTATCCGGCCAAAAAATCACTTCATAAAAAAAGCAGTAGATGAGGACAGCACCAAGAGCAAATAACACAAATAGAATGGTTTGCGAATCATGACAGCGCCTGCTGACATTGAGATAGATTATGGCCGCTGCAGCAGTGACACCTGAGAAAAGTCCCCAGACATTTGCCATTCCACCTGCAATTTCACCCGGGGACAATACAAGCCACACCCCGACAAAAGCGACAATAACCACCACAACAGAGAAAATGTCCCTCTGATTTTTAAAAAATACCCAGGAAAAAAGAGTCACAAAAAGTGGGTAGGTCATATTAAGGATGTTCGCCTGCGATACAGTCCCCGCGCTAACAGCTTTATAAAAACAGAATACTGCGACAGTGTTGGCAATGGTCCGCCCCAGTAGATAATGATAATTTTTAGGTTGGAACCGCTGCTTCTGCACAAGCATCGTTGTAGAGACAACAATGAATCCAAGCAAAAACCTGGCAAATACAAAATACGCAGGTTCGATAATCACCTCCGCCTCAGACCAGCGGATGATCACCGTTGCCATATAAAAACAGAACGTGGAACCAAAAACTGCCAGCCAGCCAAAAAGTTGCAGGTAGAAGGGGCTCGGTGAATGTTCAGATAGCATTGTTTTACCTGTCCTTTATCAGCTGATTATACGAGAAACTCATCCCGTAAATGCAAAGTCACAAACCGCAAGAAACAACCGTGTAATACCATAACAGAAACATCACGGCCACTCTATCCTTCAAAGTAGTACAAGACATAGAAATATTTACATAAAAACAATTTCCAACTTGGATATTTTTCGGTTTGATGTATCTTGACAGATGCGTCCTAACCTGCAGGAGTAGACAAACTATTTCTGTTCATTTTTTCTTCTTTGTGAGGTTGACATGGCTAGTTTTCTCTTCGTTCTACAATCCAACGACAATGAAAAAGCAACACGCTGTTTCCAGTTTGCAAAAATTGCCCATTCCAAAGGTCATCAGGTTAACATGTTCTTCATCGATAGCGCCGTTGACTGGGCAATCGCCGGTAAAGACGGCAGTGTCAAAACCGTAACGGGTGACTGTCCTGCAGACTACCTGCCATACCTCGTTGAAAATGAAATTACCACTGGTATCTGTACCCCGTGCGCGAAAAACAGAAATCTTGATGAGGCAAACTTCAACTCCAACATGGTCCTCGACGGCGGGCCCCACCTCATTGATATGGCGGCCGAAGCCAAAGTTTTCAATTTCTAATTTTTGAAAATAGACAGTAAATAAACGCAGAAACACAATTTGCAAAAAAAAACCGGGATGGCTCTAAGAGCCATCCCGGTTTTCTGTTACGTACTTTTTTATGCCTATCCAGCGATCAGGCAAAGAACATTTTCAGATAATGATCTAGCTGACTTTCACCTGCTTTACCTGCTCCACAAGATAACTATTCAACGCTTCCTGTAGTGTACGTACAGCCAGGTGGGCACAGTGTTCCTCCGACTCAGGAAAGCGCCCAATCTCACTCAGCACATCCTGACCACGAAGGTCAAGAACCTCAGTAAAGCCCCTTCCTGTTGCGAGTTCTGCGGCAAATGAGCCTGCAACAGAACTGGAACTACAACCGTCAGTGAAGTAACCAACCTGCGCCACCTTATCATCATGGATTTTGACGTACATTTCCATGGTGTCACCACAATCACCGGTCAGTTTTGCATACCCGTCAGCACCTTCAAGGCGCCCGCAAAACTTAGGGTTCTGCCAGCGATCAAAACCCTTTTCACCAAGGGCATCTTTAGCTTCGTCAAAAACTTCTCCCTGAATTTTTTCAACCAGGGCATCAAAATCGTTGTCGTTCATTACAGTTCGTCCTCAATACGCAAAAATACTACCAGTGACCATCAGTGTTTGCATCTTTGCTATAGGTCACATCACCGGCTTTAAATCTTGCAATAACGTCTTGTACTGTACCTGAAATATCATTAACAACTTTCAGTCCTGCGGCATCTACAGTTTTAAAGGCATTTGGTCCGCAGTATCCTGTCAATAATACCTCCGCTCCCTTATCAGCCACCATAGTTGCGGCCTGTATGCCAGCACCTTTAAATGCGTTCACATTTGTGCTGTTATCCAGTGCCTCAAAAGCCATCGTATCGATATCCACAATGATTATATAAGGAGCCCTGCCAAACCGTGGATCGATCTCAGACGAAAGACTTTGTCCCTTTGAAGTAACTGCTACTTTCATTGGCGTACCTCTTTTATAATTTTACTCGTTTCCATCAATTGGCACCACCGCCACCACAAACCTGATCTTCACCAATCAATTGTAACTTTGCGGCGATCATATCTTCAACTACCGGACGGATTTCTCGTCTTTCACCATCATAATACACATCAATTCCAGCCTGGTTGAACCCCTGAAGTGGACGCATACCAATGCCACCCACGATGAGTTGCTGCACCTTGGCGTCTGCCAAAATATTTACCGGCACCATACAACCGCCCTGGACATGCTCTTTATTTTGAAGAATTGAGACCTCTTTGATTTCCCCATCCTCCACATCTACCAGGGTAAAAACATCACAATGTCCAAAATGTCCTGCACGTAAACCGTCAAGTCCGCCTGTTCCTTCCGAAGGTACTGCAATACGTACTGTAGCCATTCTCTCTACTCCTTTAATAGTTTATTGAATTACTGCTGAAAAATCTTTAATCCCCATCGTATTCATCGATGGAGAACTCTGTATCTTCCTCCAAACATCCAAGAGCGCCCTACCAGCAGCTGACTCCGGTGCATGCTCTAAAACACTTTTTCCCTGAATCATCGCTTCAGTGAAAACCTGGTCAAAAGGTATGCGCCCCACGAGCTGCATATTCCGCTCAGTCGCAAATTTTTCAATCTCTTTTGTCATATCCGGATTAAGGTCAAATTTGTTGACACAAACGAGACCTGGCACCTTGAAATGAGCAGCCAGTTTGACCACCCGCTGCATATCGTGCAAGCCTGAAACAGTAGGCTCCACAACAATGAGCAATGCCGTTGCACCACCAATTGCCGCAATCACAGGACAACCAATTCCTGGAGGGCCATCGGTAAGAATTATTTCACAATCCCTGGCCTCAGCCAGCTTCTTTGTCTCCTGACGAACCAGACTCACCAATTTTCCTGAATTTTCTTCTGCAATACCAAGTCTTGCATGGACCATTGGCCCAAAGCGAGTGTCCGATTTAAACCACTCACCACATTGCTGAACGGTAAAGTCTATGGCCAGTTCAGGACAGAGATCAACACAGACTCCACATCCTTCACAACCCAGAGGATCAACGACAAAATCCTCGGAGATTGCATCAAACTTACATAGCTCCAGACAACGGCCACACTCAACGCAGTCATTCTCACGAATTGCGGCAATGGAACCGCCCATAAAGGCGTTGCGCTCCCGTACTACAGGAGCCATCAGCAAGTGAAGATCAGCGGCATCTACATCAGCATCACAAAGAATGCTATTTTCTGCCAGGGCTGCAAAAGAGGCTGTCACACTAGTTTTTCCTGTACCGCCCTTTCCACTAACGATTACGAGTTCCCTTATCATCACGACTCCTTTTGGGCTAAGCTATGCTTTTCAATATTTTCGTATAAAACTCGAAACTTAACAGCCCACGTAGGAAAAGCCTCGACCATTGGCACACCTCGCGAATACGCCTCTGCAATTTGTCTTTCAAAGGGTATTTCAAGAAGTACCGGTATACTTTCCTGCTTTGCATACTCTTTTACGCCATCATCACCCATATCAGCCCTGTTGATCACCAAACCACTTGGCATGCCAAGTACTTTCACAGCTTCAACCGCAAGTTTCAGGTCATGCAAACCAAATGGAGTAGGCTCAGTTACCAGCAGGACAAAGTCGCTATTCTTCATAGCTGCAATTACCGGACATGAGGTCCCAGGGGGAGCGTCGATGATGGTAATGGCGCGTTCTCTCTCCTTTGACCGAACCTTTTTAATGAGTGGCGGGGACATTGCTTCTCCAACCCGCAGGCGACCCGCATAAAATCCGAGATCTCCGCAGTGCCCCGATTCCAGCACACCGAGCTCACGTAGAGAAGCGGAAATTGCACCTTCAGGGCAAACCTCTATGCACCCTTCACAGCTATGGCACATCTCTGGAAAGACAAGAACTGCCTTACCAGCTATAGCGAGAGCCGAAAACCTGCAAATATCAGTACATTTTCGACAAAGATTACACTTCGAGCTATCAATTTCGGGTACAAAGGTACTTACTGGCTCCACCTTATCGATAGTTGGTTTTACAAATAGATGGGCATTGGGCTCTTCGACATCACAATCAAGGAGATTCACGTCTCCTTTCAAGGACAGGGCGAGGTTCGTCGCAACCGTAGTCTTACCTGTCCCTCCCTTACCGCTTGCAATACTTATGATCATTACAGTATTTCTCCGAATCTTATGAGTTCATAAGACCTGTTATTGAATTATAAAGTTCAACCATTCTTGCAGCTTCTTGTATGCCGGCTTTTTCTTCAACCTGCATAAACAGACCATACCCCTCGGTCACTTCATGAAACTCATCATGTGGCAGGGAACTCACCATGGCACAGTTAATAAGAGGGTGAGTTCTCATCAGTTTTTTTGCAAAATCAAGACTGGATCCATCATCAAGTTTTGACCCCACCACAACCACATCCACCTTCTCTTTTTTTACGAGTGCAAGGGCTTTTTCAGCAGAGCTGAGAGTACCCAAAGAGTCATCCCACTCTTTGGGCAGGCCTTTTTTGAACGTATCAAACTCTCCGGACTCCCCGGTAACCAGCATTATGCGTGTCATCATCTACTCCAATTGATTTATAAACTGACGGGGAGCGGTTTCGCCTTTAATCCGTCGTTTTAAGTTCTGTCAGATTCAGGCGACTCTTTATTGCCTTCCAAACCTTCTATTTTTTTCATCAGTGTTGTCAGCATTGACTGCGTTTTTTTATAATCAGCCTTCAGGCTCGCCAGCTGCTCTGCCTCTGCCTGCGAAAACTGATCGCCTCTATTCACAGTAGAACCAGCTTGTCCACCAGACGTGTCAAAGTAGGTTCCACGACACCGACCTCCCACTCCACGCCCCTGGCCATCTCTGCGCCCTCTTAAGGGGAGTTCATCGGTCCTTCTGCACATCCCCTGCTGCCTTCCTGTCAACGGTCCATTTCCATCAGGTCCCTGGTTATTTAATCCTGGCATAAGATCCTCTTATAAAGGTTTTATCAGTTACAGACGCGCAGCAACTAAGGTATCTACGCATCCAGCTCTATCCCTGACTCTTAACCCTTTTATATTTTCCACGACAACAGCGCCCATTGCGACAACCTGGCATGGCAAAATCTGTAAAATCCTGTTCTTTAAGATAGCTCTCCAAAAGATGTTCTACTTCTCCTGCCAAAAAAGGTGCCACTTCGACCCCGCAAGCTTCCAGTCTTTTGACAGCAGCCTCACAGATGGCGCCACAGACAAGAAGTTGAATATTTTTATCTTTGAGCAGTGCGACAAAACTAGTGTGGCGGTTCGGCTGAAACGGAATGATGTCGCGGTCAATAACACGTTGTCCATCTACCTCCACTAAAAGCAGGGTGCTTGCAGCATCAAAGACAGGCGATATGCGGTTGCCCCAGACAGTAATCGCGATTTTCATAAGTCAACACTCCTTCTCTTTTCTTGTTATAGCTAAAGCAAAGGAGGGGCCAACCTCGAATAAATAGCGTATCACACTGTTATTGTGTTTTTTTAACAATTGACCAACTATTGGAGGGCCCTCATAGAGTCGCAGAGTTGCGACCAAAGCAGAAGATACAGTCGCGCATTGCGACTGAAAGTCGCGACTATGCAACTCTAGGCAAAATATTCACCACAAAGGTGCATATTGGGCTGTGGATGTTTTTTTTTTTGGGGGGGGGAATATGTGTTGACGGACAACGAAGTTTTGCCGGTTATAATAAAGTTTGTCCATTTAAAACGGTCAATACGACCAGACTCGAAAGTAGTATCGAGCATGAGCCTTTCCTGAAATGGAGCAACTTCTTTATCAAATATTCTGATATAGATTCATTCCTTTGCATGTATGAAGTCAAAGAGCAGAGTCACTTACATAAGAAAAGTTAAGGAGGAAATCTAACAAATGCTCTTTCTAAGGTGTTGCTTTGTGCAACATGTGCATCCTACTCTGTGGTATTATTTTCACTTTCTGTACTATGCTCACGTCCTGTGGCAGCCTTGTTTTAAATGTGCAAGGTTGTTGTGCTACGAATCCAGCCTAACCACTTGAAGGTGTGCCGACGTTTTCCCGCAGCATAATATGCAATGTAAAAAATATTTGGTTATTTTTCTAGGTGAGAAAAGCTACCACGAGACAGATGCCCCTGTTTTACAACGACAATTTAGCAATATAGGCATACACACTCATAAGCCATTGAGAATTATTCCCATTGCAAGTGCTTCTCCAGCGTGATACAATAACTTTAATTGACTTTAAATGACCTCACTTTTAAGGTCAAATTTTCTATTGAACGAACTCAACCTTGGCAATTGAACCGTACACTTTTTTTCATGTGCGGTAGACTATCTTCTATTCAGGAGGCTTTCATGTCTATTCTCCCCGATGTTATCGTTTATCTCTGGTTAATCCCTCTTTCACTTTATGTTGTTATCCCTCTGTCTATGCTTGGTATTAATGCTCTTAGTCGGCTCATGCATTTTATGTTTAATCCCGCTCGGCCCAAGGTAAAAAGGGATCCAAGTGTTCCAGAGGCACACCTGCAGAAAGCTTCTTAAGAGATGCTCATTTATAGAGTGTGAATAGGAACCTGAAAAGTATGTCTCGTGCAGGATTCCTGTATTGCTGTGTCGCCTTAACCATAATAGACTTGTACTTTAATCTTCATGAATAATTGTTACACTTTACCTCTTTACGGTCGTGTAGAGCTGTGACAAACTGAGCAGTCGATATTTTTATCATCAACATGCTCCTCATAAACCCAAAGGTACATAGGCTTATCCTTGTCATTGTCCTGTGCATGGCACTGGGAGCCTACCTGCGCCTACTGCCTTTTAATGCATATCCAAGTTCACATGCTAGATCCGTTCTGGTACTGTTGTTATCGCAGTCGTTGTTAGGCAAAAGTACGGATAGCACAACACTCTCAACACCAACACTTCTCACAAATACACTTTTTGGGCCAAGCTATCTTGTCCGCCGACAATATGGAATACAGATGAAACAGCAAAAAGCTTCTGCTATTTTTTTCGACCACTCCGCCCATCAAAACTGGGCAGGTCGATCTGATATTTTTTCAGCTTTCTAAAAAGAGTGCTCTTATGCATACCAAGTTCTTTGGCCGCTGCCAGACGGTTATAGTTACAACGCTTGAGAGAATCGAGAATGAGATCCGCTTCTGCCATACGGAGGTTTGGTACCATCTGTCCAGTTGATGACGAGGCTTTTCCAACTGACGAATCACCTAGATAAGTGGGAAGATGGTCCTTACCTATTTCTCCCTCCTGGCAAAGGACAAAACCATGCTCGATAATATTTTCGAGTTCTCTTATATTTCCAGGAAAATCGTGACCAAGAAGCAGGGCCATTGCCTCTTTAGAAAGACTCGTAATAAAGCGCCCTTTGATATGATTGAGCTTTTCTATAAAATGCTCCACTAGAAGAGGTAAGTCTTCTTTTCTCTCTTGCAGAGCAGGGAGATTGAATCGAACTATATTAATGCGATAAAAGAGATCTCGCCTGAAACTGCCATCTGCGACCTTATCTTCAAGGTCCAGATTGGTCGCCGCAATTATCCTGGTGTCCGTTTTATACTTTTCAATACTCCCAAGGGGCTGGAACTCTTTATCTTCCAGAACCTTCAGCAGTCGTACCTGAAAAGCAGCACTAGTATCACCAATCTCATCGAGAAAAATGGTCCCTTTTCCTGCTGCCTCAAAAAGGCCCGGCTTGTCTTTTTCGGCCCCGGTAAAAGCACCTGCCTTATAACCAAACAGTTCCGACTCCAACAGCGAGTCGGGCAGGGCCCCGCAGTTAATAGCCACAAAGGGTTCATCTTTACGACCGGAATGACTGTGGATGGCTGAGGCCATCAGCCCCTTTCCGGTACCGGTTTCACCCTCAATAAGCACCGTGGAATCACTTTCAGCGACCTGGGGCAGAATATTAAATATTTTCTGCATAGCGACACTGCGACTGACCATATCTCCCATTACATAGCTGGAAGTAATTTCACGGCGCAACTCTTCAACGAGGGTCCGATCTCGAAAGGTTTCTACCCCACCCAGAATTTCGCCTTTATCATTTTGCAGGGGAGATGTTGAAACCCCGATGGGTACTCGTTGCTGTCTGTTATTGATTATGTAGGTCGATGTTGAGACAAAAGATTTATTCTCTTTCATGGTTCGTTTGAGCGCGCAATCACCTTCACACATATTTGAACGGAAAACCTCCCAGCAAAAACGACCAATGGCCTCCTCCCGTGGCGTTCCTGTGATCTTTTCAGCGGCACGATTAAAGGTCATGATCCGCCAATTATGATCAACGGTAAAAACCCCGTCAGAAATTGACTCTAATATAATTTCATTGGCGGCCTTGAAAAAGTTTTTCTTTTGCGACATCACTGCTTCACCGAATTTATAACCTTCGTAACATAGGGATATATGTTTTTTACAATCACCTGATAGCCAGCACTGTTTGGATGTATTCCATCATCTGTATTCAGGTGAGGTTTTGCCGCAACATCTTCTAGAAAAAAAGGCATTAACGCCACATTCATCTCTTTTGCAACCCGTGGGTAGACCTCGTTGAACTCTGAGACATAGTCCGGGCCAAGATTCCAAACCATCTTCATCCCAACAAGCAGCACTTCTACATTTCTTTCCTGCAGGATCACAAGAATTTCTCGTAAATTATCTTCCAACAGTGTCGGACTGACTCCCCGCAATCCATCGTTTGCTCCCGTCTCAACAATGACGACTTCAGGATTCTGGGTCAATATCCACTCAACCCTTGCCAGGGTTCCACTGCTGGTTTCACCACTCACCCCAGCATTGATCACCCTAAAGTGGTATCCGTTATCCTTAAGTGTCTTTTCCAATTGTGCGGGATAGCTCTCACTGAGATCAACACCAAACCCTGCGGTGAGACTATCTCCCAGAGCAACAATTGTTTTCACAGGCGACGCCTCTCCTCTCCCGCTCTCATCTTGGACAGCCTTTGCGGTATTGCTGCCCGAAAGTGTCAGCACAAACATGAGCCCGGCTACACAAAGTGTTTTTAATCTATTCATCTCATATCACGCAATAATTCAAGATTTCTAGGCTTGTACAACAACACATTATTCTACACTCCTCTGCTGAAGGAAGTGCCCCGGTTTTTTCTTTATAATCGAAAGCGATGATATAACGCCTGTGGCAACCACAATAAGACAGGAAGACAGAAGCAAGAGAAAACAAAACATAAAATATGGACTGTGTTCTATATCAAAAACAAAATGACATAATGACCAACTGGCAACCTGTGCCACAATAAGAGCACACGCACCACTCGTAAGAGCAAGAATGAGATTTTCTATGACAAATACCTTCCAGACAAATACAGAATTTGCACCCAATATCTTATAAAAGACAGCCTCTTGTACCCGCGCAAGGCGGGTTGCAAGAATTGAGCTTACAAGAATAAGTAAGCCTGCAGCTATTGAAAAGAGAGAGAAAAAAGTGATAACAGAAGAGAGTTTATCCATGATTCGGCCCATCTCTTTTGCCGTCTCAGCCACATTTATGGTCGATATATTAGGAAATCTATCAACCACCTTGTTTTCAATTTTCCCAATTTCTTCAGGAACAACCTTGAGTGCCGCAAAAAATGTCTGCGGGGCCGCACCAAGGTCCTTTTCAGAGAAGACAAAGTAGAAAAAAGGATACAACATAGATTTGGTGCGGCTCCTGATGGAGACCACCTGAGCTTTCACCGTCAATCCCTGCACATTAAAGGTTAAAACATCGCCCAGTTTCATCTCTCCCATCTCAGCCACGGAATCGAGCAGAGAAACAGGAACAAGGCCGGGAGCCACATCTCCTCCACCGAAGATAGTTTTTCCTTCAAGCAAGACCTCATCTTCTAATAAATCTTCACGATAGGTGAGATTAAATTCCCGGGCGAGACTATCACCTCTTTTTTTCCGTTCTACGTTTCTTTTTACTTTTTGGTCATTAATAGCGAGGAGGCGAGCGCGGATGACGGGAAAGAGTTCCACACCCTCACCTATCAGTTCAACAAATGCGTTTTTTTGTTTCTTCTGAATGTCTATACAAAACAGGTTAGGGGCATCATCTGGAAAAGATGAGATATAGGTGGACCGTAGGTCATTTTGTATAAGGCCGATGGCCAAAAGCAGGGTCAGGGCGGAACTGAGTGTCACGATGATAGTTTTTGATGCATTACCAGGGCGCAGCATACTCCTGAGAGCCTGCCTTAAGGCAAGGCCACCCCCAGAAACACGATGGATGAGAAAAATTACAACACTCACAAGGGCTGTTATCAACGCGACCAGCAGAAAGGTACCTCCGACAAAATAGAGACCAACTTTCACATCGTTAAGTTGCCTAATAATAAGCCCAGTAAACAGCAGAATGCCACAGACAAAAAAGATATAGGTGGTTTTTGACTGCTCAGCGGTTGCTTCTTTTCGCAACACGGCAACTGGTTTTATCGACGTCACTGCGCGAAGGGGAAAAAATGAGAAAAATGCCACAACACAAAGCCCGAGCAGAGTTCCTTCAACGACATCAATGAGAGAAAAGCCCAGATGAATATTGTCTGGAAGTAAACCAGCAAACACCAGGGTGAAATTCTTCTCCAGAACATACGCACCAAACAGTCCTAATCCGCAACCCAAAAGGCTTAAGAAAAGAACCATAATCAGGTAATGATTAAACAGAAACGATCCACTTGCCCCAAGAGCCCTGATGATTGCCAGGCTCTTTTCCTTATGCCTGAAAAGTGCAGCAAGGGAGCTCTGCATGCCAACTCCAGCTAAAAGCATGGTAAAGACCGATATCAAGGAGAGAAAAAAGAGCAGATTATCGAAAAAACGTTTAATCCGCGAAGGGGCCGTTGCGTAGGTTGCCACACGCTCCAGCCCAACTTCTGCCTGTTGTTCCAGCCTACTTGCTACAGCGTCTGCATTTTCGGAGTCATTGATTTTTACCAATACTTCAAAGTGCACCCGGCTACCCGGCTGTGTTACATTCATCGACTCAAGATCAGCCGATGAGACAAAGACACGGGGCCCGAAATCAAAAAAATTGACAGGACGTTGTGATTCACCTTCAATCACCCCAACTATTGTAAACTGCGTTGAACCTACCTGTATCTGCCCACCTATATCGACATCGAGTCTTTTAAGAAGAGAAGACGCAACTACCGCTGTCCCAGGCTCTAAAACATCCCGGAAATTTTTCCCTGAACCCAGGTTAACAGAACCATACAATGGATAGAGATCATCAACGGCCTTAATATTTGCGAGCACCGTTCTCTCCTGCCTCACCGATCTCGCTACAGAATAAAACTCCCAGGTTCGACTTACTGCAGTATCAGGTTCTTTCTCAAGAGCTAACAGCTCTGATGTGATAGCTGGGGTAAAAGGATGATGGGAACGCACAATAACATCGCCACCATGCAGGCTCCTGGCATCACTGAGCAGGGACTGATTTACGTCACGGCGAAAACTGTTTATGGCAACCAGACTGACAAGCGACAGGGCGACACACACGACAAAAATCCAACCCTGACCACGGCTGTGTGATATCTCTGAAATGATGAAACGATAATTCATTACATTCCCCGCCCCTCTTCAATAACTCCATCACGAAGACGTATAATCCGTTCGGCACGGGCGGCGAGAGAATGGCTGTGGGTCGCAATTACCAGAGTGGTGTTCAACTCTGCATGGAGGGTGTAGAGGAGTTCAATAATCCCCTCACTGTTTTCAGAATCAAGATTTCCTGTTGGTTCGTCAGCAAAGACGATTTTGGGTTCGTTAATAAGCGCCCTGCAAATAGCTACCCGCTGTTGCTCACCACCAGACATCTGAGATGGAAAATTTCCTGCCCGGTGGCCAAGACCGACCTTATCAAGAAGATCTTGCGCTTTTTCTTTAGCCATCTTGTCCTTTTTCAACTCTGCCGGGAATTGAATATTTTCAATCGCACTAAGCGATGGAATCAGATGAAAGGATTGAAAAACAAAACCAATACTTTCATTTCTAATAGGAGCAAGCTGATCTTCAGAAAGCGGCGTAATATCAACAGAACAAAGTTCGACACGTCCGCCATCAGGCTTGTCAAGACCTGAGAGCACACTCAGCAAGGTGGATTTCCCACTCCCGCTGCGTCCTGCAACGACAACAAATTCACCTACGACCACAGACAACGAAATATCATTTAAAATCTGAATACGCTGACCACCGAGTGTAAAGTGTTTCGATATGTTTTTCGCTTGTATAATATGCGCAGACATAATTTATATCCATTCTATTTTCAGTAATGAGAGAGCAACAGAAGCTACTATAAGAACTGTTAAGAGAAACAAAAGAGGAGTATGTTGGTTAACGACTTTTTCATTATTATCAATTCAGATAAACTCTTTAAAAGTCATCTTGGCCGTACAGATGGACTCTGGCAAAAGCTCAATATACGCCCCGCAGGAAGTGCCCTTGGGGTGCGAGGCGTAGGTCTTAATCGGCGATTTGACAATACATACGTTATGACCAATCGTCGATTAAGACCTACAACGAAATAGATTGAGCTTTTTACGAGTCCATCAATTCACTATAAAAGGAGAAATAAATGACCTGCACAGCAGAACCCAATGGCCCAATCCCCCTGTTCAATCAACTCAAAGCACGATGCGAGAAAGAGTGGGAAGCATACTGCCACCATGAATTTATTACAGGTATAGGCGATGGCAGCCTGCCACAGGAGTGTTTTCGCCACTATCTGATGCAGGATTACATCTTTCTTATCCATTTTTCCAGGGCCTGGGCACTGGCGGTATATAAGTCAGAAAATCTCACAGACATGCGAGCAGCTGCAACCACACTCAATGCCCATCTCAACTTTGAGATGGATCTCCATGTGAAATACTGCGCCGGTTGGGGAATAACCGAAGAGGAACTTGAACAAACTGTCGAGGCAAACGCCAACATGGCATATACCCGTTATGTCCTTGAACGCGGCCTTGCTGGAGATATTCTGGATCTAAATGTTGCACTTGCTCCCTGTGTCATCGGCTACGCGGTTATTTGCAAAGACCTAATCGGATATCCTGCAACCAAGCTTGAAGGCAACCCATACCGGGACTGGATTGAGATGTACGCAGGAGAGGAATACCAGGCTATTGCCGACAGTGCAGCACACCACCTGGATATACTTGCCGCATCACGTATGGGGGTTGATCGTATAGACAGTCTTGCCAAAACCTTTAAACAGGCAACAACCCTGGAGATAGGTTTCTGGGAGATGGGATTACATCTATTGTAAATATTCAAGAGTAGATGATCTGTAGCTTATACTGTCAAACGACGGTCCACCTACTTTCTACTTATCCTTCCAGGCAAAATGCAGGGCATCAAAATAGCAACTATCCAGACACTCGCCACAATTCCAGCAATACGCGCTCTCCCCTTCTCCCTGCTGAGGATTAAGTCCCATGGGACAAACCCGTATACAAAGCCCGCAATCCGTGCAGTTTGAATCCTCGACCTTCACCTGAAGGCTTCTTTTCCTGCCAATAAAGGCCAGTAAACCACCCAAAGGACAAAAGCTCCGACAAAAAAACCTGCGGGTGAGCAGCTCCAGAAAGAGAATCAAAATTAAGATTCCACCTTCGAAGGCAAATGTCTTAAAAAATACCAGCATCATTATTTCCCGCCCCACAAGACCCGGTGGTGAGAGAAACACAAAAACAGGAGCGCCCAGAACCATACTGAGAACAAGCTCTGCTATAAGTGTGAACCAGAGAATTTTTTTAGCAATCAAAAGGCTATTGGCAATGTATTTCTTGCCTGTAAAAGCTTTTCTAATTCGGTCGAGAATCTCCAAGATAAACGAGACAGGACATAACCAGGAACAAAATACTCTGCCTAAAAACAAGGCAATCAAAACAGGAATCACCATCCCCACGACAGACGGCCAATAAAAGGATTTACTCACCAAAAGACTTTCCAGTCCCTCTAAAGGAGATACGAACCAGAGTTTTCCGATCCCCAAGGACTGATACCAACCCTGAATAAAATTCTGATGCAAATAATAGTTCACAAAAGGATTCACCAAAATCACCAGAAAGGCTATGCCCAATCCGAGAAAACGATACCGTCCATAGTGCGTTCTTTTGCTCTTTTGGATGGTGGGGAAAGCCTCTGAATCCTTGTTTTTTCTCCCAATCATTGAGTCACCTTTTCTCTGGCATAGAGCGGCTCAATATTAACAGCCTTCGTTCCATTTTCTGTTGTCACTGGACAGGCATAGGTGCACAGGCCACAACCTGTGCAGTGATCCTGTTCAATAACAGGACGTAGCTGATCAAGTCTGATCGCTTTTTCCGCAAATGGGCATTTATCGTAGCAGGTACGACACATGGTCAACCCAACCCAGGCCGCACAATGGAATTTATTAATGACAGCAAGGCCCATTCTGGTTTCAGTCTGCTTAACCCGCTGCAGGCTTCCTGTGGGGCACACATCGACACACTTCATGCAGAGATAACAGGGAATGTTTTCCACTTCAATAAGTGGTGTCCCCGCATGAACCCCTGAGCGAATATCCAGCATTTTTATTGACCGATATGGACAGACCTCAACACACCGGCCACAGCGAATACATTTGGAAGGGAAGAGCTCTTCAGGCACAGCCCCTGGGGGCCGCAATCGATTGGTATGAACCGGGGATTCCAGAAAGGATGCCATTGCCGGTTTCGTGAGTAGTGGCAGCAATGGGAAACAGGCGGTGGTCCCGCCAAGCAGTTGTAGGAATGTTCTCCGTTTCACCAAATCTCCTCATCAGGTCTATCTATGCATCTCAATAGAATTGAGATTATTAAATCTTTCTGGATCAAATATAACGTGATGCAACCATACCACATTTACACGACAAATATATGCGTTTTTAAGTAAAATCCAGTTGAGGTAAACGCCCCACGAAGTGGTAAACACGTAGCTGAAGTATCACATTATTTAAATTGCAGACAGGATGGCCGCAACTATTTCAGGTCAGGTGAAGTGAGGAGAGAGATGTGTTAATTAAAAAATTTATATTAAGAATATAAATACGAAAATACATGAAAAGTATTCCTGACAGCGGAGACAGCAATACTTTTCCATACTCCCTTAAAAGGATAAAACCGTTAGGCACCAATAAGGAACTTTTCCATTTTGTCGCCCTGCTCTATACGACTTTTAAATATATTTGGCATACGTCCCTGACCTGTCCATGTAATACGATCACCTGCTTCATTTACTATTTCATATTTTGGCTGGCGAGGAGGTCTCTTCCCTTTTTTCACAGGAGTAGAAAATTGCAATTCACTTGGCTCAATTCCTTTAGCTACGAGCATTTCTTGAATTTCCTTTATCACTTCCAGGCGCTCTGCTTCTCCTTCGCGGAGTTTTTCAAATTCTATCGTTTTTTCTTCAATTATTTTATCGAGCTTTTGTTTTACTTCTTCTAATTGTTCAACACTCAACTCTTTAACAGCACTTTTAAAACGTCTGGCGTGACAAAGCACGGCTGTAAATTCTTTCATCGTGGTTCCTTTTGTATAATTTATATAATGATTCTAAGAAAGATAGAGTTTTAATTATTAAAACCTTTAAATGAATTGTCTAGTTATTTTTCCCGTGCAACTCATAATAAACTTTAACTAACCTCGTCACACAATAAAACCGAAGGATAATAAGCAGCGACACATCTCTGTATATATGTGACAAAAACCAGAATTATAAAAATATCACTTTTTATAAATGACACTTTTAAATATCTATTTTTCTGTGGACTCAACCATATAATTTGATCCGACAAAGAAAAGAACCGACATATTTACATAATCATATTAATGCTCTACATATTGACAATTCGTACAATAACGTTCGCTCTTGCCTTGCAGTACTACCACTCACCAAAGCAGCCTCTGAAGTACTTGGATGCAATGTGTTGGAACGCGTAATGCAAAAAAAAACTCTTTCCGTTATTCAAACAACCCGCTTTGGAACGCCATTTCTACGTCCCTTTAACCAATTTTACAAATACACAGTGACTTCTTCGAAGCCTTTGCTTATCTTTTACATGTTAATGATACTATTGTTTTTTTTTACTTAAGCGGGACGACCTTTGAAAAACAGACCTTCACAACTCGGGAAAAAAGGGAAATCCAAATTAATCACATTTCCCGAGTTAAAAGAGCTACTTGGCCCTCTTTTCACAACCCATCGTTTTCGACTCGCCGCAGGTTTTACCGCCCTCATCACAGTAGACCTTCTCCAACTCATCATTCCACGAATAATAAAACGGGGAGTTGACGGACTTTCCGAACTGACAATTTCCCAAGATGGACTCTTGCAACTGGGTCTTATTATCCTTTCTATTGCCCTATCTGTAGTATTGCTTCGTTTTATCTGGCGATATCTTATTATCGGATTTTCACGCCTGCTCGAACGAGCAATCCGTAACCGGCTCTTTGCTCATATCCTGAAAATGGATGCGCAGTTTTTTGAGAAACATACAACGGGCGATCTCATGGCCCACCTCGGCAACGATCTTTCTTCGGTACAGATGGCCTGTGGCATGGGGCTGGTTGCTGCGGCTGATGCCGTGGTCATGTCGATTGCTGCCATCGGATTTATGATTGCAATCGACCCTGTACTCACCCTGCTGGCACTCCTCCCCATGCCGTTTCTTGCTATATCCACCCGCATTCTTTCAGGAAAACTGCATAGACGCTTTGCAACAGTACAGGAACAGTTTTCCAGTATGACCGAGTTTTCAAGGTCTACTCTGCTTTCCATTGGTCTGATTAAGGCGTACACCATGGAAACATTTCAAAGTGCTCGTTTTAACGCGCTCGGAAAAGAATATGCGACATCCAATATAAATGTAGCCAAAATCCAGGGGCTGATCAGCCCTCTGGCAAGCCTTATTGGTAGCTGTGGAATGCTCATGATTCTCTATTTTGGTGGGCGGCTGGTCATAGCTTCAACCATTAGTCTCGGCGACTTTGTCGCCTTTATTACCTACCTGTATATGCTGATCTGGCCTATGATGGCCTTTGGTTGGGTAGCAAATCTGGCCCAGCGTGGCCTCACCTCTCTTGGTAGAATTCAGCACATCCTCAACGAAGAACCGGATCTCATTGAATACTCAGGCCCCTACAGTGATCCTGGCACCGAAAATCTTGGATTTACACTCAACAATTTAACGTTCGCATACACCTCCGCTATACACCCGGCACTGTCAGAAGTAACACTTGATTTCCCTCCAGGCGTATACGGTATCACAGGAAGAACCGGCTCGGGCAAATCTACGCTATGTAAACTCCTTACCCGCATGTACCCGGTGGGTGACGGCATGCTCTTTATTGCAGATACTGATGTCAACACTCTTCCTCTTGGGCTCGTCCGCTCCCGTATCGGTTACGTGAGCCAGGAACCAACTCTATTTTCAGATACCATTGCTGCAAACATTCAACTTGGAAAACCTGAAAGCACAAGACAAGAGGTCATACAGGCTGCCAAAAATGCTGCCATCCATGGTGACATTATGGAGTTTAAAGATGGATATGAGACACTCATTGGAGAACGGGGAGTTAAACTCTCCGGCGGTCAACGACAAAGGCTCGGTCTTGCAAGAGCACTACTCTGTGATCGACCAATTCTTATAATCGACGACGGTTTGTCCGCCGTAGATGTTGCAACAGAGCATGATGTATTTAATGGTATTAGAAATCAGTTAGTCAAAAAGACCGTGATCATAGTTTCCAATCGTATCAAACTTCTGTCCATGACGGACCAGATAACCATATTAAGAGAAGGTGTTGTTGAACAACAGGGCAGCCACGAAGAGTTGCTTCTATCGAGTGCACTGTATGTGGCGATGCACGACAAGCAGATGAAAAACAGCCATTTGACGGAGCCTCCTACGCCATGAGAGATTACGGTTATAGCGAAAAAGGCCAGAAGGGATCTCTCAGTGATTTTCGTCTTTGGCAGCGGATCCTTCAGTTTTCTGCACCCTACAAAGTGGGTCTTATAATTGCGGTACTCATATCTTTTGTGGTCACATCGTGTACTCTCGCCCTTCCTTACCTCGTCCAGACAGCAATAGACAATTACATTACAGCAGTACACCTCGCAGAAACTGCGCGATTTGCCGGACTCAGAACAACGGCAATGCAGTATGGTGTTCTCATTATCACTGTGTTCTTTGCCACTTTTAGCCAAATACTTGTCCTTGAATGGGTAGGCCAATCTGTTATGCACACCGTCAGGCAACATCTATTCACCAATATACTGGATCTTGATCTTCCCTTTTTTAACAGTAACCCCACAGGAAAACTGGTCACAAGGCTGACCAACGATATTCAGAACATGAACGAGATGTTCACCTCGGTCATCGTCACCCTCTTCAACGACCTGCTTCGACTGGGAGGAATTCTTGCTCTACTGTTTTACATGAATCCTCGTCTTGCCGGAGTTATGGCCTGTTTTGTACCTGTTGCTCTATTTATAACTATTATTTTTGCAAAACTTGCCAGAGAAAGATTTCGGGAAATTCGGACCAAACTCGCCGAGATGAATTCCTATCTTTCAGAAACACTGTCTGGGATATCAATTCTACAAATTTTCAACAAACAATCCCAGTGTACAGAAAATTATGAGACATTAACGAGTAGTTATCTTAACAGGACTATCAGGCAGATAAAACTCTTTGGCACTTTTATGCCGCTCACAGAATTTTTAAGTTCTGCTGCTGTTGCAATCATTCTCTGGTATGGCGGTGGTGAAATACTACGAAACCAACTCACCTTAGGAGAACTCGTCGCCTTTATTTCCTATATGCGTTTATTTTTCCAGCCGTTGCGGGAATTGTCGCAAAAATATTCTGTTGTTCAATCAGCCATGGCTTCTGCTGAACGAATATTCCAACTCCTTGACACCAAGAGCAAAATAAAAGAACCGACACACCCCAAGAAGATATTGCACCCCGAAGGGCGTCTTGAATTTAAAAATATTCATTTTTTCTACGAGGAACATTCCAAAATACTGCACGATGTTTCATTTTCTCTTGCCCCCGGGCAGACCGTGGCACTCGTCGGCACTACCGGCTCAGGCAAGACCACATTGGTAAACCTGCTCTTACGTTTTTATGAGCCACAACAAGGAGAAATATTCATCGACGGTCTCAATATCCGTGACCTTGCCATAGCTGATCTGCGACAAATGGTGGGTGTCATTCTCCAGGATGTTTTCATACTCCAGGACACACTGCTTGCAAACATTGTTATGGATACAGGTTGCACCCGTGATAAAGTGGAAGCAGTGCTCAAACAAACAGGGATAGAGAGGTTTAGCAGCAGACTCCCACAAGGCTTAGACACCCCTATCGGTGAAGGAGGGGTCACTCTTTCCACAGGGGAGAAACAGCTTCTTGCCTTTGCACGGGTCCTTTGCCGCAACCCGGCAATTTTGATCCTTGACGAAGCTACAGCTGCGGTAGACACAGAATCAGAAAACATCCTGGAAACTGCCATTGCCGACAGTTTTAAGGGCAGGACAAGTCTTGTCATCGCCCACCGCCTTTCAACCATTCGGCGCGCCGATAAGATCATCGTTATGAAAAGGGGGGTAATTGTTGAGAGTGGTACACACGAAGAGTTGCTTGCCCAGGATGGACACTATGCCGTTCTTGTGGCAATGGACCTTGAAAACGATCAGGACTAAAGAAGACAGCTGGCGACATAGCAGGTTTGTACGACGGGGATTGATTGGAGAAAAACCAACCAAAGATAGTATACGACTCCCGATTATTCGGGTGCCAGAACAACCATATACTGAATTCCACCTTCAAAGACCGCCACAAACCAGTTACCGCTGGAAATAAAATATTGGGTGTTCTCAATGGTCACAGAGCGTGCTCCGTCCGGCAGATAGTCAACAACGGTACCAGCAACGAAAGGGCCACTTCCAGCAAGAGCTGAAAGTTCAACCACCTGATCGATAGGTTCGTCAACATAATACCAGCCCGCTCCGGGAACAGGTGTGGATAGAATCATCAATACCGGCAACAGCAGGTTCCAGATAAATGTACTCATAGCAATTCTCCTTTTAACAAAAAATCTCCTTTATCTCTCATAAGAAGATCTGCAGAGAACATGCCAAAAACCGCCATGAACATTTATATTGTATCTACAGTGTTTTAAGGGAATTCCGCTTTTTCATCCTCACTATGGACGTGGGCAGTTATTGCGCACCGGTCCACTTTTTTCCCCATTTACACTGCAAATTGCAGCAACCACATTCTATCATTAATTTCGCAGCGTAGCCTTCATTCTGGCCGGCTTCAGCAGTAAATCCAGTGCATCGTTTATATCTTTGCAGAAAATATCACTTGAGGTCATGGCCGATGGTGACATTCCTTCATCTTGGAGAACAGCAATCCCAAGGACGGCGCCCGAAAGCATCATTGCATCATTTCTGCCATTGCCTATAGCTACGACACTATCTGTACCAAGAGTTTTAACATAATCAGATTTTTGTCGATCCTGCGCACCTTCTTCAATGATGTGAACCAAGCAGGATATGGATGCAACTTTCTCTCGCACTGTTTTGTGGGTATCCGCCGTCAAGACATGGAGCTGAATGCTGTGGCTCAGCAACTCAAGGCGCTCAACAACCCCATCGATCAAATTACCGTCAAGAGCCAAAGTTCCATTATAGTCCAGCACGAGATGATGCAGATTCAGCGTCGTCCCTCCGGGTATAGCTATTTCAATCATCAGATCCTCATCATCAAGAATTATCAAACCGCACCATCGTTTTTACCTTGCCATGGGACCAAAGAAGATGCACTGTAGTTGTACGAAAAACTAAATTTTAACTCACCAAACTGAAATGACTAACCCCGGTAAACGGAAAGCAAGCCGGGACTCTTTTTAGTACTCGCTCGACGGGTATAAGTACCTCGAAGGTCTCTCTTCGTTCGCTATCTGGTGGTTATGCTTAATACTAATTTCAAAAGAGTCTCCAGGTTTCTTGTTTTTTATGACAGGTTTTCTGGAGTAAGGTACTAAATGGTACAACTTCAATGGAAAAAAATCCTGAAGTAAGCAATACGGAACTAAAAAAAGTAATCGCTGATTTCCTCGAAATGGGCCATATCGAAAACATAGTTGCAATGTTTCGACAAGACCCACAATACCATACCTGGAGCGGAGATATTCTCCGCGACGAACGTTTCAATGTGCGCTTGGGGATGACAGTTTTGTTTGAAGAACTTAAAGAAATTCAACCGGAAGAACTGGAAAAATCAATTCCTTCACTCCTCCCTCTCTTACAGGACGAAAACGCGCTCTTAAGAGGAGAAGCTGTATCTCTTTTAGGTATAATTGGCACTCCAGAAGCGAGACGACATATTCAAAGTAAAAAAGGCGACCCCAGCCCTCAGGTACGCGAAATGGTCGAACTTGTCATGGAAGAAAGCAGATGAATTCAGAACAAACAGAAAAAATTGCAGAGACCAAACCGACACAACGTATTCCTTGGTGGGTCAGTATCATAGGGGCTATTGCAACCTATGGCATGCTCAAATATGTACTGCCTGAGATCGCCTGGGGCAATCAGGGGTTAAACGATTTTTTTCAACTCGCTCCTGTGGCCGCCCCTGTCTTGACAATCCCATTTCTACTCCTCGCTGCTAAACAGCTTTACGACACAGATCTCCCAGAAGAAAAGTCAAAGGACAACAGAGATGACACATAAGCTACGCACAGCCACAGGCTACCGATGATAATTCATTGGGGCGAAGAAACCGCCAAAGTATAATAAGCTCAATGCACCACCCCCGGTAAACGGGAAATAAGCCGGGACTCAGTTCAGCCCCCCCCTGAGGGGTATAAGTGCCTCGAAGGTCTCTCTGAGTTCGCTATCTGGTGCTAACTTTAAGTTACTCATCTTAAGACACTCTCTGTTTTTTTGTTTTTCATGACAGGCTTACAGGAGTAAGGCACTAAACACCTTTCTCTTTTTCATAAAAAAAGCTATTATCTGTTTTCACTATCAACACTTAACCACTTCAATACATATCTATATGATTGACGATACAGACAAAAGAATTCTGACCATTTTGCAAGATAATGGCCGCATTACCAACTCCAAGTTGGCTCAGGATATTGGTCTCTCTCCTCCAGCTGTACTCGAACGAGTCAGACGACTTGAGTCCTCCGGGGTCATCGACAAATATGTTACAATCCTTGACCGCAAAAAGACCGGATTTGCAATCCAGACAATCGTCATGGTGTGCGTCAGTCATCATCAGATAGCATCACTTGAAAACGTTATTGAGCGCCTCACGAGCATGGACGAGGTCCTTGAATGCCATCAACTCACCGGTGAAATAGACTTCCTCCTCAAGGTGGTTGTTAAAGATATGGACAGCTACACCGACTTTGTAAACAACAAACTCTCCGGCATTCCCGGTATCCAGAATGTGAAGACCTCTTTCATCCTTGAAACCATGAAGAACAGCACCTCCTTAAGATTTCCGACTGAGACATAACCACACGGGCCTAACCCCGGTAAACCAGGAAGTAAGCCAGGACTCAGTACAGTACCCCCTCGGAGTCTATTGTTTATCTGAGGGTATAAGTGCCCCTAACCCGAAGTTCTCATGACTTTTTGATTTGAAACTCAATTGTTTGTTTTTATAGTTTAAAAATGACGTTCTTAATTAACAGGGTGTTTTTCGTTTCAAATCAAAAAAGTTCACCCTTCGCGCCAACAGATTTATCCGCAGAGACTTCGTTACCGAGCATTTGCAGTAGCAAATTACAGCTTCATGCCCGGTGTCTCGACCTGCGAAAAACTTTATTGGTGAGAAATCCGGGCTAAAGTCTCTCTGCGGCGGATATTGGTGGTTATGTTACACACCTGATTTCAAAAGAATCTCCAGCTTTTTTGTTTTTTATGACAGGTTTTCTGAAGTAAGTCACTAACCCCAGTAAACAGACAATAAGCCGGGACTCAGTTCAGTACCCCCCTGAGGGGTATAAGTGCCATGGTGTTTATGCTAACTACTTAATTTCAAAAGAGCATCCAGGTTTCTTGATTTTTATGACAGATTTTCTGGAGTAAGTCACTAAAATGGGGTTCTTTAAAGTGCCGATATAAGACCAGTTCCCAGAAACATCCTGAATGGGTACATTCAGCAGGTGATATAATTCCCATATCGGGGTATATGGGAGGAACTTTTATTTTGCAGCATACTTAATCTTTTACAGAGTTGAACGTACCATGAAAAACCGAGAAGATCTTAGAGGCCAGGCATCAGTAATTATCAGGTTGGGAGACAAGGTTCTCGAAACCGAAACAACCCAAACGAACTCCAACCCACTGGTCAACGACCAAAAGTTTCATGACTTTCGAATTTCCGCACTGTCTTACCTTAGCAGGGTCTTTGGAAACCATAGCACTTACTATCAAAGCTTCAAAACTGAAGTCACCCATGCCACCGCCAGTAGAACCAGACGCGGGCTTGCAATAATCAAAGCAGGTCAAAGAGACATTGAAGGTAATTGGCTTGAAACCACCCGCGGAGCTGTTATCAAGGATCTGCTTGGCGATATATTAAAACTCGCCAAAGCTCAGGCAGACCTTGGAAACAATAAGGCAGCTGTAATTATCATGGGCACTGTTCTCGAAGAACTGTTGCGTAACCTCTGTCTTAGAGCTGAAATCAAGCTTTACAATGAAATCCAGGGAAAGGCCGTAGCCAAAAAAGCTCTGCAACTCACTGGTGAAGCATATAAAAAGAAAGTTTATGAGCGCCAGGAAAATAAGCTCATTATGGCTTGGCTTGAACTCTACGCTGATGCAGTATCCGATGAAAGCGAGAATGTAACCACAGGCAAAGTAAGCCAGATGTTAACCGGCATGCAGAGCTTTCTCTCGGGGTGCTCACTGTAAAGCGATCCCAATTCCCACCCGACGCTGAAAACCATGGCTCAGACAACACAACTACTCCGCCCGGATACACAGCTCTTCATCTACTATATTGATGGTATAATTCCGCCCCATTATAAGGCTGACAACGACCATTTCATAGGCAACTGGGTTGAAGATGATTTCAGTTTTCTTTTCTTCACCCAGCCTGCCAAAGAAGACGTTTTAACACTCCTCACATCTTTTCCCGACTTTTCTCTTATTGACGACTATGAGATGAGCTATGGAGAATGGCAAGGCGGGAATGTTGAACCAATCCGCATTGGACGATTCATCCTTAATCCTACCTGGATTAAGGCCTCACCAGACGAAAATGATATTTCGATTACCCTGGACTCCGGTGTGGTTTTTGGAAATGGTGGACACCCTACCACCCAGGCCTGCCTTGAGGCCATGGAAATTGCCTGTTCTGGAGGGAAAACAAAGACCATGCTCGATCTTGGTTCAGGAACAGGAGTGCTGGCTCTCGCAGGTGCCAAACTTGGTTGTGAAAAAGTTCTGGCCGTTGATTACAATTTCCTCGCAACAAGAACGGCACAAACAAACGTTACACTCAATGGACTAGATGGGCAAATTTTCGTCATCAATGGCAGGGCTGAAGAACACATCGCAACGGCCTCTGATCTGATGGTAGCTAATATCCACTACGATGTGATGAAAGAGCTGGTGAAAGAGAAAGGATTTTATGACCAGAAATGGTTTATCCTCTCAGGCCTGCTTACCAGTGAAGCAGAAAAAATCCTCTCCTACCTGGATACCAAACCTGTACTCATACTCAAACAGTGGGGACAGGGAGAAATCTGGCACACCATACTTGGCATTACCCAGAACAACTAACCCGAATTTCTCATCAATAAAGTTTTTCGTAGGTCAAGACACAAGCCACGCTGCTGTAATAAACTACCGCAAGTGGCTTGTAACGAAGACTTTGCGGAAAAATCTATTGACCCGAAGGGTGATTTTTTTGATTTAAAATGAAAATCAGCCTGTTTTTCAATCAAGCTATTATTTGTGTGTAATATCATAAGGTTGATCCTTAAATCAAAAAGATCATGAGAATTTCGGGCTAATCTCCGTCCAAAACATATTAGTGACTTACTCCAGAAAACCTGTCATAAAAAACAAGAAATCTGGCGACTCATTTGAAATTAAGTAGTTAGAATAACCTTCATGACACTTATACCCGACAGGTAAGCGATAGACTCCGAGCGAGTACTGGAAAGAGTCCAGCTTATTTCCCGTTTACCGGGGTTACGATACAAACAACAAAGCGCCGGGGATTTCCCAGGCGCTTTGTTGTTTTGTACATTAAAACCTATAGAGAATTATGAAAATTTCCTAAAGATTTCTTAAGGCTTCAATACGAGCCTCAAGGGGCGGATGACTCCTGAACAGATTCGCCATGCCACCTTGTTTAGGGCGAATACCAAAGGCTGCCACCTGATCTGGTAAATGAGATGGCTCATGGTGTGCCTGCAGGCGTTGCAGAGCACCTACCATCTTTTCTTTACTCGTCAGATATGCAGCGCCCTTATCTGCAGTAAACTCTCTTTTTCTGGAAAACCACATCACAATAATGGAGGCAAAAAGCCCTAAGACCATCTCCAGTACAATGGTCACGGCCATATAGCCAAAAAAGCCAAGACCTTCACCTTCTTCATCTCCACTGAGGAAGTTATTGATTATATTTGCAGCAATCCTGGAAAGGAAGATGACAAAGGTGTTCAACACTCCCTGAATAAGTGAAAGCGTCACCATGTCTCCACAGGCAACATGGGTTATTTCATGGGCCAGCACCGCTTCAACTTCATCTTTTGACATGTTTTGCAAAAGGCCTGAAGAAACGGCAACCAGAGCTTTATTCTTATTCATTCCTGTGGCAAAGGCGTTCATATCAGCAGCATTATACATCGCAACTTCAGGCATTCCAATTTCAGCCTCTTTAGCCATACGCTGCACGGTGTTATACAGCCACTGCTCCGTTGGATTGCTTGGGTTGTCAATAACACGCGCTCCCGTGGATTTCTTGGCAATCCATTTTGACATGGCAAGAGAAATCAAAGAGCCCCCCATACCAAAGACTCCAGCCATAATCAGCAGGCCGTAAGTAGAACCTCGATCAACCCCAAAAACACTCATTACAATGCCAAGCAGGACAAGAATAGCCATGTTGGTTGCGAGAAACAGAACAATTCGAAACACGTTAATCCTCCATTTTACTTCTTCTATATTTCCCCTGCGAAGCCCAACGATATGGGTTCAAGCAGAAACCTGAGTTCGTATTCTGGTAATTTAAACATCCTTTAGCCTGTCACAAGCTCTGTCTTTTCTTTTCCTGAGAAAAGGATGCTCTTTGACTATGTGGCAGAACACATCTGTTTTCTTATTTGAACGTCTGTAATACTTTTTTTACGAGATTACCCTCTGCTGCCGCGCCAAAATGGAGCATAACAGGTTTCATGGCCTGCATAAAGTTACCAAAGGTTGAGAAATCGATATTCGCCTCAATCCAGATTCGGATTTCTTCCTCTGTCGCCTGCTGGGGCAGATAACTCTCAAGCACTTTGATATAAGCGGATTCTTCCTCACCCTTTGCAGCAAGCAACTCTTTTTCTGATTTTATCAGTTTCTTGATAATTGCAATGACCTGATCGTCACTCAACTCTTTTTCATTCTGGCGACCAAATTCACCCATAATGATCCGAACAGCATCTTTTTTATCCGTATCTCTCGCCTTAATCGCAGTGATTAAATCTGTGTGCATCTGTTTTTGTAAACTCATTTTTTCTCCTACAAACAGTAGATATGTATTATATAATTTGAATGTACCCTAAATCTTGCGTAGACAAAGTACAGAAAAAATATTTTATCGCTGTAAAACAAGATGTTGCACTCATAAAAATGATTTTAGAAACTCATTTTTGCATGAGTACAATTTTTCTGTTATTTGCCACCCTTCGGGATTAACAATTCCACCGAATCTGCTTTGTTATTGAAGCTTCGAAGTATATTGATACGTCTTCAGCTTCGCTGCCTGGCATTTCCGACAGGTAAGTGTAGACTCCGGGCTAGTCAATTGCAAAATTTAGGTGTAACTTCACCGACAAAAAGTTTTCTAGGATACCATTTTCAGGGAATTTACAACAGTAAATTCAATACTCTGGATTCTTGGATCAAATATCTTTAACGTATTCTTTATCAATTACAATAGCTTTTCACCTGCCATGTTAGACGTTACAGCAGCAATTATTCAAAGAGATGGACAGATCCTTGCCGCACGCCGGAAACCGGGGGCCCACATGGCTGGCTTCTGGGAATTTCCGGGTGGCAAAGTCGAATCTGGTGAGAGTCCGGAAGAATGCATCTGCCGCGAACTCAAAGAAGAACTGGATATCGAGACGAAGATCGGTCCGTTTTTTGGAGAATCATGCTACGATTACGGAACAAAAGAGATACGACTCCTTTGCTATCGGGTTAACTACCTGAGCGGCACCTTTACCTTAACCGACCATGATGAAATCAGATGGCTACCTATTGACCAGTTGCTCTCTCTCAAATGGGCGCCGGCAGACATTCCCCTTGTTAAAAAACTGGTCAGATTAAAAATGTAACTTATCTTGTACCCATTCTGTATAATCTGATTTGCCTTATAAATACATATTACCATTCATTTAAGGATTAATATGACACTGCTACCAGCTATAGAAACAGAAACCCAATCAAATCCAAATGCCTCGGTAATCTGGCTCCACGGACTTGGGGCGGACGGCAATGACTTCGCACCTATCGTGCCTGAGTTAGATTTACCTGAAGATCTGTCTGTTCGTTTCATATTCCCCCATGCCCCTTCAATTCCCGTAACTGTAAATGGTGGTTTTGTTATGCCCGCCTGGTACGATATTCTTGAAATGGATATAGATAGGAAAGTAGATACCAAAGGGCTCATTGACTCCGCTCATCAAATCGAAAAATTTGTTGACCAGGAGCTCAGTCGTGGAATTGACAGTAAAAAAATCGTCATTGCAGGCTTTTCCCAGGGTGGAGCTGTTGCCTATCACTTTGCTCTTGGTTACGACAAACCTCTTGCTGGCTTACTCGCCATGTCCACCTACTTTGCCACATCCCATACGGTTAACTACAGCGAAGCCAACAAGTCGATTCCCATAGAAATACAGCATGGAACATTTGACCCGGTGGTTCCAGAGCAACTTGCCCAAAAGGCTATTAGTGACCTTTCAGCAAAGGGGTATACACCCGAGTATACGAGTTATCCCATGGAACATTCCGTATGCCCTGAACAGATTACCGACATTTCTGGCTGGCTTAAAAATATTCTGCGTTAATGTAGACGTACCAAATCACCTACAGGAATAGATTTATGGATTTAATTGCCTTCATTGCCGAACAAAAGATACTTAAGGCCATGGAAGAAAGAGACCTTAACTCCCCTCGCTGGAAAAACAAACCACTTCCACTAGAGGATGACCATCTTGTTCCAGAGGACTTGAAAATCGCATATAAGCTTCTAAAAAACAGTGGTTATCTGCCTCCAGAGATTGAAGAGAGAAAAGAGATTAAACAAATTGAGGATCTCATTGCCAGCACTGAAGATGAGCATGAGCGTCTCAAGCAGATGAAAAAACTCAATGTTCTCCTCATGAAGGTAGAACAAAAGCGTACCTTTAAAGCAAACATCGCAAGCCAGGATGACTATTACCGCAAAGTGGTCGAAAAAATATCAGTGAAAACGCAAAAGAAATAACAGTGCCCTGCAGTCGTTCTCCCATGCTCACCGCTTTATCTCCTGCTAAGATATTGTGCAAAACCACCCTCTAAAAAGAAAAACACGCAAGATTATAGACCTGCAGATTATCTCCTTAAAAAAACAGGAGATAATCTCTTCAGAGACTTAATATTCCGGCCACTTATGCCGAAAAGTAGAAAGTTGTCGCACAATTATCACCTAGCCCGAATTTCTCATGACTTTTTGATTTGAAACTCAATTGTTTGTTTTTATAGTTTAAAAATGACTTTCTTAATTAACAGGGTGTTTTTCGTTTCAAATCAAAAAGTTCACCCTTCGGGCAACAGATTTATTCGCAGCTGCTTCGTTACCGAGCATTTGCAGGTAGCGAAGACTCCGGTAGATTATTACAGCTTCATGCCCGGTTTCTCGACCTGCGAAAAACTTTGTTGGTGAGAAATCCGGGCTAGAAAAATGACGAGAGAGATTTTCTTTGATAGAATCAAATTACACAAAGTCATAATCTGCAACTTGAGTCTCTCGTATCTGGCCTTACCGACATTCTAACCCTTACTGCAAAGACATTTATGCGATTTTGTAATGACTGCGGAACAGTACTCAACCTCTTTGGCAATAGAGAGACAGAACTCTGCTCCGCCTGCATACAGCATAAAAAAGAAGCGAAGATCGTGCAGGTACCTGTTAAAGTGGATAAAATTCCAGACACCAGCATCCTGGGTGCAGCCACCCTTTCCTTTCATAAGGGTAAAATCATCCTCCGCTCAAAAGAAGGCTGGGAATTGTGGAGTTGTAATCAAGACAACACAACTGAGCTTAAAACCATTCTCGCCAGAGCCACCCGGATTTATGAGATTCGATTGCGTCGGCAAAAAAACTAACCCCACATATATGGCAATAAAAATATCCATAGGTTCTGGCAAAGGTGGTGTTGGCAAAACCATGATAATGGCAAACCTCGCTATGCTGCTGGCGGGAACAGGCAAAAGAGTGTGCCTCATAGATCTCGATATCGGCGGAGCTGACGCCCATATTCTCTATGGTCTTTTTAACCCACAGAGGACCCTCACCGACTTCATTACCCGAAAGACAGATGACATCCAGGAGGTAGCACACACATTTTACGCACACAACGGTCTACAACTTATAGCAGGGACCGGAGATACCCTGCAGACTGCAAACATGAATTTCCAGGAGAAAGCCCGTCTTCTGAGAGCCATCGACAGCATCGATGCTGATATTGTACTCCTTGATGTGGGGGCAGGTACAAGTTATCACGCCTTGGATTTTTTCATGCACTCTGATATTCAGATCTGCGTCACTCTGCCCGATCCCACCTCCATCATGGACCTCTATAACTTTCTTCAACTTGCGACCATACGAAAGATGCTCACAAGTTTTCTTTCAAAAAGTGACGTTGCAACCATCTTAAAGACCACAAATTTCAGTTCTCTTGGAGAGGTCTTTGAGCTTGCGGAACAGACAAGCCCCGGAGCCAGGAGACTCGCCCAAGAGGCTCTCAAGTATTTTCACCCCCTCCTTATTGTCAACCGAGATAGTGAAAACGGCAGATTAAATAAGGGCAAGTTTAAAAAAATGGTCGCAAAATACCTCGGGATAGATATCCCCGAGCTTTGCGAAATTCCAGATGACCCACAGGTCCAAATGGCCCTTAAATCCTTCCTGCCAATATCAGAACTCTACCCTCACTCTCCCTCTTCTCTGGCAATGAAAAGCGCTGCTGGCAAGCTGTGTAAACTTGCTGATCTTTTTGCCGTTCATAACAGTGGTGGCATGTCGTAGTGTAAACTACCTGCAGACCTCATATACCTCTTCGGCTAACAGAAACTCAAAAAAGCCCAAACATCATCTTTAATACTGTCGCCGCATTCTCACTCTTCCTATACGAATATTTTAAATCGGGAATTCATCTACATACCATTGAGATTGGTTCTCATTCTCAAACTTCTGTTCCGTAAAAACGGAACAACTGAATTTATCTTCTGCTTATCACTTTCTGCATCACGAAATATTAGTGTTATTTGAACTTGTTAGACTACCCTAATCTTACTGACATAATTGGTCCGTTTATTGCTTAGATGTATACATAGCAACAAATCTAAGCAACAAAGGAGAATAGACAGTATGAAATCAACAAAGATAATATTTTTTTTAATAAGCTCATTCATTACTTTTTTAACCACCCAGGCCTTTGCTTTACCAATGGCGCCCAATCAGGTGAAGATGGAAAATGAAAGGAGTGTTCCCTACATTATGACTGATTTAGAAACTGGCGATAAATACCAGTCGTTCTGTTTAGAAAGTCAGCAATATTTTACACCCAATACTGTCTATGATGTCACATCTGTAGGTGACTATGCAGATGGTGGTGGAGGGGGCGCTGTAGATGGTAAGGATTATCTTGCAGCAGAGACCAAATGGCTATATGCAGCCTTCGTAGCCAATATATTCAGTACTGTCACAGACGCTGCTCAAAAGGTCCAACGTGCCATCTGGTACTGGGAAGATGAGACATGGGGCAGTGTAGATGCATGGAACACACTAGAAGCCTTCGACTTTGATGACTCCGGCTGGACCGTTGTAGCCGTTAACATCTCAGAAGTAGGCACCACATTTGACAATCAAAGCCAGTTAATCGGTACCGCCCCTGTTCCCGAACCAGCAACAATGCTCCTTTTTGGAACGGGGTTACTTGGACTCGTTGGAGCGAGGATTCGACGGAAAAAATAAGATATCCTTCTTATCTTGATAAGTAAAAAGCAGAGTCAAAAATGACTCTGCTTTTTTGTTTACACCAGATAAATAATTTCTGCAATGCACGCTAATTACGTGACAAATTATGTTATTGCATCATTTTTTGAGTCCCACGTGGTCTTTATGAGAAAGACTGCAACAGGAATATATGCAGAAAGAGCAAGAGCTGCAATGTTTGGAAAGATGACCCCGGTATCAGGGGCATAAATCAGGAGGTAAGCGACCAAAAGAGGAACCTTATCCAATTGAATGAAGGTAAAAAATGCGAGGACAAATCGACGCATGAGATCTGGATTCTCTTCACTGTTGCCTTTGGACGCCTTGTAAAAAAGATAACAAGAGCCACAGATACCAAGTAGAAAAATAACCGTTCCAAGCAAAACCTCGGTACTCAAACTCGACACGTCACTTGCAAGCCGCTTCTCATCAGAGGGAAACCAGTAAATAGAAGAGAGAAATAAACTCGTCAGATACCCGCAAATTCCACCAAGAAGATACTTGAAGTGCACTGTTGAGACCTGTTCCGAAATTGCAGGTTTAGACTTTATCAAAAACAGTGCGACAACCATCCCCAATAAAATTACACCAAGAACAAAGTATGGCCAGGCTGGGACCTTTTCATAGATAGGAAAAATCAACCGTTCCTGATCCACAGGCAACAGAAACAGGCCACCAAAAAACAGAGAACTAAATGCACCAAAACCGACAAGTAAAGCTGTCATCAGGCGAGTCAGGCCGGTCAGGTAACTTAATCCGGACACAAATGAAGCAAACCCCGCTATAAGTATTCTTACAATCATTCTTACAATCGCTCCAATATAGTTAAGATGAAACCACTTATTCAATTAGTATAAGGGTAACTCTTATCTCTGGGCGAGGCAAATAAATCATCGTAGATGCACAAGAATTTTTCAGGACAAGGTCAGAAATAGACCAAAAAAAGCGAGTACCACTCCAGACAGTTTCTCAATATAATACAACACACCCCCCAACCTGTCTTTGACACCGTTACGACTCAACACAAACACGACAAAACTATCCCAGATAAATACAACGAATGTCATCCAACAACCGTACAGCCCTCTCGTGACAAGAGATGTCTCTGCAGAGACCATGACTGAAAATATTGCCAGGTAAAATATGGCGTTTTTAGGATTCAGGATTCCCGAGAGAAAACCAAAGACAAACTGCTTCAGGTAACTTTTACGGTGTAGATAATTCCCGCTTCTCGTCTCCTCTATATTACGTTTAGGGCCGCGCAATAGCATTATCCCGACAAATAGAAGGTACGCGCCGCCTAAGTATTTCACCAGAATCATCAAGGATCCCATTTCGCGAGTAAGTTCGAGGCCTGTAATAGCGACAGCCAGGTACACACCATTGGCAGCAGCTATACCAGCACAAAGACTGATACAGTAACGGGCAGGCAGTCGAAAAGCTGCCTGCATGACAAGAAAGAAATCGGGTCCGGGGCTTAAGAGAGCAAGAAAGTGGGCTGATGCTACGAGAACAAACTCCATAATTATCTCCTTTTTTTGGAGATAATAGATCAACCGAGGAACTATTTATTGTACAAAATTGACGCGATATTCCTGAGGGGTGACGGTGCTCATTGCCTTGAAATGTCTATGCAGGTGGGATTGGTCGAAAAAACCACATTCAAGAGCTGTTTCTGCTATATCTATCCCCTGCTGCAAACATATCTTCGCCTTTTCAATCCGGCAATTCATCCTGTAGGCATGGGGCGTTAATCCGACAATCTTTTTAAACCTTCGAAGAAGTGTGTACGGATTGACTGCCATTCCATTGGCGATACTATTTAGTGTCAGATCAGCCCTTAAGTTGGAACCAAGTTTCTCTTTTAATTCCTCGATTCCCTGAGACACCACTGGTAGAGGAGTCTCTGGATTACAGGCGTGAGTAAATATTTTCGTGACGAACTCTACGAGCTGGTGCTCTTTGTTGAGAAGGTGGGCGCCCTTTGCCATAAGCAGTTTCATGGTTTTGATATATTCTTGATAATAGTCCTGCCCATCCAGGCGAATAGCAGTCACATTATTAAAGGTTGAAACATTCCATATAGCTCTTTGTACCTGCAAACACCAATCAACATCCAGATACAACATATAGTAACTACGCTCATTTTCCCCGACACTATTACAAGAGTGCAGGACTTCGGGATTAATCAGTGCCAGAGCACCCACGGTTAAACTTTTGCGCTCCCCAGCCACCGAATAGACGACCTCTCCACTATCCACCCCACCTATACTGAAGGTCTTATGCATGTGCGACTTAAATTGTCGCATACTGCTTCTTGAATAGCGACACTCTGCAAAGGGCATCCGCTTGTCTTTAAAGAAATTTTCATTTTCCATAGGTTTGCCGGCAACTCATCTGAACAGTATCATTGACATTTGATCTGCTCATGGGTGATTTCACTTTCCATGCCTAAGTGCCGATTTGCACTTGCCTGCAATCTATGCCCAAGTGTCACCAACAGCTTTCCAATCATGAGGGTCAACCTTGCCACCATATGCGGATTGGCCCTATTGTAAAGACGTATCAAACGGCAATGCCTGGCATGCTCGGCCGCTTCCTGTTTTTTTTCTTTTAGTATGAGATCTATCAATAATGGATTCATAATTACACCTGTTATGTTGACACATTATGATTTTTGCAAGTTACCTTTTAATAAAAACTACCTAGACCAGTTAGGCCATTATCACCTGGAGGTCGTCTGAGCAAGTCTTCAACCGCACCTGCAAGTAACTCAATCCCCTCTGTTATCTGGTCTTCATCCAGCAAGGCATAACTGAGACGAAAACAGTGAACAAAACGCTGATCAATATCAAAAAGCGGACCTGGTAAAAAGGAGACTCCTTTTTCTATGGATGCAAGGAAAAGAGCAACACTTGAATAACCGCGTGGTAGCTTCAGCATCAGGGAAAAACCGCCCTGAGGTCTGGACCACTGCACCTCACCTGGCATATACTTTTCAAGCGCAGTCAGCATCGCTTCACATCTCTTGGCATACACATGTTTCATATTCTCTGTATGTGTGTCAAAACGGCCTGAGGTAAAAAGTGTGTAAGCCAGTCCCTGAACAAGAGTTGGGCAGGAATGGTCCATCAGTTTTTTTAACTGTGCGAGTTGCTGGATACGTTCCCGGGAGCTAATAATCCAGCCCAGCCGTAAACCCGTCATAATCGACTTTGACAGGGAACTTATGATGACAGTCTGCTCAGGTCCCAAAGCTCTGTAAAGACTTGGGTGAGGGTTTGTATCAAAACTAAGTTCCTTGAACAATTCATCGGCAACCAGAATACTGGACGTCTCTTTTGCCCAATTGACTAACATCTCATATCTTTTGGGACTAAGATGTGTTCCCGTTGGGTTGTGAGCGTATGGGCACAGGTAGAGTAGATTTGGCTTTTGACCGACAACTTTTGCAGGAGGCAGTGGAAGCGGTCCCTCGTCATCTCTTGCAACGGTCTCCACCCATTGTCCCAATGCAGTGAAAGAATCGGTCACCCCTTTAAAGCATGGAGTTTCACAAAGGACCCTGTAGTTCATATCTAAATTAGCCTGGGCCACCAGTGTAATCGCTTGCATTGAACCGTTAGTAATAAGGACCTGTTCTGGGCCTACATAGCCATTTTCTTTTGAAAACCGGTCAGCTATCTCTTTGCGCAATTCATACGCGCCCTGGGGAGGTGTCTGTTCATAGAGATCTATCGCTCCTGTAGCAAAAGTTTCTTCACTCACCTCTTTGAGAAAATTTTCAGGGAACAGCCAGGGATCAGGAACACCTTTGGTGAACTGTAGAAGACCCGGCTTTGCAGCAAGTGACATAATATCTGTCAGGGCCTTACCCACCCCCATCCGAAGTTTCCTGGCCGCAAACTCCAAAGAATTTTGTTCTCGTTCTTTTGCCAAAAACTGGTCATTGGTTGGGTGGGTAGCCTTATCAAGCCCACTCTCATCTGAGTCAGGGGCGTGCACAAAGGTCCCGCGACCGACATGGCAGGAGGTGTGGCCGGTGGTACGTAAATCCTTTAATGCCCTTCTGACAGTTGCCTGGGTCACTCCTATGATTTTGGCCAGTTCAATCACCGATGGCAGCCTGTCACCCGGCTTAAGTTTCCCTTGTTCCACCCCATCGGAAATAATCGTTCGTATCTGAACATATAGTGGTGTATCTGATTTTTTATCTATCGTGTAGTCCATCAAGCGCCCCCTCTGCATATCGATACAGTACCTTTACTGTATGTTTACAATGCCTGTCAATATAAATGTGTAACAGTCTCACTCTTGCACCACAATGTAGGATGCTTAAATTGACTAAACGATCATCCGCTTTTCTAACGTAAAAAATTCATCTAAAGGTCGTATATGAACACAATTACACCTAGATTTGAGCTGGAATCACTCCAGTTTGACAATAGCTTTATCCGCGAGCTCCCGGGAGACTTGCAGCCGGACAACTATAGAAGGCAGGTGCAACACGCCTGTTACTCAAAGGTTCAACCAGAAACAGTTACAAATCCACAACTGATTACCTACAGCAGGGAAGTGGCAAATGAACTCGGTATATCTGAAGATATATGCAAGTCTGCATTTTTCACCAAAGTGTTTGCTGGCAACTCCCTGCTGCCGGGGATGGACCCATTTGCCATGTGCTACGGAGGCCATCAGTTTGGTAGCTGGGCAGGTCAACTGGGAGATGGGCGGGCTATTAACCTAGGTGAGGTCCTTACAAAAAGTGGCGAGAGACAGGTATTACAATTAAAAGGTGCCGGACCAACCCCGTACTCCAGAAATGCGGATGGCCTTGCTGTACTGCGCTCTTCCGTTCGCGAATTTCTTTGCAGCGAAGCAATGTTTCACCTTGGCATTCCCACTACCAGGGCACTCTCGCTTATAACAACTGGGGAATCAGTGCTAAGGGATATGTTTTACGATGGACATCCTAAAAATGAGCCGGGAGCAGTTGTCTGCCGGGTCGCTCCATCATTCCTACGCTTTGGTAATTTTGAGATATTGGCGGCAAGACAAGAACTCTCTTTACTCAAACAGCTGGTCGACTACACAATAATTACTGACTTCTCACATCTTGGCCCACCTTCTAAAAAAACATACCTCAACTGGTTTCAGGAAATCTGCACCACCACCGTGGAAATGATCATACACTGGATGCGGGTGGGATTTGTCCACGGGGTAATGAACACGGATAACATGTCTATTCTTGGTCTCACGATTGACTACGGTCCATATGGCTGGCTTGAGGGCTACGAGGCGAACTGGACCCCGAACACCACCGACGCCCAGGGGAAAAGGTACTCCTACAGCAATCAGCCCCACATTGGTCAGTGGAACTTGCTACAGCTAGCCAACGCAATTTATCCCCTGATTGAGGATAAAGAGGGTATCGAAAATATACTTAAATCCTACTCTACACAGTTCCAGGTTGGCTGGAATAAGATGATGACAGATAAACTTGGTCTATCAACATTTAATGAAAAAACAGATGATTCGCTCATTGGTGACCTCGTTGATCTCCTGCAGTGTGTGGAAACAGATATGACAATATTTTTCCGCAATCTAAGCAAAATAGACCATACGGGAAATACAACGGATGTGGGCAGTCCTGACCATCCTCTCCACGAGGCCTATTACAATCCGGAGAAAAGAGATAAGGGCTATATTGAAAAAATGAACACCTGGATTCTTGCCTATATAAAACGTCTAAAAAGTGATCCACAAGCCTCTGAAATACGTCAAAAAAACATGAACCAGGTTAACCCTAAATATGTGCTTCGTAATTATCTCGCGCAACTGGCCATCGATAAGGCGGAGGCGAATGACAACTCCCTTGTAAATGAACTCCTTGATGTCCTGCGAAATCCATATGATGAACAGCCTGAAAATGAGAAATATGCGGAGAAAAGGCCAGAATGGGCGAGGAATAAGCCCGGTTGCTCTATACTTTCCTGTAGTTCTTAAGTGGGGAGTCTACAACGAGAAAGGGGCCGCTTCCGTGATGGAAGCGGCCCCTCTAACACCTAGGACATCAACAAAGTCCTAAAGACTGAAAGACTACAAGAGAATTTACTCTTCGATCTTGCCAGTTTTCAATCGTTTTTCAGCAATTGCCTTCAACTCATACAGATCCTGCTGGACCTCAAAGACACCATGCCAATGGGCATAATCAGGTCCACCCATCGCAGCACCCTGACGCATACGGCGCCCTTCATGGTGCCAGAGATGATAAATAATCTTCTGGAACTCATCATCCCATGGATTGGCCTTCAAAAGCTTCTTCTCAGCAAGCTCTTTCTTAAGAGCCAGGGCAGGCTCCCAGTAGCCTTCATTGTACAATTCAATATGGGTGTCTGCCTGCACAAAGAAGTTGTCTGTATGCAGCGAACTATGGCAGTTGGAACAGACGCTCTTCATCTTTTCTCGACCTGCAACACCTTCTCCGGTGAGCGGACTCAAGGGATCTGGAGAATTTCGGACCATAGACTTTGGTGCCCAAAGGTTCCATTTGAGTCTGTCAGAAATGTTATGGGTGGTTTCAAGTGCGCCAATTCCACTCATATGACATACAGCACAGGTCGGTGCGCGGTAATCACCAGGCTCCCATGCATCAGGTGCGCTGGTAAAATTCCAGGTTGCGCCCTCTGAGTTGTAGATGTGTCCATGCTTACTGTTATTGAAGATCTCGATATCTGGATGATCCGGACCTAGGTGACATGAAGCACAGGCGGCAGGCTTTCTAGCCTCTGCGATGCTAAATGTATGTCTTGTGTGACAAACAGCACAGTTTCCTACAGAACCATCAGGATAGGTGCTACCAACACCGGCATTTGGCCACGTGTCTTTTGTTGGCCTGCCATCTTCACCTAGCTTAATATCAGCACCATGACACTGCATACAACCGGTCATATCAGCAGAGTTTTTGAACTTTTCAATTCCCTGACCTTCATGGGTTGCAATCAGTTTGGTCATACCATCAAAATTTAGTCCATCCTTTGAGTGATACTGAATACTTGCACGGGCATGGCCACTTTTGCTGAACTGATCTACCTCAGCAGAGTGACATCTACCACAGGTTTTTGGAGTAACAATGATAGACATATATGTCTCAGTTCCCTTGACACCAGGACAACTTTGTGATGCCATAGGAGAGCCTTTATCGACGCCGTGACAATCGATACAGCTTACATTTACATGGCCATGTCGGCTGTTCTTCCAGTCAGCGACAATTCCTGGCTGCTTTTCGGCATGGCATTCGATGCATTTTTTCCCTTCAGCTGTCAAGCCACGCTCAACCTTCAAGGTTTTCACGCTGCTGTCCATTGCAAAAGCCGATGAAAAAGACCCGACCGTAAAGGCTATTACCAACAGTATTCGTATCATCCTTCCTCCCTCTTAGTTTGTTTAACCAGAAAATCTTTAATATTTTTGTGTCCTACATTTTCATGACATTTCACACAGGAAGGAACCTTCCCCGATAAAAAGTCTTTATGTGCTAGATATGCTTTCGGTATCTCATACTTTATTACGCTGAGATCGTGACATTTGACACAACCAGAGGTGTAGGTAAACTTTTCTCTATGCGCAAGATTACCGATCCAATCAAATGTGTCTGCCCAGAACAGTTCACCCAGAACATCCTTTACTCCGGTATATGCTTTTGCACTCACATAATTGAGTACATTATCATGGGGGAGATGGCAGTCGGCGCATTTCGCTTTAAACCCGTGTTTATTCATACCGCCGTGGATGTCTTCGGCATAGGAACGGGAAACGCCTTTCATAGAATGGCATGACGAACAAAACTCAACACCGGATGTATGTTCAATCATTTCTGCACTTCCAAGGGAAATAACAAGGCCCAGAATTACACCAAACGACAACAGTAGAAAAATAATCTTCTTCATGAACCTCCCGAAAAATCAGATAATTGAAGATACTAAAAAATAAACCAATAAAAGATGTGGTTATCTCTACATCGTTATTAACCAAAAGATCAAGGGGAAATTGAATGGCGATTCTGCTTTAATGGTCCAATTTGGAATTGATAATCGGCCAATAAAAGAATCCATCTATATGATATGTTATTGGATGTTCAAAAGTGAATGTTGTGGATAAAGGCAAGGCTGGAAGTCTCAAAAAAATCTTGGCCATGGAAAATGATCTCATACATTTTCTTCTCAGGATTTCACAGAGACCCCTCACCAGGGTTCTTTGCTTTAAGGGTAAAGACAAAAGGGATACCTGCAAGACCAATCACCCCACAAATTACAAATGTTTTCTCCAACCCAACCATGTCAGCCACAAAACCCACCAGCACAACCACCGCAGACCTTGTGAGAAAGGAGATCATCATAAAAACGCCATTAGCCGCAGAAGAGCCGTTCACAGAATATTCCTGAACCATTGCAAGCATTACAGGGGTGGTTGAAAGAAGAGAAACACCCGTCACAAGTAACACCAACAATTGTAACCAACCTGATACAGCAGTAAATAATAGAAGTGAGATCGGAGCCACAATAAGACAAAAAACGAGAAGTTGTTTACGCCCAAATCGATCGCTGAGATTCCCAACAACAAGTATTCCTACAACGCCTGCCGCTTCAAAAAGGGACAGAGCGATCCCAGCCAGCCAGACATCTCCACTCCTTGTCAGAATATAAAGAGGTAAAAATGCGGTGAGACAGGCGTGCATAAATCCACGGACAAAGAGTATGCCAGAGAGTGGTAACAGCAAGCCCTTCATCTCCACACAGGTTTTTCGAATAGAAGGGGTGGACTGCGGATTCACTGTGACCGGCATGTCACGAAATTTATAATACATGATAATCGATGCCAAAATACCGACTAACATCACGGGGTAGTAACCGTCAAGACCCATGAGAGAAATAGCCCCGATAATAACAATCGGCCCCAGAGTTCTGGCAAGCTCACCTCCAATCATGTAAAAACTCATCCCCTTGCCCGTCTTATTTCCTGCAACCTTATAGACAAGGGCAGGTGCTGGCACATGGAACAAAGAAACACTGATCCCAGTGATAAACATGAGAATGAGCAAAACAGAATAACTGGGGGCAACACCTAAAAGGGACATGGGAATTGCTGTCATGGCCGGTGCCAGAATAATAAAGTATCTGACACTTATGCGATCGGCCAACTTGCCTATATAGGGATTCATCAACGCAGGAATCTGCATGACTGTTGACAAAAATCCGGCCTGGGTAAGAGAGAGACCGAATTTTTCTATGAGAAACGGGAGAAGTGGTGCAAGAAAACTTGAATACACATCATGGATAAAGTGACAAAAAGAAAGCAAAAGAACCTTTCCATGATCAAATGACTCTGACTTTTCCGGACGGATTTGCACCATTTTCTGCTTCCAATCATTAGGTAGAATTACCGATTCAAATAAAGTAGTTTTCTTACTTCGATTCCCGGCAAAAGTCACTCCAATAATATTGGCTTCCTGTCCTGTTTAGCACTCTTTGCGACATTATTTTTTCGTCGCTCTGTAGACATACACTATAACAAAAAAGAGGGCTTTCAGCCCAGTAACCTTGCTGAAAACCCTCTATCTTACAACTATCTTCTATCTGGAAGAAAAAGCAAAAAATATAATTTACTTCCAACCAACCCTGGTAAACGAGAAATAAGCCAGAATAAGTACCTTAAAACAAATTATTTTCTTAAAAAAAACAAGGAAACAATTTGTAAGGTACTAAACGTCTTAATTCCAGATCACCATGGTTTCAAGATACTCTTCCTGTTCTCTTAAACTCGGTTTCTCGTTGGTGTTTTTGCTTGGTGCTTGCCTGTTTAATGCGCAAACATATTCCCTTCCATCTTTCACCTTCACCAAAATAAAAGCTTCGTATGTGCCTCTCATGATCTACTCCTTTATGTTCTATGAAACATTATTGAAGTTTAACTGTTAACCAAAACCCGGTCTCGATACAACTCAACCGTTTTGCGGCACCCAAGATCACGTTTACACTGGAGCAACGCTACTTCCCCCCCCACTGGTCACCTGCTGTGGGATTCACTCCCGTTCCTACGGCTACATACTCATAATGTTTACTACTGGTATTAGTATATGTCCTGAATCTAAGAAGAACTAGTTTTTTTGAGAATATTTACCAGTTCTTTATATATTTCATTAGACTAAACTCAATTTATTTGACTCTGCTATTTCTTTTCTGTACACTTTTTCGTCAATGTTTCTACGATCTGATTTGCCTCTTGTACAGCAACATAAATCCTCTCCATATGCCTTTTCTGTCCATCAGAATCCTCTGATTTCATAAGTGCAAGTTCTGTACTGCCATAAATTGCAAGAAGCATGTTTTTAAGATCGTGCAACAGTTTTTCACTCTCACCCCTTTCACTTCGTGTATCAACTCTATATTCTTCTCGGCCTTCCTCCTCATAGACATCGGCAACAATTGGCTCTATATTGTTAATCTGATCAGATAACAGAGGTTGCAGCCACCTATAGAGCTTCTTTCTCAGTAGCTCAGAGGTAAATGGTTTCCCTAAATAGTCATCCATACCTGATTCAAGGCATTTCCTCCGATCATCAACTGTCACATGAGCCGTTAAAGCAACTATAGGCATACGGTGGCCCCGACCTTCGCGTCCCTCGTTCTCCCGTATCAGCCGCGTAGCTGTATAACCATCCATCAGCGGCATCTGGTAATCCATAAGCACAAGATCAGCCATATTATATTTCAGATATTCAAGCGCCTCAGACCCATTCACAGCCAGAGCGACAGCACAATCCATATTCTGCAATTGATGGGCAATAACCTCCCGATTAATTTCGTGATCTTCAACTACAAGAAGTTGTGGTTGTCTTTTCCAGCCAAGGGTAAGCGAATTATTTTTTAGATCTTTCTCGACTGCCCTTGCTTCCTCCTCACTTGGATCGGAAAAAAAGAGGTTAAACGAAAAACTTGCACCTTCACCAAGTGTACTCGCCAGTGTCAATTTACCACCCATCAGAACAACAATTCTTGCGGCAATCGCAAGACCAAGACCAGTCCCACCATATTTTTTTGCAATTCCACTATCTACCTGCCTGAACGGCTCAAAAATCTCTTTTTGTTTATCAAGGGCAACCCCCGGTCCTGTATCAGTCACTGTGAACTGTATTCTAACCCCATCTCTCTTTTTTAAGATGACTTTAGCTTTGAAATGAACTTCGCCTTTTGTTGTAAACTTCAGACTGTTGGAAACAAGATTACTTAAGACCTGGTTAAGACGCAGCTGATCACCCATCACAAGGTCTGGGATATTGCTGTCAATATTACTTAGAAACTGCACATCCTTATTTTTTTGTATACCTTCATACAATGCACAAAACTGGGTAAGAGCGAGAGATAAATCAAAAGTCTCTTCTGAGAGTAAAAACTCCCCTGCCTCTATTTTTGAAAAATCCAAACCATCTGTAATGACTCTCATCAACCATTCACTGGATCTTGATATTAAACTGACATAGTGACGCTGTTGGCTGGAAAGATTGGTTCGGTCTAATATCTCTGTTACACCAACCATTCCATTTAGTGGCGTTCTGATCTCGTGACTCATGGTCGCAAGAAAGTTAGATTTAGCTCGGTTCGCGGTTTCCGCGAGCTCCAGACTTCTCGTGAGTTGCCCCAATAGCGAAGCAACATAGAGAGGAAGAACGATGAGACCTACAAATAATCCCAATGTTACAGAGCTGTTTGTCTCATAATTATCAGAAAACTGCGTCACTATAGAAAAACCCAACAAGCCAAGCAGTGCCGAAAAAAACAGGTATTTTTTGCCAAAACGAAAGCCATTGCCAAAACTCACCCAGAGATACAAAATAAAAAGGGGGACTCCAAGAATACCGTGGAAATACAATGCTGCGGTGGTGGCTCCGTTATCTACGACAATACCAAGTAGACGCCTTGGCACAGAAATACCTGGCGAGATCGCCAGCCAGGCAAGTATTATAAATGCGGTAACAAAAAAAACACCAGATGTGAGCAGGATATATTGATCCTTTATCGACAGGTTCCCATCAAGAAGCATCGTATACAACAGGTAGCCAAATACAACAAAACCCACAGCAACACGTAAGAGTGCCTGCTGGTGTTCCAGATCCGGCCTCTCCTCCCATATCGAGACAAGCTGCCTGAACCCTTTAGAGCTTGTGGTATAACTTCTGAAACCTTTTCTCATTATCCGTACCCTTTACTTAAAGATATTATACTTCAAGGCATTATGTATATTTTTTTGCAGGGCAACACCAGTGGCCCTTTTTATACACCATCAGATAAGCAGTACGACAGAAAGGGATATAAAAGAGAGGAGCGTAGAAATAACAATGGCAGAAGAAGCGAGCTCAGTGTCACTGTGCAGCTGAGAGCTCAACACATAAATTGCCGTGGATGCAGGGAGGGCGAGAAAAATCAACCCAACCTTAAAAGGTACACCCGTCACACCAAATAGATGGAAGAAACCATATCCTAGTACTGGTAGAACAAGGAGCTTTAAAGCGGCACCAACAAGCGACAGTTTAAAGTTTCCACGGACCCCATCAAAGGTCAGACTCCCTCCAACTGAAATGAGAGCAAGTGGTAACGCTACCATAGAGATAAGGGCCAGTGAGTTATCGATAAATACAGGAAAACGGCCAAGGGCCTGACTATACACAATCCCTGCAACACATCCCAAAATCAAAGGATTAGACAGTACTGCACGGGTCGTAATCACAAAGCGCTGTTCTAATTTAAGCTTCTCACCTGAAAACCAGATGAGAACTGCCACCGCAAAAAGATTTACCAGCGGAATAACAAATCCAATCAGTAGACCAAAGTATTTCACCCCTTCAGACCCGAGACTATTCAATACAACCGCCACACCAATATAGGTGTTAAACCGGTAACAACTTTGGGAAAATGACCCTGCCTGATATGGAGTTACCTTGCAAAGATAAATTACACAGGTGGAAAGGAAAAACATTGTGAGAAAAGGTGCGACCCCAGCCACAACAAACAGCCAGTCGATCCCACCATCAAAGGACGAACCACCAATTTTCCAGAATAACATCACCGGAAAAAAGAAAAAATAAATTAACCGGTCAGCTGTTTTTAAGAATTCACTATTGGTGAGCCCTCTGCTTTTTAGGATTCGACCCAGTAGAATAAGAACGAAGATTGGAAATAAGGAATTCAGTACAATCAAAACAGGACCTCATATGAAACATTAAAGATGTACGTGCAGAGATGAAATACACCTTGAACTCTTCACGTCGACTATACTATTATCTCTAAAAGAAAATACGTAATAGAAATTTCATTTTAAAAAAAGTAAATAACAATATGAGCGACGAATACAGTGATCGCCTGCGGGTCCTGGAAGAAAAGTTTGAATATCAGGAACAAACGGTAGACAGCCTGAGTGATGTGATTATAGATCAACAGAAACAGCTGACCCTGCTCACAAATCAGGTTCATCAGCTGAGATCACAACTGGCCGGAACCCAGGAGGACACTCCCGCGGGCGAAGAGCCGCCGCCACCTCATTATTAGACATCAATTACCACCAGGAGGAACCCATGGCTCAAAAAACAATCGCACACAAAGGCTACCACGGTACCATTAAAGTAAATACCAACGATTACTCTCTCTTTGGAACAATTTTATTTATAGATGAAGAAATAAATTACAGCGGTCAAACCTTTAGTGAACTGGAAGCGGCTTTTCAAATAGAGGTCGATGCCCATATTAAAGCCTGTGTTGAAAAAGGTGTAGATCCACCATTTTCAGATTAACTCTGACCCATTACAGGAAAAACCCAGGAGGTATAACTGGTATGGATATCTACTACGTCAATGGTCAGTTTGTAAAAGAAGAAGACGCCCTGATTTCAGTTAATGACCTCTCTGTAATACGAGGGTATGGGGTATTTGATTTCCTGAGAACTTACAATGGTATACCCTTTCACTTAGAGGATCACCTTAACCGATTGCAAAATTCAGCCCGGCTCATTGGTCTTACTCTCCCCTGCACTGTAAAGAAAATCAAGACACTGATTAACAAGGGACTCGCACAGAGCTCTCATAAAGAAAAAAATATCAGAATTGTCGTAACTGGTGGACTCAGTAATGACGGGATAACCCCAACCAAAGCATCACATCTGATACTCATGATCACCGCAACTGTTGCCTTCCCTTCTTCCTACTACGAGAAAGGGGTCAAGCTGATCACCAGCCATGTCGATAGATTCATGCCTGGCGCAAAAACCATCAACTACATTCCTGCCATCCTCTGCCAAAAGGATGCAAAGGACCAGGCAGCTGTAGAATCGATCTATGTGGACAAGGCTGGTTATCTTCTGGAAGGTACAACCTCCAACCTCTTTGTAGTGAGGGATGGACGTCTTATCACACCTCCCTGTGACAGGGTGCTACCTGGTATAACGAGACAGGTGATTCTCAACCGTGCTAAAGGCAATGTCGAGATAGTAGAGCGCCCTGTTCATAAAGATGAAATCAGGCTCCTGGATGAGGTGTTTATCACCTCGTCAGTCAAAGAAGTCATTCCAACTACAGTTGTCGATGCCGTTGTGATTGGCGATGGTTCCATTGGACCCATCACTCAAATGATTATGAAACTTTTCAGAGAAACGAGTCGACTAAACAGTCATTCTTGTTAAAAAAAACATGAGTTAGCTAAGACCACTTATGGCCAATCCGTTGATACTAAAACAAGAAAATCTCCGTGCCTTTATTTGTAGGTGTTCACATCACGATTTATGAGACAACAGTGAGATTGGAATCTTAATTAATTTGTTCGAGCAAAAAATGAAAGAAAAAATCAAACTGTTTATTAAGCGTTTCAAGGATCTCCAAGGGACTCCATACTCGCTCGCTCGTGGGGTCGCCATAGGTACATTTATAGGCTTTGCTCCCCTAATGCCCCTAAAGAGTGTACTTATTTTGTTGTTCACTATGATCATCCCTTCAAGCACTGTGGCTGCATTTCTTTGTACAACTATCATCTGCAACCCTCTCACCTATATCCCTCTATATTATGTATCTTGGCTCATCGGCAACTTTATTTTACCCGGAAGGGCTAGCTGGGCGATTCTGAGTGGGACGTTACAACAAATCTTGGATGCAGGTTTTTCAGAGGCGCTGTCTCTAGTACTCAATGTTGGATTAGATGCAGGTATTGTGATTTTGACAGGAGGAATAATATTGGCCGTAATACCGACTCTTGTGAGTTATCCACTTGCCCTTGTTTTTTTTATTCGCTTCCAAAAAAAGCGCCATGAGAAACATCGTTTGGAGCAGCCAATTCCCCCGTTAAGTAAAGATGTCCCAAAGTAGCATTTTCTCATAAGCAAAAAGGAGGAAATTCTACACGAATAAATCAAAAATACATTACCTATCGGGGATCGCCCGTCAATTCGTCATGCCCTTTGTAACACTGTTGTCAATTGGAAGATCGGTGCTTTGCTTTTCTTCTATAAAAAGTTTTCTTTAGAGTGCAGGCGATCAAGTCAAATTGCGGCATCGGGCGATGTATTATGGATCGACACCGTCTGAGAAGGGAAGCAGGAAGGTAAAGATGGCACCTGAGGGTTCATTCTGCTCAGCCCAGATCTTTCCGTTATGATCTTCAATTATTCGCTTGCAAATAGCCAGCCCTAGTCCAACACCGCTCAGCGACTGGCTCTGCCTTGTTCCTTGAACAAACTTATCGAACACAAGTTCCAGCTGATCTGCGGCAAGTCCAATTCCATGGTCTACAATTCTCACCTTCCAGGCAGGATGCATAATACCATCTTGCTGGATATGATCAGTACCTATATCTATATATATTTCCTGACCTGGAGAGGAAAATTTAATTGCATTGGAAAGAAGGTTTCTCAGCACCTGGTAAATACGTATCTGATTGTAGTTGGACAACAGAGGAAAAAGCGGCTGCTGATAGCTGAGCGTAATATTACCTTCATCCATCATTGCCCGAAACTCCGAAACAATCTTTTCCACATCTTCACCAAGATCATGTTCTCGAAAATATGAGCATACCGGAAGCGATTCCAGTGTACTCAAGTCAAGTAAATCATTAAGCAACTCCAGTAGCAAGTCCCCACTGGTCACAATCATTTTGAAATAGGATTCAAGTTTATCCCAGTCTTTTAGCAATGCGCGTTTTTCACCAAGCCGTGCAAAACAGAGAATTGAGTGCATCGGGGTACGCAGTTCATGGGACATCGAGGCGAGGAATTCAGATTTGGCCTCATTTGCAAGCTGGGCTGCATGGAGCGTTTTTTGTAAGGTAGAAACATCAGTACAAATGCCTGCCGTGGCATAAATAGTATGGTCACTATTTTTTAAAGGAAATTTATGGATGAGAAGATTACGCTCATGCCCTCCAAGATGAAAAGTACCTTCTAACTCGACCGATTCACCGGTGGTTGCTATTTCCGCATCACGAAAACTGAAAAAGCTTGCGACACTTTCCTCAAACACCTCAAAATCACTTTTATCTTTTAGCTCATGACGTTGTTTTCCACATATTCTTTCAAATGTTTCATTCACAGCAATGTAGTGCCCCTGTAAGTCTTTGCAATATAGTGGCAATTCTATGTTCTGCAGAATCGCCTTCATGTACACCTCACTGTCGGTCAGAGACTGCTTCTTGAGACTTCGCCGAGTTCTTGCTCCCACGCTATCTGTTCTATCCCGAAGGGTGAGAAATAGGACCTTTTGCTCAAACCACAGAACACGACGTAGATTAATACGTACATAATAGTCACTATTTTTCAGTCTCATCCAACATGAGAAAGAACATGGCATCCCCTTTTTCGCCTTTTCAAAATGATCCTGAATTGCACTGTTAACGTCTTCTTGCCCCTGGAGTATTTCAGACAAGCTGCGTCCTATCACTTCTTCAGATAATTCCTCCATGAAGTTAAGCATCGTCTGATTAACATCGAGAACCTTTGCCTCAAGGTCTGCAATGATAATTCCATCATAGGAATAATCGAACAGTTGACGCATCTTTGCCTCTGCACTCTCTGCCTCCTGTTCTCTTTTAAGATTTTTTGCCATCACAGCCTCCACCTCGGTCATCGACTGTGACAGCTGATAGGTCTGTTGCTTATAAAGATAGTTTGTTAGCATATTGCCCCAAAATTGCTCATTCCAAAACTTGAGTTGTCCAGCGTTAAAAAGCATGAAAAACACCATGGCCGCTACAACAGGAAGCAACTCCGAGGAACCGGCAAAGCCTGCAACAATAATACCTGGAAAAAACGTAAAACAGAGGTAGGTCAGAGCAAGGTCTCTCCAGATAAAAAAACTTGAAATAGCACCAGCACCAATGCCGACCGAAACGATCAAGACAAGGAAGACAGATAAGCCAAAGTAAAAATGATAGATAAATAGAGCGGTTACAGTGCCCCATATCGCCGCCATTGCAATAGCACTATAAAAGAGTAAACGAAGATACTTTCCACTGAAAGAATCAAAACGGTGTAAAATTTTATAAATTGCGTAAGAACGAAGGTAAACGGCGACGGCCATTAAAATACAGAGAAGAACTGACACTCTGGGCATGAGTAGATAATAATCTGAACTGAGTAACACCAGAATCAGACAAAGTGGGATAATTACTGTCCCTAAGAGTACACGCTTGGCCAGATCGTGAGAAACCTTTACCAATAGAGCACTTCTATCTTCTTCACACAAAGAGACGCCTCTTTGTCTTTCAACCCTCCGCATGTCCTGAAAAACTATCATCTCAACCTTTCTCTTTAGAGATTTCGCTCATTCTATTACACAACAACTGACAATCAAGATTCACCTATCATTCTCATGCATTTAACTATTTTTTTCAAGAAAACCATTTTTTCTACAGGTTCCATCAACAATTATCTAACAAAATCGTGTTAAAAACAATGCTTGGAAATCACCCACCAAGATGTCGGACAAACCCCACTCCACCGCAAGAAATGTTTTGCATTGTAGCATACTTCAGCAATCGAATAACTCCAGGTAGTTACCAGCAAACAGAAGTAGACGATGAAACCAGGAGAGTCATTGAAATTCAACGAATTTACATTGGCAAAATGTTTGTTCGAAACACATTGTCATTCTGCAATAGAGAGGTCCATATAACACTTTCACCTCACAGCTCAAAAAATTGCGTGGTAGATTGGAGACCAGCGGGAAATTGCAGATTGTTTACACCTCCCGGACTCTATCTCTAACTGTTAGGCGCAATCGCAATATTCATCACAAACACTTATACATATATTAAACTGGTATTATCAAATACCTCCACCAAGACAACCTAACAAGCACCACAACGACTCTGATCTCAATGATATCAGGACATTTTGTCTCATTTTTTTCTTTCATTGATAGAATCTATTGCTTGACGTGAAATGTAAATATTCATATTATGCAAATGTTTGATTGATATCAAATTAATATTTTTCTAATAATAAATGGTGTGAACTGAGCTATCTGTAAATGGAGAATGGAATGCTTGAATTGAAAAAAGGTGAAGATATTCTTGAAGGTGTTGGCGGTGTCAGAAACATATCTGAGGCCCAAGCTATCTTTAGCGATAAGATTGACAATATTAACCGTGAAAAACTGAGCAAGATCAAAAACGAAGAAGCATTAATCAAGATTGCTAACGCCATATCCATGTGTCAGCCGGATAGCGTGTTTATCAACACAGGATCACCTGACGATGTGCAATGGATCCGTGAGTATTCGTTACGCCAGGGCGAAGAAAAAAAACTTCCTAAAGACGGACACACTATTCACTTTGACCTCCCACAAGATCAAGCGCGACTCGTTAAACAGACCTTCTACATCATTAATGAAGGTGAAGATATGAGCTCGCTTGCCAAAACAGTTTTAAGAGACGAAGCTACTCAATATGTAAAAGAGTTCATGCCTGGCATCATGGCTGGTAAAACCCTGATTGTTGGTTTTTACAGCCGTGGCCCTGTTGGAGCCGAAGCAACAGTACCCGCAATTGAGATCTCCTCCTCCGGTTATGTATGCCACTCAGCCGAGCTGTTATACAGAAACTGTTTTTCCCAATTTGACGCTGAGGCACAGCGTACGGGACTCTTTTTTACAAATGTCCACTCCGAAGGTAACAACACCCCTGAAAATGTACCGAATGCACGGATATTTATGGATCGCAGCTGGTTCACAACATATGCAACTTTTTGTACCTACGCGGGCAACACACTTCTTTTGAAAAAAGGAAATCACAGATTTAGCGTAGACTACGCCACATACTATAAATTAGAAGAGCAACTCTCAGAGCACATGTTCATTACCGGCTTGACAGGCCCGGGCGGACGTAAGACTTTCTTTGCCGGTGCCGCCCCATCCGGCTGTGGAAAAACGACCACAGCAATGGTTGGTTCTGATTTTATCGGCGATGATTTGGCTCAGTTCTGGATTGATAAAGAGGGATGTTTACGGGCCATCAACCCTGAAAAAGGTGTTTTTGGCATTGTCGAAGACGTCAACCGCGAGGGTGACCCTAAGCTGATGGACTGTCTCCGAGGAGATGGGACAGAAGTTATCTGGTCCAATGTCCTCATAAATGATGGTATACCTCATTGGGTTGGCAATGGTGAAGAGAGCCCAACGAGTGGGATAAACTTCCAAGGCGAATGGTCAGAAGGGCATACTGACGCTGATGGAAAGCTGATTCCAATGTCCCACAAAAATTCCAGATGTACCCTTCTTGCCTCTGAAATAGCAAACCATGCAACAGAATTTTCAGAAGACCCAAAAGGTGTACCGGTTAAAGTCATCACCTACTCAGGAAGAGACTCTGACACAATGCCACCTGTATGGGTTGCCAAAAATTCTGATGCCGGAGTTGTTATTGGCGCGTCTATCGTATCGAAGGCAACAGCCACAGAAGTTGGCGCCACAGGTGTTAACAGACAGCCCTGGGCCAACGCCCCATTTATTCCAGGCGCACTTGCAGATTATATGAGAGCACAGTTCGCTTTTTTTAATTCTTCTAAATTTAACACAGCGACTCGTCCAATCATAGCTGGCCTCAACTATTTCCTCAGTAAGGAGAATAGAGGTGGTGAAGGTTCTTCGCTTCTTGGTGAGAAAAAAGATGTCATAATATGGCTTGGATGGCTCGATCGCTTTGCCCATGGTGAGGTTGAAGCAATAAACAGCCCCATAGGTTTTCTGCCTAAATATGACGACCTCGTAGAGCTTTTTAAGACTATTGATAAGCCGTACTCAAAAGAACTTTACGATATGCACTTCTCTCTTTATGTTGATAAAATCATAGCACGAATTGATCTTCAACGTGATGCGTACAGTAAAGAGTCCAATATTCCTCAAACGCTTTTTGAGATCTATGAAACTCAAAAAAATGAGTTATTACAGCTCAAAGAAAAATTCGGCCCAATTGTAAGCACGGAACAATTGAACTAATCCTTCAAATACTGGAGCCCGAGATATCGGGCTCCAGCTCTTTTCCCATGAGCCAATCTGGCAATTCATCTCCCGAAACTGACACCCAGGAAGCCAGACTCAAATCCCTGACAAGTGTCGAACAACTCAATACCTGCTCCCTCATTTTATCTGCAGCCGGCATTTCCCATCGCATCCAGTTTATCTCTCCTCAGCAAATCGAGATTTACGTAACAGTTACAAATCTTCAGTTAGCCGCTGATGAACTGAAAGATTATGAAAAAGAAAACCGCCATTGGCCACCTCGTCCCTCTTATGACAATTATGCTCCCCTTTTTCGCGCCACAGCCCCAATTGTAGCGGGCCTTCTTATTTATATTTACAGTTTGAGCGGTGACTGGAGTATGCACAGCATCTGGTTTTCAACAGGATCTGGCGACTCTGATCTAATTTTGTCATTACACCAGTACTACCGTCTCGTCACCGCCCTCACCCTCCATGCAGATGCAGTTCATCTCCTCGGTAATTGTTTGCTCGGAAGTTTCCTCCTTCATTTCCTTTTGCTCTCAACTGGAAATGGAATTGGTCTCTTTTCCGTACTCACGAGTGCCACACTTGCAAATTTCATAAATGTAGTTGTGCACGGGCCTGGCCACCACTTCGTTGGTTTTTCCACAGCCGTTTTTGTCGTCATTGGAATGCTCTGCACTATCGGTTTTGCAAACAAAAACAAACACTCCATATTTCCGCTTCTTATGCCTGTAATGGCAGGTCTTGCACTTTTAGCCCTTCTCGGCTCAAGCGGTGAACGCACCGATCTGGGTGCACATCTCTTTGGCCTACTCTGCGGACTTGGAACAGGAAACATTGTCAAACTACAAAAATTTTCTAAATGGAGAGATTCTTTTTATCTCCAGATTACACTCGTTTTATTATCAACTCTTATACTATGGGGGAGCTGGCTCAGCGCATTTTCACTCTAATTGCTCCATTAGCCGATATACTATAGAATAAATTGACGATTGAGATTGCAATCAGGGCAATGAATTATTAATCTTAACAACTAACTGAGAAAAGAAACTTTAGAGAACTCATTCCTATATTGGTTAGGAGGCTGAGTTCCCTCTCCATAAACTTTTTATAATTGACGAGCAGGAGACCATCTATGTCCAATCAGGATCAACAGCCTCCCTGGGGGAAGAAAAACAAACCTCAGACCCCGGAAGAAGTTGTGGCGCAACTGATTAATAAGCTTCAAGATTTCTTTGCAGACAAGAAAAAGCCATCTCCCCCTGGGGAAACTCCTGAAACACCATCAGGGCCATCCTCTCCCTTTGCAAGTATTGGTAAGCTTCTCGCCGTCGCACTTGTAATAATTGTTTTACAGGGTGTGTATTCATCTTTTTTCAAAATTACCCCAAGTGAAGTTGGTGTTGTCCTAAGGCTTGGAGAATATTCCAGAACAACCCCCCCCGGACTACATTTTAAAATTCCTTACCTGGATAAACTCTACAAGGTTGATGTAGAAAATATTAGAAAAGAGGAATTTGGCTTCAGAAGCAGATTTCCCGGTCAGAATGCAAGTTATGACCGTAAGGGATACGATATGGAATCCCTGATGCTGACCGCCGATAAAAATGTTATCAATGTCGCGTGGATCGTTCAGTACCGTGTAGCGGATCCATATGCATATCTCTTCAAGGTTGCAAATGTTCGCCAGGCCATCAGAGACATGTCTGAGAGTGTTACCAGAAGGATCGTTGGCAACATGGATTTTGACTATGTCCTGAGTAATCGTGACCTCCTTGCAGCTTCTGTAAAAGTTGAACTTCAGGAACAACTCGACAGACTTTTCCCAACTGGTATGTCGGGTGTTTCCATTGGTACTGTACAGTTCCAGGACATCAATCCACCTGATACAGTAAAACCTGCATTCAATGAGGTTAACGAAGCTGATCAGGATATGAAACGGTTGGTCAACGAGGCTCAAGAAACCTACAACAGGGTTATCCCTAAAGCTGCCGGAGATGCAAAGAAAATCATAGAAGAGGCCTATGGATACAAGGCCCAACGGATAAACAACGCTCAAGGTGAGACACAACGTTTTACTGACATATTGAAAGAGTACAAAAATGCCCCAGCCGTAACCAGGCAGCGTATGTACCTTGAAACTATGAAAGAGATCTTACCAAATGTAGAATCTATTTATGTGATCGACAAAGATCAACAGTCTCCAATTCCGCTGATGAATATTACTTCAGCTGCAGGAATTGCTAACCAACCTAAATAGACAAAACCTACATAAAGGAAACAAATATGAAACAGATAGCACAATTCTTTCTTATTGGTCTCGTCCTTCTGGCAGTAGTTATTGTCTATGATGGATTCTTCATAGTTGAAGAGGGACAGCAGGTCGTTATTACCCAGTTTGGAGCGCCAGTTGGTGACCCCGTTATAGAGGCAGGCTTACATTTCAAGATGCCTTTCGTTCAGCATACGGAGATTTTTGAAAAGAAAATCCTCATCTGGGACGGAGATCCTAACCAGATCCCAACTAACGATAAAACATATGTTTACCTCGATGTTACTGCGAGATGGAGGATAACTGACGCCCTGCAGTTTCTACAGGCGGTGAACAATCAGGCTCGAGCACAATCACTCCTCAGTGATATCATTGACGGTACTGTCCGAGATATGGTGAACAAAAACGACCTGATCGAAATCATCCGCAGTTCAGACTGGTCCACTGACACCATGTCTGAATCCGCTTCATCAGCCGCCATTGGTCGTAAACCTGAGAGCGGTCGGGATCAGATTTCCAATCAGATTTTAGAGATTGCCTCTAAGGTAACACCCCAATATGGCATTGAACTCATTGATGTCATGATGAAACGAGTCAACTATATTGAGTCAGTACGGATCAAGGTATATGACCGGATGATTTCTGAAAGAAAGAGAATTGCAGCAGAGAAAAGATCTATGGGTGAAGGTGAGAAGGCGGAGATTCTCGGTACAGTAGACCGTAGGCTCAAAGAAATTATTTCCGAAGCCAACAAAGAAGCGCTTACCATTAAAGGTAAGGCTGACGCTTTAGCAACTAAAATCTACGGCGAAGCATATTCACAGGATCCGGATTTTTACGCCTTCCAGAAAACCCTTGAAAGCTATCCTTCCATCGTAGGTAAGAACAGCTCTCTGATACTTTCTTCAGATTCAGACCTCTACCGATATCTGAAATCAGTTGACGGTCAGTAGTCCTTTACTTGTTCCCGAGGTGTGACTGTTGGTCGCACCTCGGGTGCCTTCACCTGAAGACCTATTTTAGTTCTCGTTTTTCTCTTCCCCATCAAGTCCTTTACTCGTTCCAGGGTACGCAACCTTCTGCTCTTTTGCATAGGGTATTCTACCCATTGCACTTAAAAGGTCACTAAAGGTTTCCAGCTGTTCTTCATTTTCAATCTCTTCGACTTTCAGCTGTTCAAATCGACAATTGCAATTATTAAGTGTCCCGGCACACCATGGACACACCTCAACAATGCAACCGAGGAGATGTTCTTCACCCTCTGTAACCCCGCAGGCAGGACAAACAGAAACGACAGCATCTTGACTGCCTGGATATACAACAAGTTCTTCAACAGACGGACAATCTTTGAGAAACTCGGTATGAGAGCTGTAACCAAAAAAAGAGACTACTTCCAGAGGCACTTCTTCTTGATACTCCGTGAGCAACAATATTTCTTCCACAGAAACAGCATACAGATATGAATAGGATGTGCATACAACGACAAAAAGCCCTACACCTCCCTGCTCCATAAGGCAACTCAGTTTATGAACTGGCTCTTCTCTTGCCTCCGGTAAGATCGTGTAGTATTCCAGTAGAAGACGCAGGACTCTCTCATCATCTTTATAGGAGTTTATAACACCTCTAGCCATTTCCAGATCTTTTTCTTCCACAGCATATTGAACATAGAGTTCAATCTCATCCATCAATGTTTTTTTTGCTACGCCCACTGTCTTTTTCTCCTTTCTTAAATAAAAGCAAAACGTCCAATTTAGTACATTCGCCCTGTATCCCTACAACTTCGGGCAACCGTAAAAAGCAATTGAACAATCTGTTTTGCGTAAATGTTCATTATAGAGTATAGTGCTCCACTTTAGGTCAATCCAACCACAAAATCAGACGACCAAATACACTTTGGTCTATCGATGAGCGTTTGAGAGTTCCTTCCAGTTCTATTTCCACCCAACCCTGCAGTTACAAACGCAACGATGTTTCACGTTATGTGCCTTTAAGCGCAAAACTGACACCGCTAATTTTAGGAGATAGAAATCATTATTCTGATTTTGTCCTATTGTTCCATTACCCAGAGGTCAATTTATGTCACAACAATTTGCAACACTTTCCATTGGAGAAGAAACGTACAAACTACCCATCATTGAAGGCACCCGTGGAGATAAAGCCATCGATATACGCACGCTGCTTAAACAGACGGGCTATATCACCCTCGACAGCGGTTACATGAACACAGGTGCTTGCACATCATCTATCACATATCTTGATGGTGCGAAAGGGGTTCTTGATTATCGTGGCTATGCAATTGAAGATTTGGCGGCCAAGTGTTCTTTTACTGAGGTTGCCTATCTCATTCTCCATGGAGAGTTACCCACCTTTGACGCCCTTGAAACATTTAAGCATGACATGCGTAGATTTGCGCTACTTCATGAAGATATGATCCACTTTTTTGATCATTTTCCTCCAAATGCCTCACCGATGTCTATTCTTTCGACCACAGTAAACTCTTTACACAATTACTACCCAGAGATGGACAATGAAGAGGATCCTTATGGTGGCATTACTGTAACTGCAGCACGACTACTTGCTAAAACCCGTACCATTGCAGCATTTTCATATAAAAAGAGTATTGGTCACCCCCTGGTCTACCCGAGCCCAAGATTGAACTATTGTGAGAATTTTCTCAACATGATGTTTGATAGACCAAACCTGCCCTACCACATTAAACCGCAATTTGTCTCAGCGCTCAACAAGCTGCTCATTCTCCACGCCGACCATGAGCAAAATTGTTCAACCTCCACTGTTCGGCTTGTCGGGAGTTCCGGTGCTAATTTATACGCATCTATTTCTGCTGGCATCAGTGCCCTTTGGGGACCATTACATGGAGGTGCAAACCAGGCTGTCATTGAAATGCTTGAGGCTATCCAGAGAGATGGATGTAACCATAAAAAGTATATTAATAAGGCAAAAGACAAAAACGACCCATTCAGACTCAGTGGTTTTGGTCACCGGGTTTACAAGACGTTTGATCCTCGCGCGACAATTATTAAAAAGGCGTGTAGTGATATCATGGAAGAGATGGAGATTAATGACCCACTCCTTGAAATTGCTCTTGAGCTTGAAGAACACGCCTGCAATGACGACTACTTTATCTCACGGAATCTCTACCCCAACGTCGATTTTTATAGTGGAATCATTTACCGTGCCATGGGAATCCCAACAGACATGTTCACCGTAATGTTTGCATTAGGAAGGCTCCCTGGCTGGATAGCCCAGTGGACGGAAATGAAGGAAGACCGTGAAAATGCCAGAATTGGACGTCCACGCCAGATATACTCAGGCAATACAAGAAGGGAATTTCATCCCATGAAGGATCGTTAAAACAAAATTTCAGGGGGCGAGAGGCTCCCCCCCTGAAATTAACTTACTTCGCCAGACTATTTCCCACCTCAAAATTGACCACAAGTGGCACATCTATTTCAAGGGCATTTTCCATAGCTTTTTTTATTTCTGTCTTGGTCTCATCAAGCTCCTCTTCCGGCAGCTCGAATACCAGCTCATCATGTATCTGCAGAAGCATCTTCGCCTGTAATCCGTTTACCTTTATGGCGTCGTCACAGTGAATCATTGCAAGCTTTATGATATCCGCTGCAGTCCCCTGAATCGGAGTATTAATAGCCATTCTTTCCGCAAATTCACGTTGATTACGATTCTTGGCGTGAATATCTGCCACAGTGCGACGTCTGCCAAGGAGGGTGGTCACAAAACCATCTTCTCTTGCAGTCATTACAATGTCATCCATAAATCGCTGCACTCCACTGTAAAGACCAAAGTATTTGTCAATAAAACGCTGGGCATCTTTTCGACTGATCTGCAGTTGATTTGAGAGTCCAAAACTACTCATACCATAGACAATGCCGAAGTTTATAGACTTTGCAACCCGACGCATTTCAGATGTCACGAGCATGGGCGACACACTAAATATTTCAGCCGCAGTTCGTGCATGCACATCTCCTCCGGAGCGAAACGCATCCAACAGGGCCTCATCCTGAGAGTAATGAGCCAAAACACGCAGGTCAATTTGAGAATAATCAGCAGACAAAAAGACCAAACCGTCACCCGGTACAAAGGCCCCACGTATACGACCTCCTTCTTCCGATCGAATAGGTATGTTCTGTAAATTAGGATCACTGGAAGAAAGCCGTCCTGTTGCAGCAACAGCCTGATTAAAAGAGGTGTGGATCCTTCCACTCACTGGGTCTTTCAACTGGCTCAACTTATCCACATAGGTGGAAAGCAGTTTAACCATGGTTCTATACTGCAAAACCAAATTGGGCAGCGCATGCTTAGGAGCGAGTTTTTCAAGAACCTTCACATCTGTTGAAAAACCGGTCTTAGTCTTTCGTCCGTGGGGAAGCCCCTTTTCTTCAAAAAGCACCGTCCCCAGTTGACGGGGGGAATTAATGTTAAACTCATGCCCCGCCTGTTCAAAGATTTCCTTTTCAAGTAACTCTAGTTTTGCTGTAAACTCAATTGATAGCGCCTCAAGTACACTTACGTCCAGACAAATCCCTGTAATCTCCATCTGCGCAAGAAGCGTGAGTACCTTCATCTCGACATCCCAGAAAAGAGATGACACCCCAAGATTCTCAAGCTTTTTTTCAAACTCCTGCCACAAAACAAGGGTTCCATACACATCTTCACAACTGTAGTTTACAGCTTTTTCTATTGCAACATAGGCAAAGCTGTCTTCTCGTTTATCGCCATCCACAACCTCAGAAAATGGTGTCAATTTAAGCTGCCTTTCCTGGCAGAGATCATCGAGTTTTAAAGATCGCCCACCACTTTCCGTCAGATATGCGGCAATAAGAGTGTCCGCGAGCGGCCCTTTCAACTCAATGCCACTATGTTCTTTGAGTACGGTGTAATCGTACTTCAGATTATGACCAACTTTTAACAGGTCATCTGATTGCAGATAAGGTAACAGCTCCGCAATCACGTATTTTTCATCCAACTGCCCTGCAATCAACTCTCCCTCTTTGTCCAGGTGGCCAAGCGGAATATAGTACGCCGAGTCAAGGGTGGTGCAGAGCGACAGACCAACAAGTTTCGCTCTTCTGGCATTGAGCGAGGTGGTTTCTGTATCCACCACAACAAGACGGGCCCCACCGAGTTCAGCTACAACTTCTGCCAACGCATCTTTTGTTGTGATTGATTTAAAACTTTCAGTTTCAACCTTCTTAGATGTATCAATCTCTTTTAAGAGAGAGGAAAATTCTAACTCGGCATACAGCTCAGCCAACAACTCATCGTTTGGAATCTGGAGACTAAACTCTTGTGCCGTATCAGGGACAACCACATCTCTTTTAAGATCAATAAGTTCCTTTGAAAGGTATGCCTGCTCCTTATTATCGATGATCTTATCCTTCATCTTCGACTTTTTTAGAGTATCGACCTGCTCATATAAGCCGTCAAGGGAACCATGGCTGGCAATCAACTTCTCGGCGGTTTTAGGACCTACCCCAGGAACACCTGGGATATTGTCTACAGCATCCCCTACCAAAGCAAAAAAATCGAGCAACTGATCTAGCCGTACTCCATATTTTTTCTCTACCACAGCCCTATCCATGATCTTATCTTTCATTGGATCATACATGGTGACATTATCATCGACCAACTGTAGTAGATCCTTGTCACCCGATACTATCACGACCTTATGCCCTTTTTGAGCATACTTCGTTGCTATGGAGGCGATAATATCATCGGCTTCCACACCAGACTGTTCAAACATACGTATGTTCGACGCAACAACAAACTTTTTGATAAATGGCAGTTGTTCTCTGAGGTCATCAGGCATAGGTGGCCTATTTGCCTTATATTCTTTATACAGATCATGACGAAAAACGGGCCCCTTACTGTCGAATACAACCGCGAGTAATTTTGGGCTATTTTCATTGATGAGCTTTTGAAGCATTTTAACAAAACCCAGCACTGCGTTCGTTGCAACTCCCTTACTGTTTGTCAGGGGGGCAATTGCATGATATGCCCGGTAGATATATGCACTGCCATCAATAAGATATATTTCGTCTTTCACTTACAACTCCGTTTTATTATTTATATGTGGGTTTTGAACAATCAGACCCAAGCCGTTCTCTTGAGCATGTGAATATAGCTGGTTTTCTTTTTTTTGTATTCTACAATCGAAATTCATATTTCTAATTTTCACCTAAATTCTGTGTGTCTGCTGCCAGTCATTTTCGGCAAACTTGATTATTGCAATGTTTAGGTTTGGACAAAAAAAAATGGCCCTGAGTGTAAAACCCAGGGCCATTTAAAATATGTATGTACTATATATTAACCAGCAGCCCTAACCCAGGATGCCTGTGGTCCATGATCTCCATAACTTTCACCAAAAATAACGCTGTCTCCTTCTGTCAGATCATCAATACTTAGATTCTTCAGTGAATTTTCATGAAAATATATTTCTCTCTCATCGACAGAGGTTATAAAACCATATGACTCATGGGGAGAAACTTTCCTTATAACACCAAGGCCATCTACCTGCTCTCCACTCCCTGCCTGCTTCTTGTTTTTACGTTTTTTTCTTTGAATCTCTTTTAACTGTAAAGTTAGAACATCAAACGATTCTGTAATAGCCGCACGGACTATTTCAGAACTTCTACTTACAACCACCGTGTCATTAGGTACAGTTGCGATAAGTTTGATCTCATAGCCACCCTGTTTGTGAGAGGTGGTCGCCTCGATGCTAACACGTAAATGGAGAACGAAATTAGGATAATGCCGAATAAGCTTCTTTTGCTCTTCCTCGATCTTAGTCTGCCAACCTTTACGTAATTCAACATTTCTGGCTTCGATCTTAAGTTCCATGTATTTCCTCCATCTGTGAATAAAACAGCGTAAGACACTGCTTTTTCATGCACAACAAGTGCACCCTTGCACGTTGAGCTCTGTCCGCTGCCAAGAGAGCTATGCATAGACAAGCACAACCTGCTTATACTTGTATTATATTCCCCTCCTCCGTTTAATCAAGGAAGGCCGCAATTTTTCCACAAATCAGTTCGACTTTGAGAGGATTTTATTATTTCCTTTCAGTGTTTTATAGCTTTTGAAAATATTTGGTATTAAAGTACTTGGGCTGGATATAACTGCAGAGTTACATAACTCTGAAAGTGTAAGAGATAAAAGAAGAGTTGACTCGTAAACCTACCTGGGCTGCTGTCTGCTTATAGTTTTACGCGTCTCAACCTAATATACTCTCTCCAGACCTCTTTCAGGAGAAGCTTTCAGGCGCAAGATACTAACCCCAATAAACGGAAATTTTCTGGAGTAAGGCACTAACCCCAGTAAACGGACAATAAGCCGGGATAAGTGCCATGGTGGTTGTGCTAACTACTTAATTTCAACAAAGCATCCAGATTTCTTGGTTTTTATGACAGGGTTTCTGGAGTAAGGCACTAAAGAGAGAGAGAGACAATACATGGCAACCAAAAAGCACGGCATTATCCTGCTCAATATGGGAGGACCTGAAAAGCTGGAAGATGTTCAGCCTTTTCTTTACAATCTCTTTTCAGATCGGAGCATTATCCGCCTAGGCCCCAAATTCCTCCAAAAAGTTATTGCCTACTATATCGCCCGAAAAAGAGCCCCTAAGTCCAGAAGTATTTACAGTAAGATAGGAGGAGGCTCTCCTCTCAAGAAAATTACCAATGCTCAAGCCACAGCTCTTGCGACTACTCTAAACAAAACGGAGAATGATAACTACTTCGTCACTGTTGCCATGCGCTACTGGCCACCATTTGCGGACCAGGCAGTCACAGAAGTCCTGGCTCAAGGTGTAGAACAGATAACAGCACTCTCTCTTTACCCGCACTACTCACGAGCAACCACAGGTTCCTCTATTTCAGAGCTCAAAAAAGCCTTAGAAAAGCTGGCCCCATCCATCCCGACACGCTACATAGAGGCCTGGCCGGACCAACCATCATACATACAGGCACTCGCTACAAGTATCACCTCAGGGCTTACGGAATTTTCAAACAAACCCATCCAAGTGGTATACAGCGCCCATAGTTTACCTACGTCATTTATAAATGAAGGTGATCCATACGTTAACCACCTGATGCAAACAATTCAGTCCGTCGAGGCAATCACACAAAAGAAAGGCCGTATCTGCTATCAGTCACGCAGCGGTCCTGTAGAATGGCTCTCGCCATCCACACCGGAAATGATAAGGACTCTTGCACAAGAAGGGTGTAAAAACATCCTCATGGTGCCCATCAGTTTTGTTTCTGACCACGTGGAAACGCTCTACGAAATTGACATACTCTATCGACAGCAGGCTAAAAATCTAGGAATAACGCTTATACCTTCCACCTCAATGAATGTGAACCCACTATTTATAGATGGTTTAAAGCAGTTGGTACTAGCCCCGGTAAACGGGAAATAAGCCGGGACCCACTTCAGTACTCACCCGGAGTCTATCGCTTACCTGGAGTCTATCGCTTACCTGGAGTCTATCGCTTACCTGGAGTCTATCGCTTACCTGGAGTCTATCACTTACCTGGAGTCTATCGCTTACCTGGAGTCTATCGCTTACCTGTCAGGTATAAGTACCCGAAGGTCTCTCTACTATCGCTATCTGGTGGTCATATTACATACTTAATTTCAAAGGAGTCTCCAGCTTTCTTGTTTTTTATGACAGGTTTTCTGGAGTTCCCCACTAAAGATATGACATTAAGCCACTCTTCCACCACCTTCTGATAAAGCAGGCTGGAAGCGGCGCATCCTCACATTCATCAGAATCGCAAGCCCCAGTATCGTCGTAATAAGAGAAGAACCTCCATATGATACCAATGGCAATGGAATACCCACCACAGGTAAAAATCCCATAATCATAAAGAGATTTATAACTGCCTGCCAGAAAATCAGCATCACAACACCAAACGAAAGAAGTACGCCAAAACGATCCTTTGAATTCATTGCGACATACAAGCCCCAAATCAGCAAAAAGAAATAGGTACTCAGGAACACAAGAGATCCAACAAACCCCCATTCCTCTCCCCATACAGAAAAGGCAAAATCAGTATGTCGCTCTGGTAAAAAGTGTAAATGCCCCTGCGTCCCTTCAAGGTACCCCTTGCCAAACTTTCCTCCACTTCCTACTGCAATTTTGGACTGTAAAATCTGGTATCCGTGACCCATTGGATCATTTTCCGGATGCAGAAATGTCTGAATCCGCTGCTTCTGATACGGCTTGAGCACCTGCTCCCAGGCAAAAACACCGAGTCCTAAACCTACAGATCCTAAAATCCCGTATGTGGACATTTTCAATTTCACAAAAACCGTCATTGATACAAAGATAACACCTAGCATTAACGCGGTTCCAAGATCGGGCTGTTTTAAGATAAGAAGAAAAGGCAAAGCGGTGAGCCCAATGGGCGGCATCAGATCCCTAATGGAATAACCGTCATTAATCTCCTTTCTGGAATAGTAGCTGGCAAGTGTGATCACCATCATAAGTTTTGCCGGTTCAGAAGGTTGCAACTTAATAAAACCGAGGTTTATCCAGCGCTGAGCACCACCTGCGGAATCTCCGACAAAATAAGAGAGTGCCAGCAATATAACGACTAAAATGTAAAACGGATAATTCCAGAAATGCAGTTCATGGTAGTCAAAACTGATGACAAACACGAAAAGAGCAAAACAGATCAAAAAGAAATAGCCTTGCTTAATATATGGTGGCGTGCCATAGGGCTTTGGAGGCGAAGAGGCACTATACAGATTAAAAAATGCCATGGCACAGATGAGACAGATAAGAATCATCAGCACCATATCAAAGTGCTCTAACAGACGTCGGTCTATGCGAAACATAAGCACACACTTTCAATTGAGTTATAGTTATTCATATCAACACCTTAAAAACGAATCATTGAACAATCTGATTTAATCGTCCACTGAAATATTGTTTTAATACCGCTCTTGCGATAGGCCCTGCTCCTGACCCACCGTGTAACCCATGCTCAACCAGTACAGTAACCGCAATCTCAGGATTATCGGCGGGGGCAAAGCAGGTAAACCAGGCATGATCTCTCCATTTATAAGGAATATCTTCTTCTTTTAAATGTTTGTATTGTGCAATTTTCACAACCTGAGCAGTCCCTGTTTTTCCCGCAATCCGCAATCCATCAATAGCAACCTTTCTTGCTGTACCTCTTTTACCTTGAACAACCTGCTCCATCGCATCCCGTATGACTTTAAGATAACGATCAGCTCCTTTAATCTCTGAAGTGACGATGGGACTAAAGCTCTCAATAACATTGCCTTCAGGTCCTACAACCTGTTCAACAATCTGAGGACGATACACAGTACCTCCGTTTGCAATGGTCGCAGTCATAAGACATATCTGCAGCGGACTTGTAAGATTAAAACCCTGGCCAATGGCAACAGACACAGTTTCTCCATTCTGCCACTTTGATTTTCGGTTCTTCAACTTCCACGCTTTAGTTGGAGCAAGACCCGCTTTTTCGTACTCCATCTCGATCCCGGAACGCATACCAAGCCCCAACTTCTTGGCGTACTCCGCAAGACTGTCTACCCCTACTTTTAGGCCAACCTGATAAAAAAAGACATCACACGATTCGGTTATAGCTTTTTCAAGATTTACTGGGCCATGCCCGCTATGCTTCCAACATCTATACGTTCTGTTACCAAAGGAGAACCTCCCTGGACAGTACAATACCGTGTCCTCATCGATCACTCCCTTAGAAAGACCCGCAAGAGCGGTAACCATCTTATAAGTAGATCCAGGTGGATACGTCGCCTGGACCACTTTATTTATAAGTGGATGCTTTGGGTTATCGAGTAAGGCCTGCCATTTCTTGGTAGAAATCCCCCCGACAAAATCTGCAATATGAATTGTAGGGGCTGAAACAGCGGTCAGTATCCGTCCGGTTTTCACCTCCATGGCCACCACAGCACCAGACTTGTCGCCTGCTGCCATATAGCTTTCTGCAATCTGTTGTAAATCCACATCCAGGGTTAGACGGATTTCCCTCCCCTGAAGAGGTTCTTCAGTCTTTAACATCTGTTGCTCGAAACCTTTGGAATCGACCTCTGTATAACTGTGTCCCTTCTCCCCCCGAAGATCCGGTTCCCTCATTTTTTCAAGACCACGTTTTCCAACAATATCCCCGCCGCTGTAGACATCTTCCTCTGAGGCTGACAACTCTTTTTTACTAATAGAACCAAGGTAGCCTATGACGTTTGCGGCAAGATCATCATAGTGATAAACTCGGACCGGCTGCACCTCTGTTCGAATACCAGAGAATTCATGGTTATGATTTTCAAGATAGGCAAGGGTTTTCCAATCTATATCTTCTTTGAGAAGGACTGGTAAGTATCGCGGTGTTCCCGAAGCCTCTCTGACCTTGTCCCAAAGTTCAGACACCTCCATGTCAAGTATCGGAGCTAAGCGATCCAGAACATCGCTGAGATCGTGGGAATCCTCCTGGATAAGAGCCACATTAAACGAAGGCCTGTTCGTGACAATTTCTCTGCCAAACCTATCAAGTATATGACCGCGAGGAGGTGCCAACTGCCGAATTCTTACTCGGTTTCCATAGGCCCTCTTCTCATACTCCTCTCCACTTGTGATCTGCAGGAACCAGAGCCTGAGAACTATAATGAAGAAAAAAAAGAGAACCACTACAGCTGCAGCAAGTAACCTTTTTTTCAATTGGTCAAGAGCACCATCATCTCTTTCTTCAATTTCCTGAACTTCTTTGAAGGCAAGTTTCAATCTCATTTCTTCACGCTAAAACGATTTAGTCCGACGCCTGCGGAGTGGTTTCCCTCGCAGTTGACGTTTCTGCAAATACTCATACAACGTGTTACAGAGTAGAAACAAAGGAATAGCAGAAACCATCACAAGTGCAGTTCTTTGCAGGGTAATTCCCCATGACCAGTCAGGCAATAAGTCGGGAGAAGAGAGTGAGCAGATAAAATACATAAACATCTGCACAAGAAAATAACTGAGCCCTACCAACGGAATTTGGTAGGTTGCCTCTTTTACCGGACTTTTATTGGTCAACAGTTTTAGGCCAGTCAGGGTGACCAGACACATAAGAGGATATATCCCAAGTTGAATCCCTGCCACAACATCAAGAATCCACCCCAAGGTAAAAGCTAAAAATATACCAGGAATCCAAGCAAATCGGTAAGCAACAAATGCTACAAATATAAAAATAAAGTCCGGGCGTCCCAACCAGAGTGGGAGATATTGCAGTAGAGTTGTCTGCAGTAAAATCAGCAAAACGCCAAGTAACCAGAACACGAGGACCATCATGAGTAAAGACTACCTCTTCGTTGAGAGATCCATGGAATCGAGAATCTGTCGTCTATCAGTTGGATCAATGAGTACAAATTCAAGTTTTTGAAAATCTACATGAGGAGCAACTTCAATCTCCTGAAACATTCCCCTTCTTTTTTTGTACACTTTGGACACCTTTCCAAGCGGTATACCGGCGGGAAACACTCCTCCAATACCTGCTGTAACAATCTCATCTCCTACCTGCACATCAGCATTTTTCAAAACATAATGGAGTATAAACCCCTTTTCTCCAACACCCTTTAGTATGCCCCGAATACGATTTTTCTGAATCATCGCATCTATGGCACTGCTTGGTGCATTTGCCAGAAGAATCTTAGAATAGTGCTCGCCCGTATGGATCACCTGGCCGACAACCCCTGCAGGTGCAAGTGCGATCATTCCATCTAAGACATCATCCTTGCGGCCACGATCTACCACTATTGTTTGGTACCAGAATGCGGGTTCTTTTCCAACTACTCTTGCCGCAAGTGGCTGAAAATGGAGCTTTTCCTTAAAAGCAAGGAGTTCTTCAAAATGCAAATAATTACTGTAACCCTCACGATATTCACCCAGCTCAGTGAGGTACTTATCCACCAGAAGCCGGAGGCGCTTATTTTCTGCCCGCACATTCCACAGGGCTATGTAGTCATTTTTCAATGAGGCTATGCCACCAACTGAACGGGTTACTACACTTTGCAGTGGCCCCATAAAATCAAGCGTGAGTTGATGAGGCGTACCAAACCGTCCTCCAAGAAGGGATGCCAACAGCAGCAATCCTACCAGAGCCAGAATTACTATGAGAAACAAGACCCTGATTGAGGTAAAGAGCGGTTGGTCCTGCTTACTTTTTGTTTGTTTTCTCACGGGTCACAACAGTCAGGGGCAAAATGAAAGTGGTGAAAGGAAATCCACCACTCGATCCATCCAAACAGCACCAGTTATTCAATACAAACTTCGCGGAGAATATCAATGTTATCAAGTGCTTTTCCAGAGCCTAAAACAACAGATGAAAGCGGGTCCTCTGCTACGATAATAGGCATGCCGGTCGCCTCTTTCAAGCACTTATCGAGATTTTTTAAAAGAGCACCACCACCGGTCAGAACAATTCCGTTGTCTACGATATCAGCGGCAAGTTCAGGTGGCGTTACCTCTAGTGCCACTCGTACGGCCTCTACAATAACATCAACCTGTTCAGCTATTGCGGACTGAATTTCTTCAGCTGTTATCTGTAGGGTCTTGGGTACTCCAGAAACAAGATCCCGGCCTTTGATATCCATGGTCTCATATGGCTCTTCCGGAAGTACATTACCAATTGTCGTTTTAATGAGTTCAGCGGTCCTTTCACCTATGGCAAGATTATGTTTTCGTTTAATATACTGTAATATTGCTTCATCCATTTTATCGCCAGCAACACGAACGGACTTCGCATATACAATACCGGACAAAGAAATGACAGCGACCTCAGTGGTACCACCACCAATATCGACAATCATGTTAGCTGTGGGCTCAGTAATTGGAAGGCCTGCTCCAATTGCAGCGGCCATTGGCTCTTCTATCAAGTAGACCTCGCGAGCACCAGCTGACTCTGCAGACTCTTTTACCGCACGCTTTTCAACTTGAGTAATACCAGAAGGTACAGAAATAATTATGCGCGGGTGAACAAGTGTTCTTCTATTATGGACCTTATTTATAAAAAAACGGAGCATCGCCTCCGTGACTTCAAAATCAGCAATAACTCCATCTTTTATCGGCCGAATTGCTGTAATATTACCTGGGGTTTTACCAAGCATCATCTTGGCTTCCTGCCCTACAGCTAATACTTTATTCATTCGCCCATCCTGCCGTACAGCAACAACAGAAGGTTCCCTCAGAACGATCCCTTTTCCTTTAACATATAAAACGCAGTTCGCAGTTCCTAAATCTATCGCCAGGTCATTTGACAACCAGCCAAATAAAAAATTAAATGGTGAATACATGCATTTTTCCTTGGTAATTGAGGTGCTTTAGCACACTCTATATGTAATTTCCGACCTCGACAAGTAACCAGTCGTAGGTGGGAATCATTATTTTTTTTGTAAAAACTAAAGCACTTCTACTAAGCTTGCAAAACATACCAAACCTCATTTTCATTAGCAAGTCATATGCACAAGTGACTCGTATATTTATCGTTTTCTATTGACACAAAAAACAAACACTGTTATTGATATTTCTGCCTTTGTACATGTGTGGATTGTGGGGCTATAGCTCAGCTGGGAGAGCGCTTGACTGGCAGTCAAGAGGTCGTCGGTTCGATCCCGACTAGCTCCACCATAGTTTACTAAGTAGTTACAGTAGTTTACTATTATTTCACTACGACATAGATCAAGCCTATCTTATCCAAGTTCTTATCCATTTGAACGAGGAAACAAGATGGGCTTTTCTACTTTTAAGACGCCAGAGTATCTCTATAAGACCCCCGCTACTCTCTCAAAACTCGATGTATCCACACGGCTCGGCAACTACTCCGATCAATCCCCTGAGATGCTAAATCAAACTTCAAGAAAATTTTAAGCTCTTTATAAATACTTAGGAATCTTCTGCTACTTTGCTCAAGAGAAGAGCCCCGATAATAAAAAGAATCAATATGGACAACACCCCCCAGCGGGTCTCTCCTGTTAAACCACCAACAACACCCATTAAAAAAGGCCCTGTAATCGCCGCAAATTTACCAAAAACATTGTAGAAACCGAAAAATTCAGAACTTTTTTCCGGGGGAATGAGTTTGCCGAAGTAGCTTCTGCTTAAGGCCTGAATACCACCCATTGCAGAGGCCACAAGAAAGGCAATGCCCCAAAACGCAGTGATTCTTAGATTGAGATCCTCAATGGAGGGCAGAAGAAAGGCAAAGAAGGTTGTCAGAATATATATGCCAATGCCAATGAGCAACAGTTTTTTAGTGGAAAAAATAGCTGATAGCCGACCAAAAAGGAGAGCAAAGGGAAAAGCGACAATCTGAACAAAGAGCAGAACGACAATGAGTGTGGTGGCGCTGAAGCCAAGATCGCGACCATAGGCTGTAGACATGGAGATAACAGTCCCAACTCCATCAATATAAAAGAAATAAGCAGCCAAAAAGAGAAAAGGCTGTCTATGTTTTTTAATCTCTAAAAGTGTATGATACAGCCGTTTAAAACTATCTGTTATGGGGGTGATAGAAGATTTAATATAATGGTGTTGTTTCAGGTTTTTTATTGCAGGAATAGAAAGGATTGCCCACCATAGAGCCACAATTACAAAACTGATCTTTGTCGCGTGAACCGGAAGCCCATCGGACATCCCCGCTTTAAACAGAAGAAAAATGATGCATACGAAGGGAATGACACTACCAATATAGCCATACCCGAAGCCTTTAGCGGAGATTTCATCCATCCGCTCCCTGGTGGTTACATCTATGATAAAGGCGTCATAAAAAATATTTGCCCCCGCCCAGCCAATACGTGCCATAATAAATAATGCCAGACACAAGAGCCACTGTCCCTGCTGCAGCAAAGGAAGTGAAAGGGTGAAGCTGATTCCGAGACCAAGAAAAAAAAGAAAAAACCACTTCTTCCTCATTTGATAGTCTGCCATGGCCCCTAAAATAGGAGAAAGCAGTGCCAGAATCAGTGAAGCCGTAGAGTTAGCAAAGCCCCAGTGTGCTGTAGATATTGCTCCAGGAAGGTGGGATGCAGCAAAGTCTTTGTAAAAAATAGGCATGAGAGCCGTAATCATCACCAGTACAAATGCAGAATTACCCACATCGTACAGTATCCAGCTTCTCTCTTCTGTGCTGATCCGCCCCCGCTTTGCCATGGAATAGTCCTTTTCTCTTGAGGAGTGATGGGATAATAAAAGTAATTCTTAAAGAAGAATGGTCCCTCTATTAATACGAAACGAACAGGAAAATATTATTACTGGGTTTGTGTGTACGACAGATGCGGTTGAACCGCACCTGCGCGTAAGGGCAAAGCCCGGATGCTCAGAAACGCTTGACGGATTATCAGCAAACCTTCACGGAAAACAACTTCACTGCTCCATATTGTTACCATCTGTATCAATTGCATGGAACATATGGAGACAGCCGCAAATCGAGGGAAGGACATAGAATGGGTGCTTTGGAATAACTCGAAACTCTTCCAACTAAGATCCTCTTTAGTAAAAGAAACTCTCACACTCCTAAGTGTTCCAACTTCGCATAGGCCGCAAGAAGCACCATTTCTCCATGGTCGTCAAATAGTACCGTTAATCGACCCTGCTTTTTATCTTTTATGGCGGTTACTGTTCCAGCACCAAATCTTGAATGAAAAACCATCAAGCCTTCACTGATATCAGAAATACCCAGATATTTAGGTTGCTGCGTGCCGAGATTGGGGCCAGCTTTTTTTCCCGGTTCAATTGCACTTTTTTTCTGGGTCAGACCAGTCGCAACACCTAAGGTCTGCAGATATTCTTCAGCGATGAGTATCTCATCTGCCGAAAGGCCCTTGCCGTTGCCCTTTTGGGCGAGCGACATCCCAAGGGCTGCAGACAGGCCAATATTAGCCTCATATAAAAAACGACTGGCCCGTAACATCCCAGGGGGAACCTTACTGAAATTCCCTGTGATGTTTCTTTTGAGTTGTGCATCCACCGGATGGATGCAGGTTACTTTTTCAATTCCACGGGTAATCGCCACATAGAAAAGACGGCGCTCATCTTCCAGGCTCCCTTCTTTTTCCCGGTCTTTATAAAAAGGAAAACTACCATCCTCAAGACCCGGTAGTATAACAAGGGGCCATTCCAGCCCCTTTGCTCTATGGATTGAAGTTATAAGCAGGGTGTCCCCATGTTCGCCATTTTTCTCCCCTTGCAATTCAGCTATTTTCTCAATCAATCCGGAGATAGTAAGATTATGGTTGATGGCAAAGTTGATAAAGGCCTCACAGGTTTTCACCCTGTTTTCAGCCGTGGCAGCGCGTGCTGAAAAGGAGTGATAAAACTCGTAGAGTTTCAGTCTTTCCACAAGCTTTTTCAAAAAAGGACCAGCCATCCCGGATCGACCATTGGTATAAAGCCAGCTCCAGGTCTCTGCCGCCTCACGGAACCTTTTTTTAATAAAAGGAGGGACATCACTGGTGCACCAATCACTCAGAATCTCTCTTGCACGGTCGAGATCGCCTAAAATTGTTGTCGCAAGTGCCTGTAGCTCATCCCTTCGAACACCGAGATGGGGCTGAGAAAACATTGCTTCTAACTGTTTTTTCTGGATTTCCGGGGGATTGTCTTGAAAGGAACCAAATCCGAGGTTAAGATAACCCATAAGTGCCAAAATCTCAGAACAGTCAAAAACATCGGCCCCACCTTCCAGACGATATGCAATACCAGCCTCCAGCAATGCAAGTTCCACCGGAACTGTCTGGGCGAAAAGACGGACCAAGACCACCGCATCTGACAACGACCTGCCATCAGCAAGCCATTTGCCGATTTCTAGCTGAACACCCTTCCCACTCTGCTCCTCGACACAAGAAAGAACCGTATCCCCTGTGGATTCATGTGACACACAGAGCTTTTTATCACGCTTTCTATTGTTTGCAATCAGGTGATTAGCTGCAAGAGAAAGCTGGTGTCCATAGCGAAAGGTATATGAAAGTTGGAAGTTAGTAGGGCTTACAAAATCCTTTGCAAAGCGCGTCGTGATATATTCTGGACGTGCTCCACGCCACTCATAGATACACTGATCCACGTCACCCACAACCATCACACGGGCACGTTTTCCGGCAACGGTTTTAATCAGTTGTTGCTGACACTCATTTATATCCTGATACTCGTCAACGATGATATGATCAACCCTGTTGGCCACCCATGAGGCGAGCTCATCACTATCAAGCATTGCCATCAAGGGTTCATGGATAAGGTCTGAGTAGAAGCGGATTTTTTCCTTTTTTCTCGCCTCTTCAAAACGCACATACGCCTCGGGGAAAAAATGTAATCGTGAAGATAAATCCTGCTCACCAAAAACCTTCTTTGCTCCGCGAACAGTTGATTTAACCTGATCCACAAAGGTTAGGAATTCTTCTATATCATCACCTGTCAGATATCCGTCTTCATCATTGGCATCGCGGTACGCATCGTTTGCAACTTTTCTCGCTAAACGCTCCTGGATATAAGCCTCTGTAACAAGGCGATGTTGAGGTAGCACTCCTTTTTTTGCAAAGCTATTGACCAAGCGTAAACCAAAAGAATGAAACGTTCGTACTTCGGGTAAGGGTTTGTTGAGATAGCTGAGGTTTTTCTCCATCGCTTCTTCAAAGGCATCTCGGGCAGAACGATTAAACATCAGAATCAGTATGTTTTCTGCCGCAATATCAGACTCAAGCAGATGCCCAATCCTTGCCACCATCGTAGTGGTTTTCCCTGATCCGGCAACAGCACTTACCCGTGCGTGTCCACCACTGTGCTCAACTATGCGTAACTGCTCTTCGGTCAGGTTCATCTTGGTGCCTTACTCCAGTAAGTCTTTCACTCTTTTCAGTACCCCCTCGGAGTCTATCGCTTACCTGAGGGGTGTAAAAAAGAGGAAATCTGATAAATCTTTTGAAATTAAAATCTTAAAGGAACTTATACCCCTCAAGGAGTACTAAACTAAGTCCCGGCTTATTTCCCGTTTACCAGGGTTAGGAATTTTATAAAAAAAGACAGGGCCGCGATATTACGAACCCGCGGCCCTGAAAAGGGGATAAATTGAGCGGACAAGCTACTTCTTTTTCGGAGGCATAACATCAGTTATGGAACCATCTACGATCTCAGCTGCAAAGGCAAAGGTTTCCGCCAGAGTCGGATGGGCATGAACGGTGAGACTTATATCTTCAGCCGTGGCACCCATTTCAAGGGCCAGCACAGCCTCGTGGATAAGCTCACCAGCATGTAAACCACAGATTCCTGCACCAATGATGCGACCACTCTTTTTATCAAAAAGTACCTTCGTAACACCAGCTGAAGCCCCAGCACTTAGAGCACGTCCACTTGCTCCCCAGGGGAATTTACCCTTCTCAAAATCAATTTTGAGCGCCTTGGCTTCCTTTTCAGTGAGTCCCATCCAGGCAACTTCAGGGCTGGTATAGGCAACCGAAGGTATGGTCATGGGAGTAAAGGCCGCGTCATGGCCCGCTATAACTTCAGCGGCTACCTTACCTTCATGGGTCGCCTTATGGGCGAGCATCGGTTCGCCCACCACATCGCCAATACCATAGATGTTTGCCACAGAGGTCTGCTGTTTTTCATTGGCAAGGAGAAAACCACGATCATCGAGAGCAAGCCCAATCGTTTCAAAACCCATATCAGCCGTATTTGGACGCCTGCCAACTGCAACCAGCACAGCATCATACTCTCCCGATTCTGGAGATTTTTGACCTTCAAAGGCCACGGTAATCCCGGTGTCACCTGGGGTTATCTCTGTCACTTTGGTCTTGGTCATGATGGTGTACTTCTTTTTCAGCTTGAGAAAAAGAGGTTGTACCAGATCCTTATCAGCTGGGGGAATAATCTGTTCCAGCATCTCAACTATGGTGATCTCAGACCCTAGCGCACTATAGATCTGTGCCATTTCAAGGCCAATAATACCACCACCGATTATAAGAAAACGTTTGGGGATGGTGTTTAAGGCAAGGGCATCCGTGGAGTCCCATATCCGTGGATCCTCAGGAATCCCAGGTAAGACAAAAGGATACGAACCAGTGGCCACAACAGCATTTACGAAGTGGAGCTCTTCGCTGGTACCATCGCCTGTGACCATTAGGGTATTGGTGTCTTTGAACACACCCTTTCCCTGAACGCGGGTAATTTTTCTGGCCGTACAAAGCCCATCCAAACCACCTGTCAGCTGTTCAATCACAGCATTTTTTTTCCCAAGTAGTTTTTCAAGATCAACCATGGGTTTGGCAAAGCTGACCCCGTACTCCTCAATCTCGGTCGCTTCTTCAATGACAGCGGCGGCATGAAGCAGGGTTTTCGAGGGAATGCAACCCACGTTAAGGCAAACCCCACCCAACCTATCCTGCTGTTCAACGAGACAGACAGAAAGACCTAGATCCGCTGCACGAAATGCAGCAGTGTATCCACCAGGACCACCACCCAACACAACTACATCATATTTCACTGCATCAGCCATTTGTCAGCTCCTTAAATAAGAAAATCTGGTAAAAAATTCAAAGGGGAGATGGTTAAGTTAAAAACTTCATATTCGAGGCGTGTGAATTGCCCTATTATTTCGGCGTACTAGGGTACGTCGTAATGATAGGGCAATTTGCAACAACGAAGAAGATGACGATTTTTTACGACACCATCAAATAAGGGTTCTTTTCATATCTTCGATATTCATACGTAGGGTCTTGCAGAACCTGGCAGCCTCTGCCCCATCAATTACCCGGTGATCATAAGAAACTGAGAAAGGCAGGGTCAGGCGCGGAATGAACTTTTCACCATCCCAATGCGGCTTCATATAGCTTTTCGAAAGACCAAGAATTGCGACCTGTGGGCTCGACACAATAGGGGTGAAACCGGTACCACCAATTCCGCCAAGACTTGAGATAGTAAAGGTTGCACCCTGTATATCTCCAATACCGAGTTTCCCAGATCTTGCACTGGTGCTGAGTTTGAGTACATCTTCAGCGATGGCCGTAAGACTCTTCTTATCAACGTCTTTAACGACAGGAACAACGAGACCCTCTGGTGTATCCACTGCAATTCCAATATTATAGAATTTTTTCAGGATAACCCTGTCTCCTTCCGGAACCAGAGAACAGTTGAAAAACGGGAAGGCTTTCAAACTCGCCGCGACCGCCTTTGCGATAAAGATAAGGGGGCTGAACTTAACATCGCCTTCCTTTGCTGTGCTGTTCAGATCTTTTCTAAATTCTTCTATCTCGGTGATATCTGCCTCATCAAAATGAGTGACATGGGGTATAGTCACCCAGCTTCTGTGTAAATATGGACCAGAGATTTTTTTGATGCGGCCCAGAACCAGTTCTTCCACCTCACCATACTTACTAAAGTCTTCCAAAGGTGGCGCTGGAGGTAAGAAACCTTGTGCTCCAGCTGCACTGGGAGCTGGAGTTTTACCCGCAGCGGCCAAGACATCCTCATGGAGGATACGACCGTTGGGGCCGGTTCCTGTAATTTGCCCAAGATCAATACCTTGCTCACGGGCATAGATCCGAACAGACGGTGTTGCATGGGAAACAGCCCCCATCTGCTGGGTGGCTACCGGGCCACCTGCTGGTTTAGCAGGCGTTTTCTCACCTGCCGCTTTTTCAGGCGCAACGGCATCACTCTTATCTTCTGACGGCACTTCTTCACGTACTTCACCACTACCAGCTGTTTCAATAAGAACAATAACAGCCCCGCTTGAAACAACATCATCTTCTTTGACCAGGATTTCTTTAATCACTCCGGCTAAAGGAGAAGGTATATCCATTACAGCTTTTTCGCTTTCCAGAGCAATCAAAGAATCTTCAACCTCAACCGTGTCGCCCACGGCCACGAAGATTTCGACAACCGCAATCTCCTGAACATCACCAAAATCGGGAATCACTATTTTTTCTACAGCCATCTATTTTTTCTCCAAGTAAGGTTCGAAGTGAGTTATCTCTGTAGGGCGTGTGGTTCATCCGGGTTTACACCATATTTAGTTATTGCTTCACTTACCATTTTATACGGTACTTTGTCCATATCCGCCAAACTTTTCAGTGCTGCAATGACCACATGGTATTTATCAACCTTAAAGAATCTACGCAAGGTCTCCCGGGCGTCACTCCGCCCATAGCCATCTGTTCCGAGTATTGTTAAAGGACGATCTATAAAGCGCCGCAACTGCTCGCTGTACGCCTGCACATAGTCTGTGCTAATGATCACAGGTCCTGCGTGATCTGCCAGCTGCTCTTCAACATAACTCTTCTTCCTTGGCTCTTCTGGGTGCAAACGGTTCCAGTCTTCAGAGATCACTCCTTCGCGGTTGAGTTGGTTTACACCAAGAATTGACCAGACGTCAGCCTGTACCCCAAAATCATCACGCAAAAGATCTGCCGCTTCAATCACTTCTCTAAAAATGGCTCCTGAGCCCATGAGTTGTACCCGCAGGTCACCTTCAGCACCTTTTTGATACAGGTACATTCCCCGGTCGATTCCTTCCTCAACACCTGCAGGCATCTCTGGCTGGGCGTAGTTCTCATTTAAAAGAGTGATATAGTAAAAAATATCCTCTCCCTTTTCAAACATTCGCTCGATACCCTTTTGTACAAGTACAGCAACTTCGTAACTAAAGGTCGGATCATAGGCAAGACAGGATGGATAGACAGAGGCAAAGAGCAGTGCCTGCCCATCCTGATGCTGCAACCCTTCTCCATTGAGTGTCGTACGACCCGCTGTGGCCCCCATGAGAAAGCCCCTCGCACGGCTGTCACCTGCGGCCCAGAGCTGATCTCCAATACGCTGGAATCCAAACATTGAGTAAAAAGTGTAAAATGGAATCATCGGCACCCCATAGTTAGTATGGGCGGTGGCCGCAGCGAGCCAGGAGGAGATAGCACCGGCCTCTGTAATACCTTCTTCTAAAATCTGTCCTTTGGGGTCTTCTTTGTACCAGGAGACGGTTTCTGAATCCTGTGGTTCATACAACTGACCTGTGGGTGCGTAGATACCAAGTTGCCTAAACAGTCCTTCCATACCAAAGGTTCTTGCCTCATCCGGGATGATCGGCACAACATTTTTCCCTATAGTTTTGTCTTTCACGAGTGTTCCAAGCATCCGAACAAAGGCCATGGTGGTTGAGAGTTCACGCCCCTTAGATGAGGCTAGTAAGGCCTTAAATTTTTCAAGGGGTGGCGCGACCAAGGGAATATGTTTGGTTTCCCGGTATGGGACGGGTCCTCCGAGAGCGTCACGCCTCTCTTTTATGAATTTGGCCTCGGGGCTACCTTCTGGTGGCCTGATAAAGGGCAAATCAGCAAGTTGCTCATCTTCTAGAGGCACATGGAATTTATCTCGGAAAACTTTCAGAGAGTCGACATCCATTTTCTTGACGTTATGGGCTACCATAACAGACTCACCGGCCTGTCCCATGCCAAAGCCCTTAATAGTTTTTACCAAAAGAACAGTAGGCTTACCCTTGTACTGGGTTGCTGCTGAATAGGCAGCGTATACCTTTCTAGGATCGTGCCCACCTCGCGTCATCTGCCATAGCTCGTTATCACTGATATCTTCAACCAGGGCCATAAGCTTTGGATCATCGCCAAAGACCTTCTCCCTGAGATAGGCAGGTCCTCGGGCGCGAATCGTTTGAAAATCACCATCAACCATTGAACCAAATTTCTTGGTAAGCAACCCTTCCGAATCCCGCTGGAGGATCTTATCCCACTCACTCCCCCAGATGAGCTTAATAACATGCCAGCCAGCACCACGAAAACGCCCTTCCAGCTCTTGGATAATCTTACCATTCCCGCGAACGGGTCCGTCCAACCGCTGTAAATTACAGTTTACTACAAAGATGAGGTTATCAAGATTTTCCCGTGCAGCAAGTGAGATGGCCCCTAAGGATTCAGGCTCATCGGACTCGCCATCACCCATAAACACCCAAACCTTTCTATCACCACAATCTTTCAAGCCCCTACTGTCCATATATTTCATAAAACGAGCCTGGTAGATCGCAGCCATTGGCCCAAGCCCCATGGAAACCGTAGGAAACTGCCAGAAATCGGGCATCAACCATGGATGGGGGTAGGAGGAAAGACCATGACCATCAACTTCCTGACGAAAGTTTTTCAGATGTTCTTCATCAAGCCGCCCCTCAACGAAAGCGCGTGCATAAATACCTGGAGAAGAATGCCCCTGGAAATAGATCATATCAGCTCCAAAGAGAGCATCGGGCCCTCTGAAAAACCAGTTATAGCCCACTTCATACATGGCGGATACAGAGGTAAAAGTAGCAATATGACCACCGAGGCCCTTACCATCCTTATTGGCCCTTGCAACCGTGGCCATGGCATTCCATCGAACATAGGCCGCAACATTTCTGGCAAGCAAAGAATCTCCTGGAATCTGTTCTTCGTCTTCTGGCAGGATCGTATTGGAATAGGGAGTCAAAACACCAGGAGCGGTGGAAACGCCCAAGGAATGCGCAAAGTCGGTCAGACGGTTTAACAGATAATCCGCCTTTTCACCTCCCTCCTGCATAACAACACCCTCAAGGGAAGCGAGCCAATCCTGGGTCTCTTGGGGGTCTTGATCACGAAAATAAAAACTCATATAATACCTCTTATTTATGGTCTCTTAGTGCCTTACTCCAGAAAGCCTGGGGATTGTAACAAATTTTAACCGGTGTAGCTAAGGCAATGCTGTCGTCTATTTTTTCCGTCCAAACTTCTCATAGCTTACCCGTTCATACAAGAGTGAGGAGTCTGGTTGCCCCACTTTTTCTTCTTTCGGGTACCCTATCGCTATAATGGCCTCGACTCTCATTCCCTCTTCAAGACCAAGGGTCTTCGCAACATACGCCTCTGAGCTGAGGGATTCATCGAACTGTCGCTCACGGATCTGTATCCAGCAACTCCCGAGTCCAAGATCGGTTGCGGCAAGATGAAGATTGAGTGAGGCAATAGAACAGTCCTCAATCCATACATCAGAAATTGTTGGATCGGCACAGACAACTATGGCAAGAGGAGCATTTTTAAGAAAGGATGCGCCATGGGGCTTTGAGCGAGAGAGCTCACTGATTGTAGCAGGGCCAGTAACCACAACAAAATGCCAAGGGTTAAGGCTTCTCGAAGATGGTGATCGCAGCATTGACTCCACTAGAATATCAATCTCTTCCTGCGCAACGGATTTATCTTTATACTGTCGTATACTTCGTCTTTTTCTGAGGAGACCCATGAACATAATTCCACCTTTTTAATAGATATGGGATGAGTAAAAGTGTAACATCCAAATAACATAGAGAGACATAGTATTCATTCTCCATAAATAAAAAAGAATGAAGGGAAGAAAAACACAAACTAACCCCGTTAAACGAGATAAACCGAGACACGTGCCATGGACCCACACACCTTTATTACTTGCATTATCGCCGTAACTATACTTACCCTGACTCCCGGGGTTGATACCATGCTCGTCATTCGCAACTCAGGCAGAGGCGGATGGTCGGATGGAGCCACCACCTCTCTTGGTATCTGTAGTGGCCTCTTCGTCCATGCAACACTATCAGCGATGGGGATCTCTATCATTCTTCTAAAAACAGCCTGGGCATTTACTCTGTTGAAATACGCAGGAGCCGCCTATCTCATCTGGCTGGGTATCTGCAGTTGGCGACAAGCCGCAGCAGGGGCCGCACTTTCACCACCTGTGAATCTGCAGACATCAGTGCATCCTTTTCAGATTTCCCGCTCCCTGCGCGAAGGCTTTCTATCCAATGTCCTCAACCCCAAAACTATACTGTTTTACATGGCATTTTTGCCACAATTTATAGATCCGACCAAGACCCCATTACAACAGTCGCTCTTTATTGCCTCCATCCATTTTTGTATTGGCATGATCTACCAATGCGGCCTTGCTGCAATGGTGACCAAGGCGAAACAACTCATCAAAGGTGGGACCATAGGACGGGTGCTCAACGGCCTTTGTGGAACCATCCTCGTATACATTGGGCTCAGACTCGCTGCAACTAAATAGCCTCCAACACTATTAAGGATAAAAGAATTTAACTTTGAAAACAAACACAAAAAGCGGCAAGAGAGAAGGTGTTATCGTTGCCCATTACGGCGTTGCAGTTGATGTTCTTTTTGCAGACGACAACAACCGAACCATGGTGAGAGTAAAGCGAAAATCTGGCCATGTGGTTGGAGACAATGTTGTGGTAGAAGACGAGACCCTCACCCGACTTGAAAGGGTATCAGAAATTGCCCGTATGGATGCCAGAGGGGGAGTGCACATAGTAGGTGCAAATCTTGATATACTGTGCATTGTTGTAACCTGTGAACCTATGGCGCCTCCAGGCTTCATTGACAGAGCAATTGTAGCTGCGAGAGCCTCGGGCCACACCCCGGTACTGGTGTTGAACAAATCAGACCTTGCATGCTTTGCAGACTACGAAAAAATGATCCGACCACTCTATAAAAATTCTGTCGATATCTTTTCTGTGAGCGCTGAGACCAGTGATAACCTTGAAGAGCTAAAACATTTTTTCAGTGAGGGCCATCGGGGAATATTTGTCGGCTCTACAGGCGTTGGTAAAAGTTCCATTCTCAATAGAATTCTCCCTGAGATTGGGCTTGCCACAGGAGAAATCAGCGAATCGAAGAAAAGAGGACGCCACACCACCACCGTATCAACCCTGCACTTACTCGACGACGGTGGAGAACTCGTGGACTCCCCCGGCTTTAATGACTTCGGCCTCGTTGACACCACCGTCTCCGAACTCTCATACTATTTCCCTGGATTTGAGGCGGCAACAGAGACCTACTGCAAATTCAGAGATTGTAAGCACCGCAATGAACCCGGCTGTTCAGTGATGGAGGCCCTTGAAAGAGGTGACATCAACCGCGACCGCTACAAAACCTACCTCCAGATACTAGAAGAGGTGGAAGCTATTGACCTTGAACCTAAGTACCGCGAGAGAAGAAGCCGTCGAAAGAAATAACTGACATTATTTACAGAGGTGTAATTTCCCGGCGTGGACGCATTCGTGTCTATGCCGGGCTGTTATTCATATTGCTACCGAGCTATATCCTACCGCAGTTTCGCCTGAAATTTTCAGCGGAACTAATTTCTATATAAGATGCCCCTTGGGCAACGCCAAAACTACCGGCTAAAACGACAATAAGATCTTTGTCTGCAAAACGCTTTTCCGAAATGAGACGACAGATCGACGACTTCAACGGTTGAGGTGCCGTGATGTCAAGTTGTTGAAACTGGGCATGTACACCATAGGACAGTGAAAGCTGCCTTGTAACACGCTTGTCATATACCTGGGCATAAATCACATTAGGCCCACGGTAAGCCGCAAGGGCAAGAATAGATTTGCCTGTGAGTGAATCCGCCACAATTGCCTTGGTTTCCAGGCGAATGGCAGCCTTAACCGCAGCCTTTGCAAGGTAGGCCGCAAGTTTATTTTTACTGGTGTACGGTACATCAATATTTGATTTATTATCAGCTTCAACTTCTTCGGCTATTTTTGCCATGATTCGTACTGCCAGTTCAGGATATTTCCCATTTGCCGTTTCACCTGAGAGCATTAACGCATCGGTGTGATCGAGGCAGGCGTTGGCCACATCTGAGACCTCAGCCCTTGTAGGCCTGGGCGATTCAATCATAGAATGGAGCATCTGTGTTGCTACGATAACAGGCGTTCTTTTTTCTATACACTCAGTAATAATACGTTTCTGGATCAAAGGGATCTGCTCTGTAGGGATTTCCACTGCCAGATCACCCCGTGCAATCATTATCCCATAGCAATGGTCGATGATTTCGGAAAGATTTTCAACGCCTTGTGAGTTTTCAATTTTAGAAATGATCTTAATGCTAGATTTTTTTGCGTCTAAAATTGACTGTACGGCCTGAAGGTCTTCCTTGTTTCGCACAAACGAATGGGCAATAAAATCCAAATCATTGTCCGCTGCAAATGCAATAAACCCTTTGTCCTTTTCACTCAACGCCGGCAGCGTTACATGGACGGAAGGAATATTTATACTCTTTCGCTCACTGATAATACCGTCATTTTCCACCGAGCATATCAAGAACTCACCATCTTTTTCAACAACAGCAAGAGCCAGTAATCCATCGTCTATGAGAATAGAGCTACCAACTGGCACATCGGCCACAAAATCAGCATGGGAAACACAGATAACATCACCCGATGATTTTTCATCAGGAGCCCCTTTTATTTTGACAACATCACCAAATTTTACAACAAGAGGCTCATCCGTTAGACAGGTACGTATTTCGGGACCTTTCGTATCGAGCAGGATTCCAATACTCTCAGAAACAGCTCGGGTATTACGAATAACCTCCAGCGCATCGTCATGATCCATATGAGCAGTATTGAGACGGACGACATTCATTCCCGCTGCAAAAAGACCTTCTAAAAAGGGGATAGAACAGTTTTTACTCGAAATAGTTGCTACAATTTTTGTTTTTCGACGCATGAATATAATCCCTGATATTTTCCTTAGATAATCGCACAAATTGGAGCTATTTACATTTCAGCCCCTAAAGACACAAGAAGATGGTAGCATTTCGCTCTCTCTTGTCCACCATTTTTTCCAAACCACTTGATACAGTATACCAACACTTAGATATTACCACCTTGTAACAGTCATTTATAAGCACTGCAATAGTATTGAGGTAGAACTACAATAGTATTGAGGTTATTATCCTATCAATAGAATTTCACCTTCCACTCCATCCAGCACCATTCAAAGGTGCTTTTCTCTATGTCTGGTGACTAACTATGAACCTACTCTTTTCATTCATGATTGGGACGGACTTACAGGATATGAAAAGATCAGAACCAAGATGCTCGTTGAACTGGGTTACAACGTTTTTGCCGCCGACCTCTTTGGAGCAGGCGTTCGCCCTGTCGAAATAAAAGATAAAAAAGCACACACGGAGGCGTTATATAAAGATCGGGAAAAAATGAGAAAACTGATGGCAACCGCCCTCGCTACAGCCGAAGGACTAGGACTTGACACCAGTAATGCCGTGGTCGTCGGCTACTGTTTCGGTGGCGCTGCGGTCCTCGAATTTGCCAGATCTGGGGCCGATGTAAAGGGTTTCGTTACCTTCCATGGAGGTCTTACGACTCCCAAAGGACAAGATTACAAGACAGCTGGGGGTAGATATCTCATCCTCCATGGTACAACCGACACCATGATAACGATGAACGATTTTGCGGAGCTTGCCGACCAGCTCGAAAAAGAAGGTCTCAAACACGAGATGATTACTTACAGTGGTGCCCCGCATGCTTTTCCGTATTTGGCTCACTGAACTACCACAAAGAAGCGGACGAAAAATCATGAGAATATTTCACCCAGTGGCTTGAAGCAACATTGTAAATTGCTGAACCAACCAATCTATTCACTCAAACCAAAAGTGATGGCGTCGTAAAAAGTCCGATCTACGTCGTTGTGGTTTTGGATCGAACTCTCAACATACCACATGTATTATTGAGAGTACGACCCAAACACCACGCCTAGTATATCAGCCTTTTTTTCATAGCCATCAAAAGACTTCGAATTGCCTTTTTACGATTTTGTCAAAAGTGGAGATGGTTGAAGCCATCCCCACTTTTTCTCAGGTCATCACCTAGCCCTAACATTTCCACGAATTCAAATATAATGCTACAATTGGTTGTTCCAACTATATTTTCTTGTTTTTCTATCAGCAACCCAAGACCACACGTCTCTTGGATTAATATGTTCATGAAATTTTGGGGCTACGCCTTAGGACGACTGGCATCATCCACAAGGTAAAGAATTGAACGATATGGAATGCCTCCGTGGAGGGACAATCCAATTTCGCAGGTCTTACTGGTAGAATACCCTGCATCACAGGTGCAGACATGATCTTTAAGGTCTTTTAATGCTGCTTCATTGAGCTCTGGGAAGTTAAAACCTCTATCTCCGGCAAAACCACAACAGTAGATATCCTCCGGCATGACAACGTCTTTCGCGCATGCTCTAGCCAGCTCTTCAAGCTTATCTTCAAGTCCCATTTTACGTGTGGAACAGGTTGGATGTACCGCCACTTTAACATCCTGCTTGGTGAATTCGAGTTTATCCATGAGGTGCTTGAGAACAAATTCAATGGGTTCCATAAGTTGAAGCCGCTCATCACTATTGGCCTTCATTCTATACAGGCACGGGCTTGTATCACAGAGCACCGGAATCGCTCCGTTATCAGAAACGGCAAGCAGAGCATCGGAGAGCTCTTTAGATTTTGCATCCGCCTGCTTCAAAAATCCTTTAGACTCAAAGGCCTGCCCACAACAGTATTGATCCAGCTTTTCCGGAAAAATTATCTCGTAACCCGCTTTTTTAAGAAGCGACATGGTCTTCTGTGGCAGCGCGTCCCGCTCGGTCTCTTCACGGGCAGGACCACTCATGGAACGACTGGCACAACTCGGAAAATAAACAACCTTAAGAGGATTACTCTCATTTACCGGATCAGCCACAATTTTGGGAACTCCCGCAGGCATCTCTTTATTCCAGAGAGGTAGATTACCCAGTGTCGCTTTTGTGGCAAGACCTGAAGCTGCGTCCATAAACGACGTTCCGGTCATTTTATGGACAGAATCAACAACGTTTAAGGTAGTACTGATGACTGGGACGAGCGGGCTAAAGCCCTTTGCCACCCAATTAGCCACCGTGTTTGCGAGTTTGCCGTTGGATTCTTCTCTCAAGGCCTTCACCATCTTACCCGTATCTATTCCAACAGGGCACCGGGTCGCACAGAGGCTATCAGCCGCACAGGTATCTTTGCCCGGATACTGATACGCCTTGGTTAATTCTTTAACCATCTTTGGATCGGTATCCGTTTTCATGCGTCTGCTGATTTCACGACGCCCAACGATCCGCTGTCTTGGAGTAAAGGTGATATCCTTTGACGGACATACCGGCTCACAAAATCCGCATTCAATACACTTGTCCACAATATCGTGGGTCGCTGGCAATGGTTTGAGATTTTTAATATGAGCCTCTGCATCATCATTTAGAATGACACCGGGATTAAGCAAATTGTTCGGATCAAAGAGTGCCTTTATTTCCCGCATCAGATTAAATGCGGCCTGGCCCCATTCTTTTTCCACAAACGGTGCCATATTGCGACCAGTACCGTGTTCTGCTTTCAGTGATCCATCATACTTATCAACAACAAGAGTCACCACCTCATCCATGAAGTCACGGTAACGGACGACCTCTGACTCGATGGAAAAGTCCTGGGTGAAAACAAAGTGCAGATTACCATCGAGGGCATGACCAAAGATCAGGGCTTCATCATATTTATATTTCTTAAATAAGCTCTGCAGATCCAGTGAGGCATCAGCCAGATGTTCGCCTGGGAATGCCACATCTTCAATAATTACGGTGGTACCAGTTTTACGGACCGCACCCACAGCGGGGAATAGACCCTTTCTAATCTTCCACAGTGCACCATATTCCGCAGGCACATCGGTAAATTCAATGGGCCGAACGGTTGTAAGCCCCTCGATAGACTCGGCAATTTCTGCAATCTGACCGCCAAGAAGCTCTGCCGATTCAGCCCTGGTTTCAACAAGTAGAGCGGTTGCTGTATCTGAAAGATCTTTCAGATACGAGGGCATTCCCTCTTTTTCCTGAACGGAACGCAAGCCCGCACGGTCCATTAGTTCAGCGGCAGCTACAGGTTGATTCTGCAGAATCGGAATTGCCTCACAGGCGGTTTTCACATCGGGGTAAATGATAAGGGCACTGGCTTTATGACGATGCTCAACCACTGTTCGATACACCACATCGGAGATAAATCCCAGGGTCCCTTCACTACCGATCATCAGGTGTGTCATGATATCGTAGGGATCTTCGAAATCAACCAGAGCATTCAGGCTATAGCCGGTGGTATTTTTGATCTTAAATTTATAGCGGATACGATCACTGAGTTCATCGTTTGCAAGGACCTTTGCCCGGAGCTTTGCAAGTCCATCCAGGATGTCTGCGTGGACACGCTCAAAATCTGCTCTGCTTTTGTCTTCAGCAGTGTCAACCGCGGTTCCATCAACAAGTACCACCCGCATACTGTCCAGGGTTTTGTAACTGTTCTGTTCAACACCACAGCACATACCACTTGCGTTGTTGGCCAGGATTCCACCGATCTTTGCACTATCAATGGAGGCGGGATCCGGGCCAATTTTTTTATCAAACTCGGCAAGAATCGCGTTGGCCTGACTTCCAATAATGCCAGGCTCCAGCTGAATCTTCGTTGCACCGTCAAATACCCTAAAGCCTCTCCAGCCATCTCCAAGACGAACCAGAATAGAATCCGTGATTGATTGCCCGGAAAGGCTGGTTCCTGCCGCCCGAAATGTTACTGAAAGTTTCAGCTTGCTGGCTTCACGAAGAATAAGCTGGACCTCTTTCTCATTCTTTACATTAATTACGATTTTTGGGATGAGCCGATAGAAACTCGCATCGGTTCCGTAGGTGATGGTTCTCAGGGCATCCGTTATAATATCTTTGCTGGCGATGGTTCCTACAATTTTCTTATAAAATTTTTCATATCTCTCGGGCAACATGGCGGACCTCTTCTTAGGGTTAATTATCACTTGATAATTATACTCATTAACGAAAATGGTTCCAGCAATAAAATTACCAGTCCAGCCATAGCGCGGTTCACAAAAAGAACCAGCTCATAATAAATCCAATCCGTACAATATATCTTCTCAATATTACGACGAGAAATCAAAGTGAAAGCAAAAAGAAGAATACGGACAGAATCAAGATTCAGGCGCAGACATAGGCAGATATGACGGTAAACAGCCCCTACAACACAACAGCAAAGCTATAAAACCAGTAGTTTTGGCATAAAAAAACCGTCACCTTTTTGTAATAAAAGACAAAACAAGGATATACAAAGAAGACAAACTCGTAAAAAGTTAATTCGAAGTCTTTTGATGGCTATGAAAAAAGGCTGATATACAGGTAGCGAAGACTCCGAGGCGTGGTGTTTGGATCGTACTCTCAACGATACATGTGGTATGTTGAGAGTTCGAGCCAAACCCACGACGACGTAGATCAGACTTTTTACGACGCCATCAAAGAAGAAGAGAGTCTATTTCTGCTGACAATCTGGACAAGTGGAAGTGATGAACCTTGGATCGGCGCCGTTGTTGATAATTTCGTCACCTGTATGCCATTCGCAATCATAAGGACTAAAAACGGAGCGACAGGTTCCACAAATCTCAATTCCGGTCTCTAGCATCTCAAGCTGATTGAGAGCTTCTTTTAGTTCTGATACTGTTGCCGTAAGTGAAGTCTGTGTCCGGACCAGTCGCTCTGCCACCCGAACTCTTGCCTGCAATTCGTTATCATTAAACGGCTTGGTCATGTAATCATCGGCACCCGCATCAAATCCCCTGACAATATCGGTATTGCTATCACGCCCCGTAAGTAAGATAATATACGGAGGATTCTCAAGATCCATTTCTTTAACGCGCCTACAGACATCAATACCGTCAAGTTCAGGCATTTCCCAATCAAGAATTGCAATATTGGGTGCATCAGGACTTTGCAGTTTTGCCCAGGCCTCTTGACCATTGGTCACACTGGTGACTGTGTATCCCCAATTTTCAAGACAAACCTGAACCATCATCCGAGTGGTGAATTCATCTTCAGCTATAAGTATCTTCACATTCTTTCCCCTGCATCTATTGTCACAGCAACTAAAACCGACAATGTAACCCTAAAACATCACGACACAATCTGTGTTATCGCTGCCAAAACAGTACATTAACTACTTTAAATTGTGGGTTATATTACTGTCTCTATCTTGACTTTTTACCACCACAATGTCAATAAATAAAGAGGCAAACATTGCCTCTACAGTTTCACGGCAACCAAGTACGGTTTCTCCTAAAAATATAAACTCATTATAAACTGTTAAAATGAAACAGAGCAAACATTTCGCGTTAAAAAACAGATTCACGCAAGCAGTCCAGCAAGGATCGCCAGAATCAACGGGGCTCTGGTTTATCTTCTTAGGAGATAAGCTACTCATTGAACAGTCCCCTTCACTGCCAAGCAAACAGAAGACGTTTTCACCTGACGAACTCGGAATTACACCTGATTTTTCACTACTCTTTGGATATTACGATTCCATACCCTGTTTTCTCGCAGCAATTGGACCATCGCAAACCGTGGACTCACTATCTGCCGTAACTCTTCGCTCACTCTTTGGGGTAGTGGATGACGATTATTTCAGTCTTGCCGGCAGAGCATTACAGATTCTCCACCACACAAGAGAACATATATATTGCTCAAGGTGCGCAACACCCATGGCGAACCGCAATGAAGAACTGGCAAAGTTCTGCCCCGCCTGTGGCTTCATCAGCTTTCCCCGTGTCTCTCCCGCTGTCATTATGTCTGTAGTCAGAGAAGACCATATCCTTCTCGGACGAGGGGCTCATTTTGAAAAAGATATGTACAGTACCCTTGCAGGCTTTGTCGAAGCAGGGGAAACCCTTGAAGAAGCAGTCGCAAGAGAAGTTCAGGAAGAGGCCAGTATTGTTGTAGACCAGGTTCGCTATGTCACAAGCCAGCCGTGGCCCTTTCCCCATTCGGTTATGATCGGTTATACAGCACAGTACCGTGATGGAGAATTAAAAATAGATAGAAATGAACTCGAAGATGCCAGATGGTTTCATTATAGAGACCTTCCCAAACTCCCTTCGAGAATAACCATCGCCCGCCTTCTTATAGACAATTTTATCAATTCAGCTAAGGAAAAGTATGACGGCACCAGATGACCCCTTACCAAAAGCCCTAACTCCACCGTCAACAAGTAACACGCTGATCACAACAGATCTGCTGGATAGATGTGTTGCGGCGTCAAGGCAAAGCCCAAGAAAGCGTATGATACTCCCCCTCCACAAGGCACCTGGAGCCAATCTGCACAGGATGCTCAACGCCATTCAGCCAGGGTCCTATATTCAGCCACACCGTCATCTCTTCCCGCCCAAGGCAGAATCGGTCATTGTCCTTCAGGGAGCGATTTATGTCTTTATTTTTAATCAGGATGGTAGCATCGACGAAGTACATACCGTGAAGGCAGGATCCATTAATCTGGGTATTGACTCCGAACCAGGAGTGTTTCATACCTTTGCAGCAATAGAGGAGGACACGGTTCTCTTTGAGGTTAAACCGGGACCATATAACCAGGCGGACGACAAAGACTTTGCCCCATGGGCACCAGCAGAAGGCGCGCATGGGGCAACAGAATACTTAGCCCATCTCTATGAGAGAGCAAACAAATTGGTCTGATGCCGGTGACAAAACCAGAGTAGACATAAAACCTACTTAGAATCCATCAACCATTCGAGTGATTTGGAAGTCATTGGAAAAGGCTGTCCGCATCACAATAACATAGTTATATTGAGCCCTTGACAGACTTGTGATCGCATCCAGCAGATCAGATTCCCGCTGCAACCCTTCATCATATTTTAACTGAGTTATACGAAGATTTTCTTGAGCCTGTTCGATGGAGCGATTTGCCACGTTCACATTTTCAAGACTAACCTTAAAATCGATAAAGAGATTATCCAGATCGTTGCTAAAACTATCCTTTAACTCTGCAAGTTCATACCTTCCTGACCGGACCGAGAGTTTTGCCTTCGTGACACTGGACTCAGTTGAAAAACCACGAAATAGATTCATGGAAAGAACCAGTTGAGCGCGAAGCTCGTCATCGTCGTACGAACCTGCACCGCTCACAAAATCATCATCATAGAAGCCATAGCTTCCAACAAAATCGACATTGGGATAGTAATCACTTTTTTCTCTATTAACCTGAGCTTCACTTACCCCAATCAATGACTCGAGAGCTTTGATCTCACTTCTGGTCTCAAGCATGGTCTGGGCGTACGCCGCTTTATCCATCATTGGCGGCAATTCTTTAAATTCAGTAAAATTAAGATCTGCAAATTCAATCCGGCTACCGATCTGGCGAGAGAGGTTATTAATACTTTTCTTTAAACCCGCTTCGGCCGCCTTCAGGTTAATATCAGCATTATCGTAATCAACCCGAAACTTCAGGAGTTCATTTTTACCTATTAAACCAACCTGAAACCTACTTTCTCCATCGCTATAGACCTTACCGAGAGTTTCAAAGGCGGACTGGGCAACCTTCTTGTTGGCAAGTCGTTCGTATACAGCAAGATAAGCCAGTGCCACTGTTAACTGCAAGTCCTGTTTAATCCCTTCAAGGCTATATTCCTGAACCGCCTTTAACTGTTCGGCTGATTGAATATTGTATTTGTCACGAAAACCTGCGAACAGGTTGTAACTCACACTTCCAGCAATTGTTGAGTTTTCTTTTTCTTCATAGGTACCATCTTCATCAAGGGCATTGACGGTATAACCGACATCAACAGACGGATAATATCGTGCCTTTGCAAGAGTGATGTCTTCCATGCTCTGCTCAAGACTGGTGACATACTGCTGGATTACCTGTCTGTTACCGAGAGCCATCTCCTGCATCTCAGCCAGATTAACTGCCATAGCAGAGGAGCTAAAACACAACAATAGTACAAAAGAATTAATTAACTTCATCAGTTCGACTCCTTTCAAATCGGATTACAAAGGCAAGTAACGCCGGAATTACGAACAGGGTAAACATCGTGGAAACTGTCAAGCCACCGAGAAGAATACTTCCAAGACCACGATACAACTCGCTACCTGAACCGGTCGCAACAACAAGTGGACTCATGGCCAGCACACTGGTTGTAGCACTCATAAAAATTGGGCGGATCCTTGTTTTAACGGCATCTGATATCGCAGCTAACCCCTCAAGTCCATTGTAACGAACATTGTTGAGAGACTGGTGAACAATAAGAATTGCATTATTTACAACAGTACCAATCAGGATGATAAATCCAAGCATAGCAAGGACATCAAATCCCTGTCGGGTAATAAATGTATTTACCGCAAGTAGCCCGACAAAACCTCCGGCTGCTGCCAGTGGTACCGTAAAAAGAATGATCAGCGGATATAAAAAGTTTTCAAAAAGCGCTGACAACAAAAGATACGTTATAAGCAGTGCCAACAGCAGGTTCCACTGCAAAGCATTACCTGTTTCCACAAGTTTATCTGCATTCCCACCAATTGTAACAGAAACTCCATCCAATTTACCCGCAGAAGTAAGCGGCCCAACCAGATCATTTTCAATTGATTCAATAGCCGATTGCAGTGGTAATGTCACAGGTGGGGTCACCTGTAGGGTAATGGTTCGCTTCCTCTCAAGGTGATTGATCTGCGGCATGCTCTGGCTGTATTTCAGACCAGCAACATCTCCCACTTTGATTAAATCTCCATAGTTATTAACAATAGTTGCGTTTAAAATACTTTCAGGACTTGTAAATTTTTCGTCACTCCCCTTTACTACCAGGTCGATTTTCTTTATGCCTGCCGGGCTGAAGTCATCAATACGTCGACCATCCATGAGGATATCAACATAGATTCCAAGATCTTTTTCAGTTAACCCATTTGCTGCAAGTTTGAGCTTATTAGGAATAACCAGAATTTCCGGATAACTCGTTTCGAGAGAAGGTATTGGACGAATCTGCGCACCCTGTATCTTCTGACTGATGCCACCATAGAGAGTCATTGCAGCCCCGGCAATGGTATCAATATTTTCGCCTGAGATATTTACTTCAACGGTCCTGCCTTCTCCTAAGCCCTGCTCGAAGATTCCTGCCTGGATACTTACTCCAAATATTCCTGGAATCGAGTTCATAATCCGTGAGAAAAGAGGGATAAGCTCCCCGGCTCTGGTCTCATGAGTAGAAATAGCCCCAAAAAGGGTAAACCTGTCAGCACCAACAAAAAACATCTGTTTTATCTGGGGAAAACCATCTTTTCCATCTTCTGTAAAATATGGCACAGACTCATTATAAATTCCCTCGCCAATCTCCTTAAACTTGTCAACAGAGTAACCGGGGGGCGGAATGAGAATATTTAAGATGAGATTTCTGTTTCCCTGGGGCAGATATTCTGCCGGTGGTTTGAGAATATAAATAACCCCCAAAGAGAGACTGGTAAACAGAACCACTGTAAGAATTCTGGTGAAAACATTTCTCAAACAAAATCCTGAAATCCCCATAATAAGCTTCACAAAAATCGGCCCGACATAGCTTTTCTGCAAGCTATTCTGAGCCTTTATTTTTGAGTTTTTATACAACAGGTTGATCAGGGTTGGGATGACAGAAACAGATACCAGTAGACTGATTACAATGGAAAAAGTGATCGCAATTGCAATATCACGAAACAACTGTCCGGCCTCTTCCTGCATGAAAATAACAGGCAGGAAAACAGCTACAGTGGTGGCAGTAGAGGCGAAAACAGCCCCCCATACCTCTTTTGCTCCCACGTACGCCGCCTCATAGGCAGATTTACCCAGCTGACGATGCCTGTCTATATTTTCCAGAACAACAATAGAGTTATCAACCAGCATACCCACAGCAAAAGATATACCGGCAAGACTCACAACGTTGAGGTTTCGTCCTGTAAGCCAGAGAAAAATAAAGGTTCCAATAACCGATATTGGAATTGCCACCGCTGTGGCAAACGTTGTCCTAACACTCCGTAGAAAGGCAAGGAGAACAATCACAGCCAGTATAGACCCTATGAGAACATTTTTTTTCACCAGATCAATAGAGGTTTTAATGTACCCACGCTGGTCATAGACCATCTCAATATAGAGACCTTTATCACCCAGAATACCATCATTAAGCCTATTGACCTCAGCTTCGACAGCATCACTCATTTCAAGAACGTTGGCGCCAGTTTCTTTTCTCAGTCCAACAACTAAAATCTGTTGACCATTGTGCAGAACGGCTGCCGACTCTTTCTCATACCCTTTTTCGACCCTCGCAACATCTCGGAGGTACACCCTTTTCAGACCATCATCATAGATCACAACATCAAGGGCATCTTCCGCATTTTGAAATTGACCGATGGTGCGAATTCGATAATTTTTACGTCCAATACCTAAGACCCCCGCCGAGGTTGTGGTGTTTGCTTGAACAATCACCCCGGTCAACTGATTAATGGAGATCTTGTTCTGGGCCATCTTCTCCATATCGAGTGTAACATGAAGTTCATCTTCGGTTCCACCAAAGATAAACATCGAGCCAACACCTTTAATTCGCTCAAAGTTTTGCCGGACATTATCTTCAAAAAAGGTCATGAAGTGGGTAATATCTTCCTTGTTGTCTTTTTGAGGTTTTACCACCATCCAGACAATCGGAGAACTGTTGGCCCCTGCCGCTTCAATTACCGGTTTATCTGCATTATCCGGATAATTCGACACTTCATTTAGCTTATTGGATACCCTTAGCAGTGCATCAGACACTTCGGTTCCCAATTCAAAAGAGAGTGTAACCTCACCAAAACTGTTATAACTGGAGCTTTCCATCTTGGTCAACCCCTGCAAACCTTTAAGAGCCTCCTCCTGCTTTTCTATGAGTTCCTTTTCAATCTCAAATGGTGTTGCACCACCCCAGGAGGTCTGTACCGTAATCTTTGGAGTTTCAACATCTGGAGTAAGCTGTATAGGCAGTTGATTCAGACCGATGAGCCCAAATGTCACCAGCAGGATGACAGCAACCGCTACTGAAACCGGTTTTTTAAGTGAGTACTCAACAATATCCATTATTTTCCTCCAACAACCGTCACAGGCTGATCAGGTCGCAGCCGTTCATTGCCTTCAATAACAACAGGAAAACCGGGGGTGATATACGGGGTATCGGTTGCAACCATCTGCCCCATATAGGACACAATATTTACCGGCATTATTGAAGCCTTGTCATCTTTTACGGTGTAGACAAAATCCTTACCCTGGAATTTAATAACCGCAGCACGACTGATAACAGACAACTCTTTCTTTTCACTGCTCGGTACCAGCACGTTGGCTGACATATTCTGGGCGACCACATCCATGGGTGGGATTTTAATTTTCAAAAAGATATTTTTAGTCTTAATATCGGCCACCGGGTCAATACCAATCACCGTGCCTTCAATTTCTTTATTAAATGCATTTAAAATTACAGGAATTTTTTCTCCCACCTGTACAAAGCGCAGCATGTTTTCTGCGATAGGTGCACGAACAAAAAGATCACTGGAAGAGCCAATACTCACAAGGAGTTTCCCTTGCTGCACCCATGCTCCGGAATCAACACCTTTACTTAAAACGACTCCACCAAATGGTGCACTGATTTTTGACCTTTTCAGCTCAATCAGCAACTTTGCTAGATTGTCCTGTACTGCTCTTTTTTCCATCTGAGCGTCCTGATAGGCAAAATATGCGTCGTCGAAATCTTTTTCACTGACGCCGGAACTATTAAATAACCTCTCAAGGCGTTTATAGTTTTTCTCCTGATTCTTAATACGCAGATCAGATTGGGCGATCCGGGTTTTAGATAGGGCTATTTCCTTTTCTAAAATCTCCGTATTAAGACGAACAAGTAAGTCTCCCTCTTCTACCTGATCGCCCTGGCTGACCTTTATCTCTTCCACCAAGCCCACAACTTCAGTGGAAATCTCACTCACCCTCTCGTAATAGAGGACTCCTGTAACAGATTGAGTGGTTGACACCTCTTTTTTTATCACCTCACCGAGGACAACTTTTGCAGGAGGTGGTCCAGCGGCATGAGCCACTGAAGTCAGCGAAAACAAACCAATCAACATAATTTTTTTAAACATTTCTTCCCTCACCCTTTATGTTCAGAAACACTTTCAATTCTATTTTTAATCGTGCTCAGGACTTCAATAACCTGCTCACGTTTACTCGCATCAATATCTTGTAACAATTCAGAACGCATCCCATCAAAACCTTCGCGAACTTCTTCACGAATACGTAAACCTTCATGAGTCAAAAAGACAAGACTTGCTCTTCTATCTTCAGGGTTTTTTTTCCGGATCACATATTTTTTATTTTCTAATCTATCAAGAAGCCTCGTTATGTTAGCTGCACTTTTTGCCGACACGACACACAACTTGCTCTGGGTCTGGCCTTGTTCAAGATCCAGCCATTTTAACAACTTGAGCTGTTCCATCGTCAAATCATATTTCTTTAACCATTGATCGGCGAAGCTGCGCATTACCTGAGCAGTCCTACTGATCATATGTAACAACAACTCATCATCACAAACTTTTTCCATTCATTGCCTCCTTAATATTTAACAAGGCAACTAATATATTTATCCTCATTCATTGTCAAGCGCTATCTCTTTCAAAGAGATGTTTCCACTCCCCATATTGTTTCTTTCTTCTCTATCCCGCATTTCTCATGAACTTTTCGATAAATAGCATAAATTTCTAATTTCACCGGGTAACTCCAATGAACTCAAAAGCTGTGTGTATTTCGCTTCATATCGAAAAGCTCACCCTCCGGGTCACAAGATTTTCCGCTGCTGCATCGTTACTGAGCACTTGAGGTACAAAAGTACAGTCGAGTGCTCCGTGTCTTGATCAGCAAAAAACTTTAGTGATGAGAAATACGAGCTAGACTGAACACACTAATATTTGGGAAAAATCCTCTATCTGAAGAATTAACAATCAGTAAAAAAACATTCCCAATACCGCAGAGTGGACATGTCTCACAAAAAGCACTACTGTAGATTGCTAGAATTAATTAAAATCTTGAGTATACAAAATCTCTAATTAGCAAATATCTTGGAGGAATCATGTTACGCTTTACTCGGTCTATTCTTGTTCTCATCACTTTCTTACTTCCCACCTTTTTTCTTAGCGGATGCGGTTATAACTCTCTACAAGTAAAAGAGGAGGGCGTGTTCAAAGCATGGGCCGACGTTGAAGCCACACTACAACGAAGGGGAGACCTCATCCCCAACCTGGTGGAAACAGTAAAAGGCTACGCCAAGCACGAAGCGGAAACCTTAGAAGCTGTGATTAACGCCAGAGCAAAGGCCACATCAGTGCAGCTCTCCACTGCTGACTTGAGCAACCCTGCTGCAATGAGTCAATTTCAAGCCGCTCAGGGGGGACTGTCCTCGGCTCTTGGCAAATTAATGGTTGTTGTGGAAAAATATCCTGATCTTAAAGCCAATCAAAACTTTCTTGACCTGCAGAACCAGCTTGAAGGTACAGAAAATAGAATTAATGTCGCCAGGCAGCGCTACAATGAGGTAGTCGAGATTTTTAACGGCTCTATCCGTAAATTCCCAGAAAGTCTTACCAACAGCCTCATTCTACATCTCGACAGAAAAGAATACTACAAGGCTGATGAAGCAGCAAAACAGGTGCCGAATGTTAAATTCTGATGGACTCGTATATAGAATTTTGTGCCAGAGTCCATCTGCACGGTCAAGATGGCTTTTAACACGTTTATCAATTCTGACAGCTTGGTAAAAACTTAGGGTTTGCGATAGTTAAATAAAAAGCTTCATATTCGAGGCGTGCGAATCTGAAACATCAGGATACTCACACTATGTTGAGACATGTATTCGTCCAAGGAACTCTCCAAACCCTGCTCCTGTTTTTTATAACAGGCTTTTGCGCAGGCCTTGAGGTTCCTGATCTTACAAAACGAATAAACGACCATGCTGGAATGCTAGGCAGTGCAACGGTTAGCCAGTTGGAAAATGTTCTTTCCACTCTTGAGAAAGAGGAATCCACCCAAATTGCAGTGCTCACCATAAATTCCCTTGCAGGAGAAAGCCTCGAAGGATTTTCCCTAAAAGTAGTAGAAAAATGGAAACTAGGTCGTGAAGATCTCGACAACGGCGCCCTACTACTTGTAGCAAAAAATGACAGGAAGATTCGCATAGAGGTCGGTTATGGCCTTGAGGGCGTACTAACCGACCTTACTGCCGGCCGAATCATCCGTAACGTCATCACCCCCAATTTTAAAAATGGGAATTTCGATCAAGGGATTATCGATGGAGTTTCTGCGATGATTGCCGCTGTTCGAGGGGAATACACAGGACAGGGAGGACAAGGCAGCAGCGGATCTAATCACGATGAAATCACCGGCTATCTCATTTTCATGTCATTCTTTCTATTTAATATTGGCAAAATATTTGGCCGAAATAAAATTTTGGCTGGCTCCATTAGTTCTGCCGCCCTTCCCGTCCTCACAAGTTTTTTTACTGGATTTAGCTGGCCTCTTTTTCTAGGACTCATCCCCGCAGGTTTTCTCGTCGGCTATCTATCGAGCCTGATCCTGGGACGGGCCAGATCACATAGCACCAGACGAGTCAGCAGGAGTCGCAACAGAAACTCAGATATTTTCCCAGGTGGCTTTGGTGGCAGTAGCGGCGGGTTCGGTGGTGGGGGGGGATTCAGTGGCGGCGGTGGTGGTTTTGGTGGCGGTGGCTCATCGGGAGGATGGTGATATGAAAACCTTAGCAGAACTTTTTCTCACAACCCAAGAGCGGGCTACAATAACCGAGACTGTTCACACCGCTGAAAAGACGACGGCGGGTGAAATTGTCCCGATGGTCGTTTCAAAAAGCAATGACTACCCCATGGCCTCCGTGGTCTGTAGTGCGTCCTTGGCGATTCCCTTAAGTTTACTGCTCACGATAGTCCTCGGTCCGTTGATCTGGATCGGCCCTCAAAATATGTGGCTGTTTCTGGGTATCTTTACCCTCTTTTTTATGCCAATCTATTTTCTGGTTCAGCGGACAGATAAACTAAAATACTATTTCCTCAACCAGAAACATGTTGAGGAGGAAGTGAGTAAATCCGCCCTTGCCGCTTTTTACAGCCAAGGTCTCTACAAAACCAAAGATGACAATGGCATTCTCCTCTACATTTCCGTACTGGAAAAAAAGGTGTGGATTTTGGCAGATGCAGGAATAAATAATGTAATAGATCAGGACAGATGGGATACGGTGGTAGAAGAACTCACAGACGGCATTAAACAAAAGAGACAGTGCGAAGCTATTTGTACAGCAATAAACTCTATGGGAGAGATTTTACAAAACCACTTCCCCTACCAAAAAGATGACAAAGACGAGCTACACAATCTGATAATTGGCTAACAACAAAAGGCCTCTGCATCTCTGCGAAGGCCTTTTCCCTTTTGACAGAGACAAGGACTCCTTACTCCCCCCCCTCTCCTTCAAGAATATCTCGACACCATGAGATAGCAGCCATGGCCTGAGGAAAGCCTATGGTTGATATTAGCAATAACAGGGTGTGGTAAATTTCTTCTCTGGTGGCACCCGCCTTTTTGGCCCTTCTGGTGTGGGAGTGCACAGAGCCTTCTGACTTTGCAGTAGCTGCTGCTGCCAGTTGAATAAGATGGCTCGTTTTGTCATCTAATGGCCCACTTGACCGCACTGTTGATCCCAACGTTTCCAGAGCACTGATTACATCCGGATAACGTTTTGAAATATCGTGGTACGTTCTGCTCGGAGTGTGATCTTTCGTCATGACAAATCCTGTTGTTTGCTGTTAACAAAAATTCTCAGCATCTCGTATGGAGTAACCGGGACACCAAGGTCCTATTCCCACTTTCACTACATCATATCCAGAAGAAAAAGAAAATGATTTTATAAAACAAGAATATACATTTTCTCTATTTGTTCTTCCCTGTTCTTTGAATGGAGGTAAAAACCGTTATCCCCAGCCAAGCACCACAAGTATTTAGTACAAGATCCAATAAGCTTGAGTCTCTGTTAGGCAACCACGCCTGTACACTCTCAATGCCCAGACTAAGACAAAAACAAAACGCAAGAGTTACTGGAATGCTATACCTTCTATAGGGAGTATGAGTTCCCCGTGACCAATAATATGCAACAGCACCTATTGGAATAAACCCGATTACATTGACTAAAACGTCAATTAGACAGACAAGATTCAGCCTAAAGTGCTCCCATGGTGGTGATAGAAATGCTCTTTGTAAAACGATCAACCGTGACGGGAGCTGCAACGACGGGTTCAGCCCTGTCTCATCAGTCACAAGACGCCCTTTTCCTTCATTGAACGTGTATAGTAGCCGTAGATCATCCACCGGCTCAAAAACAGGACTGATTCTGCTCATCCAGTTGTCATATAAACTTTTTACCCTCATTTCAGATAGAGCTACACTAGTCATGGCCACACCGTATATTTCCCCATCCCAACTGTGTTTACCATAGACAGAATTACCAAGAATAAGTCGCATTTTATCAGGAGTGTGTGGAATAACTAACCGTGAGTTTTGTGTTTTGGAGGCGAGCTTACCACCCATATATAAATAGGTATTAAGACCACTCGAAGTTACCGTTATCAAGCTCAACTCTCCTGGAACCAAAGAGTCCTTTGCCGACAACCGGGGTGACTTTTTTGAATAGTCGTAGTCATTTCCATTCATGACAATCACAGAAGCTCCCCATTGCCAGAGAGTCAACTGATTACAATCGTCCCCACCATGTATTGTCAGTATGGGCCTGTAACCACCTCTTAGAATGTTTTCAGGAGCTATCACTATCTGGATAGAGAAGTCTTCTGAAGACTGATGATTACCAAAACTCTGAACATCGTCCACGTATGCTATACTTGGGTGCTGGAAACTAAGAGCCCTTTCACTAGATAACCACTGTACATTATTTATGGGCGTCCACTCTTTTGGCCGCAAACCAAAAAAAAGAGTGAGCACCACGATCATTATAGCGAGTAATCGCGGTGATAGATATTTTGATTGGCTGTTATTTTGATTCAATGTACGGCCTATGAGACAACCATTTCCCATATCAAGGCCAGACGTACATCAAAGATATCGGACCGACGTGGTTTAATTGCAAAGGTTTCAATTTCATAGTTATCCACTTCGTAGGCATCTCCAAGTTCCATCACCTTCTCTTCGATCTCCGTAGCTAAGTCATCTAGAGCCGTCTGAGCATCAAGAACCAGTTGTTCGGCGCGCTTCACATCACTCTTTTCTTTTGAGACGCGACCAACATTACGGATACCGGTAGCCGCCTTACTTATATTTGTGGCAGAGAATGCTTTCCTCCCAAAAAATGCCCCAATCACAGCTGCACCAAAAGAAATTATTGAGTCAGTCGTTTTGGACTGAACATCCTGTTCCTCTTTTTCCACCTTGGCCATAGCACTGGTAATTTTTTGTTCGAGCCGGTCCTGTTTTATGCGATACTTTGACTCTAGTTTTTCTACCGCCTCCTCTTTTTTCTCACGCAGGTAATCTCCAAGCCGCACCTTAAAATCACCTACTGTTTCTCCGGATTCAGACTCAAGAGACAATGATGCGACCCTAAAGAGTTCAAGTTTTTTATTTTGATAGAGATGGTCGGAAAACGATTTTGAAAGCGTACTAAGATCTTTCAGATCCGCAAAACCTGTAGGAAGCGGATAGTATGAACTCTCAGAGATCGGGGCGGGTGAACAATCACCGAGCGAATACTCTGCATCCACAGCATTCTCCCAGTCCGGACGAGCAAAAGATTCATCAAGATAGAGATGCTGATTTATGTCAATCACCTCATCAATATTACGCTTGGCATTATAAAAACGAACAGAGGCGGTAAGGCCAAGCTTTGGCTCAAAACTCATTTCCTCGCTTGCCATATTGTGCATATAGTAGAGCTGTTCTATTTTCTGGGAAAGGACCGGTGCCAATCCTGCACCAGCCGCATCCTGCAAGGAGTTTCCAGGGACGCCCCCGGCCAAATCCTCCCCATCAAGGGCCCCTATCTTCATGGGCTCCATCAGCTTTTTTATATCACTTTTGAAAATTGGCCCTTTCAGATAGGACATCACCCATCTAGTTTCAAACAGAACAGGTTCATCGAGATGGGTTGAGTTCATTAAAAACTGGCGTCCTTTCATGTCAGAAAGAAGAGACCTCACCTTTACAGCATCAAGGCTTCCGTCACTTGCTCCGACGATTCCTTCCACAACCTTTTCCTGATCCTGTCTCGTTTGAAGCCTACCTACAAACCAGGTACCGATATTGGACAAGCCTTTATAATCCAGGTCCACCGGATTTTGAGTGGAAAGAACAACACCTACCCCAAAGGCCCTGGCCTGTTTAAGAAGCAGCATCATCGGCTTTTTGGAGGGGGGATTGGCGATGGGCGGAAAATAGCCAAAAATCTCATCCATATACAACAATGCTTTAAGCGATGAGGAACCCTGCTGCTTACGCATCCAACCGATAAACTGATTAAGCAACATGGTAACAAAAAACATCCGTTCCGCATCGCTGAGATGTGCTATGGAAAAAATCGCCGTTCGTGGAGAGCCATCCTCACCGTAGAGAATCCTGTGAATATCCAGCGGTTCGCCCTCTGTCCAACTGCTAAATGTTGGGCTCGCCAGAATATTGTTGAGTGTCATGGCAAGGGACATTCGATCGTTTTGAGGGTAAAATGTATCGAGAGAAAACACTCCTACCTTGGTAAACGGAGGGGAAACAATCTGACCGATAAGCGATTCCATGGAGAGATCTTCACCTTTTCTCCAAAAATGCAGCAGCAGAGAACTGAGCAATATATGCTCCTTACTCTGCAGTGGATCACCAGTGATATCAACGAGCGCCAACAGGCTGGTGGTCGTTGCATTCACCAGACTATTTAATGTGTCAGTATCATTTAACACAACTTCACCCGGAGCCATGAAGCCACTTAAAACAGAAACGGGCATACCTGCACTACTCCCGGGGGTATAGATAGTCATCGTTGTTTTTGAGCGCAGAGCTTTGATACGCTCAGGCCCCTGCCCCCATGAGGCAAGACCATCCTTCCAGGTTTTAGCGGTTGAAGCGGCGAACTCTTCTTCTGACATTTCTTTACGTGCCGCCTCTGAAGGATCAATCCATGGAGCAAAATCCTCAGGCCTGCTCTTTGGAAAGGTGAGCAGAAGATTACCCATATCACCTTTTGGATCGATCACAATCGAGGGCACGTTGTCCATAATCGCTTCTTCAATAAGCGCTATTCCAAGGCCAGTCTTACCACTACCCGTCATACCAATTATGACCCCGTGGGTGCTCAGGCTCTTGTTTTTATAGAGAAAGGGTACATCAGAAGGAGCCCCGCTATTAAAATCAAGCTCCCTGCCAAGATACATAAGACCTAACTTTTCATATGGGTATTGATTATCCATGGTCTACATTCTCCTTTAAACCTGCGTATTTGGACGATAAAAATTATTGTCTTTTCTACTGTTAACACGATTGCCTAATAATTCAACACTTTGTCCAGACAATTTACTTACCGTTTACATTGCGTATTCCACCCCAGTGTTAATTTAATTTTGTAATATTTTAAGTGGAATCAATATTTACAATTGTCGCCATAAATGGTTCAGTCTATAGTAATAATTAATATCGTTTTAAGGTGTTAACAGAGGTTGTCCTTCTCCACCATCCTAAGCTGGTCACATTGTGCAGCTCTGGACCTATGGTCATCAAACAGCCTTCAGAAAGCTAATCTTCCCGAGGTTTTCCGTATCATGAAAACATTTCACATAAAAAAAGGTCTCGACATCCCTATTTCCGGAGCCCCCACAGGCGTCATCCGAAAAGGGAATAAGGTAGGCCAGGTTGCCATCGTGGCAGATGACTACATCGGTATGAAACCTACCATGTTGGTGAAAGAAGGAGACAGAGTCGCTCTCGGCCAGGCTCTATTTACCGACAAAAAAAATGAAGGGATCGTCTTCACCTCCCCCGGATGCGGTATTGTTTCCTCAATAAACAGAGGCGCTAAAAGAAAATTTGAATCGATCATAATACGATTGGACGGTGATAAGGCTGTCGAATTTTGTACACCCGCAGCAGGCATTGAGTCATATGCCCAGGAAGACATCAGAGAGCTTCTCATCAAATCGGGATTATGGACGACTCTTAGAACCAGGCCATATGGTAAGAATCCGGCCATAGACTCAAACCCGTCTTCTCTTTTCATTACCGCTGCAGACAGTGCACCTCTCGCTGCTGACCCTCAGGTGATAATTGAAAACTCACCCGAAAACTATCAGCTCGGCCTCAAGGTTTTACGCAAGATGCTGCTCTGCCCCATCAACTACTGTACCGGCGCTGACACCCTGCTTGAATGTGAGATGAGTGATGGTCTGGATTACTATTCTTTTAAAGGGCCACATCCTTCAGGGCTGCCATCGACACACATTCATTTTATCGACCCTGTCAGTGAAAATAAAACAGTCTGGCACATTGGATATCAGGATGTCATTGCCATAGGGCACCTATTTACCCACGGCCAACTGGCAACAGAAAAGGTTATATCACTCTGCGGGGCGGGAACCATCGATCCCTCACTCGTTTCGACCAGGATTGGTGCAAGCCTTGCTGAACTATGCCGCCGTGAACTCTCACTCGATGACAGTCGGATAATATCAGGTTCGGTTCTCAGTGGTCGGAAGGCAGACGGGATTACCGGTTTTCTTGGCAGGTTTCACGATCAGGTCTCTGTTATTTACGATTCGTCAGGACGATCAATCTTCAACTGGTTACTGCCTGGTCTCAAGAGATTTTCATTACGCCCGGTTTTTGCTTCTGCCTATGTCAAGGATTTCAAGATCCCGATGAACACAGCACTCTGGGGTGGAGAAAGAGCTATTTACCCTCTGGGCACCTATGACGAGGTGATGCCCCTTGATATAATTGCAACATCTCTTTTAAAATCGATATCAAAAGGCGATACAGAAAAGTCCGTCGCCCTTGGCTGCCTGGAACTCATCGAAGATGATCTTGGGCTCTGCGGCTTTGTCTGCCCAGGAAAAAACGAATTTGGCCCTGTTCTGCGCAATGTACTCACTGCTATAGAACTTGGTGGATAATATCTGTTAAACTACAATTTCTCTAAAAGGTAATAGCTTACTTATGAAATTTTTAAGCAAATTCATGGAAAACCTTGGGGTGCATTTTGAAAAAGGTGGCCCTCTTGAACGTTGGTATCCACTCTACGAAGCTTTTGACTCCTTTCTTTTCGGGTCAAACCAGACAACAAAGATCGCTCCCCATGTTCGTGATTCCATTGATCTAAAGCGTATCATGACAACAGTGCTCATTGCACTTCTGCCCTGCACCCTCATGGCTATGTGGAACACTGGCTATCAGGCAAATCTGGCTCTTGAGGCTGCTGGTATGGCAAGTTTTGAGGGCTGGCGCGGAATGGTAATGGCTACTATTGGCTGTGATTCGGCAAGCCTCGCCTCAAACTTCATCCACGGCTCTCTCTATTTTATTCCTATCTACCTGGTAACCATGACGGTAGGATCAATATGGGAAGGAGTGTTTAATATCATTCGTGGCCATGAGTTCTCTGAAGCGTTTTTGGTAACCGGCCTGCTCTTTTCTCTCACCCTGCCAGCAACAATTCCACTTTGGCAGGTTGCCATTGGCGTCAGTTTTGGACTCATTTTCTCTAAAGAAGTCTTTGGTGGTGTTGGACGAAATTTCATGAATCCGGCCTTGGTTTCACGCGCCTTTATCTATTTTGCCTATCCTGCTCAAATTACAGGAGATGCAGTCTGGACTGCAGTGGACGGTATATCCAGTGCCACACCACTTGCCCAGGTTGCATCAGCAGAGGTTGGAAACGCCATGGCTGGCCTGAATGTTACCTGGATGCAGACCTTTCTTGGCACTATTCCCGGCTCCATGGGCGAGACATCCACCCTTGCCTGTATCTTTGGTGCCTTTGTCCTGCTCATAACCCGCATCGCTCCCTGGCGAGTGATGGCCTCAACCCTCATCGGGGCTCTTATCTGTTCTACCTATTTTTATATGCAACAGAGCGGAACCAACCCTCTCTGGGCCATTCCTCCCCACTGGCACCTTGCCTTGGGTGGCTTTGCTTTTGGTCTTGTCTTTATGGCTACAGACCCGGTTTCGGCTGCCCACACACACACTGGCCAGTGGCTCTACGGTTTACTGATAGGAAGTGTCGCCATAATGATCCGGGTTGCCAACCCTGCCTACCCAGAAGGAATTATGCTCGCGATACTTCTTGGAAACGTTTTTGCTCCACTGTTTGATTACTTTGTAATCCAAGCCAACATCAAGAGAAGGATGGTACGCCATGGCTGATGAACACCCTCTAAAACCCTTTTATTCAGTCCTGGTCCTGGCCTTTGTCTGCTCGGCACTGGTTGCTGGTGCAGCAGTGGGCTTACGCCCCATGCAGGAAGCCAACAAAGCCCTGGATCAGAAGAAAAATATACTCTACGCAGCTGGCCTCTATGACAGTGAAAAAAGTATCGAAGAGATGTTTACCCCCATCGAGACCAGAATTATCGACCTCGCAACAGGGACCTTTGTAACTGAAGATGTTGTGGATCCTGCAACATTCAAGCAGGCAAGGGCCGCTTTTACTGATGAGTTTGGCCGTAGTCTGACGGGTGAAGAAGATATTGCCAAAATCAAGCGGCTTGAAAAGTATTCGGTGGTCTACCTTGTTCAAAATCAAGGAAAAACCGAACAGGTGATACTGCCTGTTCGCGGTAAAGGTCTCTGGTCAACAATGTTCGCCTATGTATCACTTGATGCTGACATGTCCACCATCAGAGGCGTATCTTTTTATGAGCACGGTGAAACCCCAGGTCTTGGTGGTGAAATTGAAAACAAGAGCTGGCAGAAGAGCTGGCAGGAAAAGAAAATTTATTCCGACAAGGACTCTATGAATCTCGGCTTTGCCAAGGGTAAATCATCAGCTTCAGGCATTGCTGCTCAATACGAAATAGACGGACTCTCTGGTGCCACCTTAACAACAAAGGGCGTTGCCAATCTTATGGAATTCTGGTTTGGCGACCACGGATTCAAACCCTTTATTACACTTATGAAAAAGGAGAACTCCAATGGCTGAAAGTAACAAGGAGCTCCTCTCCCGCTCCATTTTTAAACGCAATCCTATTGCTCTGTTAGTACTAGGTATATGTTCTGCACTTGCGGTTACCGGACAGATGACCACAGCCTTTGTCATGTCAATCTGTGTGACGCTCGTTGTGGCCTTTTCAAGCCTTACTATCAGTATAGTACGCTTTCAGATACCGAGCAGCGTACGAATTGGCCTGCAGATTACCGTTATCGCAACCCTCGTTATCCTCGTAGATCAAGCCCTCAAGGCCTTTTACTTTGATCTCTCTAAACAGCTCTCGATTTATGTTGGCCTTATCATTACCAACTGTATCGTCATGGGCCGGGCGGAAGGCTTTGCCATGTCAAACCCGCCCATTCCAAGTTTTATTGATGGACTGGGTAATGGACTTGGTTACGGCTTTATCCTGATGTCGGTGGCCTTTGTAAGAGAACTTTTTGGATCCGGATCGCTGTTTGGTTACGAGATCCTCCAACTGACAACTAATGGTGGATGGTATATCAGAAACGGTTTTCTGGTACTCCCGGCCAGTGCATTTTTCCTCATTGCCCTTCTCATCTGGTTATTACGCACCATTGACCCTGAACAACAGGAGAGCGAATAATGGACCATTACTTAGACATAATCATCCGTTCGATTTTCCTGGAGAATCTGCCCCTAAGCTTTTTTCTTGGAATGTGTACCTTTCTCGCCATCTCAAAGCAGGTGAAAACTGCAATGGGTCTTGGGGTGGCGGTACTGTTTATTCAGGTCATCACCGTTCCAATAAACAATCTTATCCTCAACTACCTGCTTAAACCCGGCGCCCTTGCCTGGGCGGGTTACCCAGAACTTGATTTGAGTTTTCTTGGCCTGCTCACCTATATTGCAATTATTGCTGCGGTGGTGCAGATTCTTGAAATGGTGCTCGACAGATTTATCCCTTCACTTTACAACACCTTGGGGATTTTCTTGCCTCTTCTCACTGTGAACTGCGCGATCTTTGGTGGCACTCTTTTTATGGTGGAACGGGACTACAACTTTCCTGAATCTGTGGCCTATGGCTTTGGTTCAGGTGCCGGTTTCTTTCTGGCAGTTGTCTGTCTTGGTGGAATCAGGGAACGACTTGAATACGCTGACCCACCTGCAGGGCTCAGAGGCCTTGGCCTCACCTTTATTTCAGCAGGTCTTATGGCAATCGCCTTTATGGGCCTTGCCGGAATGGAAATGTAAACGTAACTATTCAGCAGTACCCCATATGCACATGATCAGACCGCGCAGTATACTGATGTTTCGAAGTCTTCACTTATCTACTACACGGACTGCTTATGCACATCTGGAGCACTGCTAAAAGGTTACAGACTGAGGTTAATTGAAGACTATTTGCGTTACACTGAATAGTTGCATGTAAATCGGTTTTACAACTGTAAACGAGGACACGAGGAAATCAGGCAATGACAGAAATATATATCGGAGTGATCTGCTTTTTAGCAATCCAGTTTATTCTGGTCACTCTTATTGTAACTGCTAAAAAGACTCTGCTGCCAAGCGGTGAAGTGCAAATTGAGATAAACGGCAACAAAAAATTTGAAGCCAAACCTGGCGGTAAACTTCTCACAACCCTGGCTGACCAGGGAGTAATCCTCTCTTCCGCCTGTGGTGGTGGAGGCAGTTGTGGCCAGTGCCGGTGTATAATAACCGAAGGTGGTGGCTCAATACTGCCAACTGAAAAAGGCCAGATCAATAACCGTGAAGCCAAACAGGGCATGCGTCTGTCTTGTCAGGTTGCTGTAAAACGGGATATGAAAATTGAAGTTCCACCCGACATGCTGGAGGCTAAAAAATGGAAGTGCAAAGTTGTCTCCAATAACAACGTTGCCACTTTCATCAAAGAGTTGGTCATAGGTCTGCCCGAAGGAGAACAGGTCGACTTTAAAGCGGGTGGCTATATCCAGATTGAAGTACCAGCCCACACTATTCATTACGAAAATTTTGACATTGATGAACGCTTTCTCTCTGACTGGACCAAGTTTAAAATGTTTCAGTATAAGTCCCACGTCTATACTCCTGTGACCCGCGCCTACTCCATGGCTAACTATCCTGGAGAAAAAGGCATCATTAAACTCAATGTCCGAATTGCAAGCCCTCCACCGGGATCAACGGAGATTCCTCCAGGACAGGTATCCTCATATGTTTTCAACCTGCAACCCGGAGATGACGTGACCATTGCTGGTCCTTTTGGGGAATTTTTTATGGATGATAGTGACTCAGAAGTAATGCTAGTGGGTGGTGGAGCCGGAATGGCACCTCTTCGCAGCCATGTTTTCGATCTCTTTAAAGGTAAACAGACAGATCGAAAGGTATCATTCTGGTATGGCGGCAGGAGTATGAAAGAGTGCTTTTATCTCGATGAGTTTGAAGAGATTGAAAAGAACAATGAAAATTTCACCTTCCACCTGGCACTCTCAGACCCACTCCCTGAAGACAACTGGACCGGACACACGGGCTTTATCCATATGATTCTTTTCGAAGAATACTTAAAAGACCACCCCGCTCCTGAGGATATTAATTACTATCTCTGTGGCCCACCAGTTATGAATCAGGCTATTTTTGACATGCTGGACAATCTCGGTGTCGAGAGTGCAAACATCCATTTTGATGATTTTGGCTGATTACTTAAATAATGCTTAGAGTATGACTGTAGTAAACTCGTATAAAATCAGCTTGCCCGTATAGATGGGCTCTGCAGATAAGCACAGACCTCGCAGAAAGTTCGATATGCACCCCGCAGGAAGTGCCCTTGGGGTGCGAGGCCCAGTGTCTTAAGCGACGATTTGACAATACAAATGGTATGGTCAATCGTCGCTTAAGACCCACAACGAAGTAGATCAAGTTTTTCACAAGTCCATTAATTATGACAACATTTATACTATCACTCGCTCTCACCTTCGCACTGATTCTAACAACGGCTGTGCTTATCAGCTACTGTAAGAGAAGACAGGCTCGAACCAAACACGGCCTCACCGGAATGTGCCACAAATCCGGTGGAGCCATGGGAAGTTGTTGTAGCGCCAAGATGTTTGAGGGCAAAGGGCCATCCTGTAAAAAATAACAAAAGAAAGGCTGTCAAAAGTAGTCCCTCTTTTAGCTCCGCCCCCCCCTTTCTCTTAAGATTGATAATCTCGTAAAAAGTCATGTTGCCTGTACAGATTGACTCCGGCAAAAATTCGATGTGCGAGGCGTAGTTTCTTAAGCGACGATTTGACAATACATGTGGTATGGCCAATCGTCGTTTAGTACCTTACAAATTACTTTCTTGTTTGTTTCCAAGAAAACAATTTGTCTCAAGGTACTTATCCTGGCTTATTTCCCGCTTACCGGGGTAAGATCGACAACGAAGTAGATCGAGCTTTTTACGAGTACATCATGATTTATATGGAGAATAGTCAGTATACCCTTCAGGCCCTGGTGAATACCAGAGACTCATATCATCGGACGGGTTAAGAGGCCAATCGTTTTTAAAACGCTCCACCAGATCAGGATTAGTGATAAAAGGCCGACCTATTGCCGCCACATCAGCAAGACCTGCAGATATTCTCTCCTCGGCATCCGCCTTTGTATAACCACAATTACCAATAATCACTCCCTTATAGTGTTCCCTGAAGTCAGCAAGGGTCATAGGCTCACCCAATTCATGGAAACCAAAGGCAAGGCCATCCATAATATGGACATAGCCAAGGTTGAGCTTGTTCAGTTCCTTGATCACGTGCAGATAGGTTTCCCTATAATCGCTACTCCCCATATCGTTAAAGACCCCATTGGGAGAAATACGGACTCCCACCCGTTCGGATGGCCAGACCTCCATCACCGCAGCAAGGACTTCTCCAAGAAGTCTGTATTTATTTTCTATGCTGCCGCCATACTGGTCATCACGCTGGTTGGTTTTGGAATCGAGAAACTGATTGAGCAGATAGCCATTGGCACTGTGTACCTCAACTCCCGAAAATCCTGCATCTTTTGCATTCTGTGCAGCGATCCTATAATCATTGACCAGCGATGGGATTTCCTCAGTCTTCAGTGGTCTGGGTACCTCATAATCTTTTTTGCCCTTTGGAGTATGGATCTGATCACCGTTTAGCTTTACGGCTGATGCGGATACGGGCAACTCTCCATCATGGAAATCACTGTGTGAAGCTCTCCCGCAATGCCACATCTGTAAAAATATTGGGGTTTGGACAGCCTGCAAGCGCCTGGTTGTTTTTTTCCACCCTTCCACCATTTCCTGGGTATATATCCCAGGAGATCCGATCCAGCCAATGCCCTGGGACGAGATCACCGTGGCTTCAGTGATGAGTAGACCTGCCGAAGAGCGCTGATAATAATATTCCGCCATAAGATCATTAGGGACCCTGCTTTCTCCAGCCCGACCTCTTGTGAGAGGAGCGAGAGCAATCCTGTTTTTCAATTTCAGATCACCAATATGCAGTTCGTCGAATAGTGTCGTCATAATCATCTTCCTTTGTAATTAAGTTGTGCCAAATTACGGCTTCAACAGAATATAAGATAGGTTTTCCAAAAGTCCTTAATCAAATCCCCTGATTTTTTTTCATTCATTCTCACTCTATAACCACCATCAGATCGTAGCTCAGCCAACAACAAAGCGACAAATAGCTCACCCCTCAAATGAGATATTTGTATATTTATCAAAAAATAATTGACTTTTCCCTCAAATAACAGTTTATGTTTTTATCAATTCACAAATAAACTAGGGAAAAGGTCCACAATGGAAATTGATGAAACTAATATTGAAATTCTTCGTCACTTAAAAGATGGGAGAAAATCCTTCAAGCTTATCGCTGAAGCACTCTCAGTGACGGAAAACACAATACGAAGTCGCGTCAACAAGCTCCTGGAAGAAGGTATCCTGAATTTTTCAGGCAATATTGATGTTAATGCCCTCAAAGGCCATAGCCTCTTGTACCTTGGCATTAAGCTTAATTCCATGGATCTAAAAAATAAAGCGTCTCAGTTTAGCCAGCTCAAAGGTGTTGTATCAGCAGGCATTGTGACCGGAAGGTATGACATTATCCTCCAGGTACTGCTGGGAAGTAATTACAACCTGCTGGAATTTATAACCGAGCAGGTTGCAACTATAGAAGATGTACAAACAGTTGAAAGCTTCATTGTTTACAAAGGCTATAACCTAAAGGTCCCCTACATTCTTTAGGAACATAGGTTTTTTTCTCTCCAACTCTGTCTCTGCGTGAGGCAATAAAGGGGAACAAAAACCACTTTACCCACCCCAAAGGAGAACGCTATGATCGTTGGAATTCTAAAAGAAATCAAAGTACTTGAGAACAGAGTCTGTATGGTACCTACCGGCGCTGCAACCATGATTGCAAACGGACACAAGGTAGTCGTTGAAAAAAGTGCTGGCGTTGGCGCTGGTTACCCTGATTCAGATTACATTGCTGCCGGTGCATCTATTGTTGCCACTCCTGCAGAAGTGTATTCTGCAAGTGACATGGTAATGCACGTTAAAGAGCCACAGCCATCTGAGTACGGTATGATTCGTGAAGGACAGATTGTTTTCACATATCTGCACCTTGCAGCTGATCTTCCACAGACCGAAGGTCTCATCAAAGCCAAGTCAATCAATATCGCGTACGAGACCATCGAAAAAGAAGACGGCTCCCTGCCACTACTCGTACCTATGAGTGAAGTAGCTGGTCGTATGGCAGCTCAAGAAGGTGCTAAGTATCTCGAAATGCCACAAGGTGGCATGGGCATACTCCTCGGTGGTGTTAAGGGTGTTGCTCCTGCTACTGTTGTTGTTATCGGTGGTGGTGTTGTTGGTGTCAATGCTGCTAAAATGGCTGCTGGTCTTGGTGCTCAGGTTTACATGCTTGATACAAACCTTGAAAGACTTGCGTACCTCGACGACGTTATGCCTGCAAACGTCTTCCCAATTATGTCCAACCCTGCAATCTTAAGAGAGTATGTAACCAAAGCTGATCTCGTTATCGGCGCGGTTCTTATTCCTGGCGCAAAAGCTCCTAAGCTGATCACCCGCGATATGCTCAAAGACATGAAAAACGGTTCTGTTATCGTTGATGTTGCTATCGATCAGGGTGGTTGTATTGAAACATCCAAGGCAACAACACACGCTGATCCTACCTTTGTTGTGGACGGCGTTGTTCACTACTGTGTTGCCAACATGCCTGGTGCTGTTGCGAAAACATCTACTCTCGCACTCACCAACGCAACCCTGCCATATGCTGTACAAATTGCTAACAAGGGTTGGAAAAAAGCATGTACCGACAATGTAGAACTTGAACGCGGACTGAATGTAGTTGAAGGTAAGATCACCTACAAAGCTGTTGCAGAAGCTTTCGGCCTTGACTACACCCCAGCATCTGAAGTACTGAAGTAATATTTTTCAGCTAGTACAAAATAAAAAAGGCCGACTCTTTTACAAGAGGCGGCCTTTTTTATTATATTAAGTGAGAAGGTAAATCGTATTACAATATATTCCAGGCTATTTCCCCCAGAGCAGATATGCCTTAATAAAAGGATCCAGATTTCCATCCAGGACGGCATCAACATTGCCGGTTTCATGATCTGTACGATGATCTTTAATTAAGCGATACGGTTGCAAGACATACGACCTGATCTGACTTCCCCAGGAGATTCCTTTCTTATCCCCGGACAATCCTTCCTGACGCTCAGCATTCTTTTGTTTTTCAAGCTCATAGAGTTGGGCCATCAGCATTTTCATTGCCGTCTCTTTATTCCTGTGCTGAGACCTCTCATTTTGGCATTGAACGACAACTCCAGTAGGCAAGTGAGTAAGCCGAATTGCTGAATCTGTCTTATTGACATGCTGCCCACCGGCGCCACTTGCCCGGTATGTATCAACCCGAAGGTCCTTGTCGTCAATCTCAACCTTAATCGAGTCATCGAGTTCGGGTAGCACCATCACAGAGGCAAAAGAGGTGTGTCTTCTCCCGCTGGCATCAAAAGGCGAGATTCGCACCAGTCTATGTATACCAAGCTCTGACCGAAGATTTCCATAGGCATAGCGGCCGCTAAACATGATGGTAACACTTTTAACACCAGCTTCATCTCCTGCCAGATAATCAAGAATGGAGGTTTTCAAACCCCTCTCTTCAGCCCAGCGAAGATACATTCGCATAAGAATACTAACCCAGTCCTGCGCCTCTGTTCCACCTGCTCCTGCATGTATTGCTACAATTGCATTGGCGTTATCATGCTCTCCACTAAACATACACTCGAGTTCTGCAAGTGCCAAATGGGTGTCTAAAGATACCAGTTTATCAGCAACTTCTTCTTCCAGCTCAGCGTCCTTTTCTTCTGCCACCATCTCCAGAAAAAGTTCCGTATCTTCAAGCTCTTTCCACTGCTGATCCCAGCTGTTTATCACATCCTGTAGCTGACCATGTTCTTTTTGCACGATCTGGGCGACATCAGTATCATTCCAGAACCCCGGAGCAAGAGTTTGCCGTTCAAGCTGCTCAAGCCTATCTCTTTTTCTAGCTAAGTCAAAGATGCTCCTTGAGGGCAAGTAAACGAACTTTCAAATCCACAATTTTTTGCTTAGAAACCGCAGCACCTGTATCCATTGCCATAATCCACTACCTCATACATTCAATTATTTAACTACTGCAGCTTCCACCCGGAATCCTTAGTCTCGGACAGTGGAGCGCAGTGACCACTCAAGATGACCTCAAGGTAATTCTCTTACGCTATCAGTCAAGCGAAGATCTTGATCTGAGCAGTCCTGACATCACCAAAGCTATCGCTGCAAACCCAAGACACATAGGAGCAAAATTATGCCCGTAACGAACCCAGATAGTCTTTTCGTTATGCAGTGTGAGTTGTTCCTTTTCTGCCCAAGGGACAAAAATATCAGACTGATTGATAATTTCACCCACTGGCGAGATAAATGCAGAAATTCCTGTGTTAGCCGAGCGAACAACACTGCGCCTTGTTTCCACTGCCCGTAGGACTGTCATGGCAAGGCTCTGCGTGGGGGCACTCGACTTACCATACCAAGCATCATTAGTCAAATTGACAAGAAGGTTTGCACCTTCGTTAATCCACTGTCGACTCAGTTCAGGAAACACCGATTCAAAACAAATAAGAACTCCAGCCCTAACCTCTCCTTGCACGAGGGGATTTTCAATATTTCCTGGCGTAAAATCACCTACCGCTTCCACCAGAGGAGCCAAAAAAGGCAGGAATCTCTTAAAGGGAACATACTCCCCGAAAGGCACCAGGTGCGTTTTATAATATTTGCCATGGTACTGTCCATCAGCACCAAGAAGAACAGCACTATTATAAAATTTTATTGTACGCGCTTTCCTGTCAATTATTTCATACCAGGGTGCGCCTGTAAGTACATTGGTACCATTGTCTTTCACAAAATCAAACAAAGGGCCCATCAATTTGCTCGACGGCGGGTAAAAAGGAAGAGCAGTCTCGGGCCAGACAGTAAAATCCGGTGGATTATCACCCAGTAAAGATTTTGTCATATCTGTATAGATCTGGACCGTTTTTTCCTGTAGTTCTGCTGACCATTTTTGTTCCTGTTTGATATTTCCCTGCACCACTCCAACTGTAATTTTTTGCTCTGTGCCGCTACGTACCATCTCCTTCATTTCACCATATTGGTATCCTGAATACAAGAGTACGCCAGCAAGAAAGGCAATACCTGGCAGCAGTACAACAAATCGCCTGAGTGTTATGGGCTTTACCAGCAGAAAGAAAAGAAGAGTATTGACCAAGAGAATCATAAAACTAACCGCATGATGCCCGCCAATATCAGCTATCTGGATAAGAAAAGGGACTTCATACAGAGAATAGCCAACATCCATCCATGGGAATCCCGTAAGAAACAGACTACGCCCCCAATCTATTCCAACCCAAAGAGCGGGGAGTAACCACAGCGTGAGCCAATCGGGAGATCCCGACAAAAAAATTCTGCTTAAAACTGCAAAGGCGATCAGATAAAAGCTCATATACAGGGCAAGAAGTACTACGCCCTGAAGGGAAATGAACCAGGGCATTCCTCCATATTTTCCTAGAACGATCACTACCCAGTAGAGGAGCGCCAGGTAATGCGCCAAACCACAGGAGAGTCCACACAGAATACAATTTTTAAGAGAGCTATTCTGGATCACAAAAAGCAGGGGGACAAGGGCGACAAACACAAGTGGCCAAAGGCCTCCACCACCTGGAAAACCAACCCAGAATAGAACACCTGTTAAAAGGGCCAGCAAGAAGTTCTTACTCAACAAAAAAGACACTATTTAGCCTTCCTCTACGAGACGGGTAACCCGTATTTTTTTAATCTGCCTCGTACTGGCACTCACCACTTCGAACTGCAATCCTGAGACCTCCACACTGTCACCTGTTTGAGCAAGACGGCCTAACAGCTGAATGACGAGTCCTCCAACAGATTCATACGGACCATCGGGCATTTCCAGACCAAAATGGTCTTCAATTTTTTCAATATCAACCCAGCCATGCACTTCAACAGTTCCCTCGTCGATAACCTCAACGGTATGTTCCTCATCGTCATACTCATCGTCAATTTCACCAACAATCTCTTCCAGGATATCCTCTAAGGTAATCAATCCCCGCATAGTACCGAACTCGTCGGTAACCATGGCCATATGGACCTTTCGTCTCTGGAATTCCCGCAAAAGATCTACAATGAGTTTATCTTCCTCAATAAAATAGACAGACCGCAGATAATCAGTAAGATTCACGGTATCCGAGCTCGGCCTCGCACAAAGCCGCAACAGATCTTTAGCGTGGATTGCTCCAATCACATTATCGGGGTTATCTTTATAGACAGGGATACGTGTAAAACCGGATTCGATAACGACTTCGATAATTTCTGACATTGGAGAAACTGCATCAAATGACACAACTTCAGCAGCAGGGGTCATGATCTGAGAAGCATCCGTTTCTCTGATGTCGAGAATCGAATTGATCATTTTCTCCTCAAGAGGAGAAATTAGTCCATGTTCCTCACCTTCCTCAAGGATTTCCTGGATTTCAAGATCAAGATCCTCCTTGGTCCCTGGCTTTCGAAAATCAACAATTGACAACAACTTTTTGAAAAAGCCTTTATCCTCATCAGTGTCCTGCTCTTCAGGTATGTGTTCTTTATCCATTAAAAGCCAGCGTTCTGGCTACTCCGATAATAATATTTACATTAATATATATACATATATCAGTATTTTACTGATGGACGCAGAATTGAACTAACTATCATCTACTTTAACAAAAAAGTCGCTCAAAACATTATACGCATCGTATCCATGAGCTCCAACAGCTCAACAAAAAGCACTCTTTAAATATTTTTCCAGCATACTAATAACATGAGATCTAACCCCGGTAAACGAGAAATAAGCGGGACTCTTTTCAGTACTCGCTTGACGGGTATAAGTTCCATGATAGTGATGTTAACTAGTGTCTGTCCACAAATGGCCCTTTTTCCCTAACTCGTCGTTGCTCTCAAATTTTAATCCTCGGAATATCAACTATATGCCTGTGGTTAAATTCATCGAGCGTCTCGATTTAGAAAAAACTCTCTCATCTATGGACAGACACTAACTACTTAATTCCAAGAGAGCTTCCAGCTTTCTTGTTTTTTTATGACAGTTTTTCTGAAGTAAGGCACTAAAAATATCAATCATATCAATAGAAATCCATAGGATCACAAGTCCTTACGTGATCCCTGCGTGTCAAGAAGAAAAGAGACAACTTCTCAATCAGTTGCAGGTCCATTGCAAAACCAACAATAAATCTATATTATCTCTTTTCTAATTGACATCACGTGACTATAGTAGCGTCGATTTTACTATGATACGCGCAATAGGATTTGTGCATGTACAAGCAAGTGACTAAACTTCAGTTACTTCATTTTCAATTTGACTTAACGAGGAACAGTTTGGAAGGAAAGGTACTAATAGCCAATCGAGGCGAAATTGCCATCCGGATCATGAATGCCTGCAAGGATCTTGATCTTGATTTTATAGTCGTTTATACGGATGCAGACAAAGACTCAGAACATGTTTGCCGCAACATTACCAGTGGCCCTGATCAGAATGCATGGCGAATAACCAGTTACACTGAGCCAAATGATCTGTTTGCCGTAGCGGACCATACAGGTTGTACAGCAATCCACCCTGGATACGGATTTTTCTCCGAAGATTTCCGTTTTGCTAGAAGGGCAACTATCCGTGAACGATCACTTACTTTTATCGGCCCCAACTGGGAAGTGATAAGAGATCTCGGAGACAAAATCAACACGAAACGTGTTGCTAATCAACTCGGCATCCCCACAATTCCAGGTACTGACGCGCCCATCTATAACGAGATGGAAGCTGAAGAAATTGCAGCCCAACTGCTACAGACCCAAATTGAAGACGGAATCGATAACCCATCTATCCTTATCAAGGCCGCAGCAGGTGGCGGCGGTATGGGCATTGAAGAGGTTACTGAGATCGAGCAGTTCAGAAGGGTATACAGGCAACTCCAGAGCTATGCAAAGAGACAGTTCGGGGATGGAGGCGTTCTCATCGAGCAGTGCCTTCGAGATTATAATCACCTTGAAGTCCAACTTCTCTGTTCCACCCATGGAGATAGAATACATTTCAGTTCCAGGAACTGTACCATTCAATCTACAGGACGACAGAAAAGGGTTGAGGCCGCCCCGGGATTCCATGAATCCTGTTTTGACTACGAATTTGACGAGAAAAAAGTCCTCGATCAAATTGTGGAGTACTCTCTCAAACTAGCGAACCATGTAAAATATGACAACGTGGGAACCTGGGAGTGGATCGTCAGTAGATCCGGAAAGCCGTACCTGCTTGAGGTAAACACCAGGATTCAGGTTGAAAACGACATTTCTGCCCGTATCAGTTATATTAACGGTGAGCAGCCCAACCTCATTCGTGAGCAAATCCGCTTAGCACTTGGTGAAAAAATAGGCTACAAGCAAAAACACGTGAAATTTCAGGGTGCTGCCATCGAGCTTCGAATTGTGGCCGAAGACACCCGCAGAGGTTTTGCACCGTGGATCGGAACGATCAGCGAGTTTACGTTCCCTGACTATCCGTGGTCAACAGTCTACACCCACGTTCCAACAGACAGACCGTACCCAATCCCAAGTGATTTTGACCCTAACCTCGCACTCGCGCTGGTATGGGGAGAGTCAATGGATGATGCCAAGCAGAAAGCGGCTCAGTTTATTGACGAAACTGTTATCCGCGGGGAAGATTCAAGTGGAAACAGTATCATAACCAACCTTGAATATCTCAAACATAACCTGGACCGTCTCCTCGCATTCTAGGATCAGACCTATATAGTTTTATAATGAAAGAAATACTCAAACAACTTCTGAAAATTGAAGAGCGGATTAACTACCTGCTGCAGATCAAAGATTTTTCCAACTGGGGTAACCTGGACGGTTTTAAAATCACCTGTGAAGAACTCAAACAGAACCTCTACGAAATAACGGAAGAGGTTCTAGCGGGTGAGCTACGAAAGCTCGATGAATCCATTAGTTTTTTGGAAGAACGTGCCGAAGAGCATCTCACCCCCATGGAACGGGTTCGAATCGTTCGCTCCATCCAGCGGTTCAGTCTAAAAGACATTCTTGAAAACGTCTATGAGGATTATACCGAGTTAGGTGGTGAAGACGATGCAAACGTCGACCCCGCTATGATCTGCGCCAAAGCTACGATCACAAGACGGATCAAAAACAAACCCGTAACCGCCTCGGTTATGGTGATCGGTCAGGAAACTGGGCACGGTGAAGAATTCCGCAACGGCGGATCCTGTAAACCCCAAGGTAATGAGAAAGCACTTCGCTACATGAAGGTTGCGGAAACCGAAGGTATTCCAATCCATTTTTATGTCTTCACCCCGGGGTCATATCCTATTGAAGAGGGCTCTGGAGCAGCGCAGCAGATCGCAAGAAATATCTACGCCATGACAAAACTCCGGATTCCTATGATCTCAATGATCTCCGAAGGAGGTTCTGGAGGTGCGGAAGCAATTGGTCTTACCGATTACAGGGTTATGGCGTCCCACGGTTATTACTCCGTTATCTCACCGGAAGGTGCTGCTGCCATTGAGGGTAAGATACGCGAAGGCGCTAAGGTTCCCAAAGAACTCATAGAAGTGTGTGCAGACCGCTTAAAACTCACAGCAAAAGACAATCTGGAGCGTGAAACCATAGATAGAATCATCTACGAGCCAGCCCTTGGTGCACGACGTGATGATTTCTCATTTTTTGCAAAAATCAGAGCAGAAATGCTGAGAGCAACCGATAAAGTTGTTCTTTCTACAAAGAGTTTCAGTGCCTTTCGCAGCTATGAGATCAGACGCAAAAAACACAAACCGGCAGACGAAGAAGAGATGCAGCTTGAACTCCCTTGGGATCTTAATAAAGAAGAGATCAAACGGCTTCTTTCTCTACGCTCTAAGAAGTATCTTGCCATGGGCAAGAATGGGTTTTCCGGTCAGGCTGAACAGGAAGAAGGTGTCTATAATCTGGCAAAGGTAAAAACGGAAAAAGTGTATTATACATTCCGTTATGATGTTATGAAAAGTCATAAGCGTCAGGTCAGAAAGGTGATTAATGATGTGTCTGGCGAAGGCTCTGTTATGCTGCGAAGAATCACCGAGCCATTTGCAGCATTAAAAGAGCTCCTTAGCAAGAAAAAGAAGGAAAAGCCACAACGTCTTCTCACATATACAGGTGGTAATGGTAATCAGGACACACCCGTTCCACGGGTGGATCCATTAGAACTCACCGATACCTACACCAGCCCTCTCGCTAATTCAGACCGAACAGTTAGTTGTCCTAACTCTGAAAAACGAGGATGTAAAGATCTCTGGATACCAGATCTGTATGGCGAATTTGCTGGTGTCTGCGAAACCTGTGGACACCACTTTCCGCTGGAACATCAGTGGTATCTGGAAAATATTTTTGACTCTGGTTCAATCCGACTTTTTAATACGGATATCACCTCGGGTAACCCACTCAACTATACCGGGTTTACCGAAAGATTACGTGGAGCACAGGCAAAAACCGGCCAACGCTCCGGCAACATGACCTTCCATGCAAAAATAAACGGCATACAGATCATCGTGGCCATGCTCTATTCTGATTTCCGTAATGGAACCGTAGGATCGGCCGAAGGTGAGAAATTCGCCCAGGCATGCGCCCTTGCCAAGAGGAAGAAACGTCCATTTCTTGCCTACATTCACACCACTGGTGGAATCAGGATCCAGGAAGGTACTCTCGGCGTTACTCAAATGCCAAAGTGCACCATGGCTGTCAGGGAGTATATCGATGCGGGCGGTTTATACCTGGTTGTTTATGACAATAACTCCTACGCGGGTCCGCTGGCATCCTTTCTAGGATGTTCGCCATATCAGTTTGCAATACGCTCTAGTCGGGTCGGCTTTGCAGGCCCAAGAGTTATTCGAGAAACAACGGGTGATGATATACCGCCAGATTACCATTCAGCCAGAAATGCTCTTAAACGCGGGCATATTCAAGGCATATGGGATCGTCGTGAGTTCAGGCGTAACCTCCATAAGGCACTTCTCACCATGGGAAGTCCAAGCCTCTACTACAGACAGTAACCTGGTGTAAAAACAAAAAGGCCCGGACTCGTGATGAATCCGGGCCTTTTTATTATACATAGAATCAATTTACGATAATTTCCCCCACCCATTTTCCAAACAGCAAACTCCTATACTCGTCCATAACCACCAGACGAGACCAGATGAATTATATAGTCCTCCATCTGCTCCCCGAGCCCTACAAACTCTAGCCCTACCCTATGATTTATAGCAACTCTGACACTGTTTTTCGTAACCGCCTGTGAAACAATAGTCTGTTTACCCAAAGGAAATCCAATCTTTCCTGTCACTCCAACCGGCAAGGGTGTCTCAAAGAACACACCAAGTCCTTTCTGGCTAACATCGACAAGCCTTCCTTTGAGCTCCGCATCTGCTGTAATCATTTTAACAGGGGTGTTTTTAGCGTCCAGCAGGTTTTGTAAGTCCGACTGTTGTAATCTTTTCCATAATCTGTTCCCAAGAGAACTCTCAGGTTCATACTCCCAATCAACAGCAATACCTGGTATAGAAGAAATTTTATTCCAATCCGAAGCCATCGCATCCTCCTTCTTACAAATTTCATTCATTATTATTTGGCGGAGCCCCAGCCAAATACTTTCTCGGTCAATGAAGAAAAAAGAAATGTATACCCTCCCATTAAGACTATATCTAAGATAGAAAAAATACAAATCCATCAATTAAAATAACGATCACCGATAATAAGTACAGCCTCTTTTTTTGTCCTGAAGCAAGATTGCTTTACGACTCTTTTTTTCTAACAACTCATCGTAAATACGAAACTTTAATTTTCATTGGCCTTTTGCAGAAGCCATACCAATAACCGGCAAGGCCAAAACAGTTAATTTATTTACAATTTCTATTAACCAAGATATGATATTGAAGGTCACTCTCATTCATTCCAGGAATTTCAAAGATGCAAACCATTTCAAACGAAGAAATCTGGCAGTTGGTGGACAATAAAGTCAACCTTCCATCGCCCCCAGCGATTGCAGTGCAGATACTCAGTACCGTGCAGAAAGAGGATTTTTCTCTCGACGATTTAGAGAAAATTATCTCGGCCGACCCTGCACTCACGAGTAAAATGCTACGCCTCGCTAACTCCAGTTTTTATGCTCTGCCTAATAAAGTTAGTAATATTAGCCGTGCACTTGCAGTCCTTGGCACCAATGTCATCAAAAACATAGCCCTTTCTTTTGTTATAGCTGCCGATCTACGAAACGAACACAAATCCTATTTTGATTTTGACTACTTCTGGCGACGATCCGTGACGACCGCTGTAGCTGCTGAACTTGTTTTTGAGGCTCTTGGGGAAAAGGATGAAGACATTTTTGTAACAGCTCTTCTTCAGGACATCGGCATTCTTGTCATGTTTCTCAGTCAGGGAAAGAACTATGTTGAAGTGCTTAAAAAATCGGCGAAAGACGATACACTTAGCCTGATTGAAGCTGAAAGAGAACAGTACCAATTTGACCATCAGTATTTTGGAGCACTCCTCCTGGAAGATTGGGGAATCCCCACATCAATTACAGAGCCTATGCGCTACCATCATGAGCCGGATAGAGCGGCTGATGAGTTTTCCCAAAAAGCACATATTCTCGACGTAGCACATCTGCTCTCTGCGATATACAGCGACCAGGAAACAGTTCAAAACGTCAAAAAGCTTCAAGGTAAACTTGAGTCATTTTTTTCTATGGAGTCCGACAAAACCAGGGAACTTCTTGACAACGTTGCAACCCAAAGCATTGAAATACTAAAAATATTTGAAATTGACCCAGGCGACATCAGGCCATATTCACAAATGCTGCAGGAAGCAAACGATGAACTGGGAAAGCTCAATCTCTCTTACGAACAACTTGTTCTTGACCTGAAACAAAGCAAAGAAAAGGCGGAAAGTTTCGCCAACGAGCTCCGTAATGCCAACGACAAACTCGAGAAACTCGCTTTTCGAGATGGCCTTACAAACCTTTACAATCACAGATATTTTCAAGAAATACTTGCCAAAGAAATCGCACGTGTGGAACGATATGGCCGCCCTTTAGCGCTCCTGCTCTTTGACATCGATCATTTCAAAATTGTGAACGACACCTATGGGCATCCTGCAGGTGATCAGGTCCTCATCAGTATGGCCCAAGCGATTACGAAAGCAGTTCGCCCAAGTGACATCATTGCTAGGTACGGGGGAGAGGAATTCGCTGTCATTTTACCTGAAACTGACTTTTCCGGCATGAAGGTCTTTGCCGAAAGACTGCGGCGTTGTGTTGCTGCCATTGTGACAAAGACAGGAGGGCACTCGATTAAAATAACAATCAGTTGTGGAGGGGCCCACTTCTCACCGGGAGATGAGATTTCTCCAGGTCTTCTTATCAGCACTTCAGATCGGGCCCTTTATATGTCTAAGAAAAATGGCCGCAATATGGTTACATCCTTGTCGGTCAGGGATAGCGATACGTCCCAGGGATAACGAAAAAAAAATCAACCGGTTAAACAAAACATTTTTTACCAGGGGGTCTTCTTATGCGCTATCCACGTTGCATACAATGCACCGCGCTCACCCTATATTCTCTCTTTGTCTTCTTTTGCAGTAGCTCTTTTGCGAGTGAGACAAAAGCATGGCAAGACATAGAAAAAGAGGCACAAGGCCAAACCGTTGACTGGTATATGTGGGGAGGATCTCCTGCTGTAAATACCTTCGTCAATGGATACCTGGCAACAGAACTGAAAAATCGTTTTGACATAACGCTTCGTCAGGTCCCTGTAAAAGATATAGCCGAGATTGTAAGCAAATTGGCAGTGGAAAAACAGGCTGGAAAAACATCGGGCGGAAGTGTTGATCTCATGTGGATTAACGGAGAAAATTTCAGAACATGCAAAAAACTTAATCTGTTACACGGCCCCATCACAAATGATCTGCCAAATAGTAAATTTCTGGACTTGACTAGCCCGGTTATACAAACAGACTTTGGCACACCAGTGGACAACATGGAGTCCCCCTGGGGAAGCTCTCAGCTGGTGATGATTTACGACTCTGCCAGGACCCCTAATCCACCAAAAACAATTACAGGTTTACTTAAGTGGATACAGGAGCATCCCGGCCGCTTCACCTACCCTGCGCCTCCCGATTTTACCGGTTCCGCATTTGTACGACATATTTTTTACCATAAATCAGGATCAAGCCTGAAATGGCAGAATTCGTACACAGAAAATGAGCTTAAAAATGCTGCTGAAAAGACATTTCATGCACTTAACCAATTAAAAAGTTCCCTGTGGCGTCAAGGTGACACCTACCCCGAGTCTCCCGTTAAGATGGATACACTTTTCGCCGATAGAGAAATAGATTTTTCATTTTCTTACCAGCAAGGAGCAGCGTCACAGAACATCGCTGACGGTATTTTTGAACAAAGCACCAGAACCTACGTGTTTGACAGTGGTACCATCAGTAATACTCACTTTGTTGCCATTCCGTACAATGCAGAAGACAAAAGTGGTGCCATGGTGGTTGCAAACTTCCTTCTCTCTCCCGAGGCACAACTGGAAAAAGCAAAAGGCGAGGTATGGGGAGATTTCCCTGTCATAAATCATGAAAAGCTTTCGCCCGAATGGAGAGAGAAGTTTACGAAGCTACCAAAGGGAATCGCAACTCTCAGCGACCAGGAACTCCAGGCAAACCAACTCCCTGAACCACCTTCTGAAGTTCTCATCTATCTGGAAAAAGGATGGCAGGAACAGGTTCTGAAAAACAGATAATGATTGGTGCAAAAACACCCGGGCTACCAGCTCAAAACAGAATAATAAAAACAAGTCCTCCAACCAAACTATATCTACTCTTGGGCCCTGCTCTTCTCGTGGTGGTTTTCCTCTTCGGTGGAGGCTTGAGCATCGGTTTTATCCAGGCTCTGGGCTACCAGCCAGACACAGGATTTAGCGCTCTTTCATTTCACCATTTCACAGCGATCTTAACAGACCCTGATTTCAAATTAAGCCTCGGTCTCACTTTTTATATAGCTCTCACCTCCACCATAATTGCTGCAATGATTAGTCTCTGTCTTGCACTATCTATAAATCGCTGGGCGGCAAACAACAAGCTCATTCACTTCATCCTGCAGGTCCCTCTCGCGGCGCCCCATCTGGTGATTGGCATTTCAATGATATTTCTCATTGCCCCAAGTGGTCTTATTTCAAGACTGAGCTCACTTGTCCTAGGTACTGACATGCAGGCGGATTTTCCTGTTTTCATTAACGATACATGGTCTGTTGGCATTATATTGGTGTATATCTGGAAGGAGATTCCCTTCATCACTTTCATGCTTTTATCTGTCCTGAAAAATATGGGAGAGGAACTCCTCGAAGTGGGGGCAACCCTAAAGGCAACGCCCATTCAACGCTTCCGATATATTACTCTACCCATCATACGCCCAAGCCTTAGCGCTTCATGCTGCATTGTGTTTGCATTCACCTTCGGGGCCTTTGAAATACCATACTTACTCGGCCAAACCTACCCCATCGCCCTGCCCGTATGGGCATATAAAAACTATAGCGATATCGACCTTCTCGCAAGGCCAGAGGGAATCGGTATAGGACTGATCATAGCTGTAATTGTCATTTTTTCCGTTTTACTTGCTGAACGACTACTTTCCACCGAGTGGCAGAACAGATGAATGAAATGACTCGAGGACAAAGACCTTTACTCTTACTGATACTTTTTACGGTGAGCCTACCCTTTGTTCCACTACTACTCTGGTCGTGTAGTGAGCAGTGGTTTTACCCCGCTATCCTTCCTCAAAAATTTGGCCTTCGGGCATGGCATTACATTTTTTCAATTACAGGAAAGCAGATTATAGGCGGCCTCGTTGCTAGTTTTTCAGTTGCCTCTGCAACGAGCCTTATCTCACTTCTACTTGGTATTCCGGCGGGAAGGGCACTGGGACTCTATAATTTCTCTGGTAAAAAATTTGTATCACTTATCCTTCTGCTCCCCATCGTCGTCCCTCCACTTTCGACTTCCATGGGCCTCCATTTCTGGTTTTTACAACTTAATCTCACAGAAACCTTTATGGGCGTGGTCATCGTTCATCTCACCTTCTGCCTCCCTTATACTATTCTGGTGATCTGGGGTGTATTCACAGACTTCAACACTGATTTCGAAGAACAGGCCCGTTCCCTTGGCGCCTCACCCATACAGACGATGGTACGGGTAACACTTCCCATGATCCTGCCAGGAGTTACGGTGGCTGCACTGTTTTCTTTTTTGCTCTCCTGGTCACAATATCTTTGCACCTTAATAATAGGTGGAGGCAAGATACTTACACTGCCTATCCTTCTTTTTTCAATGATGGACGCAGGCGATCGACCGGTAGCAGCTGCTGTCAGTCTCATTTTTATAATCCCTGTAATGCTCGTGTTGTTGGCCAGTGCCCACAACCTCGGACGCCATGGATTTAAGGGGATACGATAATGGGAATTTTACAATTAAAGGATATTACAATTGGCTACCAAAACCTGCCAATCATGTCAAACCTCAACTTGACTGTTAACAACGGGGAACTTCTTGCTCTACTCGGCCCAAGTGGCGTTGGCAAAACAACACTTCTTAAAACCATTGCCGGACTCACACCTCCTCTTGGTGGATCTATTTTTATAGATCAACAAGACGTGAGCAGAATTCCTGCCGACCAGCGAGATACTGTTCTACTGTTTCAAAAACCTCTTCTTTTCCCTTTTCTCTCCGTTTTTGAAAATATTGGCTTTGGCTTAAAGATGAGGGGCCTTGCGTCTCAGGAAATATCCAGCAGGACCAAAACCGTGATGGAGTTCACAGAGATATCAGATTTAGGCATAAAAAAGTCGTCCGAACTCTCAGGAGGTCAGCAACAAAGAGTTGCCCTTGCCCGCGCCCTTGTCCTAGAACCTTCTATCCTGCTCTTGGACGAACCTTTCAGTAGTCTTGACACAGACCTGCGCCAAAAGATGCAAACCCTCATTCGCAGCCTGCAGCTAAAAACAGCAACAACAATGCTCTTTGTAACCCATGACCAGAGTGAGGCGTTTTCCATAAGTGATCGTATTGCACTACTCATCAACGGTGCGGTCACTCAGGTGGGCACACCAGAGACACTTTTCAAATATCCGGCAAATACGGAAGTTGCTCATTTTTTCGGCAACCCAAACAGTTTAACAGGAAAAATCACCGCAGGAATACTCTATGTAAATGATTTTATCATTCCCACCCATCTTCCTGAATCAGATAACGTACAGATAACTATTCGCCCTGAAGATATCCATCTTTCTACAACCCAAATCCCCCACGCGGTACCAGGTATTGTTTCAACTAAACGATTTGAAGGAGCTCTAACCAGGTTAGGTATCCAATGCGAACAGACCACTCTTTCAGTCCTCTCCCTCTCTTCTGATTTCACATGCAGTGAACAGATTTGGGTGAGCCTTCCTCCTGAAAAAATTCATATAATAAAAGTCTTGTAACAATAATTGTCACTTTTGCCGATGGAGACATACCTTTACTTGAGCAGGAGAGACCGTGAGAGGTTTTGCTGTTGTTGCAAATAGGATCAAAGAACTCTCCAATAAACGGCCCCTATCCCGAATTTCTCATGACTTTTTGATTTGAAGCTCAATTGTTTGTTTTTATAGTTTTAAAATGACTTCCTTAATTAGAGATTCCTCAAAAAATAGTGTCTTGGCCAGCTACTTTAAACGTAACAAAGATACTACTTCTCTGTATTGTTTCTTTTAAAGTAGCTAAACATTGAACTG
>JBLHNA010000012.1:0-136202 GCA_047619065.1 Desulforhopalus sp.
TTATATATCCTCTTGTCGCAAGCAGGACATTAGCTCAACGGTTGCATTAGATTTGTTGTTCAATGGGAAATCACCTGATTTTGTCGATTAGTTTTTGGTGACAAAAACAACACGCTGAATAGTTACGTTTTGTTTTTAATAATCTCCAGAGTGCATCCATAGAATGAAGCTACTTCACACCTCTGACTGGCATTTAGGCCGCGCACTGTATGGCCGCAAAAGAAACGAGGAATTCTCACAATTTCTCAGCTGGATGATCGACACCCTTTCATCAGAGCAGATCGAGGTGCTCCTCATTTCCGGTGACATTTTCGACACCACAACGCCGAGTAACTGGGCGCAAAACCTCTATTATCAATTTCTAACCAAGGTTCAAAAAACGGGATGTCGCCATGTCATAATAACAGCGGGAAACCACGATTCTGCCACTTTCCTTGAAGCTCCTGCTGGAATTTTAAAAACAATGAATATCCATGTTATTGGAGCCATAACTGACAAGATTGAAAAAGAAATCATTTCAATTTCCGGCCCAAAGGGTGAAACTCAGCTCATTGTCTGTGCTGTCCCCTATATACGTGAGCGCGATATCAGGTTCGCAAGCCCAGGTGAAACCGTTGAAGAGAAATCCACCAAGCTCGTACAGGGTATCCAACAGCACTACGAGGACGTCACTCAACATGCTCTAGATCTACAGAACGCTGCTTCAGATAAACCACCTATTGTAGCAATGGGCCATCTCTTTGCTGCCGGAGGACAAAGTGTTACCGGAGATGGTGTGCGAGAGTTATACGTGGGATCCCTTGCCCACGTGCCAGCGTCTATATTTCCTCATCAGATAGACTACCTCGCCCTTGGCCATCTCCACAGTAGCCAGCTGGTTGGGAAGAATGAATCCAGAAGATACTGCGGCAGCCCCTTACCCATGAGTTTTGCAGAAGGAACAAAACCAAAAAAAGTCATCACAATCGAATATAACGATGGAATTCAGACAGTGAATACTATCGATGTACCCTGCTTCCAACGACTTGAATCACTTGAGGGTAACCTGGAAGCACTGCTCACACTGATTGAACTCCTAAAAGATGAAGACTCTTCCATGTGGCTTGAAATAAAATATAACGGCCATGAGATTGTTACTTCTCTTCAGGAGGATATCAGCCAGGCTGTTGCGGAAAGTAAACTTGAAGTTCTTCGCATTGTGAACATGCGTATTATTGAGTCTATTTTGGCCGGTGGACCAAACCAGGAAACCCTGGAACAGCTTTCAGTAGAAGAGGTTTTCAGCAGGTGTCTTTCTCAAAACGACATCACTGGCAGCCAACTCGACGAACTCACAGTACGGTTCAACCAGGCTGTAGACACACTACATCAAGAAGAGATTGAATAATTCTAGCTACCGTACGCCTAAAATCCTATTATAAAACCGAAGAAACTGTAGGGCAAATTTGACAAACTCGTAAAAAGGCAATTCGAAGTCTTTTGATGGCTATGAAAAAGGCTGATATACTAGGCGTGGTGTTTGGGTCGTATTCTCAACGATACAAGTGGTATGTTGAGAGTTCGACCCAAACCCACAACGACGTAGATCTGACTTTTTACGACGCCATCAAATTTGATAATGAAGAGGCTGCCGACAAACTACTCATCCTACTTACCAGGCTCCGTTGCAACAGCATGAAAATACAAACCGTACGTTTCAAAAACCTTAACTCACTCTCTGGGGAATGGCTTATCGATTTTACAGATCCTCACTTTACCTCCAGTGGGATATTTGCAATTGTAGGAGCCACAGGTGCTGGCAAGACAACAATTCTTGACGCAATCAGCCTCGCCCTGTATGGCCGAACACCTCGACTTAAACAGATTAGTAAATCAACGAACGAAATAATGAGTCGCCAGACCGGTGATTGTTTTTCTGAAGTAGAGTTTCTATCCTCCAAGGGAACGTTTCGAGTACACTGGAGCCAGCATAGGGCTCGTAAAAGTGCCAATGGGGATTTACAGCCTCCCCGTCACGAATTTGTTGATGCGAAAAACAATAAAATTCTTGCATCAAAACTTAGAGATGTGGGAGAAAGAGTCTCCGATACAACAGGGATGAATTTTGATCAATTCACCCGTTCTATGCTTCTGGCCCAGGGTGATTTCAGTAAATTTCTTCAAGCAAGCTCCGACCAGAGGGCCCCTATACTGGAACAGATCACGGGAACCGAAATTTACAGTCTCATCTCAAAGCAGGTCCACCAGTGCAAGACAGAGGAAGAGAAAAAACTCGACACCCTACACAAAGAGCTGGAAAACCTACAGATCCTGAGCCTTGAGGAAATACAGACAGTCCGTGACAAGCAAGCCACGACAACCGCCACCACAACCCAACTTCAGGCACAAATTAAAACAATCAACAGCGCAATAAATTGGCACCAGACAATAGCCAATCTTCTTTCAAAGAAAAAAGAGCTGGAAGTTGTTGCAACCGAGCTACAACAGAAGTGGGATAGTGCAACCCAATTCAGGGATCAACTTGAGAAAGCAACCAAGAGTCATTTACTCGAAGGTACCTACAATCACATAACTCATCTCAGAACAATTCAAAAAGATGAACAAAGCCTATTATCTGCTACCGCCAAACAAATAACAGAACTCAAAGAAGTGGCTACCCAGCTCAAACAAAAAAAACAGGCGGCAGAGGAATTTCACCGAGACACAATCAAAGACCAGAAAGCCACTGCTGAAATCATTAAAGTGGTTCACCAGCTCGACTATGAAATTCAGAAAAAAACAGAAGAAATCGTAAAATTAAATATCGACCTGACTGGTTTAGAAAAAGAAATCTCAACTCTCACTGAAGACGCGAAAAAGAGTGACACCCAGATTGCATCCTGCCGGGAAAAGATATCTGCTATCACCCATTACCAACTGTCAAACCAGGCGGATGAACAACTGGTGGAGACCTTTTCAGGCATAGAGGAAAAATCAACGAGACGCACCCAGCTTTTGGAGACGGCCGAAAAACTGCAGGCTACAATGAAGCAACTCCAGTTGCAGCTCCAAAAACATACAATACAGGAGCAGCAGAGAAAAAATACAATCTTGCATTCGATCGAAAAAGAGAAACAACTCGGCACAGAACTAAAGAATAGTCAAAAGAATCTTGCTCAACATGCCCCCAAAGGTCTGCCAGCCTTATACCAAGAAACTCAGGCTCTACGTGATGAGTTCAGAAATTTGGGCGAGATTAAGAGGCTCATGGACGAAAAGCATCAGCTCACGGACAAACATAATTCAGAGATAAAAAATCAGGAAACTATTAAAACTCAGATCTGTGAGTTACAAAAAGAAATCAAACAAACAAAAAACCTCTTGCTGCTGCAGACCAACAATGTCAACAAACAAGAGGAAATCGTCCTGCTCGCCAATAAGATTGAAGATTTTGAGCAGGAGCGTGCAAAACTTATAGACAATAGTCCCTGCCCTCTTTGTGGCTCGACGGACCACCCTTTCAATGTCTCAAGAGAACTTATCGCAGACGAGGTGAAGGCAAAACTCCATGCTGAAAAGGACAAACTCAGCGCATTGGACAAAAAAGGGAGAAACCTTGAAATATCGTTTAATCGATTAACCCATTCCGGGGAAATATGTGCTGCATATATAACTGAAGTAGCAGAAAAATTACATATCCTATCCACCCGCATCCAAGCCCTTTGTCCTGATAACAATATTCCCACAAACATTGATACGGTTCTTGCTCAAGTGGGCGAAAAAGTTGTGGCATCCGAACAAGCCACACGGCAGGCCGAACAACATAACCTGAGCGTGACAAAGTACGAACAGGAACTCAAAAACCTCACGACCAACCTGCAATCAGACAAAGAGCTGCTACAACATAGCCAGCAGAAGAAAGGTAAACTTGAGACAGAACTGGAACTCAACATAAGAAATTACAAAACAATACAGGAAGAGATAGCTGATCTGACATCACTTCTTTTTGAACTCTTATCTCCATATATTAAAAAAACACTTTCAAAGCCAGAAGAGATTGACCCAGCTCTACTCGAACTCAGGCAAAAACTGATACTCTGGAAACAATCTAGCACATCACTAAGAGATCAGGAAAAACTCCTGCAAAGCCTTACAGCCACAATAGACAGAGTTGTACAAAGCATAGAGATACACAAAAAGGAAAAGGCCAAGATTCAGGAACAGAGTATCCTTTTATCTAAAGATAGGGAGACCACAAAGACCAAAAGACAAGAGCTATTTGGTGAAAAGGACCCACATTTTGTGGACAAGGCCTTACAAAATCAGGTGGCTGTTGCAGAGCAATCTCTTAAAAAGGTCCAAGACGAATTTATACATTGTGAAAAACAGGCGTCTATCCTCCACGAGCGCAATGAGCAACTCCATCTTTCAGTTACCAAAAGAGAGGAAATTTTAAAAACCGAAGAATCCAAATTCTTTCTACTGTTGCAGCAACACGATTTTGAATCTGAAACCATGTTTCTACAGTCAAGACTGCCCGATGAAAAGAGAGAGGAGCTCAAAATACAATTAGATACACTTGAGGCAAAGTGTAAAGAAGCCAAGTCAAAACTGCTCAACGTAGAGGAGACAATAGCAGAAGAAAGTGCAAAAAAAACTACCACTGAGTCCCATGACACTCTTTTAATACAACTCGAAGTGCAAAGCGCAGAGCTTGCACAGCTACAACAGCAGTTGGGAGCGATCACGGAACAGATTAATAATTACGAAAATAATATTAAACATCAGAAAAACAAGCAGGACCGACTCGAACAACAAAAAATAGAATACGGTTACTGGGCGCAACTCCACACCTTAGTTGGTTCTGCTGATGGAAAGAAATTCAGGAACTTCGCCCAGGGGCTCACCTTTGAACTCATGGTGCATCACGCCAACCAGACACTTGAAAAAATGAGTGACCGTTACCTCTTGAGACGCTCTCCCGACGAACCACTAGAACTCACCGTCATTGACGCATACCAGGCTGGAGAAATTCGATCCACAGCAAATCTATCAGGAGGTGAAACATTTATTATAAGCCTTGCCCTTGCACTTGGACTCTCAGCCATGGCCAGTCAGAAAGTTCAAATTGACTCCCTCTTTTTGGATGAAGGTTTCGGCACTCTTGATGAAGAATCTCTTGAAATCGCACTAGAAACACTCAGCACTCTGCAACAGCATGGAAAAATAATTGGTATCATTTCCCATGTTCCTCTTCTCAAAGAACGAATAGACGTACAGCTCCATCTGCTCGCCGGCCTGGATGGTAAAAGCAAAATTTCTGGCCCTGGGGTATCAGCCTTCCATGAACACTGATACTATACGCAAGGTTCCCCTCCCTCCTCTCATCTCTTCCCGTCTGTACAGCAATAACCACGGCGCTTTTATCATTCTTGAGGTTACTCTGTTGTATTATCAGTACCCATAGCACGTTTACCCTATCTTTACGTTAGTCTTTTTTTCTTTTGTGATACAATAATAAAAAGGAATTTGACTTAGTCTGAAATTCTGATACAACTTTCTGAAAGTATGCATTTAATTTATTTTATCAGTGAGTAACAATCTTGAAACACAAAGACACATTCCACGAGAAGCTCAGTTCAATCAAGCTTCCTCAGCTCCCTCAGGTTCTTATTCAACTGATTGACATATGTAGATCAGAAGAGGTGGACATTCGTCTTGTTGCGCAAACAGTAGCGCAAGACATTGCAATCACAACCAAAACCCTCAAACTCGCAAACTCTGCCTTTCTTGGTGCAAGATCACAATTCAGAAATATAGATCAAGCGGTCATCTTTCTTGGTATCAACACCGTCCGTAATCTCGCCATTTCGGTGTCTATCCATGATGTATTTGACAAAAATAAACCCTCCCATGGCCTCGATAGTGAGCAGTTCTGGTACCATTCCCTTCTTACGGCTCTTCTCAGTAAATCAATTGCACAAAAGAGTGGCTACGATGATCCAGGAGCGGCTTATCTTGCCGGCCTGCTCCACGACACGGGAAAGCACCTCCTCTGTGATCATTTTGGCAAAGATTATCAAACCCTTATTAAGAACAAAGAGGGTTCAGCTGATCTGGTAGCTGCTGAAAAAAAAACGTATGAGATATCACACTGTGATGTTGGCAAATGTCTACTTGATAGCTGGAACATGTCTGAGGAATTTGGAAATGCAGTAAGGGATCATCACAATGTAGACAGCCAAGACTCAGAAACCAGTATCCTCAGCAGAATAGTGCGCCTTGCAAACACACTGACAAGAAAAGTTGAAACATATGATGAGCAGACCATAAAAGATGTTTCTATCCTCTGCATTTCACCTTCAGTATTACCAACAATTATAGAGGAACAAACTGCGATTCTGGAAGATCTGGCCCAGACCCTGGGAATCTCGATAAAAGAACCAGAACCTGTAGAACTCTCACGCAAACGTGAACAAGAGCAACAACGCCTGAGCAATGAGGTTGCACTTCGGTCCCAACTTTATGGATCTATGGATAATATTATCCAGGCTCAGACCATAAATCGTGTTTTCCTTGTTTTAGAAGAGACTCTGTCTTTTCTTTTCCAGTGCGAAGAGTCTTTTCTCCTTCTTCCTGATCAAACTGGTCAGATTCTTGTACCCCAGGGCTCCTTTCGCAATATAATTGCCCAAAATCTCAAAGGCCAAAAATATGCTCTTGCAGCGGACTACAGCTATTCTGATGATAATGCTGGAGAACATCGATTAACTCTTCTTAAAAAGACTCTTACTCTTTCAGTCGGAGCAAAAAACAGTCCGCTATCTTCTCTTTTTGAGGTTACCAATAAAGAAATTCTGCTTGCAGTACCAGTGCGAATTTCACAAAATCAACAAGGTCTGTTGTTCCTTGGCCTCAGCCCAGACAATCAATCGATAAGGGACCAGGAAGAATCTCTTTTGCTCCTCGCCACCCATGTCGGCAACCGTTTCTATCAGGAAGTCTTAAAAGAAGAATATGCTGCCAACTTCGCCAAAGAACGCATTGCCGCTATAGAGGATATGGCACGCAGTCTCGCCCATGAAATTTCGAACCCTCTTGGAGTGATTCAGAACTATATTTCTCTTCTTGCTGAAAAAGACGGACAGACCATGGTAATGAGTCAGGAACTCTCAGTCATTAATAAAGAAATAAACAGAATTACAAAAATCAGCAAACAACTCGGCAATCTCTCTACGCCACCGGAACCAGTACATAACATACTCACAGATATTAATCAGGTGATCATGGACACCGTGAACCTGTTCCAGAAATCAATTCCACCGGAAGCCAGGATCTCTCTTGATTTCACTCCAGCTGCTGACATGCCGGATGTGTGGATGGAAGTGAACGCTCTCAAACAGATACTGGGCAACCTTATCGGAAACAGTATAGACGCAGTAGGAGATACGGGTGCTATTGAAGTACACTGCCATCATGTCCCCGAAACAGGACCATCATCCCCAGGTGAAATTGTCATAACGGTATCAGACAACGGCCCCGGTGTTCCACCGTCTATAAGTAATACTATCTTTAGGGCAGGCAAAACAACCAAAGACGAGGGACATGCCGGCCTGGGATTGGCCATAGTCAATAAACTTACTAAAGACATTTCCGGTCGAATTTATCACAGCACCGGGAAGCAGGGAAACACGCAGTTTACCCTCCATTTCCCAACGCAGAAACAACACAGTTCATAGGATAACCTTAACCTTATTTCAAGGATTCAAACCCCGGAAAATGAGAAAAAGCCAGGACTCAGTTCATTACCCCCGAGGGGTTAACCCGAATTTCTCATGACTTTTTGATTTGAAACTCAATTGTTTGTTTTTATTGTTTAAAAACGACATCCTTAATTAACAGGGTGTTTTTCGTTTCAAATCAAAAAGTTCACCCTTCGGGCCAACAGATTTATCCGCAGATGCTTCGTTACCGAGCATTTGCAGGTAGCGAAGACTCCGGTAGATTATTACAGCTTCATGCCCGGTGTCTCGACCTGCGAAAAACTTTGTTGGTGAGAAATCCGGGTTAAGGTGCCTCAAAGGTCTCTCTTGGTGCGCTATCTGGTAGTGACTTTACGTTCTTAATTTCAAAAATATTTCCAGATTTCTGGTTATTTATGACAGGTTTTCTGGTCTAAGGTACTAAATGCGATTACCGCACCCTATTAATTTCTACTCCAAATATCCCTGTTATGCCTGATAAGATTTTAATTGTGGACGATGATCCTCTGTTCCGTAACAGCTTGCTGGAGCTTTTACAGATGCGCCACTTAGATGTTGATAGTGCCGCTACCGGTGTTGAGGCTATTAACAAGATTCGATACAACACATATGCAGCAGTTGTACTCGACCTTCTCCTCCCCGATCTTGAGGGAATGGATATCGCTCAATACATTAGAGAAAACGATCCTCACTGCGTAGTCATCATCCTTACAGGTCAAGGTTCCATTATCTCTGCAAAACAGGCTATTCGATTCGGATGTTTTGACTATTTAACAAAACCATGCCAAATCGACCAAGTGATCCGTATACTCACAAATGGCATTGAAAACAGACGGCTTAAACGCCAACTTGAAGCTGCTACAGTCAGAAACAAGAAACTTGCTGAAGCAAGCTGGGAGAGCATAGCGTTTTTCACTAAAACTCAGCTTAGTGAAGTAAATGAACAATTCTATATGCTGTTTGAAATAGACAAAGAAAAACTAAAAAACTACAATATTTTTGATTTTCTTCCAGAACTTGCTCTTCTTCTCACTCCGGGAAATGAGGGCGCCGGTCAGCCCGGATCTATCATAAAAAGTGAAGCCATTCGCCCAAATGGAACTATCTTTCCCGTTGAATTACGCCTCGCTTCACTCAATAACTCTAGTACAGAACAATGGGTGGTGGTGATTCGTGATCTCACTCAGTCCGGTCTGGACGAGGCCGCCCGGCATAAGCTTGAGAAAAAACTAACCAATGCCCAGAGAATGGAATCAATTGGTCTAATGGCCGGAAGTGTCGCCCACGATCTCAACAATTTACTCAGTAGCATGGTAACACTCCCTGAACTCCTTCTGCTCGACATGCCAGAAAACGCAAAATATAGAAGAGACATCAACAAAATTAAAACAGCTGGAAAACAGGCAGCAGCCGTTGTCAGTGACCTCCTTACTATCACCCGAGGATCCACATCAACTCAGAAAATTAACAACCTGAATACAGTAGTAGACGATTACAAAAAGTCTGCAGAATTTAGCCATCTTTCTAAAACGTATCCCGATATTACCATTCAAATTGACCTTTCGCCCCGTGTTGGTAACAGTCGTCTCTCCTCTATTCAAGTCCTGAAATCCATCATCAATCTCGTCAGAAATGGGACTGAAGCCATTGAAAGCAGTGGTGCAGTGACTATTCACACAAGCAATCAACACTTCAAGTCCCTCTACAACGGTTATGAAACTATTCCACCAGGCGAATATGCCGTACTCACCGTGGCAGATACCGGTGTCGGTATTGCAAAGCATCACCTTGAACACATCTTTAAACCTTTTTACAGCAACAAGCAGATAGGAGAAAACAGAGGAACAGGTCTCGGACTCACTGTTATCCTACATACAATGAGAGACCATTACGGTTATATTGACATCCGTAATGGTCTGACAGGGTCCATTTTTGAGCTCTATTTCCCTGTCATTGCTCAGAAAGACCTACAGGTCTTGGAACCTCCATCCCTTGAGACAATGTTTGGCCATGGCGAAACAATACTCATCGTAGATGATGAAAAAGAACAGCGAGAAATTATAAGCTCAGTACTCAACAGATTAGGATATCAGACGAGCACGGCGACCTGTGGGGAAAAAGCAATTGAATATCTCAAGAAGACACCTGTTGATCTGGTTCTCCTTGATATTGTGATGCCTCGCGGCATTAATGGTTACGAGACACTTAAAGAAATCCGCACCATCAACCCAGAACAAAAAGCTATCATCACCTCTGGGCAGACGAACCATCCAGACAGGATCAAGGCAGCAGAACTGGGGGGCAATCAATATCTGGCAAAGCCGGTTTCGCTCAGCCTACTCGCCAGGACAATACGTAATGAAATCGGAGAAAAGTAGTAGCCCGAAAATTTCACGAGCTGAGATGGACCGTTGAACAAGGGAACTTGTCGCTTAGCCCGAAGGGTGAACATTTTGATTTGACACGAAAAACACCCTGTTAATTAAGAAAGTTATTTTTAAACCATAAATACAAACAATTGAGTTTCAAATCAAAAAGTCATGAGAAATTCGGGTTAGGAACCGTTACGAATAACCTGGCCATTTATATCCATTTCGTTACGGAACCTGAAGCCATTCCGAGTATTACTCTGATCATGTTGTTTTTTACAATGGCTTATCGTTCGGCCCAGATAACATAGCCCTGACGCTTGTATTCTTCTACACATTCTTCATTTTTTGAAAAAGAGGCCTTTGTTCCCCATTGATCTACTGTGCATGTGACAAACTCCATTGTCTCTAGATTTTGTAACATTACCGATTCCGATTTAGCAGAATCAGACATTCTGGCACAACCAGACACCAAAACCAAGAGCAGAACACTACCTACAACAAACCAATATCGCGTTTTCATAATCCCCCCTCTATGAATCAAAAAATCAGGCAAATAAATCTGCATCTTTGAAAAAAGACCCAATACCGTCTTTTTCTGACAGCATAGGTTTCACACCAACAGGCCAATCAATACCAAGTTCAGGGTCATTCCAGATGATGCAACGTTCATGCTCAGGGGCCCAGTAATCGGTTGTTCGATAAAGGAATTCAGCAACCTCGGACAACACCAGGAAACCGTGGGCGAACCCTTCTGGAACCCAGAGTTGTTTTTTATTTTGTTCACTGAGGTGAACACCAACCCACTGACCGAAGGTATTTGAGGACTGTCTGATATCTACAGCAACATCAAACACCTCTCCAGAGACCACCCGCACCAGCTTTCCCTGTGGCTGTTGAATCTGGTAGTGCAGGCCCCGCAGCACCCCTTTAACAGAGCGAGAATGGTTGTCTTGTACAAAATTTCTTTCTAAACCGGTTTTTGCAAGCCAGACCTTCTGGTTGAAACTTTCAAAAAAAAAGCCTCTGTCGTCACCAAAAACATTCGGTTCAATAATCAATACATCAGGGATTGCTGTCGGGGTCACTTTCATAATTTATTCTACTTATTTGATATTTGTAGGTATTCCAGTTCTCAGATTAGCCACGGGTGTACATTGTATCATAGTAATTTTGGTATTCACCGTTAACGATATTATCAATCCATACTCGGTTAGCAAGATACCAGTCTACGGTCTTTTCCATTCCCTGCTCAAAGGTCATTTTAGGCTGCCAGTTTAAATCCTCAGATATCTTGGTTGCGTCTATAGCATAACGACGGTCGTGGCCTAAGCGGTCCTCAACAAAGGTGATGAGGGACTTTCGTGGATTACCAGATGGTCCCAAGCCAACCTTTTTATCCAAAAGATCACAAACAACGTGGACCACTTCCAGGTTCTGCTTTTCGTTATTACCACCAATATTATAGCAATGCCCAAACTGTCCACCCAAAATCACTTCTACAATGGCCTCGCAATGGTCTTGTACATACAACCAGTCCCGAACATTTTTTCCATCACCATAGACGGGCAGACTTTTTTCGTGGAGTGCATTATTGAAAATGAGCGGAATTAATTTTTCCGGAAATTGGTACGGACCATAATTGTTTGAACAATTGGTGATCTTAACCGGTAAACCATAGGTGTGGAAATAAGCGCTGGCCAAATGATCAGAGGAAGCCTTAGATGCGGAATACGGAGAACGGGGATCAAAGGGGGTTTTCTCGGTAAAAAAACCGGTCTCTCCCAGTGAACCATACACCTCATCGGTACTCACATGGAGAAAACACTTGTTGTCCACAGCTTCTTTGGTTCCAAGCCATTTCTTTTTAGCAGCCTCCAGCAATGTAAAAGTACCGACAATGTTCGTCTGAATAAAGTCAGCTGGACCAGTAATTGACCTATCTACATGGGATTCGGCAGCAAAATGAACCACTGTATCTATATTTTCTTCGGCAAAAAGTGATTCAACAAGAACACTGTCACAAATATCACCTTTAACAAATCGATAGGAATCACTGGTGGTAATACCATCTAGATTATTAAGATTACCGGCATAGGTTAATTTGTCGAGGTTGATCACTCTCCAGTTTTTACACACATTATGTATCAACCGAACAAAATTTGCTCCGATAAATCCTGCTCCCCCAGTCACGAGAACCGTACGTTTATTTTTCATGATTTTCAGTTTTCTCTTTGCATTATTGGAAAAAGACCATATCCTAGAAGGTTTTCTGACTGTTCTTATAATAAGTTCACCGAATAATTCAAAGCCCTAATTTCCCAACATGAGCAAACAACAAGATATTGAAATCGCCAAAAGACGTACCTTTGGCATTATCAGCCATCCCGATGCCGGAAAAACGACCCTGACAGAAAAGCTCCTTTTATTTGGTGGTGCTATAAATATGGCGGGGGCAGTGAAATCCAGAAAGGTTGAGCGTCATGCTACCAGTGACTGGATGGCCATTGAACAGGAGCGTGGAATTTCCGTTACCACATCGGTAATGAGGTTCACATACCGTGACTATGAAATCAATCTTCTTGACACCCCTGGCCATCAGGATTTCTCAGAGGATACCTACAGGGTTCTGACCGCCGTAGACTCTGCCGTCATGGTGATAGACAGCGCAAAAGGTGTGGAGGCTCAAACAGAAAAATTAATGGAAGTGTGTCGGATGCGTAACACCCCGATCATCACTTTTATCAACAAACTCGACCGTGAAGGGCAATCACCGCTGGATTTAATGGCGGAGATTGAGGAGAAGCTGCAAATAGAATGTACCCCGCTTTCCTGGCCAATTGGTATGGGGAAGACTTTTAAAGGGGTCTACAATCTCTTTCATAAAACTCTTCATCTTTTTAGTCCTGGTCAAAACATCAGTGAGACTCAAAGGATTGTCATAGAAGACCTCAACGACCCAAAGGTCGATGAACTCCTTGGCAATCAGGCAAACGACCTTCGAGAGGATATTGAACTTTTAGAAGGCGCTGCCAACCCTTTTGAATATGAACATTACTTACAAGCCAGCCAGACCCCAGTCTTCTTTGGCAGCGCCGTTAATAATTTCGGTGTGCAGGAGATGCTTGACTGTTTCGTGGAAACCGCACCTCCTCCAGGAACTCGCCAGGCAATGTCACGTGAAGTAGAACCCAGCGAAGAAAATTTTTCCGGATTTGTCTTTAAGATCCAGGCCAATATGAATCCCGCCCACCGTGATAGAATTGCATTTTTCAGAGTCTGCTCAGGTAAATTTACCAGGGGCATGAAGGTCAAACATCACCGACTTGGCAAAGATATCACCCTTGCAAACGCCACCATCTTCATGGCCCAGGAACGGGCCCATGTCGACGAAGCCTGGCCCGGAGACATTATCGGACTGCACAACCATGGTACCATCAAAATAGGGGATACATTCACCTCAAAAGAAGAATTGAAATTTACTGGAGTCCCAAACTTTGCCCCAGAACATTTCAGACGGATTCTTCTCAAGGACCCCCTCAAAATGAAACAGTTACAAAAAGGGTTACTTCAACTGGCAGAAGAGGGCGCTATACAGGTCTTTCGCCCCCTCATAGGCTCAGATTACATAATGGGTGCAGTAGGTGTATTGCAGTTTGAGGTCACTATGGCGAGGCTAAAAAATGAGTACAGCGTTAACGCTATCTACGAGCCGATAGATTACCAGGCAGCACGATGGGTCAGGTGTGAAGATAAAAAAGCGATGGCTGAGTTTGAGCGAAAAAACCAGGGTGCCCTGGCCTTTGATTCCGAAGGGTTCCTCACATATCTGGCACAAAGTGAGTGGATGCTGAACTATTTCATGGAGAAATGGCCGGCCATTGAGTTCAACAAGACAAGAGAAAACGTGTAGGAAAAGCCCGGCTAACCCGGTAAACGGGGAATAAGCCGGACGCAGTTCAGTGCCCCCCCTGAGGGGGGTATAAGTGCCACAGAGATTATCAGGACTAAGGTACTCAAGACACCACCTGAACTGATGAGAAATGCGGGTTGGAACCCACAAATCATTTAGGGACAATTACTTGCTATACATCTTCATCATCAACAAAGACAAGTGCGAACCCTTCTGTTAGTGCTGTCGAGGTCTTTTTTCTGGCAACGGTGATAATTCTTTGAATCGTCCCGCGAGAAACCCCCATACAAGCACCGGCCTCCTCTTGGGTCATCCCTTCAGCATCACATAATCGAAGGGCTTCTAACTCATCCCGATGTAGTTCGACTTTTCTCAGTTCAGTAAGTGGTGTTCCAGTGGGCTTAAACGCTTTTCCACAGAAACTCCCCTGGCATTTTCTGATTTTTTTGGGCCGTGGAGACATAAATAATAGTTGATCCAATTATTCACAGAATTAATTTCTATGATTTTTTTTATTACAGTGCACCCGACAATCCGGGTAAATTCTGCCCTCATTTGATACAACCCCAGTAAATGGCAAATAAGCCAGGAGTGAGGCACTACATATCAAACACATGACCACTGACACCCCTCGGTGCCGGTGGACAAACCACACTCATCAGTGGTGGCAATTACCAGACCCTTTACAAACTTGATCCGAATGCATTACAGGCAACTGCCCTTCAGTAAATTTGGTAACCACTTCGCCTACCGTCTTCATACTGTTCTTGTCTGCAAAATATACATCAATTCCAACACCTGCAAACCCTTGCATAGGTCTGGCACCCATGCCGCCCACTAATATAGCCTCAGCACCGGCTTCCTGGAGAACCTTCACAGGTGTCATACAGCCACCCGCCTCATGATCACCATTTGCGATGGTGGATACTTCTTTGACTTCTTTATTTTCACCAAGATCCACAATAGTGAAGATATCACAGTGACCAAAATGATCAGAACGACCAGCTTCAAGCCCACCGGGTTTATTACTTGGTATTGCAATACGCATAAAACTCATCCCTTTTATTTACTTTTATAAATTAAAATGCCATAAATCACATTGTGTGCATATACACACTATAGGCTTTTAGGTCTCTTGTCAATATTGAAATCAGAAAGGAAAGAGATAAAAAGATCTGTATCCAGTAAGTGGAACCAGATAGACAACAGAGAAGAGATCAGGTAAATTGTCAGTTGGGATATTGGACTATATGACAATGTGGTTATTTAACCTGAAACAGCCATCTTTTCAAGTGTTTCAATATTCCGGCGACACTCAATTGTTTACTAGTGTCTGTCCATAGATGAGAGATTTTTTCTAAATCGAGGCGCTCGATGAATGTAACCACAGGCATATAGTTGATATCACGGAATCTCGTGCCTCGCTTACCTGATGATTAAATTTTCAGAGCAACGACGAGTTAGGGGAAAAGGGCAATTTATGGACAAACACTTACTAACCCTGCAAACGGGAAATACGCCAAGATATCTTTTCACCTTTACTCTATTTTTTATTTATATATTTGTACATATTATGATCAAATTTTTTAAACGTCTTCTTATCCTTCTTTTAGTGATATTTACAACTGCAGGATCGAGCTTAGCCTTTACTGAAAGTAACCGTCATGCAGCCGTCCGGGAACTTACCGCGACCACTTCAGAAACCCATCTCATCATGTTTGGTACACTGGTCAACAGTTTTACCTCAGAAATGATTGAAATTCTCAATAGTGGAATCCCCTTGCACTTTTCTTTTTTTGTTGAGCTCCACAAAATCGAACAAGACTGGCCAGAGGAACAAATAGCTTCGCTTAACTTTCAACATATAATGACATTTGATACTCTAAAAGAAATGTACCGAGTCACGACAGAAGAAGATAGAAATAAGGAACAAAGCTTTAAATCCCTGTTCGAAGCGCAAAAGGTAATTAACGAAATCAATGGCGCTCAAGTTGTAGAACTGAAGCAACTTCTTCCAGAGACCCACTATAAGCTTAAGATTAAGGCTGAATTATTTAAGAAAACATTGCCACTCAGTCTGCATTCAATATTTCCCTTTCTCTCTTGGTGGGATATCGAAACCGAATGGCATTCGATAGAATTTAAATACTAACCCCGGTAAACGGGAAATAAGCCAGGATAAATACCTTAAGACAAATTATTTTCTTTTGAAAAAACAAAAATATTTGTAAGGCACTAACGAACCCCAATGACATCGCCCGTTCAACACAACAGCCCTGAGACGAAACAACCATACAGCGCCTTACAGAAACGCCAAAAGCGTAAACTGGTCCGGCGGGCAATAATCTTTTGTATTCTTCTCATTCCACTTTTCATCTGGATTCAAAGCCAACTTTTTGAGAGTAATCTACAGTTTCCTTTCAGCAAAAATATCCTGATTTTTGCCCTTATTAACATTAATGTTCTCCTTGTGCTTTTCGTCCTTTTTCTGGTTCTGAGAAATCTGGCAGAACTGCTCTTTGAACGTAAAGTCAATCGCCTTGGCAGCAAACTCAAAACGAAACTTATTGCATCCTTTCTCTCACTCACTTTAATTCCAACCATTCTCCTGTTTTTTGTTTCTCTTCAATTTGTCTCTACCAGCATGGACTACTGGTTCAACGCCTCCATTGAAGACTCACTCACAGAATCGCTCAAACTCGCCCAGTCACTTCTTCATGAAAAAGAGGAACAGGCCGAGCTGATGAGTGAAACCATTAGCAACCAACTAGAATCACTCAATCTTGGGCAACCATCCCCTGGATCGATGGAGAAAAATCTAGAGAGCATACTTCGTTTTAATCCAATTAATGGTCCAGATGCGATACGGGTAATAACAGAAGATAAGAATTATGAACTTACTGTAACTGCGCCACAACTCCGTAATATCATTATCCCCAAAATTCCTCCGTCTATTTATGAAAAGGTTGTGAGTACAGGGAAAAGTGAAAACCTACTGCAGGAACTAAAAACAGGAGACCTTGTTAATCGGGTGTCCAAAATAACTCTTGGCAAAGATCAAAAACAATCTGCAATCCTGGTCACCTCCCTGCTGGTCAATCAAGATCAGCTGAGTCGCATGACCACTATATCCCATGGGATTGAAGGGTATCGACAACTTAAGCACTTCAAAGAACCCTTTAAATTTTGGCTTCTCATCATTCTTCTCATAGTTACACTTCTGGTTATTTTTGCTGCAATATGGTTTGGACTCTATATTTCAAGAGGTATAACCGGGCCACTTGAAAACCTTGTTTTGGCTACTCGAAGAGTCGCTGATGGAGACCTCGCTTTTAGCATGGAACGTGAGTCTAACGATGAGATGGGCTTACTTGTCGATTCATTTAACCAGATGACGGCAAATCTTAATTTGAGCAACAATAGACTCGCTGAAACCCATACTGCCCTTGAACTGAGTTCACAAGAATCAGAACAACGACGGCATTACACAGAAATCATTCTGCAAAACGTTTCCGCAGGTGTCATTTCTCTGGATGAAAGTGGAAGAATAACGACCATCAACCGCTTTGCTGAAAAATTACTCAACATTGACAAATCTCTTTTTCTCGGACTAAATTTCGACACGGTTCTTCCTCCCTATCAAGCTCAGATTGTAAACGGCTTTATTGAAGAACTGAAAATCACAGGCAAAATCACCGTAGAGCAGCACATCAAACTTAATGTACTTGGAAAAAACTATTCACTCCTGATTAACTTTACCCGTCTTGAAGATGAGGAGAAGCAACCACTTGGCTTTGTGCTTGTTTTCGATAATCTGACAAAACTTGAGAAAATGCAACGAATGGCAGCCTGGAGAGAAGTCGCCAGGCGGATTGCCCATGAGATCAAAAATCCACTGACTCCAATACAACTTTCTGCCCAGCGCCTCAGACGACGATATCCAGAAATTCTAAAAGAAAAAAACAGTGTCTTTGACCAGTGCACCAGTACCATTATAACTCAGGTTGATGAACTCAAAACCCTGGTAAGCGAATTTTCACAATTTGCACGCATGCCCAAGGTACAAAAATCCACTGATAACCTTACGGAACTCACCCAGAAAACGCTCTTTCTCTACAAAGAAGCTCACAAGGAAATAACATTCACCTGCACTGAGCAGGAATCAATTCCTCCATTTAGTTTTGACGGAGAACAGATTAAACGGTGCCTCATCAACCTACTCGATAATGCCGTTTCAGTATTGCCCACCGGGGGGACTGTAAATTTGGACCTTAGTCTCAATGAAGAAAAAGAGAGCGTTTTCTTAAAAGTAGCTGACAGTGGTCCAGGTATCAGCAAGGAGAATAAAATCAGACTCTTTGAACCTTATTTCTCTACGAAAAAGACCGGGACCGGACTTGGTCTGGCTATTGTATCTACCATCATTGCAGACCATAACGGCTATATACGAGTGCAGGATAATGAACCCACAGGCTCTATCTTTATTATTGAACTGCCAATACTCAACCAAATTACTCTTACGTAGCCATATGATATATAAATGTATGACGGCCTGTGCCGCCACAAATCTTAGCTGATATGCATGAGCAAACGAATACTTATCATTGACGATGAAGTAAGCATCCAGACATCTCTTGCAGGAATCCTTGAAGATGAGGGATTTTCACCCGTCACCGCATCTTCTGCTGAAGAAGGTCTTGTGCTCATGGAGGAGACTGTTGTTGACCTGATCCTTCTTGATATTTGGCTCGGTGACAATATGGATGGAATGACCGCACTCGAGCACATAACCGCCAAGTACCACATGCCTGTCATTATGATCTCCGGTCACGGTACTATTGAAACCGCAGTTCAAGCTACTCGTATCGGTGCATTTGACTTCATAGAAAAGCCCCTTTCATATGACAAGGTCATCTTGGCCATATCCAATGGACTGCGCTTTGCCAAACTGGAGCAGGAAAACCGAATCCTTCGCCAGGGATCAGCACCTAAATCAATTTTAACAGGTGAGTCCGCTATACTTCTCGCCTTAAAAAAACAAATTGAAATGGTTGCACCAACGGACGCCTGGGTTCTTATCAGAGGAGATCATGGCACAGGTAAAGAACTTGTCGCTCAGGCCATCCACAAAGCGTCTCATTCAGCCGAACAACCAATGATTGAAGTCAACTGCGCAGCAATACCTGAAGAACTGATTGAGTCAGAACTTTTCGGCCACGAAAAAGGCTCATTTACAGGGGCCCATACCAGTAAACGGGGTAAATTTGACCAGGCTGACGGCGGCATCCTCTTCCTCGATGAAATCGGAGATATGAGCCTTACAACCCAGGCTAAAATCCTCCGTATTCTCCAGGAACAGAAATTTGAGCGTGTTGGTGGTAACAAAACAATCAATGTCAATGTTCGGGTGCTTGCTGCCACCAACAAAAACCTGGAAGAAGAAATTGAAGCTGGTAATTTCAGAGCAGATCTGTTCTGGCGTCTCAACGTTGTTCCAATCTACGTCCCTAAACTTGAAGATCGGCTTGAAGACATTCCCATCCTTGTTACCGCTCTTTTGAAAAATCTGGTACATAAGGGACTCCAGGCAAAAGTCTTTGCAGAGGATGCCTATCAGGCTCTTATGGAGCACCACTGGCCTGGGAACGTGAGAGAACTAAGGAACTTCATAGAGAGAATGGTCATAATGTGCCAGGAAGATACGATTAGCGCCAACCATATTCGTCTCTTTCTTAACCCCACCGGTGCCAGTATCAATCCTGCTAGCGGCGGCAAATCCATAAGCCCGTTTTTAGAAGAGGATTATAAAACTGCAAAAAGACTGTTTGAGAAAGAATATCTGCTGCAAAAACTTGTTGCAAATGATAACAACATTTCTAAAACTGCTGAGCAGGTCGGCCTTGAGAGAAGTCACCTGCATAAAAAACTCAAGTCATTTGAGATTATTCAATAACACTATATTAATTTTTACCAACCATAGGAGATCACATGGTTTTCCCAGAATACAGACCCAGAAGACTTAGAAAAAACAATGCCTTTCGTGCACTTATTAGAGAAACAGAACTATCCCCTGCTCAGTTTGTCTATCCACTTTTTGTAATGCCAGGAAAAAATAAACGTGAAGAAATCAGCTCCATGCCAGGGGTGTTCAGAGTCAGTGTTGACCAACTGGAAAAAGAAGCCAGAGATTGCCTTGAGCTTGGTGTTAACTCAGTTATCCTCTTTGGCCTTCCCGAAACAAAAGATGCCGTTGGTTCCGGTGCCCATGCGAAAAATGGGATCATCCAGACTGCAATTAGGGAAATTAAAAGAAAAGTTCCGGAAATACTCGTCATCACCGACGTCTGCCTGTGTGAGTACACCGACCATGGTCACTGCGGTTGTCTAATAAATGAGACAGTAGATAACGACGCTACCCTTGAAATTCTTGCAAAAACTGCTCTTTCCCACGCCGAAGCAGGGGCTGACATGGTGGCTCCATCTGATATGATGGATGGGCGGGTTGCGGAAATCAGAGCAACTCTTGATGAAAATAATTTTGATTCCATCCCCATCATGAGCTATTCAGTGAAATATGCATCCGCCTTCTATGGCCCATTTCGTGAAGCAGCCGATTGTACACCACAATTTGGAGACAGAAGAAGCTACCAAATGGACCCTGCCAACAGCCGTGAGGCTCTGAGAGAAGCGACTCTTGATGTGGACGAAGGTGCAGACATTCTCATGGTTAAACCCGCCGTTGCCTACCTCGATATCATCTCAAGATTAAGAGATGAATTCGATCTCCCCATAGCCGCCTACCATGTCAGTGGTGAGTACGCTATGATTAAGGCTGCTGCAGAAAAAGGATGGATTGATGGCGACAGGGTTATGGAAGAAACACTTCTCTCCATCAAAAGAGCAGGTGCAGACATCATCATCACCTACTTTGCCAAAGACATGGCACGAATTATCAAAAACAGAAAATGATACATTAAACCCAAAAGAGTGGTTGCGGGCAATTGCCTGCGACCACTCTTTGGATTTTCATACTATTTTTTGTCGACGACTTCTATCAACTGGGGGGGCTAAATAAACCCCCTATGCCCTGATATCAACATATCGAGCTGGCGATGAACCGTCTGCCGCCTGGCTTACCGGTACAGCCTGTTCTTCTTGCGGTTCCTGCTCTAAGGCCACGTCTGGAACCTCCTGTGTTTCAGTTACTGCAGTTCTCGCAAGTTCCAAACCTGCTGCTGAAAACGAGGCAACATCAGTCGAATTCTGTCTTGTGGGCGCATCTTCGGTTTCCCGCCTCGCCCCCTGGTCTCTCAGGATTTGATTTTCCCGATTGACCTGTTCCTGAGATATAAGGGTGCTTACTCCACCCGGCTCACCGATCATAACATCCTCCTATCGAGTAACATAAGAATACTTCCTAGTGACAAGTATAGGCTCCTGATTATAAGAATGCAAGGCTATGCATGAAAATTTGCAAACTAAACTTTCAATGAGGACATAGGGAGATAAGAAGATTGGAGCGGGAGAGTAAATAAAACACTCTAGAGAGTCAGGATAAGACCCTGTTACCAACGGATTTCCTGGAGTAAAACCACCAGACAGTGCAAGCCAGGATTGCTCCAACAGTATCAGCCACAACGTCCATCGCACTCACGTAACGGCCAGGTATAAAAGATTGATGAAACTCATCGGAAATTCCGTAGAGTAGACAAAAAGCCACAGTACATAAGTGGACTTTGAGAGGATTATATTTTCTAAACCGATCGCTCCACGCAAATAACACTGCACAACCAAGTGCTGCATAAACCATCGTATGCGCGACTAAATCGCTATAAACAAAGGAGGGTAAATGAATTTCATCTCCTGATTTATGGGAGAGAAAAAAAATGGTTCCCATGACAACTATCATGGGAACCATTTTATATGCTTTATAGGGCAGCTTGTTCATACTTTATGCCGCATCCTCCGCACTTGTGACATGAACTTTCTCCAATTCCTCAGGAGTAAATTTCTTGCGAATCCTCTTTATTGCCGCATTTAATTCTTTACTTGGTCCTGCGTCAAGAACAGTTACAGCCTTATCCGCATAAGCGGTCAACTCAATGGCCTTATTAACAACCTTGAAGGTGTGGCTCCAATTTATCTCGATGGTGTCACTATTCTCATCAATTGGTGGTTCAAGAGCTTGGGCTGCGGCCGAAACCTGCACACAATCGCAGTCAGTCATCTCCATTACCCAAGCATCGCCCTCTTGGGTTGAAAAGAAGAAAAACACCCCTAATTCACGACTCATCACGCTTTTACACGTAGCGTCGTCCTGAATCTGTTTAACCGCATCCATTAAGGTGACCTTCATCGCCTGCTCTGGAGTAAGCTGTTTTATCTGCTCCCTTTCTTTCAGGGCACAACAATGTTTGAACTTTTTGCCACTGCGACAGGGGCATTTTTCATTTCTGCCAATCTTTGCCATGGAGAGAACCTCAGAACAAATTTATCTGAACATTAAGAGCATTTACTGTAACCGCACTCGTGACATGTTTCGCATCCTTCCTCAAAACGTAGCACCCCTGAACACTCAGGACAAGAAGAAGAGAAACCTTGTTGTGTACCGGCCATAAATGACTTGAAAAGTTTACTTAATTGAGCGGGAAGATCTAGCATATGCCCACTTGACCTGTCAAGTTGTTTGATAATTTCATCCATTGGAACATTAAAACGAAGCGCCAGAGAAACCAGGCGACAGGTCGTCGTCCACATGGTCGATTTATCTTTCAAATCAACACGATTATCAAACGGGAATTTTGCAAACACTTCCATTGGCTCTTCATTCTCGTCAAAACATACAATGATATATACCGACTTCTGCTGTTGATCCTTTACTTTATAGCGCTTTGCGTCCAGCGTATCAGGCAGATTTCTCTTTACCGGCCCCTGGGCCGAAACCACAGCTGTTTGATCTTTCTCTGAGCCTTCCTTAGTGTTTAACACTTGGTGATCTCTTGAACCATCGCGATACACAGTAAGGCCTTTGCACCCCAACTTATACCCGGTGATGTAAGAAAGCTTCACCTCTTCTTTGGTCGCGTCGTTTGGCAAATTGATGGTTTTAGAGATTGAGCTGTCAACACCATTGTTTTGCAGAATCCCCTGCATTCTGATGTGATTTTCAGGAGAAATATCCTGAGCAGTACGAAATATTTCCTGCCATTTTTCAGGAATTTCGTCGTGGCCAATAACGGTACCACTGTCTGCGACCTTACTCATCAGCGCGTCAGAATAGAACCCCTCTTCTCGTGCAATCTTTTCAAAGAGCTTATTCACCATGATGAGACGATCACCGTCCATAACATGTTTGACCATAACAATAGAGAAATATGGCTCGCAACCCGAACCACAATCAGCAATCATGGAAACAGTGCCCGTTGGCTGAATAGAGGTCAATGCAGCGTTTCTTCTTGGTTTATAACTATTAAAAGCTGGGTCATAGGCAGGAAAGGGTCCTTTCAACTCGGCCATCTCAATGGAGCATTCCTCTGCGGCCGCTCGAATAAATGCCATGACAGCAGCAGAGACTTCACGCCCTTTGTCACTTCCATATGGAATCTCAAGCTGGATGAGCATGTCATGAAGCCCCATGATTCCCATACCAATCTTTCTGGTTTTAAGGGTCATCTCCTTTATTTCCGGAATCGGGAAGCGGTTACAGTCAATGACATTGTCTAGAAATATTGTCCCATACCGTACTGTTTCTTTCAGACGATCGTAGTCAATTTCGCCGTCTACAACATAATTGGCAAGATTTACCGAGCCAAGATTACAGCTTTCGTAGGGAAGGAGCCACTGCTCCCCACATGGATTCGTTGCTTCAAAATCTCCCAACTGCGGGGTCATATTATCACGATTAGCCGAATCGATAAAAAGCACTCCCGGCTCACCATTATGCCAGGCAAGGTCAACAATTTTCTCAAAAACCATCCGCGCGTTGAGTGAATTAACCACTTTCCCGCTACTTGGTTCGACGAGGTCAAACTCGCTATCATCTTCCACAGCCTGCATAAAGATATCTGTTACGCCGACACTAAAATTGAAGTTATTAAATTTTTCCTGATCTTCTTTTGCTGTAATAAAATCCATGATATCTGGATGATCTATACGAAGGACACCCATATTAGCACCACGGCGCTTGCCGCCCTGCTTAATGGTTTCAGTTGCAGCATCAAAGACCGCCGCAAATGACAATGGACCCGAGGCTACACCCTGGGTTGATCTCACAGAAGCATTTTGTGAGCGAAGACGGGAAAAAGAGTAACCGGTACCACCGCCTGTCTTATGAACAAGGGCACCGTTACGGATAGCACTAAAAATGCCATCCATAGAATCTTCTACGGGTAGAACAAAACACGCAGAAAGCTGGCCAAGATCCGTACCAGCATTCATCAAACAAGGAGAATTGGGCAGAAAGTCCAACCGATAAATCATGTTGAAAAACTCTTCCCGAAGCTGTTCGTAGTTCTCTTTATCTTTATCAACTATTGCTACAGCATCAGCGACACGTCTCGAAAGTGTTTCCCATGTCTCACAGGTTTCTCCTGCCGCATCTTTCAAATAGTATCTTCTGGCCAGAACAGTCTCGGCAGTAGCCGTTAATACCTGTTGCGTCATATCAGGTGTCATGGGGAACCTCTCTATCGTAAATATTTAATCAGGGATTATAAAAAGTGAATGTGCGTTGATCACAGATAAGAAAAGACCACAAAAAGCGCCAATTTACGCGCTAAAAGTGCGCAACGCAAAGGGATATATACACTACATTTATGTAGGCCTCAAGAACAAACTACAACATATAGTGTCTTTTTTCAATATACACACATTTACGGGGAGTTCAAACAAAAGGAATTTTTTCAACCAATAAATTCCCTCTGTACCATTTATTTACAATTGGATTTTGTCACATTCTAAAGACACTGATGGGCAAAGAGATAGCACGAGGTCAAGCAAAAAGAAGGTTAGACATAAGAATAAAATTGATCTAAAAAAAGAAGAATAGTGATCAACAAAATGATCAAAGATACATTCAAAAAGAACTATTCACACCATGCCACTATGATCATCTAACCCGCATTTCTCATCAGTTCAGGTGGTGTTAGCTTCGAAGTTTTTACCTGTAGATCATAGTGGGCTATATTTACAGGTAAAATACTGCAGCAGATAAGCGCAGACTTCGGATGGCGCCACATGGACTGACCTTTGGTGAGCATTTTGTCGATATCACAACAAATTTTCGCAATAAGCATTAACCTGTTTTCACAACGTCTTTAGCTGTGTCGACAGAATACTCATGAGAAATGCGGGCTAACAGCATGGTGTCTTCTTATTGAACTACAATCTCCACTCAATATTGGCCGCGTTACGTTTTGGGATCCTCGTGTAGGAAAATTTGGGGTAGCCAAGCATCATAGCCCCAAAACAAACATGTCCCTCAGGCAACCCGAGGAGTTGATGCATTGGAGGAAAAGCGTTTGCTGCGGCATTGAAATACCCTGCCCAGCATGCACCTAATTCCCTCGCACTTGCCGCGAGTTCCAGGTGGGACAAAGCAATGGTGCACGAGGCGGGAGCCATCCGATTCTCTTTTTCCCCATGGGCAACAAGCAACATGGGTGCCCCACGTAAAATCACATCCTCCCCTGCCCTCCACCGTGCAAGGGTTGAGTCCAGATGTAAAGATAGTGCAAACTCAGGCATCTGTTCGAGCATATACTCCATCCAGCTAACAACCGCTTCTTTAAGCCTGTCTAGCTCATCCCTCTTGGCCAGCACCAGCCAATGTACACCGCCACTGTTATGTCCAGAGGGAGAATAGCGAGCCAGATCCAGAAGTTCAGAGACAGTACTTTGCTCTACTTCTTTTTTCTTAAAATTCCTAATAGAACGTCGGGTTTTAAACAAATGCTCGCACTGCTTCTTCGTTACTCTCAGCTCCTTTTGTATAAGAGTACATTCAGATGCAGCCATGGCCCTATGATCAAGACAGCCTGTTGGACAAACGGCAACACACTGCCCACAATCAAGACATCTATCCTCAGCATCAGCCACCAAAACAGGATACTTGTTTTCATCCAGTGCTATGATTCCCGCGGGACATACCGCCACACACAGACCATCTTGATTACATCTGTTTTGGTCAATGGTTAAAATTGCCAATTTACCCCTCCCTACTTTCATTATTTAATTTGATTTCAGTACCATTCCGCAAAGCAACCGCTATCAGCCATATCCACGTTCAACTGAACCTAAAAATATCACGCAGCAAAAATCTTGCGACGGTATTACAATAACAGCTTGCATCTACATAATTATTAATTGTTGTTTATTCTAATATTGGTCAATATACCGCAAACACTATCTAATAGGTAGGACACAACCAATCCTGCTCATCATTTTTAAAGTTGCGGTCTTTCAGTTTTCTATATTCTAAGGAGTAGTTATGTACATCCCAGAATCAATCCAGGCCCAGGCCGATTACCGTAAATGCATAGATTTCCATGGCCACACCTGCATGGGGGTCACCATCGGCTACCTGGCCGCAAAACTTGCATTAGAACTATTGACTGAGATACGTTCAATTGACGAAGAACTTATCACGATTGTTGAAACCGACGCCTGTTGTTGTGATGCTATACAAGTACTAACAGGCTGCACCTTTGGCAAAGGTAACTTCTTTTATCTCGACCATGGAAAAATGGCTTTTACCTTTGCAAGTCGCAACAGTGGTAAAGGTGTTAGATTGATACTCAAGAATGAAATATTTACTGTTCCGAAGGAAGAACAGGAACTGGCAAAAAAAATATCGTCGCCTACCTGCACTTCAGCCGATAAAAAAGCCTATGAAACATTATATGAAAAGCGAGGTGAACAGCTGTTTGCGAGAGGCCCTAAAGGATTTTTCGATGTACAGGAACTCGATGATTTTATCCTACCAGACAGAGCGCCACGGGAGGCATCAAAGAAATGTGACATTTGTGGCGAGATGGTAATGGAAACCAAACTTGAAACAGTAGGAAGCCATAAGGTGTGCAGGGGATGCGCCTGAATATCAGATAATACATCTCAAAAAAAAAGCGACTCATCTTGCACCTATTACAGGTGCGAGACAAGTCGCTTAAATACGAACAATGACTATGCGGCAGGTTTAGCCCGAATTTCTCATGACTTTTTGATTTGAAACTCAATTGTTTGTTTTTATAGTTTAAAAATAACTTCCTTCATTAACAGGGTGTTTTTCGTTTCAAATCAAAAAGTTCACCCTTCGGGCCAACAGATTTATCCGCAGATGCTTCGTTACCGAGCATTTGCAGTAGATTATTACAGCTTCATGCCCGGTGTCTCGACCTGCGAAAAACTTTGTTGGTTAGAAATCCGGGTTAGAATCTAAAACGCACTCCAACACCGAAACGACCGTAATCATATACTTGTCCCAGCTCGTCAAATGCGGAACGAACTTCTAAAAACAGAGAAGCATTAAAATCTTCTGGCTCGCCATATACTCTCGCACCAACACCAGCTACGAGGTCAAGTTGAGTATCTTCGGCTCTAGGGTCAAAATTGGGATCGTCAGATGTTTTGTCACCATCGGTAATCCATCCACCAATACCAAGATCAATAAAGTATCTTGAACCAAAAGAGTACTCACCTAACAGATCCACCATAAACGCAGACCTGCCATCAATTCCTTCTAACTTAGGAGCTCCACCAACAAGGCCAAGAATCGCAAATTGATCATTTATTTTATACTCAAGACCTACACGACCAAAGAGGTAGTGAGCTGGGTCAAACTGACGATAATATCCAGCATCTGCAATAAAACGAACACGACTGGCAGGTGCTACAGCAACAGTACATTCGTCCATAACTGAAGTGTCGCCATTATTATCGGTAAGCGTAACTTTTAAACTACTTGCATCACATGGCATTGCGACGTCTGCAACCAGCTCACCATCAACGACCTTTTCACTAACAACATTTCCCTGATCATCTACGAAGGCGATGGTCATTTTTTCAATAGTACCATCAGTATCTGTGGAGCCACTTGCATCAACAGTGATAATTTCACCACAGTACGCACGATCAGATGAAACTGTCACACCACATCGAGGTAGCTGGTTAGCAGCAGCAACAGGTGGAGGAACGACAACAGCGTCAGCAGGAATTGGATCCATTCCCATCAGAGCTATATTTCCGCATCCAAGGGGCACAGCAAAGGTGTATCTGTTACCCTCATGATCGATATCGAATTTGAATCCAGGAAACGACTTCTCATTTGCCCAGGTAACATCTTTTGCTACGCGAACATCCCCCTTTCCTTTTTTCTTAAAAAACATCCATTCAAACCAGGAGCCCTTAGGAAAATCGACCCGTTCAATATGAGCAGTCCCAACTTGTTCAACAAATGGCGCATACAGTTCTGGCCTCCCTGCTTTTTCAAAACCTTTTTTAACATCCTGGTCCTTATCCTGGACCATCGCAAGTAGTGTGTCCACCGTTGTCAGTGGTGGTTGATGGAATGGACTACGTCCTATTTCCATCAAGGTTGTAGAAGCATTAGCAGTACTGAGTCCAAACACCAGCATAGCAACGGTGATAACAGCTATGATCTTTCTGTTCAAAATTCCCCCTCCAGATTATAATTTGTATTAATAAAAAGATATTACGATATGTGTTCGAAAAAACTCTTGTTCTCATATAATTCAAAAAACTATTTTGCCCCAGTAAACATTCAGTAAGAAACCACTCCACAAAAGTGCATTTTTTTCCCTCCCACCTGTGCAAATTACCTATTGTTAATATATTTTTTCCGTTCTCGCCTCCATGCAACCCTGCTCCCTCTCCTATCGCTGACGAAAAGAGCTGTCCACTTTTGTTATTGGTTTTATCATTAAGACAAACTACACATCGTGACAAGCAAATAAAAGGCCACTCCGCAATTTCATTTCACCAAATTTAATAATCATCCAGAGCTCTTGCATTTATTGACAAAGCATTCCCCTCAGAGTAATTGTGCCAAACCTTTTAGACACCATTCCCATTGACCTTCTAACCCCGGTAAATGGGAAATAAGCGGGACTCTTTTCAGTAGTCGCCTGGAGTCTATCGCTTACCTGTCTGGTATAAGTGTCCCGAAGGTCTCTCTGGGGTCGCTATCTGTTAATTTTGTTAACTATTTAATTTCAAAAGAGTCTCCATCTTTCTTATTTTTTATGACACATATACTTCCAACTACCAAGCCCCACACAGCAAACTCTTTTGCGTTCGCTAAGTGGTCCATTTTTTCAATCTTGATTCTCACTTATATCCTGGTCTATTTTCATAGAATGGCACCCGGTGTAGTTGCAGAATACCTCATGAGTTCCTTTCATATAACAGGGACAAAACTTGGAACACTGTCAGCCATCTATTTTTTTGTGTATGCGTCAATGCAGCTTCCTTCCGGAGTCATCGCAGACACCTTCGGCACTCGTACCTCACTTGTCACGGGTAATCTCGTAGCAGGCCTCGGCTCGATTATTTTTGGTATGGCTCCCACTTTTGAGATAGCTTGTCTGGGGAGATTTTTTGTAGGTCTTGGTGTCTCGGTTGTTTTCATTTCAATTATGAAAAACAACGCCGTCTGGTTTCACGAAAGAGTTTTTGGCATAATGAGTGGCCTTACCCTTCTTATTGGCAACCTGGGGTCTGTACTGGCAGCCGGCCCTCTTTCAGCCATTCTTTCACACTATGAATGGCGCACTGTGTTCATTGGTATTGGCTGTCTCTCGCTCAGTCTTTCTGTATTAAGTTTTATAATTGTCAGAAATCGTCCTGAAGAATTAGGTTTTGCTCCACCAAACAATTTCAACATACATGGCAAGCAGGCAACCGAAGACAACTGGGTCAAGAATCTCATCTCAGTCATCACCTCACTTAAAGTGTGGCCAGGATTCTGGATACAGTTTGGTATGATTGGAGGACTTTATTCTTTTATGGGATTGTGGGGCGTTCCCTACTTAAGAGATGTTTATGGGCTGGACAGATCGTATGCCGCAAACCATATGACGACCATGCTTCTCAGCTTTGCCTTTGGCGCACTTTTCTTCGGCTGGTTTTCTGACAAAATCGGAAGGAGAAAACCACTGCTCGTACTCTGCACTCTCACATATACATTACTTCTTTCAGTACTCATATATGCGCCTCTGCAAGAGGGCTACCAAACTCTTCTACTGTTTGGAGCTTTAGGCTTTGTAGGATCAGGGTTTGTCCTCACATTTGCAGCAGCAAAAGAAATAATGAATCCAAACCTTTCAGGAATGGCGGTAAGCGTTGTCAATACTGGGTGTTTCATTGGCACCGCGATGATGCAGCCTCTTTTTGGCTATCTGGCGGATCGTACCTGGGATGGAACTATCACCGGCGGTATACGAATTTACACGGAACAAGATTACAAAAACGGCTTATTTCTTATGCTGATCTTTGCAATACTCGCGATACTCGGTTCCCTTAGAGTCAGAGAGACCTTTGGTTACAACCAGCATGCGAAACAATAAAAAGGGCCAGAGAAATTCTCATGATCTTTTTGATTTAAGACTTAACCTTATGATATTAAATACAAATAATAACTTGATTGAAAAACAGGGTGTTTTTCATTTTAAATCAAAAAATTCACCCTTTGGGTCAATAGATTTTTCCGCAAAGTCTGCGTTACAAGCCACTTGCGGTAGTTTATTACAGCAGCGTGGCTTGTGTCTTGACCTACGAAAAACTTTATTGATGAGAAATTCGGGCTAGCCTTTTTATTATTACGGCCCTTCTATATCAAAAAGTATGATTTTGTGACACAGTCTGTACAGCTTAAACAGTAAACACTAAACACTAAATTCATATTTTATCCCCGGGTGGTGTTCATACCCCACCAGTTCAAAATCATCGACTGTCACCCATGTCTCCAAATCACTTAAACTCCTGATATTGGGATTAATCTTCAGCGTTGGTTGGGGATAGGGCTCTCGCTTTAGCTGTACGTCTCGTAACAATTCAAGCTGATCCTCATAAACATGGGCATTAACAATCTTATGAAATGCTTTGGCGGGTTTGAGCCCCGTGATCTGAGCCATAACCATCAGCAGCCAGCCAACCTGTACTTGATTAAACCCATGCCCCAAGGGCAGATCGTCTGACCGTTGATATGAGGTCAGATACAGATGCCCGTCTAAAAGACTAAAGGTATGTGTATGCATACAAGAGTTGAGACAGGCACGATCCCTCTCGCCAGGGTTCATAAAGGTCATAATCTCGCAACGATTATCTACCCCTCTACGCAAATCGTTATACACATTGAGCAGCTGATCCACCCTTTCGTTCTCAGGATTTCGCCAATCTCTCCCCTGGGCGCCATAACAACGCCCCATATCGTCTTCACCTTTGCGAAAGGGATTTGCCAGCCAATCTGGATTGTCGTTGGCATTGGCGTTCCAGGTATTACAACCAATTGATCTAAACTCTGCAGCACTTGTATAGCCACGCATATAACCGAGCATCTCTGCAATTGCAGCCTTCCAAAACACCTTTTTGGTGGTTAAAACCGGCAAGATCCCTTCACTCACATCGTACACCAGATCCGCATTTATAATCGTCAGACAGCGCTTCCCGGTACGTTTATTCTCGACCCATTTTCCATGGTCCATCAGCCTCTGACATAAATCTAAATATTGCTGCATATATCCCCCTCATTACTTATGTATTTCAATATTGTAGAAAACAAAATTATCATTATCGGAAGTAAAGCAAGGTTACAACACTTTCATTTGAAAAACGCAGAAGTTATCCATTAGCCCGGATATCTCACCAACAAAGTTTTTCGCAGGTCGAGACACCGGGCATGAAGCTGTAATAATCTACCGGAGTCTTCGCTACCTGCAAATGCTCGGTAACGAAGCAGCTGCGGATAAATCTGTTGGCCCGAAGGGTGAACTTTTTGATTTGGAACGAAAAACACCCTGTTAATTAAGGAAGTCCTTTTTTTTAAAAAAAACAAACAATTGAGTTTCAAATCAAAAAGTCATGATAAATTCGGGTTAGAATAGATCTGTCATCTTGGGAGATGTGGGCGGAATGTCAGCTCGCTGTTGACAGACTTCAATGATACTAACGGCCTTACAACAGTCCAATAACTGGGGTTTAGAGGTGGAAAAAGTCATCAAGCCTTGGTCAATAATAATGCGCCAGTGCCAATCATTGCAGTACCAGCAGCCCTGTTCATTTTATTCTGAGCACTTGTACTCTTGAACAACTCCCTTGAATGTGAAGCTGTGTATGCATAAAACAACATGACAGATCCAAGAACCAGAGAAACAACTGAGGCCACGCCAATGACGTCTATGGTGGTAAGTTGTTCCAAATGGACAAAAGTTGGCAAGAAACTAAGATAGAAAATAATTACTTTGGGATTTCCAAGAGTAATGGCTAAGCCCCACACCCTCTATTGTGTATCATTTATTTTCATTCAAGTTCTGGTACTAATAGGGATGTTCGTTCCTTAACGCTCCAATCAATGTCGACTGTTAATTCTGTCTTTAATTCTGTTTATCTCATATTTCGGTGAATTAATTTCATGAAGGGGATATTAATACTTCTATGAAGTAACAATTAAATTTTGATTTGGGGTACGTAAGATGGCGAAAACCTATAATGAGATAAATGAGAAAATTGCTTCCGGCAAGGCTGTGGTCCTCACTGCCGAGGAAGTCATTGGCTATGTGGATAAACATGGCCTTGAAGCTGCAGCTAAAGAAATTGATGTTGTCACCACCGCAACCTTTGGTCCCATGTGTTCATCTGGCTGCTTTTTAAACTTTGGTCACTCCAAGCCCAAGATACGCATTTCGGAGGCATGGATCGGTGATGTCCTGGCTTATTCAGGTATTGCAGCTGTGGACCTCTTTCTTGGCGCCACCCAGCTTCGCCACAATGATCCTGCAAATATGAACTATCCTGGAGAATTTCTCTACGGTGGTGGTCATGTTATCGAAGATCTGGTTGCGGGTAAAAAACTCCAGCTTTTCGGTCTTTCCTATGCCACTGATGATTATCCCCGCAGAGAAATCAGGACCATGTTTGATATCAATGATCTCAACCAGGCGATCATGACCAACCCGAGAAACTGCTATCAAAATTATAATGTGGCGGTCAACACCTCAAATAAGACAATTTACACTTACATGGGTATCCTAAAACCCAACATGCGTAATATGACCTACTCTTCTGCCGGACAGTTGTCACCTCTGCTCAATGACCCCCTATACGAGACTATCGGTGTGGGCACCAAGGTCTGGTTGGCCGGAGCCCATGGCATTGTCTACGCTGAAGGTACCCAGCATTGCAGCGCGGTTGAAAGAGGGGAGAATGGTGTCCCCGTTGAGGGAGCCGGAACCCTGGCCCTGACCGGCAATATGAAGGACATGGACCCCGAGTTTGTCCGGGGGGTAAGTTTCAAAGGTTATGGTGTTTCACTGTCCCTTGGGGTTGGAGTTCCTATCCCAATTCTTAATGCCGAAATCCTCAAGAGAACAACGGTGAGGGATAGTGAAATCATCGGTTGTGTCACCGACTATTCAGTAGATTACCCGCAAAAGACCGGTAATATTCTTGCCAGGTACACGTACGAGCAGCTTCGCTCTGGGGAGGTGGAACTCAAAGGGAAGAAGGTCCGGGTCTCTTCCATGTCTTCATACAATAAGGCCCAGAAGATCTGCGGCATCCTCAAAGCTGAGATTGAAGAAGGAAAGTTTCTCTTATCACAACCCAGTCAGCATCTGCCCCTGAATCAGGGAATGCAGGGTTTGGAAATAAAGGGGGGAGAAAAATGATAACTAAAAAAGTGTATCTTTACTTCCCAAAAAGTGAAACGGACAAACCCATTGTTTACCGGCTGATCAAAGATTACAACTTGATGGTCAATATTTATAGGGCGAAAGTGACCCCCGAAGAGGAAGGATATCTTTCACTGGAAATATCCGGCACGGAGCCGGACATTGAACGTGCCTTTGCCTACCTTGGTGAATTTGATGTACAAATTCACGCTGGAAACGTTGGCGTTCACTGGGATGCGGAGAGGTGTGCGCACTGTGGTAATTGCATCGTCCATTGCCCTACCGGTGCACTTGAATATGTTGACAGAGTAAACAGGGTGGTTGGTTTTGATGAGAATAAATGTGTTGAATGTTTGTCCTGTATCACAAACTGCCCCTATGGTGTCTGCAGCTCCGCGTTTTGATTGTCCCAAAACGCTAATGACAATAATCTGGGTTATAGCGAAATGATAAATCGATTCTTGTTGTCCTACGTTATCTGTCATGCGTAGTTTTCGAACCTTCTCCTGGAAAGATACACACCTGAAAGTCTATGGCAGGGAGTATGAACAGATAACGGGAGCGGTCATTGACGAGAGAAAAAAGCTCGAGGCATATATCCAGCGCCATCCAGAATTTAAAAGCGCCTTGACTCCACTGGAGCTACTTCATGATGCTCCAGAAGTAGCGCTGCGAATGGCAAGAGCATCGCAGTCCACGGGGCTTGGCCCCATGGCCTCGGTCGCCGGAACGCTGGCCCAGTTCGGTGTCGAAGCTGCCCAGGCTGTTGGCTGCCAGGAGGCAATTGTTGAAAACGGGGGCGATCTGTACATCATGTCCCCCACACCGGTAACTATTGGGATTTATGCAGGGGACAACAGCATTGGCGCCCAGTTGGCTTTTCATATACTCCCTGAAGAATTACCTCTGGCCATCTGCTCTTCTTCCAGTAAAATGGGGCATTCTCTTAGCTTTGGGCATTGCGAGTTAGCAACCGTTGTTGCAAGAGACGCAGCACTTGCCGATTCTGCTGCCACTCTGGTTTGTAATCGTATTTCCAGTGAAGCCGACGTGACACAGGTACTTGAAGAAGTCGGACAGATAGAGGGGATACGCGGTATCCTTGTTGTCAAAAACTCAAAAATCGGCCTATGGGGTACCCTGCCACAGCTGGTCCGTAACCAAGATAATGAAACTCTGGCTAAGATAACCAGAGATCCAAATTCGGGGTTCAAATAATTCTCCCTACAAAAACAGAACATTGACCTGGTCCGCCCCTGTTCGATGTGCACCTCCAACACCGGTCAGGGAGAAAACAGCGGAAGTATTCTCTGACCGGCCACTTCATCTCTGAGCCACGCCCTTCCGTCCTGGGCCAGGAGTGTATCTGCCGCCACAGGCCCATGAGAACCCGCCTGGTATAATACAGGTGGACCTGCAACTTGCCGCAAGCCATCAATATAGTGCCAACTTGCAGACAACCAATCCCAGCGTGGGAAAATACTGTGATCACCCTGCATGATATTGCGCAAAATAGAATCGTACGCTTCCGGGGTGTTAGGGCCAAAATGGCAATGGTGGCAGAAGTCCATCAACACTGATTCAGTTGTCCCATTGCCTTCTGGTTTACGGACATTAAAGGCAAGAGCAATACCCTCATCTGGTTGAATTCTGATAGTAATCAAATTAGGCTTGCCTGGCGTAGCATCAACGTTCAAGGCTTTTTGTTTGAACACTATCCTGATATCAGCATACCGATGCTCGAGTCGTTTTCCTGTGCGCAGGTAGAACGGCACTCCTTGCCAGCGTGGATTGTCAACGTACGCTCTCAGTGCCACATAGGTCTCTGTGATAGAATCATCTGCCACCCCATCCTCATCTATGTAGCCAACCATTTGTTCCCCACCAATATCCCCGGCAGCGTATTGTCCCAGCACCACATCTTCTCTTCTAACTCGCCGGAGATTACCTATTACTGCAGCAGCTTCATCGCGCAGAGCATCAGCACTGACCGCCCCAGGTGGTTCCATAGCAACAAAGGAGAGCAACTGCAGGAGATGATTTTGCACCATATCGCGTACAGCCCCGCTCCGGTCATAATATCCGGCCCTTTTTTCTACACCGAGGGACTCACTCACAGTGATCTGGACGTGGTCAATGGCCTGTGCATTCCAGGTGCTGGCAAATATTTCATTGGAAAATCTGAGGGTCAGAATATTTTGCACAAGCTCTTTGCCAAGATAGTGATCCACTCTGTAGATCTGTTCTTCCTGCAGAACAGACATAATACTTTCGTTTAATTGATTGGCGGATTTCACATCTTCGCCAAAGGGCTTTTCAAAGACCACCCGCTGCCACCCTGTCTCATCATCCAGCGCCGCTATGACTTCTGCCGTTTTCTGAAAAACCGTGGTCGGCAGGGCCAGATATATCAATCTATTTGCAGCACATCTGTACTTCTGCTGAAGAGTCATGACCTTAGCCCGGAATTCAGATGGTGGTGCGCTGAGCAGATCAAAACAAAGGTATTCTATTCGGCAAAGAAGGTCTTTCAGGACGACCTCATCAGGATCTTCAATATACTTCTCTGGGCTGAGCTGGTTAAGAAATGCTTCTCGAGTAATTTTCTGCCGACCAATACAGACGATAGGCGTACACATCGTTAGCTGTTTCTTTTTGAGCAAGTAATACAGCGAAGGAATCAGCTTACGCCGGGTCAAGTCGCCGGTCCCACCAAAAATCAGTATCATTTGTGATTCTAAGGTCATAGGGGTATCACCTCCAGATCTGTAAGAATGTAATGTTGCGGTAAGCTGCTGATGAGCTTTGCCGGACACTGGCTAACAGTAAGTTCCGAGTTGAAAAACCTCTTCAGTGCACGTCCTTTTCCTCCACCAAAAAATAAGACCAAGCCAACCTGGGAAGCAGCAATCAACTCTGGTGTTGCGGACATACGGCGACTCGGCAGTTTAGGTGCGTGTTCCAGGCGCATGAATTTTTCTCCACTCTGTGCGGTCTCAAAATGGTCTGGAAAAATTGCAGCAATATGGCCATCCTCTCCGCTGCTCACCAACACGACATCGAACCTCCCTCCAAACGTCAAGAGCTCACGTTGGTAGTCACCCACTCCCTCATCAATGGCATTTTCCTTGAGGACAAAGGGGTGCAAAGACGTTGCAGGCACTGTTTCACCCAATGCGTCACTCACCAGGCGGAAGTTACTCTCCGGGTGATCGAGGGGAACCAGCCTCTCATCCACCATAAAGAAATGTACCCGTGACCAGTCAATATCATGTTCGGCCAGCTTTTTGAAGATGCCAGAAACACTCCTGCCACCTGGTACAGCCACGGTCACCTGGGACGTGGTCTCAAGAAGTCCCTGAATTATTTCTACAAGTATCCAGGCAGCCTTAGCCTCCAATTGTTCTGTTGTCCCCCGCACAATCATAGCCACACTCCTTAAGCAGTCCAGAATTAACCCCGGCAAACAGGAAAAAACTTGGCTTCTGTTCAATACCCCTTTGGTGGGTATAAGTGACTTTCGTAGAAAGCTTTCATTTATAAAGTGAGTAAAACAAGCTGTATGTTACATACGGGCTTACAACATATCTAATCATATTCGACAAAAAATCTTTATATATGCGAAAACTTTCATCTTCCACAGCCCGCTACCAATTCTGAGGTCGAAAATTGGAGAATAGTACTGTTACCCAAAATTTCAAGAGAGAGATAAAAAAGGACAGATAAAGGCATGGCACGGCAATACAACCAGATGTCAATCAGCTTTCAATATTGACCCCTTGTCAGCGTCCAAGGGTGACCCCTCAACCCAAATATCTATTCTCTTTATAACCTCTTAAGAAACCATCCAGAAAGGGTTTGAACGAGGTAACATATTCTTCTCCATAATTGATAGGGGTCAATGTTCAACGCTGAAAGAGGGTCAAATTTGGAGGCTGAACAACAGCAAAGTTGCTAGGGATTTATTCTAGGGATTTTTCAAAAAGGCATAAAAAAAGGGCCTGCAAAACAACTGTAAGCCCTTGATTATATTATGGAGCGGGATACGCGATTCGAACGCGCGACTTTCAGCTTGGGAAGCTAACACTCTACCACTGAGTTAATCCCGCTTTGAGAAAACATATGCAATTCACTTAAGTGAGTGAATATACTGCTCGTCCACCCATGAATGCAAGATTAAAATAGCATCTCGAATCTAAGAACACATTTTAATCAATACTTCGCCTCTATGTAAAAGAAATTAACCATTTGGATATCGGCAACATTTCAAAAAACATGTAGGTTGACGAGCCCCCGGAAAGCTCAAAATTCAAGGCTGAACTACTACACATTGGAGCAACCAGGTCGATCACTGCTGTTTGTTTTAGCTTCTACAAAGATCATCAAGACCTCTAAACAGATGTTTGCGAGAAATCTCAAACTCTTGAACTTTGCGATCGGCCTCACCTGCGTTCCCCTGATTATGATGTATCACTGCCTCTACAACTTTATTGCGAACATCTTCGTGGTGTCTCCCTATTTCAGCAAACAGAGGTAATATTTTTAGGCTTTCTGCTGCGTTGTCATACCATTTACCAAAGTCACATTGATGGTGACTTGGCACTTCCTCCGGCTGCATATGTTTAAAACCGTTCAGGACAAGGCCGAGCCGCATTTTCCAATCAAAATGAGCTTTCTTGATGCCAGTCAGCCAATATCACCTTTCACAGTAAAGTTATATAAAAAATGGGCACACCCCTGTCCTCTGCTCATGGGATTGTGATATAATTAACCATGATGGACTTGTACATCTAACTTTTGCCAGAGTCCATCTGTGCGGACAAGATGCTTTTTTACGAGTTCATTAGCCAGAGATAGAAATAATTAATTGCAGCTGAAAATCATTGCTATACCGCAAAACGGGAAACGCGGTATTTGAGGAAGAAAAACTTATACAGCCCATACAATGCAATCTGGACCCCGACTCTCCTCATTCTCGATTATCAGGGGCATGAGGTTCAGCGGACTGTCGGCTTTCTCGGACCCAATTCATTTATTGCACTTATGTTGCTACGGATAGCAAAAGTTAAATTCTCGATAGGGGACTTTGATGCAGCCAACGTCTATTTTATGTGAATGATAGAGAGGTATCCAGCAAGTAGTGTCGTGCCGGAAGCAATATATTTCCGCGGTGTCAATCTCTATAAACAAAAGAACGACTCCAAGCGATTGAAAATGGCCTATGAAGAGCTGCGCCAGAACTACCCCAATAATGGTTGGACAAAGAAAGCCGCTCCTTACCTGTTTTTTTAGTGCCTGTCAGTAAATGGCAATCAGATCAACGTCTACAGGAGGAAAAACAATGAGCTACGAAGACGTAAGAACCGCTGTACTTAATCTTGACAAGACAGAACAGAAAAGGTTGATCATGGAGGTGCTGCCGGAGATTATGTCCAAAGTCTGTACAGACGAGGAATGTCTCAGCACGATTCGAAATTTTGTAAATAAAGAAACAAACAGGACATATAAGGAACAGCATATGAATGGAATATAAAATAGATGGTGTCGTAAATCCCAAGTTTTGACGAAGTTGTCAAAATAGGTTCCGGTAACCAGAAAAATCATCAAGATCAACAACCCCGATTTTAACCAATGTACGTTGATCAAGATTGCCTATTGAAGCACGTTGAGGGATTTCGCCCCCGCAATATAAGTTCTCGTATCATCGGTGAGTTGTGCCTTTCAAAGCTTGCGTACAAGATTCTTCAACTTGTAGGGCTCCGTCCGGGTTTGCTGCCCAGAATCTCTAAGCCGCATTTCTCATGAACGTTTTGACAAATAGCCTAAGATTCTAATTTCACAGGGTAAATCCAATAGACTCGAAAACAGTGTGTATTTCGCTGTATATCGAAAAGCTCACCCTCCGGGTCACAAGATTTTCCGCTGCTGCTTCGTTACCACGCATTTGCAGGTAGCGAAGACTCCAGTAGATTATTACAGCTTCATGCTCGGTGTCTCGACCTGCGAAAAACTTTGTTGGTGAGAAATCCGGCTTAGCTCTGTTAAATGGAACCCTGTCTAACACTCTACCGCAGGACCTGGGTTGGTGAAGTTATTGCTACCAACTCCACCTTCTACTATCCTGGTTCAAAGTACACCCTCGGAAGCCGCTTCACTCCATCAACATCCGACATAATACAGGTCACCTGAAAAATGCTTGGTCGCAACTAGCCCGCATTTCTCATGAGCATTTTGATTACAAACTCAACTACATGATTTCATTTTTTAAAATTTATTATCGTAGAAAACAGTGTGTTTTTCGTTTCAACTCAAAAGCTCACCCTTCGGGTCAATAGATTTTTCCGCAGGTACAGCGTTACAAGCCACTTGCAGTAATTTACTACAGCGGTATGGCTTGTGTCTCGACCTGCGAAAAACTTGATTGATGAGAAATCCGGGCTAGTGGCGCCCCATCTCATGACGAAATGGTATATTTTTATATAGTGACATTTTGATTACCTTACCATTTTGCCCCCTACTCAGTGAAATGTTTCTTGACTCCCCTCCCAAGCTTTGCAATAGTGGGCCCGAAATAAGGTAATACCTCTCTCACTCAAGCCAATACAACAGGACATTCATGGCATCTCTTGATTTCGAACAGGAAAAGATAGCCTTCCGGCAATATTACGAATCCAACCTCAAACATCTGGTTGACGCAAAAAACACCTATATCCGTATCATCCGCAGCCTGATCAAACGTATCGATCCCGGTGAAGTGACCAAAATCGAAGGAAGGGTCAAGGAACGGGATGAATGCACCAAAAAATTTCGCCGTAAATACCAAAGCCAGCTGGAGGCTACGGAACATTCCTATGAGATCAAGGATTTCATCTCCGACCTGATTGGCATCCGCATTGTCTGTCTTTATGAAGACCAGATTCCCCAGCTCTCGGAGATGTTGCAGCAGCACTTTCACATCCTCGAAATTACCGACCGGATCTCCTCAGTGGAATCCACAGAAGACTCGTTCGGCTACAAAGGGTTCCATATGGATCTGGCCCTTGGAGCAAACATGGCCTCCCAGGCGAAATACCAGCAATATGCCGACCTCTCCTTTGAGGTGCAGATCCGGACAGTTATCCAGGATGCCTGGAGTATGTTGGATCACAAGATCAAATATAAGAAGGCTATTCCAAATAACCTCAAGCGCCGTATTAACATCCTCTCGGCGCTTTTCGAACTTGCCGACCGGGAATTCAAGGAGATCAGAAACGCCACCACCGAACTGATCGAGATGGAAACCGAGCTCCCCATCAGCGATCCCATCACTGAAACACTCGACAAGCAGGATAAACGCTGGCTAGTCGCCAGTGCTAAGATCATCAACGCCTTTAATTTCCACAGGATTGCCGGTCATTTCTTCCGCGAATTCGACTTTCAGGATTACAAGGTGGACGGCTTCGTCCAAAATATCCTAAAGCTCAATCATGATTTCCAGAAATCGGATCTGCACAAGTGTTTAATCGACAATCTGAAAACCGTACGGGAATACAGGGGGCAGTTCCTCGCCGATAATCCCGAAAATTCCTTTAGCCCCTACACCTCGATCCGCCATTGCCTCTATCTTTACGACCGGGTCACCTTCGACCGCATCCTTTCACAATGGGTCAAAGCGCGCTTTACAGAATGGCTGGAACGCACACAATAAGCGGCTCCAACCGATATTTTCCTTCAGTGGTGGCATGTTGCGAAGACTCCGGTAGATTACTACAGCTTCATGCCCGGTGTCTCGACCTGCGAAAAACTTTGCTGGTGAGAAATCCGGGTTAAGGTGGCTTATTTCCCTTCGCTGGGAGTAAATCACCTCAGCCAACCCATAAAAACTGAGCAAAATCCTCTCTCCATTTAGTTCCGTCATAACAGTTAAATAGAAATATAATATTACGGAAATAAAAAAGTCTTGCTATACATCCGGATATGCAGATATATACAACCATAGTCACACATCCGAATATCCGGATATATACTATGCCGCTTGTGACGATAGAAGAGACTTCTTTTCAAACAGGAAAGACCCTATGCAAGATGAGATTCAATTATTTAAAGCACTCTCCGATAGCACCAGGCTACGGATGCTCCTGCTACTTTTGAACAACGGTGAGTTATGCGTCTGCGACCTGATGGAATCCCTGCAGATTCCTCAATCGACCGCATCACGTCATCTGGCCCTGCTGCGTAATGCCAGACTCGTCGACGGGGAGCGGCGCGGGACGTGGATGTATTACCGACTGGTCGAGGACCAGACACTTGGTTCGGCGATACTAGCCGGCATCAAGCAGCACTGCTCCGAACTGGAGACCGCCGCAGAGGACCACAAAAGATGCCTGGAATTCCTGAGCGCTAAAAATAGTACGTCATTCCATAAAACAAATAATCAACAAAAGTAATACACTATGGATAAGACAAACAGTCAGCAGCTCTCGTTTCTCGATCGCGACCTCACCCTCTGGATTTTTTTACCTTGTTCGCCGGTGTCATGACTGGCTACCGATGAGGAAAAACTTAGTCACTACAGGAGAGTCCGGGACGAGATCCGGGAATTTATCCTTTCCCTACCCGACTCCCTATTTAATAAATAAAAGTAAAGGAACGACCATGAACAATCTCGACCAAGCACTAACCGAAATGGATTTTGATTTCCTTGGAAACGGCGAACACTCCATGAGTGTCGACGGGATGCGGAAAATCCTGAACAACGACCACTTTATTTTTCTGGATGTACGAACAGAGAGAGAAAAGGCCTATTGCGACTTTCCCTTCACCACGCACATCCCACTACATGAGCTCCCCGGAAGCCTCGATAAATTACCGAAAGACAAGTGTGTCATCGCCTTCTGCTCCTCTATCTTCAGGGGCGCTGTGGCCTACACTTATCTGCGAGCCAACGGTTTTGATGAAGTGAAATGTTTGACGGCAACCATGGAAGAAATGGTTGGTGCTTTCAAACCCGGCCCACTGGCCAAGATGCTGGCATAGACAGGCTTCACTATGGATTCTTCACTACTTGCCATCAGCGGGATGTCTTTTGTCCTGAGTTTTATTTTCGCACTGGGCGGGGTCGGCTCCGCCCTGGTGCTGATCCCAGCACTTACCTGGTTCGGCCTGCCTTTCGACCAAGCGAGATCGATCGGGCTGTTCGTCAATGGCGTCAGTATGATGGGGGCAACCTGGTCAAATATCCGGCAGAAGCGGCTTGACTTCCGCCTGGGTCTACCGATCATCATCGCCTCCGTCATTATGGCCCCGCTCGGCGCCTGGGTCGGTCTACATCTACCGACCAAATACGTAATGTATGCTTTCACCGCATTTTTGACTTTTTCTGGTCTTATGATTCTGTTCTTCAACGGTTCAAAATTCAAGGATCAATACCGGGAAGACAGGCCGGTCACCGGACCGATGTTCACCGGTGTCGGCTCGGGTTTTCTCTCCGGCCTGCTTGGTGTGGGAGGCGGCGGGTTAATCTCACCACTGATGATTCTCCAGGGATTCAACCCGAAGAAAGTAGCCACGGTCACAGCCTTTGCCGTACCCTTCTCCTCTTTTACGGCCTTTCTTGCCTATGCAACAATGGGGTCGGTCAATTGGGAGCGCCTGTTCTTTGCTGGAGTTGCAGCCTGGGCTGGTGGCTATCTGGGCACAATCGTTATGCAGAAGAATATGCGTCCGGCCACCGTACGGAAATTTCTTGGTTGCATGCTCCTGCTCCTGGCAATACGAATGATACAGAAGATGTTACTATAGAGTTGCAAGCAGCAACGGTTCTGCTTCATTGTACACCAGAAAGAGAAAGGATAGATTCATGAAAGCAGTTCAACACGCGGGTATCGATAGTGAGTACAGCTACAAAAAAATCGCTGTCTACCTATTGTTTTAATACAACTTAAATTTTGCAATTGATGAGCCCGGAGTCTACACTTGCTTGCCAGAAATGCGAGGCAGTGAAGCTAAAGACGTATAAAGAGTTCAAAGCTTCAAGCTTTGAGGCGGATACGGTGGAATTGCCAAACCCGAAGGGTAGCAAATAACAGAAAAATATATCTTTGAGCTGAGGAGCTAAGTATGAGCAAAAACTATTTTGGGGGACTATTCAAAGGTCTCGTTTTATCAACAATTATTGGCCTGGTATCGGCAACAGCAGCTTCTGTTGTCCTGGCAGAGCAAGAACTGCAGATTCCTGTACCGGGACTGGTAACCATGGTGGACCTTGGGGCGAAAAAATGTATCCCTTGTAAGATGATGGCACCAATCATGGAAGAACTGGAGAAAGAGTACAAGGACCGGGCTGCCATTGTCTTTATCGATGTCTGGGAAAATCCAGATGCTGGACGGAAATTCGGTATCAGCCTCATACCAACTCAGATTTTCTACGATGCCGAGGGTAACGAAGTGCTCCGACATCAGGGTTTCTATGGAAAGGACGAAATAATCGCCGAGCTGACTCAACTCGGAGTCAAGTAATCATGGATCACATTTTTCTTACTATCAACACATGGATGAACCAAGGCATTCTTTTGGGAGGTCTTGGTTGCTTTTTATGGGGCATGGTTAGTGTTCTTTTCAGTCCCTGCCATCTGGCATCAATACCACTTATTGTTAGTTATGTTGCAGGGCAAAATCAAATCATCGCCGGTCGCAAGGCAGTGCTGTATGCGGTACTGTTTACATTAGGCCTATTTATCACCATCGCCACCATTGGTTTTATCTGTGCTGTGCTTGGCCGGATGCTTGGTGATGTCGGGCCCTATATGAGTATTGTCGTGGGAGCAATTCTTGTCTGGGTGTCCCTTGATATTTTAGGTATCGCCCACTGTTCGATGTCAAATGGCTTGCTCGCGAAAATCAAAGTGAAAGGGATGGGAGGGGCATTTGTTCTTGGCCTGGCATACGGTATCCTTTCGGGTTCCTGCACCTTTGGGTTTATAGCGCCCATTCTCGCCATCATTACTATTCAACAGAAAATTCTCACAGGTGTAGTTTTCATTCTCCTGTTCGGTCTCGGCCACTGTATCCCCATCGCCCTGGCCGGTAGCTCTACCGCTCTCGTAAAAAAGTTTTTGGCTAATAGTTCCTGGCAACGAGGAAGCGTTTTTTTTCGCAAATCAGCAGGTATCTGTATCGGAATGTTAGGTATTTACTTCATAAGTCAACCATTAATGAGCTTGGTCTAGCCCGAATTTCTCATGACTTTTTGATTTGAAACTCAATTGTTTGCTTTTATAGTTTAAAAATGACTTCCTTAATTAACAGGGTGCTTTTCGTTTCAAATCAAAAAGTTCACCCTTCGGGCCAACAGATTTATCCGCAGATGCTTCGTTACCGAGCATTTGCAGGTAGCGAAGACTCCGGTAGATTATTACAGCTTCATGCCCGGTGTCTCGACCTGCGAAAAACTTTGTTGGTGAGAAATCCGGTCTAGCCTTGACGATATTATGGAAGTTCTCAATCCTACACAGTCCACACACTCGCGATATCTGGTTTATGTAGTTACACTTCAAAAAACAGTAAGGTGAGATCATGTTTCTAAATGGATACAAGATGGAAATATTCAAGTCCAAGTGTGACGCAAACGCACGGGGAGTTCACTGCTTCATCCATCTCGAAGACGACATACGTGAGGTACTCCCGTATCTGAACACAAAACTTGGTGGTTTTGTCTATACCCAGGATCCTCCATCACTCAGTTTAAAACACTATGGAAAGCTACTGACTTTTCACTCGAAAAAAATTGCAATCAACGCACTCCAAGACAATGAAGAGGCCGAGAAAATCGCTGCATGGCTTTATCGGGAGATTAATGAAACATGGGAAATGCGAGATACGATTGAACCCAGCACGGAAAGTGCCAGTCAACCCACCATGATCGAAATACTCAGGCTGCTCCCTAGAACAAATTGCAAAAAGTGCAACGAGCCTACATGCATGGTATTTGCAACCAAAGTTATTGAAGGTGCCAAAGACGGCAATAATTGCCCTGAGATTTCACCGCAAAATAAGGAAAAGCTAACGAATTATCTGACAGGTTTCAAATTTGGCTGACTGTGTGACAGAACAATCTATGCATACAAAACCAACATGACGAGGAGCAAACTATACAGAACAAGATGTGTGACTCGGAAAAGATTCTAATTGACCATAAAACCATCGTCGAATATGGTACACTGCCTGACGTATTTGATTTTTATTTAACACCTTATTCGGCACATTTTAGGGTGCCAATATCTATTTCGCGTGTCGAACAATCCGACCACTTCTATTGCAACAATCACCCCCCAAACGACGACCTGCCAAGAAACGATCGAAGGCGTCTCCCTCTGGTAAGAGGAAGAAGAGTGCCCGGAAGAAGAAACCACAAAAAAACCTTCTGAGAGATTTTTCACTCGTCAGCCTGGAGCTTTTTGGCTTGGCTATAATCGGTATGGTCGCAATTATCGTGTTGCTCGGCTATGTCAGCAACCGTTTTTCCGGCACCGATTTCACCCATAGCCTTCTTCCATTTGCCGGGGGAATCTTCGGCCTTGTTGTTCTATCCTCCATCCTGCTGAGCGTTTGGAAGAGAGCCAGGAAGTGGCTTCAGGGTAGATCACCATATCTGCCTTCAATTATTGTGCTAGGCCTGACCCTACTGGTCTGTGGTTGTATTCCTCAGCAATACTTCACTCGGGCCTTTGGCTATTATCGCACTCTGGTTGGGGGCAAAGAGGAGGCAGGCCGTGTCGTCCTCGCTCATCAGGTCTATGCCGCATATCGTCGCTTGCATACCGCTCCTTTAGATAAGATGGTTGGTCGGGCTGAACAGTTCTCAGCGGCAATCAATGAGGCCGCAACGGCCTATGCCATTGACGTCGACCTCCTCAAGGGCCTCGCCGCCGCAGAATCTTCTTATCTGCCTCGAAAAAGTATTGACGGTGGTCATGGACTCTTTCAGATAACCAAAGTTCCGACTTCGGTGACCGAAGACATCAGAAAACTTTTTCCACCAAAGGGCCGCGACATGAACAAGCCACGCTTTAATGCTTTTTTGGGTGCGGCCACCCTTCGCTATTATCTCACCGAAATGAACGATGATCTTTTTCTCGGCCTTCTTGCCTACAATATTGGTCCGGCCAATGGTGGCCTCCGATTTATCATGCAAAAATACGGTGTGACTGATTTCAACACCATCCAGCCCTATCTCCTGCAACTCCCCCGTGACTATCCGATACGTGTGCTCTCCTATGCCCTCGCCTTCCGGATATATCGCAAAGAAGGTCGACTCCTGCCCTACGCAGAAGGAAGAAACGCACTCACAATTCAGGCACTGGGTATTCCGGGACAATAGTAGGCAATTGGAAACGAATTAATCAATATCCTATTCCAGAAAAAGCACCTAGAGCTCCCTTTCCCCTAAAGTAGTAAAGGCATAACCAGTACCAGCATGAGCCTTAGCCCGTATTTCTCATGACTTTTTGATTTGAAACTCAATTGTTTGTTTTTATGGTTTTAAAATGACTCTCTTAATTAACAGGGTGTTTTTCTTTTCAAATCAAAATGTTCACCCTTCGGGCCAACAGATTTATCCGCAGCTACTTCGTTACCGAGCATTTGCAGGTAGCGAAGACTCCGGTAGATTATTACAGCTTCATGCCCGGTGTCTCGACCTGCGAAAAACTTTGTGGGTGAGAAATCCGGGTCTAGCAGCTACCCATCTTTTACATTGTCGCAGGCGTGGTCGCACACATACGTGCCCCCTTCATGTTTAAGCCGATACTCAGAACCTTCTCTGATACTATTAAACTGCTGCACTTATTGTGTTAATCCAGAGCTCTTCATACTTATCTTGACAAAAACCAAATTCTTATCCTATATCCTAACTCTTATGCTAATGAGATCCAGCTACCGCTATTAACAACCATGTTGTAAAGGAGAGATTCAAGGTGACGAAAAGATTATCTACTATTATTTCAGTTATTTATTTTTCATTTCTTGTGTATCCAGCCACTATTTTTGCTGAATACTCCGTGGTCGAAGACGTCATTTACGCCAACCATACTGATGTGCCCAATTCAAACATTTTTCTTAAAGGAGATGTGTATGTCCCCTCAAGCGAGGGTCCACATCCCGCCATCATGCTAATGCACGGGGGATCGTGGCAGCTTGGCGATGAGAACTTTTACGCCGACGACTGGGGGCCATACCTGGCTGAGCGTGGCTATGTTGTGTTTTCCATCCAATACCGTCTCTCTAAACCCGGTGGTGCCTATCCTACGTGGCCTGGATCTCTGTTGGACTGCAAAGCGGCACTCCAATTCCTGCGGGGCAAAGCAACAGAATTCAAGGTTGATCCGGACAAAATTGCCGTTGGCGGTGATTCCGCTGGAGGACAACTGGCGGCGCTACTCGCTCTCACCCAAGATTGGCCTGCCTATACGAAACATTATCCAAACAATCCATTTGCAAATGTAAGCACCAAGGTCCAAGCCGTGGTGTCCGCTTACGGAGTGTTTAATATGCCCAGCTGGTGGCTGTGGACCAAGAATCCCAATTTTGATTGGGCTCCTTATGGAATGACTACATTTGCAGAGGACTTCTTTGGCGGCACCCCTATGGACGTACCTGCTGCGTATTTTGAAGCATCACCCATAAATTATGTCCGGGGTAGCGCGAAATCCTTGGGAAATGTATCGCTGCCAAATGATGGCCTAAAGGTTCCGTGGTTTATTACTTGGGGAATGGAAGATCCAGATGTGCCTGCCGAAGGTCAAAGCGTTCCATTCGTAGCGGCGCTAAAAGAAGCTGGAGCAGACGTCGTAGCGGTACCAGTTCCTCGCGTTGGTCACTACTGGTTCAACCTAGGCAAAATCACCGGCCAGACCGGCGGTCCTTCCGACTGCCATTTTGATTATAAAAAACTGGAATTAATTTGTACCGGTGCAACGCCCAACGATTTCATCGCTCCGAAGCTTCTCAAATTTCTCAAAGATAATTTGTAGGAAATCGCAGATGAAAGCATAACCATCAAAGAAACACCGACAGCAACACGAATGCAGTATTTTGGAATATTGATTTGCTTCTATAAGCACAAGTAACGCAACCATCATGCTGCATAGTTTGTTGCGGCAGGTTATTAAAACGTTAAATGTATAAATGAAGAATTCACAGTATGATTGATTATTTAAGTGTCTTTTCAAGGAAAATCATTTGGCTAAAACCACTATTTTTCCTTACAACAGTTGCTGCAATCATTGTGTTTGCCTACGTGGTGCTCATTAAAAATGGTGCAGGAAAAGAGGTCTATATCATTCCATGTGTAGTTGGTTTGCTGTGGTCGCTTGTCTGTTTACTATTATTATTAACATTTCCCCATGTGCCACCAAAACCTGAGATGCAACAGCCTTTGCATAAACGTCTAAAAATCAGGTTGGTCAGGGCTTTTTATTACATTGTCTCATTGATATTTGTCATGTTAAGTGCATCAGCTTTATTGCTTACATTGAGGTTACTGAATGTTTGGCGAGCAGACTTTTAGACATTAAATGTCGATTAAGTCAGACCCCAATGGCCAATTTAAAACAAACGGGAAATAGATATTATTCAAACTTTTTTTGTGTAAACCCACTAACATCTTTATGTTAACGTAAATTATTTTTTGGAAATCTATTCTATCTCAAGGGTATCTTGAATGTTTTCCCTCCTTCAACAGGACCAACTATGTTGCAAAAATTTATCGCCATCGTTCTTCTGCTGTTCACTTTTGCTCTCTTTAACACCGAAATAGAAGCTCAAGATGAGAACCCGGAGGATCTGGTTCGCTCTCTTTTAATGACGGCTCCAGCCGACCGTGGTCCAGCCCTTGATAAGCTTGGTGCCCGGGGCAAACAAGATGTCATCGCCTCTCTCATTATGGTCCTGCGTTTTCGTGGCAATGATCCGCAAATCCTGGCAACTCTCTCAGAACTCACTGGAACAAAACTGAACAACTGGTTCGAGGCTATGGTTTGGCAGCAGGATCACCCGGAGATCAAAGCCCACAAAAGTTATAGACCTCTGAAGGTCTTTCTCTATAGCCAACTGGATATGCAGTTTTTACGATTTTTAGGTGACGAACGGGCGCTAGCTGAAAACCTGGACATTCGGCTGGAGGAGATTACCTGGGGTGGGGTAAAGGTGGATGGAATCCCTGCACTTGAGTTGCCGAAAACCATTACTGCAGATAAAGCCGACTTTCTTCAAAACGACGACTTAGTCTACGGGGCGGTGATAAATTCTGAAGCCAGGGCCTATCCTCTAAGCATCCTTGGCTGGCATGAAATGGCCAATGACATCCTCGGAGGGATTCCTGTATCCCTTGCCTACTGTACCCTCTGCGGCACCGGTCTACTCTTTGAGACGATGGTTGAGGGAAGAGAAAAGCCTTTTACTTTTGGTTCTAGCGGCCTGCTCTACAGGTCCAATAAACTTATGTATGACAGGCAGACCGACAGCCTCTGGAACCAGTTTACCGGACAGGCGGTAAGTGGCAGGCTTAAGGGCAGCAGGATAAAACTGAAGACCAGGCCAATGGTCCTCACCTCCTGGGCAGATTGGAAAAAAGAACATCCAGAAACCACAGTTATCAGCTTGGAAACTGGTCACAAACGATATTACAGCTCTGGTACAGTTTATAAAAAGTATTTCTCCAGTCCTGATTTGATGTTCCCTGTGCAGGTTAGCAGTCGCGGCGGGCTCAAACCTAAGGATCTGGTCTTTGGAATTACTCAGACGAGGGCCAGCAAGGCTTGGCCTGTCAGCATCTTTCAAGATCAGCCTCTGGTAAATGACCAGCTTGGGCAGCAATTCCTGGTGCTGATCGGAGACTACGCAACCCGAACCGTTCGCGCCTATCAACGTGGAGAGGAAGAATTTAGGTTTGCTGACGAACCACAATTTCTTAAAACAGACTCCGGGCTCTGGCATATCGAGGAGGATTTTCTCATCGGCCCCAAGGGTGAAAAACTCCCCCGCCTGCCTGGAAGGATTAGTTACTGGTTTGCCTGGGACTCGTTTATCGGTAAGGCCAGTGAACTCTATCAACAACCCTGAATGTCAACCCCTCCTGCCTCTTTAAATCAGGGGCAGCAAGAGGCTGATATAACATCAGATATAATCCTTATTCTTCGTTTAGTTGACATACCCAGCTGCCTAAGTGTATCCACCATCTGTTCGTAAACGTCTTCTGTAAGAGTACAGAACCTCATTTGTTTCTCCCACTATCAACAGTTTCCTTCGGTTCTTTGCCTATCGAAGATGTAGTCCTTATATTCCCACGAAGGATATCAGCAGTTTGTCATAGAAATGATTCAAGTTTTTGGAGTGTTGCATGTTGTTATAGTGTTCCTCGTATTCTTTAACAGGGATGTGTGTTATATATTGATCATAACAATTTAGAATAACATAAATTTTGTACCACTTTAAATGTTCATAGTGAAGCGGTATTCGTGGAGTGTGAAACTATGGTAAAGAGACAACCTGACCTGTTCTCATACATTGTACCGACAGACAGTGGATTTGCACCTAATCCTTATTGCGGTATGTGTACTCTTGCTTGTTGTAAACCAAAGATCAGACAGTATGCAAATGTCGGAGATTGGATTATCGGCACGACTCCAGCACCAGATAAAGGAAAACTAGTATATGCAATGCGTGTAGACAGAGGATTGACATTCGATTTGTATTGGCAATTTTCAGAATATGAGTGCAAGAAGCCAAGTAAGGATAATGGGTGTGGTGATAATATTTACAAGAGGGTTGATGGGGGTGAACTTGCGCAGGTGAAAAATTTATTCCACAGTGATAAGCATATTAAAACAGATACCAATGTAAATAGAGTGTTGATCTCTAAAACATTTTACTATTTTGGTGCAAACTCTGTTGAAATACCAAAAAAATTCAATTCGTTGATCCAGACCACGCAAGGACATAAACGCATAAAACCCACATCAGATCATTACTATGTCGGAACTCTATTTATTGAATGGCTCCAGACGAATTTCAAGCAAGGTATTCATGGAGAACCTACTAATGTGAAAGCGAAATGCAAACTACCTAATCATGACTGCATAGAGGGTTAATAGATGGACGATTTTGATGATCCTGTGGAATGTGGGGTCGGACCACGATAACACTCATTATTTTAGTCGCTTAATTGCAATAAGTAGGTATTCCCAATATTTAAAAGGCTCTCTTGCCCATCCAAAAGAGTGCTGTAAGACGATTAAGGTTCCAGTAATGAGGTCGTCCCATTTTCAGAAACAATTGAACGGCCAGGTATTCTACCTGAAAGCTCTTGTTGAATATTCTTTATAAAACACTCATCACCGACAGCAACTGACTCACTCCAAAAGGATTGTCTTTTGCACTCATCATTCTTTAACTCAAGATCCACCCACTCACGATGCATCTGTCTGAAATGCTTTTCATCTCGTGCACAAAAAATGTTATTAAGGGCTTGTTGGTTAACAATAGAATACCGTTTGGGAATACTTGGGACGGACGACCTACAGATTTACCTCTTTCCGACGTACCGTGGACATCTGAGTGCTTAAAATAGAAGTTTTTTCTTTCAGGGTTTCAGACTCATCGAATACCACAGCTCTAACTACGTACCGTTTCTTTTGTCGCGCCTACTATTTCAAAGTAAGTGTCGGTAAAATTACCCGCACCAATCACCCATCGCGATCACGGCAGTAAAACCGTCTTTAACATCCAAGCTATTCTTTGCCGATTCTGACTCTATGTGAAGGGTTTTAACGACTCGACATCTACCCGACATGGTCTCGACATGAGGCCACCTGAGACCCTATTTCTCCAGATGTCTTCTATTATTGCTCGGTATGCTCGATTACAAAGAGAGCAGAGGAAGTATCTCTGTTAATTTTATTTGACCACTATGGTGAGGAAAAATAATGTTATTCACTCTGGTAAATGGGAAATAAGCTGGGTTCTTTTCAATGTCCTTTGAGGGAATAAGTGCCTTGGAGGTATATTCAAATTTATGATTTCAATACACTCACCTTCTCAACTTGAATGATTATTGCATTTCTTGCGTAAAACGTTAGCCCAGGCAGCACGGTTGATATAAAAACCTCCAAAATGTATTTTTGGAAAGGAGTACGAAACATGAAAAAGAAAATTGCAGCATTGGCTATTATGTTGTGCGTAGTGGGGACATCTCCAGCATTTGCCCGAGGAAACAACCACGGAAACTATGATGGTTATCACAACAGATCCAACTATTACAACAAATCAGACTACCGTGGGCATAGAAGTGGAGGTCATCACAACAACGTGCCAGGTATTGCCTTTGGTATTGTAGGAGGTCTTCTCCTTGGCTCTGCATTACTGTATTCGGCTCCCCCTGCACCGCCACCAGTTTTCTACAGTACTCCATATCAGCCGGTAACAGTTATCCAGCAACCGAGCATCTGTGTCCAGGATCAAATTGTTAATGGACAGTGGGAGACCAGCCAATATAACGATCGTCGAGTCTGGGTGTCGTTTCCACGACCGATCACCCAACGAGTTCAGGTTCCGTGTTATTAATTATTTCCTGAAGGAACATACACCCTTCGAAAGTGCGAAACAGAGCCCCGAGCTTTTCAGCGGGACGAAATCAAGGAGTTACCATGCGGAACCAGCATCTTTTTCGAAAAGTCTTCATTGTTGCATTGTCGATAGGGTTGTCATTTTTTCTACAAGCAGAGATAACCTCGGCTGCAAACGGAACCAGCCAAACGGATGAAGGAGTGGAAGTATTGACACGCGGCCCGATTCACGAAGCTTTTGCCGATGTCAGTGTCGACGAGACACCATCTGGTGCAGTTATCACACGCCCTGTACCTGAGCCAATAAACGAAATCCCTCCCGAATTTCGCCCCGAAGGAGAACAGATCACCTGGATTCCTGGATATTGGAGTTGGGACGAAGATCAAAATGATTTTATTTGGGTGAGTGGTGTGTGGAGAGATGTGCCACCTGGTCGCCAGTGGATTCCAGGTTATTGGATATCTGTTGAAAACGATAACCAATATATATCAGGATACTGGACTGATACCAATCAATCCCGGACAGAATATCTGCCACCTCCTCCTAAACCTCTGGCAGTGGGCCCCAGTTCTCCGTCAACAGCACCCAATTTTGTTTGGATTGAGGGGAGTTGGATCTGGTCCCACAATGCTTATGCCTGGCAGACTGGGTATTGGCACGCGCCCAAACCCGAAATGGTCTGGATCCCCGCACATTATGTGTGGACCCCACGAGGCTTCATTTTTGTGATGGGTTACTGGGATTACCAGCTCAGTCGTCGCGGTTTAATGTTCGCACCGCTCTATTACCCACGACCAATATATAGAAATCACGGCTACTTTTACACTCCAAGCATTGTTCTGGATTTCGATGCCATTTTTCTTTCGCTCTTCATCCGAAATTCACACCATTATTATTTTGGCGATTACTATGACCCTCGATACGAAAAACGCGGATTCCGCCCCTGGTACTCCAATCGTGCGACAAGATATGGATATGATCCTTATTATCGGAACTACCGCTCGTACCGACTTCGTAATGATAAGAATTGGGAGCACAACTACCACAAGCAATTTCAATACCGTCGAGACCATATAGATGCACGGCCACCACGAGTATACCGCAAACAGGAGAAGCACAATTACAAGCAGTCTCATAATCCTGCCAAACAGATGATCGGCAGACGCCTTGTTGATGTTGTGGCAAACAAGGCCCAACCTGTACGGTTTACCCACCTGAAGCCTGATAACAAGAGAGAATCCCAAAGGCAGGAGCAGAGCCATAAATTGAAAAATATTCAGATAGAGCGTAGGAAATTTGAGACGGCACCATATGTAGAAAAAAGATCCTTGCAACAACCTATGAACAACAAAAAACCTGAGAGAATGAAACAAACTGCGCCTCTCATCTATTCAAAACCCGAAAAGACAGATTCGTATGGCAAACCGCCGGAAAAATTACACAATAACAGGCGTGTCAATAAACAGGAGCAGACTAGAAACCAGCCTCAGGCACAGCCCAAAGAACGAAAACAGTCCAAGCAACAGGATCAAACCAGAAACCAGCCTCAGGTACAGCCCAAAGAACGGAAGCAGTCCAAGCAACAGGGGCAGACTAGAAACCAGCCTCAGGTTGTTCCCCAAGAAGGCCAAGAACTTACCCCGCAGGTTCAAACTGAAGAACGGGGTAAATCTAAAAAGTGGAAGAATTGAGTATTCAGAAACACTCTACCCTTTATGTAGCGCCTTACTCCTGATTGGATTCCAGGAGTAAGGCACTAAAGACTCGGCATTTCGAAACATCATTCTGCACGTATCAATTTAAACTCATCGCTTTTTCAGGGCAAATCTCCTGGCAACAGAAACAAGCAATACAGGTGTCAGCATCTACCACCAGGAGATCGCCTTGCATGGTAAGTGCGGTAACTGGACAATGCTCAATACAGGCACCGCAGGCCGTGCAAAGTTCCGGGTCAGCCTTAGGTTTAACATTGGCTTTAGCATTCATTAATTGCTGGATCGTCTGGTTCCCGGCAATCGCCTCACCACCTAGAGGAGGGAGTTTAAAATTGGTTAGAACCTGCATTTCCCCTTCTATTTGAATCATATCAGAATCAAAATTGCCAAGGCCGAATGCCTCTGCTTTTTGCAGAAAACCAAGACGAGCAGGGTCAACACCCATCATCCTGGCAACCACGGCATCGAGAGCAACGGCATTATCTGCAGCAAGAACCAGACCGATTTCCCGCAACTCAGGTGAAGCCGGGCCATTTCCCTCCATGCCCACAACGGCATCCATGATAAAAAAATCCGGAACCCGCAAACGAAAAACCTCGACAATCAGTTCATGAAAACGCTCCGGCGTCCCGGCAAGCTGGTGCAGTCGTGCCTTCTGGGCACCGGGCAAAATGCCATAACTGTTTTTAATGGCCCCGGTCATGACGGTCAGGCCATGGGTTTTAAACTTGGGTAAGCTGATAAGGATGTCTGCGTCCATGATTTCTTTAGACACCCCTATTTCAGGCATGAAATCAGGGTTAAAAGCAAGGTGCTGTGTGGTGTCGCCAATATTTTTATAATATCCTTTCGCCGCGGCCATCAAACCGGTTGCTTTAAAGCTGTTTTCATTATCACCGTAATTAAACAGGCCGGGGTTATCACCAACGATTATTTCAAGTGGAGACAGCTCCTCAATTTTTTCAATTACCGCCCGCAATAAGGCCGGGTTGGTCACAATATGCTCTTCTGGTTTTGATGTTCGGAGCACATTAGGCTTGATGACTACTTTTTTCCCGGCAATATCCTGGGGAAAAAGCTCAAAGGCGCGATCTACTGCTTTTCGACAATTCTCGTACGTTGCCGGATGTATCATAACACGATGCATATTTCCTCCTTCTCACATAACAACAAAGATATTTGGGGTTTCAGATAGTGCCTGACGAAGACACGCCAGGTATAATTTGACGGTTATACCAAATACTATAATTGCATTTACTCACAAACAGTACCAATATGCTGTTATGATGCCAATGTTTTCCAAAATATTGTCCCGAAAAGTACAGCTCCCGTGGAGCTAATCTCTCAATGTGACAAATCACAATGCTACTTGGGGAACCAAGTGATAGGATATTTTCATTGTGTGTTGTAACATCAGAACGACACGAAATTCAGTCATTATTGCACGAACTTTTTAATGGAACCTTTTATGTCGGTTTCTTTATGATCTTTTACTTTCTTAGGAGGATAACCTGATGATAAAATATGGATTTCTAGGACTGGGTATAATGGGCAATGCCATGGCAGCGAATCTCCTTGGCGCGGGACTCAATGTAACCGTCTGGAACCGGACAAAAGAAAAATGTATGCCTCTCGTCGAACAAGGCGCCTTTTTAGGCAATAGTCCCGGAGAGGTAGCAACCCAATGCGATATCACCTTTGCAATGATTTCAGATCCGGCAGCCGCGACCTCCCTTTTCTTTGATGAAGGTGGTGTTCTGGAAGGCATAGCACCGGGAAGAGCATATATTGATGTTTCTACAGTTGATCCGGCAACATCTATGCGAATAGCTGAAGCTGTGAAGGCTAAAGGAGGACGTTTTCTTGAAGCTCCGGTTTCCGGAAGTAAAAAACCTGCCGAAGATGGCACTTTGGTTTTTCTTTGTAGTGGTGATGAATCCTTATACCATGATGCAGAAAAAGCATTGCAGACCATGGGTAAGAAATCGTTCTACTTTAAGGAAGTTGGTCAAGGTGCGCAGATGAAACTGGTTATCAATATGATAATGGGAACGATGATGACCGCGTTTGGTGAAGGACTTGCTCTTGGAGGAAAAGTTGGTCTGAATATGGCCGACATTCTTGATGTTTTAACGCAAGGGGCCATCGACAACCCCATGTTTCGCATGAAAGGTCCTCAGATGGCCCAAAATAATTTTCCGGTCGCATTTCCGCTTAAGCATATGCAAAAAGACATGCGACTTGCCCTCCAATTGGGAGACGAATACGGCCAACCACTCTTTACTGCCGGTGCCGCCAACAATTTGTATATCAAGACCAGAGAAGCGGCAGGAGCAGATGAGGACTTTTCGGCGGTCTTCAAGGCTATCATGAATTCGTTATAATTTCGAACAATCCCCCTTTGGGGTATACGTACCCTGCAAAGGGGTCTCTTAACAGGTGCCCCCTTTGCTTACAACTACCACACCGCTATCATATTACCCAGAGGCTTTACTGTGGACTCCCAAACCCTATTCAAAGATGGTGACGGCAAGGAACTTCCTCTTGACGCCGCTCTCTTTACCATCTTTCTCTGCACGCTTTTTGGCGCCAACGCCGTGGCGATCAAGATCAGTTTCACAGGGATTGGGATATTCACCGCCATTGGTCTTCGTTTCACAATTGCAGCATTTGCACTGTTGATATGGGCCTGGTGGAAGAAGAAACCACTACGAATAAAAAAAGAGCAGGTACGACAACAGTTGTTAATTTCAGCTGTATTTTTCCTGCAGATGTCCTGGTTTTACCACGGACAAAGTCGGACCACAGCCTCCCACGGAACACTCATCGCCAATGTGCTGCCCTTTGTCGTCATGATTCTGGCCCACTTCATCCTGCAAAATGACAAAATCACCAAAAAGAAATTCCTTGGTTTGATTCTTGGGTTTTGCGGTGTCCTGCTTCTTTTCTTTGACAAAGCCGGTTCCACGAAAAGCTCGATCACAGGAGATTTGATGATCTTCTTGGCCGTTTTACACTGGGGTTTTAACGTTGTCTACATCAAGAAAATCATTTCAGACTACCACGCATTGCAAATCACCATCTATCCAATGTTTTTCACTATCCCCCTATTTTTTATAAGCGCACTCATCTGGGATGACAGGATGATAACGACACCCATCGCCATGGAGGTCATCCTCTCCATTCTATACCAATCCCTGGTAACAGCATCTTTTGGTTTTATCATGTGGAATACCCTCATCAAGAAATATGGCGCCACGGCTCTGCATTCATTTGTGTTCATTATGCCGATTTCCGGAGTATTCTTTGGCATCCTCATGCTAAGCGAGCCCCTGACCTCAAATCTCATCGTTTCTATTCTCCTCGTTTCAGCAGGGCTCCTCGTCGTCAACTACCGAGGGCACAGAGGTGTCATTAGTACCTGACAGTCGGATTGCCTTGAGCTTTGTACAAAAACAGGCAGACACCTGTGAATTGACATCCAAATTTGGATCTTTTCAGCATCGAGTATTGTTTCAGTATCTGAACTTATATGATTATCCATTTTTCCTATAGAATATAGGGATAGAGAAATACCTTTCTAAACAAGGAGTTACTTTCATAATTGAACTGCCTCTGGATGAGGTTGGAGAATGGCCGTAGCTGAAAAGTCTTTTGGTGGCTGGCAGGTCAGCTGGCGTTATTTAAAAGATAAAGGGATTGATCCTCATCACGACTTTAAAAAGCTCCTTTTTGGTGGGCACCACGAAACAGTAGTCATTGCCGTTATCAACGGCGATGTTGACGCGGGATGCGTCCGAACTGAGACTCTTGAGCAAATGGTTACTGAGTACAAAATAAACTTTCATGATATTGCTGTGCTCGATCCGCAGGTACAGGACTCTCAGTTTCCTTTTCTCCAAACCACCCAGCTTTATCCGGAATGGCCCCTGGCCAAGGCTCAACATACCACAGTCCAGAGCTGGCCAAGAAGGTCGCTCTGGCAATGATGCAGTTAGCCGACATCAGCATTGAAGCTTTTCGCTCTCAGTCCAGGGGGTGGACGATACCGCTTGATTATCATGAGGTTCATGATTGCCTGCGTCAGTTGCAAGTCGCACCATATACCAACTTTGGGAAAATAACTCTTGGTCAGCTCTACCAGCAATACAAAATCTGGTTCTTTACCAGCGCGACCCTTCTTCTATGTATCTTCAGCACAATAGTCCTGGTGCTCAAGCTCAATGGAAAGCTCAAAACAGCACTCGTCAATCTCGACCTCGAGCACCAGCAGCGAGCTCAGATAATTGATGATCTTGATGAATTCAAATTAACCCTGGATCAAACTCTGGATTGTGTCTTCATGTTTTCTGCAGATGACTTTCGATTTATATATGTTAATCAAGGTGCTGTGGAGCATATCGGCTATAGCCGGGAAGAACTGCTTACCATGCCCCCCCTTGATTTTAAACCCGATGCCAGTGAAGCAGAATTCAGATCTATGATTGCCCCTTTGATTGACAGAACAAGTTCATCCCTGACCTACCCCAGCACAAACCAAAGAAAAGACGGCACCCTCATTCCTGTAGAAGTTTTTATGCAACATATCACTCCGCCTCATAAAAAAAGTCGTTTCGTAGCAATTGTCAGAGATATCACCATACGCCTGGAAAAGAAACTGAAAGAGAAATATTACGAACCAGGCTACACCAAGAACAAAAATTGGCCTCTGTCGGACAACTCGCTGCAGGTATTGCCCATGAAATTAACACTCCGGCTCAGTATCTCGGTTCAAATATCAACTTCCTCCAGGAAGCTTTTGAGGATATTTCCAAACCTATCGAACAGTTCGGCCTTCTCTTAGATGCCGCAAAAAAACAGCAAATTTCTCCAGAGCTCATTGCTGATGCTGCAAACAGTTTGGAAGAGGCTGACTGGTCGTACTTAAAAGAGGAGGTTCCCCAAGCCATCAAACAATCAATAGACGGCGTGACACAAGTGAGCTCAATCGTGTTGGCAATGAAAAGTTTTTCTCATCCCGGTGGAACAGACAAAGAACCGACAGACCTTAATTTACTTATAGACACCACCCTCACCGTCAGTCGCAATGAGTGGAAATACTGGGTCGACCCAATCCTGCAACTTGATCCAACCTTACCTCAGGTACCTTGCATGCGGAGTGAAATAGGTCAGGTCTTTTTAAACATATTTGTCAACGCGGCTCACTCCATCATAGAAAACCTCGGAACCAACCCTGAAGGAAAAAAAAGCAAACTCACCATCTCGTCACGACAAAAAGATAATTTTGCGATCATCACAGTGACAGACTCAGGCTGCGGTATCAGTAAAGAGAATCTTGCAAAAATATTTGATCCTTTTTTCACTACCAAAGAAGTTGGCAAAGGTACAGGTCAGGGACTGACGATTGCCCACGATATTGTTGCCAACAAACATGGAGGGTCTCTTGATGTAACCAGCGAAGAAGGCATCGGAACGACCTTTACCATTAGTCTGCCGGTGAAACCGAGCGCACAGGGGCTTAAGGATCAACTCTCAACGTAGCCTTAAGTGATTCTTTTTTCTTGCTGATAACTCAACATCCTATACAGACTCAAACGAATATTGTATTCGATGAAAAAAGAAATGGATTTCGAATACATCCCGTTACAAATTCTATTTCTATTTTCAATGACTAAGGATAAATTCACTGCGCAGTCGCTCGATGCGCTTTCGGTTAGCACCAAGATCAGAAGACCCGAGACGAGAAGCTGACCTGACATCTATTATGGTCGCCCCCGTTGGCGTTTTCGAAATATAAAACTCGACATCATCGACAAATCGGAACAACGATGATGTAAACTCAGCTCGGACATAGCTTTCATTTGCTGTGATAACCTTTGCTCGCGCTTCTAATTTGAGAACCTCCAAGAGACGCTCTTTGGCCTCTTGCTCTGTTCCGTCGTATGGGAACGGCAAAATCTTATGATTTTCATCCGCGCCCTGGCTGTTTACACAGTTTGGCGTTGGTGGACATGGCGTCAATTCGCCGTTACTTACACCAAGGTCAGGGCTGGTCCCCGAACATCCCACAAATAGAACACAACTTACCAGAACAAGGAGATTATTTTTTTTCATTGTCCATATCCTTTATACGCGTAAACATGTTTATATAGACAAGACATTTTGCTAAATGCTCATCAGTCTGAACTGCTGTAGCATGATACCTATCTTCCCAGAATGCACCTTTTCTCTCTGAGTACTGCAATGTGACACTGGGTAATCTCTGCCCACTTCCATCAAGACATCGGATAAATATTACTTATCCAGGGCGCTAGCAGATGATTGATTGATTCCCACCAAAGATGATAATATTATGTACAATCGGCATGTTACATTACTATCAACATGAATGGCACACCATTTGCTAGGCTACAGTCATTAAAGTTAAACGCACAACAATCCAATTTTATTCAAATGGATATTAGCTATGGAAGACATAAAAAATCAGTCTATTATTGAGATTGATGGGTCGGGAAATATTTTACTTTCACGAAAAAGGATACCGTAATGTTAAATTCAACACATAAACCATGCATTAGTCCGTTCGTCGCAGTCACCTATGCTGCTGTAGCAGTATCAGGAATTTTAATGCTATTCCACATTAAGCTGCAAGGAGTTCACACTATCCATCAATGGGCAGGTATTCTCTTTCTCATCGGTGGTGCAACCCATATATTCCTGAATTCACGTGTGCTTTTGTCATATTTCAAGAAAACCAAGGCTGTTTACGGTACGCTTGCAGGTGTCCTGACAATTGTACTTCTTGTTTCCTTGTTTCCGTTTAAAGGAGATGGCCAGAGACATGGCAATGGCAAAGGTCAAATTACCTATGGAAACAACTATCGACGATAGCACAGTCTGGTAATTTGTCACTTCAACTGTAAAAACAATCAGGGATACTCAAAATTACCAAACATCACCTTGCAACAATGCCCTTACTATCAGTTAGAATTTTATATTAAGCTCATGACTTAACAAATGATCACACATAGAGGGCTTTACCCCTGTCAATTCCTGACCATGCCGCATTCACAACTCGATCGACCGGACTCCACGTTAGGTGGTTAAGGGTACTAAATACAATATTATAAACTAAAAAGGAAAAATCACGAATGAAAATAAATTTAGACCTAATCTGACATATCAGCTGGATATTATTTTTAAAAGGAACAAAAAGTACAGTGACAATCTTACACCCTGATCTAAAGTTTATGATTTTTACCCTAGGGCGTGACTACTGAGTTCATTCTCTTTGTTATCAAGAATTTACGGTAAGCAATTACAGTTCAGTCCTTGATACCTCGACTATGGACTCAGTAGACACGTGAAATATTCAGGTTAGTGTAATAAGCTTTTATGAAAATTCGATTGGAATCAATAGTTATTGAAGCCAACCCACCCAATCAAGCCTGGCAGGACCCATCATTTTTCTGATCTAGATCACCAGAACCATAACCGTTACCAACCATATAGATATTCATGTACATTTCGCTCATGGCTACACTAGCCTCGCAAAAGCCACCCAGTCACGACCAGGTTCTCCGTCGCGGTCATCTGTAGGATTGCCATTGCTGCTCAGATCATCATTATGAGTTATCGTTGTCTGAATCATCATCGCCTGAATCATCATCGCCTGAATCATCATCGTCTGAATCATCATCGTCTGAATCATCATCGTCTGAATCATCGTCGTCATCATCGCCGTCATCATCGCCGTGATCCTGATCTTGTTCATTGGACTGTTCATTGGACTGTTCATTTTCTCGACTCTGCTCTTGATATCCATTACTAGCAAGAAGTAACATCTCGCCTGTGGTAATTGTCGGGTCCATATCAGCTAGAAAATCCTCCTGTACAGTTGCACTCACCATGTTTGGCACAACAAACATAGCTAAGATTGCTGCTGTGCTGATAGTCGTTGTAATTTTTCCTGTAAGTTTCATCTCGGCACCCTCCTGTTAAGATTTTTCCCACAATGGGAGAATATATAAGCGGTGAACACCACTCCCTTCTCGGGTCTTATGAATCTTTGTGAAATGCTTTTAGGATATAACGATCCAACTGCATAAAAAGTTACAAGTTGTTCAAAAAAAACTTTAAATAACTAATACAGACAGATCTCTAATTACGACAAAACAACACATAATCTACACGTTATTTAGCAACAACATGTGTCAAATCACTCTAAACAACAAAGACCTTTACCATGTGAACTAAGAAAGAATTCCAGGAAGGCTACACAAATACGTATATCACTGAAGTACCTGCATTATATATAATTGTAAATATTATGATGCTTCTATATGGAAACTCATTAAAGGCACAAAAGGACTTTTGATTTTCTGGGCAGTACTCAGTTGGTTAGCAGGGATAGTACTTTCAGAAATATTATCAGGAATAGTATGTTCCGCTGTTTTTGTTTTGTTTCTATTCGAGCAATAATAAACAGACGCTTAAAAAAACATTTTAAACGATTAGCAAGATAAACTACTCTTTAGAAGGACGCAAAAATGTTCGATTCTATTTGAATTCCATCTACTCCATTTCCAGTTTCCACCGACATTGAACCCGAGAGCCCCCATAATACATACAAAAACTCTAGCCTGTACCGTGAGACATGAGTCACACCTTTATGGTACGGCCACTTGGTCGTTGCACTTATTGTTTTACTCCAGTTCGAGGTTGCTGATTTATCAACCAATATTCTATTCTTTTGTAACCTTCTGGCTCTCGGTACGTTATCTAGGTAGTTGCGCAACTCTTCATGTATTTCTCTTTTGCTGTTGAATGGCCGAAACTTTTCAAAGGTCGAATTTGTGTCCAAATAACAACCAATCAAGGAGTGTCGAAATGAAGATTAGAAAATCACTAACGAAATCGTTAATAGCACTTGCAACAATCATGATTTTTACCACTCCAGTTTTCGCTGGAGACAATGGTTCAGGATCAGGACGTGGAGGTCGCGATGACTGTGACCGTGGTAACGAAACCGCTGGTGACGATGGTATCAGTGTAATTTTTCAACAGGACACCAGCACCTTACTGGCAAGACGTGGAAACGACTGCGACCACGACCATGAGCACGACAATGATAAAGCTGGTGATGGTAACGCAAATGGGAAAGACGGCGATACCAGTACCTCTGCAACCGGCTAACTGTACTTTGGTTGTATAATATTGCTTCTGTAAATTCAGTTCTAGCCTTGTTGAAAGCAGGTCATTGATTAATCTTGCAAAACCCTAAATGTTCACATCAAACCGAAGGGGAAAACAATGACCTGCTCAGAGGCGACTAATTTATCCTTTGGTTAATACATCAAAGACAAGTTTGAGATCAGACTCTTCTGCTATATAACGTTTATAAATGTCCGGGTAGTGTTCTTGTGCCTCCATACTTTTGAAGAGCAGCAAAGCCAGATATTGGAGTTATGCTATGTTTGTTGATCAACGTGCAATAGATTGTGTTAGAGATTTCTACTGAAAACAGTAGACGTATGGAACCCATAAATACGGTTACTTATTTGCAATCCAAGACATTTAAAAACATTAGAATCAAAGCAATAGGCCTACTGAGAGGCCTACTGCTATGCTAGCCTTCTACAAATCAGACATGGCATAGGATTGTAACGTATACTGCCGTGCTACATCCCAAGACGCCTAACACTTCCGACACCCGCCTGCAGGAGATAGCCGACAAAGATATACAGGAATATTTATTTAATTTCGGCCTTGGCATTCAAGCTAAGAGCACTACTATAAGTAGTGAGGATTTCAAACTTCAAAATCAAAAAAGGAGGTTAGTATGGAAAATAAACTGACAACCCTATGTGTACATTCTGAAAAAGATTTTAAGAAACAGGGGAAATCTATCATCAAACTGGCAAAGAAACAGGGGCTCATCGCCATTACAAATCGGTTGGCACTTTTTATAGACAAGACCTGCCGCCGCTGGTGGTTTGGTGACAAAAAAACCGGAGTTCTCCTCTCTGTAGAATATGGTTTGACTGACAGAGAAGCTATTAACTTTCTCACCAATGAAATTTCAACATAAACTCCACTTTTGCTTTCGGCCTGAGTGTTCTCTTTTAAAGAATGATCGGGCCTTTTGGGCTACCACTGAGCAGGAAAAAGGTAACAAGGATCTGTAAGGATACATCTTGTTTATTGATGGAAACATCTTTTTCGAATCAAATGGTGAATGTTATTAGCTTTCGATTCTACTAAGGACCGAAGAGAAACAGGATGAATGTCAAGCAATCACAATTGCGCCAGCACTATGATTGCCAATCATTTTCTTGTGAAGAAAATTTGTGCTGATACCAAAAGGAAAGTTGTCAAAAGAAGACTCTCTTCTATTACATTTCAGAGGATTGCATGGCTCAAGAGGAGTATGAGCAGATGAAATATTCAATCGAAGGTTCTTGTCAATGCGGGCAAGTCACTTATAAATTAAATGAAGCACCCAAAGTGGTTTATGCTTGCCATTGTACAGAATGTCAAAAACTATCGACTAGTCCGTTTAGTGTCACTGCAATAGTTGCTTCTAGCTCAATTGAGTTTAATGGCGAACTCAAAGAATGGAGTAGATTTGCTGATAGTGGAAATAAAAATATCGCAAAGTTTTGCCCTAATTGCGGAAACCGCGTTTACCACTATAACCCAGATGATCTAGCTACAATAAAATTGAAGTTGAAGCCCGTAAATATGTCCGACGACAGCGTATTTGAACCTACAGCCCACATTTGGATAAGCGAAAAGCAAAATTGGTATCAAATTCCAAAAGGTGTAAAGGTTTTTGACAAGCAGCCATAGGCAATTAGCCATCTATTCGTTTTCTAAAGATAAAAATACTAGTAAAGAGTCTGGAGAAATCAATATCCCAAAGTGCTCCATTTTAGATATATTTTTATCTCTGAGCACTGATGAGCTGAACAGGAATAATCTCATTATTCGCTTTTTCAATCTCTGTTTACATTGCTAATTGATATTTTATCAGGTGATGTCTGATAGCGGTAAGGCGGTTTTATACTTCACTTGTTTCAAAGCGATACTTGATCTCATATTTGCAACATTTGGGATAGTCGCTAGTTTTTCAGTGATGAAAGCACTATCCAAAGAGATGAGTTTGGAACGATCGACTTTACGCATTATCGTCAAAAAGCAAGGTCCCTCGGATCAGAATCAATGTACTCATTTTTCAGAACCATAATCACTTGTATCAGCTTCCGATCGTGACCGACTGGATGAGTAAATTTAGCTGAGGATTGCCGAGTCAAATCGTAAATAATTATGTAATGGCATCACTTTGACATGTTTCCTGTGCAGTTAATGTGTGTGTGTGTGTTGAGGGGATCGAGCGATTTACTGATAAGTAACTTAAAAGAGACAGGAACTATCTCAACTTGACGATCTTGGAGCACTCTTAGTATTGGCAGTGCAAATGTTCAATCCGATATTGTAGACTCTGGAAATATCAACAATCTGGAATGCTCTATTTGGGCATTTTCTTAGGATTGAGTACAAGCAAACTGCTCAAAACAATTGTAGATATGCTACTAAAACAAATTTTCTAAATATGGGACTATTTCCGGATCAAATTGTGTTCCTGAACACCTGACTACTTCCTTGAGTGCAGATCTTTTTGTCATAGCAGGACGGTATACACGTGATGTTGTCATAGCGTCTACTGAATCAGCTATTGAGATAATACGAGCCTCCAAGGGAATCTCTGATCCTGAAAGACCATAGGGATACCCCTTACCATCAAATCGTTCGTGATGAGCAATTATGATTTCAGCGACATGGTCCAGTTCTTTTACAGAAGATAATATTTTTTTCGCTTTTACAGGGTGTTGTTTTATTTCTTCAAATTCTTCTTCTGACAATTTGCCGGGTTTTAATAATACAGCATCTCTCACACCAATTTTACCTATGTCATGTAAAAGGCAGGCCATACTCAGTTGCTCAATTCTTTCGTCAGAAAAACCCATAGCTTTTGCAATCTTGACAGAATAGTCTGTTACATTTCGAGAATGAAAATGGGTATATGCATCTCGGGCATCAATAGATGCCGCCAATGCTTCAATAGTATCGATAAAGTTTTTTCGGTTTCTATTAAAAAGAAGTGCATTCTTTATTGATAGGCTGAGATGATTAGTAAGAGTTCTATAAAATCTCAAGCTGTCATCTGTGTATTCTGATCTTGAAGGGTCGCGATCTTCATTAACAAGAACAAACCCAAGAGGAGCATTTCCGTCGTAAAAGGCCATTACCAATACTGATTTATGATTGTCTTTGAATAGAAACTGTTTCTCAACACCTTGAACTACGGGATCCTCTCTAAAAATCACCTTATTTTCACTATTCTCTATTATTTTTGAAAGAACAGGAAATTCTGATAGTTGGTGTACAGAGCATACGTTATCTAAAACCTCTACTCCTCTGACGCTTTTATTTTTATGTATCTGGAAGCTGTTCTTCTCAGATTGGAATAAAGCGACTCTACAACTGGTGTGAAATTCGAATGATTCGAGTAAAACCTTTGAAAACTCTTCGAGAATAATATCTAGGTCATGAGTCTCCGCGGTCCTGGCTGTTGTCTCTAATAACAATGACAACTCTTGAGTCCGTTCCTTTACCTTCGTTTCCATCTGTGAACGGTTTGTATCTAACTGCTCCACCATCCAATTAAAAGATGATGAAAAATCTCCGAGAAAACCCACCCGCTGAGTGAAGTCACCTTCAGCGACCTGTGCCGTTTGCCAGGTCAAATGACGCATAGTTGCCTGAAGGCTTTTGGCTGCTTGAGCAACCGGTGTTTTACTTGTTATCTCAGTTTTAAATTGCCCGTTGGCTGAGTCTGAAATTGCTGATGAAACAGATTGCAAATCAAGAACAAGTTTATTGACAAAATCACTTAATTGTCCCAGCTCATCATCTTCCTGGTTCTGCATATCAATGAGCTTAACCGGCAAGCCATTCAGGAGTCTGTAGATGACCTCTGTTACTCCGTCAATTTTCTTAATTTCGTTATTATTCATCAGCAATCATATTGTTGGTCAATGTTACTCTTTGACAGCAACAGCTTTGAAACGGCAAGTTCTATCACCAGTACACCAGCAATCGACTTCTTTCACATGGAAGGGTACTCCTGTAAAAGTTTCAAGAATACCTGCAAGCAACCCTTCGTCAAAAGTGCAAATCGCATCCTCATGAAGGGGTAATCCTGAACAGTCGAGATCTTCACTGACCGTCATGGTGAATTTTAAGTTTTCAAGGTCAGCTTCTTCAATCCTGAGAATCCCTACATTTAATTCTTCAAGCAGGTGTTGAAGTTTTTGCACGAGGTCATTGAAATCTGTCACAGGCACAATCATATTTTCATACAAAGCTCTTCCTGCATTGAATCCGGCATCATAAAAGATTCGAGCGGCCGTCTCTGCATCTGTATGTTTTATGGCTGAATCGCGGAGAGTGAATTGCATCAGTCGATACATTGCCACCGTTGTATTTGCCCCAAGATTTGGTCGCCCCAGCTTAATATCCCCCAGATGTGACCAGTCAAAACGAAATTCATCACTATCTACCTTGAACATGTCTACCCCCACTCCTTTTATATGTTATGTTTAAATAAAAAAACAGAAACAATTGGATAAATTTATAGAAAGGCAATCTTTCCCTCCATTTAACTGCCTAAGAAACTGATTTAATGTGACTTATTTGCTCCTGTGCCGATCACATTTCAACGGGCAATTCGGAAACTGTTCTGTCCAGTTCAATTTTATTTTTGCCAGAATTTTTCGCGTAATAGAGTGATACATCAGCATGGCGAACCAATACATCCTGGTGAGAGACATTGAGTTCTGGGTGAGATACACCACCAAGACTCACTGTCACCTTGATAGATATGTCACCTTCCATAACTGTCATGTCCTGAATTGCACGTCGAATACGCTCACCAACCTGTCTGACATCTTCCAGTGAAGCCCCGGGTAACACGACCATAAACTCCTCACCGCCATACCTTATTAAAATATCTCCCTCACGCAGCATAGATCTCGACATTTTAACAACACTTACCAACACCCTATCACCAACCATGTGCCCATAGGTGTCATTAACCAGTTTAAAGTCATCTATATCAAATATGATCACCCCAAGCGGTGAATCGGCACGAACTGAACGAGTATATTCTTCGTGCAATCTTTTCACACCAAAACCACGATTGTAAATTTCAGTCAAGGGGTCTAGAATCGCAAGCATCCGCATTCGCCCATGGGTAAGGGAGTTGTTTAATGCTAATCCCAAACCAGTTCCCAAAATTTCAAGTCTGTGTAAAATTTCATCACTATATTCAGTTGGTGATGCCAGGACAAAAACCCCTAGAGAAACGCCTTTATATAAAACAGGGGTTACTAGAATGTACTTAGCGTGATGATGACCAACAATATGATCTACCACCACATCCTCTGCTTCAGGTATAGTCATTACTTTAGGTTTTCCTGTTCGCAAAACCTCAGCAACATATTCACTTTGAACTACTTCATCTGATTTTCCGATACCATGGCTGGAAACTACCTGTAGAGTTCCTTGATGTTCTACGGCGAATAAACCGCCCTCCGACCCGGAATAAATTATAATTTGTTGAAGAGCCTTCTCAGCGAGAGGCTCAAGATCTAAACACGTAGTTAACATGTAAGTAAAAGAACGAGCCGCCCTTTCAGTAGATATGGTCTGACGAAGAGTGTCAGCGAGTAAATTAAAGGCATGGGCACTCTCACCAAAAACATCATCAGAATCGACAACAATATGGCAGTCAGTTTTTCCACAGATATCTTCGGTAAATTCACTTGAGATGTCTGAGTCTTCCGGGTTCTGCTTAGTTCTTTCACGCATAACTCTTGCGAGATTGGTCATTTGTTGGCCCACTCGACTAAGAGTTGACAATCGATCTCCAACTATTTTCCTGGCTAATCCAAAATTTATCAATCCAGAAATTAGTCCAGCGGAGATGCAAGAAGCAAAAAAAGGATATGTCAAAGTATACTCTTTCGGAACCCCAAGTATGGTAACGAAAAAGGGAAACACAAACCCAATTGCAAAGCCAAAGGCTAACATAAACAGCCCTAAATCTGTAAAAACTTTTCTGGTAATTCTCATAAATGATTCATTTAAACCAACGTTTAAAGCCGAGTAAAAAACGTATCGATCAAATCCATTCAAAACCCAATATTGGGGAAATCTTCAAAAGATACGATTGAAGTTTCGAGTCCATACATTCCTAAATATTACAAACGCCTCAACTTAACCAGTATTACTATGTCATACTATTCTGCATTTTTGAAATGCATTTCACCGAAAATCGAAATTAACCCTAAAAAGTGGAACCCATAAACATGCTGATCCTATAAAACAGAAGAGACCTTTCCTTCTGATACTTCTACACCTAGCTGTGCGTGTTGATGAAGTTCTACGTCATACTTGGGATGATATAAATTTCAATAATAGAACTGTGATAAGATAGACTAAAAACAAATCGGGCAAGAACTATGAACCAATAATAGCTTACATGCATGATGAGCTAAAGTTGCAGATAGAAATATTACAGAAGGAAAAATATTTGCGTTTATTTCTGAGAGCACAAGAGAAAAAATAATGAGAGAATTGTGTGAAAAAGCTAAAGTGAGACCATTTAGATTTCACAGTACAAGACACTTGTCCGCATCTCTAATGTATCACAATCGCGTGCCTATGACTGAGATTCAAAAAATCCTCGGACATACAAGTTTAAATACTACAGAAATATATATAAGAAGCTTGGGAACAGAAGAAAATGGAGCATCAACATTGCCAGATCCTGAAAACAGAGCATGAAAAGGTCTACTGACAGGGCCTACCGACGAGAACTAAACTACACAAAAAAGAGATAAGCACTTGATATAACTGGTGGGCGAGGTGGGATTCGAACCCACGACCTTCGGCTTCGGAGGCCGACACTCTATCCAGCTGAGCTACCCGCCCAAAGGGGTATCGTTGTTTGGATTAGTGAGTGCTAATTACCACCAATCCCGTGTATACGCAAGGAAAAGTAAGATTCCAAATCATAAATTCTTACTATAATCTGCCACCTGTCCACACCTCTACAAACCAGTAATTCGTTTATTAAATCCATACAAAGTTTGTCTATAGTTTGCACGTTTTTTGGAGGAAGTTAATGGCTATTTATTTGAAATGCTGTGGAAAAAAAGTGGGAAAATCATTTTTGAGAGATACTTGAAATATGCCAAGCTGCACAAAAAAACTTGGGGGATGGACAAAAGCAGATGGGACAACCACATTTCAGGAAAGGATTACCTGACCAAAAGAGGCATTGTGAACATTCTTGTTTCCATGAGGAAAGCTGACTACTCAGTAGTGTACGTGCTGTATGTGTTGTGTTTTTAGGCCATCATATTTGGTGGATTTCTTGTAGTGTTTATATGGTCTTTGGTTTTTGCATCTTGCCTAACCTACAACCTTTCTGTATAACATTGCAGAGTGCAAAGCAGGCAGTTTCTAAATATTTAGTTGTAGGACAAATCAGAGGGTATGAAAATGGGCGATTGGGATTCTTTGCATGACATGAAAAATGACGGGTCTAGCGATGCTGAAATAATAGATGCTCAGACCTCTGGTGCTACACCAGCAGAAAGGACTTATATCACAAAGCAAGAAAGGCAAGAAGAGTTGAAAAAATTGAAAAATCTCCGAGACACAAAAGCAATTTCAAAGGAAGAGTTCAAAAAGAGGAAGGTGGAATTGTTCAAGTAACATGTTTTTGGTAAAGGAAGTTTTGCGAATAGTTGGCAGGACTTCTGATCATTCTTACCACCATAAAAGGATTAACCCGCATTATCCATGGATAATATCCTTTCCCATTACAGCTCGCCTCGCTGTCATCTAACTGTTTTTCATTTTCTCCAGATACTCATCCCATTCAATAGGCATCATGCTTTTTTTTAGATTGTTGCATGTTTTACAGCTGGGAACAAGATTATCCTTGGTAGAGCGACCACCTCGCGCTAGAGGAACAAGGTGGTCCATGGTGATGTTTTTGTAGGCAACCTTTTTCCTGCAATAAAAACAAAGCCCAGAGGATGTTTTCTGCTGCCACCATCTAGTCTTTCGCAGTGCTTGGGCTTTGTCTCGCTCAGCCCTGATCTCTCCATCGGCTGGAGCATCAAAGTCGAAAAAATCGTGCCCCATTAAACAAGATCTCCACAGAGAAGAGTACGAACAGCCCCAATCAAATAGAGAGAACCACCAATAACTATCACATCATCTTCCCTGGCACACTTTTGAGCAGCTTCCAGAGCGTCTGCCACATTTGCAAAAGATTCAGTTTTCGCCAGTTGCTCCTCTGTCAAAAGAGAGCAGATATGTTCAGGTGTGGCGGATCTCTCTGAATCCGGCTGGGTGATAAAAACCTTTGAAAAGAAGGGAAGAATGCAATCAAGGGTGGTCGTCAAATCCTTGTCCACCATAGATCCCCAAACCCCGATGAGTTTTGAGCCATAAAAACGTTCCTCAATGGTCTTTGCCAAATTACTGACACCTGCCACATTATGCGCACCATCAAGGAGATACGTCAATTTCTTTGGATTGTTCTGAGAGGAATCACCAAGATCATCTGCCAGATACTCTTGTGTGAAATATTCCATCCTACCGGGCCACTTCAGTCGGGATAAGCCTGCACTTATCTCAGGTAAATCCACATGAAAGTCAAAGTCTTCAAGCAAGAGGAGCGTTGCAATGGCAAGGGATTCATTTTCCTGCTGGACAAGGCTTGGGCTGGTAGATAGCAGAGGACCTATCTGTTGGCCTGAGAAGCTGTCACCTCCAACCCAGACCCAGGTTCCGTCTTCATTCACATCATAATCAAATTCCCTTGTGAAACTGTATAAAGGTGCATTGAGTGTTCTACATGCTGCTTGAATAACAGGTGCAACTTCCGGGTGAATCGCAGCTGAGACCACAGATATATTAGGTTTAATGATCCCAGCTTTTTCACCGGCAATGGCAGCCAGCGTATCACCGAGATACGCCTCATGATCCATACTGATACTCGTGATTACGGATACGAGAGGGGTGACGACGTTGGTGGCATCAAGACGCCCACCCATTCCAGTCTCAAGCAGAACAAGGTCAACCTCAGACTGCGCAAACCAAAGAAAGGCAAGGGCTGTGGTGAACTCAAAATAGGTGATCTGGTCATCGCCTAAAACGTCACATATATGAGTCCCTATTTCAGCAAAGGAAGCTTCACTGATGTATTCGTCACCTACCCTGAATCGCTCACGTACAGAACTCAAATGCGGAGAAGTGTACACTCCAACCCGGTATCCCGACAGCCCAAGAACGCTTGAAAGCGCCGCACAAACTGATCCCTTACCATTGGTTCCGGCGATATGAACACACTTTAATTTTTTTTCAGGCCGACCAACCTTTGCCAGAAAATCCTGCATAGCCTCAAGGCCCAGTTTAATTTTATGCATCTGCAGCGCATCAAGGTGGGCCAGCACTTCATCGTATGTCATTTTTCTTTCACTCAATATGAAGGTTTTTGATAGAGAAATAGTTTATAGGATAGTCAGCTTTGCATAGTCAAGATGGAGGGTCTTTAGTCCGTGTCGATCAAAATGAATATCTAAAGAGCGTCCTGTGGATAATTTTACGACAACACCGAACCCAAAAAAAGGATGTGACACCTTGCCACCAGCACTAAAGTCGCTCATATTAAGCTTCTGGGACTTTTTCTTTTTGACTGGCGGATTATACGAATCGGTGTTCTTGCTGTAGGTCTGAAAGCTGTCGGATTCACCGTCCGTAATGCGGTCATACAGTCCACCACTCAACTCACTTAAAAATGGGGACATCCCAGTTCTTTTAAACTGTCTGTCCGGCGTCATGAGTTGTCTTGGGTAGGTCAAATATAGATATTTTTTGGCTCTTGTTGTTGCAACATACAGAAGACGACGTTCTTCTTCCCACTGTTCACTAAAACCAGCTCCACCATGGGGGAATCTACCGTCAGCAAGACCAAGCACAAAAACAGCATCAAACTCAAGCCCCTTAGATGAATGAATGGTAGAGAGCACAAGGCGCTCTGTAGCGCTTTCATCTGTACTCTTCTCATCCGGTGGATCCAGAGTTGTATCATCTATAAAGCTCTGCAACTCCACATAGCCATCCATGATCCCCTTGAGCTGATCCAGGTCTTTTTGCCTTTTAGGAAAATCATCACTGTAGAGTCGTTCAAAAATTGGCTGATAATATTGCAGCGCCAATTCAAAAAGCACAGCCGGTTTCTGGTTACCACCAAGTAGGTCTTCAAAAAGAGTAACAAGATTTTTGTATGACCACTGCCAGGCCTTTCCTGCTGGATACTGTTGCAGTGCTTTCAGCCAATTTTCCGAGGCGGAAAGAGTATTTGAAATTTTTTGGGCTGTGGCGGGCCCCACTTTTTCCAGCTGTAGCAGAATTCTATTCCAGGACAATGTGTCCTGAGGATTGACCAGAACTCGCATGAAAGCGATCATGTCTTTCATATGGGCGGATTCGGTAAGCTTTAATCCTCCCCTCTTCTCGTAATCCAGACTCTCCTGGCCGAGTTGCATTTCCAATTTGTACGAGTGGAAACTGGACCTGAAAAGAACTGCAATCTGACTAAGAGCCGTTCCTCGTCGCACCAGGTTATTTATAGTACGGACAATAAATGAGGCTTCATCTCTCTCATCTCTTCCAGCGAAGACCTTAGGTCGCATATCACCTTCAATACTGGTAAAAAGTGTCTTGGTGTATTTCTCCGCCGCATTCTCAATAATGTCGTTGGTGAGGGAAAGAATGGGCTGGGTAGAGCGATAGTTTTCTTCCAGCTTTATAATTTTAGTCCCGGTAAACACCTTGGGGAAACGCATAATATTGTAGAAGTCAGCCCCTCTAAAAGAATAAATAGACTGCGAATCATCTCCTACCACCATCACATTATCATGGGTATGGGCGGCAAGACGTACAATGTCCGCCTGGATAAGATTTGTATCCTGATACTCATCTACCATAATGTGAGAAAATCGCTGGGAAATAGCCCGCTGCACGTCTGGGAATTCAGCCAAAAGCCGCTTCCAATTGACGAGCAGGTCATCGTAATCCATGAGGCCATGATCAAACTTAAACTCTTTATAGTGCTTCTGCAGTCTAACAATATCGTCAAGATGATCCAGCAAGTGACTAAATTGATCCTGGACCAGCTCTTCAATATCAATGGATTTGTTAACTGACCCACTGATCATGTTAATAATCGCTCGCTTGGTCGGAAACCGCTTATCCTTCTTTCCAAAACCAAGGGATGATTTCAACAGATTAACAATACCCTCTGCATCAGATCTATCGATAATGGTAAACGAAGAGGCAAAACCGAGCTCCCCGCCATAGCGACGAAGCAGCATGTTCGCGACACCATGAAAAGTACCGCCAAGAACCCGGTTACAATTTTCATTGAGCAGTCTGCCGGCACGCCACAACATTTCCTGGCTGGATTTCCTGGTAAATGTCAAAAGTAAAATTGACTCGGGAGCTACACCTTTTTCAACAAGGTGTGCCACCCGATATACAAGCGTTCTGGTCTTACCACTGCCGGCTCCTGCGATAACAAGCACGGGGCCTTCCGTTGTAGTTACAGCCTCGTACTGCGGTTCATTGAGGTCCTGTAAATTTATAATATCAGAGCTTTGGGCCATTGGTTTAAAGGGGTCATCAGTAATCATGGCGACTACTTTAACACAGGGAAGGGCCTGGTGGCAACGCTGGTTGACAAAATTGGTATTCCTGCTTTATATTGGCACTACTCAGGAGTTGATCAATTCATAATTTGATCATGGTAAGTACAATAAGAACGTTGTTTTTTTTGACTTATCCCACGCGCGGTGATAAACATTTTGGAGCCTGACTTTTTAGGGTCTTTCATAAGAACCGATTAAAGAGGCCGTTTGTTCAAAGCGAATTGCTCGGATATAACAGCGAACCGTTCACACCAGAGAATGGAGTGAAATGTGTAACGAAATATCTTTCACGAACTTCACTTTTCGTCTTACCCCGGCAAACGGGGCATAAGCCGGGACCCAGTTCAGTACGTATAAGTACCATGGTGGTTATGTTAACTAGTGCCGCCATAAATGGACAGACACTAACTAATTAATTTCAAAAGAGTCTCCAGCTTCCTTGTTTTTTAGGACAGGATTTCTGGAGTAAGGCACTAAAGAGATACTATGAACACAGATAATTTTTCAGCGATACTCAGTAAAGAAACTCTTTCTCAAATATTTCCAAAAGAAAGAAGTGACGAGTTTTTCGATGCCCTCTTCGGTGACGCTTCAGAAGGTGCCTACGACATTGAACTCGGCTACCGTGGAGTGGAAAATAACACCCTTACAATGGACCTTATTCTCCATGAACGACCCAACTGTTGCCTTGCCTGCAATCTTACCCAGGGACTGCCCCAGGTATTTTCACGACACCCGGTTATCAATATTGAAGGTGTCGTACGTGAAATAGATGCTCTTCTCGGTGATGACGTACGTTGTGGAGAATGGCGCCTGGGACACACCGAGCAACAACAACGCAACCTTCATGTGATCCCGGTACAGATTACAATATCTTGAAATACCTTTAGTAAGGACTATGTGCCGTCGATAAGTGACACTGACTCTGTTGATAGCGGGCCAAATTGTAAATGTTACTGATGATGGCGTCGTAAAAAGTCCGATCTACGTCGTTGTGGGTTTGGATCGAACTCTCAACATACCACATGTATCATTGAGAATACGACCCAAACACCACGCCCCGGAGTCTTCGCTACCTGTATATCAGCCTTTTTCCATAGCCATCAAAAGACTTCGAATTAACTTTTTACGAGTTTGTTACTGATGAATTGACAATAAAAAAGGCCAGCTTTTTCAAGCTGGCCTTTTTTATGAGTTATTTGAGAGACTATCAGTCTACAGACACCTGTGCACGTCCTTTAGCTTTGGCATGATAGAGAATATCGTCTGTTCTTTCTAACCACTCCGAGAGCGATTCTCCTCTTTGCATTTCAGTAAGTCCGATGGATACCCCAAGCTTTGTGGTGTCATTGGCCCAGATATCAAGAGTATCAATAGCGACACAGAGTCTTTCGGCAAGAATCCTTGCACTGTCTCTATCCGTCTGATCCAATATGATAAGAAATTCGTCACCACCCATTCTCACGAGCAGGTCAGTGGATCGAACAGCTTTCTTTAATACATCAGCTACCTTAATCAATACATTATCACCGGCCTGATGGCCCAGGTTATCATTAATTGCCTTAAACTTATCAAGGTCCATTGAGATCATTGATAAAGAGTGAGTATACCTGGTTGCACCATCCATCATTGCATGAATACGTTCATCAAAGACTCGCCTGTTTGAGAGACCGGTCAAGGCATCGTTACTGGCTTTTTCAAAAAGGTCTTCATACTCCAATCCCCGCCTGAGACATTCAGCAAGAATCTCAAGTGAGTCATTTACCAGATCAATTTCATGAGCAGTGAGTTCTTGCCCTTCTTTTAATATGAGAAGTATCCCCTCATCATCGCTGGTTTCAAAAATCCATTTGTAAGCAAAACGACCATCTTTTTTTACAAAGGAACCAATTACCGATGTAGAATCATTGATAAGTTGCTCAGCAAAGCTCATCGCACTTCTTCTTTGAGGGCCATGGCCAGAACAGAAAAAGTGTCTTTTGTTCCTGCTGGTGTTGTTATAGCCTATGAGTTCATGGCCCACGAGAGGCATAAGCCAAACTGAATATGCTTCAATCATGCCAGTTAAACTCAGTACTCCTGCCATTCTACCATGGAGTTTATTAGCGAGATCAAGTCGTTCCGACTGTTTCTTCAGATTATCAAGCTCAGCCATTACTTCTGCTAGCTGAGGCGGTTTCCCGTTGGAATCTGCGTATTGATATTGATTTGTCGAAATTGTCATATTTTCTTCCTAGACCGAGTGTAAAATTAAAAATATTTTCTATTCCTTTACTTATCGTCAACTTAGAGAATATCTTAAATGCTTTTTGTTATTTTCTTTTATGCACAATGTATGCCACACCACAATCGACAGGCCAGCCACTCACCCGAACTTTTTTTTATGTATATTTACAAATGGTTACTCACATCAGTTCAAAATATTGACTCTGCATTGCCTGGAAATATTTTCAATTGAGAGCCCACTGTATCTCAATTTGTCATAATCTTGACACAGAAGAAATACTCGTGTAATTTCAAGACATAAACACGCAGTACATCACTCACTTTTTCTCGGAATGAGACAATGATACACCCCACGCTGGAGAAAATGATTGGCCAATTATTTATCGTTGGCTTTAAAGGATCGACTGTTTCCAAAAATCATCCAATTTGTGTCGACATAACAGAGCGGAACCTTGGAGGGGTCATTTTATTTGATCGTCATCTTGCAACAGAGGCTACAACAAACAATATAAAGGGAACTGCGCAACTCACACAGCTCACATCAGCTTTACAGAAAATCAGTTCAACGAAACTTCTCATTGCAGTAGACCAAGAAGGCGGAAGGGTTAACAGATTCAGGCAGGAATTTGGTTTTCCTGTGACTCCGAATGCTGAAGAGCTTGGTTTGTCAACTGACACAATGTCATCAACTCAATGTGCCAGCCAGACAGCAGGTATGCTGAAACCTTGCGGCGTTAATCTCAACCTTGCCCCGGTTGTAGACCTGAACAGCAACCCAACCAACCCCATTATCGGGAAAATTGGACGTAGTTTTTCAAGCACTCCCAAAACGGTCAGCGACCATGCATCAGCCTGGATTGTGGAGCACCGAAAAGCTGGTATTCTTTCCTGCCTGAAACATTTCCCGGGACACGGCAGTTCAAAAGACGATTCACATCTTGGTTTTGTCGATATTACTAAAAGTTGGCAAACAGCTGAACTTGAGCCCTACAACACACTGATAGATAAGGGGTTGGCTGACGCAATAATGGTTGGGCATCTCTATAACCACAATTTAGATCCCGCATATCCCGCAACCCTCTCTGCACTGACGATTAACACACTCCTTAGAGAAAAGTTGAAGTTCCGTGGAGTAGTTATCTCAGATGACATGCAGATGAAGGCCATAACCGACAAGTATGGGTTATTGGAGGCCTGTATAATTGCATTAAAGGCCGGAGTCGATCTTGTGATAATTGGCAATAATCTTAATTACGATCCAGACATTTTCACCAAGATCCACAAAGCAGTCATCCAGGCCGTTGACAAGGGTGTCCTTAATGAAGATACAATACAGAGTGCATGGAGACGGGTACAAAACTATAAATCACTCATTAAATAGAGACTATGTATACAGAAAGATCAGGAACCCACTCGTTGGTAATAGGTTATGTTGTATGGATATTTGGTTTTCTGGGAGCTCACAGGTTTTACTACGGCAGGCAGATATCAGGGACCATTTACCTCTTTACCTTTGGTCTCTTTTTCATCGGCTGGATTGTGGACCTCTTCCTGATCCCCGGCATGAATAGAGATGCCGATATCCGTTACAATGAGGGTGAAATAGACTTCAACCTCTGCTGGCTGCTCCTCACTTTTTTAGGGGTATTTGGAATACATCGAATGTACATGGGTAAATGGATCTCCGGATTAATCTACCTCTGCACCCTTGGTCTTTTTGGTCTTGGTTATATTTATGATTTTTGGACACTCAACGATCAGATCAGTCTCATTAACGGGACGCACAACTACAGAGACACAAACAACTAACCCGAATTTCTCATGAACATTTTAAACATAGAGACGTAACTTTTGGGAGCAACGCACTATGTCGAATCACAGCCGTCCTAGGGGCTCACTTACTACTCCCTCACCAAACATTTACGGAGTACGTTAGAGAGATCCCGCATGGATATAGGTTTCATACAGTATTCATCTATACCAGCTTGTGTGGCCTCTTCTTTCGAAACCAGGTCGGAATATCCGGTAAACAACACTATGGGAATATCAGCTCGAATAGATTTTATTTTGGCACTCAGCTCTAGACCAGTCAGCCCTGGCATTGTGAGATCTGTGAGCACAAGGTCAAAATCATAAGGCGATGCCGAAAACAGCTCCAAAGCCTCCACCGGCGATGTTTTACCAACCACTCCATAACCTAGATTTTTCAAAATTTCCCCGGTAACCTGTACAACCTGATCCTCGTCATCGATAAGAATTACTCTACCAGTGCCACCTTTTATTTCACCAAGATCTGCCACTGCGGCTTGAGAATTTTGTACTAAAGGTAGATGAATTTTAAAAACAGTTCCCTTTCCCACCTCACTTTCGACATCTATATGCCCACCCTGTGCATTAATAATTCCATGCACCATAGCAAGCCCCATCCCTGTTCCGTGTGTTTTTTCCTTGGTTGAGAAATAGGGTTCAAAAATTCGTTCAAGGTCATCAGCTTCTATACCACTGCCACTATCAGCGACACTGAGTTCTACCCAATCCTTTCCATCAACAGAAGGAGGAGCTGGAGCCACCTTTACAGTCATTGTGCCATGGGTACCACTCATTGCATGGGATGCATTGGTGCAAAGATTGATAAGCACCTGGTGAATTTGTACAGGGTCAATCAGTACACGACCACAGGTCTCATCCACCTCTTCAACAATAGTCAAAGTGCTGGGAAGAGTCACACGCATGAGCTTCATGACCTCCTTAACAATGGGGTGCAACAACTGAGATACAGCTTTCTGCTCACTACTCCTTGAAAAGGTCAATACCTGTTCAACAAGTGACTTTGCACGCGTTGAAGCTTTTAATATCTCATCAAGATAGGTATATACCTTGTCTCCCTGATAACAATCCTGCTCGAGTTTGATTCGAATGATCTCGGTATAGCCCATGATGGGCGTCAGAACATTGTTGAAATCGTGCGCCACGCCGCCGGCCAGTGTGCCGATAGCCTCCATCTTCTGAGTGTGCCTCAACTGCTTTTCCAAGGCATACTTTTCTGTGACACTTTGGGCTATAATTATGATTCCCGATATTTTCCCATCAGTATCATGGACAGGAGAAGCTGTTATATCAAAAACTATATCATCATTACTTGCCACATCAACGGAGATACGCTGGGTTGTTGTTTCAATTTTTCCAGTTTCTAAACATCGCTCTAATGCACATATTTTACACTGTTCATTTTTCGCACAAAAAATTTCATAACAATGTCGACCGATTGCATCAGGAAATTCAGCATGGGTTGCTTCATTTGCCCACTGGGCAACCAGATCCGTAGTAAAAAAAATGAGAAGCCCGGAGAACCCATCTGCAATCGCTTTCTTTTGAGCTTCACAGTCTATCAGCGCCTTCAATACTGCATGTTTATCTGTTGAGTCCAAAACATTCTCTCTCTAGTTTTCTCTGCAATCCTCGGCCTGATTTCTGCCAAAGACAAGTGTCTCTCATGTTGAGATAGGATAGAAATCAATTTCTTCAAGAATCCACCCAAATCTTTTCCTGAAATTGTACCACCCATGTACACTGATTACAAAAAACTATTTCAAATAGTTACGTGTTTTTTCTGTTTTTGTTAAAGATAACCTTAACCCGGATTTCTCACCAACAAAGTTTTTCGCAGGTCGAGACACCGGGCATGAAGCTGTAATAATCTACCGGAGTCTTCGCTACCTGCAAATGCTCGGTAACGAAGCAGCTGCGGATAAATCTGTTGGCCCGAAGGATGAACTTTTTGATTTGAAACAAAAAAAAACCTGTTAATTAAGGAAGACATTTTTATACCATAAAAACAAACAATTGAGTTATAAATCAAAAAGTCATGAGAAATTCGGGTTAACTGTCTTTACCTTGACTCTTTGACGTGCATTCATTATTAGTGATGCATTGGCCTAAAGTCCTCATTTTATATTCCAGAAAAAATTCAAAACAGCTATGATACTTAATAAAAAGAAATCCTCCGAAGCAGAGGTAGAACGCCCTGAAATAGAATACCCATGCACATGGGTATATAAGGTGATTGGAGAAGACTGTACTCTCCTTAAAGATGTCATTACTACGACCTGTGCTCCAATTGATGTGTCAATTACTCACTCTCATATGTCTTCAAAGGGCAAATATCACAGTCTCAACGCCGAACTTATAGTACCAAACGAAGAGATCCGCCTTGGTATTTATGAGACGCTAAAAAGTGCCCTTGCAGTTAAGATTGTGCTCTAGGAAACGAGGATAGTAATGACAACAGAATCAACCAACAAAAACTCTAAGCTGGTACAATCGCTTAGAGAAGCGGTAAGTCTTGTACAGATGATCCTGTTCAAGGAAATCCGTACTCATTTTAACACTACACTTCAGCACACTGATCAGGCTGAAAATGCAATGCTTGCTGGCGCAATTACAAATGAGGTATTTGGAACTCAAAATCCCGAAGCTCGCTTTAAGACCTTCAAGGAAGATAATTGGGGAATCATTGAACAGGAATTGCTCAGTTTACATGAAAACCACACATTTCTATGCCAACACATCACAGATGCACTGCGTATCCAAACACTCTGTGACAGCCAGGAGGGAGAAGATAGTGCTGTAACCCTCATTGAGGCAAAAAAGTACGGATACCTCCTTGAAGAGCGTGAAATCCCTCTTCCTTCCACATTCATGACCATTATCCGTGAAATTGGAAAAGAGCACGGACTCGTTGTCCCACCTCTTCAAATTTCCCCTGAAGAGGACAATTCTCTACTACACTGATGCAATTCATCCTGCGAGTTTAACCCGAACGACACCCCGGACAGAATTGCAGACAAATACTGCATCCGCTCCCTGTACGTCGTCTCTTGTCAAAATTGCTTCAACGGGAACAGGTACTCCGCCTGACGCCGACAGCAACCTCTCTCTCATCACACCTGGAAGTAAACCACAACTGACCGGAGGGGTAGAGTAAATTCCATTTTTCAGTATCACAATATTGCTGATACACCCCTCTGTCATCTCTGCTTTTTCATTACAAAAGAGCGCGTCAATGTCCCCTCTTTGGGCGACCACTCTAAACTCCTGGTCGTACGCTGTCCTACGGCTCGTCTTATAATAGAGATACTGCTCTCCATCTTCCGCACAACCTTTCGCAAATCGTACGGATCCTCCAACTGGTCTCGCATCAACTTCACTGGCTAGGGGCAACGTGAGAAAAGGTGGAGGATCACATGGAGTCGCACTTGCGGCTAGACGACCATCTTTTTCCAGCACCAGCCGCACTCGCATGCAGTTGTCTGAAAATACAGAGGTTTCTTTAAATAAATATTTTCTTGCCTCACTTGGGTCCATGAAAAACTTAAAAAAGTCAGCTCCCCGTTGAAGCCGCAGAAGATGTTCTTCTAAAAGAAAGAAGCCACTCTCCTTTCTCCAAAGAATCGTCTCAAACAGTTGAAACTCTATTTGCGAGTGTGTCAAAAAACGTCCTTTGAGTAAAGACTCATCCCATTCATCTACAGGAACTGAACCATGGGTAATTCCAGCACCAATCCCCATCTCTCCTTTTGAGCCATGCAGATGAATTGTGCGAATCGGTACATTAAAAACGGCATCACCATCCGGGGCTAAATACCCAATAGCACCTGTATAAACACCTCTTGGTTCTTTTTCGAGATCTTCAATAATCTGCATAGTTTGAATTTTTGGTGCACCGGTAATAGAGCCACAGGGAAAGAGTGAGTGGAATAGACGGCTCAAGGATAATTTTTTAATTGTATCCCCTGAGGCTGTACCACATACCGTTGACGTCATCTGCAGTAAAGATTCGTAGGACTCCACATCAAAAAGAGACTGCGTCGTGACACTTGCTTCTTCTGATCCATACAACAAACGGGACAAGTCATTTCGCAAGAGATCGACAATCATAACGTTTTCGGCACGATTCTTAGGATCTTGGTGCAAGGTCTTTTTGTGTTGCGTCTCCTGGTCAAGGTTACAACCACGAACTGCTGTCCCCTTCATCGGCCTTACGCTGATTTTTTCCGAAGTTTTCCTAAAAAACAGTTCAGGTGAAAAAGAAAGAATACTCTCCTCACCATTTTTAATATATGCACCATAACCAACAGATTGATTTCTTCGTAAAGAGCGATAAAAATTTTCCACAGAACCATGAAAATCAAAGAGTAGTTTCATGGTGTAGTTCACCTGATAGGTATCGCCTGCAGCAATGAACTCCTTGATTTTATCAAGCGCCTCAACAAACTCATCCTCGCCCATATTAGGTTTGAGGTTGCTCAGCGAAAAGCCTAAATCGACCTCAGCGACAAGCCCCTGAGGTTGAACTGGAAAATTATTATTTCCGGTATGATGGTTGAATTTAAAAGGTTTTAAAAAAACCCCAAAATCGGCCAAAACTCTTGGTGGTTCTGAAATTGAATTGGTATCCCGGGCATACCTACCCTCAATCATCGAACCAAACTCATAGCCAACCCACCCCGCAAGGTAATAACCCGATGTCAGTTGAGTTTGTAAAAGTTGTAGGTATAATTCAAGGTCATCCCCCTCCTTGCACACAAGCCTTGACTCCGGGTTAACAAAAAGTAACGACTGACTATTTTCGTAGTCTGGTAAAGATGTATCGAGAAATACAAATTCATTTTGAAGAGAACAAAAATGCAGTAAATCTTCCAGCAGAGGGTCCTGAATACGTAACATTAAATTTTCCTTTCAACGGATGAAACCAAGAGTAATTGACGCAAGCTAAAAACGACTATAATTTCCCTTTCGGTCAACCTCAAATTTGTTTTACTTATAATACCAATCAACGATTCTCATCCATTGCAGTACCCAAGTAAATATCCTATACTTGCCAGCGTTTAATTACCCTGTTGTTGTTGTAATTCGGTAAATTGTAGACTACTATCACCGGGTGTTTCTTACACTACAGCACAGACCCTTCAGGCTACTTAATACTATTTATTCGATTTTCGCCACTCTACTGGCATAACTAATAGTAAAACAAAGGAGAACACATCATGTCGCGAAAGATGGTAACTATTGACGGTAATCAGGCGTGTACGCACGTCGCTTATGCCACCAGTGAAGTCATTACTCTCTACCCTATTACTCCATCTACCCCACTTGCAGCGGAGGCCGACATCAAGTCTGCCGGCTTGCAGAAAAACATATGGGGAACAGTGCCCATAGTCAACCAGATGCAATCTGAAGCGGGTGTTGCAGGTTCCATTCACGGGTCTCTCACCACAGGCGCTCTTTGTACCACCTTCACAGCCTCTCAAGGGCTGCTCCTCATGATCCCTAACATGTACAAAATTGCGGGTGAACTCACCCCAACAGTTTTTCATGTTACTGCACGCGCCATCGCTTGCCAGGGTCTTTCTATTTTCGGAGATCACAGTGATATCTACTCCGCTCGCCAAACTGGTTGGGCAATGCTTTGTTCAGAAAATGTACAACAAGCAATGGACATGTCACTGATTGCAACCCAGGCAACCCTCGCATCACGTATTCCATTCGTTCACTTTTTTGACGGATTCAGAACTTCCCACGAGATTCAAAAAATTGAAGAAGTCAGCTATGATGTGATGGGTGAGATGATTGATGAAGACCTCATCGCTGAGTTCAGATCAAGAGCACTGTCTCCAGATCATCCAACCATTCGCGGTACTGCTCAGAACCCTGATGTATTCTTCACCGGTCGTGAGACTGTGAATAAGTATCACAATGCGGTTCCTGAGATCGTTCAGGAAACTATGAATAAGTTCGCAGAACTTACCGGACGTCAATACAATCTTTTTGACTACTATGGTGCCCCTGATGCGGAGAACATTGTAGTTATGATGGGCTCTGGTTGTGAAACCGTTTCAGCCACCGTCGACTACCTTGTTTCACAGGGAGAAAAAGTCGGTATGGTTATGGTTCGTCTCTATCGACCATTTGATTGTAAGGCAATGGTCAATTCTCTTCCAGAGACTGTTGCACGTATCACTGTTCTTGACAGAACTAAAGAGCCTGGTGCGCCTGGAGATCCACTGTATCTTGACGTACGTGCAGCAATTGGTGAAGCTGCAGAGGCAAACAGCACCATCTATCCACCAGTAGTTCTTGCAGGACGTTATGGACTTGGCTCAGCTGAATTTACTCCAGCTATGGTTAAAGCGGTTTATGACAACATGAAGGCCATGGCTCCAAAGACCAAATACTGTGTTGGTCCACATGACGACGTTACCTTTTCAAGCCTTGATTACGACAGCTCATTTAATATTGAAGGTTCTGACGTTTATCGGGCTATGTTTTTTGGCCTTGGATCTGATGGTACCGTTGGTGCAAACAAGAACACTATTAAGATTATCGGTACTGAAACTGAGAACTCAGCTCAAGGGTATTTTGTTTACGATTCCAAGAAGTCAGGTTCTATCACCACCAGTCACCTGCGCTTTGGTAAAAACGCCGTTGTTGCACCTTACCTTATTAATAAGGCGAACTTCATTGCCTGCCATAACTTCAACTTCCTAAACCAAGTTGACATGCTCAAGAATCTTGATGATGGTGGAACCTTTCTCTTAACCACAAGTTTTGACAAAGAAACTGTCTGGGCAGAACTTCCAGGTAAGGTCCAGCAGGATCTGATCAACAAAAAAGCAAAACTGTACATCATTGATGCTGTATCTCTTGGACTCGCATTAGGTCTCGGCGCACGCATCAACATGATCATGCAAACCGCCTTCTTCCTCATCTCCGGTATTCTTACCCAGGATGAAGCAATTGCTGCGATCAAAGGTGCCATTAAGAAAACCTACGGTAAAAAAGGCGACAAAGTCGTTGAAATGAACTACAGCGCGGTTGACGGTGCAGTTAAAAATATCGTTGAAGTTGCACTCGGTAATTCTGTTGCTGGACATGTCATTCCACCTGTTGTACCTGAGCATGCTCCTAAGTTTGTTAAAGAAGTTACTGCAAAGATCATTGAAGGAAACGGCGACAAAATCAAAGTTTCTCAAATGCCTGCCGATGGTACCTGGCCTACAGGAACCACCCAGTACGAAAAGAGAAACATCGCAGTTGCTGTTCCACAATGGGTACCTGACAACTGCATCCAATGTGGTCAATGTGCTCTAGTATGCCCCCATGCTGCTAACCGTATCAAGATTGTACCTGAAATCAAAGATGCTCCAGAATCGTTTCTAGCTATAGATGCAGTTGGTAAGGCGTTCAAAGATCAGAAATTCGCCCTACAGATTTTCACTGAAGACTGTTGTGGTTGTACTCTCTGCGTAAGTGTTTGTCCCGCCAAGACCAAAGCACTGATCATGGTTCCAAACAGTGAAGAAATCAAAGAGACACAATCCAAAAATGTCGACTACTTCCTTGATCTGCCTGAAATTGATCCTGCAACAATCAACATAGCTTCCATCAAAGGCAGCCAGTTGATGCGTCCACTCTTTGAATTTTCAGGTGCCTGTGCGGGTTGCGGTGAGACTCCATACGTCAAGCTGATCACCCAGATGTTTGGCGACAGAATGATGGTCGGTAATGCAACTGGTTGCTCCTCCATCTATGGCGGCAACCTTCCAACCACTCCATACGCTAAACGTGCGGATGGCCGTGGACCTACCTGGGCCAATTCACTCTTTGAAGATAACGCGGAATTCGCTGCAGGTATGAGGACCACTGTAAACAAACTTGGTCAGCAGGCAACCGAACTTCTTGTTACGGCAACTGAAGATGGTATTGTCAGCCAGGCTCTCTGCGATTCTATTACCGGTGCTGTCCAGAAAACGCAAATGGACATTGAAGCACAACGGGAGCGAGTAGCTGAACTTAATGCAATTATTGCAAAAAGTAGCAGCATAATAGCAAAACGTCTCTTGCCTCTTACTGATTATCTGGTCCAGAAGTCTGTATGGGCATTTGGTGGTGACGGTTGGGCATACGATATCGGTTACGGTGGTGTTGATCACGTTCTTGCTTCTGGCGAGAATGTTAACATCCTCGTTATGGATACCGAGGTATACTCCAATACCGGTGGACAGATGTCCAAGTCTACTCCACGTGCCGCTACAGCTCAATTTGCATCCGGTGGAAAGAAAATGCCCAAAAAGAACATGGGTATGATTTTCGCAACCTACGGCAATGTATACGTTGCACAGATCAGTCTTGGCGGAAATCCAACACAGGCAATCAAGGCAATAGCTGAAGCAGAAGCCTATGATGGACCTTCTCTCATCATTGCCTACGCTCACTGTATTAACCATGGTATCAACATGGCACTGGGACTCGAGCAACAGAAGAAAGCAGTTGCCTGTGGTCATTGGCCGCTCTACAGATATAATCCAGAGCTTGAAGACCAAGGTAAAAACCCACTGACTATAGACTCTAAAAAAGAGCCTACAATCAGCTTTAGTGAGTATGCTCTAGGCGAGAACCGCTATAGAATGCTTAGTCGCGTTAACCCTGAGTCTGCTGAAAAACTGCTGGCTGAGTCTCAGAAAGATGTTTTGAAGGGATGGAGATTCCTGAAGAGTCTTTCTGCGGCACTTGAGCCTGAAGTAGAAGAAGCAGAGTAAATCTTCTTTACCTCATCCTCTGAATGTACATTCGGAGGATGAGGCGCAGTATTAAGGATATAAAAAAGGGTGTGTGGATTTAATCCACACACCCTTTTTTTATCTTGAAAAATGGCTAATTTTTATTTAGCCAAATTGACCATGGGGAGTAACTACTATTTAACACCAGTTTGATTCTTATCTTTTGCGGTACTGGCTTTAAGTTCTTCGTATTCTTTCACAGAGTTCTTTACCGTTTCATCCTGCTCAACCTTCATCTGAGCGACCTTTGCCTTAATCTTCTCCTTATTCATATCAAGGGCTTCTGCACCAAATAACGTTGCAGCAAGGTATTTAAAGGAGAATAACATAAGCTCGACATCATCTTCTTTTATCTTTTCAATGGTTTCCTCGTCCAACACGTAAGTATCCAGAAACGAACTTTCAAAGATGAATCTACGAAATGTAGCGAGATCGGTAGATGCCATAAAGAACATCCGCTTTGCCTGCTCAGAAAGTGTCGCCTGAAGACCAAATGATTTACGACGCATTACAAGACGTAACCAGTCTTTATTCATTTCGTCTCTTACATCCACGCCCTGGTCTTCACGCCACTCGCGAACAGTCCACTCTTTATCTTCTTCAAAGCCTTTGCAGTGGTCTTCCCGCACAGTAAAAAAGAATTTTTCTTCCAAAACTGCGTTTTCATTACCATCTGCATCCCTGCTTCCACCTTCATGGAAATCAGCCATTCCAACGGGGTAGTAGCGGCATGCTGTTGGCCTGTCGGTGTATACGGTACAGCCTTCAGGAGTGACGAAGGGGCATTTATTATCATCTTCCCGAAGCTTAATCATTACACCCGGCATATCAGTTTTTTCAAGATATGTTGGCAATGTGTGGGTGTGTAGAAATTCATGAGCTGGCATATCAAGTCTTTTGGTCAACTGCAAAATATCATAGGGAGTAAGAACAATCTTTATTCCACCACAACATGCGGTAAAGCAACGTACACCAGGATGGCAGCGAAACTTGATATGACTGTCCAGAGTGAGTTTTTTCGGTTCGATGGATGATGGATTTTTCTCTGTGCCAAAGAGCATTTTCTCTTTAACATTATTGTTTTCGTTACTCATTAACGTCACCTGAATAAAATATTATATATGACTCCAAATGGGGAGCGTAGCTTTTTTGCATGTAGCCCTGTATAATAAACAGCCGTGCCTATTGTGTAAACCTAATTCGGTCATTCACATACGGATGCATTAGGTGTAATCCGACATATATTTTTTCTTAATTGACCTCTCCACTGTCTTCCGCAATTTCTTTATCCTTATCCCTTGCAGTTTTTCATTTTTTTTCGTATATCAGTCTCAGTAGATTTATATTTTAAACCCTTAGACAGTAACTTGGAGCAGTAAAGATTTTGCATAGAATGAAAATATTTTGTAGTCCCGTTGACTTAACCCACGTTGATACCGTTATCTACCATCTCCATGATGGTCCAGCTCTCTCACTGAAAATTGAAGGAATTGAAGCCTACCTTGATTTTGAACTTGAACGAGGGCATTTCTGCGACACTTCTGATATAGATGGTACACTCCATTTTTTTCCAAAAGGAAACGCCTGATTATCCCCTCGTGTCATCCATAACTTCCATGTGAAATATATGGGACTTTCACCCTGTACCTCAATACATTGTGACACCCATGTACACACAAGACTATGTGGTCATGCTGTGGGAGAAATGGAGGATTATGTCCAGGCTGCCGTTAGAAAAGGGCTAGAACGTATAGTCTTTTTAGAGCATATGGAGGAGGGCATTCTTACCCCCAAGCCTTCGTGGCTTTCTGAGACCGACTTTGATTATTATTTCAAAGAGGGCGGGCGCTTGCAGGAAAAATATGGAGGTGAAATAGATATTGGCCTAGGCGTTGAGTGTGGATACAACCCTGATTGTAAGGAAATATTACAAAAAAGACTCTCGAGCAGAAAATGGGACCAGATCGGTATTTCCTGCCACTTTCTAAAAGTCGAAAATGAGCAGAACCACCTTAACCTGTTCAGTAAAAATCCTGAAAACATTAACCGTGCGGTCAGACTCGACACGACAATTCTCTTTGACAGATACCTCGATACACTCCTAGAAGCAGTCACAACACTCAATGGAACCCTGCTTTGCCATCTCGATGCCGCATTTCGCTGGATTCCTGGTCACGTTCTTACGAAACAACACTACGTAAAGATTGACGCAATACTCGGGCAAGCCGCCGCAAAAGGTATGGCTCTTGAGATTAACACCTCAGGCATCGCTATCCGCAATGAACCATTTCCCAACAGCCGTATCCTAACGCTCGCCCGAAAACATAGTATGACGTTCCAGCTTGGTTCCGATGCCCATAAACCGGAAAATGTAGGTAACTATTTCGACCAGCTCAGCTCACTGCCTTTTTTAAAACTTTTTCGATAGCTTCGCCAAGTGTTGCAGCATTAAAAGGCTTATGTAAGATAGAGTCAACCCCAGCCATATGGGCAGCCTCATTGTCCTTACTCTCATTCTGGGTCGTTACCATAATAACAGGCAGTAACTTTGAATTATAGCGCTCTCGTATTTTTTCAGTAAGCTGAATACCCGTTATATCAGGCATATTGAGATCTGTTAACACCATGAGTGGCTTTTCCGTTGCCAACCACTCCAGGGCAGATGCCGGAAACTCAAAAAGCACAGGATCGTAACCGAGCTCGTGAAGCGTTGCCTTATAGATATTTAGTATCATCCTCGAATCATCCACGGCAATAATTTTTGGACGTACTCTATCTTCTTCCTTACCCGTGAGCTTTTGGGCGAATCTATTTTTACCATGCTGCTTTAGTATATTATGGTAGTGGTTTCGTATATCTTTATGGGTATGTGGGAGATAGACCAGGGCAAGTTCTTCAAATAGTTCATCATCCGCCAGGTTTAAAAAGATATTGTCCACCTGGGCATTGACAATAATTTTAGCTATGTGCCTCGCTTCGTTCTCAGGCCCTCTCAACAGATTTTTTATACCTGCTCCAAGAATTGTAGAAAAGTTTTTATCAATGGCTCTGGCAGCAGCGATACACACATGATCTTCACAGTCCGTGAGGCCTGCAGTCAAAGTATACGCGCCTTTTTTAAGAGGTAATAGCGCCAGGGCTTCATAGGCGGCAAAACGCACATTAGCACTTTTGGGTTCATTACCAAGTAATTTTCGGATTGGGACAACTGCGGACTCATCACCAATATCCCCAATGACATTAAGGGTATGAATAAGAAAATCCGGATCGTCCCTATGGAGGTTGTTAATCAAAACCGGAACCGCCTTAGGCCCGATTTTCACGAGTTCAGATTTTGCAAAGCTCCTAATGTGCGCGTAATGCGATCGAATCGTATCGTTGAGTTTTTCCAGTGATATCTTGTCCTGTACCTCGGCAAAGATTGAAAGAATCATATAATCAATCTCATTATCAGTCCCCATCCTCTCTGCCAGCCGGTGCATCGCTGTAGGCGTTCCAACCTGTCCAAGAGACTGGATTGCTGCAATGATCAACTCCCTGTTTGCAGCATAGAGATAATCGGTCAAGGTGTTAATGGACTCGGGGTCTCCAATAAGACCGAGACTTTCAATAATAGTGTGTATCTCAGCTTCATTATCACACGCCGCAACAATCTCGAGAAGCTTTGCAGTGGCTGTCTCTAATTTTAACTCACCAACCAACCGTATTAATTCTGTTTTATCATCAATTTTAGGAGAGCCAAGAAATTCCACAAGTTTTTCCGGGTAGGCCAGCAATATGGACAACAGTGTCTCACGAATAATCGGCATATCTTCTACAATATCCGGATGACTCTGTAGCAGATAGAGAAAAAGCGGAACGGAAAAATCTACTTCAGCACGTGATAACAAATACACCAGCTTGGTGCGAGTTTTGTGATCAATGTCAGCGAGATGTGACAATACCAACTGAGCTTTTAAAGCATCACCGGTTTTAATGTTATCCTGAATTTCTTCAATCATGTGCTGTCCATTCAATTCAGCCATACAATCCTCTGTAAAACATATTATTAGCGATTAATTGCCCCGGTAAAACTTCCTCATTATAATCGCTTATCATATCATAGGCCCTCATCACTTGTCTAATTTTACAGGAGAAATAATTGGTATTCCCCCTGCTCCACCTACCATGTCAGGAGGGCCCGTATCACTACATCACCTCATTAAACAACAGGCAACCAGTCCGCCCCCATTCGACGAATAACATTAAAGCCACCTGGCAGTACAAAAGTGTTAGAGATACCAACTGAATCGAGTACAACCTGGGTTTCAAAGGATCTTGATCCCGCATTACAAAAAATGATCAGCTTCTTGTCTCTTGGCAGCTCCTCATAACGCCTCCGCACCTCATCATAGGGTAAAGACATCCAGAGGGCCGGCCCGAACTTCTCGCGAAAAGGAGCCACCTCTCTTTCATGTCGAACGTCTAAAACCATCCAGTCTGAGTTCTTTTCTGGTTGGGCCATCCAGTCGTAAAAAATATCAATATCAAGCTGACGCATTCTGTTATCGCAAATATTGTCAGCTATGTAGGCGGCTGCATTAATAGGATCTATTGCTGGTGAAAAGGGTGGTGAATAGGCCATTTCAATGGTGCCAAAATCGTCTATCGTAGCACCTGCACTTATGGCCACAGCCGCCGCATCAAGACGCACCGAAAGCCCATCATTTACAGGACCTGACCCTTGGAGCCCCAGGACGCGTCGTGTCTTTTTATCAAAAACAAGCTCTAAACAAATGACCTCCTGTCCAGGATAAAAATGAGCCCTGTCTGCAGGAGAAGAAAGTGAATAACCAGCATCAAATCCCTCTGCTATCGCCATTTCATAACTGAGCCCCACAGAACCTACTGCCACCTCAAAAGCCTTAACTATAAAGCTCCCAACGCCACCTTTAAATATGGAAGGGATACCTGCGATATTATCAGCTGCTACCCGCCCTTCTTTATTGGCCATACTGCCAAACGGCGCTACGAATTTTTTCCCGGATACCAAATGAGTGATCTCTACACAATCCCCTGCTGCATAAATATTTGGGTCAGAGGTCTGCATCCGCTCGTTTACGGTAATGGCCCCACGATCCGATGTCTGTAGTCCCGCTGCAGTAGCAAGTTCACCTCTTGGTCTGATCCCGGCCGCAATAATCACGATATCAGCCTCAAGGGTCCTATTTCCAGTTTTCACACCAACCGCCACACCATCTTTTACAACAATTTCTTCTGCCCCTTCGTTTAAAAAGATTTCAATATTGCTGTCTCGAAGATTTTTCTCCATTATGCGGGCAAAGGGCTGATCAACAATTCTTGGAAGAACCTGATCCATATATTCTATCAGGGCAGTTTCAACACCCCAAAGATCAGTGAAGGCCTCAGCCATTTCAATTCCTATAGCCCCCCCGCCAATGACTACTGCTTTGCCTACCTTACCCTTGGCAATCATATCTTTTATGGCGATTGCCTTGTGCAGATCACTCACCGTGAAAACGTTTGGAGCATCGGTGCCTGAAATGGGTAGGTCTATTGGTCTACTACCAGTCGCGAGCATCAATGTGTCATAGGGTAGATCTGTTTTCTCAGCCGTTGCAAGGTTTTCAACCAGAACAGTTTTATCCTTGCGGTTTATTGAAAGAGCCCTCGTACCTGTAAGCGTTTTGATACCTTTGGCATTCTCAAAAAAATATTCATCACGTACCATATGAAAACTTGTGGATCGCAACTCTTTTTCGTCAGACACATCACCTGCAACATAATATGGTATCCCACATCCACCATATGAAATCAGATTATCCTGATCCACTATCGTAACTTCCGCATCCACCATCAACCTTTTGATTCTACAGGCAGCTTTTGGTCCTGCAGCAACACCACCAATAATGAGTATTTTTTTTCCCATACCTTTTCCCTCAACACCACGATATTTATCTTAAGATTTACAACCGATAGTGCAGGTTTTCCTGCACAGTTTTAATCATATGTACAATACAGCTCCCAAATGACAAGTCCATTTCCATAAGAAATAAACCTTTTATCTCTCTGTGGATGACATATGATCCAGCCGCAACCGCTCCCTGCTGTCAAAGAGCACCTTACCTGAAGCCCATATTGCAGAAATAACGCCAAAACCAGTGCCCCCAGCGATGAGAAACATAATGAGTATCTGGTATTTCACTGCTTCAACAGGTGGTGTTCCTCCCAGGATCTGGCCAGTCATCATACCTGGTAAACTGACAAGGCCCGCTGCAGCCATCGAGTTTATAATGGGCATCATCCCGGTCCGTATACAGTCACGCCTGATATCAATACTCGCTTCTTGCCAACTTTGACCGAGCAGCAAGCGCTGTTCCACTTCACCCCTTCTTCTGTAGAGTTGATCAGTCATTTGATCTACAGCAAGGGCAACTCCAGTCATAGTGTTTCCCAACAGCATTCCAAGCAGAGGAATCGCATATTGAGGCGTATACCATGGCTCGACATCAATAATGACACGAAGAGCAATCAGGGCAACCGAAAAAGATGAGATAAACATAGATCCCGTGCTGATCATATAGCCAGTGAGACCTTTTATCTTTCTCTTTTGCCTTGCCCAAACTTCTCGGCCCGCGGCAAAAAGCATCACCATGGAAAGCAAGAACACCAGGATAAAACTCGAACTTGCAAAAAGATAACGGAGAATAACCCCGATAAAGAGGAGTTGAACCGCCATCCTCAAAGAGAAAATCAAGATTTTCTTCTCAATACCCAACTGAAGCAGAAGACTGAGAATTGACAGGATTACCATCAAAGAAGAAGCGAGAAGAAGATCAATGCTCGTTAAACTGATAACAGTTCCAGAATCAATATTCACAACTCACTCCTTAACTGTAGAGTCTACTTCTGTTAGACCCGATTGAGTCATAATCAGCAATCTGTCGCTGACACGTGCAAGCTGTTCCGTGTCGTGGCTCACCCACATAAGAGAAAGGTTTTGATCATTGCGAAGACCAAGCAGGAGATTTCCAACCAGCTGAGTGCTCACTGGGTCAAGAGCTGAAGTGGGTTCGTCGAGGAGAAGGATGGAGGGCTGAATTTGCAGGCTCCTGATCAGCGACAGACGTTGTTTTTCACCCGTTGATAACCGACTTACCTGCCAATCTACAACAGCTGAGGGAAGACCTACCTTCTGACACATTGTTTCAAGATAATCCCTCGCCTCAGCTGAGCTAAAATGGGACGCAACATCATCATACCACCATACAGAGTCAGTGGGTAACATAGAGACTCTGGATCGCCACTTTGGAGCAATCATGGAATCTTTATTGCGCCCGGATAAAGCAATATCCCCTGTTGAGGGAATAAGATCAGAAATGGCTCGAAACAACTGGGTCTTACCAATACCAGAAGGGCCACTAACTCCAACGCATTCACCTTGTGACAAGGTAAACGACAGAGGCCCGCAATTGAGAAAGCGAAGGTTGTCTACCGTTAGCCCGAATTTCTCATGACTTTTTGATTTGAAACTCAATTGTTTGTTTTCATAGTTTAAAAATGACTTCCTTAATTAACAGGGTGTTTTTCGTTTCAAATCAAAAAGTTCACCCTTTGGGCCAACAGATTTATCCGCATCTGCTTCGTTACCGAGCATTTGCGGTAGATTATTACAGCTTCATGCCCGGTGTCTCGACCTGCGAAAAACTTTGTTGGTGAGAAATCCGGGTTAGAAGTGACGTGGTCATGAAACAGTCGGAAAGGATATGGTAAAAGTAGTCCCTTCCTGCTCCAGACTCTGAACCGTTAATTCGGCACCGTGACTTTCGATAATATTCTTAGTAATAGCAAGCCCCAACCCAGTGCCTTTATTCTTGTCTGTGAAGAAGGGTTCAAATATTCTTTTGCTTTTGTCCGTGGACATTCCTGCTCCATTGTCTCGAATAGTAACTTCATTCCTGCCACTTTCGCTTCTACGCGTCGTAACCTGAAATTCCCCCCCTCCTTCCATTGCCTGCATTCCATTGACCAAAATATTTAAAAGTGCCCTGTAAAACAGATCATGGTCAATGCTATTTGGTGACAAATCGGGGGAGAGATCCGAAATAAGATCAATGTGTTGCCGTTTAAGTTCAGGAGAAATAAAATCAAGTGCCTGGCGCACGATTTCATTGATACCTTGCGGTTGAAGACGTGGAGTCTGGGGCCTTGCAAAATCGAGGAATTCCACAACAATATTATTTAATCGTACTGTTTCATCCACAACAATTTTGGCCAGATGTTCGTTACCTGGAGCAATTTTATGAATTCGTTTTGCTAGTATTTCTGCGGTACTACGAACAATACCTAAGGGACTTTTTATTTCATGACTCACCGTTGCCACCATGGTACCAAGGTGGGCAAGCCTCTCAGCCTGATTGAGCTTTTCCTCTAATCTTTGACGCTCTATTGCCCGTTTTTCGATCTTCTCACCGGCTCGTGAGACAATGGATCGCAAAACCAGAAAAAGAATTCCCATAACAAGGCTAGATACAACTATAATTCGACCCTGAAATTTAATGATATGGGAGTAGTTCCTTGAGAGATCCTTTTCAATCTCAATGACTCCCATAATCAACTCTCCGTCCCCGTCGTTTCGCACCTGTTTGAAGGGGATAAAAGTCTTCAGATTACACTGCACCTTATCTGTAATATGCATCAGACTTAGTACAGAACCATTATAGACAAGGCGAGAATTTGGAACACCGTCAAGGGCAATTTTATACTCAAATCCCCCGACGTCCTTTTTGCCGATTAAATCGGATATCGTTGAGTAGGAGATGATGTTTCGCGAAGAATCATAAATAGTCACAGAGCTAATTTTCATGCCCTGAATAACACTTCTTACTACAGAATCGAGTAACTCAAACTGCTCAGGTTTACGCAAAGCAATTCCCCCATAACGAATAACCGCCGGGAGAACAAACCTTCTAAAGACCTGTTGATTAATATTTTCAGCAAGAAGCAGTGAATACTCCTCGTTCTGTTCCAACATTACCTTTCGGGCATTGTCGGAAATCAACCAGGAGAGAAGAAGAGTAAACAGAAGAAAAACACCAAAGCTGGAAAAAGAAAAATACTTTACAAGTTTGAAAGATCCCAGCCCTGAGCCGGGATCAGTTACAATATATGCATTATGATCGTTATCAACGGCCATTTTTTTTGCATCATTGCCCAAGACAGAGAAAACGCTACTAGCCTGTTTGGAGAGGCGGAGGAAAAACGAATAGCTCATAGATTGGTGCCCATGGGAGAACCGCTATGTTGTAAACCATTACAGAACTATGGTTTTGGGGTCAAGCGCAACAATTGCTACTTCTGTACTGACTTCAGAGGCAAAGAAACGCAACCATCTGCGATCTCTGCCTCACAATAATAAGACAGCCAGTTAGTTGGCTTTCTTACGCAGGTATGTCGGTGTTTCAAGGTAATCGTCATTCCAATTTATCGAATTTGACGTTTTACCATCTGGAACATTGGAGGCTCCAAGATTATCAAGAGCATCAAATTTGGATCCCGGCAAACGAGCCACACGCGGATGGTTATTCGGAGCCGCAGGGGCACCTTTTATGATAGTTTCAGTCTCTTTTTTGGCCGCTAAAGGCTTACTCATATGATCTTCAACGGGATTGATGGTACCCTGTTCATCAAGCATATTACCAACGCCTGTTGCAATCACAGTAACATGTAGTTCATCACCAAGAGCGTCATCATAAAGAGCTCCGATAACTACCTTGGCATCATCATCCACTTTTTCTTGAATAAGTGCAGACGCCTCCATGAATTCTGACATAGTAAACGATTCTTTAGACGCTGAGATATTAATAAGCAATCCTCTTGCACCATCAATACCAAAATCTTCAAGAAGCTGGTTATCAATGGCCTTCCGGGCGGCTTCAGTAGCACGTCCCTCACCAACGGCCATTCCAGAGCCCATAATGGCAGGACCAACTTCCTGCATGACAGTGCGTAAATCGGCAAAATCAGCGTTAATGAGACCTGGCACATTTATGAGATCAGTAATGCCTTTCACCGCCTGCAAAAGCACATTATCCGCCATTGAAAGCATATCTGAGAGTTTACTGTTTTTCTGCATAATTGAAAGCAGACGATCATTTGGTACCGTAATTATTGTATCGGCATATTTATGAAGCTCAGCCCATCCTTCATCCGCATTACGAGCCCGGAATTTACCCTCAAAGCTGAAAGGTTTGGTCACAACCGCTACGGTAAGGGCTCCGAGTTCCTTACTGATTTTCGCAACAACAGGAGCAGCACCAGTTCCGGTACCACCACCAAGACCGGCAGTAACAAAGACCATGTCACTCCCCTTCAAGGCTTCTTTAATCTCCTCAGCCGACTCCGTTGCAGCCATACCACCAGTTTCCGGATCAGCACCTGCACCAAGTCCTTTAGTGATATTTGGTCCAATCTGGATACAGATATCTGCCTGCGATTGATTTAAAGCCTGCTTATCGGTATTTGCAGCTATAAACTCAACGCCCTGCAATCTATTCGCAACCATTGTATTGATGGCATTCCCCCCTCCACCACCAACGCCGAAAACCTTGACTACTGCAACGCTTTCTGATTCCGGTATTCTAAACGGCATAACAACCCCCTCATCTATTCCTTAAACAACCACTTCCGTGGTGGTAAAGTGCTAATATATTTAGTGTGGCAATATAGCATTCTGCAAAATCCAGTTTAACAACAAAAGACACTTTACATGATCTTTTTGAGCCACTCTCTTACTCTACTCATCACAGTGCTTTCCTGTCGCCCGCCTGCATCATTATTTTTTCGGGCATACATAACTAGGCCCACAGCAGTAGTACAACGTGGTGAATGTAATTCGGCTGTCTTTCCTGTAATACCGGTAGGATAGCCAATCCTAACAGGTAGATCAAATATTTGTTCTGCGAGATCAACAAGATTTGCAAGGAGTGCAGTACCACCGGTGATTACAACCCCACCATTAATTTTATTTTTCTGCCCCGATGCCACAAGTTCACTGTTCATCATCTCCAGAATTTCGAGCACCCGTGCTTCAAGAATGTCGACCAGAACTTTCTGGGTCACCTTCCTGGGTTCCCTGTCACCGACCGTCGGAACATCGACTACAAGATTTGGTTTGATAATCGAAGAAATAGCTCCACCATAATCTTCTTTCAAACGCTCAGCCTCCTGCAATGGAGTACGAAGCCCTACTGAAAGGTCGTTGGTGAGATTATGTCCACCAAGACCGATTTCACATGTGTGACGAATAGTACCATCACAAAACACAGCAAGATCCGTAGTCCCGCCACCGATATCAATGAGAGCCACCCCTAGCTCCATCTCATCCTTACTGAGAACGGCATGGGACGATGCAATGGATTCAAGAACAAGGTCCGCGACCTCAAGACCAGCCTTATTGCAACAGGTGACTAGATTGTGGACTGCGGCGATATCAGCCGTCACAATATGTACGTTTGTAACGAGTCGTACACCTGTCATTCCCACAGGATTCTGAATACCGGTATGATCATCTACCATGTATTCCTGCGGCATCACATGGATGATCCGTTGATTTTCTGAAATTTTAACGGTTCTTGCTGCAGCGATTACATCGTTGATATCAGCCTGTTTGATCTCACGATTATTTACAGCAATAATTCCAGGGCTGTTAAAACCTTTAATATGATTCCCTGCGATGCCGACATACACATACTCAGACCGCAGATCATAACCGGCATCTTCCTCTGCCAGATGGACAGCTTCTCGAATAGAAGCAACGGTACTTTCAATGTTAACGACAATACCTTTTTTAAGACCCTGAGAAGGTACTGTTCCAACACCAATAATTTTTATGCCATTGTCTATAACCTCACCAACGACACAACATATTTTCGTGGTCCCTATATCAAGTCCAACAACCACATCCCCAATGTCCTTGACCTCTTCTATGGGTTGATCCCTGGCCACCAACATATCTGAATCACTTACATCTATATCTAACTTTTTGTCATCCATACAATTTTCTTCAACCCTGTCCACTTTGTGCGACAAGCACTTTATCCTGCAGATAGTCCATCTGGATATATTCAACTTCCGAAATTAAATCTTTACCATTGTCTTTTTTATACAGAGCCTTAAGAACCTCAACGAGCCTTCCATACTTCTGCTTAGTGTTACCATTTCCAAAGAAAATTGGAAACGGATATTCTACAAGATACACTACCAAATCACCCTCTTTTGTAACATGAACCTCAGACAGGGACTGAACAGGGAGATGAGGATCGTTTCTACTGGCTTTTTTTAAAAAAACAAGAACCTCTTTAAGTGCACCATCACGTATTCCATCATTGTTTATGTCAGACAAACCTGTCACAACGGGGAAATCGATCTTTCCGCCGGGAATCAAGGAGAGGAAAGGATTCCCTTTCTTGTCAATATAAAGTAATTCGGTCCCACTCGCTGTTTTTGTAAGAAGAATAGCCAGGGGTGTATTTTCATCAATATCAATTTCGACTCCAGACGGCCAATTACGCCGAACCGTAGCCCTTGAAATCCATGCATTTGCCAACAATTTGCTTTTAATTTCCGTGGTGTTCATACCAAGCAGACTTGTCTGATGAACAATAATTTCTGAAATCGATCGTAGTTCCTCTTTTGAAAGAACGGAATTTCCAGAAATAGTGAGTTCTGTCACCTTAAAATATTCAATCCCCTGAAATCTCTTTAAAATGAGCTCCGCACCACCGCAAACAACAAAGAGTAAAAGAACACTAGCCAACAGCACGAATCTACCGACCTTCCTGCCCCCTGTGGTTTTCACCTTTGAGCAATAGATATTTTGCTCAAAAACGCCTTTCCGCCTTATAAAGCGTGTGAAGAGAGCAACCCAATTTCTTGAGGTTCTTAATTGTCCGTTTTTTGTCGGAACACCTCGAAGAGAGATATCTCCACTAAGAAACGTACGTCTCTTCTTTTCCGGGGAAAGAGTGAGAGTTTTTTTTATGCGAGAATAAATATGCATGGTTTCTCTATGGTATAAACCTCAACAACAGTATCACCCAAGTTGTTATTATTGATCATCGATAGCCAAATTATTGTATCGCAATCTTTCTACCCACTAACCCGGATTTCTCATGACTTTCTGATCAGTTTTTAAATCTATTATACCCCGCACTTTGAATTGCTTTCCAACACAGGTCTCATACATTCTACATCACATGTATTTCAGGTTCTAATTCCACTCCAAAACGTTTTTTCACCTCTAACTGGATCCTTGCCATGAGCCTCAGTACATCTTCTGAAGAAGCTTTTCCGCGATTGATGATAAAGTTCGCATGTTTTGTCGAGACCATGGCTCCACCAATCGATTCTCCTTTAAAACCACACTCATCAATAAGTCGACCTGCGCTGTCACCGCTTGGATTTTTGAATACAGAACCACCGTTTGGATGATTATGGGGCTGTATTTCTTTTCTCTTTTCCAACAACTCTTTTGCCTTTTTTTCTAGATGCTCTGAGAGCGATGAGAATAAGGAGAACTGCGCATCTACAATAACAGCACGTCCAGCATATGAAGAGAATCCTGGCCACCTTCTATAGGTGAAATCTAACTGCTCAGCTTTTATTTGCTCATAACCGTTCTCTGTCATCACTCCAACGCCTGCTACCAGCTCAGCGATCTCATGTCCCCAGGCACCCGCATTCATCAATAAGGCCCCTCCAACCGTTCCTGGAATACCGTAGCTAAACGACAGACCGCCAAATCCTTGTCGACAGCAATAACGATTAAGCTTTGTCAAACTACAACCGGCTCCGACCTGAAGAGTAATATGTTTTCCCTTATGCACCACAGGGTCATCAATTTTGGAGAAATCACCTGCCAAAATTATTGCCACCCCGCGATATCCGACATCTTTTACAAGCAGGTTACTCCCTCTCCCAAGCACCCTCCAAGGAACGGATTCCTTTTCTAAAAGTTGTAGCAGAGCTGCAAGATCATTTTGTTTCTTCACTACAACCAAGGCGTCTGCCGGACCACCAATTGCGTAAGTGGTATAGCGTGCAAGGGGACAATCATACACCACTTCTCCGCAACTGATTTCGTCAAGTTTTTCGCGGAGGTTATCGTCCATGTTTACATCTCTACCTGTTCTGCCAGCAGGTCGATAAGCTCCTCTCCTACCCTCACAATATTTCCTGCACCAAGGGTCAAGACAAGATCACCTTCATGAAGCATTGGCCGCAATTCTTGGGCCATAGTAGTAACATCTCCCATATAATGGGTATATCGCTGACCATGTTTGCGAGTAGCTTCCAGCAAGATCTCACTAGTTACTCCCTCAATGGGTATTTCGGATGCCGCATAAATGTCGCACATAACCAGGACATCCGCCTTATGGAAGCAGGTCTGAAAGTCCTTAAACAACCCTTGAGTTCTTGAATATCTGTGGGGTTGGAACAGCACAACCAGCCTTTTTTCGGGCCAGGCCTGCTTTATCGCGTCAAGAGTTGCGCGTATTTCAGTTGGATGGTGACCATAATCATCAACCACACACACACCTTTTTCTTCACCTTTTTTCTGCATCCTTCGCTGGACACCAACAAAACCATCAAGCCCTTTTTTAATTTCTGAAAAAGGCAATTCAAGTTCTAGACCGACGCAAACAGCGGCAAGCGCATTATATACATTATGTATTCCGGGCGGAGTTATTGATAAAGTCCCGAGTTCTCCAGCGCTATCTTTTACTACAAAATTTATCCGACCATCCAACCATGTGATTTTTTCAGCATGGATATCCGCCTGGGGTGTAAGACCATAGGTAAGAGTCCTCTTTTTTATTAGGGGCAGAATATCAGCAATGTTCAGATCATCAAGGCAAAGAATTGCAGCACCGTAAAAAGGAATCTTGTCTATAAATTGTAGAAATGTTTCCTTTATATGATCAATATCACGGTAGTAATCCAAATGTTCGAGGTCTATATTCGTCACCACCTCAACCACTGGAGAAAGCTTTAAAAATGAGCCATCACTTTCATCCGCCTCCGCTACCAGGAACTCACCCTGACCTAGTTTTGCATTACCACCAAGGGCATCAACCTTCCCACCTATTACGACGGTCGGGTCAAGCCCGGCTGATGCCAACATGCAGCTCACCATAGATGTGGTGGAGGTTTTACCATGGCTTCCGGCTATGGCGATGCCGTACTTTTTCAGACGCATCAACTCAGCGAGCATCTCAGCACGCATGATGACAGGAATGGCATCTTCATTTGCCTGCACTACCTCTGGGTTATTATCAGAGATTGCAGATGAGGTAACCACAACATCGGCTCCGGCAATCCATCTTCTATCATGGCCCTTAAATATTTTGCCGCCAAGGCCCGCTAATTTTTCGGTAATCGGAGTGCAATTGAGATCAGAGCCCGAAACAGTGTAGCCAAGGTTGAGCAACAGTTCGGCAATCCCGCTCATGCCTATACCGCCAACACCTACAAAATGAATATGTTTGGTTTTTCTATACATTAATCTCAGACCTTCATCCGCTCTAGACAACAGGAAACAATACGTTCAGCCGCATCGGGAAATGATAATTTTCTCATTGCAGCAGACATCTTCGTCAATTTTTCAGGATCGTTCAAGAGAGTCGTCACAGCTTCTACCAGGCGTTCAGCGCTAAGCGTCTTTTGTACAAACTGCACAGCTCCTCCACCTTGGACATAATAATCTCCGTTTTTCTCCTGATGATTATCGGCGGCATAGGGATACGGTATTAAAATAGCTGGTTTTCCAAGAACCGAAATCTCAGCCAAAGTTGTCGCACCGGCTCTTGAGATCACAAGATCGGCTTCTTTGTACACGCTATTCATTTCCCTAAAAAACGGCTCCACCTGCGCCTCAATATTATTATCTTTGTAGGCACGGCGCACGCCTTCTACATCTTTGTCCCCAGTCTGATGGATAATTTTCAGACTCGTTGCGACCTCTCTATCCAACATTCCTGCCATCTTGGGGATGAGTTCATTAATCGCCTGCGCTCCCTGGCTTCCACCTAACACAAGAATAGTTTTCTTTGAAGAGGACTTCTGATCATTACGTTTTGCGAGTTTCAAAATATCAGCTCGAACAGGATTTCCGGTATAGACAACTTTTCGCTGATCAAATAGTTTGCCACTACCCGGAAGTGAGAGACAGACCCTATCCACAATTGCACCAAGCTTTCTATTGGCAAGACCAGGCACCGAGTTTTGTTCATGAATAACAGCAGGTATTCCCATGGTCTTAGCTGCAGAGACAACTGGCCCTGTCACATAACCGCCAACACCCACAATAATATCAGGACCAAATTCCCGTATTACTTTTAGCGCCTGCATGTAAGCCCGGGGAAGGGTTACGATCGCTTTTAATAGTTGATACGGGTTTTTGCCCTTTACTCCATGACAATCAATGGTTTTGCTCGCATAGCCGTAGTTTGCAAGTGACTTTGTATCAACCTTTCTGTTCGTCCCCACAAAGAGTACTTCTGTATTGGGGTACTGTTTTTCAAACTCTTGTGCGGTGGCCACGGCAGGGAAAAGATGGCCTCCTGTCCCTCCACCTGTGAGCAGAAGACGTATAGTTTTATTATTTGACACGTCAATTACCCCGTTTATTTTGCTCTTTTGCGACCAAGTCCCTTACAGCAGACTTGAAAATATCGCCTCGATTACCGTAACTTGTAAACATATCAAAACTTGCACACGCAGGTGACAACAATACCCTATCCCCGGTACGTGCCAAACTGTACGCCTTAGCCACCGCTTCTTCCATATTCAATACCCGAATGCACGGTACAAGATCTCTTAAGCTGTCTTCAATCTCTGCTGCAGCTTCACCTATAAGTACAAGATCATGCACCTTATCCTCTACACTTTTTCTGAGAAGGGTGTAGTCATCTCCTTTGCCACGACCACCTGCAATAAGGACAACACCTTTTTCCATCTGATCAAGTGCTCCAATCACGGCCCCGGTATTTGTGGCCTTTGAATCATTAACAAATGAGATACCATTGAGTTCCGCCACGAACTCAAGGCGGTGTGGTAAGTGATTAAACTCCTGGAAACCTCTTTTAATCGTAGACCACGGTAATCCAAGTCGTCTTAAAGCCAGAAATGCGGCACCGTAATTATATGCAGCAAACCCACCTAACCCATTAAGAGAATGGATAAAATCTTCTCGATTATCGCCTGTAGACTGTATTGAGAATTTTGCGTCAGATATTTCTAAAAAACAACGAGCAGACCGACTAACCTGCTCAATTTTCACATTTTTTGGAACCTTGATCTTCTCACATAAAGGATCATCGCCATTAATAATTGCGAGTCCATCACTCTTTTGTCCCGCAAAAATTCGTCCCTTAGCCGAGATATAGCGGTCGATGGTTCCGTGACGGTCCAAATGATCAGGTGTAATATTGAGCAATATCGCAATATCTGGCGAAAAATTCCCGCTACATTCCAACTGAAAACTGGAAACCTCTACGACCACCACATCATAATGGTCCTGACAGAGACAATACTCATACAAAGGAGTTCCTATATTTCCACCTACAAAGGCCTTTTTTCCAGCTCCTTCTAAAACTTCACCTATGAGTGTGGCTACAGTCGTTTTGCCATTGGTTCCTGTAACGGCCACAATAGGAACATCTATTAGACCTGCTACAACTGCAAGTTCACCTGCAACAGGAATTCCTGACTGGGCGAGTGAGCTAAAAAGTGATCCTCGCAAATCGATGCCTGGACTCGGAAGAAGCAGATCATTTTTTGCGAGAAAATCATAGGTGTGTCCTCCTGCTTCCCACTCCAATTCATTTTCTTTTGCGAAAACACCTTCATCTCGCAAAAATTTCTCTTCTGATCTCGCATCGGAGACGCTGACCTTTGCACCTTTGCTCAGACAGTACTTCACTGCCGAACGACCGGTGACACCCAGCCCCATCACACAGACTTTTTGTCCTGGATATATGAGTTCTCTATTTTCCATCAACGCAGTTTCAATGTTGCAAGGGCAAGGAGCCCAAGAATTATTGATACGATCCAAAACCTGACAACGACCTTAGCTTCATGCCATCCTTTTTTTTCAAAATGATGATGAAAAGGTGCCATAAGAAAAACCCTCTTCCCCTTGGACCATTTAAAATATCCGACCTGTATAATGACCGATAGCGCCTCCATGACAAAAACACCACCGACAATAGCGAGAAGAAATTCCTGCTTAATAATGATTGCCACCCCACCTATTGCGCCACCAAGAGCGAGGGATCCAACATCACCCATGAACAACTGTGCAGGAAAGGCGTTAAACCATAAAAAGCCAAGACAGGCGCCAAAGATCGCTCCACAGAATATGGCAAGTTCTCCGCTCCCCGCCACATATGGTATCTGGAGATAATCTGACAAAACTATGTTTCCAGCAAGATATGAGAAAATCAGATACACAGTCGTAGTCACGATGGTTGGCCCTGCCGCCAAACCATCAAGGCCATCAGTAAGATTAACTGCATTTGAAGCACCGACTATTACAATAATTGCAAAAATCACGTAATAGATTCCCAGATCCGGCCTGAAATTTTTAAGAAAAGGTAGCGCCAAATGTCCATCAAAGCTTGGGTGCAGGTAAATAAATAGCCCTAGGACTGATGCACCTGCAATCTGCAGGACAAGTTTACCTTTGGCACTTAAGCCCGCTGAACTTTTCGTTTTGATTTTCTTTATATCATCGATGGAGCCAATACAGCCATAAAACAGGGTGATAAAGAGACTCAACCAGACAAGGGAGTTATCAAGTCGTGCCCAGAGCACCGTGCCAATGGATATGGCCGCTAGAATAAGTAGACCTCCCATGGTCGGTACACCCTGTTTGGCCAGATGGGTATCCGGACCATCATCCCGGACAACCTGGCCTATCTGAAAACGACGCATAGTTCTTATAAACAATGGGCCCAACAGGAGAACAATTATAAACGCAGTAACAGCGCCGCCAATGGTCCGAAAAGTAATATAGCGGAAGACATTGAGTCCACTGATGCTTGTATGTAAAGGATAAAGAAGGTGATACAACATAGTCTGCTATTCTTGCCAATTCATAAGATCTTCCACGCAGAGTATCCCGTGGTTTTTATTCACACTATTGCCAAACTACTGCTCATTGTTTACAAAATATGTCTTATTGTTTAAAACAATCAACAATGGTTTCAAAACGTAGCCCGCGGGAAGCCTTAAAGAGAACCAGATCTCCTTCTCCCAGCAAACCACTATCAATTTTATTTTCAAGATAGTCCGTTACTTCCTCTTTTTGGCGAACAGTTATGACCTTACTTTGATCGCAACCATTTTCCGTCATTCCCCTTGCAACTTCAGAACTGTATTCTCCATAGGAAATAACGAAATCGAGCCCCAGACCTGCTGCACATTTACCAATTTCATAATGGGCCTTCGCGGCACCGGCACCAAGCTCTAACATGTCACCCAGGACCGCTATTTTTCGGCCACGGCCAATATGCACAAGCGCCTTTAAGCCCGCCTCCATTGAGGCAGGATTTGCATTATAGGTATCGTTGAGGATTTCAAATCCAAATTTAGAAGGGAGTAGCTCCATTCTTTTATCTGGTGCCCTAAAATCCGCAAGCCCAAGGGCTACCTCAGTTAATGTACATCCAGCAGCTATTGATGTTGCCGCTGCACAGAGTGCATTAGTCACATTATGCTCTCCAGCGATGTAGAGGTGAATATCCTGGGTATCCTCTCCAAAATGCAGGGTAAAAGAAATTGTTCCACCTTCAATCAAGCTCACATCCGATGCCCACAGATCAGGCAATAGTCCTTTTGAGACGCACTGAACACCAAAGGTGATTTTTTTCTGTGTGTATTTAACAGACCGGTCGGCAACCCTCTCATCATCGAGGTTTACAATGAGAACACCACTCTTTTTGGTATTCTGAAAGAGTTCTTCCTTGGCATCGGCCACACCTTCGACGGACCCCAAACCTAACAGATGAGCACCATATATATTGGTAATACAGCTAATATCCGGATCGGCTATCTCGGTGAGTCGCTTAATCTCTCCGGGAATATTCATCCCCATCTCAAGTACCGCGATGCGGTTATGCACACCCAACGGCAAAAGCGACAGAGGTAAGCCAATAAGATTGTTGAAATTACCTTCTGTTTTTAACACAGCATTTCCAGGATGATCTTCACCCGCCGGGTATTTACGTTTCAGAATAGCAGCTATCATTTCTTTAACTGTCGTCTTCCCGCAGCTTCCCGTCAATCCAATTACTAATTGTTCGCATTCTTGGCTCAGCCTGTGCCGTCTGAATCCAGCGAGATCTCCCAAGGCCTTTAAGGTATCAGCCACGATAATCTGGGTAATATCTGCGTCAACATCTGATACAAGATGATCGACAACAAGACAACGTGCACCGCTTGCCACAGCTTGCTCTGCGTAGGCGTGTGCGTCATGGTTCTCGCCCCTGAGCGCTACAAATATCCCATTTTTCGTTTTTAGCCGGCTATCTGTGACAACCGGTCCTAAAAGAGATATTGAATCAACAGTTGTGGCACACTCTCCGGCAACCGCTTCTACTAAAAGGGGAACTGTCCAAGACAAAATCGCATCTTTAGCCTGCATACGATCATCAAAGTATTTTTTCCCTTTTATGGTCAGCTGATACGGTTCGTGTCCTTTACCGGCAATTACCACAATATCACCGGCTTTTGCATTTTCAATTGCAGTTTGAATAGCCTCATGTCTATCACGAATGACAACACAGCCCACATCATGGACCTTTCGACTATCTAACCATTGTCTGGGATACACCTGAGTCCCTGTTGCAACGACACCAGCTACAACCTGGCTCACTATAGTGTCAGGATCTTCCGTTCTCGGGTTGTCATCAGTTACTATGGAGACACCACATAACCGTGCTCCGATACCACCCATAACAGCCCGTTTCCCGGTATCCCTATCTCCACCACAACCAAAAACACCAAATAATTCATTATGGGGTAATTCTTTGGCGGTAGAGAGCACCTTCTCCAGAGCGTCTGGAGTATGAGCATAATCCACAAAAACAGTCGGCCCACTCGCCCGCCAGGACTCAGCAACTACTCTCTCCAGGCGTCCCGGCGCCCCTGTGGTTTTACCAACACCATCCACGATACTGTCTGTATCAATACCGAGGGCAATACAAAGCCCCATTGAGGTGAGGATGTTTTCTATATTGTAATACCCAACCAGAAATGTCTCCACCAAACGTTTACGCCCCTGGATTTCGATTTCCATGGCGGTCTTTTCAAGACTCGAATTATGAGAGCAGAGCTTGATGTCCACCCCGTTTTTGGCTCCCCAATTAATTACAGGCACATCTGTTTCACTACAGTATCGATACAGCTGCTCAAGTTTTTCTCCAATTCCATTCTCATCACTTTCCTGAGGTAAGACAGCAGTTGCATTCTTTTGTAAATGATCTCTAAATATACGCATTTTTGCCTGAAAATAATCATCCATGCCCTGATGGTAATCTAAATGATCCATTGAAAGATTGGTAAAAGCGGCCACCTGAAACATGAGACCTCCAACTCTGGACTGCGCCAGAGCGTGGGATGAGACCTCCATGATCACAAACTTAACGTCATGGTCTACCATTTCCTTTAGAACCTGCTGCAAAGAATAAGCCTCTGGAGTGGTAAAGCGCGTCGGAAGAAAAGTGGTCTTGCCATCACGTGTCGTATATCGATTATTTACCGTACCAACGACGCCAACACTGAGGCCCGCTTCTTTCAAAATATCTTCCACGATATAGGTGACAGTTGTCTTACCATTGGTTCCGGTAACAGCCGCAAGGGTCAATTTTGAACCAGGATTATCAAAATAGTTGGCAGAAATAATCGCGTAGGCGGCGTATGTATCTCCGACCTCCACAAAAATTACTTCCGGGTACTGAGTTGCCTTCCCCCTAAGTCTACCCGTTAAACCGACAATGATACGTGCACCACAGTTAACTGCTTGTTCCACAAAACTATGACCATCGACACCTACTCCCGGTAAAGCAATAAACAATGTCCCGGGAGTCACCTGTCTTGAATCTACTGTAACCTCAGACACAAATATTGAACCCAGATCACTCTGATCTACGTTCATTACCCCTGTATATGGCACACCGGATAACAAGGAAGCGAAAGATTGGTCTCTTTTAAGTACAGTCATGAGTCTCAGTTTGTGGATATTTTTTCTGACAAGCTTACGCTGTTCGTTGCAATATTTTTATCTTGGCTTTTCTTCGGATAGTTTATCAATGTTTACTTCTTCATGCCGATTGAGAATCAAATGACACTCCATATCCTGTTTTAGCGGTGTCCCAGGCGGTGGTGACTGTTTTATTATCTGCCCGGTCCCTTCAATATTGATCACAACAGGTGACCCATCCAGCAACCGAAGCCCTTTTCTCAGACTCAGACCTACCAGATTAGGCATCGCTCCAGGAATTGAAGTAATACTCTTTACTTCTTTTCCCCAATCTATAGAGGGGTTTTTTACATTCTTTCCCTGAAAATTACCTCTTTCCGAAAATTCCGGTTCTACTACATCTGCAATCGTAGCTGAGATCTGTTGCAATACGGATATTCTCTCAACTTTTTCATCAATAATTTGCTCCAACTTCTGACCTTTCTTTCCTCTTTCTTCTACCGTCTTTGGATCACGCTGAACCACCACTAACATCTCAAGCTCATGGCTATCAGTTGGAATCGTCACAAAAACCAGATCGTTTACAGTAAACTGCTGGAGCCCGGCAGACGCGTCGGTTGCCAGGAGCACATCATCACGCAAAAAAAAGGAAGAAGACTCTTCCCTACCTGCCATACTCTGAAAAAGTTCTTTTACTTCTCCGAGCGGTTCATGGGGAAACGTATCAACAAAAGACTCATCAACAACCGCACCCTTTAAGAGCACTTCCTGACGACTTTCAATATCGAGTATCCTCTTAACCATGAAGGGTGATCGCTCGCTCACTCCATTCAACAATACAGAATAAGCGGCCAGCAGTCCCATGGGAGTTGTTGTTTCCGGAATCAAGCCAAAAGAAATACCCTCGACGCCAACCCGTTTGAATTTCTTCATTGTTTTGCCAGTTGAAGTCTTGGTTGCAAAGAAATCTGTCCTCGATTTCTCTCCAAGCTTCAGCCATTCCCACAACTGTAACTGGGTTCCAATGCTTCTGCCCCCAACAGCTAAACTCCATGGCAGGTTACTTTCGTTTTTGCCGACTTGCTCATATATTTGAGCACTATCTCGGAGAAAGATCCGAAAAGCATCTGGCAAAAAGACGGGCGTGAAAAAAATATTTTCTATGGCGCGCTGGGTGTACTTGGTGAAGCTATTAGGATCAAATCCAGGATACTGAGCACCACCAATAAGCTCTCCAGTTCCACTCTCAATAACATAGGCAGCCACTTTTCGAGCGTCTTCATTTTCGCTTATTGCTATTACAAGGTCTTCTAAGATTTTTTGGATTTTCAGATCAATTGTCAGGACCAGGTCCTGTGTGTTGCTCAAAGGCTTCTGCTCTGCCTGCTGTTGGACTTTCCTGGTGGCGAGTAAGCGATCATAGTAAAACTCAACACCAGATAGCCCGATCCCATCTTCGACATAACCGATAAGGTGTGCGGCCTGGCTACCATTGGGATAAAATCTTTTTTCTTCTTTTTGTAAGTGAACACCAGGCAAATCAAGATTTTTGATCGCCAGTTCCTGCTCCTGACTGATATCTTCAGCTACCCAGAGCCGCAGTACGCCACCCTCCAACTGTCCTTTCAGCTTATCCCGATCAATTGATAAAATTGATGCAAGTGAAGCCGATGTATCCGCAATTGATTCTATTTCACGGGTTCTAACAAAAACGGCCACCCGCTCCATTGTAACAGCTAATTGTTTGAGATTTCTGTCGTACAGGGCCCCACGATCGAGAGCATTTTCGGCAAATTTCTTCTTTGCCTGGGTCACCATGGTTCGAAATTGAGTTGTAATATGATACTGATGTTCACATTGGTACAAAAATACGCAAAGCAGGCCAATATAAAGAAATAACTTTCGGTTCTTTCTTTTTTTTTGAACTCTAAGCCTCGACTGCTTTGTCATAGCAACGGCTAACGATATTCAAAAGTGCCATACTGGCGATTATATAAACCCACCTGGCCTCTAACTACTTTTACCAAACCCAGGTTATCTGCCGCTAATTTCCTCACATTCGTCTCAGATCCCACCATAGCTTTCTCTACAAGTAACTCCACATTTTTTGTCTCTAAAGCCTTATTTGTGTCGATGGCCTGCCCTATGGAATGATTCATAGAACTTATGGCAGAACTGCACATGATGTTAAGTATCAGCATAACAGGAAGGATCCAGATGACAATTTTCCCCACCTGTTTCCACTCTGCTAGCCTAATCGATAAATGCACTACTCTTCGGGGCTTTACGTGCTGTCGGACGCCAAATTTTGCGGTTGAACGTGTATACGACCCTATGCTGTTATAATTATTCATACCTGCCCCCCTCTTGATTGGACTATCTCTTCTCAGCAACCCTCAGTCTCGCGCTTCGCGAGCGCGGGTTTGCGACAATTTCCTCTTCTGTTGGTAAAACCGGCTTACTTGTCAACACAATAAGAGAATCGTTATTTCTAAATTTTCGTTTTACAATTCTGTCTTCCAGGGAATGAAAAGATATTACACAGAACCTTGCACCCGGCTTGAGGTACTTCACCCCGTCATCGAGAATTGTTCCCAGATTTTCAAGCTCGGTATTCACTGCAATGCGCAAAGCCTGAAAAACCTTGGTGGCAACATGTATTCTTTTCGGATGAAATCTCTTTGGTACTGCTCTTGCTACCACCCTGACTAACTGTTTTGTTGTTTCTATTTTTTCTGTTTTTCTCGCAGCAACTATCGCTGCTGCTATAGGCCTTGCCTGCCTCTCTTCACCGTAATAAAAAAAGATATCTGCAAGCTGTCCCTCTGTTGCTGTTTGCAAAAGAGACCCCGCTGTCACCTTCTGACGGCTGTCCATCCGCATATCAAGGATTTCATCTCGCTGAAAACTAAAGCCACGATTTCCCATATCAAGTTGCAGGGATGAAAGCCCAACATCAATCATCATCCCATCAATCTGATCAATACCTACGCTATCAAGACCCTGGCTGATTTCAGCGAAGTTACGTCTCTGAATCTGAAGACGACTGCCAAAAGGCTGTAACCTTTCAGTAGCTTTAACTATTGCATTTTCATCCCAGTCAAATGCCACCACTTGCCCTTCAGGAGCCGATAACTGGAGAATTCGTTCAGTATGCCCACCAAGACCCATGGTGCCATCAACATATATTTTGCCGCTTTGCGGTGCGAGATATTGCATACATTCATGCAACAACACCGGGATGTGAATTTTTTCAGCAGGATGCGTCAAGCGAATATCCCCAACTTTGCAAGTTTAGCTTTATGATCGCCAAAGCTTTCTCTGGTCGTCGTGTTTTTATGATCCCAAGCAGCTTTATCCCAGATTTCAACCCAATCGAGCATTCCTGTCAAAACCACATCTTTAGCAAGATTGACATCCACCCGAAGATCAGGTGGCAAACGAATCCGGCCTTGTTTGTCGAGGGTACACTCCGTTACTCCACCCACGACATAGCGAACAAAATCTCCCAACTCTGCACCTTGTTCCAGTAATGTGTTTTCCAGAACCTCCCACTCAGCCAGAGGATATGCTCGTAGATGGTCGTTCCATGGAGCTATCATGAGCACATCAGAACCGAGATTACGCAACACATCGCGAAAACGACTCGGGAAATTCAACCTCCCCTTCTCGTCTAGAATGTGCTCCGTTTTACTTCGGAATCTTGCCTGCCCCATGCCACCCCTTTTTGCGCTACTCTAGTCCACTTAGCCCCACTTCACACCACACCCTTCTTTTTTTATCTCAGGAAGAGACCATGTGTCAAGGAAAAAATAGACGTAACTTCAAGCGGATAGACAAACAGTTACAATAGCACACAAAACACAACATATAGTGGACAGGAAGGCATCAAGCATACAACATATTGCGCTTTATTAATTTCATATCAGAGTTAAACTAAGCGAACAAAAGCCTTACTTCCTACGACTATCCCTGTATTTTCAGCACATTCAAGCGTAGTGGTAAATTTTTCATAAATCGTGTTTTTTTCGCCGTGGTGTAAAGTGGTGCATGCAATTTTTCTTTAAAACAACAAAAGGCGGACTGAATAAATTCAGTCCGCCTTTTGTTCCAATTTTTCAGTGCACTATTAAGTACACACCTTCATTATCTTGTCAAATTTATTTTATCTTCTCATCCTCAAGAAGAGAGTCATAGTTTGTTTCACTGGTAAATGTGTGTTCTGCTGCTGGATATGAGCCTTCCTTGACTTCTACTCCATAGCTCCGAATAGCCTCTTTAATGATTGGAGATAGATCTGCAAATTTTTTGACAAACTTCGGGGTAAATTTGTCAAACATTCCGAGCAAATCATGGGTTACCAACACCTGGCCATCACAATAAACACCGGCACCAATACCCACAGTCGGCATTGAAACTGTCCCACTAATAACCTTCGCAAGCGTGTCAGGCACACACTCAAGAATTATCCCAAAAGCTCCCGCCTCTTCAAGCCCTTTAGCCTCGGCAACAAGTCTTGTAGCATCTTCAATCCCCTTCCCCTGGACCTTGTATCCTCCAAGCTGACTTGCCGTTTGAGGCGTCAGCCCTATATGGGCCATGACAGGGATACCGGCATCTACCAGAGCTCTTACAATCCCACACATGCTCAGTCCACCTTCGAGTTTGACTGCGTCGCAATCGGCTTCTTTTAAAAACCGTATAGCATTGTTGATGGCGTCCCTGTTACCAGTTTGGTAGGATCCATAGGGCATATCCCCCACAATAAAACTCTCCGGCGCACCGCGGCGTACAGCCTTTGCATGGTGAAGCATTTCGTCCATGGTCACAGGCACAGTTGAATCGTAACCGAGCATAACCATACCAAGTGAATCACCCACAAGAAGCATATCCACATCACACCCGGCGAGCAGACGAGACATGGAGGCATCATAGGCAGTCAACATGGTGATTTTCTCACCCCGTGCCTTCATCGAACCAATATCTGAAAGTGATTTCCGCATAAATCTCCCCCTGCGTAGCTTTTATGTGTCGTAAAAATTCATTTTTTTTCCCCGCAATGAACGTCAATAAGACAATGAACCCGTTCACCGTATTCTTAATACCGTCATTACACTTAGCCCGAATTTCTCATGACTTTTTGATTTGAAACTCAATTGTTTGTTTTTATACTTTAAAAATGACTTCCTTCATTAACAGGGTGTTTTTCGTTTCAAATCAAAAAGTTCACCCTTCGGGCCAACAGATTTATCCGCAGATGCTTCGTTACCGAGCATTTGCAGGTAGCGAAGACTCCGGTAAATTATTACAGCTTCATGACCGGTGGCTCGACCTGCGAAAAACTTTGTTGGTGAGAAATCCGGGTTAGAATATAACCTTTAAATTACTCATCAAAAAGAGACTGCTGCACAGCGACCTGCCGGGGGATTTTTCGCTTAAAATGTTCATAGGCAATAGTGGTTGCCACCCGCCCCCTGGGGGTCCTTTTAATAAAACCTGACTGAATCAGAAACGGTTCATACACATCTTCAAGGGTGTTCTTTTCTTCACAAACCACAGTAGCCAAGGTTTCAAGACCTATAGGTCCCCCCTCAAACTTATCGATGATGGTAAGCATAATCCTTCTATCCATATCATCGAGACCAAACTCATCAACCCCAAGCATATTGAGCGCATCGTCGGCCACCTTTTTATCCACTATCTCATGGCCACCAACCTCAGCAAAATCCCGAACCCGTCGCAACAGGCGATTGGCAATTCGGGGCGTTCCTCTGGATCTTCGCCCTAACTCCAGAGCGCCGGTGACATCGATATTCATCCCCAGGATAGCACCAGAGCGCTGTACAATGGTCACAAGTTCTTCGGGAGAGTAAAATTCGAGCCGAAGCACAACACCGAAACGATCCCGGAGTGGCGGAGTGAGTAACCCGGTCCTTGTGGTGGCACCAACAAGGGTAAAACGGGGGAGATCCATCTTAACAGAGCGGGCCCCCGGCCCTTGACCAATTATAAGATCCAGTTGATAATCTTCCATAGCCGGGTACAGTACTTCTTCGACCGCATGGTTGAGACGGTGGATTTCATCGATAAAAAGCACATCCCCCTCCTGCAGACTCGTTAAAATCGCAGCCAGATCTCCCTGTTTTTCAATGACAGGCCCCGAGGTCATTTTAATCCCGGCGCCCATCTCGTTGGCAATAATATAGGAGAGCGTGGTTTTACCAAGACCTGGAAAACCGTGAAACAGCACATGATCAAGAGGTTCCCCTCGCCCACGAGCTGCCTGAATAAAGATTGAAAGACTCTTCCGCACCTGCTCCTGACCAATATATTCGGCAAGCGTCTTTGGTCTGAGAGAGTTATCACGAGCAGGTTCGCGAACTTGAACTTCAGGACTTACGAGCCTATTGTCAGAACTGATATCTTCTTCTATGTTCATGCAAGTGACCTCAGTGTCAGGCGGATAAGATCCTCAACCTTAAGTCCTGCAAACTCTTCATCACCTACCTGCTTTTTAACGGCCGCAAGGGCGGATTGAGCGACACTATCAGGATAACCAAGGTTGGATAGGGCAGAAACGGCGTCAGCAAGCTCTGAACCGGCATAAACAGGCAAAGAAGCAGGTGCGCCCGCACCTCCACGGCCATGGGCCAGATGGCTTACCTTATCTTTTAGGTCAACGCAGATACGTTCGGCAGTTTTTTTGCCAACTCCAGGAAGAGTTGTTAATCGCTTAAAATCACCCGCACCGATTGCCTGGCAAATATCTGGAACCCTTAGACCAGAAAGCATTGAAAGAGCAAGTTTAGGTCCAATACCAGAAACCGTTTTTAAAATAAGAAACAGCTCTTTTTCCTCTTCTTCCAAAAAGCCAAACAGGGTGATAGCATCTTCCCTGACGTTTGTGTGGATAAACAAAAACACAGGTTCATTTTTCTCAGGCATTCGTGCTATTGCATCAGTGGTAACAATAGCCTCATAACCCACGCCGCCCACATCTATCACCGCGCGATCAATGGTTTTATATAATACCGTTCCGCTTAGCGTAGCAATCATAGTTATTGTTCACAGGTTAAGTTGATTTGCATGACATATTGCCACCGCAAGGGCATCAGCCGCGTCTGAACTGGGCATCCCTGAGAGGGCGAGTAAAATTCGCACCATCTGCTGCACCTGCTCTTTATCAGCTTGTCCATAACCACTTACAGCCTGCTTGATAGCTCTGGGTGCATAATCGTATACCTGCAAGCCATTTTGCATGGCAGCAACAACAGCAGCACCACGCGCCTGTCCAAGTTTTAATGCCGAACGTGGATTTTCAGAGACGAAGACATCTTCCACTGCAGCAACTACAGGGTTGTGGATTTGAACAACTTCATTGAGGCCATCAAAGATTTCATTGAGCCTGTAATTAAGCGGATATTTGACGGTGGTTTTTATCACACCACATGCAACAAAACGCAAGTGCCCTCTATCCGCTTCAATTATCCCATAGCCAGTAGTTCGACTACCAGGATCTACCCCTAAAATTCGATCCACTACGCTTACTCAGACAGAACTTCCATCAATTCGTCGTCGATATCAAAATTGGCAAAAACATTCTGAACATCGTCATGATCTTCCAGGCTTTCCATTAATTTCATGAGAGACTTGCCAACGTTTTCCTCGGTTACTTCAACGGTGTTCTGTGGGATCATAGAAATTGTCGCTTCAAGAAAAGTCACTCCAGCCTCTTCAAGGGCATTACGAACATTGTCAAAGTCTTCAGGCGCTGTAAGAATCTGAAACTCGCCTTCCTCTTCAAGAACATCATCGGCACCAGCTTCAAGAGCCTTATCCATCATCTCTTCTTCAGTGATACCTTCTTTATCAACAAGGATCAGGCCCTTCTTATCAAACATGTAAGCAACACAGCCGGACTCGCCAAGGTTTCCATTACTTTTAGCAAAGTAATGACGAACATCGGCCACAGTTCTATTGCGGTTATCGGTCAAGCACTCAACAAGCACAGCAACCCCACCAGGACCATATCCTTCGTACATGATCTCATCGTATACTTCGCCTGCAATCTCACCGGTACCTTTTTTGATCGCTCTGGTGATATTGTCCTTTGGCATATTCTCAGACTTGGCCGTGGCAATAGCAGTGCGCAGACGCGGATTCCCTTCTGGATCACCACCACCGCCCCTTGCGGCTACAGTTATTTCCTTAATCAGGCGGGTAAAAACTTTCCCGCGCTTTGCATCAATTGCGCCTTTTTTTCTTTTTATTGTTGACCACTTAGAATGTCCTGACATATATCGCACCCATTTTTTTTATATTATTCATCTAACAGTTTGCTCTTTAAAAAATGTACTAAGAACGTCTTTTAAAATCCATTGCGAGAAGAAACACCTCTCGACTTTCAACTCGTGAACTCTTGGGTTTTAATACCTTCACCATCTCAAATCGTTTCTTTACGTCTTCCACAAATTGAGGGAAATCTTCTCCCTGAAACACTTTACAAAGGTAGTGTCCTTTATTGAGTAAAAGTTCCTCAGCTAGAGCCATTGTGTGTTTAACGAGGATGAGTGACTTTTGAGCATCCGTCCATCTACACCCTGTTGTATTCGGTGCAAGATCAGAAATCAAAGCCTTAAATGCCGGTCTGAACTTCCGCACAGCGGGTAACAATTCGGGTTCCAGAATATCCTGACACAACCAGTGAATCGGTGCACCTCCAGGCCTTTCACTCTGATCCACCTCCTTGAGATCCACTCCCACAACGATCCCTTTTGGCCCTACCACTTCAGAGGCAAACAAGGACCAACTCCCTGGAGAACAGCCCAGATCCAGCACACTGTCTCCATATTTCAAAAACTTATACTTCTGCTGCACCTCTTCAAGCTTATATACAGAGCGAGCCGGGTATTTGTCTTTTTTTGCTTTTTTCGAATAGTAATCGTTTATTTTACGCACGTTTTAGTCCATTTATTTTTCTTTGACAAGCCGAAAACCGGGATATACCTACTTACCCCGGTGAATGGGCAATAAGCCAGGATAAGTACCTTAAGACAAATGATTTCCTTGAAAAAAACAAGAAACAATTTGTAATGTGCTCAGCGCATCAGCGCCTTACTTCTATAGACCTAGTTTAGGAATCCGTATCAAGAAACTGTTTGATCCAGGCAAGGGCCTCACTTCTATCAGTCACAACACCATCAACTCTTGCCATCTCCAGCTCGCTCATAATACGGCCAAAAACAGGCCCTGGTGTAAGACCAAACTCCTCTATCAGATCCTTTCCTGCGATAAGTTTTGGCCCTTTCACCACAGGCTCTATGGTATCTACATATATTTTTTGCACCACACTAAAGAGATTGGCAAGTTCACCCTCCATCTCTTCAGGTTTTTTCTCCCCTTCGCTGGCAAGACTATCTGCCATTGCAAGCAGAAATAACCCTGCAAGGTTGTCCCCCGCACGCTGGCTCAGTTTCAAGGCTGCTCGAGGCGACAAGGCTTCATTTCGCTGCACATTGCACAAATGAAAAGGGTGCATGTGCATAGCAATCAAGCCACCCACAAATTCGCTATCTGCCTGACTCCATCTTGACTGCCTGGCGTAATTTGTAAAAATTCGCTTCCCAACCTCATCATGACCATAAAAGGTCACCCGGTCACCTTTGTCCTCCCGGACTGAACGGGTCTCAGGCTTTCCCACGTCATGCATGAGTGCCGCCCATTTAAGCCCTCTTACAACACAGGGCTCTTTAAGATACGCCCCAAAGAGCTCCCCATGATCAGGATAGTACTTTTCAGGACTCTCGATAATTTTCTCCATCATCTTCAGCGCGAGAAAACAATGGCCAAACACATCTAAATGATGGAATTCAGGCTGTTCAACGCCATGACCTTCATATAATTCCGGCAACAAAAAAGGCAGGAGGCCATCTTCTGCCATCATATCAAGAGTCCTTGCCGTACGTACGGAACCAAAGATAAGTTGTAGCTCGTGACAGACACGTTCGGCGGCAACAGTCTGAATCGTTTCCGCCAGCGTTTTAACTGCAGTTCTGGTCTCCGGAGCAAGCTGAAAGCCAAAAACAGCACAAAGCCTGTATCCACGTATCAGCCGGACAGGATCATCCACAAAGGCTGCAGGAAGATGTTTTACTAAAGCACCCTCAAGGTCTTTCTTACCATCAGTTGGGTCGATGAGGAGAAGATCATCATTTTCATACAGCCTTGCAAAATCTATTGCCATCGCATTTACTGTAAAATCTCTCAGATGTAAATCATCTTCAATGGTGGTTGATCCACCTCGAAAAGCGGAAAAATCGACCTGATCTCCATGTACCACCACTCTGACCGCAGGTTCATCTCCCCTTGCAAGGGGCACAACGGTTCCTGCAGCCAATTCCTTCACAAGAAGCGCAGCACAGTGATAAGGATCACAGCCCACCGTGATATCCAGATCATTTGAACTTCTACCTAAAAAATAATCCCGAACAGTTCCACCAACTATATAAAGAGGTTGTCCTATACTTTTTCCGACCATTACAAGGGCGTCCAGAAGGCGTGAAGAATAGCTGCCTTTTAGCACAACCCGTGACGATGGATTATTTTGGGAACGATCAGACACTGTATTGCCATTTTCCTTTCAAAAAATAAATTTATCATTGTTTTAGCCAATAGTTCAGAGGGCAACGAGGCCACAGAATCGAATCTATTGACTCACAACGTCGTAACTACTATAACCAGAATCCCCAAATGATACCATAGCACTTTCACCAAACCCCGGTTAACGGGAAATAAGCCAGGATTACCACGTACAAACAATATGCAAACAGACCCACTCACCCAACCTTATATTTACCTCGCGCCAATACGCGGTCTCACCGATGCCCTGTTCAGAGAAGTACTGTTCAAGCATTTTAATGGATTTGACGCCGCAGTCGCACCCTTTATCAATCCCCAGGGAGCATCCAAATACGAAGACAGAATGCTCGCCGATGTACTCCCTGAAAACAACCGGGGCGTCGACATCATTCCACAGTTACTCAACACCAACGCGGAACATTTTCTCCTTCTGGCCAAAAGGCTCACAGATATTGGCTACACCCACATAAACTGGAATCTTGGTTGCCCTGCGCCGATGATTGCCAAAAAGAAACGAGGCTCCGGTCTCCTGCCCTATCCTGATGAGATCATTGACCTGCTTGAAAAAGTTATCCCACAACTCGACATTGAACTCTCGATCAAAACAAGACTTGGATACTACGATCAGTCGGAAATTGAAGAATTACTCCCACGACTTAACGATTTCCCCCTCAAAGAAATCATCATCCACGCTCGCCTCGGCAAACAGCTCTACTCAGGCTCAACTTCGCCTGCGGGCTTTTTACAGTGTTTAAAAATCAGCAATCATACACTTACATACAACGGTGATGTCAACGATCTTGCGATATATAACTCGCTCAATCAGGAGCTCACGAAGATAGACCGCTGGATGCTCGGCAGAGGTGCTCTGGGTAACCCTCTTATTGCTGAAGAGATCAAAGGTATTTGCACAGACAGTGATGCAGAAAAAAGAATACGGCTAAAAAACTTCCACGATGAGTTACTCAGCCGCTATAAAATAAGACTCTCGGGAGCAAGCCATATCCTTGGGCGCCTGAAGCAACTATGGGCCCAAATGATCTCCTCTTTTCCGGGTAAGGAAAAACTCCTGAAAAAAATACTCAAAAGCAGAACCCTTGAAAATTACCAGATCGTTGTGGACGATATTTTTTCTTCGTAACAAACATTCTGCCTGTAATTACTCGTTACAGGCAGAGTTACTTTCTATTGCAGTACCCACTCCCGGTACGCATCGCCTTCCATCGGCGCAGCCTCAATCACACTCGTACCGGTGCCCCTGTAGCAGGTGACCTCTCTGGTTTTCATATTTTCGGGTAACTTTTTCCCATATCTCACCACAAGCGATGCGGCAATATCCAGGTCTCTCTTTTTAGCCGCTTCATCTTCGTACTGTTCGATCTTTTTCAGAAGTGCCGTTGGCCCCGGCCAATCTTCCATACGCAACATGGCATCCTCAGGCTGGACGAGTTTTTCCATACGTTCATTATCGGGTTCATCCCGACCAAGAATCAACCAACCACCACCTGGGAGCAACAGTTGTCTCCCAACAAGTAACACACGGACATCCAGCACAGACACCTGTGCCGCTTCCAAAATTGATTCATCCGAATAGAGCTGCTTAATCCGTCTACTCAAAATGGGATCCGCCAGAATACACCCTCCGGCAGGTGATGGATAGTCGGTGATCCCGTACTCCTTTGCAAGAGCAATCTGAGCAGAACGCCCCCGGCCACTCATCCCCAGCAATTTACTGCGATCCAACCACCCCTTTAACTCGGCCTCGGTCTCTTTCATGTGCTGAGCACAAAGCGGTCGCACCAGTAGAGATCTCGTTTCTGAATCTCTTTCTATGATGTTCATCGTGTCACGCTTCTGGGACATTGGTCGCTGACCAATCACCTCTCCTGAAATAAGAAAGGAGGCATCGCACTCTTCAAGTAGAGCCTTGGCTCTACGAAACATCATTATCTTGCAGTCGATACAGGGATTGAAGTTTTTGCCAAATCCATGCTCAGGATCCTCAAGCAGCTTCAAATACCCTTCACTTATATCTTCTACTCGAACCGCAATACCGTACTTCTCAAGCATGAGGGCTTCATGCCCTTCAATATCAGCAAGAATATCATAATTAAAAAACGGTGTAACAAACTGCACAGCCAGCACATCAATACCCTGTGCCATCACAAGGCGTGTGGCCAGGATTGAATCAAGCCCCCCCGAAAACAGGGAAAGCGCTTTTATATTTTTCAACAGACTTCAACTCCTTTTGCGAGTAAATCTTTTGCCCAAGCCTGGGTCTGCTCTGTGGCAGAATCACCAGCCAACATCCGTACAATTTCAAAAACCCTCTGGTCCTCAGATAACCTAAGCACTCTGGTCTGGGTTCGCCCCTCCTGTACACCTTTTGCTACCTGAAAATGTATATTGCCCCTCGCCGCTATCTGCGGCAGATGCGTTATACAAAAGACCTGATGATGGCTCGCCAGTTCCTGAATTTTCCTGGCAACAGCTTCAGCGGCCTCGCCACCAATTCCTGAGTCGACCTCATCAAAGATAACCGTTTCGACCATATCTTTTTTAGCGAGTAAACACTTCATTGCAAGCATCAGCCGCGAAAGCTCTCCACCAGAAGCAATTTTCGCAAGAGGCTTTGGGGATTCACCAAGATTTGCCGAAAAATAGAATTCACCTTTATCCCACCCAGAACCCCTCATCGTCTCTGGAATCTGCGCAACCTCAGCCCACTCAACTTTAAAACTTGGTTTATCAAAGGCAAGTGACCTAAGTTCTCCGGCCATTGACTTTTCAAGCTTTGAGGCGGTTGCCTGTCGTCTGGAAGATAAATTTCCCGCAGCCTTACACATCTCCTTTTCAAGAGTTTGCACTTCCACCTCAAGAGCCGCTATCTCTTTTTCCATGTTCTCAAGTTGTTGCAGCTCAGCCTCGCCACTATCTGCAAATTGTAAAATTTGCTCAATGGTTTCCCCAAATTTTCTTTTGAACTGCTGAAGCAGGTCAAGCCGTTCGTTCACCTGATCCAGCCGGTACGGATCAGCCTCAAGATTATCTTTATAAGCTCTCAATTCGCCAACATAATCCTCAGCCATAAAGGTAAAGCTGCTAATCTCTTCGGCGAGCTTAACCACACCAGGATCCAGCTCTGCAAGCTGCGTTACATTTTGCCTCAAGGCAGTGAGACCATCCGACAGATCGTATGAAAGCAGTTTATAACTGGCTTGACTAAGCTTAATCAAAGCCTGGGCATTTTTAAGTCGTTTTTTTTCAACAGCCAGCAACTCCTCTTCCCCAACTTCAAGGCTCGCTTCACGTATCTCAGCGACCTGAAATTTCAAAAAATCCTGCCGCTGTTCCTTCTCTCGCTCTTTGAGTTTGAGTTGATCAAGTTCTTCTTTTTTGGACAACCACTTTTGGTACTGCCCTTTTACTAAAGAACGTTCCTCCAGATGATCACCAATGGTATCGAGATAGTCAAGATGAAGTGCGGATTGCAAGAGCTGCTGATGGTCGTGCTGGCTTGCGACATTAAGAAGTTCCCCGGTTAAACCAGCAACAATCTTTGCGGTCGCGAACGAACCATTTATATAAAATCTGCTCCTGCCAGCACTCGTTAATATTCTTTTGATCACAAGAGAAGGTTCTGAACCAAAGCCCCCATCTTCCAGTTTTTTCAAAAGATTTGCATGTTCCGGTTTAATTTCAAAGAGCGCCTCAACCTCACAACTCTCCTCTCCACTGCGAATCCAATCCGACGAAGTTCTACCACCTGAGAGCAGATGAATTGCACGGAGCATTATTGATTTTCCTGCCCCCGTTTCCCCCGTCATTACCACGAGACCACCTTCTGAACTTTGTTCAAAACTCAGCTCAAGAGATTCGATCAAAGCGAGGTTCTTAACTCTTAATTCACAAAGCATCGGATATTTTATAGATAGTTATAGGATTAATTTGCAAAAGCCTGTTTGTAGTGCTCTGATAGCTATAGAAAAAGAAGTCCTTGCTTGACTCCAACGCAAAAGGACAGTAATTTGGCAATGGTTTCGAGGCCGAATCGCGAACCAACTACTCGCCGTCCGACCATTCTTTTCCTTATCCTTTAATGCACAAAAGTCCAACATGAAAGAAAAAACAGACCTCAGTGCTAGCCTCGAAGACTACATCGAAGCTATCTACCACATAATAGAAGAAAAGCTCGTCGCCAGAAGTAAGGAAATCGCAGCTCGCCTGAACGTAAGTCGCGCTTCTGTTACCGAAGCACTCCGCGCACTATCCAAAAAAGAACTCATCAACTACGCGCCCTACGAAGCCATCACTTTAACAGACGAAGGCAAATTGGTCGCCGAGGACGTAATCTTTAGACACGAGGCGCTCAAACGTTTCTTCATTGAAGTACTTGCCATCGACCTGTCCGTAGCTGAGGATGGTGCCTGCAAAATTGAGCATACAGCACCGCCCGAAATAATTGAGCGAATGATCAATTTCACTAAATTTATGCAGGTATGCCCCAGAGGTGGAGACACGCTGATCAAAGGTTTTGCCGAATATTGCGATAGCGGTAAAACCAGTGACAGTTGTAATTCATGCATCTCCACCTGTACTGAGCCCCCTACAAAACCATAACGCGTTCACACCAACATCACTAACCCGGACTTCTCACCAACAAAGTTTTTCGCAGGTCGAGACGCCGGGCATGAAGCTGTAATAATCTACCGGAGTCTTCGCTACCTGCAAATGCTCGGTAACGAAGCAGCTGCGAATAAATCTGTTGGCCCGAAAGGTGAACTTTTTGATTTGAAACGAAAAACACCCTGTTAATTAAGGAAATCATTTTAAAATTATAAAAACAAACAATTGAGTCTCAAATCAAAAAATCATGAGAAATTCGGGCTAACGCTGGTCCAGTAGACCCTCCACTTCCCCATCCTCGGGGAAGCGGTTAAGCTCCTTTTTCGAGTAGATAAGTCGACCATCTGCCACAACCTCAAAAACACCACCCTCTGAAGCAAGCAATTCCACTTCGGCACCATATTTACTTGTAAGTACATCCCCCAAACTGGAGGCCCTTGGTTGGTAGTTTCACTTTGTGCAATATTCTATAGAAATCTTCATACCGTTATCCTTCATGTTCTTTATGCAGGAAATTCCGACTCATCCTGTTTATCCGTAACTCACATCATGCAAACTTTAATATATTCGGGTACACTGTTTGTCTCGTGATTGTAGGCACTTTATAAAGTATATCAACTGAGCTTTGAAAAAAATGACCGATTTTGCACCCAGCCCTTCCCTTCTAGAGCGCCTCAACCAACTGGGTCATATTGAGAAGTCAAATCTCATTGACCACGCGACTTTTTCAACCAGTAGCCAGAGACGGACAACTGAACAAAAAGCAGCCTATCGTCAAAACTTTGCTCTTGATGCGGACCGTATCCTTCACTCAAGAGCCTATAGCAGATACATTGATAAAACTCAGGTTTTTTCTCTTATCGTAAACGATCACATAACCCACCGCGTTCTTCATGTACAACTCGTTGCGAGAATCGCCAGAACCATCGGAAGGTTTTTAAGACTCAACGAAGACCTCACCGAAGCGATAGCACTTGGCCATGATATTGGTCATCCTCCCTTTGGTCATGATGGTGAAAGGTTTCTTTCTGACCTTTGTGTTAGCAATAGACTCCCAGCCTTCCAACATAATATCCAGTCTGTCAGGTTTCTCGACAAATTGGAGCGTAAAGGACGAGGCTGGAACCTGAGTTTGCAGGTGTTAGACGGCATTCTTTGCCATGATGGCGAAGTGCACTTTCAGCAGATTTATCACGAACCAATTCTTTCGTTTGACGAACTAGACATCAAAATAAAAGAAAAATCCAACAACCCACAACTCTCTCTCATGCCAGGGACACTTGAGGGTTGTGTTGTCCGAATGGCTGACACCATTGCCTACATCGGTAGGGATATTGAAGACGCCATCATCATCGGCCTCATCAAACGCTGCGACCTCCCCAAAGAATGTACAGACGTCCTGGGAAATACCAATGGAGATATCGTTTACAACCTCGTAACAGACCTGTTAGAAAACAGCATGCTGCCAGGTGTAAAACCATCCATTGGTTTTAGTGCTCACATGTCAGAACTCCTTCTAACGCTTAAGCAATTTAACTATGAGAAAATCTATCTCGCACCGGAGACAAAGACACAAACTCCACTTATTGCCCAATGCTACAAAGCACTCTTTGAACACTACCTGAAATGCCTCAATAAGAAGCCACAAGATCTCCCTGCCAATGTGGACCTCATGGAAGATATCCAGAGCATTCGCGGTGCAATCTACACAAATGCAGAACGTGTGAGAGACTTTATCGCCGGTATGACCGATGATTTTTTTATTCAGCAAGCAAAATTAATAGGTTGTGCAGTCCCACATAAGACAAGACTACCCAGTAAATAAACAGCCCCAAATCTTCCTTTATCAAGGTACGTCCTTTTCCAGAACTCCCTTATCGACAATCAACTATGCTTAAAACCCTTCCTGTAAATAGTTGTGGAATTATCTAATTTAAACGTAGTAAAACGCTTGCAGAGTCTGATGTTTCGTGTATATTGGCTTCTTCTATAACACATTCAATTTTATATGCACCCGTAGCTCAGCTGGATAGAGCACCGGACTTCGAATCCGGGTGTCGTAGGTTCGAATCCTACCGGGTGTACCAGTAAACACAAGGCACGAAACGTTTTACTTAAATAGTTTCGTGTACGGAAAAACAGGGGGCCGTGTACAAGTTTATGTACACGGCCCCCTTTTTCATTTCATTTTGGAGGTTGATACTCGTGCAACTTTGTGTCGTACAGGTCTTTCATTGCTTCAGATTTGTGTCCTGCTATATCTCTTGAGTCAGCATCGGAGATACCCTTTCGCTTTAGATCGTGAGTGGTCCAATAAACATGTCCCAGGCCTGCCGCCTTCATAGACTTTTTCAATCTGGACATTGCACTTTTCAGTCCATCGCTTGAAACATGCCCGTTTCTGCTGGTCAGTAAATAATTTTGCTCACTGAGTTGCACACTACCGGGATTATTTTTAATCCTTTCCTCGCGTAACTGTATAGCCGCCTCAACGGCCCTCCTAAGTCTTGTTGACCATAATATGATATTTGTCTTTGAGCCTTTCCTCCGGCGCACAACAACTCCACGGCCTAAAATATCATACAATTCGAGATTACGTACTTCAATAGAGCGGCAAGCTAAAAGATACGCCAGTTCGAAAAATATTGGTAACCAATCAAAGCCTTGTGCACATGCGAACTCAAGCTGTGCACTGTAGTCTTGATCGAATATATAACGATCTGGTTTTGGAGTTGATGGCTTTTTGATACCAAGACATGGATTGACATTTATTCCTATTTCCGCCTCGTCAATCGTATCAAGGCCCCATGAAATCATCGCACTAAGCTGTCTAATTTGCCCGTTAGCGACATTGATCCCTTTCAATCCTCGGTCCGTATATGATTTTAAAATCCTCTTGTGGATTCTCGCAATGATTGGACGTGTTAGAATGCTCAGAGGAACATCACCAAGGCAAGCAGAACTATCATCCGTAGTTTCTACCGACATTCTTGTTAAAGTATCCAAACGCTCCTTGTAACTTTTCTGTGAGTTCACTGAAAGACCTTTCCATTCTGTGGACTGCTCGTATTGCTCATACAACCATTTCATGGTTCCGGGCTGGTCTCTTGCCGGGTTTAGTGTCTCTTCTATTTGGTTAATAGCCTCCTGGTAGCGTTGCATTATGACGGCCACGGGTTCGGTTGATTTCCCCAACATCATTGGTGGACTCAACCAATCTGATTTAGTATTAATCAAATGTTGCTTGTTCTTGGCGATTCTGGGTCTATAAGATATTGTCCCGTTTCGCTCGGTTACATATGTGGGCCATTTTTTTTTGTTTTTTTGCTTTGGTGGCATTGTCGGTGTTCCTTCTATTTAACTTCTTGCACGGCTGAACCCTTGTCACGGTGTAGTAACGACTTGTTGAAGGCACTACAATTGAATTTTTGAGGTTGCGAGTGTACTTGGTAGGGTTTACTCCTGATCGATCAATGGTGAGCGTCACAGGGGGCTCGTGTTGATTACTTCCGCTTGTTGTCCGTGTCTTTCAATCGATAGAAGGCCGCTCTTGATATACCCACTTCTTTGCAGGCGTCTTGTGTAGATCTCCCGTTATCGATCAAAGTCTTGACTGCATCAACTTTGGATTGTGGAATGGTTCTTTTCCGTCCACCTGTACGGCCCTGCTCTCTTGCTGCCAGTCGTCCACGTTCGGTTCTTTCTCGTATGAGTTCTAGCTCGTATTGAGCAACGGCCGCAAATACAGTGAATATCATTTCGCCGCCAGGTGTCGTGGTGTCGATAGCTGCGTTATTCAGAACCTTGAACCCTATGCCTTTCTCTTTGAACTCATTTACAATGCCTATAAGGTCTTTCACATTTCTTCCTACCCGGTCAAGCTTAGTGATAATTACTGTGTCGCCCTTAAGGAGTACTGTTTTTAATTCCTGAAAGCCTGGACGATCTGTATTCTTACCAGTTGCCTTATCTTTGAAGATTCTCTCACATCCAGCTTGCTCCAAGTCTTTGACTTGTTCTTCGTAGCTTTGTACCTTGGTTGATACTCTTGCATATCCATAAGTATGTGCCATGTTGTTTGTCTCCGATTTGTTTTGCTCAATCTGTCTCGCTTGTCAACTGAAATCACATTACAAGACATTTGGTAAAAAGACAAGATAAAAGACACTCGTTTGTTGAGATACAGCGATTTTATTTTTTGAAAATAATCTGTCTCTCAAGTTATGGTTTGTGAGACATGACTTGATTGACGTACTTGTCCAGTTGCAGCGTTCAGAAAATAGGTACGTCTTTGCTTGATCGCCTAACGCTTTGGTGGTATCTATGCTTTTGTAGAATGGAGCCAAACTTTAAAAGGAGAGTGACAATGAAATTAATTGTTATAGCGTTGACTTTCATCTGTGTGAATCTTGGTGGCTGTAATTCCCATAATTATGACATAAACTCTGGTATGTCAAAGGCTGAGAAAAAGGAAGTGATGAGAAGAGCTGCACTTGATTTGGATAGAGAAAATGTGACAAATTTAGAGAAGGCACTCATTGCAATTGAAAAAACTATTACAAAAGTTGACTGTGAAGAGATGGGGAAGATATTAGTTCAAATGTATGGAAATAAATCAGCGTTTCTAATACAAACCGGATTAAAACCTGATCGCGAAACGAGAAAAACAATTAACTCCAAGGGCCTACCTCAAAAAGAATTGATGGCATCTGCGTATATGTTAGGCGTTATGAGAGAGAGTTCAGGAGCTGTTGAATTGGAACACATCAGAAGATGTGATGCCGATGATTTGCATAGAATAAAATCGTATTATGATGAATAGATGGTGTTTGTCATGAGAGCGGTTTGAATCTTCAGAAGGCCTTGAATGGCTTTCAGCTTGGTGACAATATTCCTTTTAATTAATGTGTCGCTACTGTTTTTTAATAGCGCTTGCCCGTGCAGCCGATACACGAGCTATTGCCGATAAGGACGGTAGGCTACCAGTGCGACCTGGTTGAATGACAAAAGTAAACGCCATAACCTTCGTTGCGTCTGTTCTGATCTACTCCGGTGCAGGCATGATATCGCTGTTCATTAAGTCAATTTTTTTCTGAAGGTCTGTGGACGTTGTGCAGATTATTTCAAAAGCTACGGACTCTTGCTCCAATGGCGATATCAAGTGTTCGACCTTAATGCAGTTCAGCAAGTTATTGATTCCATACGTACAGCTCTTAAAAAAAACTTCGTCGATCTTTCCCGCGATAAATAATCGCAGTAGCCGTGCCTGTAGCATTTTGGCGTCTCTGGGCGTTTGTAATGGTCCTACCCGCTTGATTGGTGGTAGGGCCGTCTGTGTGTCAGTCATTCTGGGCGTTCTCCTTTGTTTGGGTATGTAGTTAACGGCCATTAACGACCCTTGCGGCTATGAATAATGAGAAATTTTTTGTACTCTTCCTCTGCTTTTTGAAGGGCTTCAATAAGAGTCCTACATTTGCCGCCTCTTGACCTCCTTCCTCGGTCCATCCAGACATGGAAGCTTGTCTCCCTAATGCCCGATAGTATAGCTGCATCTCTCCATATGTGGCCCACGCGGACGTAGCCGCAAATTTTCTCTGTGACCGATGGCGTTAGCTTCGTTATTGAGCCCGCCTTTATTTCATCCATTATTTTTTCCTTTGATTAATTAAATCGTTACCAACAGGACGGTTGTCTGAAGAGTAGGTGCTCGTCCTGTTGGTTTCGACATCTCCGCCTTAATTGACCGCGGAAATTAAGTAGCGTTGGCTTTTCAAAGCGTCACAACCGCCAACGCGTTTGGATCAAGGTTGCCTCTTTACCCGGCTACCTCTTCGACGTCTTCGACTGTTGGGAGGTCGAAGTCTGGGCCATCCGGTTTTACTTTTCTTGTCTCTGAATAAACTGTTGTCCCAGTGGGGTTCTGGATAATCTCATTCGCGGTAAGCAATACCGCCTCATGGGCTTCAAGTCTGATCTTTGCTGCTTCCCACTGGGCCAGCTCATCCGGGGCCAGCCTTCCTTGCAGTATAGCTGAACCTTCTGTAATGGTGTCCTGATCGATAACACCTAGTGGCCAAGGTGCTTGATCCAATGCCCGCATAAAAGCTTCCTGGGAGCCGTCATAGCTATTGCAGGCTGTCAGGTAGAAATCAACTACGGGATCTCGGAAGACCTGCATTGCTTTTGGAAGCACTTGGCCTTTATCCTGGGCCTTGGCCAACCTCTCTTCATGATCCTGTCGTGATCGGCGTAAGGTGTCGGCCATGGTTTTACGAATCTCTGCCTGTTCCATTGCCGAAATTACCGTCTCCAGTGCTGGGCGGTTCTTCTTTCTCGTGCCATCCACAATGGCCTGTATCGACTTCTCATGACCTTCGACACCTGTGGCAAAGGCTTCTCTTTTGTTCGCAGCAGCGACCTGCTCTGACGTCACCCTCTGAAGTTTTTGAACCTGGGCCTGTTGCCCTTGTCTGGTAAAGTTAGGGTCTTTGAGTGCCGCCGTACTGTGTTCGGTCAAGTGGAGCAGACTTTTTTCAATAGCCTCGGTATCTGCCAGGACTAAATTAAAAAGTTCCTCTCTGTTCTGAATACCTCGATTGATTAGCTTGTTATTGACCTTGTTCAATGCAATCGATAAGGTCGTAATTCTGGAAAATATCATTCAACCACCTCCTCCGTGGCTGGCTTAGCCTGGAGCCAGTTGTTCCAAGTATGATCACTGATGCCGCTGCGATTCGTGGCAACATGCGCGTTGCAGGCCTTGATCTCAATACTATCCTCTGGCAGGCATCCATAGAGACTGATAGTCCCGGAACCTCCTTTGCGGATTCTCTTAAATAGACGTGCCATCCATAGCGGGTTGAGTTCGATTGTATCGGTTCCGAGTGAGGTAGTGATCTGAGCCGTTGCCTCAGTTGGGAAGGCTTCTTGGATTTCTGCTGTCGTTAAATTTGTGGTAACGATTTCTGTCATCTTTCCTTAGCTCCATAGGTGCTTCTGTGGGCACCGTAAAATTTTTGATATTGCTCTCTTGTACTCCGGTTCTGGGAATGCTCTTCCGGTGGCCCACTGGCTGATTAGATTTGGGGTGACCCCAATTTTTTCAGCAAGCTCTGTTTGTGTCGTATCCATGGCCAGTAACTTCATATTCAATGGGCTACGTCTCATCCCTTTGGCCACAAGGTCTTTTGGCTACACTTAAGGGATTTGGCAATGGCTCGTCTTTTCTCCGGGCTTGGATTCCTATTGCCTGATATCCAGCCTGATAGTGTTGAGACTGGTACCTCTAGCTCCTGGGCCAGGCCTACCTGCGACTTCTCCAACTCAAAAAGCCTGCTGTTAATCGGATTTTTTTTCAATTTGTCTCCTAAAATTTATTGTTGTGAAAAGTTAAGTGCTTCTAATATAGTAAATCTGTTCATATCTGAACAAACGATGAGAGCTCAAATACCCTCTGCCTTGCTGACTGGAAGTGGGCTTGCTGACTTCTGCCTGTTGAGCTGCGAAAGCACTTACCCGCTGCTATTAGAGAATCTAGCTAAGGTCTATGGCGGAAGTTGCCTCATTTTTTTGAGGATGGGTAATTTCCGGAAATTACGGCTCCAGTGAGTGCCCCTTCCTGCCCATTTTAAGTAAAAAGGTGTCAATGGTCGTGTATTGGCGTGTACGTCGCGTAGCGGGCACTGAGCGAACTCTATTGGGTTATTTGACTGAAGTGTTGCCGGGCACTTTGAACGAAGGGAAGGGGAAATGTAATGTTTCTACATCTATCAGCTTTGCTTATATAAACGTTCTGCAAATACGAATAGGAGCAAGTAAGACTGTAAATTTAGTCTCTAACTTATTGAGTAATACTAAGTACTTATATAACCCCCTTTATTACTACGTAATAAAGGGAAGGAAGGACTTCTTTTCAATTCCAAAAACATGTTGTTAGGTATTCGACCTTGCAGCGTGAAGCCTGTCACCTATAGTCAACTATCATAAGTAAGTAACGTGTTACTTAAATCTTGTGTAATAACAAAAGTATACGTGCATTTTTCTCTTTACACCTCGCACGCCGTAAAGTAATCTTTCACCTGTGGCAAGTGATAATTAATTTCAAAAAAAGAGGTGTAAGGGTGGAAATGAAAATTTTGACAGATAGTGAAGAACTCGGAACGGACGCTTATGAGAAAACAAGCCTACCCGGTGTATTCGTTTGTCCGGGCTCCGGCTGTGTCATTATTCTTGGAGACGATGACAAGGGGCTGAAGATAGATATCAGTCAGGCAGAGTAGGGCACGCTTGCCCTGATTATTTTTGTACACGGTGGAGAATAAAGAAAACTAACATAGCAAGATTTTTCTTCGGTTATTCCCGTGTACGCTGGATTGCCCGTAGTTTGCTGCAAATAGTGAATACCAGCTAATTCGTGTACACATACTTATTCAAATACTTGATATACATGCACATTCACCCTGACTTCGAATCCGGGTGTCGTAAGTTCGAATCTTACCGGGTGTACCATATATATTAAGCACTTAGAGCGTTTCACTTTAGGTGCTTTTTTGTTCTAAAGTAGTTGTGTCCCACCATTGTCCCACGTTCTCCTTTTCTATAGCCCTTCGTATTTTCGCAGGACAATCCCTATACAGCATCACCCCTCTTGAATCTTCAAAAATATTATTTACGACACTCCTATGAAAAAGTGTCTCAACATAGGCACATGCTCCTGGAAGTATGATTCATGGAAAGGACTCATCTATCCAGAGTCAACGCCATTCAATTATCTCGAAGAGTACAGTCACCATTATAAGACAGTAGAAGTCGACCAATGGTTTTGGTCGCTATTTCCAGGCAACAAGGTCGTACTACCTAATCCTGCAGTTGCTCAAGAGTATGCCAGCTCAGTCCCTCAAGGCTTCCGTTTTGGTGTTAAGGTGCCAAACAGTATTACTCTGACCCACTACTACAAGAAAAAGAAAAGCGATCCTCCAGAACCTAATCCACATTTTTTTATCTGTGGAGCTCATGGAGATGTTTCTTTAACTACTTTCTCCACTCAAAGATAATCTTGGGCCATTGGTATTCCAGTTTGAGTATCTGAACAAACAGAAGATGCCGGTTGGACTGCGAACCATAGCAGTAATATGAAAGGGTCAGATGTTTGTGATGCAGTTGTCGAGTGGAAATAGATCTAGGCTGGCGATTTTAAGGTCCACACGTAATGATTATCTGGAAGATAGGGGTAGGGAAAGACAGTGTCCTCCCCTCCCTCCGAACCGTGCGTGCGGTTCTCCCGCACACGGCTCTCCAGTTGGTGTTTTCCTCATCGGGATCGGCTCGCTACAATCCAGGCTTCATGCATAGTGAAAAGCCCTCGTTCTGCGAAGAATGCATTTGACCAGCGCAATTTATCGCTCCAAGCGGTTCCTTGACCAGGGTGTTTCATCTGTTTGCGAAGAACCGCACGTAATCGGCGCCGAACAAACCCGTCTACACCCCTGAAAGTTGTAGAACGGGCATGCTTGAAGTACCCAAACCACCCTATGATACTTGGGTTGAGTTCTCCAATTATCTGCTCGACACTGACACCACGTGACCTTTTCGTTTTCTCGCGAATTCTGTCTCGAAACGCTAAGAGGCTTTTCTTGCGAACATAACGATGCCCGGCTTCGAAAAGGTACCCAAGGAATTCAAAACCCTGGCCTTTACCAAGACAATTACCAATATGAGTTTTGTCTGGGTGCAGAG
>JBLHNA010000013.1:0-122552 GCA_047619065.1 Desulforhopalus sp.
TTGATTTTATTATGAATTGTGGTGATTCCATTATAAATCAAAGGTCAGGGCTCTTCAACGTTTTATATCATAATATCATGCATTTACTTATATTTTTCACCTGCTTTTTCAATCCCGAAAGTTGAGTAAATAAGCTATTCCACTCAAATTGAAATCAGCTTGATTGGGCAATGTTCATCGGGTATCAGTAGTTTCCCAAGGTCGAGGTCCTGATCTAATAATGTAGTACTGTCCACTTCGGACAATTTATCAACAACAGGAAAATAAGTGAAAATAAAAACGATGAAATCCATTACGCTCCAATTTGTTTTTCCGGTGTTCCTTACAGTTTTATTGTCATCCTGTGCAGGAACAGTCCAGAAGATGTACGAAGGGGATCCCCTCGACCCAAGTGAGATAGCGTTTGTTACTACCCCAAAAGGTCTTTTTATTTGTTCAGTAGATGGGCAAAACTTTTATGCCACAGTTCCAGTAGTTACCCTTTGCCATAGAAACATAGAAGTGATAGGACCACACACATACACAATAAGAGCTTGGAACGGTCATGCCCCAAAAAAAGAAAGTAATACAGTGGACATCACGTTTGAAGCTGAGCCTGGAAAGCTTTATAAGGTGTATTACCAAAATGAGTCATCGCATAGGTTGCCTGCCAGTCTGAGAGAAGTTACTGATCCTGAAGAGATTAAATTGTTTTACACTGATTTGGCAAACGGCAAGGTCAAAAGAGAGTTGCCTAGTCAAAAATGAGAGCCCAGCTCCCTTCGTGAGACTGAGTTCAAAAATCGAATTGGGATATCTCAGTTAAATCTAGATCATCCTTAAATATTCAAGCCTTATTGTTTATCAATCCCCACAGATTGACAATTCGCAAAAGTTACTTCCTTTCTACCGATATCGTTTATCGGTAATCCTATTTGTTTGTATTGGGGTAATGCTGGAGTAGTACAATAAGTGCAACAGATTGAATTGAATTTATTGTACCGTGTAACACACACGTATCACACCTGTTTGATTTCTATTGTGATATAAGATAATTATAGGCACAGTGGCAGGTTCGAATCCTGCACTCCCTACGTGGTGCCTATGTGGTGCACACTAGAGACAACACCCTATGCCACTACAAGGACGTAGGCTCGACTCCAGTGGTCGGAAAAATAATTCCAGACAATCTCCGTGATGCTCTGGAAGCATCAATAATTTTTTATGCTCCTTTTCGGGCAAATATTATGGGCATGATCACGTATGAACTGCTCAGGAAGAAGTTATAATCTATCTATTCTTCCCGCACGGTGGCCTTATCATTGGGAATTAAATCATACATTGGTATTCTGCTTGGACAGAGTGCACAGGTAAAATGGCGTCGGCTGGGAGAATTCAAATTATTGGCTGAAGTGATACCAGGGGTTCAATTAAAAAACGGAGAACGAATTGAACCTCAAGGGGAAGACGAATACTGCAGGGCTGTCGTTTAAGAGTTATTCTTAAACCCGGAATTGACTATAGCTCTACTCATTGTTTTAGTTATATACTTGATTCGTTTGGTGCTTACTTTAAAACAAAAGCAGGGCTGATAAATCCTACTCCTTTAGTTTACTCAAAATTTTCAAGGAATTAGTGGCTTTATGTTCGGCGATCGACGTATTTAACAATAACAGCAGACCGGTTTAATATTAACCAAAGCCTGCATTTTTTTTAATTTTAGTCTATGGAGGACATCATGAAAAAATCATTGGGTGCTCATACATATCTTCCGACAACTCCAGTCCTTTTGGTGGGAACTTACGATCAACAGGGAAAACCTAACATGATGACTGCGGCCTGGGGAGGAATCTGCTGTTCTAAACCGCCTTGTGTAGCCGTCTCACTGCGCAAAGCGACCTATTCCTATTCAGCAATTATTGAGCGCAAGGCTTTTACCATCGGGGTACCCATGGAATCACAGATAGAAGAAGCTGACTATTTAGGTCTCGTCAGCGGTCGCAAAGTTGACAAGTTCGCTGAGATAGGATTTAGCGCCGTAAAAAGTGATCTTGTGGATGCACCCTATGCTGAAGAGTTGCCATTTATTATTGAATGCAACCTGCTAGAAAGTATCGAGCTTGGCCTGCATACCCTTTTCGTAGGTGAAATTGTTGATGTAAAGGCGGATGAGAAGGTACTGGCAGAAGACGGTCTGCCGGATATAACAAAAGTTAAGCCGTTTATCTTCGATCCTATACATCAAGGGTATATCGGTCTTGGGAGCTTCCTCGGCAAGGCCTTTTCTGTAGGAAAAAGAAAATAGAAACCATTACCCTCATCAGAGATGTACAGGAAACATGTTAGGTTGAGCCACTACTAAAAAGCTTAAAACTTCGTAATGGCAATCCTAATACTTATCTAAACAAAAGGCATTGGTGAACGAAATTACTGATTGGCGACTTTGATGATAGCTGACGGACTACGGTGTAGTGTAATAAATAAACTATTTATTCTCAGTTCCCTTATATCAATCTTGCTTTCCATATAATTCTTCAACGCATTCGGGGCAGATGCCATGGCTGAAAGCTGCATCGGAATACTTTTGGATATATGACTCGAGTTGGTTCCAATATCCCGTGTCATCACGTATTTTCTTACAATTTGAACATATTGGGATAACCCCTTTGAGGGTTTTGATCTCATCAAGCGCAATTTGTAAAGATTCTAGAAGCTTTTCACGTTCGTTCTCGATTTTTATTCGGTCTGTAATGTCCATGAAGGTAACTATCACTTCAGATACGTTTCCTACCACGTCAAATATTGGAACTGCATTTACTAATACCTTTACGGTATCATTCGTTTCAGGGCGATAGATCCCTACAAGCATATTTTTTAATACGGTTTTTGAATGCAGGACCTTATTGACAGGATACTCATCCTGGGACAGAGGGATGCCATCTGCAGAAAAAAACTTCCAGGATGGATCCATTGCATCTTTTCCTATAATCTGATCCTGTGTCAAGCCTGTTATCTCTAAGGACACTTTGTTGCAATTTGTAATTATCGTATCTGCTCCATGAACAATGACCGCTGCTTGGCTATTGTGTTTCACTTTTTATTTATTGGTTACTTAGTGCCACCCTTACTCTGGTTCTCCCCCTATAACCTCATCCTTTCGGCCAAGATTAGAGAGAGCGATACACTTGTCAAAGGCTACAGCCGCCTCAGCATGTCGGCCAAGCGCATCGAGAGCCGAACTTTTGAACCACAATGCCTGTGCATAATCAGGTTTGATTTCCAAAGCCTTATCAAAGGCTGCTATCGCCTCAGTCTGTCGGTTAAGCTCAGAGAGAACAGCACCCTTGTTGGCCCAGGCCTGTGCATAATCAGGTTTGATTTCCAGAGCCTTTTCAAATGTCTCTATTGCCTCATCCAATCGGCCAAGATTACCGAGAGCGTAACCTTTACCGTACCAGGCCTGTGCATAATCAGGTTTAATTTCTAGCGCTTTGTCATATGCCGCTACAGACTCATCCATTCGGTCAAGAGCAGCGAGTACACCACCCTTGTTGGCCCAGGCTTCTGCAAGATCAGGTTTGATTTCCAGAGCCTTATCATAGGCTGCTATCGCCTCAGTCTTTCGGCCAAGATCAGAGAGAACAGTACCCTTGTTAACCCAAGCATCTGCATAATCAGGTTTGATTTCCAGAGCCTTATTATAGGCTGCTATCGCCTCAGCATTTCGGTCAAGAAAGAAGAGAGCGTTACCCTTTGCAAGATAAACAGTTGAGGTTTTGTTTATTTTTAATGCTTCAGAGAAATAGAAAATAGCTTCTTTAAGTCGATTGCCTTCATAAGCAATATCACCCTTTTTATATAATTCTAGAGCTTCTTTTTCGTTCTTTTTTGATACTGCCTTAAACTCTGTCGCAATATCCGTCGTTACGTCTTCAACTGACGGTCTTTCAATTATCTTGTTAGAAAAAAATTGTTTTAGCTCAGCAATATCTTGTGTTGTTGCTAGTGTCTCAATGTCTTGTTTTGTTACAGGTGGCGGAGGCGATGGTTTGAAATGATCGACAAGGGGAACAACGGAGTTCAAGACAGCCACAATCAAGGCCAGGATGAAAATCCTTTTCCCTAAAACAGCTGCTGCCTGGGGATTGTCGGTTTTATCTTTTTTATAACCAAGTACAACAATGATACCCGCGATCACGGCAACCATCAAACTGAGAACCAAAAGAATGGTATCGATGTCAACCTCAACTTCCTGATAACCTGTTATTATTTTTAGCAATTTGAATCAAACCTCTGTCTTGAATCCACTTGGGCTATTCGGTTTCACCATCATCACGGCTCATTTGTTCCTCGTCTATAAGGAATTCTATTTTATAGCTTTCTTCTAACAACTGGAGTAAAAATATACAATCTACAACCACCCGTAATCACTACAATGTGGGACATTCCATCACTTCAATGATTTTATTCCAAATAGGAGCTTCATAAATGTCAGAAACCGGTAACATTGAAGATATGGCAAAATTTATATCAGACGATATCTTCAAATGGTTCAAATGGAAAAGATGTAAACTAACGGATATAAATGTTTCATGTGTATCAAGGCACCACAAGAAAAAGACTCATCCAGTAGATGTCGTTTTTTATTACGATGATCCTTACTCGGGAACTACAATTTATCTAAACACAGATTTGAAAAGTTACAAAAAAGGTACAATTACACCTAGCAAAATTACAGCCGCCCTTGAATCACTTTCAATGGCAGTGGAATGTGCGAACATTAATGAAGACTGGCAAAACAAATTTATCGTTAACGATACTGTTTCCAGTAAGGTGATTGGCTTATTGTTTCTATACAACCATGATAATGAGTTTGACAAATCCTTTTCAGACTTAATCGCTAAAATAGATATAAATAAAATTGACTTAAACGAAAACGTTGAAATAGGATTTTTTGACCCTGATCGCATAAGAAATTTATTAAACATATCTACAGATATTAAGGAGTTAATTGCAGACGACACACTCCCTAAAAATGAATACACTTTTTTTTACCCTGATCTGGTCATGGTAAGACGGCATGGAGAAGAGTGGGATCAACCAGCCTCGTTAGATGCTTTGACATCACCCTGGCTAATGATTAAGCACCGGAGTGCTGAGAAAATACAAGAAGGCTATTTGATCTACTATCAAATGCCAGGTGATACTGTTGATGAATTTATTTATCTCATCGATGCATTGTCTCATTATCAAATGCTTCTAAGCGACAAACCTATTAGGGTGAGATTCACAAACCCTGTAGAGGACGCACCGATTAACTTCAATAAAGCTAAGTTAGAGTACTCAAGACTTTGGGGTGACGATCCTGGACGAAAAAAGCAATTAGAAAGAATTGAAGCGAGACGAATAAAAAAAGTAAACCCTAACTACTGTCCTTGTGAAATTGGGATGAATGATCATGTCGAATAAATCAGGACCTTCTATCTATATACCCTCCGACAAGAACATATACGATGCACTCCAACATAAAAAAGTTGGACAAAGAGCAACAATGCATTTTCTTAAAAAACGAGGGATTTTAGTATCATCAAAACTAAGTAAAACTGAATTAGCACGAAGGATTTCTAAGGTCACATTCGATTATCATGATTTTCTAGAATTGACCAAAATTCTTGAAAATCCAAATAGAAAAGAAAAATCAACTAGAGTTACTGTAAAAACTGACGCTAATGAAGAGGATCTCTTGAGTATATGCAACCACGTTGCAGATACCGAAAAATCAGATGATGAATCCTATAGAGTTATAAAAAAGGGCGATTCAGTTGTGTTGGTTGTTAAATATGCTGAAATAGATTTTACCAAAACCCAGCTAAGGCAGCGCAATGTTAAAAATTGCGAAATAAATTTATCTTTGAATAGTTCAGATGTTGCCATAAGTATGCCAGCAACCAACAAAGCCAAAGACATCGTAAGTAAGATAAAAGCTCAATTGGAAGTTATAAAAGGTGAAAAGCTTACTGAAGAGACACTTTCTCTTGAGAATATAGTTATCCCTGAAGCAAGAACACTATTCTTTGATCAACTAATCAAGTCACTACCAGGTTATAAGCTAGAAAATGTATCAAGCGTTAATGTACACTCTGAAATAGATAATCTTGACGAGGCCGCTGAAGATGATGAGGATCAGCCGACATCAGCAGCATATGCCGGCTATATCAATAAGGCAGTTTTAACTGGAGGTAGTGTGTTAGAGTCTGCTCAATTCAAACAACTTCACTCAAGTAAGTTTTTTATATCTAAAATTATTTGGACCGCAGAAGACGTTGTTCCAGAAGGTGATATTGTCGAACTAGAGGCAATGTTCGGTGTCCCTGCATCATGTACAGATTTCCAATTTTTAGTAAGAGGTGTCCGCGCTTTCAATGAAAAAACAGGTGCTCACAATAAAACCAAACGATCTCCTAGCAGGTCGGAAATGAGCCATTTTGACCAGGAAATTGACAAAGCTTCTAAACTAGCTCTTGAAGAAGTTAAGAAAAAATACACTTAGATCATTATGAAGAAACTCAAATGGTTAAAAGCAGAATGGCCCTTACCCATAGCCGATATATCTAAAATACTATTAGATAATCAATATATTGAGTCAAAAGGCCATGGATTTGTTCTTTTAGAATCAAACAAACAAAAGATATCTGGAAAGTATATTGAAAGAATAACTAAAACTATAGTATCAACGGACCCTTTTGGTAATCAGTTTGAATCAACGAATGTCACATATTATATTTCAATCTTTCTTATCGATAGTTCATCTAACGTCATTGAACTTACAGATCCTCCACGGTCCTCCAGAAAGTTGCTCAGTACCCTGCACGAACTCTTAGGCATTGGTCTTGAGTTATCTGAAATTAACGTAAACCCTCTTACTTGGCTAAATTTGTTCGAAAGTTCTTGTGGAGAACTTCTTGTTCAGAGTATTGCGGCCTCCGGAATTGCTGTACCAGAAAATGGACTAGCGCGAATAAGTGTTTCAGGAAAGAAAGATATCCGAAATGAATTCGATTCATTGGTAGGTAACAAATTTCATCAAATAGATAGTGTTAAGGCGAGTGGAGTAGTTGGAGATTGTAACGTTACACTGGAATTATTTAAAAATAGTTCTGCTAAAATCACAGGACACATATTTGATACCCTTACCTCTTCTATAAAAACATGCCTCGAGAGATCCGTACACCTATAAGACACCTTCAAAGAACTTAAGCTGGATTCAAGTAATCAGTGCAACACGCCTTCCAGTAAAGACTTCCAAAGGAGTCAGAATCCAAGAATCTTTCTTGGGGGTAAATCGTATAGTAAAATTATATCCTCAATCTCTTTGTGGGTAAGCGTTGTCATGTCGAATTTTTTAGGCCAAAAACGTCTGATCAGGCCGTTGGTATTCTTATTTGTCCTTCGCTGCCAAGTTGCATACGGGCTACATGAACGAGGTCAACACTGCAGAGGTAGGTTTAACTTTCACTTGCCGTTGTTTTGATTCAATCGTTCTGGTTCTCGCTGAGGTCTGCACAATCAAAAGTAGACAGATTTACGGTCAATTGAGAATTCGGTTGGGCTATACTGGTTTAGCTGTTTTCTCCTCAATGTTTTGATCTATAGGAGATATTTTGACTATTGAAAATCAAAGATTCAGTAGCAGTATCCGTCAGAACCATCATTCAAAATGGAGCATTTATTTTGATTGAGGGCCTGAAGGCATCTCCTCCAAGCGTCAGCTTGAAACGTGTTAGGCTTTTGCCATATTGAGAACCGAAGATCCACAGGAAACACCTCTCGTTTGAGTCGGTGACAAAATTCATTACCTTCGATTTGGCAATGTTAACGGTTTGGTTAAGGGGCGGAAACACTACACTGAGTTAAGGAAGCACATGAAATTTACGGCTAAGGATTCCTTTGTATACACATCAGAGCACAATCGTGTTTTCGTCCCTCTTCAACCTGTGGTTATGGTATTTTGCCTTTGTTTTTTATGTAGTTGTGTTTTTGTCTTTATTATTAAATTTAGTGCCTTACGGTAATTTAATTATTCATTTTCAGCGTTAAAATCATATGCATGGCCAGTTAATACTGAGGCGAAAATAATTGCATAAATAGTAGTAATATATTGGATATTCATCTCACTCCTACTGGCTGGAAACCAAGATAGGCTCTTTCTTGGTTTTTAAGGTCAGTAATATGTTTTCTTTTTTCATAAGGGACCAAATCGCTACGGAAGTGAACAGAAGACTGGTTAACACTACGTTCTTCTCTTGTCGTAAGTTGAGGCAGGTTGACTGTTACGTATTCTCCTTCCGGTAGGGCGAAGCCCTCTTTGTTTTCCGGTACAGAAAATGAAGCTCTATGCTTCGGATACACCCCATACCCAGGTTTAAAAATCATCAAAATCGGCCAGGGGTCCCATAAGCAAAAAGGATGAAAGACAAAAGCCCGGTAAGACAGTTCAAATTCACCGTTGGCATCGGTTAGCGTTTCTGCAGCACCGGCAAAGTGCCCAGTTGCACCGCCAGGGTTAGGTGAGTTTGTATAAAACTCTCTATAGATAACAACTCCCTCAAGAGGCTCGCCTGTTTCTGCATCGACAACTTTACCGATATACGGTCCATATTTGTGGGTGATTGATGTCACAAGAAAGAGCAAAACTACTAAGGTAGTCAGGACCTTATGTCTGCCGAGAAATTTCTTTATGGTAGTTGTAAATTTCATAATTTATAGATTTTAAACAGACCATCTTATATTTTTCTTTGAGTCCATAACAAGTAATTATCCGGAAGACTGAGACGTCACCCATAAGATGCACTCAATCCTCTGAGATGCTCCATTCAAATATTGAATATGTTTTGTCATATTAGCTAAGTAGAGTGTGATAGTCAATGCAAGTGTTAGTGTCATACTTCTGGGTAACACTAAAATAAATACTGTTACAGGTAAGTATATTTAAGGATTTGGAGGCTAGGATTGGCAATGTTAACCATTTAAGAAAATCTGCAAATTCACCTTATTCCTGTATACGTAATACGTGATCACACCATGAAAAATGGTTTTTTTCTATGAAAAATAGTTATATATGCACTGTATCAGTGAAAAGTAGTTATTTAACGGCGATATCACTGCCTGAAGAAGGCGGTAATTTTACATAGGTTCATCAATTAATTTATTCTAATTTGTCTACCTCGTGAGCGGAATGAATATTCCAGTGCAAACCAGACACCCAGTCCATTTGAATCCGGACAGTGATTCCTGACGAATTCGAAGAGTTAAGTCTTCGCTTCCCTTATTCTTCTTCACCACTCTTCATTTCTTTGGTCAAACTGCGGGCCATAAGGGCCATGAGGGCAACCCCTAGGACCAGAACGAGCCAGAGTAACCATTTTTTCCAGGGAGGTGCCTTGGCAGGGGACAGTAAGGCTGCTTCTCCTCCAAGTGTTATACTTTTGCCAAGGCGTGCCTGGGTGATAAGCTTTGCCGAATCTTCATTTTCAATGGTCTGCAGGAGCATGCCACCGCTTGCCTGTGCATCCTGTCCGATGAGTTTGCCACTCCCGTAGGCTAATAAATATGGGGGTGTTCCCCGGCTGATGAAAAACAACTCGCTTGGTTGCCAACCAAGATCCAAGCTGAGCCTGTTACCTGTTTGAGCAAGACCTGCACCATCTTCTTTCACCACTAGTCTCCAGAGATGATCGGAAGTTGGTGACAGTTTACAGGGTTCATTTTGTAGAGCCGAACCTTCAAAGGTGAGGTCATAAAAGACCTGTTCACAGCGCGTTCGCCAGCTACTTTCATCACCTGGTCTTGATTGTAGCGACAACCTGGCCATGGAGTTTTGCCCAGGAAAACGAATCTGCATCCTGCTCACCGGCAACCGATAGTCTGAAGTGAATTCAATCAGAGTTTGACCATCAACCTGTTGGGTTTTGCCATTTGCAAGAGAGACCCAGTTATGTCTTTTACGGGTTTCAATGACTTGAGAAATGGAGCGGATGCGGGTAATGGTGAGGGGCCAACGATTCTCCTGCCAACTGAGTTTAAGGTATTTGAGGGGTTGCTTTGGCAGTTCAATGCTCTTTTTCTCGACGCTCTGGCCACCAAACTGTAAATCCGCAAGAGTTGCAGTGTAAACCAATGATCTCCAAGCTATGAGATCACTACTTTGTTGAATATCAACCATGTAGACAGATGAGTCGGTCTTTTTATCCCATTCAATTTCAAGTCTGGTCGTACCCTTTTTCAGGCGACTGAGGTCGAGCAGATAACCGATGATCTGGTGATTTTTCCCACCATCGCTTCGTGTACTGTCCACAACCTCTCCACTCTCTTCACTTTCAAGCTTTGTCACAAAAGGATCGGACTGAATATTCACAACTGCTCCGTTGGAATCCCTCGACACCTGGAGGGAGATGCCACCTGTCTCGGTCGCATTGTCATTCCCATAGAGAGGAAAAAAGGGGACATTCTCCTCATCCTGCAGTGAGGTTGGATCAGTCTGGATAGTGCGTATATAATGGGGGACAACCTCTCCCTCACCATTAAATACCCTGACGTCTTTTAGCTGTGCATCTGTAACCGTTCTGTATAGCTTTTCGGGTAACTCAAGGGAATGGACGGCCCCTTTATCCCCCACCTCAAGATAGTAGCCTTCTGCAAAATCACGGGATGTAAGATCTTCTGCCAGTAGCTGCCATGGCATCAACAGGATGAGAAACAGTGTCAACAATACTTTCATGGTGATTCTTCCTCCCCTTTGGGAGGCAATGGGGAAAAGTAGCCGATAATCAGCATAAGTACGCCGACCACAAGAAAGGAGACAATCCTGGCAATGGTTCCGGTACCGGAGAGATCTACCAGGAAAAGTTTCAGCACTACCATGCCCAGCAAAATAGCCCCGACTGTCCAGAGCAGGCGGTTTCCTTTTCTGGCGGCTAGAATAGTAATTGTCAGGGCCCCAAAACCCCAGAGCGCGGCCAGTGCAGCCTGTAAAATTACCGATCGATACAGTGATTCAGGATCATAAGGAATACCGACAAAGAAATGGACAGAACGGGCGACCACACTGTTGACCCAGAAGAAAAATAGGACGGACAGCCCCATCCCGCCTTCCTTTGCTGACAGAAAGCTGAGAGGATAACCATTATTTTTCAGCTGAAACAACCAGAGTAATAAAACAGCCATGCCCATAAAACCTGCCAGTTCAACTGGATTGAAAAGAGGAATATAAACCAGAGGAGACGGGTCCCCGGCAAGACCAATGGAAAATATGGTCCAGACCAGAATAATTAAGGCTGGCAAGATAGCGCCGATCCCAAGGTACAGAGAGGCATATTTACCCACCGGCCATAGAGAGGTTCGTCCAAGCTTAAGCAGCAGCAGTATAGAGCCACAGGGCACAATCAGCAGGCAGATCCTGGTCCAGATCTCAGCGATCCCCGGTATCAAAGAGACAGCCCAACTCGCTTCAAAAGAAAGAAGTACAATGAGCAGCCACATGGTCCCCAGATGGTAAATTCCTCTGTTACGGGTGGGCCAGTTTTCAGAAAAAAGTGCCAGAATACGGTATTGCACCACAAAGGCCACAAGCCAGGCGACGAATCCCCATTTATCAAGTAGATGCGGCAAGGTGCCGGATATTAGATTGCTCGCAAAAAAGTAGATCAAGACCATGGCTGGCAGTTGCAGATAGAGCGCAAGATTCAGACGCGACCAGTTAAGTCTCTTGAGCACCAGACCCATGAAAATTGACGTTGCCGAACAGAATAGCAGCAATCCGTTTTCAGTCTGGCTCCAAACAATATGTTTATCAACCTCGCGAAGCCCCCCGATATACCACCAGACCAGTCCCCAGATCAGGAGAGGCAGTGGAAAGTATTTCTCCCATTTTTTCAGTTCGGTATTGTTTTTGTCCAGATAGTAGCTGGAAACCAGGGCTGCCAGGGCAAGAAACAGGCAGCCAAGGAAATAGCGATTGGCAAATGGTGTGGCTGTGAAGGGATACCAGACCGAGTCGAGGAAAATTAAGGCTGCAGCCAGTTGGAGCAGGAGTCCAAAATGTCTGGCCAGGACCCGTTGTTGTCGCACTCCGACCCAGACCATGCCAGCACCCTCAAGGGCCCATATGGTAGAAGACCAGTGGCCATCAAGAGCCAGAGGAATGGCAAGGCTACCAAAGATCACACCCAATGCCAGAAATACCTCACATAAAAGATGCATGGAGAAGACCAGTTTTCGCCATAAAAGTGTCGCCAGGCTGAGATAAAATAGTCCCATACCAAGGGAGGAAAAGGCCATGCCGTAGGGAATATCTTTAACCAAAGCATACTGCAAGCCAGAGACGATGAGAGGCAGACCAAACACCAGAGGGCCGTCTATAAAACCACGAAGTTTAATTGGCTGACGGTGGGCAAAAAGTACGGAAATTATGACGTAGAAAACAAAAAAGAGCAGCAAAAATGGTTCTGTTGTCCAGAAGTGTTCCGGCAGATAGCCTGAACTTCCCCACAGCGAACCAATGGCAAAGGTGAAGAAAAAGCCGAGCAGATTGAGTTCCCGCCAGGCCTTAAACCAGGCGATACCAAGGATACCAGCATTAAGCAGCGCGTAATAGGAAAAGAGCACTACATGGCTGCCCCCTCCGGTGGACATCAGTACCGGGGCGAGAAAACCACCGGTAATACCAAAGACAGCAAGGGATTTGGCCTCCTGTAGAACTGCAAGGGTACAGGAAAGACCAACCAGTGCCACCATTACCCCCAGGGCTAGGGGCATGGGCAGGAAATTATAGAGTTTGGCGCTGGCAAAGATCACCAGATAGAGTATACCAATCCCACCGCCCTGTAAGACCAGGCCATAGCCGGATTTGGTACGCCTCAGCCACCAGCCGACTCCAAGTAAAGCCATGCCGCTCACAGCTACCCCGATCAGGCGCAGCTCAATGGGGATCATGTTGCGCTGGGCTGCATATTTTAGCAGGAAGGCCACTCCAAAGAAAATGATGATCACGCCAATCTTTAGCACCAGATTGCCGCTGGTAAAAAATTGAGTTACCTGTGAGGTGAGCTTGGTCGCATTGATGCCAATATCGGCAAAGAAACGATCGATAGGCGCATCCTGGCTGGGGCTGTCGGCTGATTGATGTTCGGCGCCATTCTTGTTTGCTTGTGTTTTCTTGGTTGTGGCTGTCGCTGCCTGGCTTAGCGGTGCTGACGTAACCGTCCTGATAGGCTGTGGCCCAGGTGCGGACTTGGCAGTAGCGACACTCGTCTCGTCTTTGACGGTATCCGCCCCAGCAATAACACTCATGACCGCCGGGTCTGGAGATAACTGGGGTGATGGTGTTGGGGGCGATTTTGCAGACTGTTTTTGCAACATCGTTACAAGCTTTGCCAAAAGCTGTTCATGGTCCTCTTTGACCTGCTCAAGAGTCCCTAACCGCTTACGAAGTTTGAGTATTTCGGCGGCCAGAACACCAAGAAGCACACCAAAAATGAGGCCGGTCACTCCTGACTCATACGCCCCCACTAACCCAATAACCAGACCAAGAACCAGATGCATCATCTCTCCAATATGTAATGGTACCTAAATCTTGCATACACAAAGTACAGAAAAATTATTTGTCATTGCAAAACAACATGTTGCAGCCATAATAATCAGTTTAGAAACTCATCTTTGCATGAGTACAATTTTTCTGTTATTTGCTACCCTTCGGGATTGACAATTCCACCGAATCTGCTTTGTTATCGAAGCTTTGAAGTATATTTACACGTCTTCAGCTTCGCCGCCTCGCATTTCCGGCAGGTAAGCGTAGACTCCGAGTAGTCAATTGCAAAATTTAGGTGGTACTGCAAAAAAATCTACTTTAATGGTGTTATTGTAACAATCTCTGGTGGTTAGTTCCTTACTCCAGAAAACCTGTCATAAAAAACAAGAAAGCTGGACACTCTTTTGAAATTAAGTATTTAACATAACCAACATGGTACTTATACCCGACAGGTAAGCGATAGACTCCGAGCGAGTACTGAACTGAGTCCCGGCTTATTGCACGTTTACCGGGGTTAGTCCAGTATTTTCAGAAACATCTGTACTTCGGGGCTTTGGCTTTGCCTTCGGCTGTACTCATCTGGACTTTCCTGGACAAAGCCAAGTTGAGCAAATAATGCCTGGAGCCTGGGGTTCAGGGTAAGTGAGATGAAACGTGAATAGCCCATGGAAGCCATGGTTTCCATAAAGGCAGTGACTGTGTAGACCCCGACTCTTTGATTACGAAATCTGGTTGAGATGGCCAGAGCACCAAGTTCAATGGTCCGTTCGTCCACTATTTTTTGTTCAACGCATCCGACGATAATAGAGTCTATCTCGGTGACAAAAAAGTTGTTTCGGTGTTCGGTCACGTAGTTTTTACCGCGTGGTTTGAGAAATCCAGCTCGTTTATACATGGCAAGGATACGGTTGACGACCGCCACATCCTCATCACTTTCCACCCTTCGAAATGTTTCTGTGAAGTTATCAGCGATCATAGTGCCGCTACCCTCCACAGTAAACAGTTCCTGTCTGATACTGTTTTTGCCGACAGGCAGAATGTGGATTCTTTCTGAGTGGCCCGCTTCGATGGATTCGCAGACGAGGTTCATTGTATCTTTGAAATTTACATTTGCAATCTGGCTTGCAAAGTCATCCAAAGAGTTACGAATTCTACCGGTGGTAAGGGTATTTATCTTATGCCCTTTGTTGTCTATCAGGTATTTGCGTTCAAGAAAGATCACCTTAAACTTTGCTTCCGGCTGGGCCAGCACCGTAGCGTAAAAATGTTCCTCCGGTGAGATTCTGGTAACCTGAGTTTCAGGCAAGCGCTTTTCGAGGGTGGTGAGCAGTTTCTGGTTGGCAAAGCGATTGGGGAGGTTGTGGAACAGTGTTGTCTTGATACCCTTTCGCGTGAGAAACTTGATGTCCGAGATAATTTCAGAAAAATTATCTCGCAAGATTCCTTCTCTACATGCAATGCAGACTCTTTTATCAACAAGATGCTTTGCGTATTCGTTGAGGTACAGTTGTCCCATGACTCTTAACCCGAATTTCTCATGACTTTTTGATTTGAAACTCAATTGTATGATTTCATGGTTTTAAAATGACTTTCTTAATTAACAGGGTGTTTTTCGTTTTAAATCAAAAAGTTCACCCTTTGGGCCAACAGATTTATCCGCAGCTGCTTCGTTACCGTGCATTTGTAGTAGATTACTACAGCTTCATGCCCGGTGTCTCGACCTGCGAAAAACTTTGTTGGTGAGAAATCCGGGTTAAGTGTAATTATTGGCTGGAACTGCTTTATTTCCCCCAGCGAAGAAGCGCATAACCTAAAGCTGCGCTGAAAAATGAACCTATCATTATGCCAACTTTAGCATATTCCAGCAAGAGGCCACCATCAAAAGAGAGGTTGGAGATGAAAAGAGACATGGTAAAGCCCAATCCACCAAGAAAACCAGTGCCAAGTATTTGCGTCCAGGTTGTTCCATGGATCAGCGAGGTGTTGAGAAGCTTTGCCACTATAAAGGTGAAGGTGAATATGCCAATAGGTTTACCTAATAGCAGACCAAAAGTAATCCCCTGGGTCACCGGATTGGTGAGCGCACTCATCGGGTCCATGCCCACAAGAGAGACTCCAGCATTGGACAGGGCGAAGATCGGCAAAATCAGGTATCCAACCCAGGAAGAAAGAGAATGTTCAAGGCGTTGCAGGGGAGTTTCTACCTCTTTGCACGCAAGATTTATATCCTGGACTGCATCGAGGTGGTTGCGGTTAACGAGAATTGACTGGCCGCAGGATTCTCCGTGACATTGGATTTGTTCTAATCGCTTGCTGACCATATCAAGAAACAGATCGGTGTCATATTTACCTCTGGATGGAATGAACATGGCGGTTATTACACCCGCAATCGTCGCATGAAGACCAGCTTCAGAGACAGCAAACCAGAGTAGAATCCCCAGGATTGCATAGGGAAATGATTGGCGTACTCCAAGTCTGTTAAAAGCAAACAGAAGAGATGTTACGAGCACTGCAGCTCCCAGGGCGTAGAGATTAATGGAGGGGGTGTAAAACAGTGCAATAACTAAAATTGCTCCAAGGTCATCGACGATGGCAAAGGCAGTCAAAAAGAGACGTAAGCCGAAAGGAACTTTTGGCCCAAGAAGACTGAGTACAGCAAGGGAAAAGGCGATGTCTGTTGCCATTGGGATCCCCCAGCCGGAAAGGGTGTCTGTTCCCTGATTGAAATAGAAATAAATAAGCGCTGGGACAACCATTCCACCAATTGCAGCAGCCACTGGGAGAGCGGCACGTTTCGGGTCAGAGAGACCGCCCACAAGAAGTTCCCGTTTGATTTCCAACCCAACTGTGAAGAAGAAGATGGTCATGAGTCCATCGTTTACCCAGTGAACGAGGGAATGGCTGAGCGTTACCCCCGCAAGACTGATAGACAGTTGCTGATGCCAGAAATGTTTGTATCCCTCTCCGTCAATGTTAGACCAGACAAGAGCAATGAGGGCGGAACCGAGCAGCAAGAAACCCGCCTGGGAAATCTTGGTAAAGAAGTATTGAAAAGCCGAGGTTTGCATGATTTTTGAAACCACCTGAACCGGACTTTTCAAATTGTAGATTGTGTCTGTCTTTGGTTTTTCAGTTTGCATGGTATTCCTGGCTTTCGGATGTGGCCACTGTCTCATGCCCCAAGGGCACTTCCTGCGGGGCGTATAACAAACTTTTGCCAGAGTTCATCTGTGCGGGCTAAGTGACTTTTTAGGAGTTTTACATTCCTTAAAATGATCAAATTTGTAGGTAGGTGGACGAGATAGGTGGGTGCTTCCCCACGCAAATGTTTGTGCCTGTCTTTTGATGGCAATTGACAATTACACCCTCCAACCACTATGGTGACGTTCCTCGTGAAATGCAAAGAACACTGAGGAATTTGGTGTCTTAGAATTGTTATGGAAGTTTGCAAGTGATAATACCCTCCACAGAATGCAAACATTACAGCTTTGTAATGTCTGTGCAAGACGCAGGTAATGATACGGATTTATAGTATATCATGTTGTTAACCCAGTACAGTACAATTTACTCTTATTCAACTGCTTTAAGGGACTATTATGATAGATAATTCATCTCAAACGGCTGCGGCGACTCCGACGGAGACATCAGATGTGTACCGCTCTATTCAGAAAATTAATGAAGAAGTAAAAAACAGTTCAGCATGGATTGCTCCTCTGAGATATGAGTTGTCCAAGGTAATTGTAGGACAGGAACATCTGGTTGAACAGCTCCTCATTGGGCTGCTTTCTGGTGGCCACATCCTTCTTGAAGGGTTGCCTGGGCTTGCAAAAACCCTTGCTGTGAAAACGCTCTCCAGGGTGATTCAGACTGATTTTAGAAGGATTCAGTTCACTCCGGATATGCTGCCTGCAGATATCGTGGGAACTCAGATTTATAATCCACAGCAGACAACCTTTGAGGTGAAAAAAGGGCCGATCTTTGCCTCTCTTATACTTGCCGATGAGATTAACCGCGCACCCGCTAAGGTGCAATCGGCTCTTCTTGAGGCGATGCAGGAAAAGCAGGTCACAATAGGAGATACCACGTTTAAACTCCCGGATCTTTTTCTGGTTCTTGCCACCCAAAACCCAATTGAGCAGGAGGGTACATATCCGCTCCCCGAAGCTCAGATTGACCGTTTTATGCTCAAGGTTGTTGTGGGCTATCCCACAAGAGAAGAAGAACGAAAAATTCTCGATGGTTTTGATCAGACAGATACAGAGATCCTAGTCACTCCCGTGGCATCACCCGAAGACATCCTTCTCGCACGCGGGGTTGTGAACCGGATCTATATGGATGACAAAATAAAAGATTATATCGTTTCATTGGTGTACGCGACAAGAGACCCACAAAGCTATCAGCTGGACTTACAGGACTACATTGAAACGGGTGCCTCCCCCAGAGCGACTATCAGTCTGAAGACGGTATCCAGATGTCTCGCATTTATCGCAGGCAGGGGATACGTCACCCCGGATGATGTCAAGGCGGCGGTTATCGACGTTATGCGCCATCGTCTACGAATCAGCTATGAGGCTGAGGCAGAAGGAATTAGCAGCGAGGATATTATCCGTAAAATTCTCGATACCGTTCCGGTTCCCTAACCCGGATTTCTCACCAACAAAGTTTTTCGCAGGTCGAGACACCGGGCATGAAGCTGTAATAATCTACCGGAGTCTTCGCTACCTGCAAATGCTCGGTAACGAAGCAGCTGCGTATAAATCTGTTGGCCCGAAGGGTGAACTTTTTGATTTGAAACGAAAAACACCCTGTTAATTAAGGAAGTCATTTTAAAACTATCAAAACAAACAATTAAGTTTCAAATCAAAAAGTCATGAGAAATTCGGGCTAAAGAGTAAGCACCCCATGGATACACAACTTACCAGGGAAATTCTAAAGAAGGTTCGCCAGATTGAAGTGCGCACCAATCGCCTGGTCAACGACAGTCTTGCAGGAAGTTACCAGTCTGTGTTTAAAGGCCGGGGCATGAACTTTGATGAGGTTCGCGAATATGTGCCGGGCGATGATATTAGAACCATTGACTGGAACGTAACGGCCAGAACCGGCATCCCCCATATCAAAAAGTTCACAGAAGAGCGGGAACTGACGATCATGCTCATGATTGACATCAGTGGCTCTGGTGAATTTGGTTCTGCTACATCGTCTAAAAGGGAACTGATGGCGGAAATCGGCTCTGTTCTCGCCTTTTCGGCGGTACGCAATAACGATAAAGTGGGCCTCGTCCTCTTTACAGACTCTCCTGAACTCTATATCCCTCCTAAAAAGGGGAGAGGTCATATCCTGCGAATTATACGTGAAATCCTATATTTTCAGCCAAAGGGTGTGAAGACGGACGTAAAAGGAGTTCTTGATTTTATCAACCGGGTCATCAAGAGAAAATGCGTTTCTTTTCTTATCTCCGATTTTGCACTGCCGGGAGAGTTTGAGAAGGAACTGAAGCTTCTTCAACCGAAACTACAGATAACCAACCGGCGCCACGATCTTATCAGTCTCCTCGTCTCTGACCCAAGAGAATATGAACTCCCGGACGTTGGCTGGATCACTTTGGAAGATGCTGAAAGCGGTGAGCAGGTGGAGGTGAACACCTCAGACTCTGCCGTGAGAGAAGAGTACAACGCGATTGCAATGGTACGACAGAAAATGATCCACAAGAGTATGCGTCTGGCCGGCATTGATCTCCTCGATCTTCGAACCGATAGATCATATCTGCCGCCTCTCTTGAGTTTTTTCAAGGACAGAAAGAAGAGGGCGCTATGAAAAAAATACTCTTACTCGCATTCCTCACTGTAACACTTTTTACGCAGCTTACATATGGTGCGACAAGTGAAGAAGGTCCGCTGACCCTGATGCCGGTTCCTCAAAAGAACGGACAGTCCAGTAATCCTCAGCAAGTACAACAGATGCCACAACTACAGCAGGGGCAGGGGCAGGGACAACCCATGCAGATGTATGATATCTATGGTGTTATTCCAACCAAGGCAAGCGTGCCGTACCTGTATATTATACTTGGGGCTCTTGTTCTGTTACTGGCAGGAGCACTGATCTACTGGTGGTTAAAGAAAAGAAGGCGGGCATACTCTGCACCGGTCATTCCTCCATGGGAGAGGGCCCTGACGGATTTGGCAGAAGCCAAAGCCTTACAGATCAGAGGGCAGGGGCGGCTCTATATGGATAGAGCAAGTCAGATTCTGCGAAATTATATCGAACAACGATTTGCTATTAAGACGACACGGAAGACCACCAGAGAATTTCTCTACAGTCTTGGAGGTAGAACCGGATCTGATTTGAGTAACTACAGGGTGGAGTTGCAGAGCTGCCTTGAACAGGCTGATATGGCAAAGTTTGCCCATCAGGTCCAGGATGAAAAGAATTTGCTCGTAATGGAACAGGCGGTATCCACCTTTGTTCAATCAACCCGTCCTGCTGATGGTGACAAGGGGGGAGAGAAATGAGATTTCTGCATCCTGAACTACTCTGGTTGCTATTACTGGTACCGGTCATCGCTTATTTCTTTGGCAGAAGGGGGGCTGCTCCAGCACTGCTCTTTTCCTCAATCTCCATTTTGGGCAAGTTGTCCTCAGCTAAAAAAACGCGTCCTGGGCGGCTGTCTTTGTTCTTACGCTTGGCGAGCCTGGTACTGCTCGTTTTCGCTGTGGCGCGGCCTCAGGTTGGCAGCAGTAATATTGAGATAGAGGCCTCCGGAATTGATATTCTCTTAGCTGTAGATGTCTCTGGCTCCATGGAGGCGATGGACTTTACCCTGGGCGGAAAACCCACCAACCGACTCGATGTGGTTAAAAAAGTAGTGGATGAGTTTATTGAGCAGCGGCCCAATGATCGCATCGGACTGCTCGCCTTTGGGGGGCGCCCATATCTCGTGAGTCCCTTGACCCTTGATCACAGTTGGCTACGAAAAAGGCTGGAATCGATACGAATTGGAATGGTGGAGGATGGTACCGCACTCGGCTCAGCCATCGGTAGTGGCACCAACCGTCTTCGTGACAGAAAATCCAAATCGAGGATCTTGATTCTTCTCACAGATGGGATGAATAACGCCGGACGTATTCCACCTCTTGTGGCAGCAGAGGCTGCAGAAACCATGGACATCAAGGTGTATACTATCGGTGCCGGAACAAGAGGAGAGGCTCCAATACCGGTGACAGACGCCTTTGGCAGGAAGAAGCTGATTCGGGCCCGGGTGGATATCGATGAAAAGACCCTTAAAGAGGTTGCCGATATGACCGGAGCTACATATTTTCGTGCAACAGATACCGAGTCTCTTGCTCAAATTTATGAGGCGATCAACAGCATGGAGACGACGACCAGAACCATCAAAAAATTTGAGAACTACAGGGAGCTGTTTCCCTATCTGGTTCTATGTATTTTTGTTTTGCTGGGCCTGGAAATCTATCAGTCCAGAAAACGAGTGCCGTAAGGGAGTTATCATGACGTTTACACAACCACTTTGGCTTCTTGCCGGACTATTGAGCTGTCTTTCACTTGCTCTGCTGTTTCACTTGTTGCAGAAAAGGCGCAGGCTGACTCTGGAGAATTTTGCCTCCCAGCAGCTCATCGACCGGCTCACGAGAAATGTTTCAAGGACCAGACGAAAATACAAAAATGTTCTCTTACTCTTTGCTGTCTTTCTGCTTTTTGCGGCGCTTGCCAGGCCCCAATATGGGTTTGAATGGGTTGACGTAAAACGTAAAGGCATCGACCTCCTCTTTGCCCTTGATACCTCAAAGAGTATGCTTGCTGAAGATATAAAACCAAACCGTTTGAAGAGGGCTCATTTTGCCATACTGGACTTTGTCCAGCGTTTGGATGGCGACCGGGTGGGACTGTTGCCTTTTGCGGGAAGCTCTTTTCTTATGTGTCCTTTGACCATGGACTATGAGGCATTTGAACAGTCACTTACTGCTGTCACAACTGACATAATTCCCCGAGGGGGTACCAACCTTGAGGGCGTGATTGAGGCAGCCGCAACCATTCTCACCAATGGAGCTAACCACAAAATTCTTATCATTCTCACCGATGGTGAAAATCTAGAGGGCGATGCATTAGCTGCAGCCGAAAAATACGGTCAGGAAGGGCTTACCATATACACCGTAGGTGTTGGAACCAGTTCCGGGGAGTTGATTCCAGTGCCTGGAGGAAAGGGCTTTATTAAAGACAGTTCTGGAAAATATGTTACCTCGAAACTCGACGAAACTGCACTTACAAAGATCGCAGAACTCACCGGAGGAATTTACGCTCCCCTAGGTGGCGCGGGGGAAGGCCTTGAATCTATCTATCAGCAAAAGCTTTCTCTCATCCCCAAAGAAGAACTTGCTGAACGACGACACAAAATCCCAATTGACAGATTTGAGTGGCCCCTTGCAGGAGCACTTGTTTTTCTGGTTATTGAACTCTTACTCGGTGAGAGAAAGAAAAATGGCCAGGGATCGTTTCAACCACTTTTTGCGGCATTCAAAAAAACGATAAAAAGGAAAAAAGAAATTGGTGCTCTGGTGATATTGTTGCTCCTGGCAGTCCAGACAGCAGCAAAGGCTTCCACCGGCGAAGACGCCTTTGCTGCGGAGGATTATCTGGGGGCTGCTGAGTATTACAGGCAGCAGCTGGAGAAATCTCCCGACTCTCCCGAGTTGCAATATAATTTTGGGGCAAGCTCATATAAAAACAACATGTATGATGATGCCATTGAGGCTTTTAACAGGGCATTGAAAAGTGAAGACCTTCAGCTACAGAAAAGGGCCTATTTTAATCTTGGTAACAGCCATTTTCAAAAGGGAATGGAGAGCCAGCAGGGAGATCCTAAGGCGACTGTTGAAGAATGGAAACAGGCTATTTCCTCTATGGATTCTGTCTTAAAGCTTGCACCAGAAGATGAAAAAGCCCAAAATAACCGTACAGTGATAGAGAAAAAGCTGGAGGAGCTGGAAAAGCAGCAGAAGGACCAGCCTCAGGATCAGCAAAATCAAGACGGTCAGGATAATCAGCAGGACCAGGACCAAAATTCCCAGGATGGAGAATCAAAAGAGGGAGAAGGTGAGGATAATCAAGAGCAGAAGAGTGGCTCAAATGATACGGGAGAACCTGAGAGTCAACAGCAGGATCCGCCGGGAGATGATAAAAAAGATGATACAACTGAATCTTCAGAGAGTCCTCAGCCTATAAATGAAGTTCGTGATGACGAAAAGTCACAAGAGCAGAAGGACAAAGAGCAGGCGCAGCAGGATGCCCTTCGTCAGAAAGAGGGGAAGATGACCCGGGAAGAAGCGGAACGGCTCCTCAACGCATTAAAAAATCAGGAAGGTGAACTTAACTTTATCCCTTCAGGTCGTGCAGCTGACAATGATACAGAAAAGGATTGGTGATGCGTAAACGTACTATCTTTACACTGACAGTACTCTTGATCGTGATGTTTGCAGGGATAGGTGCGGCATTTGGAGCAGAAGTCTCTGCTGAAGCTACACTCAGCCCTCAAACATTTGCTCTAGATGAAGGTGCAAGGTTGAGTATTGCCGTGAGTGGGGTGAGGAAAAACGCTGAGATAGAATTACCTGATATGGAAAATATCAAGCTACACCCGCGGGGACAGTCGAGCCAGACCTCATTTATCAATGGAAAAATGAGCGCCTCAATCACCTACAATTATATTGTTCAGGCTCTTGCTGCGGGAACATACACTCTCCCTCCTATTAAGGTACGTGCCGGGGGAGAGGAGTTGCTGACCAAGAGTCTTTCTTTTCAGGTTACTGGGGCGGGTGCTGAAAGTACGTCTTCTCAAAACGGGGCGAAGACACTCAAAGATATCGCGTATATGACCGTGTCGGAAATTGGAGATCATTTTCCAGGCGAGATCGTTCCCGTTACTATTAAGGTGTATTTCAATCGTAATTATCGGGTAGATCTTAACTCCTTGCCGACCTTATCCGGTGACGGGGTTGTTATGCCTCAGCTGAATAGTGAGCCTGAACAAAAACAGGAAATGGTTGATGGTGTACCCTTCCATGTTCTCACCTGGAAAACGAGCCTTACCGGAATTAAAACGGGTAAGCACTCAATTAAATTTAGTCTGGATGCATCACTGCTCATTGCACAGCAACGGCGAAGTAGATTTCCCTCGTCACAATTTGGGGGGAGCATGTTTGATAATTTTTTCGGCAATGTGCAACGAAAACCGATAACGGCAACAAGTTCTGAGATTGTATTTAATGTCGTGCCGCTACCAGAAAATGGACGTCCTGATAATTTTACCGGCGCGATAGGCGACTTTAGCATGAAGGTGAGTGGATCTCCATTGAAGGTTGAAGTGGGAGAGCCGATAACTCTGACGATGACCATCTCCGGTGAAGGTAATTTTAACAGGGTGGAATCGCCTATTTTTCCGGAAAGCGCGTCCTGGAAGACATATTCTCCCACATCAGATTTTAGTGCAGACACGAATAAATATGCCGGGGCTAAATCCTTTGAACAGGCCATTGTTGTGAAAGAGCCGGGAGTCGCAGCTATCCCTTCTCTGTTCTTTAGCTATTTTGATCCTAAGGGCAGAAAATTTATTACTCTACAGAGTGAACCCATCCCACTCCAGGTACAGGGGAGTAGTGTCAGTCAACCAACTGCCGGAACAGTGGCAAGACAGGTGGTTGCTTCAACAAATGGTGGCAGCCAGGCAACATCAGTGTCAGCCAACGTGCCACTAAAAGAGCAGTCAGACCAGGTTCCACCTGTTGCAAATCTGGCCCCGATTCATCTGGAGATGGGAACCCTGCATGGCAGGATCGCTCCACTTTTCCAAAAAGTCTGGTTTATTGTTTTATGTGGTGTCTGTCTGATAATTATTATTTTGTTGCTCTTTGTCTTATGGAGGCAGCAGAAGGCGGAGCGGGAACCCGGACTGACTTTTCATAAGAAAAAGATGAGCCAATTACAAAAAGATCTTGAGGAAGTAGAGCAGGCACGCAGCAGTGGAGATGCACCTCTTTTTCTCAGCAGGTGTAGAACTGCAATTCAAAACCATGTTGGGGCTTCTGGCCAGCAAACGGCTTCAGCAATGAGTCTTACAGACCTGAAGACGCAGGTGGGAGAGGGTTCTGTATTGCTAACGATTTTTGCTCGGGCTGAGGCGGCCGCATACGGGGGCGCGACTTTGTCCCCAGAAGAGATGACGAATTATTTGGCAGAACTGAAGTCGGCGTTGGAGAAATTGTAATGTACTTAAAAAGATTATGTCATATTTTGATCCTATTATTATTGACCGGTTTTGCTGTCACTGTACAGGCAGGGGATGTCGAAAGCCGTTTTGAGGCCGGAAATGCGGCATACAGTTTAGGAGAATATGATAAGGCCATTGATATATATAGCGAGATCCTTGCTCAAGAAGGGAATGGTTCCGGTCTACTGTATAATCTTGCCAACAGTTATGCCCAAAAAGGAGAGGTGGGGCTTGCCATACTCAATTATGAACGGGCTCTGAAACTCACTCCTTCTGATCCAAATATTCTTGGAAATCTTGCTAAAGTAAGAAAAGATAAAGGCTTGTTTATCGAAGAACCGGGGAAGGTGGGCAGGTTTTTTTCAACTCTCTCTCTTGATGGTTGGACTCTGCTAGCCTTTGGTTGTCTCCTGTATTTACTGATGTTTCTCATACTTCGGTTGAAATATAAGTCTTTCCCAAGATCATTTTCCCTGTCCGGAGCGTGTGCTGCCTTGTTGCTTATTCTCAGTATATTTGGAGCAGCATATAGTTACCAGACCTACAACCCGCTGGTGGTGGTGGCCAAGGATGTCAAACTCCAGATCTCGCCCTTTGAAGGAGCAGCGTCAACCGGTGCTGTCGAGGAAGGGCGTTTATTGTTTCCCGTGAAACAACATGGTGACTACTGGTATGCAGCAGATAGATCCGGACGTAAGGGCTGGCTCAAAATGGATGTGGTTGAAAGGATATACTCTTTACCTTAAGGCGCTTTAAAGTACCTCTTCTAACCTGTAACACCCCAATACGTAATGCAAATAAATCGACTTTGGTTGGTGCTCAGGTGTAAAGTATTCCGCTGGATTCACCTCTAACCCGAATTTCTCATGACTTTTTGATTTGAACCTCTTTCTTTGTTTTTATAGTTTAAAAATGACTTCCTTAATTAACAGGGTGTTTTTCGTTTCAAATCAAAAAGTTCACTCTTCGGGCCAACAGATTTATCCGCAGATGCTTCGTTACCGAGCATTTGCAGGTAGCGAAGACTCCGGTAGATTATTACAGCTTCATGCCTGGTGTCTCGACCTGCGAAAAACTTTGTTGGTGAGAAATCCGGGCTAATTGTTTTAAATCTCGCGACAGTTATTTGCATATGGATACTGAAAATTATACACTGCTATTTTAGTGGCAGTTATTTATAAGAGATCAGGTCTAATTCTGGGAGAGAATGAGTGGTAGTTGATATTAAAACCTTAATGATTTGCAATCTGGCTGTCGCCTTTCTCTTTTATGTAGCGTTCACTCTTCATTTCCTTAATCATAAAACCTATCCAGGTTTTAAAATCTGGACAGTAGCCCTTCTCCTGCATGCTCTTGGATTTGTATTTCTTAGTAGCCGTGGAATTATACCCGTTGGTCTGAGCGTTTTACTCTCAAATGGGTTGCTTATCTGTTCTCTTCTTTTGAGAGTTGAGGCACTCAGGAGTTTTTTACGACTTTCACAATTAAATAAAAAGTTTTATGCCTTAGTCTTGTTTACGCCGCTATTGGCATCGTACTTTTATTTTGTCGATAATAACCTGGTGTTACGGACTTTTGTTCTCAGTTTTATTTATCTTTCAATTGCTGTAATGCTTCTATGGTTGTTTGTCCGTCATGCACCCTCCGGACTTAAGTCACTGTATTATTTAGGAGCTTTTTTTGTTGGCGTTCGTGTCCTGTTCTTGATGGTGAGAGCAATTAGTGGTTTTTTTAGTACGGAATTTACTTTTTTAATCCCAACTCATCATAATATGGCCCATTTCTTTGTTGCCTTCATCTCCGAAATTGGACTCAATGTGGTGTTCTTGATGATGCATCTCCAGCGGGGGGATGCTGAACTCAGGGCGGTTAATTGTGAGTTAATTGATAGTAAAAATCGCTACAAGAGTCTGGCTGAAGCCGCGTTTGAAGGAGTCGCAATAACCGAAAACGGGGTCATAGTTGAGGTAAATGAGCATATCTGCAGGATGTTTGGTTACTCCGTAAAAGAACTCATTGGACGGCATGCTATAACGCTTATAGCCAATGAAGACCGTGATCTTGCAATGTATCATATCACTTCTCAATATGACCAAAAATACGAAGTTTGTGGGCTGCGAAAAGATCAGACAACGTTTTTTATAGAAATTAATGCCAAGATGTCCACATACCATGGCAGAGAAGTACGATTGACTGCTGTGAGAGATCTCACAGAGCAAAGAAAAAGTGATCAGGAACGTTTTGAGCGAAAGACCTTGTATGAATTCCTTTTTGAAAAAAACGCTTCAGTAATGCTCATAATTGATCCGGTTAAATCGGAAATTGTAGATGCAAATGATGCCGCCTGTAGTTTCTATGGTTATACCAAAGAGCGCTTACGATCGATGTTGATGACGGACATCAACGTCACGTCCAAGGATGATCTTTTTAAAGAGATGCAGCAAGCTAAAGCTCAAGAACGAAGATGTTTTCATTTTACCCATCGTAAAGCAGATGATTCTCTGGTCGAAGTTGAGGCTTTCACGGGCCCTGTTCAATTCGAAGGTCAGTCTCTTCTCTGTTCAATTATAAATGATATTACTGAACGCAAAGCTGTGGAGGCGGAGAGAGAAAAACTGATAGAGGATCTTCAAAATGCAGCCAAGGAGATCTCGACCCTACGAGGGATATTGCCAATCTGTTCCCATTGCAAAAATATACGCAACGATAAGGGCAGTTGGGATCGCATTGAACTGTACATTCAGCAACATTCAGGAATTGAGTTGAGTCATGGTATATGTCCTGATTGTGTGACTCGTTTCTATCCTGATTTGGCGGAGGAAATCTTATCAAAGTAAAGATTATTTTGGCGTGTTCCAGGCGATTTCTCACTCAATATTGGTGGTAAGAGTAATTGTAAACTGAGTTCCACTGCCCGGTGAACAGGACTCAGCCTTTATGGTTCCTCTATATTGGGTGGCAATTTCTCTTGCTATATAAAGCCCCAGGCCCAAATGTGGTTGATTGTCGTTTTGTATTCTGCAAGATACCATTGAGTTAAAGATTTGGGTCTTGAGTTCTTCTGGTATTGCTGGTCCTTCATTTGTAACTGAGAGCTCTATCTGACTTTCTCCAAATGAGCTAAGGCCAATATGTATTGGCGTTCCTTTTGTGTGGAAGGAGACCGCGTTTTCAACAAGCTTGTCGAGCATCTGGTGTAATCGCCCAGGGTCTGCGGAAATTATAACAGGGCACCCGGGCCCATCATATACGAATTCGACGTCCGGAAAGGCGGGTTGCCAACTGTGACTCAACCACATTTCAATGGCGGTATTTAATTCAAATTGCTCCCGTAGATCATGGATGAGTGCCTGTTGAAGATTAGTCGCGTCTCGGATAGTGCTGAGCAATGCTTCCAATCTTCCCACGTCTTCTAATGCCCAGTCAAGATACTCCTGTATGTTGGGAATAGGGGTGTCAAACTCCTTTGCCAGATTTTTCAGTGAAGCTGAAATGCCAGCAAGGGGAGTGCGCATTTCATGCTCCAGATTATCCGCCATTTTTTCCCTGAATTCGGTCTGTATTTTGACCTGTTCCAGCATGGATGAGAGTGCGCGCGCAAGATCGCCAATCTCGTCGCTTGCAGAATCACAGGTGATTGTTGAATGAACCTGGCCACCTTTATCTATGGCTGCGGCGGCCTGTTTGCCCAGACGGCGTATTCTTGACGAGAGGCGGAATGCAAAAAGGATAAGGCTGAGGCCCGCCACAAAAAACAGGAGGATCGTCAGCGTAATAAACTCCTCAATGACCCTGTTTTGCAGGGCAAGAATCGAATTTGTCGTCTGTTCCACCACCACGGCGCCTACAATATCCTCTGTTTTATATAGAGGTGTTATGGCTGCCATTACATCAACACCCTGTTCCTGTTCAGCTCCAATGCGGTAGTGGGTGACTGACGTCGCACCCTGCAATGCACTTTTAATTCCTTCGTGGTCAAGGGTTGTCAGTTGTTTGGTTGGCTGCTCAACGGTTGTTGCAAATGGGGTTATGAAGAACGTGTAGAGCGGTGCAAACAACCGGTAGCTGATTCTGCTTATGCGGCTGATTGTGCTGTCATCTGGGATAACAACTGGTTCGGCTTCTGTAAGTTTACCATTACTTGCCCGCAGACGCCTGTTCCCATCTACAATGAGTACCCTTGCATGGGGACGACTCAGAGAGGTGAGGATGTCTTCTATTGTTGTTGATGGTGTAACGAGCCAGCCAAAATTTTGTTGGTTATCCAGTGTTGTGGTACTGATGATATATTTTTTTTGGCGGACCTCAGTGTCATCCACATCCCCTATGGCAAAAGCGAGTTTCGGACCAACCATGGACATGGGAAGTCGAAGTTCGATGAGATATCCGTCGGATGTTTCACTCCAAACGCCCTGGATTTTTGGTTCAGACTGTGGCTGCACAGTTTGGCCATTGCCTTCGGGCATTTTGAAACCATTGACCCATCCGGGTTTTGAGGCTGTTAAAAGATACTGATGCTTTTTGCCTTCCCGGTCTTCAATACCAATTTGCAGGTAATCAGATTTATCGAGGCGAAGGGATTGAGGGCTTCGGTAGACAACCTTGTCATCGGTTACCATAAAGAGGGTGTACAGGTATTTCCCCCGTACTCCGGTCAGATGTTTGAAGCTGAAAGAGTCCGGTGCGTATGTTGTGTTTGCAAAGACAAGGTGGTCTTTCCCAAAGGTTCGAGCTTCTTGTATCTGCGATTGCCAATCGTCTGATTTCCCATTGAGACGTATAGGGTTGGTGAGTGGATGAAGGTAGAGATCACTGCTGATATTTTGGCTATGGAAAAGCTCTTTGTCAAAAAGGCCAGAACGGCCAGATAGAGCTGAGGAGATTGCTCTGGCAGAAAAAAGGAGTGTGTCTTCACGGCTGATGAGGAGTTCCTGCTTAATGATTTCACTTACACGAATTCCGGCAAAAGGAATGGCAAGCAGCAAGAGGGAGACGAGTGCAAGTTTAACCCGAAGTGTGAGACGCATACTTACTCCGCAAGCCAGCGATAGCCCATACCATATTCAGTACGAATATAGCTGAACGCCTGATCGACTGATTGGAACTTTTCTCTAATTCTTCGTATGTGGGCGGTAATTGCGTTGTTGGTGACAACAATGTTAGCGGCTTCCATGAGTTGGTCATGGGACTTGAGGTGGCCTGGGAATTTGCAGAGACAGTATAAAATCCAGAACTCCGTAAGGGTAAAGTCAATGGGTTGTTGACTCCAATAGACCCGTTTTTGATCGGGGTATATTGTTAACAAACCCATCCTTAGAGCCTGTTCTGCATGGACTTTTTCTTTTTGGCTCAAGGTTTCAACGATTTTAAAAAGAGCAGAGATTCTGACCGGTAAAAAATCGAGTGTGGTCGTTCCCTTTGACATGTAATCCCAACCGCCAAGGCGAAGCCCACTGACCCTGTCAATATCGGAATCTCTGGCAGTGAGGAAAATTATGGGAATGGTGTTGGACAGCTGTCTCAACTCAGTGCAGAGGGTAAAACCACCTTCAATCTCATCCTGCAACATGACATCTAGAATTGCAAGATCTGGGAGCTCGGTTTGAAACGCGGCACTCGCGGCAGGTCTGCTTGCGTAACTCTTTACAGAGTAACCTTCTCGCTCCAGCGCTTTCTGGTAGTTTGCCCGTAACAGGTCATCGTCTTCCACGATGGCAATAGTGTATGTCATGATTTCTCATTTGTATAAATGGATAGGGGGGTAGGCTATAAGCCAAGAAAGATAATCATTTCAGATCATTTTAGCCACAAGCGCCCGCCTTTGTCATTATTGATCATATTTCACCTCAATTCATCATTTTCATTTCAGCACTTTGTCATAATCCTCTGGTTTAGTGGGACCATATGAGAATTATTACAACTTGAACTGGAGAAAATGAAATGAAAATGCAGTCAGTAAAAGACAAAGAAGCCCTTCGTGGCGTCGACCCCGGAAATCTGCTATTGCTCGTCTACCCCATAGCCATCATCCTATTATTGCTTTTGGGAGCAGTCGTTGAGGCAAGGGGAGAAGGAGCAGGCAGCGAGCGTCAGGTGGCGGGACAGGCGAGAGAGGGAACTCTTCTGTATGCAGCTGAGAATGGAAATATGGTCGCAGCCCCGCTTCTCTCCCAGAATGTGAAAATGGTTGTAAGCGGGATGATTGCACGGGTAATGGTTGCGCAAAAATTCGTCAATACAAGTGAAAATTGGATCGAAGCTACCTATGTATTCCCACTTCCTGATGAAAGCATGGTGGATCATATGAATTTCATGGTGGGTGAGAATCGTATCGAGGCAAAGATAATGGAAAAGAAGGAGGCGGCAAAAACCTATACAAAAGCGAAAAGTGAGGGCAAAAAAAGCAGCTTGCTTGTGCAAAACCGGCCAAATGTCTTTACCACAAAGGTGGCAAATATTGGACCTGGGGAAAAGGTTGTGGTGGAAATTGAATATCAGCAAAGGGTACATCTTGATAGTGGAAGGTTCTCCGTGCGATTTCCAATGGTTGTTGGCCCCCGATATGTGCCGGGAGCAAAATCTGGAGCTGATCTGGGGGATACTGTTGCTGAAACGACTGGGCGGACGGTGTCCGGTGCGGCCAGTGAGTGGCTGGAGCTGAGCTCAACATCCTATTCTCCTGGTGGGGCTGACATCCCAGTTGAGTTGCTGATAGATTTCGCCCCCGGTTTTGAACCGGATGAAATAATTTCTCTCTACCATGGCATACGGCAAACCGAGGTAGAGAATGGTCATCGTCAAATAGAATTCACCGGGGAGGTTCTGGCGGATAGAGATTTTGTCTTACAGTGGACTCAAAAAGCTGGGACAAAAGTTGTTACTGCTGTTTTTTCAGAAAAACGAGGGGATAGTCAATATATGTCCCTTATGTTGATGCCACCACAACTGCAGGCAACGGCAACTGTTCCACGGGAAGTCGTTTTTGTGCTCGATGTTTCAGGGTCAATGGCAGGACCGTCTATTCTTCAGGCAAAGGGGGCCATTTCTCTTGCGCTATCAAGGCTGAAGAGCTCGGATCGTTTTAATATCATAACCTTTAACAACAGTGCATCAGCACTTTTTGGTAAAAGTAAGCCAGCCGATGATATGTATATCGCTCAGGCTCAGACTTTTGTGGATGGATTGAAGGCTGAAGGTGGAACGGAGATGAGAGACGCATTGATACTGGCCCTGGATGGTTCCTCCCGCCACGAACTGCTGAGGCAGGTTGTGTTTTTAACTGATGGTGCTGTGGCAAATGAGTCTGAACTTTTTGAACTCATTCACGCACGACTTGGTGACTCGAGGCTCTTTACTGTGGGGATCGGTTCTGCTCCGAACTCGTACTTCATGACCCGGGCTGCGTCTCTTGGTCGTGGAACCTTTACCTATGTAGGGAAAAATGCTGAAGTTAAAGAAAAAATGACGGAACTTTTTACTAAGATTGAAAGCCCCGTGATAACGAATTTACGCTTAAATATTGATCAAAAGGGTGCTGATGTTGAAATTTATCCCTCCCCTTTACCGGACCTATATTATGGCGAACCTTTGGTCCTTGCTGTGCGAAGTGGTTGGGAGAATCTGCAATTACAGCTAACAGGTTCTGTTGCTGGAAAGGTTTGGGGAACAACAGTAGATACCACGACATATAGTGAGAGAAAGGGAGTCGCGACCTTCTGGGCAAGAAAGAAAATTCGTTCCCTTATGGAATCTCTGGCTCTGGGAGGAAGTAAGGATCAGATACGTCAGGATGTAGTATCAACTGCTCTTGAACATCATCTGATGAGCAGGTATACGAGCCTTGTTGCGGTAGACACCCGGGTGGCAAGACCGCCCTTAGAAAAAGATATCTCTTTAGGTGTAAAGAATCACCTGCCCCAGGGTTGGCAGCCATCCATGATGTTTGCTGGCGGTCCGCAAACGGGTACTCAGTCGTCGTTTCTTATTTTCCTTGGTTGTATGCTTCTCCTTTTCTGTCTCATCTTTCGCAAGACAATAAATCCATGGCGATCCGTATAAAGAAGCTGCTTTTCACCGTTGTTTTTCTGGCTGGCTGTTCCTGTCTCATCTGGGGATACTGGATACCCGTTAAAGCAGTCCTTGCGCAGATTCTATTGCAACGGGCGTGGGATGTTTCGCAACGGACCGACAAAGCGGTGAAGGGCTGGCCCTGGGCAGATAGCTGGCCTATAGGTCGGTTGTACCAATCTCGCCTGGGGGTGGATCTGATTGTTTTAGAAGGGGCAAGTGGCGAGTCCCTCGCTTTTGGGCCGGGACATATTGAAGCAAGTAGCCCACTTGGTGGCGATAATCATTCTGTGCTGGCCGGCCATAGGGATACAAGTTTTTCTTTTTTGAAAGATTTGCAGCGAGGGGACAAACTCACCATTGAGAGTTTGAGGGGACAGCATCTATACATAGTTAAAACTATGGAGGTTGTATCAGCGGACGAGCTCTATCTCGATAAGCAGAGTCCACAAGCCCTGAGTCTGATAACCTGTTACCCCTTCGATGGCCTGCTGGCACAATCCACGTACCGTTATCTTGTTACAGCCATAGCTACTCAATGAGATGCGATTTGATATTTGTCAGGAAAAAGCTTTAGCCAGGATACATTCCATTAGGCCAAAAGTTTGGGTATCTCAGAATTGTAACTCTATAGCAACTGCATTTGCCAATGTCGATACTGGCATGCTTCCAGCATCGACATTGGAGCTCGAAGGTAATTTAGATTTTGAATCGACTTATCATGTCGTTCAATTGACTTGCCAGCTTCAATAAATCGCTGGAGTTGTCACTGACCTTTGAAGAGTTGGCACGCATGTCACTGGCGACATCATCCACTTGATTAATTGAATCAGCGATCTCATTTGATACATTCGAGTTGTCGGCAACACGCTCATTTACCTCGGCAATTCCTGTGGACGCCTGTGCAACATTGTTGGCAATTTCTTGGGTGGTCACCGCCTGTTCTTCAACTGCAGTCGCAATAGTGGCAACAAGCTCGTTGACTATATGTATAACCTGGGTGATTTGTTCGATTTCGGCGACGGTGGTATGGGTGCTCTTCTGCATTCCTTCGATACGGGTCTTGATATCCTGCGTAGCATTAGCGGTCTGCTTGGCAAGTTCTTTTATCTCGTTGGCCACAACCGCGAATCCCCTTCCGGCTTCGCCAGCACGGGCAGCCTCAATTGTGGCGTTCAGCGCCAACAAGTTTGTTTGCTCAGAAATCTCAGTAATGACCTCAGTAACTTTACTAATTTCCTGAGCAGCGTTGCCGAGTTCGTCAACTTGGTTTGAAGCATTTTTTGCTTTCTGAACCGCCTCACTGGTAACAGTCCTTGCCTTTTCCGAGGTTTTCGCAATTTCGTTAACCGTGGCAGTCATTTCTTCTGTAGCTGCGGCAACCATACTCACATTAGTGGCAGCCTCCTCGCTCGCAGCAGCAACTGAATTCATTTGACTACTTAACTGATTTGCCGCTTCAGATGTTTCTTTTGCTTTCGCCGACATGCTTTCGCTACCAGTGGACATCGATTCGGCCACAGTAGACATATTAGATGAGGCTGAGTTGAGAGTCTGGGCATTACCTGAGATCTCCAGGAGCAGAGACTGCATGCGTTCAATAAAAAGGTTAAAGACTCCGGCGAGTGCACCCAACTCGTCCCGACTGGTCAGATTGAGTCTTTTGGTCAGGTCGCCTTCACCTTGAACCAAATCCGTTACCATGGCCGTCAAAACCTTTAGCGGCCGAATGGCCAAAAGATTGAGGACCACAATTATTGCGACAATAAGTAAAATAACAACAACGATCGCTATTGTTATCTGGATTATCGTCGAATGGGCCATGGATTTATCCACTGTCTTTTCAAAGGAGACAATGCGCGTGCGACTGTCTATTTTATCATTCTCCATGGCAGAAAGAAGTGCTTTGTCTGTGTAATAGATGGTTACCCTTCCAACTTTTTCATCTTTAACATTGCTCTCTTGAGTGACAGAAAGATCACGGTTGAGTTGCAAATCCGCCGGAAAACCGTCTGCTGTTTGCACATCAGGATTTTTCCAGATGGCAAAAAACGGTTTGTCAGCATCATCAAGTGTCTCTACAGCTACTATGGAAGGCAACTTGACATACCCCGTCAATAAACGTTCCATGGATACAGTATCGAAGTTATATAGCAAGGTTGCTGCAGCACCAGCAAGCATTTCGATATTAGTAGCAACTACTGATCGCAGCTCTTCTTGCCGAACCTGTCCTTGCCTATCTATGATCGACTCGACTTCCTGGCTGTATTGAGAGAAGATTGAGGATACAAGTCGTTGTTCGAGAATATTTGAAACAATAGTGTTCAAGCTAAGCAGCAGGAAAATGAAAACACCACAGCTTGCGGAGGTTTTTAGGGCGATACTAAATGTTCGAACATTTTTCTTTTTTTTCAGGGTATTCTGCATAAAATGCTCTCCATGTTGAAAGCTTGCGTGATTGCTTGCGTGATTGTTACGAGTGTAGGTGAACTGTATCATCCAAATAATTAAAATTGCAAGGTCGATTGCTGCACTTTATTGGCGTGGTTTGGTTGGACAACAGGTCTTTGATTTTCGTCCAGATATTGATCAACTGAATGTCTTTGGTAGTGTGGGCTTGGGAGGGGGGAGATTTTTCTTTGCTGGAGCATTCCTGTCTGCAGAAGAATCTTATTTCTTATCCATAATCCGTGGTACTAAGAATGGTATCTCTTGATAATCTAGGATTACATTGAAAATCTTCAATGCTCGCGCCGAAGAGTCATCTGTCGTTTTGAAGGGGACTTTTGATGGGTAACCAATTAATATGTCGAAATATTGATCAAAGTTCGATGGCAGTCGGATTCCAGTGCCACAATTGTCGATCACAGAAGTCATGTTTCATTGCGACAAGAAACCTGTACCAATGCTTCCAGCATCAGAACCGAATCAGACACAATGCTTACCCATTAATTGACTGATGTCGAAAATAAATATTTTGTCACTGCTCTAATAGAAAACGGCAAAGAAAATCCCTTTTAAGGTCCACCACAAGTTGTTTTCAAGATTCTTCATCTTGCAACAATAAGGTACTTATAATGGTGAGCACTGTTTCTATACGTTCCTGGTGGTCCTCCCCAGGAAACACAGTAATGACATCGGTAAAGTCGCTCTCGTCTAAAGCAGTGTAGGCCGTCAAAGAAAAATGATACATGGTATTATCTTCCAGACCAGTAATGGTAACCGAAGTATCAGTATCACTGACACAAATGGGTGATTCGCCTTCATTTGCGTCGTCGCCATCAAATGGGCTTCCAGCAACGCCTTCTTTTTTGTAGTACAATTTGTACCCATCCACCGAACCGTCATTAGGCGACCAGGAAAAAGAGTAGTCCTTTGCAAATGAAGGTACCGTAAAAAAGAGAGTTAGGGATATGGAGATAAGTGCCACAAGAATAAATCGCATAAAATTTCAATTTTTAGTTGAGTGAATTAATCATATGAAAAAATTTATTAACCGTACTTTTCATGATTTTTTGCGTCCTGAGCCAAGAGACCATTAACACTTCCACACTAGCGCCTTGACAGCAAATGCTATGCCAATAGCGACTAAATCGAACTCCTTAAAATATTACAAAATGTTACGCGCTTCCCATCCCAACAGGTTCCACAAAAATTGCACTCATGGTGCCTCTGCTGGCCCATTTTTGCACTTTTAATGGGGGCCCTCATTTTACCATTGTGGTGAATGAGCAGATCGAGTTCAGTTGTTACCTGGGAAATAGATACCTTTTTCCAGTAAAAGTCTAATTGAGATCGATAACCATATGAAAAATTGATGTTTTATTCAAGGAGAAAATTTTTTCTATCAGGATGGTATAATAATTTTTGAACAGTATAAATGAGAAATTGGGCAAAACATATTGCCCGATGTTTGACTGTTGTTGATCAGCAAAAAACTTTAGTGATGAGACATACGGGCTACCTGGGTGTGACGATGAGGGGATCCACCCACTTTTTCGCACAGTTGCATCGCCACCGGCAGAAACTTCGCTCACTGTTTGAAGCGGTTTTCGTCGTTGGGATCTGAGGCTAAGTTGCTGGATGTTGTACAATGAGTAGGGAGTTTGATTTTCTTGGGGGCGAAAAAGGGTAAAGGGTGCTGTCTCTTAGCCCGAATTTCTCATGACTTTTTGATTTGAAACTCAATTGTTTGTTTTTATAGTTTAAAAATAACTTCCTTAATTAACAGTGTGTATTTCGTTTCAAATCAAAAAGTTCACCCTTTGGGCCAACAGATTTATCCGCAGCTGCTTCGTTACCGAGCATTTGCAGTAGATTATTACAGCTTCATGCCCGGTGTCTCGACCTGCGAAAAACTTTGTTGGTGAGAAATCCGGGTTAGAGGATCGGTCAATCCTGATCGGCAAAGGGTATAGCCTTGTCCGGGAGAGGGATCCAGTTTTGATAGGTTGAGGGCCTTATTGGCTCGAAAGGACCTTCGTGTCTTCAAGTAGAATCTCCAGCTCAGCTAAGTCAATTTCTGTCAGGTTGAGCAGGGTTGCTTCCCTGGATGTCGAAGGTACCAGATCCGGAACCTGAGATGTGCCGATGCCGAGTTTACAGCACACTTTATTCGCCAGCCGGACGAGAACGAGCAGTATGTTGCTTGAGTCAAAGGCGTCTATGTGGTGGTCTCGGGCAACAACACAATATATTTCCGGCATATTCCACTTTATCATCAGATTATAGCCCTGTTCAGTGTGAAGACTTTTCATCGCTTCGTGCAGGATGGCTTCATTTACTGGAATTTCCTGAGATTTCTTTTTAAGGTCCTCGAGAATGAGGAGGATAAATAATTTACCTATGTCGTGGAGTAGGCCTGCGAAAAATACATGGCTCGTAAGGTCGGAAAGTTCACATCTTTTAGCCAGCCAGTTGGCACCAATAGCGCAACCGACAGAATGCTGCCAGAGCTGTTTCATCACCTTATTGAGAACTGGAGATGAACTTCTGAATTGACTTTTTGCTGATGCCAACAGGGTTATTTTGCTAATTTCTTGAGTGCCAAGACGGACTATTGCCGATTTGATAGTTAAAATTTCAGATAGCCCTTGATAAAAAGAGGAATTGGCTAGTTTGAGTATCTGGCTGGAAAGGGACTGATCGTAGAGAATCATTTTCTCGATAATCCGTATGTCAGGCTCTTTTTTGGCGAGCTCCTGCTGGACCCTAAGCGCTGTAGTGTTAAATACCGGCAGCACCATTTCTCCAGAGTTTATATGCTCTTTTATTATTTCAATAAATGATCGTTGTGCAACCATGGCTAAATCCCTGATAATCTTTTAAGGTCTGAAAGTGGACGCGGTTTTTTTAGCTTTGGCAGACAGCGGAGTACTTCATCGATTGAGGTGATTCCTGCTGCCGCTTTTATAAGGCCATCTTCAAGGAGAGTGATAAGACTTGAGTGTTTGATTGCAAGATCACGAATTTCATGACTTGTTTTTTGATTGAGTATTGCCTCTCTAATGACTTCATTTAACACTAAAAGTTCAAACACTCCAACTCGTCCTTTATACCCCGTCTGTCGGCATTGAGAGCAGCCTTTTCCTTTTCTAAATGTCGCACCTTTAAGGTCGTGCAATTCAACACCAAGGCGCTGCAGTTGCAAAGGGGTCGGTATGTCTTCTTCAGTACAGTTGGTGCAGACGTTTCTCAGAAGTCTCTGGGCCAAAACACTCACAACGGTGGAGGAGATGAGAAAGGGTGTAATGTCCATATTCAACAGTCGAATGAGCCCTCCTATGGAGTCTTCCGTGTGAAAGGTACTGAGGACCTTGTGACCGGTGAGAGCAGATTGCATCGCCATTTCTGCGGAGTCCTGATCGCGTATTTCCCCAATGACAATAACATCGGGATCCTGGCGCACGATGTGTCGTAGTGTTTCTTTGAAGGTTCTATCAATCAGGGGGTCTATTGAGCACTGTGAAACTCCATCCATCACATACTCTACAGGTTCCTCAGCAGTTATGATGCTTATCTGAGGATTTTTTATGTGATTGATGCAGCTGTACATGGTTGAGGTTTTTCCTGAACCGGTGGGGCCTGTAATCAGAAGCACACCACTAGGCTGGTAGAGAGCCTCCACCAAAAACATTTCCAACATTTTTGGTAAAATACCAATGGAGTTGATATCGAGCAGGTGTTGTTTCTGTTTCAGTATCCTCAGGACGATTTTTTCTCCATGAATTGTGACATAAAAAGATACCCGGAGATCAACCTTGCCCTCGTTGTAGTCAAATAGAATTCGACCTCCCTGGTGTCTGCGCTTCTCAGCGATGTCAACTTGACACATAATTTTAAAGCGGCTGGTAATAGCAGGAATGAGGTCCATGGAATAATCTTTAAAGTGTCGTAGCACCCCGTCTTCTCTGAATCGAACTTGAAGGCGATCCGCCTGGGGTTCTACATGGATATCACTTGCTTCGGATTCAATCCCCTGAAGGACGATATTGTTAACCATTCCTATGATTGTATTGGCGTCGACATCAATGCTTTTACCAGAGGCCTTGTTGATCAGAAGCTGTATAGTCTCTTTAAGGATTTCTGGGTCTGTGATTGCTGGTTGAACTGCAGGTCCGAGAAATTTCTTTGCAATATTTTGAGCGGTTTCGTCCAGCGGGTCAGCAAATACCACAAGAGGGGGTTGTAAACTTGATTTTACTGGGAGAAACTGATACTGATCAATGACTTTCAGCGGAATCTTCCGGAGTAAGTTAGTGTCGACAGAGCCGAGAGAGGCGGTCTGGATGGGGTATCCTAACTGGATGGAGAGTATTTTATTGAAAAGCTTATTGTCAATGAAATTATATTTGACCAGTATGGTGCCGAGTTTGTGTTCTTTTTCTGTGTCTTTCTGGATGTTGAACGCTTCGTCCAGGTTTTCCTTTGAGATATGTCCTAGTTCGAGGAGAAGTTGACCTATCCGGATGGAGAGCCCTGTTTTTCGAATAACCTCATTAACGTCTTCATCCGAGACAATCTTCTGCTCTTTTAAAATCGTCACAAGTGGTTTTGGAGTAGCAAGCTTCTTATGTATCCGTGCGGCGTATTTTACTTGTTCCAGGGTTACCTTCTTTGCCGCAACCAGATTGCTTATTAATTCTCCGTAGGATGTATCGATATTCTCTGTCATTTAGAAGGGTGTTGTTGGGGTGAAGAGTTAGAATATGTTTTTATTTACACAGTACATGGAGAGAGGATAGCCCGTAACTTTTGTGAAAACAGCAGGAGGGATGGGATATCTTCTAATATATTGTATCGAATTTTCAATATATTACAAGATTTTGTGAATTCGAATAAAATATTTACCCAGCCCACCCAACAGGAAAACTGGACCAATGTGATTGTTCTCAAAAACGCACGGTTAAAAATAACCCATAACAGGGCCCAATGGACACACTCTCGACTGCACTTGTAAACTGGAGAGATGGTTTTCTCTGCCAGGTTGGGGAGAGGCTAAACTCAGCGTCTTTCAACCAGCCACTTTGTGTGACCAATCTTTTCACCGGACGTACGGCATAGCCAAACGGATCAATAAGAAATAAAGACACGTTCCCAAGTATCGAGCTGTTGAAGAGCCGGTTATTATTTTTCTTAATCCGTTCTTCCAGTGGCAATAAAAATTCAGCCAGACAGAAACCAAGAAAAGGGGTGAGAATGATATCCTGCTTGGAGACAGGTTCAACCCAGCCCTCAAGAGCGACTTCGTAGAAAAACGATGCGGCAAATGAATACCAGAATGATTCCAGTTTGCTGTAGCCGTAATGCCTGGCATATACAACATAGGCAGAGCCAAAGTATGGATGGCCGATTAGATTAATCCAGACGTCGTCCTTATCCCACTCCCAATGGGTAACGTTGTCCTTCCAGTTACTCCAGGCTTCATCAGCGGTGATTGACTCGTGATCCCAGTTGGACACCCCTTCAGGCATAAGATAAATTGCGCCAATTGCTACTGCTCCTACGGGCAGGAGATAGACGACATCTGTTGCAAGAACAGTATAGCGACCAAGAAAACCATCTTGGTCAGGTGGCTCGATTTCAGTTTCATCGAGAAAAGACATCGCCCAATCAAGGTCGATTTCTGTGAGCGGGAGTTGGAGGTTCAGGTACTCTCTCTCCAATGTATTTTGGGCAATGGGGCCACTGGTGAGGCTCGCACCTGGCAAGTCTTTAATTTTACTATCCGAAAGGGTCTCAGTGCTCGATTGAACCATTGAGGGGGTAAAAAAAAGGAGTGACAGGAGGAAGAGACAAGTCTGTAAGCTCAGCCACTGCTTCTTATACGTTCTTACGGGAAAGGGTTGTGGCTTTTTTAGGGATTGAGATGGCATCGTAGAAAGAGTTGAGGCCGTCAGCGAGCCACATGCAATTTGAGTTATTTGATTATCAGTAAGGGGAAAATAAGACATTTTAGCAGGGACATACTGAACCTTGTGGGACAGAACACACCATGGTGATTTATAGTAGTTCCTTCATGATATTGTCAAGCCCTAAAAAAGGCTGAGGTTTTTTAGGACACCAGCGCCGTTTACCAAAGATAAAAGATACTTAAGACACCGTTGGTGTAGATGTCGTTCTTGTCTTCTCTATATTCTGAGGATTTGGCCGCAAAGGTAATGCTTGCACCCCAGTTAGCGCGGTAGTAGACAATCCCCAAAGCGGCTGTGAGTTGCCATGGCTCAACTGTGACCGGGTAGACCTCCGAGGGAACCTCTCCGTCAAGAGTAATGTCATTAAAACGGTACAAGCCATCAATGCCAGCAAAGAGGTTATAACCGGGGTTTTCCCCTGTTATTAGACCCGCATTCACCGGTGCCTGTCTATTGATAGAACTGCTTGCAAAGCTGTTTTCCAGATCCTGACCCCAGCGTGCTATCAATCCTGTTGCGACTTCACTGCGATAGTTACCCGCCATCAAGCGCATACTGTTTGACAGTTCAATGCCAGTGGAAGTTTGAGTTGTCCGGCGATAGAGTAGATGTTGTTTTTCATAATTGACATTGATCAAGGCCTGCTGTTCGACCTGATTATCCCAGCCATTCGGAGTCGGAGATTTAATGATCTCATGCATAAATGTTTGTGTCTCTTCCATATAGGATGAAGGGCCGATGACTCCTAGATAGAGTGTAAATTTATCGGCGTTTTCATGACCCATGAGAGCCAGTTCGGTTTCAAGAGCGATAATGCCTGCATATGGACGTTCATCAGGCTCAGGGTACTCTTTAGAAATATCAAGAGGGCTCCACATCATCTGCGTAAGCTGAAATCCAAGCTTGTACTGCCGACTGTTTTTGTCCATACCTATGGCTTCAAGGGGAGCTGCCACCCACGATACTTCTTCTATATCTCGGTAATATCCCAGTGAAAGTCCATGGGTGAAGTCATTATCATTGAGAACAACCCCATCGTTGGCTACAGCAAAAATCAAAGCACTTCTCGCCTCAGCATCCGCAACCGTTACAGTGACATATAAAATGCTGAAAAAAAGTGAGATGAAGACAAACTTATACATTGTTTTATTCATTAAAATTCATGTTGTCACAGGAGAGTTTTAAGATTTTAGCGGGCCATAAAAAATGCGCCTTAGGAGTTACACTCTGATACATCCACTTTATACTCAGCATGTCCTTGATTGGAAATTATTATCTGCACAACTCCATCAGATTCCGTTTGCAGGCGGGAGGAAAATGTTAACCATAAACTGCAAAAATCCAATCAGATCCCATCTCTTCTCAACAAGAAGACTGCAAAAAGAGCTAAAGTGGCCGTGAATAAGAAAACGATCATTTTCAACAAGCATTCAACATTTAATTGTTTATTCTGGTATAAGCAGTTATCAGCCTATTATCTCGCGTGTAAATTGAAATTTTATTGACTTTGTATCTGTCAATATTGTAAATATCCGCGGCCAAACATAGTACAACAATAGTACAACAAAAGAGTAGTTACTGTAGCTTCTTCAGGTTCGAGTACATAAAGGTTAGAGATGGTACGAGATTTTTTTTCTGAAAAAAAGTGGGATATAAAAAAAGCAACCGAGCTCTACGGCATTGAAAAATGGGGTGCGGGCTATTTTTCCATAGATGAGAAGGGTGATGTGGTTGTCACCCCTTCTGGTTCTGGCCATGGGCCACGAGTAAGTCTTTATGACGTTGCTAAAGAAGCTGAAGATCGTGGTTTTTCTATGCCTGTTCTCCTGCGTATTGAAAACATACTGGGCTCCCAGATAAAACTTCTTCATGAAACGTTTAGAAAAGTAATCAAGGAGTATGAGTACCAGGGGGAATACAAAGGCGTATTTCCCGTCAAGGTAAATCAGCAAGAACAGGTTGTTGAGGCTATATCTCAGTTTGGGAAAAAGTACAATCATGGCCTTGAAGCGGGCAGTAAGTCTGAACTCATCGCTGCAATCTCCATGCTCAATAACCGTGATGCCTGCCTTATCTGTAATGGTTATAAAGACGAAGAGTTCATTGATCTTGGTCTTCATGCCATAAAGATGGGTTTCCAGGTCTTCTTTGTCATTGAAGTCCCAGGTGAAGTCGATCTCATAATTGCGCGGGCAAAACACCATAACATCACTCCTCTTCTCGGATTACGCATAAAGCTCTCTACCCAGGCAGATGGGTTGTGGAGTGAATCGGGAGGAGATTCCAGCGTTTTTGGTTTGGGTATGAGTCACATTGTTGATGTGATAGATCGCCTCAAAGAAGAAAATATGCTCGATTGCATGCAGCTGCTCCACTATCACATAGGCTCACAAATCCCCAATATTCGAGATATTAGAGCCGGAGCAATTGAGGCCTGCAGGATGTATGAAGAACTGGTCAAAGAAGGAGCTAAAATGGGCTATCTTGATCTGGGGGGCGGACTTGCAGTTGATTATGATGGTACCAAAACCAACTACCATTCGAGTAGAAACTATTCTATCGAGGAATACTGCAGTGATATAGTCGAAGCGATAATCACGACTCTGGGCAAAAATTCTATACCGCATCCAACCATAATCACTGAATCTGGCCGGGCGGTTGTCGCCTATTACTCCCTGCTTCTTTTTAATATTCTGGATGTATCATCTTTTCTACCACCTCCAATTCCAGAGGAACTTCCATCATCCACAAACGATCTTCTAGAGAATTTGCTGGCCACCTACAATATGGTCTCCCTTAAAGACATCCAGGAGTGTTCCAACGATGCTCTGTTCTATCGAAGCCAGGCACGCCAACTCTTTAAACATGGCCAGATAAATATCAGGGAACGGGCACTTGCAGAAAATCTCGTTCAGCACATTCTGATTAAAATATCTCAGCTCTCACGAACAATGGAACAAATACCTGAAGATATTCAAAATATCAACAAGATGGTACACGATATTTATTATGGTAACTTCAGCTTGTTCCAATCGTTACCAGATGTATGGGCCATCGATCAAATCTTGCCCGTCATGCCAATTCACCGATTAGACGAGGCTCCTAGCAGATCCGCTATCATCTCTGATATCACCTGTGATTGTGATGGAAAGATCGATTCATTCCCCGATTATATGCATGGGAAAAATAGTATCATGTTACACGAATTGAAAGAAGATGAAGACTATTACATGGGGGTCTTCCTCGTGGGAGCATACCAGGAGACATTAGGTGATCTGCATAACCTTTTTGGAGATACCAATGTTGTTTCTATCCATGTAAACGATGATGGCAGCTATGAATTTATTCGTGAATTAGAAGGGGACTCCGTCGAAGATGTACTCTCTTATGTCGAATACGATGTACCGGCAATGAAAAAACGTATGAAAATGATTGCAGAAGATTCTATTAAAAAAGGCCTCATTACGGCCAAAGAACGTAAGGCAATCCTTGAAACATTTAGTGAAGGGTTACGAGGGTATACCTATTTCGAAAAGAACTAACCTGAATTTCTCATAACTTTTTGATTTGAAACTCAATTGTTTGTTTTTATAGTTTAAAAATGACTTTCTTAATTAACAGGGTGTTTTTCGTTTCAAATCAAAAAGTTCACCCTTTGGGCCAACAGATTTATCCGCAGCTGCTTCGTTACCGAGCATTTGCAGGTAGCGAAGACTCCGGTAGATTATTACAGCTTCATGCCCGGTGTCTCGACCTGCGAAAAACTTTGTTGGTGAGAAATCCAGGCTAACTGATTGGAAGCATATCTATTTTACAGCACATTCAAATGCTGAAAATCGAGGAGAAAAAATATGTCACGTGTGATGATTATTGGTGCCGGTGGAGTTGGAAATGTGGTCGCAAAAAAGTGTGCTCAACACTCCGATGTATTTACTGATATTATTTTGGTGAGCAGAACCGTGTCGAAGTGTGATGCCATTGCCAGGGAAGTAAACGATTTATATAAGGTCAAAATAACCACCGCTGGGGTGGATGCTGACAATGTTACTGAGTTGGTAACTGTTATTAAACGATTCAAGCCTCTTTTGATTATCAATGTCGCTTTACCCTATCAAGATCTCACCATTATGGATGCCTGTCTTGAGACCGGAACTAACTATCTGGACACTGCCAATTATGAGCCAGAAGATACCGCTCATTTTGAGTACAGTTGGCAGTGGGCTTACCAGGAGAAGTTTAAAGAGAAGGGACTTATGGCTGTACTGGGCTGCGGATTTGACCCGGGTGTCACTAATATTTTTTGCGCCTATGCCCAAAAACATTTTTATGATTCTATTGAAACCATCGATATTCTTGATTGTAATGCAGGCGATCACGGGCATCCTTTTGCCACCAATTTCAATCCTGAAATAAATATTCGGGAAGTCACCCAGGTTGTGAGACATTGGAAAGAAGGTGATTGGGTTGAAACACCTGCCATTCTAGACGATAGTTGTGTCCATTTCAGCTTCGATTACCCCGAGGTTGGTCCGCATGAAAGCTATATGCTTTACCACGAAGAAATGGAATCTCTCGTTAAGCATATTAAAGGTCTCAAGCAGATACGGTTCTGGATGACCTTTTCTGAAACCTACATTACCCATTTGAAGGTTCTGGAGAATGTAGGAATCACCCGCATTGACGAAGTTGAATACGAAGGACAAAAAATAGTACCTTTACGCTTTCTTAAAGCCCTGTTACCTGACCCCGGGTCCCTTGGTACCAATTACACGGGTAAAGCCGTTATAGGTTGTGTATTTGATGGGGAAAAAGATGGAGCGCGAAGGCAGAAATATATCTATAACGTTTGTGACCATGCGAAAGCATACAAGGAAGTGCAGGCACAGGCTGTCTCGTACACAACCGGTGTTCCAGCGATGATCGGAGCCATGATGATGCTCAAAGGTATCTGGTCTGGTGTCGGTGTCTTTAATGTGGAACAACTTGATCCCGATGCATTTATGGAAGCCTTGAACAGTTATGGTCTGCCATGGAAAGTTGTTGATTTTGAAGGCACACTTCCATAAGAAGCTATGAGCCAGGTCATTGATACATCCTGTGTGGATTGTCCCGCTGATATTGTAAGTGCGGTAGAGACGCCGTGCTATCTTATCAGCGAAGACGCTATCAGGCGTAATTGCGCAATACTTGACACTGTACAACAGCGCACGGGGGCCAAGGTGTTGCTTGCACTAAAGGCCTTCGCCCTTCCTGCACTGTTTCCACTCATAAGAGAAACCCTGCATGGAGTCTGTGCCAGTGGACCTATTGAGGCACAGATGGGGCGAGAAGAGTTTGGTAAAGAGGTGCATACATATGCACCTGCCTATTCCAAGGCTCAGATGGAACGGGTTATCCGCTACTCTGATCACATTCTCTTCAACTCCGTGTCCCAATGGCAGGAGCATAGTTCAGCCATTAGCCAGGCAGAAAAAGAGATCGAAGTAGGGTTTCGCGTCAACCCTGGTTACAGCGAAGTTGAGACCGATCTCTATAATCCCTGTATGCCAGGATCACGGTTTGGGGTGCATCCTGCAGATCTTGAAGGTATCGACCTGAGCAACATCAGCGGTCTGCATTTCCACGCCATGTGTGAGCAGGATGCCGATGTTCTCGTTCGTATTCTTCACCACTTTGAAAAGAACTTTGGTCATTTACTGTCTGGTCTTACGTGGGTTAATTTTGGAGGTGGCCACCATATCACACGGCCAGACTATAACATTGATCTGCTTTGTGAGACCATCAACAGATTCAGAGAAAAATACAATATCGAGGTCTATCTCGAACCGGGTGAGGCGGTGATTCTGGATGCTGGCTTTTTTGTTACCACGGTGCTTGATCTTACCCGAAACGATATGGATATTGCAATTGTAGACAGCTCGGCGGAAACCCATTTGCCAGATGTACTTGCCATGCCATATAGACCTGAAATCCCTGGTAGTGGCCAGTCGGGAGAGCACAGGCACACCTATAGGCTTGGTGGTATTTCTTGTCTTGCCGGAGATATTATCGGTGACTACTCTTTCACAGCCCCCCTGCAGAGAGGGGATCGTCTTGTTTTTACAGATATGGCACTCTATTCCTTTGTGAAAAACACCACCTTTAACGGCGTTGAGCTTCCCTCACTGTACCGATATTCCCTTGAACACAAGAGTCTCAGCCTTATCAAAAAATTTGGTTACAACGATTATCGGAGTAGACTGGCATGACACGACTCAACTTCCATGGTGAAGACGTGGTCCCCGCAGCACCAGGACAGGCCCTCTTTCATATCATTCCCGTACCACTCGAACAAACGGTTTCCTACGGGGCCGGCACTGTGAACGGGCCCCATGCTATTTTGGAGGCGTCAGCTCAGTTGGAACTGTTCGATGGAGTCTCAATCCCTGCAGATTATGGTATACACACAGCCCCTCCTCTGCCATGTGATCACTCTATTGAACAGACTCTTTTGGCTATTGAGCAGGCGGTGGCGGGTGCATCCCTACAAAAATCGGTACCTGTACTTCTTGGTGGAGAACACAGTCTTAGTCTCGGGGCGATCAAGGGATTAAAACAACACTATGGTGACTTTGGGGTTGTTCAATTTGATGCCCATGCAGATCTGCGCGACAGCTACAGTGGCACTAAAAACAGTCATGCCTGTGTTATGCGAAGGATTGTTGAAGAAGATATTCCGATCTATCAATTCGGAACAAGAAGCTATTCTCTGGAGGAACAACAATTTCGTGAAGAAAAAGGTATCTGGTACCGAGATGCAGAAACAATCTGGAGAGATTACGATAAGGCGTCCACTCTTCCCCCTGACTGTCCGGAAAAGATTTTTATCACCTTTGATGTGGACTGTTTTGACGCATCGGTGATGCCAGCCACAGGCACACCAGTTCCCGGAGGTCTCAACTGGTATCAGGTTGTTTGGGCTATTCAGAAAATGTTGCAGGATAAAATCTGCCTGGGTTTTGACCTGGTTGAGCTGGCACCTCAAGACTCAATGCACGGAGCCTCCTTCAGTGTGGCCCAGTTGGCGTACAACATGATGGGCTATCTCACGAGAAGTGCAATCAATAGAACTTTTTATAATTTAAGCTGATTGTTTCACACTCCTTTTCCGCCTGGCAATATGGGGCGCTAATAGTCGATCTTGACAAGATAGACGAGAAGATGTTAATACTGACATTACGTTTACGTAAAGAAGACATTGAGGCGGCTGTTTGCAAACATACTATGGGAGCTTATCCATGAATTCTGTTTTGAATATCTATCAAACCTGCCTGAAGTTTCCTTTTGGTAAATGGATTTTTTCAAAAATGATCAGTTTTAAAGCGCCGTATTTTGGCAGCATCAAACCTGTTTTTGTAGAGTTGCAACCGGGTTACAGCAAAATTCATCTCAAAAAACGACGCTCAGTAACCAATCATCTGGGTACCGTCCATGCCATCGCCATGTGTAACGTGAGTGAACTTGCTGCGGGGACGATGCTTGAAGCAAGCATCCCAGAACATATGCGCTGGATCCCTAAAGGAATGACGGTGTCATATCAGAAACTGGCCAAGACTGATCTGATTGCGGAGTGTAGTGCATCTGTTGCGGCGATGAATGTGACTGGAGAATTTCCAATGGAGATAGAAGTTCGTGACAAGGCTGGTGAGGAGGTCTTCCATGCCACTATTGTCATGTACCTCTCTGAGAAGAAAAAGAAAGAAGCAGTGATGTAAATCAGATTACTGATCTATTCAAATCACTGCTCCTGAGTGCTGCTTACCTTCTCTTTATAAAAGGCAGGCCACAAACGATAATGATGGCCGTTATGATGAGAAAATGAATGAACATGTCTTTTTGCACTGCCCCCCAGATAATGTAGAGTGAGCCACATCCGGCGAGGAAAGGTGCAATGAATCTACTGAATACTCCCAGGTCGTCAAAACGTCTCATAACGAAAACATAGAGTGAGATGTAGATCACATAGAGAAAGGCGATGGGTAGTTCAGAGATATCCATGAATCGTCCCCACCATCCTGCAAAATTACCATACCAGACCATAAGCCAGAAGGCTGACATGCAGAATCCAAGCAGTGCAGAATTAATTGTGCTGTTGGAGGTGGCATTTACCTTTTTGAAAAATGCTGAACATGGACCAAGATCCCGGGATGCGATGGAGAACATTCCACGGGTTGAGCCCATGATCAAGCCATTTAGGGTTCCAAGGCAGGAAATGATAACAAATACGGTGAGCAGGGTTCCTCCAAGTCGACCAAAAATGAGGGAAAATACCTCAACAGGAGCGTTGTCACCGGCTTTAATAATTTCCTCGTTTGAGAGGACACCTGAAATTCCAAGATAGTAGAGCATGTAGATTACAACGACTACAATGGAGCCAAGCAGAAGTGCTTTTGGAAGAGTTTTTTTAGCATCTTTCAGTTCAGCATTAATACAGGTTGCGATAATCCAACCCTCATAGGCAAATGCAGTAGCAAGAGTAGCTACCGCCAGTCCACCTCCGCTGGGTACACTCTTTGCGGCTTCAGTAAAACTCTGTATGCTCTGTCCGCTGAAAAGACCGCTGACGATTCCAACGCATGCGACCAAAATCAGGGGTATGAGTTTGATAACGGTGGCAGATACCTGCCATTTCCCTGCGAGTACCGGGGAGGCACAGTTGAGAGTAAAAAAGAAGATAAGGTAGATGGATGAGAGCAACCATACGCCACTTTCAAGGCCGAGAAGTCCAATGGAGTAGTTTGCCGAGACCCAGGCGAGGACGGCGACCAGTGTAGGGTAATAGATAAAGGTCATAAACCAGGCGACCAGATATCCCGCCTTTTCTCCGTAGGCTTCTTCAAAGTAGTCAACCACGCCGTTTACTTTTTCAACCCGTGTTGCTATCTGTGAAAAAACATAGGCGGTGATCACCATAATGGATCCACCAATCAACCAGGCGAGTAGAGCTGTTGTGAGATTGCCTCCGGATGCGATAAGTACATCATCCGCTTTAAAAAACACACCGGAACCGATAACGATGCCGATGACCATGGCGCTGGCTGTCCAGAAACCATATTTTCTTTGCAGGTTGTCCATTGCTGCTCCTGTCTTATAATTGTATCCCGAATCTGGGACGGGTAATTTTATTACAAAGAGCAACTCGATACTCTATTTGGTCTTTCTTATCGATAGAAAAATTAGATTTAACCAAATATAGTTTGGCTTAAAAAAAATCTATATATTAGTTAGTTTCCATCCGAAAAGTTGGGATTTGGGGTAAAATGGAGGCGTAACGCTGACATTGAGCCAAATAACAGTTTTCGGACGGGGTTAGTTACAAATTGACAAGATCATGGTAGTTATCTTGCTAAATAAGCATTGAGGAGACCTCGGAGCAGTGGAGAAATTCTCAGAGATTTAATAAAAATGGAGAAATTGTGAAACGTCCTGAAATTACTAAAAAACTCGTTGATGAAGACGAGATTAAAACAATAGTTAAACGGTTGGGGGCTGAGATTACAGCACACTATGGAACCTTGGAGCGAGAGCTTATCGTCATTGGTCTTCTTCGGGGCTCTTTTATTTTTATGGCTGACCTGATAAGAGAGATTCAAACCCCTTTGGTGGTTGATTTCATGACGGTATCGAGCTATGGCGACGGTACTGTGAGTAGCGGTGATGTGAAAATTGTGATGGATGTTGACTCATCACTGGAAGGAAGGGATGTGCTGCTGGTGGAAGATATCGTCGATACGGGAAGGACCTTTGCTAAGGTTGTTAGCATGATGAAAAATCGAAAACCTCATTCAATTAAGACCTGCACCTTTCTGAACAAACCTGCAGCCAGGATCTCAGAAGTACAGGTGGATTTTTGTGGTACAGATATTCCCGATGAATTTGTCGTGGGTTATGGTCTTGATTATGATCAGCGGTATAGACACCTGCCCTATGTTGGTGTGCTCAAACCATAGTCTCCAATCTCCAACACCATGTGAAAATAAAATGGTGTTGGAGATGCGATATTTAGGCTAACTCCACCAGATCATACGTTTGGCAGGGTTGCCAAAGGATTCGAATGAATCTCCTGATTCCCGCAGTACATCTTCTAGATTTTCGATACTAAATACATAACCATCTGCTGCAGCTTCGGTGATGAATTCCTCTTTTGTTTTGACTGCGTCATATTTATAGCGCATTGCCTCATCGGATCCACCGGCTATAAGTAGTTCTTCAACGTTTTTCTTGGACATTTTCACTCTCCTGCTGTTGTGAATTGTTGATAGTTCATAACTCCTGTTATTTGAATTGTTGATAAGCAATCACTGTGCCTATAAAGAACTATATTGTATAACTACATGATATAATGGTATATATATGAAATTTGTGGTGGCAGGAGAAAAAACACAAATGTATAACAGCTTCAAATTTGTAGTATTTCTACAAAACTAACAGGTGAAAAAGATGTCTATTTTCGGGTTAGCCAAATTGAGAGATCAGAAAAGAGCTGAGTAGTGGGAAGTAGGTAATGATAACAAGCGTTACGAGGAGGAGGCCGAGAAAGGGGAGGGTCGATTTATACAGCTCTGTCACGGGCTTATCAAACCTGTAGGAAGCTAAAAAGAGGTTGAGGCCAACGGGTGGAGTGCAGTAACCGATCTGTAGGTTGGTGAGAAAGATAATCCCGAGATGAATGGGATCTATTCCGTAGGCAATGGCTATCGGTAAAATAAGTGGGACGATGAGTACTAGGGCTGAAAAGATGTCCAACATAGCTCCCACGAGGAGCAGAAAGAGATTGAGAAGAAGTAGAAAAGAGTATTTAGAGTCTATGTATCTTTGGATAAATGCAAAGAGGCGAGTTGGAACCTCCTGATCGATGAGGAAATTAGTAGAAGCCATGGATGCCGCGAGAATTACGAGGATTCCGCCAAAGAGCACCATGGATTTACTCATGATGGGAAACAGTTGGGAGAGCTTGATATCTCTGTGTATAAAGACTTCAACCACAAGAATATAAAATGCAGTCACAGCGGCCGCCTCACTGGGAACAAGAATACCTCCATAGATACCGCCAATAAGAACGACGGGAAGAGGAAGTTCCCAGCCAATTTCTTTCAAGCCCTTTGTGAACTCCTGTCTTGTGTACTGTATCTTTTTACGAGTTGGACCACTTTTAATTATGGAATATCCGGCAAGAAGTGCCAGCATAAATAATCCAGGGAGGATGCCAGCCAGGAAAAGGTGGTCTATCCGTGATTCTGAGATAACTCCATACAGTATGATTGGCAGGCTTGGTGGAAAGAGCAGGCCCAGACTTCCCGATGAGGTGATAAGGCCCATGGAGAACTTTTCATCATAACCGTCGGCAAGAAGTGCCGGTAATAATAGCCCTCCCAGAGCAAAAATCGTTACTCCTGAAGCACCGGTAAAAGCAGTGAATACGGCGCAAACTAAAAGAGAGACGACGGCCAGTCCTCCGGGTAACCATCCAAGAAAAATTTGGGAGAAATGAAGCATTCTTCTGGGTGCCTCACTCTCAGAAAGTAAAACGCCTGCAAATATAAAGAGGGGCAAAGAGACAAGGAGTGGGGTGTCAGCCAGCCGGGACATTTCAATGATCACCACAGAGATGTCAATGCCGGCTCCGTAAAAGGAAATAAGGGCAAGGGCACCTATTACAAGAAACAGAGGGGTGCGAAGCAGTGCCAGAGCAAATATGATGATTTTAAGAAGGGCCATTAGTGCCTTACTCCTGAAAAAATAGCATAAAAACAAAAAGACTGAGAATAATGTTTAACATCAGTAGTTTGGAGTGAGCACCAAGGCACTTATCCCGGCTTGCTTTCCGTTTACCGGGGTTAGTACCTTACTCCCAAATACCTGTCTTAAAAAACAAGAAACCTGGGAACTCTTTTGAAATTAGTATTTAGCATAACAACCAAGGTACTTATACCCGTCGAGCGAGTACTGAACTGAGTCCCGGCTTATTTTTCGTTACCCGGGGTTAGTGACTGTTCAACCTTTTACATGTTTCATCTGAAATATCCGGCGCAACTGCAGGAAGCTGAGAAAAAGATATTTAAGGGTAATCAGGCAAAATGCGACGGGGAAAATTGAATTCCAAAACCAGAGTGGCAGAGACAAAGGACCAGACGAGCCAAATTCAAGCTCCCCCTGTAGAAAAATTACTGCAGCCCAGGCAAGCCCTGCGGAGGCCAGAAAACAAAAAATGAGAGTAATGAGGTTGAGCCAGGGGGCAAGGGGTTCAGGTATTTTTCTACTGAGAACATCCAGAGCTATATGCTTACCCTGGCCCGTTGCGGCCACTGCGCCAATAAGGCCGCACCAAAGAACGAGGTAGCGCAGAAGAGGGTCGGCCCAGAGCAGTCCACTGGATAAAAAAGTTCGCAGGAAGATCTGGGTGCAGGCCAGAAGGATCATCGCAATAAGGATAAGTGACAGCGCAAGATCTTCCAATCTATTGATGAATCGAAACATTGCTCTGTCGCTGGGCAATGAATAGACCAGAGAAGTGATCGGTTCTTTGCTATTTTTGGTTACGGTATTCATCAACTAGCTCTAGGGTTCGCTGGTATATTTCTTTGGAAACAGCGCCTGGAATCATTTTCTCCATGGCAATCTCACGTTTTTCTTGTAGAAGTTCTATTGTTTCTTCATCTAGAGTGAGGAATTCATTGCCACGTTCGGCCAGAACGCGGTGGGATTCTTCATTGCTCTTTCGTGTTTCTGCGAGCAGGATAGGGAAGTATGTGTCTGCCGCCTTACGGATTGCCTCCTGATGCTCTGGAGGTAATGTGTCGAATTTTTTCGAGCTGACGGCGAACACTCCGTAGGCATACCCGTAGGGAAAATCGACTATGTAGTGGGCCTTGGTAAACCACTGCATGATTATTGCACCGTAAAGCGAGTTATATACCGTTTCTATCAGGCCACTTTGGAGAGATGAGAGTACATCTGGGATGGTCAGGGATACTGGCGTAATTCCAAGGGTTTTCATAAATTCTTCTGAAACCGGATCCCCGGTAGGACTCCAGTTTTTGGTGTTTTTGAACGTGGCATAGTTGTTCACCGGTTTGGTGGACATGGGGTAGATGAAGCCAACCTCTGTCATTGCAATAAATTCAAGCCCTTGTTCACGGAACTGTTTGGTGAATTCAGGCATTAAACCCTTTCTGACATAGTCTACTTCTTCATATGATTCCAAGAGAAAAGGAATACCCATAACTCTGAAATCGGGTACTGCGAGAGAAACCCCTGTCATGGTAAAACCGCCACCATGGAGTTGGCCGACCCGCATTTTTCTCAGCATTGCCTGGTCATCTCCCATAACCCCACCGGGGTAAATGTGAAACCCTACTTCTCCACCAGTGTCTTCAAGAATCTTTGCGGAAAATTTTTCGAATTGTTCTATCCACACCGATCCACCAGGTGCGAGGGTCGCCACCTTGAAAAAATACTTGGGCTTGGCCTGGACTGGCGAATTAAAGAACAGGCAAAAAAGAGCAACGACTATAGTAAGAGCGGTGTGGCGCTTCATTGGTTTATCCCCATGATAAGGTGCTTTTGAGACTATTAGATTTAAATGTGTTTTGGTTGTGACAGTATTTTCGCAAGCAAATTACTAACATATTAATCTAGTCACCAAAGTAATTTTCTTCCAGCAAAATTTTGGCTCTTTTCTTGGCGATCTGATTACTCAGGCTAAACTCGGGAGCATCTGTGAGGTTAAATGATAGCACCTCACCCAGTAGTTTGTCGTGGAGTTCCTGATCAAAAGTGCTACGTGCATAGGTTTGGGCATAGGTCGTTTGAGTGATGAGGAACTGGTGGTTGGAAAAAGCCAGGGCTTTCTCGAAATGTTCTCGGCTCAGATCAGGGCGGCCACCGAACATTGCGGGTTTAAGGGCATGGTAGACACCAAAAAACAGATGGATACTACCCCCTTGATACGCTTCGTCAAGAGCCAGAAGCTTTTCCATAACCTTTTCAATAACCACCATGTCTACGATTGAGGATGGGGAGCCTTTTTGGCTCTGGACCCAAGCAAGCCAGCCATAGGTTCCCCAAAAGACGTCTTCTACATCATCTTTTTTCAATCGATTTAATTGACGGTTAAATCCTTCTTCTCCGCCAGGTAGAGAAAAATTCCCGGATGGTCGGAGTGGCAGGTAATGCTGGAGAAGTTTTATACCGTAAAGGTGTGTCTTGTCTGTTACGGCTGCAATGCGGTCTTCACCTGCCCCACATTCACTTAGAGCTGAATTAAAGCCGCTGTATGCCTTTGTGGCTGAGAGTAGCAACCCCCTGTCGTCAGGCTTAGACACAAGCATGGAGTCGAGCATGAGAAGGTAAGATGGTGCACCTTCACAAACCAGATTGATATCAGTTTGTTGTTGCAGGTTTCCAGCCATGGGGCTTATAAAACGATTGGTAAGAAAACCAGAACAGGAGCTGAGTGACAGAGTGAGCAGGAGTATCAGCAGTGCAGTGTACCGGTGGCCAGGTTTTGGTATAGAGTATAATGATAGCATTTTAGTATAGGTGGATAAAATGGATTGGAACTACGCCGCATTTCTCAATCAATACCCAAGATTAAGTTTCAAATCAATAACTTAATGAGAAATTCGGGCTACTGCTCATGTGAAGATACACGGCAGATAGTAATTGTCTTGCCGCTGTTTGGCAACGATAAGTTACCCGCAAACCTGTTACTTGGATGGATTAGCCCGGATTTCTCACCAACAAAGTTTTTCGCAGGTCGAGACACCGGGCATGAAGCTGTAATAATCTACCGCAAATGCTCGGTAACGAAGCAGCTGCGGATAAATCTGTTGGCCCGAAGGGTGCCCTTTTTGATTTGAAACGAAAAACACCCTGTTAATTAAGGAAGTCATTTTTAAACTATAAAAACAAACAATTGAGTTTCAAATCAAAAAGTCATGAGAAATTCGGATTAGCCCGGATTTCTCACCAACAAAGTTTTTCGCAGGTCGAGACACCGGGCATGAAGCTGTAATAATCTACCGCAAATGCTCGGTAACGAAGCAGCTGCGGATAAATCTGTTGGCCCGAAGGGTGCCCTTTTTGATTTGAAACGAAAAACACCCTGTTAATTAAGGAAGTCATTTTTAAACTATAAAAACAAACAATTGAGTTTCAAATCAAAAAGTCATGAGAAATTCGGATTAGCTGAGTAGCAGGGAATACTGAGGTATGTGGGATTTAAATGCCTGTAGACAACAGGGTAAGATAGTCTACAGGCAGAATAAGATTAGAGTAGCTGAGTTTACTGCTGTGGTGCAGCCTCTGGAGCGGGCTGGGCTTCTTTGTCTTCAAGGGCTTTAGAGAGGGCCTCTGCTGTCGCTTCGTAGGCCTCTTTTGTGGCAGAAACAACCTCTCTGACAGTTTCGATCATTTCTTCTTCGGTTATAGCATTTTGTATCGCTGGCTTTGAGTTTTCAATTGCTTCTTTGCCTGTGTCGATGAACTCAACGGCAACGTCTCTGGAGGCGGTGAGCATCTGCTGGGTGGCCATGACCAATTGTCTGGTAACCTCTACCATGTCGTTTGTGGCATTCACCATTTTTTGCATCGCTTCACTCAGCTCTTCTTCTGCTACTGGAGCGGCAGGTTGCTGGGCCACAAGCGCACCATGTTTCATGCAGGGAGGGAGACTGGCAGAACTATTCTGAACCATTTTCTTGCCGCATGGTAAGACTGTAGCAGTCTCTTCTGCAATAGCAGTTTCTGCCGTCACAGCTTTCTCTTCGGCTGGTGCAGGTTTTTCCAGCTCAGCCTTAGGTGCTTTTTGCGCTGTGTCATCGTTCATCAGAGCGAGCACTGTGATGGCTGCAGACTGTGCGATGGCCTTCCATTGATTCGCAACCTCTTCCTCAGCTTTTGGCGGAGCAGTAACTACCACCTCGGTCGGTGGTGCTATAGTCGCTTCTTGAGGGGTTGTGTTCCAATTATTTGCAGGACTGGCCTGGGGAGTGATTTGCACAGTTGCCTTTGTTTCAAGGGCAAGTTCAGCAGGTGGTGCGGGTGCAGGAGTTTCAGTTGTAACATGAACATTTTCTGGTGCAGCAGGAGTTACCGGAGCCTTTTCAACACTGGCATGTTCTGCTTTTTCTTGAGGTGTTGACTGTTCTTCTTCGGACTTTGGGTTGCAGCCAAAGGTGACCAGATACACTGCAAGCATTACGATTAAAGCGTACTTCATTTTCTTAATCTCCTATAAAATTAGTAACTAACCCGAGAATACGGGATTATTTAATTTGAAACCTAAATTTTGCAATTGACTACTCGGAGTCTACGCTTACCTGCCGGAAATGCGAGGCAGCGAAGTTGAAGACGTATAGATATACTTCAAAGCTTCGATAACAAAGCAGATTCGGTGGAATTGTCAATCCCGAAGGGTAGTAAATAACAGAAAAATTGTAGTCATGTAAAGATGAGTTTCTAAAGTGATTATTATGAATGCAACATGTTGTTTTGCAATGACAACTCATTTTTCTGTACTTTGTGTATGCAAGATTTAGGTGAAATGTAAGTCTGAAATATAATATTAAAGAAAGACAATTATACCATAAAAGCTCACCCATTATTACTGTTTTTAGTGTCTTACACCTAAAAATCCTGTCATGAAAAACAGGGAAAGGGAGAGTGTTTTTAACTGTAATAAGCTGAAGTTAGCACCAGAGAGCGGACGTAGAGAGACCTTCGGGCCACGTATCAGGATGAAAGAGGCAAAGGCGGAAACATTGCCCCAATAGAAGGGGAATGTAAAAGTATAGGAAACCCCTCCTGATGTGCGTAAAGAAAAAACTGCAGGTCGTTATTTTGCGTGTCGGCGGTGTTTGACCGGAAGGATCTTGAGCTGCTCCCTGTATTTTGCAACAGTTCGCCGAGCTATCTTTATGTCACTTTCACCAAGTTTGAGTGATATAGAGTTATCGCTGAGGGGGGATTTTGGGTCTTCATCTTGAATCATTCGGCGGATTATGGTTTTTATTGACTCTGAAGCCATGGAGTCGTGACCCTCTCTTGGGATAGCTGTTGAGAAGAAATATTTCAGCTCATAGATCCCTTGGGGGGTGTGGGTGTATTTGTTAGAGGTAACCCGACTTACCGTTGATTCATGCATCTCAATATCCTCAGCTACATCTTTTAAAATGAGAGGTTTAAGGTATTCGGCCCCTCTTTCAAAAAAATCATACTGAAAACGAAGAATAGACTCCATGACCTTAAAGATGGTTCGCTGACGTTGATACAGTGATTTTATGAACCAATCCGCATTTTTCATCTTGGAACTGAGATACTGCCTTGATTCTTTCTCGAGGGTCTTGTCGTTTTTGAGCAGTTCCTGATAATCAGAAGACAGCTTCAGGCGGGGGAGGTCGTCATCGTTGAGCTGGATAACATATTCACCGTCAATTTTTTTTACGTACACATCGGGGACAATATAGTTTGTCTGATCTGTGGCGTAGGGCAGGCCCGGGTAGGGGGTGAGCTCTGAGACGATAAAGTTGACCGCTCTCTCAAGCTCTGGTCTTTTTTTGCCTGTGGCTTTTGAGAGTGCTTTGAAATTTCGGGTTTCGAGAAATGGCAGATAGTCGCGAACAATGATTGCGGCCAGGCTGTCTTGTTTTCCCATTCGTTCAAGCTGGAGATAGAGCGATTCACTGACATTTCGTGCACAGATGCCAGGAGGGTCGAGGTCCTGAATGACCTCGATGACATATTCCGCGTCATCATGTTCACAATTGGTGTACTCCATAACCTGGTCTATATCGACTTCAAGAAAACCATAACGGTTCAGATTACCGATGACATAGAGCGCGATTTCCTTCTCGCCTGCATCCAAATCACTATGGGCGAGTTGCCATTGGAGATAGGCGAGCAGGCCGGGTTTCTCTGAGATGAACTCAAATTGTGAAGGTGCGTCGGCAGGTGGAGTTTCTTTCGCAAAAGAGAAGTTACTGTCGAAGTTATTTGAATAATCTTCCCAGTTTACTTCACCAAGAGTCTCCTGAACCTTAAATCCCTCTGTGAACTCTGGTTCCGGTGCAGGCCCAGTTGTTTCGATGGTAGAAGAAAGAGACTCTGTATTTTCCGCAACTCTTTCGTTGGCTGAAAAATCTTCTTCCAGAGCCGGGTTTTGCTCAATTTCAGCCTGCAACGCATCAGACAGTTCTAGCCTGTTGAGTTGCAGCAGTTTAATGGCCTGGCGCAGCTGTTGCGTCATGACCAGTTTTTGTGTGAGTTTAAGTTGTTGTCTGAGTTCGAGGGCCATTTAAATCACATATGAAAGTTTTCACCAAGGTACATCTTTCGTGCTACTTCACTCTCAATAATATCGTCTGCGACACCGCTGGTGAGGACTTGTCCTGAATTCATAATATATGCAAAGTCACACACCTGTAAAGTCTCTCGGACATTATGGTCGGAAATAAGAATTCCCAGACCTTTTTCTTTCAAGTTAAAAATAAGTTTTTGTAACTCAATCACAGCAAGTGGGTCAATACCCGCAAAGGGTTCATCGAGCAGAATGAATTGGGGCCTTGTGGAAAGAGCCCGCATGATTTCTACACGGCGTCTTTCACCACCCGACAGAGCATGTCCTTTGTTATTTCTTAAATATTCAATGCCCAGATCAGCCATTAACTCATCGATACGAAGATCAATCTCTCTCTTAGAGTGTCCTAAGGGTTCAAGGATTATTCGGACGTTCTCTTCAACTGTGAGCTTTTTAAAAACAGAGGGTTCCTGGGCAAGATAAGAAATTCCTCGTAGTGCCCGCTTGTGGATGGGGAGATTGGTTATCACTTCTCCTGCGAGAATGACATTTCCCTTGTCCGGTCGTATAAAGCCCGCGATCGAGTAAAATGTTGTGGTTTTTCCGGCTCCATTTGGGCCGAGCAGGCCAACCACTGCTCCGGATTTGACCTGGAGGCTGACACCGTCGACAACTGTTCTGGGACCGTAACGTTTTACAATATTTCGTGTTTCAAGCAGCGACATCTCAACTCAGCCTTTATTCTATTTCTGGAGGATTGTCATATTGACCCGTGAAGGTTTTTTCTTACCACTATTTTCTCCAATCGTTGTCGATGTTCGTTCTCCAACGACTTCAGAGCGACCTTCATCAAGAAAGTAGATTATTTTCTCTCCACTTACCACGTTCTGGCCCTGCCATGCTTTAGCATTTCCTGTAAGTATAACCTGTCTCTCTTTGGAGAGGTACACCATTTTTTTTGAAGTACCTAGCCATTCTCCTCTGGTGATCTCAACATTACCCACGCAGACCATTTTTTCGACCTGCTGGGTGGCACCTTCTTTACCCTTGGTTTTCTTTTTTGTTCCAGACTCTTTAGGGGTGTAGTAAACGGTCATTTTATCTGAGCGGATTCTTACATCTGCCTGTTTTGCATCAACATCTCCGGTGAAGATAACGGAGTTACTTTTCTCCGTCGATGTCATGTGGTTTGCTTCAATATTGATGGGTGCGTCTTCTGCAAAAGCTACGCCAGATGTGATAAAGAGCAGTAAAACAGCAAGATATCCACAGAAAATAAAAGATAAGTTTTTGTTAAATTTCATCGGGACTCCCCGTAGTTAAAATGATAAAATTTAGTCTCAAAAGAATAACGAGCCCATGGTAGCGTAAGGTGAACTAAATGTAACCTAAATTTTGCATGTCAAACATCCAAAAAATGCATTTTATATGTAATTTCAATGTATTCACATATGACAAACTCGTAAAAAGTTAATTCGAAGTCTTTTGATGGCTATGAAAAAAGGCTGATATACGAGGCGTGGTGTTTGGATCGTATTCTCAACGATACATGTGGTATGTTGAGAGTTCGATCCAAACCCACAACGACGTAGATCGGACTTTTTACGACGCCATCACATATGGAATAGCAAAAGATACTAGTCAATTATTAATGAATGTAAAACGTTGTGTTTTTCTTATGTTTACCACCCTTCGCGATCGCCAGTTTTAGATCCTTACCCCTGAAAATCTGTCTTGATAAAGAAGAAAGCGGAGAGTCATTTATTGTAGTAATAACATGAAAATATAGCTAGGTGGCGAACGAAGAGGGGACCTTCGAGGTACTTATGGGCAAACGATAGACTCCGAGCGGGTACTAAAAAGATTTTCGCTTATTTTCCCTTTACCGGGGTGAGGCGTCACTTAATGGTGTTGGTCCTGATTAAACAGTACTTTACTTACACTATACGACCAATTACAATATGCCCGCAGAATCTGTTGTCCACCCCTGCAGCGTCCAGCTTGTATATTTCATAGTAATTATAAGGATCGATCCGTTGATCGAAAGTGTTGATATGGTAAAAACTGTTCAAGAGAGTATTGAAAAAGCAAAGGTCCTCATCGACGCCCTTCCATTTATGCAGGCGTTTCGGAATAAGACGATTGTGATAAAGTATGGCGGGCACGCCATGGTGGACGATCATCTGAAAAAACAGTTCGCTCTTGATGTGATCCTGCTCAAGCAGATCGGTATCAATCCCGTTATTGTTCATGGTGGTGGGCCGCAGATAAACACCCTGCTTGATCGGCTTAATATAAAGCCGAGCTATGTGGAAGGAATGCGGGTGACCGATGGTGAGACTATGGATGTGGTTGAGATGGTGCTCGTCGGCAAGGTTAATAAAGAAATCGTTGGCCTCATCAACCACTGTGGTGGCAAAGCTGTAGGCCTTTCTGGCCGCGATGGTGATTTGGTCTGTGCGGAAAAGCTGAAAGTGAGCAGTAAGAAAAAAGATGAATCTCTTGGACAGTCTCCGCCAGAACTTATTGATCTTGGTAGGGTTGGACAGGTAACGAAAGTGAATACTGGAGTCATCGAAAGCCTTTATTCCAAAGACTTTATCCCTGTAATCGCACCCGTGGGAGTGGGTGAAGACGGCAGGGCATTTAATATTAATGCGGATCTTGTGGCGGCTGCCATTGCCGGTGCTCTTTCCGCTGAAAAGCTTATGTTGCTCACAGATGTGCCTGGAGTAAAAGATAAAGCAGATGAGCTGCTCACTTCGTTATCAAGACAAGAAATTGAGGCCTTGATCGAGGACGGAACCATTGTCGGTGGAATGATCCCCAAGGTGCGCTGTTGTGAAGATGCGCTCAAACTTGGGGTGTCAAAAACCTACATAGTGGATGGTCGTGTGGAGCACTCAATTTTACTTGAGATGTTTACCAAAGAAGGTGTTGGAACGGAGATATATTGAAAATGAGTAACAATGCGGAGTTGAAAGAAAGAGGAGACGCAGTCATCGTTGGCAGTTATGCCAGATACCCTGCGGCTATGGTAAGTGGCTCGGGGTGCAAACTCACCGATGCCAATGGTAAAGAATATTTAGATTTTCTCTCAGGCATTGCTGTTTGTGCATTGGGTCATAGTCATCCACGGGTGAGCGAGACGATTTGTGCCCAGGCGCAAAAACTCGTCCATGCATCCAATCTTTATTACACGATGCCTCAGATAGAGTTGGCCGAGTTGATCTGTCAGCATTCTTTTGGTGAGAAGGTCTTTTTCTGTAACAGCGGTGCTGAGGCAAATGAAGCGGCCATAAAACTTGCAAGAATACACTCCCCCAAAGGGCGCTATAAGATAATCAGCCTTGCAGGCTCGTTTCATGGAAGAACCCTGGCCACAGTTGCAGCGACAGGACAACCAAAATTTCACGAGGGTTTTGAACCACTTCCCAGCGGGTTTTGTTATGCGCCTTTTGGTGATCTTGAAGCACTTGAGGGGATGGTCGACGAGACCACCTGTGCCATTTTGTGCGAGCCTCTTCAGGGGGAAGGTGGTGTGCGTCCTCTTAGCAAGGAGTATCTCGCAGGGATCAGAGCACTTTGCGATAAGCACGGTATTCTTCTTATCTTTGATGAAATTCAGACCGGAATGGGACGTACGGGAACCATGTTTGCCTATCAGCAGTTGGGTATTGAGCCAGATATCATGTCTATGGCCAAAGCCCTTGGTAACGGCTTGCCCATAGGGGCTATGGTCACAAGAAGTGAAATCGCGGCAGCCTTTGTACCTGGAACACACGCCTCTACCTTTGGTGGAAATCCTGTGGCTTCTGCTGCAGGTGTTACCACCATGAAGATCATGCTCGAAGATGGATTCCTCCCTGATGTTCTGGAGAAAGGGGCCTATTTCAGAGAACAGCTTGCGCTACTGGCTGATATGTTCCCAGCTCTCATCACTGGTAGCCGGGGAATGGGCTTGATTGTGGCAGCAGTCTTGACGGAGCAGGGGATCTCGCATGGTTCCGCCATTGTAGGCGATATGTTTGAGCGTGGCTATCTTATGAATTTTGCGGGCAATGCGGTGTTGCGTTTTGTGCCGCCTCTCATTGTAACAAAGGCTGAGATTGACGAGTTTGTTACTGTTCTTACTGAGGTCCTGAAGGATGTTGTACTGTAGTTTTATCTAACGGCTTTGGGACTGGGGCGGCTGGATTGTGCAAAATGTTTTGCAAATAGCCGCTCTTTTATGTAATGATAACGCATTTTCCTTAAGACGATGTAAGTAAACTAAAATGTCATGAACCATTGAGAGTTGCTGATTGATAATTGTCAGGCGGCTCTATCCCAACCTGTCTAAATGTTGTAAGAAATTCAACACTGAACTGATTGTGCAATGATTCCCAAAAAAAAAGATACAGCTATGAGTAAAGACAATAACAGCGGTTCAGGTAAGATGTGGGGTGGTCGTTTCAGTGAAGGTACTGCGGCTTCCGTTGAGGCCTTTAGCGCCTCGATTCACTACGATGCGCGCCTGTATAAATACGATATCGCCGGAAGTAAGGCCCACGCGGCCATGCTTTCTGCCAATGGTGTATTGACCCCAGATGAATTGAAAGCGATCAGCGATGGTCTCAGCGCCATTGAAAAAGAGATCGATGCGGGGCAATTTGAGTTCAAGCGTGAGCTGGAAGATGTTCATATGAATATCGAAAAGGCGCTTATTGACCGTATTGGACCCACAGGGGCTAAGCTGCATAGTGGTCGATCCCGAAATGATCAGGTTGCTGTTGATTTTAAAATGTACCTGCGGGATCAGTGTGACTCTATCGTTGAGTTGCTCGACGCGGTGAGACGATCCTTTGTCGTTGTTGCACGGAAATATCTTGGGCAGTTGATGCCGGGTTACACCCATTTGCAAAGGGCTCAGCCAGTACAGATTGCCCATCATATGCTTGCCTACTACGAGATGTTTACCCGTGATCGTGAGCGTATGATTGACTGCCGTAAGCGCCTTAACCTTTCGCCCCTTGGCTGCGCTGCCATGGCGGGAAGCGGCCTGCCGCTGGACAGGGCAATGACTGCAAAGGCTCTGGGGTTTGACGATGTGACGGCAAACTCCATGGATACCTCTGGAGACCGTGACTACGCTATCGAATTTTCAAGCACCTGTACGATTATTCAACTGCACTTATCGAGACTGTCTGAAGAACTCGTGCTCTGGTCCAGTCAGGAATTTAATTTTGTTAATATTTCTGATACCTTTTGTACAGGGTCGTCAATCATGCCACAGAAGAAAAATCCTGATATTCCTGAATTGATTCGGGGTAAAAGTGGTCGTGTTGTAGGGAGTCTGATGACCCTTATCACCATCGTAAAAGGATTGCCCCTAACGTATAATCGGGATCTTCAGGAAACCCAGGAACCGGTGTACGATGCTGTTGATACGGTGACGGCTTCCCTTAGTATTATGGCTGAACTCCTGGAAAATATGACATTTAAAACGGACAAAATGGCTGAAGCTACGGAGTCCGGTTGCATGACAGCTACAGATCTTGCCGACTATCTTGTTGTGAAGAATGTGCCCTTTAGAGAAGCACACGGTATTGTAGGTCGTGCAGTTGCTTTTTGTCTTGAAAATGGTCGGGAGCTTCCTGATCTCACCCTGGAAGAATTATCACAATTTTCTGATATGATTGAAAAAGATGTGTATAAGGTCCTAAGTATTGAGGGTTCGGTGAATAGCCGAATTACTGCGGGTGGAACTGGCCTTATAAGGGTCGAGGAGGCTGTAGTTGCGGCCGAGAAACAATTGGGGATTGCATAATGAATACGATGAATGTGGTACGAGCAGCTGGTGCATTGCTTCTTGGTGCTTCTTTTCTTTTTACAGGTGGCTGTGGCTACAAAGACCTGCCTGTGGCACCAGCTAGTGTGGTACCAGAGCCGATTTCAGATCTTCTGTATAATGTGAGTGACAAGGGCCTTACGCTAACCTGGTCCTATCCTGTGAAAACGATACAGGGCACACTCATCTCAGATATTTCGTCATTTGATCTCTATAGATATGCTGTACCTCTCGCCGACTACTGCGGGGGGTGTCCCGTTCCGTTTGGTAAGGCTATTGAAGTTGATGGTGGTGTGGTTTTTGATGGGAAGCTGCGCAGGAAGGCGAGTTACGAGACCTCAGACCTGCAGTCTGGATATAAGTATTTTTACAAGGTTAAATCCAGAACGAGCTGGCTTGCAGCAAGTGATGATTCAAACATTGTAAGCTTTGTATGGTATCAACCAGCTAAGGCTCCTGCAACGCTTGTGGCAACAGGTGGTGACGGGCAGGTTGTCCTTAAATGGGATGCCGTGACCGAGCTCAGTGATGGTTCTGCACTTTCTGAACCGCTGAAATACCAGATAATGAGAAGTGCTGGTGGCAAAGATTTTATCAAGGTTGGTAAACCTCTTGCTGCTACAACCTATACAGATAAGCAGGTGAGAAACGGACAGAAGTATTTTTATACCGTGCAAAGCCTGATGGTGCTGGAAGATGAGCTTGTTGATGGATCGGTGACAAAAGCGATTGCTGTCAGTCCACGGGATATGACTCCACCATTGGCACCAAGTGGTGTTACCGCAGTTGCAACATCGGTTGGGACGAAAATATTCTGGGATAAATCTGATGCCTTAGATGTTGTTGGGTACAAAGTGTATAGGCGTGCAGCTGATAAGGACGACTATGAACTACTGGGCAAGGTCGCACCTGAATATATGCTTTATGTAGATAAAAAAGCGACTGGTGATGTTCGCTACTACTACGCGATTACTGCAATTGATGGCTCAACTCCAGCTAATGAGAGTGAGAAATCGAGGGAAGCAACTGTAAGGTACTAGGAGTCTGTCGGATTATAGTTATTTTGTCGTCAGATCAAACCATTTTTAGCCCTCTACCCCGTAATTAGCGGGTAGAGGGCTATCTTATTCGTACCGTACAAATTATTTATACACCTTCAATATTGATGAATGCTGCTCAAATGAATGGGCGGCTTTTGACTAAGGAGTAAATTGATGGCTCTTAATTTTCCCATCCCATTTGAGAAAATGAGTGGAACCGGTAACGATTTTGTCGTCATTGACAACCGCAAAGGCATTGTGCCTTTCGCCCAACAGGCTGAATTTGCGAGCAAGGTTTGTAGGCGCATGTTTTCCGTTGGAGCTGATGGTCTTATTCTCATAGAGAATTCAGAGACTGCAGATTTTAGCTGGAATTTCTATAATGCGGACGGATCCGTTGCCGAGATGTGTGGTAACGGCTCACGCTGTGCAGCCAGGTTTGCCTTTCGCCACAAAATATGTGGTCCTCATATGAAATTTGAGACCCTTGCGGGCCTTATAGAGGCAGAAATTTGTGATGAACAGGAAAATGTCAGGGTGAAGATGCCGCGTCCCCATGACTTTCGTCTCGACCTTTCACTGCGGCTTGATGATACCGAATACCCAGTTACCTTTGTAAATACGGGGGTTCCCCATGCGGTTATTTTTGTGGAAGAAGACGACGCTCCTGTAAAAAAATGGGGTCGCAAGGTTCGCTTTCACGAGATATTTGAACCAGATGGGGCAAATGCAAACTTTGTAAAAGTATTAGGCCCAGGAAAGATTAAGGTGCGGACCTACGAGCGGGGAGTAGAGGACGAGACCATGGCTTGCGGTACTGGAGCGGTTGCTTCAGCAATTTATGCCGCAATGCATAAAGGCATGGATTCACCTGTTGAGGTCATCACCTCAGGAGGTGAGACCCTCACGATACATTTTGATTTACAGGACGGCCCGGTAGTTGAAAGTGTTTATTTACAAGGGCCAACAAGAATAATTTGTAGTGGTGACCTGACTCCGGAAGCGCTGTTGTAAAACGTGCTGGTGAGACAGGTGTATGACTATATTAGGAGGAGGAAGAGTTATGAAGAAATTTCACGGAGCAATGGTAGCATTGGTCACACCGTTTATTGATGGCCAACTCGATGAACAGGGCTTGATCGATCTTGTTGAATTTCAGATTGCCAACGGAACCCACGGAATCGTACCTTGTGGAACCACTGGAGAGTCTGCAACCATAGGAATGGATGAGAACAAACGTATTATCGATATCACTGTGAAGACAGTGAATGGCCGTGTCCCGGTTATTGCCGGTGCCGGAGCCAATAATACCCTTGAGGCTATTGAGCTCACCGAAAGTGCGAAAGCCAGTGGAGCAGATGCCGTCCTTTCTGTTGTGCCCTACTACAATAAGCCGGATCAGGAAGGCATGTATCTCCATTTTAAGGCTATCGCAGAAAGTGTTGATATCCCAGTCTTCCTCTACAACGTCCCCGGCCGTACAGTTGTGAGTATAGCCCCTGAGACCGTCGCTCGGCTGGCCAAAATTGACAATATCATAGGTATCAAGGAAGCCACCGGCAGCCTCGAGCAGGTTTCTGATGTGATCAGAAAAACTCCTGAGGACTTTATTGTTCTATCTGGCGATGATTTCACCTCAATGCCAACTGTTCTCATCGGAGGTCATGGTGTGATTTCTGTAATTTCAAATGTCTACCCACAGGGAATGGCCCAGATGATGGAGTGTGCTATTGCGGGTGATATCAAAGGAGCCAGGGAACGTCATTACCAGATGTATGATCTGATGAAGCTGATGTTTAGTGTTCCAAGTCCTGCCCCTGCCAAAAAAGCACTGGAGCTGATGGGTATGATAAAAAGTGGAACCCCTCGTCTGCCGATAGCGCCCATGGCTGAAGGTCCGGTAGAGGCTCTGAGAAAAGGTCTTGTTGGCCTGGGTCTGGTTTAGTTCGTTAGTATAATTAATCACGAAGGTGATGGTATGATAAATGTTATAATTGCAGGTGCTGCTGGTCGAATGGGCCAGAGGGTTGCCTACATGGTGGAACAGCACCCCGAGCTTCAGTTTACCGGTGCTTTTGAAGCCCAGGGACACCCGGATATCGGTAGGGATGCAGGTCTTGTAGGGTTTGGTAGAGAAAACGGTGTAATCATTGGAGACGGACTTGAGTCGGTGATTGCTGATGGTGACGTGATTATTGATTTTACTTTTCACAAGGCCACCATGGAATTTGCAAAAATTGCATCGAGGCACGGCAAAGCAATGGTCATTGGCACCACAGGCCTTACTGCCGAGAATCTGGAAGAGCTGGCAGAGCTTGCAAAGAATTTTCCCTGTGTACAGGCTCCCAATATGTCCATTTGTGTCAACGCGCTTTTTAAGCTGGTGAAAAAGACAGCTGAAATACTTGGCGACGACTACGACATTGAAATTGTTGAGGCCCACCACAATAAGAAAAAGGATTCCCCATCCGGAACAGCCCTAAAACTTGGTGAGATGGCTGCCGAAGGCGTAAATAGAAATCTTGAAGAAGTTGGTGTTTTCGAGAGAAATGGGATTATTGGTGAGAGAAAGCCAAAAGAAATAGGCATCCAGGCCATACGTGCAGCCGACATTGTTGGCGAACACACCGTCTACTTTGCAGGGCCCGGCGAGCGTCTTGAGTTGACTCACAGGGCGCATAGCAGGGATCACTTTGCAAAAGGTGCTGCAACTGCGGCTGCCTGGATAGTTGGTAAGGAACCAGGCGTCTACTCGATGTTTGATGTTCTCGGCCTACAGGACCTGTAGAAATATCTTTTGATCATGAATAACAAAATTAAAGCATACATCGGTATGGGTTCCAATCTTGGAGATGGAAAGAAAACTCTGCAAGACGCCTGGGAGAACTTGGGAAAGCAGGCGGGTATTGAGTGCCTGAAGCTTTCCAGCCCATATCTGAGTGCACCGGTTGATATGGTAAGCCAGAATTGGTTCACTAATGCGGTGGGTATGCTTGCAACTTCCCTTTCGCCTGTGGATCTTTTACGATTGTTGCTTACAGTTGAGGCAGAATTTGGTAGAAGGCGGCCGGAAACGGATATGGGGTACCAGGATCGGAGCCTTGATCTTGATCTACTGTATTTCGGAGAAATTGTAATGGATTCGGAAGAATTGATCCTGCCGCATCCCCATATTCCTAAAAGGCTCTTTGTACTTGAACCTTTAGCTGAACTTGATGCGGGATTTTGTGATTATGCGACGGGTTTGACTGTAGGTGAGATGGTTGGCCGACTGCAACAAAGCTTTGTACAAGACGACAATGACAAGCAGGCAATTAATCGTAGCTCCTGGTCAGATTAGTGCCAGTCATTTGCTTTTCAACAATCAATTAAGATATATTAGGAAAGAGTAACCAACGTGAGCCCACTTAGAATAATTATCATAGCGATCCTTCTCTATATCGGTTATCGCTTGATTGTCGGTAGTGGCAAGAAGAAAAGCGGCCCATCTTCGAAAGCAAAAGAGCCAGGGAATATTGCTCAAACTGATACCCTGGAAGAGGATCCTGTGTGCAAAAAACTCGTACCCAGACGACAGGCCATACAGTTTGAAAAAGACGGAATAACACATTATTTTTGCAGCAAAAAATGTTGCAATACATACAGAAAAAACCAAGGAGACGAGTAATGAAGTTTTTTATCGATACAGCTAATATTGAAGAGATCAAGCAAGGCCTGGATATGGGTATGGTTGATGGTGTAACCACCAATCCATCCCTCATTGCACGTGAGAGTAAGCCTTTTGAAGAGATCATCAAAGAGATCTGTTCTATTGTAGATGGTCCTGTGAGCGCTGAAGTTGTAAGCCTTGAAGCAGAAGGTATGCTCAAAGAAGCACGTGAGCTTGCAAAGGTTGCTGAAAACATCGTGATCAAGATTCCAATGATCGTAGAAGGTCTTAAGGCTGTAAAGCAGTTAACCGCTGAAGGCATCAAGACCAATGTAACCCTCATCTTTTCAGCAGCTCAAGCGCTCCTTGCGGCAAAAGCTGGTGCAAGTTACGTCAGCCCATTTGTTGGTCGCATTGACGATATCGGTACCCCCGGAATCGATCTTGTTAGTGATATTGCAACCGTCTATGACAACTATGGCTACATGAGCGAAATCATCGTTGCTTCAGTTCGTAGCACGCAGCATGTAATGGACGCTGCCTTAGTTGGTGCTGACATCGCTACTATTCCACTCAAAGTTATCAATCAGTTGGCAAAACATCCTCTTACAGATATTGGTATTCAGCAGTTTCTTGCAGATTGGGAAAAGCGTACCAAATAAATGATTGTTACCCAGACAATTCATAGCTGGAAAAACAGTAAGGATACGGGCCGAAATTCGGCACGTATCCTTTTCTGTATCTGTCTTGTGCTCGCCTTTATCTTATCAGGCTATGCCAGTAGTCAGGCAGAGATGTATCTCTGCCGTGATAGTTCGGGGAGGGTTAATATTACCAATGTCCGTAACAGTTCGGACTGCACAGTCTATAAGATTACGAAGAAAAAAAATAGCTGGGCCAACCAGTCAAGCAGTAACATTGGTCGCACTGACCGCTCAAGGTACGACTATGATATAAAACGTATTGCGAGACGTTATAGAGTAGACCCTTCTCTGATCAAAGCTATTATCCACGTTGAGTCTGATTTTAATCGCAGAGCCATATCGAGTCAGGGGGCACAGGGCTTAATGCAGCTCATGCCTGGCACTGCGAGGGACCTCCGGGTAACTAACCCCTTTAATGCAAAAGAGAACATCGATGGGGGAACAAGGTATTTTCGTAAGATGTTGGATAGTTTTGATGGAGATCTTATTCTCTCCCTTGCCGCCTACAATGCAGGTCCTGGACGCGTTGCCCGCACAGGTGGAGTACCACAAATTCAAGAAACCCGCCGCTATGTGAACAAGGTCCTCAAAAGGTACAAGGTCTATAAAGCGATCATGTAACTGAGTATCCGTAGCCTTCCCTCCCTGTCTGTCTTATTCCCCCCCCCCATATATTCAAGCCCAGGAGTCTGTCGGATTATAGCCATTTTATCTCAGATCAAGGCATTTTAAAGAAATAAAGCACAGTCATATACCTGATATCGGAGTCTTCGCTTACCTACGAGCATTGATTTTTTAAAAATAACGCAGATATGTGGAAAAAGGGCATAATTCGGCTGGCTGCTAGAGCATTTCAAGAAAAGCTTCAATTCTAACCCGAATCTGCTCAGTATCTGATGGCGAATAACCGGTATTAACGTGAAAAACCGGAAGGCCCGCTTTTTCTTCCATAAGAGTTGCCACACTTGTGTGCTCCACCGTGTACGGATGGCAGTTCTGTAAGGTTGCATCAATGACGGCATCTGCTTTAAACTGCTGACAAAGAGCAAGTAAATAGTCCAAACGCCTGGTGTTTGGACTCATGCAGGCACATGGCGTCCCCAGGTAATGATCTGCAAGTGAGTGGAGAAGGTTGGAAGAAGTCTCAATATGTCGAAAGATGCTCTTAAGGCCGCCACAATGTTCCTGGGCGACAACTAATCCACCAAGATCTTCAATAATCTGAAGCACTTTATCTGATCCAGATCCCATGGGACAACCGGTGATCAGTATTCGCGGTTTATTCTTTTTTGCGGGTTCTACTGCTACCGTGGCAATTGCATCCAGTAGTTTGTCTAGTAACTGATTGTAGCTATGGATATCAATAGCCACATTTCGAGACTCCATGACCTTAAGGAGTTCCCTACCGCTTATTGGTGGAGAGGCGGCTGTCATCACTGCGGCCAGTGTCATGAGCTTTGAATTACGAATATTGATCAAGTCAATCTGTTCCTGAAGACAGGAGTCGGTAACCACATTTCCTGTTTCCTTTTCAAGAAACGTTTTCAGTCGAATAACCTCCCAGCGCCAGAATGCTCTGGCAGAGTTGTTGTCTACTGAATAGGGAAGTTGCATGACGTGCACCGGCTTGATCTTTCCCATGAGCTCAAACATTTTCTTTTTGCCGTCACATGTCGTCTCACCAATAATGACATTGGAAGCGGCAAAATAGGGACAGGTATCAGAGAGAGCAAAGCCGTAACTCGATTTTATCAGGGGGCAAAGGGCAGCAGGTAAATGGATTTCTGCCGTAGATATAGGCTTTTCATCCTTGCCGCACAGCGTAACGGGCAACATCCCCGCCGCTCGAATAATTTCTTCCGGTGCAAACGCGCAGTATACTCCGGCAACCTTAATGTTATGTTCCGGGGCCTCGGCAAGATGAGCCAGGCAGATCTCCGATAGACGACTAAATGGAAGAAGTGCTTCGGCTATTGCAGGATGTGTGTTTTCCATAATTGATGGACTCGTAAAAAGGTTATTCAAAGTATTAGATGGCTACGTCAAAAAGTTCGATATCCGAGGCGTAGTGTTTTTAATGGAGACATGGCAATACATGTAGTATGCCGGGTCTTCATTTAAAACCTACAACGAAGGAGATGGGACTTTTTACGACGGCATCATGATTATCTTTTCGCATATTTGGTTAAAAAAGAATGTGCAGAGACAGAAACAATAATAACTATGCCGTACACCATACGGGTCCATAGGCCGGATAGTCCGCTACTTATTATTCCGGCTTCAATCATACCTATTATAATTGCCCCCACAAGAGTTCCGTAAATAGTGCCCTGACCACCAAAGACAGACGTTCCACCAACAAAAACGGCGGCAAAAACAAGAAGCATATATCCCTCTCCTTGGGTGGGCCACCAACTTGCCATTTCCATACAGACCATTGCTCCGGAAAGCCCGGTAATCATGCCCATTATGACAAAAAACACTGATCCGTGTCCTGGAGACTGGAATGCCCATCATCTGAGCGGCACTACTGTTGTCTCCACAAAAACGGACATGATCGCCCAAAACATGCCGGTTTAAAAGCAGCCAGAACAAAGCAGTGAGAAGTGAAAACCACACCGCCTGTGCAGGAAGCCAGTCAAACCATCGGCCAACCATGAGATAGTGAAACGTGGTTTCACGGATTTCGGCCATGTTCAGAGCCAGGCCGCTTGCTAAAAGGACAGTAAGGCCCCGCCAGAAGAATTGAGTCCCGATGGTTGCAATGATAGAAGGAACCTTGAAGCCGACGACCAGCACCCCATTAAGGGCACCAGCAAGAGCGCCTGTGGCAAGAGCGGCAACAAGGCCTAGCCCAGGAGAAGAGGTGAACGCATATGTTTTGGCAAATGCAAAGCCACTTGCCGCCATCACCGAGGGAAAGGAGAGATCAATTTCACCGGTGATGATGACCAGAGTCATCGCAATGGCGATCATTCCTGCAAAGGGGATGGTGGAGAGGTAGGCGATATAGATCCTGGAATGTAGAAAGGTGTGGGGTGCAAAGAACATGAAGCCCAGAAGCAGGACGATAAAAACAAAAGTGATCGTCCACTGAACGGCGTTAAACTTCATATAATTGACAAAAGATTGCATCTTAGGAGCACTTCATCAGGGTATCGATCAGGATCTTGGGAGTCGCATCTTCTTTACGCAGTTCGGAGCGGATCTTGCCATGTTGAAAAAAGAGGAAGCGATCAGCGACGTCGAAAACATGGTACAGGTTATGGGAAACAAAAATTGCCGATTTTCCTTTTTCTTTAAGATCCTTTACAAAGCCCAGAACTTTCTGCACCTCTTTTACAGCAAGGGCTGTAGTGGGCTCATCCATGATGACCACTTTGGCATCAAAATACATTGCCCTGCCTATGGCAAGACCCTGTCGTTCTCCTCCGGAGAGGATGGAAACCGGGGCGTTGGGTGAAAGCCCAACACCCCGAAGACCTATGATTTCGGTGAGTACGCGCATGGATTCTTTTTTCTCATGGGACACACGGATGCAACCAAACCTGTTGTGAAGATGGCGTCCCATAAAAAAGTTGCGCCAGATTGACTGGGACTCCCCAAGAGACTTATCCTGAAATACCGTCTCAATCCCCATTCTGCGTGCAGTACTGACAGAATATTTTTTAGGCTGGATCCTTTTCCCAAGGTAGGACATCTTGCCGGAATCATATCCTTCAACCCCGGCAAGAATTTTAATCAGCGTTGATTTACCCGCTCCATTATCACCAATGAGGCCAATGATTTCATTCTCATAGAGGGTCATGTCCACACCCTTTAAGGCGGAAACATGGCCGTATGATTTGGTTATTCCAGAGAGCTCTATCAGAGGTTTTTGCATATGAGGGTTTTACGCCAGAAGAAGCTTGTCCTGGAATCTATTCCATATATTTCGAGTTAGTTTCCATCCGAAAAGTAGGAATTTGGGGCAAGATCGAGGCACGCCTCAAATTTTTTCCACATGTATATAGTTAATACTCCGAGGAGAAAAATATGAGGCGTAACGCTGGGATTGAGCCAAATAACAGTTTTCAGACGGGAACTAGTTAGCGGAGCCCTTGCTTCGCTAAGGGTTCAATCAATGAAAGGTTATCAGCGCCGATGAAGCCACCCCCGGTATCGATATTGAGACCGGAAAATCCATACTTTTCAGTAAGAGCAATCTGGAGTACAGAGAAATAACCGAGAAGAAAGGGTTGAGCATCGCCAATAAGATCAACATAGCCATTTTTTATGGCAGAAGCGGTGGCAGGGGAAAGGGAAAAGCCCGCCACGTTGATATCTTCAGCCTTTACAGCCGCAGTGCGTAAAAAGTTTTCCATCTGTGCCGTCAGTGCACCGTGGTCGATCACCATAACCTTACAGTCAGGATGTGCGGCCATATAGCCTGCGATAATGGGTGTCCCAAGTGATGGGTCTTTATCTATTTCTGGGGAGATCTCAAGATAATCCACAATCAAGCCTTCTTTCTCAAATACATCTAAAATTGCAGTGGCGCGAAGGCCTCGAGTCGGCAGTCGTTTCAGTCCCCATACAAATGCACGGTCACCTTTCTTGAGCTCAAATCGCTGTATACATTCCCTGGCCATGCTGGCACCCTGATTGTATGCATCCGGGCCAATATAACCAAAGCCCTGGGATTGGAATTGGGCCTGGGTCTCTGGTAGGGGGGTGTCCACTGCTGTGACAATAATTCCATTCTTACGCGCTTCTGCAATGAAGGGACCGTAGGCCGCATCCCCGGGGTGTCCCATGACAACAATACCGGTAGGTTTTTCAGCCAGTGCAGTCTTGAAATTTGTCACCATCTTTTCGGGGCTCCAGTCGGAGTACACGAAGGTGATTTTGGCATCAATATCTTCTGCCGCAGCCTTAGCACCGTTATAGACAACGGTATTGTAGGTACCACCTATAGGCCCGCCGGTATCAAACCAGATATGCATACCTGTGCCTGTACGGTCGGCGGCTTGGGCGTTTACAGTAAGGGGTCCGAGTAGTAAGGCTGATAAGATGAGTATAGCAAACCGCTTAAACATTGAAATGCTCCTTAGGTAATTGGAATGAGTAAAACAGGCAAAAGACAGATGACGAGGATCTTCAACTTTTAAAAGCTTAAGTAATTGAAAGTATTCTGAAAGTCAAACAGGCAATATCTATTAGTTTAGGCAAAAGGATAGGGATAGCCGATAGGTGCGTTGATTGAAAGAAGTGGTGAGTGGTAGTCGTTTTCTGTATGTGATCGATTGGGAGAGCATTACATTTTTATTCATGGAGAAATGTTGCTCCATCTGTTGATTACTCAAAATTCTTTACTCATTAATCAATTTTTTTCTTCTTGACGGTAAGCGGGAAAGTGGAGTATAAACAATGCCCTAAGCCGGAGTGGTGAAATAGGTAGACGCACGGGATTCAAAATCCCGCGAGGGCAACTTCGTGTCGGTTCGATTCCGACCTCCGGCACCAATGCCAAGATAGCGTAATCTCTAGAAATAATAGAGGTTACGCTATTGTTGTTTATAGGCTTCAAAGATGGTGCTTCTAGCTCTAAAGCATCTCAAGTATGTCATTTCGATCTACCAGGAATCTACCAGGAGATCGGACGAAATGACCACCATTACTGCAAAAGTACTGCAATCTGCTAAACCAAAGTCAACACCATACTTCATACGAGACGATAAAGTGAAAGGGTTTGCCGCTAAGGTAAATCCATCCGGCTCTATCAAATTGATCGCTGAAGTGAGGCATGAAGGTCGTACCAACAGAAAGACCATAGGGCAATATCCACATATCGTTATCGGTGATGCTCGTACGCAGTCCATTAACTTTATCCAACAGGTGAGAACTGGTAATCTCAAGAAGCCTACTGCAGATCTTACTTTGGAAACTCTCTTTACTGATTACGTTAAAGGGGATCGACTGAAGGCCAGCACTCTCAAATGTTATCGTGAGGTCATCTTCTTCTACCTTTCAGACTGGTTGAGTAAACCTGTAGCCTCAATCACAAAGCAGATGGTAGAGAATAGGTTCTACAGGATCAGAGATAAAGGTATGAGTGGTGGTATACCAACCTACTCTCAAGCCACCAAGACCATGCGTATCCTCTCAGCCCTGCTGAACTACGCCATGGCCGATGAGATCATAGAGAGCAATCCTGTCCAAGTGCTTAAGCTCAAGCGGATAGACAGAAGCCTCAGGAAGAGGGAGAACTACCTACCAGCTAACAGAGTCAGGGAACTACTCCATATAAGCTCTCAGGAGGCCCACCCTGTGACGTTAGCAGTCCACTTGATACTCTACACAGGACTAAGGAAGAACGAAGCTCTGAGGCTAATTTGGAGCGATATAGAGCAAATAGAGGATATCCCATGCTTAATCATCAGAGACACCAAGAATAAGCGGCCACACTATGTACCATTGACTCAGGAGATACAGAAGGTTCTAGATAGAGCCAAGAGCAGTTCACCCTTCATCTTCCCATCAACACAGAAGAGAGATGCCCCTATGGGAGATGAGAGGCCCACCATTAGGAGACTATCCAAGCTGATTAACTACGACTTCCGGTGTCACGATCTGAGGAGGACCTTTGCAACTAGAGCTTCTGAGGTTGGTATTGATTACCTCATGGTCAAGCGGTTGCTTAATCATAAGTCCAATGATATAACGGCGCAGTACATTCAGTGGAATTCAAGAGACAACCTGCTAGTAATGAAGAAGGCTCTGGAGTCTATAGTGTACTGATAAGATGATATTAAGTATGTTAATCTAACAGATGGCATGCATGTTGCATGTGTCTTCACTCTGTATCCCTTTGATACCAAGGCTTCCGAAGGGATACTATGAGAGAGGGAATAGGGTCTACTGTAGGTATCTATGGGATACTTAGGGGTTCCTGAGGTCTTCCTGTTTATACTACAAAGGTGATCAATGAGTAATAATCATATTAAGTCTTCCTTCTCTGATGCTGAAAGAGAGGCACTAGAGACCTTATTCCCTACTCCTACTGAGGAGATCAAAGATAAGTCTCTAGAGACATCCGAGGTATCCCCTCAGTGGACAGAGGAGGACGATAGGTTTAACAGTAGTATTCCCTTCCTGATCTCTGAAGATACTGAATGGATAGATACTCTCTATAAGGCCATATATCCATTACCTGTCTCTAAGGGACATAAGTATACCTTCCATAATATCATTACTAACCTATCCCTAAGGAAGACTGAGATATACCTCCAGCTCCATAAGAGCAGCTACAAAGAGACACATCTCCCTGAGGACTTCGTACGTACTCAAGTATCTAAGATATGTGATGCTCTTGAGATCAGAGGATACATAAAGATTAAGAGAGGGTATAAGTTCGCAGGTAGTAAAGGAGTGGCATCTACAGTTCAGCCTACAGAGAAACTCCTATCAATAATGCCTGATGATATGTCCTATGAGATAATGGAGGAGGGACTAGTTATTCCTAAAGACTTCTCTTACGAGACCTTCCCTCAGTCTGCCATAGAGACCAGAGCATTACTCTCAGAATACAATAAGACCGTAGAGCCTGAGAATATGCTGTATGCATCTCATAAAGGAGGCTTTGAGATCAATGGTAGGTTCACTGGTTCTTCTGTCTGCATCATGAAGAAGGAGGACAGGAAGAACATACTGATCGATGGAGAGCCTACAGTAGAGTTGGATATAAGCAACTGTCTCCCATTCCTCCTGTATGCCTCTGAGCTTGAAGATGAGTTACAAGGAGATGCTTACGAGATCAAAGGCATACCTCGTAAGCTAGCAAAGAAGGCCTTCATGATAGCCATTAACAACCCTACAAGGGCTAAGGCTTTATCCGCGATAGATCGTAGGATAAGATTTGATTACCCTGACTTGTCCTATAATGCCTCCTATATCCTAGATCAGACAGAGATTAACCACTCCGAATTAGTAGAGGAGCACCTCTATAAGGGGCTTGGTCTCAAGCTAATGTACCTAGAGGCACAATGCATGGCTAAGTTCATGAGGAGTATGTTGGATAAGGGCATTAAGTTCTATCCCATCTATGATTCTGTCAGAGTCCCTGTCTCTCAGAGAGATATCGTTGAGGTAGAACTGAAGAAGGCCTTCACTATCGGGGGGATTGAGCCTGTAATACATGAGGATTAGTAGAGGTAATCACTGGTGTCTCTAGAGGCACCAGAGCATTGAGTGGGCCAAGGATTAATATAAGATGATTAATCATTACTACTCCCGTTTGCTGTCTACTGATATATTAGCTCATGTGTTACTCCCCAGGTAACTCTTGTTCTTATTGCTATTAAGTTATTGCATCTTGAGGATCTGTTTCGGAGACTAAAAGAGACGAGGCATTAAGGCTTTAGAAGATAAGATCCTATGACAATGCCTGACATAATGAATACTTGCTGCAATGCCATGTTTGTTGTAAGTGTCTAGGAGCTAGATGTTAACGTGAATATCAATCCTAGGTAGAAGCCATGGCTGATGAGAGAGAGGTCGCTGGAGTGAATGCGGGGACAGGAACTATCCTTAAGGTAATATTTGGTCTCGTGAGTGCAGCTATCCTTCTGTTTGGAGGCTATCATGGTCTGAACAGTTACGTAGATAATAAAATACAGAAGAGAGTCGATAATCCAGAGTACATTCAGAAGCTAGCGAGGAGTGTGCGTCCATCATTACTGTTTGACGAGGGGGGAAGCATTGTTGCTGACATGGGTGCTGTCTCTTTAGTAAAGAAAATTAGTGTTACTAAGGATTATGAAGAAGGGCTTGAAATTGTTATCACACCCCATGGTTATCTTGCTGTTGAACCAGTGCTAGAATCTCTTGATGGTAGGTATATGATTCAAGTCGAACGAGGTGAGATGTTCGTATGGAAGTATCATCTTCATCTCTATGACAATCGCATTTCTGAGGTTACGATGCGATCATCCTCCATGCGATCAGGTCTACCAGCTCCCACAGCAGGAGCAGGTCTACGATCAGGTCTACAACCAGGTCGACAAAGGTTCCGCTTGGAAATCATTCAATAAGGGTATAAAGTTCTGGCCCATCTACTCTTCTGCAAGAGTCCCTATCTCCGAGAGTATAGCTAAGGAAGAACTTAAGAACGCCTTCACAGTTGTGGGGGCAGCCTGCCAGACATGAGGATTAGCTAATGAGTTTGTTTGCAGATAGAAGGCGTAAGGTCATATATAAGATCACCTACCCTAACGGTAGGATATATGTTGGTAAAGACCTGACTGACAATATCAATTACTTTGGTAGTGCTAGCAGTGATCTGATTGCCAAGGACTTCAGTCGAGAACAGCGGAATGACTTCTCCATACGTAAGGAGGTACTGTGGGAATCTCCTACTGCTACTGATTCAGAGGTTAACAAGAAGGAAGTGGAGTTTATCAAGACATTCAACTCCAATGATCCTGCCATCGGGTACAATCAATGGCCCAAAAGAAGATAGAGTATCTTAAACATGTCAAGGATGCTCTAGTGTTGTCTCCAGAGACACTTACCATAACGAGGGAAGAATGATGTCAGAAGAAGCTAAGGCCACACAAGAGGTGGCGAAGTTCGGCATGAAGGCTCTAGACAGTGGTGACAAGTTGGGAAGCTTCTTATCGAAGGTCTTCGGTACAGTCCCCTCTGATGTGGTGGGTGTCCTTGGTGGCGATTTGCTTCACCACGTGCGCATTAGGAATGCTGTAAAGCTCGCTCAGCGTACTGACGAGATCCTAAGAGCGAGAGGCGTCACCTCAGAACCCATGAGTCCGAGTGTCGCCATACCCATCCTTACAGCAGCTCAAGATGAGACAAGGGAAGACCTTAGGGAGCTTTGGGCACGTTTATTAGCTAATGGTATGGATCCTGAGAGAAGAAGCCTAATAAGGCAATCCATTGTAGATGCAATCAGGGCCTTCGACCCTCTAGATGCTGTATTACTGTTAAAACTGTCTGAGCTGTCAATTGGGCCAGGACGAAGTATAAGCCTTGAGGGATTGGAGGGTTCTTTAAACTTAACTAGTGATGAATTTGAGCTTTCTATACTTAATCTTAACAGACTGCATTGTGTGGGTGGACTTGGAGTGAAAGATGAAACTTACGGTAGAATAACAAGCAGCCTTACCCTAAAACTCTTAGGACGTGAAGTAATCCGTGCGACTAGTCTCTAATGATGGTTGAAGGCTCAGTCCTCTCATAGATGACTTAACCGTTACCATCAGTTTAGAATGGGGATCCTGTATTACATGAGGATTAGCCTCAACCGAACAGGTAAATAATATAAAGTGAACTTCTCAATCATTCCAGTAGCCTTCCTGTTCTTATTATCTATCTTCATTACCCCCTGTCTATCCAAGGTCCACACTGGCAAGGTCATAGGTGTTGCCGATGGTGATACTATCACAGTCCTTCAAGGCAAGAAGCAATACAAGATACGGCTGTACGGTATAGACTGCCCTGAGAAGTCTCAAGCTTACGGGAAGCAAGCCAAGCAATTTGTCTCAAAGCTGACCTTTGGTAAGACTGTCGAGCTGACGGCTTATGATGTCGATAGGTACAAGCGTATTGTTGCAGTAGTCCGAGTTGGCGGGTTTAACGTGAATGAAGCCCTGATCAAGAATGGTTACGCATGGAGATACACAAAGTACTGTAAGGAGTCCTTCTGTGACGATTGGATATCCACCGAGTACACCGCAAGATCTATGAAGTTAGGCCTATGGAGGGACAAGAACCCTATGCCCCCGTGGGAGTGGCGACATAGTCCACAGAAGAAGAAACAGGTAGTCTCCAATCAGGCTGGTCGTGAGAGACAGAAGCAAGCTTACCAGAAGCAGAAGGCACAACAGGTCTCCTCAAGTGGTGGGAGTCTGCACGGTAATAGGAAGTCTCACAAATACCATAATGCAGGTTGTCGCTGGTATAACTGTAAGAACTGCACGAAGAACTTTGGGTCGGCAAGTGAGGCTCGGAGTGCTGGGTATAGTGCCTGTGGAAAGTGTGGTGGGTAGGTCTCTATAGCCTATATCTACCCAGTTAAAATTATAGAGATTCATGCTCTTGTAAGTTATTTATTAAGCATGTGACTTGATCTAATGGGCTAATCTATTTGTATTTACCCTTTTCTATTGTACTCTTGATCATACGTGTCGTTAACAAATTTAAGAAATTCTTCCTGGTTCTTTTCGATGAGGGTAGTAATGTCGTCAGGAGTTATATCCATCATTCCACCAAGAGTCTCAATGATTTTGGTGTTCTCCCAGTTTAGATCCTGCGTGTATAGCATTTTATAAACTAATTGTAATCGGTCAATCTGCCAAACAATCATGCTGCAGGTATTCTGGCACGTGTGATAGTTGGAGATGCCAAGAATCTGCCCTTTAACCAATAGTGAACGAATACGGAACGCTGGCTTCTCAGCAGTTGTAAGAATCTCCTTCAAACTATCAGCAGTTACTCTACCTTTTTGTTCGATAAAAGAAATAGTTTGGGAATGCTCGAGGTTTTGGTTAAGATCGGGATTATGTTTTTGGTTTTTGATGCTTATGTGAATAAGCTTTAGCATGTGAATGGCTGGGGAGATTGAGTAAACAAACTCGTGTATTGAGTCGGTGAGTTGATCAAGTAACTTGACTACGGCTTGTGATCGTTGTTGATGCCTCCATGAAGTTAAAGCGACAAAGGCGATACTCAGGAGTCCGATCCCAGTTATACTTTGGATTATACCAGACCAATTCCAGCTCACAATTTTATACCATGTATCTAAGAGTAGATCTTCAGCACCATCATCGTTAAGATCTCCTAAGATGTAGCTATGGGCCTTAGCATATTCAGAGGCTTGTAGTTCTTGCTCTATGTTCTTCAGGTATGCTCCTGCAGGTTCCACGGCATCAACTGGAAGCTCTGATGCCTGTGTCGGAGAGTTAAGGAGCAAGAGGAGTACTGCCGTAGCGATAACTCTATTCATACGTGTGTCCTTCTTCTGTTTCTAGAGACATCTCCGATTACTTCACACATACGCCTTTGATGCTACCTGAACTCTTAACACACTTAGAACCTGGGCCACAGTCCGTATTGAAGCTGCATGTATTACCGTATGTTCTGTTCGTATCCTGAGGAGAGTATACCGGTTTATTATCATTCTTGTTACCTGGGGATATGCCTCCAGCACATACACCATAGAGTGAACCGCTGGCCTTAAGACATTGACTCCCAGGATTGCAGTCCGTATCGAACTGACAGGCAGAGGCCTGCGAGTAGGTGAAGGTTAAACTGAGTGTCATGGCTAGCAGTACTGTTAGTGTCTTCATTAGCGTATCCTCACAATTTTAGTTAGTGTTGCTACTTGTTTCGTTAATCTATCAGTTATTTACAAGCCCAAGGACTCTCCTGGCATAATATATCAAGAGCATCTTGCGCCCTTGTGGAACCTTGTTTTGCTGCTTTTAGAAACCAGTTGAATGCAACAAACTTATCCTTGGGAACACCTTTGCCTAAATAGGACAATCTACCCAATCTAAATTGTGCACCCATAATACCCTGTTCAGCTGACAACTTATAAAAGGTAGCTGCATGTGCATAGTCTTGCAAAAGCTGACTAGTCTCAAATAACAATCCAGTCGTATAATGCATTTCTGCGTCACCCTGTTTGGCAGCTCTAACTAATAAATCAACGCTATTTGGTATCTTTTGTTCAGCTGCCTTGATGAGCCATTTGACTGCAACTTTGATATCTTTATTAACACCTTCTCCTTTCTCATAGATAGTTCCAAGAGATAACTGTGCCATACCGTGGTCTTGTTCAGCTGCTTTGGTCATCCATCTAATTGCTTCTTTATAGTCCTGTTTTGCTCCCCGCCCTCTTCCGTACATAAGCCCCAAACCAAACTGAGCGCCTGCCAATCCGTGCTCAGCCGCTCTTTTGTACCATTGATAAGCAAGGGCAGAATTTTGTGCGACTTCTCCTGCACCAACATCATATATTAATGCTAGACCTAATTGCGCTTCAACATGGTTCTGCTCGGCAGCTAGTTGATACCATTTAGCTGCTTTCTGGTGGCTTTGCTGAACGCCTTGGCCATTAGCGTATAATTTAGCCAAGATAAATTGGGAGTCAGCATCGCCTTGCTCAGCGGCTTTCATAAGCCACTTAGCTGCCTCTATAAAATCTTGAGTAACATAAGAACCGTCGTAGTACATAAGCCCTAGATTGTGTTGACCATAGGCGTCTCCTTGCTCAGCAGCCTTAATAAACCAACTAAGAGCCTTGTTATGATCTTGAGTTACTCCCTTACCTTCATGATACAAGACTGCTAGATTATATTGAGCCTTATCGAATCCTTGCTCGGCAGCTTTCTTATACCAGTTAACCGCTTCCTTGTAGTCTTGAGTTACCCCATTACCATTGTTATACATGACTGCAAGATTGTACTGAGAGTACATACCTCCTTGCTCAGCGGCTTTCTTGTACCACTTAACCGCTTTCTTGTAGTCTTGAATTACTCCCTCACCGACACTATATATGTACCCCATATTGTATAGAGCACCGCTAAAACCTTGTTCGGCAGCTTTCTTGTACCACTTAGCGGCCTCTTTATAATCTTGGGTTACCCCATTACCTTCGCTGTACAAGATTCCTAAACTGTACTGAGCAGCTGCATCTCCTTGTTGAGCCCTCATTCTTAGTTTATCGTCGGAGTCATTCGATTCGCCAAAGACAGGATGGCTCATCAGAAGAACTATTAATATTAACTTCAGAAGCTTCATATAACCGTTACTCCGCAAGAAAGTCTGTGTAAGTGATGGAAAGTATAACTGGTATATCAGCTTGAGCAGTATGTGGCAATGTCGTAATGTAGTATGTTAAGACGCCTGCAGCCCCTGATTCCCCTGTTTGCTGTCGTTCAACCTCCTGCACTCATCACCGTATCTCTTAGCCCACCAGTCCAGATAGTGCTCGTTTGAGCAGAAGGTTTTCTCTATTCTTATCTTGATGGATCTTTTAGATTCCTTGCCACACGTGGAACAGACTGCATCCCCAGTCTCAACAGTTGGTCTCACAGATCCGTACATGGGAACTCTAGTATACGTATTGTTCTCGTAGAGGCCCTGAGTAAATCGTATGCCCTTAACCTCAGAAGGACCATGAGTCTCTGTAGCGCATATCTGTTGCAACTTAGATTTGTATTCCACCTGAAGGTTACCGTCAGAGAACTTTGGACAACCCTCTCCCTTCCTTACAGGCTTACAATCAGAGGCACCCTTCATCACGTAGAATCTCGTGAGGATACCCGCTGCACAGTACTTGAAGCCTATCCTTACCTCCCGTACTTCCGATCCGAGCCTAGCTGCCTCCTTCTTGTAACGCTGTATGATTCCCGGTGTCACCATGCCACCGATAGAATCTTCCCAGCACTGAGTTACCTCGTCATACGTCAGTACTTCGCACTTCCAGTTGCTGCACTTCTGGCATACCAATAGGCGCACCTCTCCTGCATAGGTTCACGGCTTTATTTGTCGGGGATCTATAAAGATATAAGGATGTTATCTGATGATGGACGCATTATACATCTGCAAAGATACAATTACAAGTCCACCCAATATGCTGGAATCATGGGAGAAGACGTAGGGGTTACCACAGAGTAGGGGTACTGTCTTCCAACAGAATACAGGGGAGGCCCCTATAAACACTGGGGGTGGTCAAGGGGGGGCAAGAAATGGAAACTTTAAGGCACCAAAGAGTAGATATATGAGGCAACCTAATCATAACCAATAGGAGAAAACATGACTTACGGACGACTGGAAGTACTGACAGAGACGAGGCAATCAGGAAGGTTACACTATAGATGCCTATGCTCGTGTGGGAAGCTGAAGACCATCAGGGCTGATAATGTTCGCTCAGGTCTTATAGTATCTTGTGGATGCTTGGGAAGAGAACAGGCATCAAAGAGATTACGGGAGTTGCACACTGCTTCCAAAGCTGTCGGTAAATCTACTATGAATCTACCAGCAAGATCGAGAGATTAGTTAAGTGAACGTAACTGTTCGGAATGACATACTAAGCCGGAGTCGCTTTACCGTAGACGCACGGGATTCAAAATCCCGCGAGGGCAACTTCGTGTCGGTTCGATTCCGACCTCCGGCACCAATGCCAAGTACGTTGTAGATCATAGAAGTTCATTAAAGCCCCAGCCTGCAAAGGTTTGGGGCTTTTTTGTTGCCTTTTTCTTCCATTCCAGTCCATTTCCGTCCAAAGAAATCCATTGTCAAAGGGGTGTACTGAGGGGTATATTAAAAATTGAACACGAACCTCAATAGTAAAATACACCCGAGAAGGAGGGCGTTGTGGCCAAGTTAACAGTCTTAGACATTCGTAATGCAAAAGGCCAATGTCGCTTGCCTGATGGTGAGGGATTATTTTTTGAACTGACATCAACTGGTGTGAAACGCTGGCTGTATAGATTTAAAATTAAAGGGAAAAACGGAATGTACATCGTTGGCCGCTATCCTGAATTATCTCTAAAACAGGCCAGAATAGTGCACCAGGAAGCGAAGCGGTTGGTTAAGCAGGGTATTACACCCGCCAAGGTGAGAAGAGAAATAAAAAACGAAAATATAGAGAAAGAAAACGCAAAAAAAGATTTTCGCACGAAATCTTTTCAATATATAGCTGAAGAATGGATCAACCAAAAAAAGAGTGCCTGGAGTCATAATCATTCTGTTGCAGTTTATGATACCCTTAAAAATAATGTTTTTAGCGCAATTGGCAGTCAAGCTGTTGACTCTATAACTCCTCCTGAAGTTCTAAAGATTCTAAGACAAATTGAAAGTCGAGGTTCTCTGGAGATAGCCCGAAAGGTGTTGCAGAGAATGAACGCTGTTTTCAGGTACGCAATTCAAACAGGCAGAGCAACCTATAATCCTGCAGCAGATATGCAGGGTGTATTGAAAGCAAAGACAGTTGAGCATCTGCCAGCTTTATTTGATAAAGATCTATCCCAGCTTCTGAAAGACATTACAGCCAATCAAAAAATTCATACCACAACAAAATTAGCTCTTCAGCTTGTGGCGGTCACTGCTTGTCGATCTGGTGAGGTAAGGAAAGCTAATTGGTCGGAGATAGATTTAGAAATAAACGAATGGCATATACCCGCTGAGCGCATGAAAATGCGCCGCGCGCATATTGTACCACTGTCAGGGCAAGCTATAGCGGTGTTACGTCGAGCCGGTACGCTATGGGGTGAAGAGGGTTTAGTGTTTCCTTCGGTTCTCGATGAATCAAAGCCGATGTCTGACAATGCAATGAGCAAAGCTCTTCGTGATATGGGGTATCAAGGCAAAGCTACTCCACATGGTTTTCGATCTTCTTTTTCATCAGCAGCTTATGAAAAGTCCGGTTTTCCAAGTGAAGTAATCGAAAAGTGTTTAGCTCATGAAGAAAAAAACAAAATCAAAGGCGCCTACAACAGAGCTGAATACCTAGAACAACGGCGGCAGCTAATGCAGTGGTGGGGAAATAAATTACAAGCTCTTGAATATGGCGCTGAGATAATACCAATTGATAAAGCAGTGATATAAAATATGACTTTTTTTCAAAAAAAATGCATTTATCTGGTAACGTTATGATGTTGCGTGAAAAGTGCATTTTTTTGGTGTCTGCCTCTGTCTACCTGTGTCCTTCTGTGTCCTTCGATGCTTAACTCGTTGATTTGACAATAGTTATCCAGTTGAGTCTGTTAGTGCTTTTTAGAGCATAGATTCACTCGGAGAATATAATCATATGATTGTAGCCCAATTTCCAGTGAGTTTTATAACTGGAGGTTGGGTTTTTTTTGCCTGATCTCTCTCAAATAATTCGTTAAGAGGAATCATGGAAGAAAGCAAATTATTACGACTTCCGGCTGTACTAGATATCACAGGTCTTAAAAAATCCACAATATATGCTCGTGTGAAATCGGGCACCTTTCCAAAGCCAGTGAAGGTCTCTAGCAGGGCAATTGCTTGGCACTCGTCCGAGGTTACAAGATGGATTGCGGAATTACCGAGGGTATAGCATGGAGGGAATTATCTTGAGTTCAAAAAAGTTAGCAAAATTATTGTGTGAAGCATGTAAGGCAGGAAAGCGCGTGTGTTGGCTTATAGCACTAAAATCTATGGAGAGTGACATATTGCAGGCAAAGGGGAGAGGAGCAAGTACGTCAATTGATTGCATATTGGAATTAAGGGGGAGAATTAAAAAAATATGAAAGATGCATATTATTTCCCCCATGATTCGAACGCAAAAGACGATCCCAAAATTGTGTTGTTGATAGAGCAATTAGGTTTAGAGGGGTATGGCATTTATTGGGTTTTAATTGAAACTCTTAGAGATCAACCTGACTATAAGTACCCTCTTTCTTTGCTTCCGGCTCTTGGTAGGAGATATACCACATCGGGTGAAAAAGTAGAGACAGTAGTGCGCAATTATAGATTGTTTGAAATTGAAGGTAATGAGTTTTTTTTATCACCTTCTTTATCTCGACGAATGGAGAAAATTAACGCTACAAGAAGACGACTTTCGAATGCAGGGAAGAAAGGTAGAGCTTTGCAATTACAAGGGGTTACGGGCCAGGTCCAGGCTAGGGCCGGACAACCCCCGGGCAATAAAGGAAAGGAAAGGAAAGTAAAGGAAAGTAAAGAAAAAGAAATAAAGAGTGTTTCTGGGATATGTGAAAACGTGTTTCTCTCATCTACAGAAAAATCAAAGTTGGATGATAGGTTTGGTTCAAGTGTGGATGAAAAAATTGATTCTCTTTCTGAGTATATGGAATCGAGAGGTAAGAGCTATAAAAGCCATTACGCAACAATATTGAGCTGGGACAGAAAGGATAAAAAGAGAACACTTAGTACTTCCATGCATGGTTCAGCTTCTTCTGGAGCTAATTCTACAGAAAAGAGGGTGCTATGACTCCTCAAGAACTCAATCAACTTTTGTCAGGTATGGTTGAGAGTGTTGGAATGTATCTGTTACCAAATGGACGTAGAGAGGGGCATTACTGGAGTGTTGGTAGTGTACATGGAGAACCTGGGCAATCATTGCGTTTATGTCTTGACGGTGCCAAAGCGGGTTTGTGGAAAGATTTCTCAGATAACGGCAAAGGCGGAGACTTATTGAGCCTGTGGCAGCAGTGCCGAGGGTTGAATTTTGTAGAAACATTGAGAGAGGTAGGAGATTTTGTGGGTGTTCAGGACACTCCAAAGCTTTACACACCGAAAAGGCAGAAAAAACTGGTCTCAAAGCCTCGGTGCACAAAGCCAGAGAGCAAAATAATTACTTGGTTTGAGAATAGGGGGATTTTTCCAAAATCACTTGAAGCCTATAAAGTGGCTCAAAAAGGCGACACCATAGTATTTCCGTATCTCAGTCCTACGGAAGAGCTTGAACTTGTAAAGTATAGAGATATCAGTGCTGAAAAAAAGAACGGGAAAAAGAAAATCTGGTCAAATGAAGACCCTCAATATCACTTATGGGGTTGGCACGCAGTAGATAACAACGCAAGGGACGTGCTTATTTGTGAGGGTGAAATTGACGCTTTAACATGGCACCAGCAGCATGTTGCAGCTTTGTCAGTACCACAAGGTGGTGGAGACGGAAACAAACAGTCAGCATGGCTACAAAACGATTATGACCGGCTTCAGCGATTTGAGGTGATTTATATATCCATGGATATGGATAGAGCGGGGCAGTCTGCGATCAAACCAATTATTGAAGGGCTGGGTATTGAACGGTGTCGAATAGTCGACCTAGGAGAATATAAGGACGCAAACGAAGCACACCTAGATGGGCAGGTATTGCAAAAATATCTAGAGAAAGCAAAAACTCAAGATCCTGAAGAATTAACCTTACTGAGTGACCATCATGATGAAATTGTGAATGAATTTACAAACTCTGATGTTGTAGGCACTCGTCTTCCTTGGTTGAAAACTTCTTCTCTTTTGAGACTTCGCCCCTCTGAAATCTCCATATGGGCAGGGATCAACTCCCATGGCAAATCAATTGCCTTAAGCCATGTCACTGTTGATGCTATAGCACAAGGTGAAAAGGTTTGTATTGCATCAATGGAAATGAAGCCAAGAAAGCTAGGCCGTAAGATGTACCAACAAATCATTGGCAGAGATAAACCAAATTCTCAAGAATCTGAATCGGCAAAAGATTTCCTTGGAGATAGACTTTGGTTGTTTGAAGCATATGGCACGGCGAAAGCGGATCGGATTATTGAAGTATTCATCTATGCTCGAAAACGGTATGGAATTACACATTTCATAGTTGATTCGTTGGCAAAATGTGGATTTGGTGAAGACGACTACAATAGTCAAAAAGATTTTGTTGATAGATTGATGGAATTTGCGGGCAAGTATGACGTACATGTGCACCTGGTGGTTCATATTCGTAAACAAAAAGACGAACAGCAACTACCAGGAAAAATGGACATAAAAGGAAGTGGGGCAATTACTGACATGGTCGATAATGTTTTTATCTGGTGGCGCAATAAAGGGAAAGAAATTGCCCGAGATCGAAAAGAACAAGTGAATGAAAATGTCCCTGATGCACAATTGAATTGTGTCAAACAAAGAGAGACCGGAATTGAGCCAAATTTTGGCCTGTTTTTCCATCCTGATAGTTGTCAATTTTTGAACAACTATGATGATTCGCCAAAGCAATATGCATTATGAAATCATGAAAGATTATTGCTCTGTGTGACATCCGTAATCTTTTTACGGAATCGAACAGGCCGAATGGCTTGGGTGATTTAGTGTAAATGGAGCAATAGGCGGTCCTTTTCAATTGTTGGAAAAAAGGGCTTTTAAAAAGGCAAATCACTACAATGCTTTTTGCGGTTGAGTTTATCCGTTGATTCATTTGCCTCAGGTCTTTAGGAGAACTTTCGAGGTCAATAGGTAAATTGTCATTTGCTAATTAATTGAGCCATTTTGAAAAAGACGTTTTTAGAATTTAATCCATCAAAAAGGATTGAAGGGTGTTAGGCAGAGTTTTGAAACAGGGGACATTTTGCGGAAACATCGCAATCGCGAAATTACTTATAGCCATTGATAGTTGATGATAGGGGAAAAATGAAAGGGTGTAGACCACTGTCAAAAGAGGAGGCTCGGCTGCTTAAAGATTTTTTTCTTGGAAGGCTAGCCAAACGCAATTATGCACTTTTCGTATTAGGTGCGAGTACAGGTTTTAGGATCTCAGAACTTTTGTCTCTCACTATAGGTGACCTGGTAGATGTGGGTGGCCATTTTAAAGAGCGGATAACAGTTTCGAGGAAAAACATGAAAGGGCAAAAATCGAGTCGGTCAAATTTACTGAACCAGGAGGCGTGCAGATCCTTAACGCCATGGTTACGCCAGTTGTCTGAGATGGGATTTGACAGGAAGTCAGACTATGTTTTTCAGTCATACTCAAATACTAATAAGGCAATTACTAGAAAGCATGCTTGGCGAATATTTATCAACGCTTTCAGGCTTGGGCAATTCCCAGGAAGTTTAGGCACTCACACAATGCGTAAAACATATGCAAAACATGTTTATCAATTTTACCTAAACCAAGTGGCACAAGGTGAATCAGTTGATGCCTTCAGGGCAACCAGCAAAGCCCTAGGGCATATAGATATAAAATCGACGGACCAGTATCTTAGCTTTCTAACTGAAGAAATAGATGCTGCCGTTAATTCACTGGAGATTTTTTAAATGAATATTGACCAAGAACTAGTAACAGTTAAAGAGCTGGCAAAGCGGTGGAGATCATCACCATTAACGGTGTGGAGGATTTCAGATCGCCACGCCGACATTTTGAAACCCGTTAAGATAGGGGGAAAGTTGTTGTTTGAATCAAGTAATATCGAGAAGTATGAGACGACAAGACGAGTCCTTAAGGGGTAAGCCGTAGGAATCTTAAATTGAACTGAAAATTCAATATTTTGGGGTGTAGAGTGGTCGTGCCGTGGAATAAGTTGTCTAACGCATCCTCTTTCTGTATAACCTTACAAATAGAGTGTTGTGCAGTTTCTACTTAATTAATTGTGATTAACCTACAAGCAGAACACTAAACACAAAGGCAAAAATGAATGCTGAATTAAAAACATTAGAAGAGAACTTTGATCAAATAAGATCGCTGTTGTCCTCATATATTCCATCCGGTGAGAATGATACTGATCGTCTGGCCAATAAGACAGGTCTGCTTTCAGATGTTGATGTCCTAGAAAATATAGAAAATCAAGAGATAGTAATAACACCATTTGAGAATACGAGATTGAGTCCTGTGGGTTACAATTTGTCCTTCACAAGATTTTTATATTCTGTAAATAACAACCTTCTCTTGAAGATTGAAAAAGATGACATAACAAAAGAAAACTATTGTTATGTTCCTCCTAACGACACTGTTTTAGTTTTGACCAATGAGGCTGTCTGGGTGTCAGAAAATATAGCAGGGACATTTCATTCAAAAGTTGGGATCGTATCGAAAGGCTTTGGTCACATTGGAACAACCCTTGACCCTAATTGGGAGGGTCCCCTGTTGATTTCAATAAATAATCCAACAAAAAAGAAGATCAAACTTGTAGTCTCTTCGGAGGTTAGAGGATTACAAAAATACAAATCTTTTGCTACCTTGATTTTTTACAGAATGGTATCGCCGTCAAAGGGGGTGCACGATAATCTTCCTAGCCGAATAGACATTCTCAAAGACAAGAAGGCGAGTCTCGCCAAAAAAAGGCGGTACAAAGACCTCATAGATATAATTGACAAAATACTGAATTTCGAATCTCTCCATGTCGGGATTGGTAATTTTCGACGAGAAGAAAGACCACTAAAAATTAAAGAGTTTAAACAAAAATATTCATACTTTGCACCATCATTGAATGAAAATATCATTGACGGCCAAAAGGTAAGCGGGAAGATTAAATTTTGGAATAAAATCTATTACGGTCTAATTTTTATAGTGATTGGCGGATGTTTGTCCTGGGATCTCTGGTATGCCATTAACGCCAATCTTGACAAAAAATATGAAATCGTATCGCTTATGGGCATTGTTACCGCCGTATTAGTAGGTGTTGCTATTCAAGTAGAAGGCTATGCTAGAGAAAAACTCTTAACCTAAGAGGACCTTGAGTGATTGATCTTAAAGTAAAAAAAATATCTGAATTTGCTGTACTGCCTAGCTACGCTCACCCTGGTGATGCTGGGATGGATTTGTATTCAATTGAAGATAAAGTAATTGGACCTGGGGAAACACATTTAATAAAAACTGGTATCAAAATCGAACTACCTCCTGACACCGAGGCGCAAATCCGGCCTAGAAGTGGTTTAGCGTTGAAACATTCGATAACTGTTTTAAATACACCAGGGACAATTGATGAAGGTTACAGGGGGGAGATTGGTGTCATTCTCATTAATCACGGCAAGAAAGCCTTCGTGGTTGAAAGAGAAATGAGGATTGCGCAAATGGTTGTAAATGCCATTTTAAGGGTGAAAGTGATTGAGTCCGAGGAATTGTCAGACACAACCAGATCAGAGGGTGGCTTTGGTTCAACAGGGATCAAACTATAAGTTTTAATATAATCGATGTAAATGGAAAGACTCTGGTGATCATAAGATAGTTACGGGTCCTTCTGAGGTATTTGGAGAGAGGGTAAATTCGCACCTCCCGATATTTCTATTTACCAACCTCTTTCAGGGGCAACATCAATTCGAAAATTGGCACTGTAGATTAGACGTTAAACTTTGAGTCGTGTCGGGTGCAAAAAACTATCATAGAAAACAGCTCAATCTTGGGGCTGTAGTGGCCCCAACTATTAAATTGTATCTCCCCCTCTGGCAAGTTGAAGTTCACCTTAAGCAGCTGAAGAAAGTTGTTAATTGGCAACAAAGAGAGAGCAAGATGTCGCTGACAAACCTATAGGCTAGCTTGTTGTGTGGTGGGCCAGCAAGAAGGACAGATTCAGTTTAAATAGTTAATGAATATTTGTTCTAAATCGAGTGCAATTATGAGGTGTTTCTTGGAGAAGAGTGGAACAATAATGTTTGCCATTTAATGCATTTAGTGATAGTTGTTTAAATGAAATAATTTTTGTTTTTTCGGTATTTTGAGCAATTGGTATAATAATTAAAAAATTGGGAATTATTGGTAAATGTCTAAATTACCGACTAAAATATCACCAGAGCCTTTAGCAGAAGCAATTTTTGAATTAAGATTTAAATCAAATTTTCCTGCAGACGCTATATTTGGTGTGATTTACAATGAATTTAAAGATGATTATCCTGGCAAGGTTGAGCAGTTACCTGTTTTGCAATTGCCAGCAGAAATACGAAAAAATGATCAGAATTTAAAATACTCTCCTTATTATGCAATCAAGCATGAAAATTCTGTGTTGCAAATTGGGCCTAGGGCTATCTCATTAAGTATTGTAAACAACTACCCTGGGTGGACAGATTTCTTTAAGACTATTTGTAATATCTACCAGAAGCTTTTGAAGACAAATCTTCTTGAGGACATTGAACGGACTTCGGTAAGGTATGTGAATATTTTTGAGAAGATTGATGTCTCAGATTTTTCAACTATCAAAGTTTCATTGAAGGGTCGATCTTTAATAGATACAAGGCTCAATTTATCAACAACCACGTCTACTGGTGATTGTACGAGTGTGTTGCGCATATCAAATGATGTGAATGCAAATGTTAATAATAAAATTGTGAAAGGTTCTGCAATTGATATTGATACATTTATAGTTAATGTAAATAAAGAGGATTTCGAAACATCTATAAAGCGTGCTCATTCTGAATTAAAAGAGTTGTTTTTTAGTTGTTTGTCTGATGAGTTTTTGGCTTCTTTAAATCCTGTATCATAGAAAGGAGAAATTATGCGAACTCAATTCATACAGGCTGCTGCGGCAACTGCAACTGCAACAATAATGTGCTATGTCGGTGTTGTAGGTGCGGGTGTTGCCAGTTCTGTTGATTTTACAGCACTTGAAACGTCGGAATTTCAGCTAAAAGATGCTACTGGTATTATACCAAATGAGACTTTTACATATATTGCCGAGGACATTCTCACTGTGAATGAAAAAGCAGAAGTGTTGCATGATTTTACAACATCTTTTTTGAGCAGTGTACAGGACCTAGAGCCATCATTTTCAAAGACTGTCGACGATAATTTTTGGGATTTAATCTGATATGATAGATTTGGAGGAAATAAAAAAATACCTCCCACAGTATCTTAGTGATGAAAAGGAAAAGGGGCTATTTGAAGAACTTAAGCAATTTCCTAATAACATAGATTCTAGGATTTATACTGACAGCCTCAAAAGTTCTCAGATTTGTTATCAAGGGGATGGAATAAATAATCTACTAATTGTAAATCTTCCCAATACTGATGTGAGACCTGCACCAGGTGTTATTTTGTCTAACACATGTGATATAGCTACTGAAAACGATAGGCTGATGCCGATGCGCGTTGCATATGCGCCAATATTCCAGTTGCAAAAATATGAAGATGCTTTGATAAGAGAGCACGTTGAGACTGGAAGAAAGTCAATTGCTGCAATTAAAGGTCATATCGGAAATATACAGAAACAACTGATAAGCCATATTTTTTACCTGCCCAAGCATGATTCGTTACAAAATGACTCGATAGTATTCTTTGATCGGATAAGTAATTGTCCTGCGGAGTCATTAGAGTCTAATGGTTTTACCGACAATAGGATGTTTACTCTTAGTAATTATGGGTTTTATCTTTTTTTATTCAAGATATCTGTCCATTTTACTCGTATTAGAGAAAGCGTTGATCGCTCTCTGTCCACTGTCGTCAATTAGCTTAGATGTAATTCAGAAAAGGTTTTATGTCTCTCATATTGTCGAATCTTCACAATTCTTCTTTGACTTGCTCCAAGGTTAAAATGTTACACTAAGTGAAAACATAAAGGGTGTACGGAGGGGTGTATTTTGTGACTCGAATTATTTATTTCAGTGTAAAGTGTTGATGTCGTTTGATTTTGTATTATAGTTCGGCTCCGACCTCCGCACCAATGCCAAGGAGCTGTAATCATTAGTTTAACTAGTGATTGCAGCTTTTTTGTTTGTAGTACCCTCTACGTTTGTTTTTTCCTTCTCTGGATTTATTCATTGTCTCATCATTTTTTTAAGATATTAAATGTTGTTTGCTGTTATTCCATGAAGTTCCACCAAGTAATGTCCCGCGTTTGTCCCACGAAGGTGTTTTTTCTCTCAATCCTGTTATTTCAAGTAAGCAAAATTTCGAAAAATTAGAAACTCAAAGCTTTAAAAGTTAGGCGTGTTGTGACCCCTTTTTGGCAATATTACTTTATGTAATTATGCATATAACGTGGTCCGACCCCAATTGTGTACGGTCTGTAAATTGGTGTGGGTCCTTTCAGGCGCTTAGGAGAGAGGGTATTTCGCCATCGCAAGGACTCTCTAATTACAAAATATTATGTGGCACAACAACTACTCATAGAGATCTCAAATAGCAGATATCACCCCCTATGTCTATTTCGCGGGTGTGAGCATAAAGGGGGCCCATCGGTCTAGAAATTGAATGTTCCAAACTTTTAACACCCCTTAATATTGTCAATAGGTGCAGTGTGCAAACACTTCCTAATCAAACTGGCCGAGCGGCCGACTGAATGTGTAATTGGCGGGTATAACAACTAAGCTGTCCCATGCTTGGTCAATGTTCCCCCCCAAGGCAGAAAATGGCGAAGAAAGAACGAAAAACACAGTGCCACCAAGCATCGCCACAAAGCCCAAAGGACGGCAGAGAACAAGATCAACGGTCATGGTTTCTGGGCTGGGCTGTTTGTGATACCTGTTACTGCCTTCTGCTGCGATTACAAAAGATAGTGGGCTGATAGTGAATGATAATATGAGAAAAAATGAAATAATTGTTTTTTTACACCTAGACATTTACCCTCCTTTTCAAAAATCTATGTAAATAGATTAGTTACAAGATAGCAGTTCAAGTGGTGGTGGTGGTGGTGGTGGGGACTGCAACATACGTTACTTTATTAAATACCATAAACATTAGTGGTTAGGAAATAGAGAAGTTCAAAAGTGAATTGAAAGAGGGAACATTTTTACGCTCACTCCACTCGGTAACGACTAGTAGTAAAGATGGGTGTTTCGGTGTGGACTAAGTGCGTACTTGTTATGAAATTTGGTATGACACAAGTTTTAATGAACCAGTGCGGTTTATTAAACTTGACTTTGGGTCAAGTATTCATATATCTTAAGACATGCCATTTGATCCAACAGAACAACTCACCGAGCGCAAGATAAAAGATATGGTTCGAGACACACTCGACCATGGAGGAGCACTTACGCTCAGTTATCATGCCAGGGAACGAATGGAAGAAAGAAACTACGGTTACCGTGATATCCGATACATTATTGAGCATGGACAAATGACCGAGTCCGTATTTAACGAGAGAGCCAACAACTGGAAATACACCTTTAAAGGTAAAGACCTGGACGGAGATTCTGGGAAGGTTGTACTGGCAATTATCACGGCAAACAACTGCATAATTATTACTGTAATATAAAAAAGTAGAAGATTTATACTTTCCATAATCTTTTCAGGAGGCGATAGGAGTCATCAGACCCTATTGGAAAAACATGGAAAAATGCGCAATATGTGGCGGAGAAATGTCTGTCACCAAAGACAAACCATATAACTATCCCATGGGCGGACTACAGGTCATACTGCTCGGAATACCGCAGTACACCTGTCGCGAGTGTGGGGAAGAATTTACCACAATCCCAAACGCCGAAGCATTGCACAAAATGATAGGTCTTGAGATTTGCAAAAACAAAAAAGGATTACTCCTACCTGAAGAAATTATTTTCTTAAGAAAGGAGCTTTCTCTGAATGCTATCGGCCTTGCCAGTGTACTTGGTGTTGATCCATCCACACTGTCCAGATGGGAAAACGGTAAGAAGACGATCGGGGAAGGATACGACAGAATGATCCGGATGTCTTACCTCACCTGCTTTGATGAGCCTTGCTCCAAAGAGAAAAAATGTAATAAGCTGCTCTCTTTATTTTCTGATCTGCCACAAAAAAGAAAACCGGTTAAAGACAAAACTCCGATCCTTATCAACCCGCAGGAATGGCTAACACCAGCAATGGCCTGCTGCTAATTATTTTTACACTACAAGAAAAGTTAAAAAAGTCGATTCTCTTTTGAATCGGCTTTTTTATTGCTGAGACGTCTCCCTTCCCTCACGCACACCTGTTAACGATCACCACAACATCAGTATTCTTTATATTCAGCCAGACCAGCATCCATCAGGCAGTCATTTATATTGGAACCTCCGGAGCATTTATCCGAGACAACCGTAACTTTTTATGATGAGAATCTAATTCGATGTCATAATGCTGTCATACGCAAAAACCAAAAAAAAGACCTACAGAATGAACTGTAAGTCCTTGCATTTTTTGGCACACCATTCTTCATTCGAGATAAAAAGGTGAAAGGGTTTGCCACTAGTTTCATTCACTATTTATTATCGGCTTCCCATTTGGAAACGATGTTTTTGATTTTATCCTCCACCAAGAGCTTCTCTGTTTTTTCATCGAGATAAATACCTAGTGTGCCTTGTCCAGTTTTAGCAACTATCAGGAACTCTTTGCGCTTATCCATTTGGTAACATCGTTTTATTGTAGCCTTGTCCTTCAGTGCGTATGCAACATCACGTCTCAACTCTTTTTGCTTGGCCCAGCTACACTCAGTCAGTTTGTAAAAATTGAGCCCCACAGCAATACAAGGCGAAATCGAAGCGAACGATAGTAAGATTGCACAAGTTAGTATTCTTCTGATCCTCACACCTTTCTTTAATGATTTTAGGCTATTTGTAGTCAAATGGGAGGCCATACTATATCCCTGTTAAAGATTAACAGTACTGTGAGTAATACGTTGATGTCTGTCTGTATTGTATCACTAGTGTTTCTTCTCTACTATGAACTTGATCGTTCCAGATGGATTGATCCTGATTCCAGATTCTTGCAATGTGTTTGGTCTGATGAAGGATGATTTGTCTTTTTTGGGGGGCAGTTTTGGGCGCTGACAAGAGGGCTATATTGAAAGCTGATTGATATTTATAACTATGGCTTTCGTCATTCGCCCGTGGCTAATATTGCGTAGAATCGTGTTTAGGATGTTTATTTGTTAGAGATGATTATTTTCGAAGGTAAGGCCATTATTGTGACTAGTTGTTACTCTTTAAAAGAGCAAGGATAGCAAAAATGATTCGATTGTTCCTCGCAATAGACATTCCGAAGATCATCATCAAGGGAGTGCGGGAAATGGGCAAGTCAATTCCAAATACACGACAGGTACCCATTAACCAACTTCATATAACTCTCAAGTTTATTGGTGAAGTGGATGAGATTATACTCTTAGACATCCAAAAGATCCTTAGGGAAATTCGTCAGCCGAAATTTTCACTCTGTTTAAAAGGGGGAGGGATTTTCCCGCCGATCGGTACACCTCGAATACTTTGGGCCGGAGTTCACCCTGAACAAAACATAATTGACTTAAGAAACTGCATTGAACGAGAACTTGCAGTAATCAATATTCCAAAAGAAAAAAGGAAGTACATCCCTCACCTGACTTTGGCCCGACTCAGGAATAGTCCGATCCAACACGTAGATAAATTCCTATCAGATTGTCCACTTTTGCAAACCTCGTTTTTTTCTGTTCAAACATTCAACCTCTACTCAAGCCAATTAACCCAAAAGGGAGTTATCCATACACTGGAAAGCTGTTATTCACTTACCTGAGCAATAGTATGTCAATTAGCTCTTTTTTTGTTTTGTAACGTTGTTGTTAAGTGACTCAAAGTGATTGGAAAAGTAATTAACTTATAACCTATTCAAACATCTCTTTAACTTCTCGTGGGGTCACCGTTGCCGTAGGCAATCCAATAAGTAGTTTTCGATGAAGGGAAACTCAACAAAAAAATGCATATCAGGGAAAGAGTACTTCTAAAAAAAAGGCTACAATGTTGAAGTCAGCAGCATCCTCTTTGGGAATAATGATTTCATGATATTCAGAGTTTGCTGGTAGCAGCGAAATACTCTCATGCCGCCAATCAGAATCATCTCCAGCCATTTTTATAGAACGATATGTTTTTACGGTATAACTTGCCCCAGTCTCTTGATCGGCAATATCTGATTTTTGGGCAAGAACGATCCTCCCGTTTCTCGTACCTCCTGTGTCAAATGTAAAGAGACAATAAGAGCCATCAGGAATGATGGGTTCCATCGATTTTCCGGATATTTGAGCTACAAACATTGAAGGAGAAAGATGCCGCTTGGTTGAAAGTCCCTCAACCTTAAACCATGATTCAGGATCAACAGGAATCTCCGAGTCCTTAAATCCACCAGCTGCAATTTTTAATGGATAAAATGGCAGCAGTTCAACATATTTTTGATTTTCCTCAGGCTCATCAACGAAAATGGATGGAGCAAGCTCACTATCTTTTTTCTCCAAGAGATAAAAATAATCTTCATCTGAGATGGAAATCTCTAACTTTTTATAATAAGCCAAAAGATCTTGAATCATCTGGGTTGTTATCTTTTCATATTCTTCCAGTTTAAGAGTGTTTATCAGGACAGGGTCCAGAGCTATATAATTGAGATCTTTGCAATGATACAAGAAGCGTTTTCTCTCAAACTTCTCAAAGGGGTTATCGAGGATACTCCGCTGGATCGCTTGAGAGTCTTCAAGATAATCCTGTCGGTTGTAAGGGCATTTTTCCCGTTCATTCCGTCCGTTCTTTTTCAACAAGTTGATGTAAAAACGCTGATAAAGTGCCAGTAAATCGGGTAAAAAAGCCTCCCACCGTTTATTATGAATCTTCATGAAACTCAGCAGAAATATTATTTTATAGGAGAACGTATAGTCTCGTTTTTCTAGGAACTCCTGGAAATCATCTATTCGAGTTTCGGCACCGTGGTCCTTCAAACCATGTTGTTCCCGGATTGCTGCTACCTGGCCCGGATCAAAAAAGTGAAGGCTCCTTCGGCCAAACGGGTATGTGACATCGGAAGATATTTTACCCTTACGTAACCATTGCCTCACAGTACCTGTTGAGACAAACAACTCTCTAGCCAGTTGTTCTTCGTTTAAAAAAGAACCATACATCTCCTCGAATGTGAAAATGTTTACAGGCTCAATTCTTCGCTCCCTCTCATACAAGCCATCCAAGATGGTAATTTCATCCTGCTTACCTTCTCTATTCGGAGCAATCAAATTTGCAAACGGCTGATAATTTGGTGTTTTAAAAAGACCGTGAAGTGACATAGGCTGAAGTTTTGCACCATAATTATCTACAACATCAATCACGTAGAGAGCTTCTTTATCCGGATGGTTCCGCAGGCCCCGCCCAAGCTGTTGGGTATATAACACCTTGGAAAATGTTGGCCGGGCCATCACCAGAATAGATGTCTGGGGCGCATCCCATCCTTCGGTCAATAGATCACAGGCACAGAGAAACCGGATCGTTCCGCAATCATAAAGTTTTTGTGCATGATCCGCCTTTTTTCGATCCCTCCCGTCAACTGCAAGAGCAGAAATCCCTGATTTTTGAATAATATCAGCCATTCGTTTTGCATGTTTAATATCGACACAGAATATAACACCTTGCTTATGTCTGAATTCACCGTCAAAATATCGATGCAAAAGATCTGCGACCAGCTGATCTCGAGAGGGAATAAGCAAGGTGGTCTGCAAATCATTTTTCACAAACTCCCGGCCATTAAACCGCACTTCTGAGAGATCGATATTGGATTTAATCCGATAGCAACGAACAGGTGGAACAAGTCCTTGCTGAATAGCATCCTCTAAAGATAATTGAGGACTGTATTCACCAAAAACTTCTTCAAGCTTTTGCTGATCAAATCGCTCCGGTGTAGCTGTTACACCAATCAAGTGGTGAGGGGTGAAGTGCCCTAGTATTTTGCGAAGACCATGAGCAGCGGCATGGTGCGCTTCATCTACTACAATATAATCAAAACAATCCGGACGAACCTTATAATAATGTCGGAGTAGATATGCAGAGGTCTGTACATAAATAGCCGCTGCCCTATCGCCCAAGACATCATCAGATGTGCGCCCTTGCAATTGCACAGGCAAACGAAGTTTCATCCTCGCAAGAGTCTGCCCTCTTAATTTTCGAGTAGGTACAATGACCAGAGCTTTCAGATCTTTGTTCTGTTCTTTTAGGCGAACGATATCTTCAATGAAAATTTCAGTCTTTCCAGTGCCCGTCGGGAGAACAAGCAAAAACGTACTTTGACCAAGTTTGCGGGCTTTGGTCAGGTTAGCCAATGAATCTTTTTGATGATCTTTAAGGGTGAAAACTGCTCGTTTGGCTTTTATTATCGGTTTATCGTTGAAGGGTTTGGCATATCCCATAAACCTGTTCATTTCCAGAATAAAGCGCTCCCGATCCCTCATACCATTCAAAGACCAACGAAAAACTCTGAATCCATCAGCAACCAGTGAATTTTGCTTAAAGAGCTGAGATCGATAGCGTCGTGGACCGATTGCGGCCGGATGATGAAAATTTTCACCATTTAATTCTATGGCAAATTTGTCTGTAGAACCGAAAAGAGCATAATCAATATAGCGAGTAGTCCCTCCCATATCGGCATAGTTAAATTCGCGATGTAATCCCATCCGTGCATTATCGCCAAATGCTTCTAAAAAACAGTCTTCGAAAGTAGCCTCAGGTAAGGTGGGATCTGGATTGGAATCTTCCCTGTTGGCACCAAAACGTTTAATCTTTTCAGGATCACTCTCACCCTGAAGAAACATTTTGATTTCATCTTGCAATAAATGAATGGGTTGTGTTGCATCAAACAGAAAACGAAAAACCCGTCCATGGGTTTCCATCAATTGGTTCTGGGTGCTGGTATACTCAACGTAGGGGTAGTCTTTCAGGTCACAAATCACCGTATCAAGGACAAGACAGACATCCTCCTGTCGATCAACTAGGATATATCCAGTGTTGACTTGGGTGACATCAGCAACGCCCTGGTTTTTGAGCCAGGTTAGAAAAACCTTCGGTAAAGAAAATGATTCAGTTACCATTAAGTAGCCTTAGCACATATCCAAGCCAGACATCATCTGCGCGGAGTTTTGAAATGCTACGTGAGAAATCAACTACCTCAAGATTATTTTCAATAAAAATGGATTCAAGCTCTGTAGTTGACCAGAGAGTAAAATTTCGACCATCATCAAATGTTTTACTACCAACGCCTTCTTTCAGGGTGAGAAGCATAAATCCAGAAGGGACTAATGACTGACATATTGATTTCAAAACAGGAGATAACTTTGTCCTTGCCACATGAACCAACGCACCGATAAGAACAAGCGCATCAAAGCTGAGACATGAAAAATCATGGCTACAGAAATCTCCTTCAATTACAGGACAATGTGAATGCTGTTTTGCCAAAGAGGTAAGTCCAGGTGACCGCTCAAACCCTGTCGGCAGAAATCCATGTTCTGACAGCCAGAGTAAATCCCGGCCCGAACCACAACCTATATCAAGAACTTTGGCTTCAGGTTTTAAAAACTTCGTAAATGGAGCCAAAAATGACTTAGGGTTAATCCCAACCGTGCTCGCAAAATACTCTTTCTTATTCTTTTCGTAAAAATCATTCAATTTTAAGTTCCTGATTTGATAATAAATACACTGCGTTTTTCGTACATTATGTATTGTATAGATAACTATGAAATGTTTGAATCACGTGACACAATCAGCAGGCAGACCATTTCCAAACGGCCTCCATTGACTGACTAATGTGTCTTTTAAAACCACATCGGATGGAGACAGACTCCACAGAGCAACGAAGACACTTAGTTGTTATCGAACTCATTTTACACCTCCCAATTGTCCTTCTACCGCCATGAATAGTGTTTATTGCATCTCTGCAACCTCACACAAATGGAGAAGGTAGGGGTAGAAGTCGAGCCTACAACTCGACTTCATACTCATTAATTAATACATTTCCAGAGTTGATCATTCAGATTATTTCATTTACCACACCACTGTTTTTCACACGGCAAGCCGTTACCATCACCGTCTATCTTTACACCAGGGCAATTACGTAGGTAAAATTTAGCTTCTTCACATGAGTTCATTTGGGAACAATGTGTCTTTCCACGACAACTATAATTTGGATTATTGGCCACTCCCTTTTGAACGAGCCGCTTCATATTTTTCACTTCACTTCTACTAACAGATACAACAAGCCCTTTTTCGTTTTCAAATGTAACCAAATCATCAGTGGCAACGACCTTTTCCGAATACGCTCTACCCCCTGAGACATACTCTATTTCATAAAGAGAACTGGTATCTTCCGTTGAATTAGAAGAAGGTATATTGGTTTTTCTTGATTTCTCAACTTCACTTATAGCCTTATTTATTTGTGCATCATTGAAGCTGTATTCTTTGGTCTTTTTTACTTTTGGAGATGATTCAGTCGTTTCAGAATCATTCGGTTGTATTTCTGATATTCTTCCCTTCACATCATTTCTGTGTAAAAAATCAATAACTATTGGCTGGATGTACAGTGTAGCTAATACGACCGAGACAATCCCTATAAATACAGCAAGTGCAGTTTTAAACTTGAACAATACGGGTCTATTATGTTCACTCATCGCCTTCTCTCCCAGGGTACGAGTCCCTCCAATGGAGCTACTTTTAGATTTTGAGCCACGGCTTAGATCACTAATCAAAATCTGAGCTAAATCTCCCCTATGTTCAGTAGGAGCGATCGTATCTTTTCCGAAATTGTTACTGCACTCTGTAACCGGTACTTCCTGGCTCTGATCTTTTATCCCGACTTTTGCAGCATGTAACGATTTCACATGGGCGACATGATCTCTGTGTGTTTTCAGATTTGGCGTTAACCGTATCCCTTTAATGATCTTTAGGAAGCTCTGGACATCTGATCCACTAAATATCGGTGATGTCATAGATTTGATATACCTTATGTAACCCATCCCTTGGGTTACATTATCCGGCATATCAGTTTTAAATGTACTATCTCCCACAAAAACGATAAGGGAAAACAGCTTAGAGTGATCGACATCAAGCAGCAGAGCTAATGTTTTTGTGTGCTTATAATTCTGACGTAATGGGTTTTGAAATTTTGTGTTGGATCGATATATTTTTTGGGTCCAGTCTTTTTGATTTTTCGATCCAAAAATCCAACCTTTCATATTTTTTGTCTCAACAACAAAGATTCCGTATTGAGAGACAATAATATGATCTATCTGTGTCGTTCCTGCTTCTGTAGGTAAGGTAACATTTTTGATGAGATGGTATTCTTCTTTATCAAGAAATCTCTTCGCCATCATATTGACGATAAACTCACCCCAAATCCCCTTTCCTACAGGAGTTTTGAAGAAAGATAAAAGTATTACCAAACAGATCAAAAGAAACAGAAAAAACACGCAGTCGCCTTCCTTCTTAATGTCAAATAGTGATCCCCGGCATTCGTTCTTTGTCTTGCCCAGGATTACGGCTTTCTCCTACAACACTTATCAAGCCATATAGGCCATCAGAAGATATCATCTCATATATATCTTGCGTTTACAAGATGTTGTGACAGCGAACTCTCTTCACAAAAGGCCCTTATTGAGCCCCATATCCATTGCATTAACAGATACCGTCTTCTCGTATTTGGCGAATAGAATAAACTTTTTCTAAAATGGTCCCCATCACTTCGGTGGACACGGCCTCCACCAAGAAGTAAAAGTACTTAGCTGTTATTGTGTTCATTTTCACCTATCAATGATTCTCATACCGTAAAGAATACCGTTAACCCATTTTTTCAGGTCTTCCAATTATAGGATGGCAACCAAATAAAACTTATACAATATAGCCCAACCAGATTCACAGTTGAATCACAATTGCCTCCAAGGTATAACTACAAATAGCATTGAAACGTGAATTAGGCCAATTGCTGTTGCATCTCATTCTTTATCCTACTGCCCGTTTTGATCATTTTCGTTAGGGCCTATGACTTGAATTCAGCTCTTTTAATTATAAGCCTGATAGTTGCTAGTATCGGCCCCGTTCACTCGAAGCTGTAAAAACGGCAGGATTTTATATTTACTCGCATTATTTGACATTTCTTAGTGTTCCGTTTTATGTTTCTGTAAATTTTAGGGTCATCTTGCATAATGGTGAAAAATATGGATATTTTACTTACTGATAACGAGGTTCGCTTGCTTGGATGTTTGATGGAAAAGGAAATGGCAACGCCTGACTACTACCCTCTTTCACTCAATGCGTTAACAAATGCCTGCAACCAGAAGTCCAACAGAAATCCAGTGGTATCGTTTGACGAAGAAACGGTTATTTACGCATTGAACGGTTTACAAGAGAGGAAGTTGGTCAGGCAAAGTAACGTAAGCCGAGTTCCAAAATACGAACAGGTTTTCTCAAAAGAGCTGAAATTCACAAATCGCGAAGAAGCCGTCATCTGTATACTTTTGGTGCGCGGACCCCAGACCATTGGTGAAATCCGTGGGCGAACAGAACGCCTGTATACTTTTAACAGCCTTGATGAGGTTCAGGAAACTATCTCCACCCTTGAAGACATGGAACTGGTCAAAAAGCTGCCCCGCCAACCGGGCCGTAAAGAATCTCGCTACACACATCTATTAAGTGGGGACCTGGATGAAGCTATCGTTGAGACAGTTCCCCAGGGGAAAGTTGAAACAGTAATTGTCCGGAAAGAAAATAACAGCACTGATGATCTTCAAGAGCAAATAGACAACCTGCATCAGCAATTGCAGAACCTCCGGCTTGAGTTTGAATCTTTTAAATCACAGTTTGAGTGATACTGTGAACCTACTGCAGAAACCCGATTCTAAGATTCCTTAAAAGGGTAGAACCCATATTCGTCTGTAAATGCACGATAAGGAATCTGGACAGCACCCTGAATCACCGAACAGTGAGGCGTGGCGAGTGTGAAATGATTCTGAAACCGAACATAACCCAGTCCAATTCTAGGTTGACTAGATCGAAAAATAATCACACATTACCCTTAATCATGCCCGATATCGGGATATAAGCATGATACATATTACAGTCGAACCTTCTTGAATTCTTGCTCTCCTGCTAACATTACCACTACCTCGAATATTTAAATATTGATACAAACTCCGCAAAGGTGTATTTAAATAATAATACATAAATATTTACAGCGTATCAATATAATGATACAGTTTCAGTAGGTTCGTATTGTTATTTAGCCACATTGAGGTGCCGTATGTTTAACAAAAGAACAAAATCAAACCGCATTGATTCTACAAGGCATGTAGTGCAGCAACAGTTAATTAAGAAAGTAAAATCAGCACGTAATGCTATTGTACCAAAATCACCAAAGGATGGCTGGATTCGAACAATCCGTCAGACATTAGGAATGTCTGGGGCTCTATTTGCCAAAAAAATGGGTTATACGCGTAATAAAATTTCCATACTTGAAAGAAAAGAAGCGAGTGGGGATATCACTATAAATCAGTTGAAGGAACTGGCTGAAGGCTTAGACGCTGAAATAGTATACTGTGTTGTCCCTAGGAAAGATCCGGAGCAATTGATAGATGATCAGGCCCGAAAAAAAGCGACTGAAATAATCCAGAACACTCATCAAAACATGTATCTTGAGTCACAGCATATAAGTAATGAAGCCCAGGAAGAACAGATAACATTTCTGGCAAATGAAATTAAGCGAGAGGGAGGAAAATCCCTGTGGGGATAAAGTTGTTATGCCTATTTTTACAGAACCAGAAGGGGCTACTCCGTTAGATCCAGATGAGATCGAGGGCTTGATTTATACCCATATTGAAACCCGTGATGAGTTAAATGCTCTTGAAAATGCCAATGTTGCAGATTGTTTGGTATGGTTGTCCAATCAGCCAACCTTATCATCAGAAGAGATATTATCTCTTGATTTTGCAAGAGCTTTGCATGAAAAAATGTTCAACAGGGTTTGGAGCTGGGCTGGTGATTTTCGTACTACAGAGAAAAATATTGGTTGTGCTCCTAATCAGATCCGGGTGAATCTTCACAACTTGTTTGAAGATATAAAGTGCTGGATTGAATTTGAGCATTATGGATTGCTGGAGCTTTCAGCAAGAATTCATCACCAACTTGTCAAAATACATCCTTTTCCCAATGGCAATGGACGACACTCTCGTATATTTACGAACTGTCTTAGGGAAAAAGGCCTTGGCCTTGAACCAGTAATTTGGGCAACAGGAAATATAGATCGACAAAGTGAAGAGCGAAGGGAATATATAGATTCGTTGAGACAGGCAGATCGGAATAATTATCAACCCTTGATAAGTTATCTTGTAGGTAGAGATAACTAGAAGTCGGCATAAAGTTAATTTGAGCTGTGCAACATTATAAATAAAAGTGATTCATTCCCGACAGCAGGAGGCTAAAAACCTAAATTTACTGGCCTTTTTTGTGCTCTTTTTTGAATCCGATCCTATAGTATTTGCCGTATAGGCTACCAAAACCGCAAACGCATCCAATTTGGAGAACAAAGGAACATTCTTATTTTAACTTAAACAGCAATCTAAAATAACTGAACGGATATCTATTGTCAGTGCTTCTCTAGTTTTTTAACAAATTCAAAATCAAACGAATCATAAGATCTTTCTGCCTCGGATCACTTTCTGCAATCAGCAAAGCCAAAGCAACAAGTCCGTTCTCATTAATACCAGATTGTTCAAGCAAATTATTTTCGCCCAGGAAAAGGAGAAATAGAAAAGCCCCAATCCTTTTATTTCCATCAGAAAATGGATGGTCCTTAATCACAAAATAGAGCAAATGGGCAGCCTTTTCCTCCACACTCGGATAAAGATCTTCACCATCAAAGGTCTGATTGATACTTCCCAAAATACCTTGCAAGTGTCCCTCTCGCTCCTGGCCAAAAAGATCGCTTGCTTCACCACGTTTAACTAGTTCAACCTTCAATGTTGCAATGGCCCTTTTAGCCTGCTCGTAGTCAAGGGCTTGTTTGGCCGGATTGCTCTCTTTGGGTAGTTTAAGCTGGTCCTCATCATATTGAAGAAGAAGCGTCCAGGACTTGGCATAACGGGTAACAACATCCAGGACAGCCTTACCTTCATCAGTGACGAGTTCATGGGTTTGCAGGGTACGAGAGAGAAGAGACACTGCCTGTTCAATCTCCACAAGGCCCTTTTCGGCCAAGCGTCTTTCGTTGACGGTATACCCTTTTGTCAGATGATCTTTAAGAACTGAAGTTGCCCAAATACGAAACTGGGTACCACGAATGGAGTTCACCCTATAGCCAACGGAAATAATAGCATCCAGATTAAAGTAGTCCACCTGGTACGTCTTTCCATCTGCGGCAGTTGTTGCATTTTTTGCAACAACTGCATCACGCTTCAGCTCACCAGATTTAAAAATGTTATTCAAATGTCTGGAAACAACTGACTTATCGCGACCAAACAGCTCCACCATCTGGTTCAGAGAAAGCCAGACAGATTCTTTATAAAGGCTTACCTCGAAAGAACTTCCACCATCGTCGGCCTGATAAAATACTATTTCACCGTGTTTATATTGCATATTAAGCGCCCAATCCCTCATTTAACTGTTCAATGACATTATTCAACTCATCACCAAAGAGCTGGTAGCCATCACATCAACGCCACGATCAGGTCGGCAACTCAGTGCCTTCATTCATAATCCGAATATATTCCAAGTAGGAATAAAGACGGTTTCGCTTCTGTCCTGTAACCTCTTTAACGATGCCAATTCGTTCCAGTTCACGCAAGCAAGCATTGACGGTGGAGGGTGACAACTGCGTCTTTTCCTGTATCCAGTTCGGTGAAGCCATTGGACGTTCCAGCATCGCTTTATGAATGAGGTGCGCAGAACCGGAAATTCGTTTTAACCCGTTAATGCGTTGCCCGTCTTCGGCCGAAAGCTTCATCAGCTGCTGAGCGGTCTCCACCGCTTGAGTTGCCGTATGAATTACAGCATCGGCGAAGAAATCAAGCCACGCTTCCCAATCACCAGTCCGTCGAACTTCATTCAGCAACTCATAATACCGCTGACGATGCGTCTTGAAGTATAAGCTTAAATAGAGCATCGGTTCCTTAAGAACCTTCTCGGAGCAGAGCAACAAGGTAATAATCAAACGTCCCAACCGCCCGTTACCATCAAGAAAGGGGTGAATGGTTTCAAACTGGACGTGTGCCAATGCCGCTTTGATCAGTACCGGGGTCTTTTCTGGCTGGTCATGTAAAAATAGCTCAAGTTTGCCCATACAATCCTGAACATGATCGGGAGGTGGTGGAACAAATGCAGCTGTACCTGGGCGGCTTTCGCCTATCCAATTTTGGCTTCTGCGGAACTCGCCGGGATCACATTCTTTACCTCGCCCCTTCGACAGCAACACACTATGGATCTCTTTCAGCAGCCGAAGTGAAAGCGGAAAACCTGAATTCAACCGATTGAACCCGTGATTAAGGGCTGCCACATAGTTACTTACTTCCTGAACATCATCCAGGGGCACACCCGGCTGATGTTCAAATTCAAACAGCAGCAAATCAGATAATGATGACTGGGTTCCCTCAATCATTGAAGAAAGCACGGCTTCCTTGCGCACATACATATAAAGGAAGAGTGACGTCTCCGGAAGCAAGACCGATACACTGTCTAGACGCCCAAGAGCTAAGAGAGCCTGATCAAATTTTTCCCTGAGTTCAGATGACCACTTAATAGGCGGTATTGGCGGCAACTCTGCTGGAATAAAAGCTTCAGCTTTTTCCCCAACTGTCGAAATAGTAATGTAATGGCCTTGCAGGTCTCGTTTCATTTCTTATTTTACTTTTTGAATTAACAGTTTCTTTATTTCAAGTTGAGGCGTAATCTAAAATAGCCAAGCAGGTGTCTATTGTCAAGTGCTGCTCCTGGATTGTACACTTCCTTAAAAAGGGGTTGAGATTGGTGGACAGCCTCTACCGCAAGGCAACAGTAATCGTTTGATATGACACTCACTTTCAAACCAGCGCAAAACCTTATACTGTTTTAAATACCGTCATTCTATTTTATAAACCATAAGAAGGTGGTGAAGGTAGGACGCGAACCGCCCACCTTTTTGGCCAATATAACTCCGTAGAGTCTTATCGTGACCAGTTGTTACTATTTAAAAGAGCAAGGATAGAAAAAATGATTCGATTGTTCCTCGCGATAGACATTCCGAAGATCATCATCAAGGAAGTGCAAGAAATGGGCAGGTCAATTCCAAATGCGCGACAGGTTCCCATTAACCAACTTCATATAACTCTCAAGTTTATTGGTGAAGTGGATGAGATTACACTCTTAGACATCCAGAAGATCCTTAGGGAAATTCGTCAGCCGAAATTTTCACTCTGTTTAAAAGGGGGAGGCACTTTCCCGCCGATCGGCACACCTCGAATACTTTGGGCCGGAGTCCACCCTGAACAAAAGATAATTGACTTAAAAAACTGCATTGAACGAGAACTTGCAGTAATCAATATTCCAAAAGCAAAAAAGAAGTACACACCTCACCTGACTTTAGCCCGACTCAGGAATAGTCCGGTCCAACACGTAGATAAATTTCTATCAGATTGTCCACTTCTACAAACCTCGTTTTTTTCTGTTCAAACATTTAACCTCTACTCAAGCCAACTAACCCAAAAGGGAGCTATCCATACACTGGAAAGCTGTTATTCACTTACCTAAGCAAACAGTATGGGATCCAAGTTTATTAGCCCTGAAAAACACCAGAAACAATCATCAGGCGGTGTGTCATTTTTGGCAACAGTATCACCTGTCAGCGAACGGGTTTGGCGTACCGGTTTGTCCGGGCAGCCAGACATCCTTTAGTTCGTCGCAGAGGTCCTCCCTTTCATTCTCGGCCAAAACTCCGAGGGAAAGTGCGAGAAAAGTCCAAAGATTACTCACATAAAAACCGCCATCGAAATGATGGGAGAGATCATGTATCTGGGCATGGCAGTTATGGCAGGGGGTGATGCAGTATTTGGCGCCTGTGGCAATTATTTGATCGAATTTTATTTTTCCATAGCTGTGTCGTTCTTCATTGAAGCCGGATTGCAGGTAGCCACCCCCACCTCCACAGCAGTAGTTATTCGATTTATTAGGTGTCATGTCGATAAAATTCTCTTCCCCTATACAGGCCTTGACTACAAAGCGCAGTTCATCAGCATATAGGTCACCATATTCTTTGCGCACCTGATTGCAGGGGTCCTGAACGGTAAAGCGCATCTTTAGCTCCTTGTTCCAGTCACTGCTTGGATGGAGTCTGCCTTCACGTATCCACTTGGCGTAATAATGAACAACTACTTTAACAGCCAGGTCGGTTTGGATATTAAAGCGACGGATTCCCTGGTTTACTGAAAAAGTCGAATGACCGCATTCGGTGTTCAGGTATACTTTACAGTTAAGTTCCTCGGCTTTTGCAACCGTCGCCCTGGTGATCTGTTCCCAACCGGAGTCATCTGCCAGGAACATACAGTAGTTTTCTCCAGCCCAGGCGGTGCTGCCATAGGTCCAATCGGCACCAGCCAAATGCAGGATTTTCCAAAGGGGTACCATTTCGTCGGGGAGGGAAACTGGTTCCCTTGAATTCTGGCTAAGGAAAAATGTGGCTGTCTCCTTGTCGATGGGAGCCTGAAGATTTTCCCAACCAGGCTGTGTCTCGCGCACTTCTTCTAAGACATCTTCGACGACAAAACGGAAATCATCAGGAGGTGTTCCTGTAGCGCTGGTACTCTCATTTCTCAGAGCCATATCGCAAGATTTCAGGATACCTATTGGACGGTCTTCCCGAGGCCATAAAAGCCTACGGCCTTCCATGATCAAACCGGCAATGTCGATTTCCATCGGGCAGACATAGGTGCAGCGCATACACATGGAACACAACCAGACCCACTTGTTTGCGTTCAACTCATCCTCCATACCCATGGCAGCCATGCGAAGGAACTTTCGAGGATCCATATCCAGCAGTCCAGTTGCTGGACATCCTGCCGCGCAGGCACCACAGGTTAGACAAAGGTCCAGGTTACTGCCTTTGGGTAACTCCTGACGTACTTTGTCCAGAAAGGTTTCACGTTTTGCTGAGTTGATTCGCAGTGCTTTACCCATGGTCTTCCCTCAAATTATGTGGCGCTGTCTTATCCTGTCCCAGTCGCTGACTGTGACAGGACTATTCTTGCCCTATGAGAAGCTGATATCAGCTACCACATCCTCCAGAGCCGCAGGAGCCAGAACTGCAACCGCCTCCTGTGTTTGGCAATGGATTTGCTGAAGTGATGCTAAAACCTGAGCGATTCCCCGCATTGGCATAATCAACCGTAATGCTGCCGCATTGTTTTAAAAGATCCTTCTCAACAAGGAACGTCAGGTTTTGTTGAGCAAACAGTTCATCTGTTGGCTTTTCTTCATCCAGAGCCAAACCCAGCGATGGGCCTGAACAACCGCCTTGCATCAAGGCAATCCGGAGTGATGAGGAGATATTATTGACCTGCATATATTCAATAAGTTTTTCACCTGCTTGGGTTGTAATTTCCAGCATGAAGTATCCTTTAAAATTTAATTGGTACCCATGGGACTTGTCCCAATACTGCACGGGTATTTATTAAGACACATGATTGTGACACTGTGGCTGTCCGATTCTGTGAAAAAAACCTAAGTATTCACAGCTTTTAGAATTTCAAGTTATCAATATGTCGGACTGGAGTCAAGAAGGTGTTTTCTATATTTCCTATGTAGAGTATAGGAAAAATCTATTGATAAAGTTATGGTACTGGAACGAAGAAATCAGAGTTTAACATCAGTCGATCCTGCTTAATTTATCGCTGTAAAACAAAATGTTGCATGATTACAACTTTTTTATTATTTGCGACCCTTCGGGATTGACAACTTCACTGAATCTGCTTGGTTATTGACCCTTCTGTACCTTCGATGTATCGTATCATTCATAGTTATTTCACAAAGACTGCTAAACATACGCCCATGCCAATTCGCCTCAGCCTTATAGATTTTGTACAACAACGCTTACCGGATGAAACCGATGATGCGACTGTAACCTCAGAAATACAAGGGGAAGAGGTTGCTGACCAAATTGGTTTTGAAACGGATGTGAGTAGGGCTACGTTTTCGGCCCTGGTCATGCGACCCATCTATGAGCTGGAAGCCCGGCGCTTCGGTCAGGGCGATGCTGCAGAAAGCAAGGTGTGGGAGAGTGTCGACCTCATGTGGACCGCCTTTGCCGTTTTGGATGTTATCTCGGAGTTGACCGAATATCAGGTTGGTGCCACCAGGTCCGAAGTCGTAAGCAGGATTCTCCATCTCATAAGAAAGCAAGTCGAAGCATGCAAAATGGCGTTTTCTGACGAAATACTTGAAGATGTCGTCCATAAAGTCTTCGACCATTTGGTAAATCGCAACAACCGCTACCTGCCATTTTCCTATACCTATTTTGAGGGAACTTCGGAGAGTTTCAAAAGCCGGCGTTTCTGGCTTATTAAAACCGTGTTCACTGGTGAAGGGAAGGAGGCGCTATTCTCACTGACGGATGAAGGGTATGCAGCCTATTTTGGTCTGCATGAAAGCAGTGCACTAGACGCTACGGCTATAGGTAACCTGAGAATAAAACTCCTCCTTGACCGAGGCAATCTTGACGATGCGATCAATGTTGCCGAGGGCAACCGTAAACAGTGTGTAAGAAAGGCCCATGAGGTTAGAACTATCCGACGTCTTATCCGGCGCAATATCAAGGCCGTGGCGTATGACCGGGTTAAAGGGCTGGCGGATGAGGGTGTAAATCAGGCCATGGATATTCAAAAAGAGGGCAGTCGACTGCACAACCTCGTCATTGAGAATATGCTTGGTACTCAAACCGGGCGGTCCGGTTTCAAACTCCACCGGCTCGCAGAAAAACTTGAAACCCTGAATCACCATCTCATGAAACTTGCCGGAGAATTACAGGATTTACCGGAGGACTACCAGAGCAACAGTCACAAACTGTTCAGGCGGCGAGGATCAGGAGCCTTTCCTGGTATGGATGAGGTGTTGGAGAGGATTTTCAAGCTTGATGAAGAACATGCCGCATTAATTGGGACCGAATTCATCGCTCGTATCGATCCTCCAGCCAGAAGAACTTTATTTGATCCAGCTGCCGTGATTGAGGCCTGCGACCGTGCCTTGGAAAGGCAGAATATGAGCGGCGATCACAGTCAGGCGATGATTGAAGTGGATGGAGAACCTATCATTCGTTTTGAACCTGATTTGGGTGACCGGCTAATGGTTGAGGCGTTTGAAATGCTGCAAGGCGAGGTTGTAAGGGAAAAAGAAGTGCTTGTAAGCACTCTGCTCGAAAAAGCAGCCAGGTCGACAAAAGGTGATCTCTTTGCGGTGGCTTTGGCCATGTGTATCTTCCAGAACCTTGTTGACCCGCGTCTTGCCAGAAAAAATCGTCTCAGCATCAGCCTGCCTGACCCGGATAGCAGAATTTTGGTGGATTTAGGTGGCGGACGATTATATCACGGACACGAATTACTTATAAAATATAGCCCGATGAGCTCCTGACAAAATCGAGTTATCCAAAAATAATCAAAGGATTTCCCTATTCCATATGGAAACAACAGCAGAAACTCTCTACGCCGTTAATCGGCTCATTTATTTTAGCCTCATCTACAGTAGTGGTAGCCAGCGATCCCTGGTGCAGTATAGCAGTGAGGTTGCCGAGCTGATCCAACGGTTTCAAGCCCAGGACATTTTTCGTAAACAGGTGGAGGCGGGGCTAAAGGCCATGGAATTACGTCTTCTGGTTTTAGAAGATGGTGGACTCCGTCTCTCTGCCCAGCGAGCCGAGAGTTTTTTTGCGGCAACCCTTACGGACTATGGCAGACTGCTTGCCCGTAGCGACCTTAAGGCAGCAGAAATCCTGCCGGTACATTGCGCTATTGCTACAGCTTTTTTTCCCACCGAGTCGGATCTGGATGCTCCAGTTGAGGATCTTGGGGCTATTGTCATCACCGATGTGATAGAAATAATGCGCCGTTTTACCCAGGCCGAATCGGTTATAGACGATGACCGGAGTAGCCTCCACCCGCAGATGCAAACCGTTGCCGAGCGATTGAGACAGATGCCCGAAGACAACCCGGATCGCCTCCGGGCCGGGGCTGGCAATAGTTGGGTGGGACTGGTTTCCCGGGTAATCGAGCATATGGTTGAGACCGGTTACCTCTTACCATTCAAAGAAACTCCCGGTGAAACCGAATACCGACCTACACCTGCGTATCAGACCGCTATGCGAGAAGGTATTGTCTACTCCTTTCACGCTTTTCGGGACATTGTTTTACGTTCTCAGCTAGAAGAATCAATCACACAGGAAGCCCCTGTAAAAGAGGACAAAGATGTATCGGATCAATAGAATTTTTGTCAGTGATATTATTGCCGGTGATAACCTGCTTCGTAACGGTTTTATACCGGTGTTTCGGCAAGGCGGGCAGGCAGACCACGGTGTTCTGTTTGCGGCAAATGGCACCTGCAAAACGACCCTGCTTTCTTTTATTCTCTCTGTTTTCTGCCCCGGCCGTCAGCGGTTCGTACAGAATCTGCAATCCGGTGGTGATAAATCCCTTGAACAATACCTGATTGCTGGCCGTCCGGCCTTAGTGCTCATTGATCTGGTTATTAATCGACAATCGACCCTCTTTGAGGCCAACCCTGTTGACCATTTAGTTCTGGGCCAGTTGCTGTATCGCCATCGCAGTATGCCGGATAAAGTCGAGCGTCACTTCTTTATTGCCGAGTCTGCTGATTTTTTCGATGAGATTCGCACGAAATGGGACGAGTTACTCACAGGAGAACAACCGTACCGGGTTGTGCGGGATTTTATGCTTCCCCGTATTCAGCAGACCACAAGCCAGAAGGAGTGGGCGGATAAACTGGAGCAACTTGGTCTTGATCCCTGGCTCATTGACCGACAAGTGGATTTTGCCCGTACCGAAGGAGGCATAAAGGATGCCTTTAAGTTTGCGTCTGAATTGGACTTTTTAAGTTTTTTCCTTGGCTGTGTTACTGATCTTGAGGCAGCTACAACACTCCGTGAGCGCATAGATCAGGACCTTCGTAAAATGCAGGAACGGCCCCGTAAACTGGGGCAGCTCAAGGCAGTTCGCAGTCTCAAACAACAGATCACGGAGTTCGATGCTATCGCCTCGGAGTGGCGCAACACAGGTAAAGCCATAGACGGCTGGCGGCTGCAATTGGGAGAGGCCACCCATCTGCTGCGGGAAACAGACCGGGCGGCGGAGAAGTCGGTAAGTGCTCTTATGCCGGATCTGGAAAAGGCAAAAAAAGAACATGTCCAGACAGACAATGATCTGGAAATTGTGGTCAGCAATATCCTTGCGGTAAAACAGTTTCAGCTACAACGAGAACTGACTGATAAAACAGACAAACTGGAGCAGAATAAAGGGAAGGTCAAAGAGATTAACCTTGAAGATCTGGCCATTAAAGCGGCAGATTTCATGGCGGATATACGCTCCAGGAGAGTTGAAGCTGAAAGCAAGCAAGAGGCCCTGAGTCTGGCCGGGCAGGAGATTACCCCCATGAGACGTAAAGTGGAAGGGCTGGCTGCTCGCTATCACTTTCGTCTTGATGCTGATCGAAACCTGCTGGAACAAGCCATCTCTGATTTGAGAAAACTCCAAAATGAGAACGAGGCTCTTAGCCAAAGCTTGGAGCAGAAGCAAAAGGATGAAAATTCACTCCTGAAAACTCTGCAGAAGAAACGTACACAACTAAACGATCGTATTAAAGAAGCTATAGCAAGACGTGGCGGCCTGGTTATGGAGCCAGGAGAAGATCCGGTGGAGGCCCAAACCAGACTCAGGACGGAGACTGAGGCCATTACGATTCGTATCACCCGGTTAAAAGAAAAGTTACAGCTTATAGATGAAGCCGCAGCAACGGAAAACAGCCGCCTGGTAGAACTTCAGGGGAGAGATGCGCGTATTGAAGCGGAGTTTGCCCAGGCACGTGGACGGATGGAGAGCGAGGCCGCGGAGCGCATACTGTTGTGCGCTGATTCGCAAATTATCCGCGTTGCCGGAACGAGCACTGTCGACGTGACATCGGCTGAGTTGGTTTCGCGTCTTGATGATGCTATCTCTCGCGCCCGTAACAGGCTGGAGGACGAAACACGCAGCAAGCTGGAGCTGGAGCATATTCTAAAAGACCTGGATAGCACCAGGACACTTGCAGCAGATGACCAGACCCAGAAGTTGATTAGCCACTACCATCAGGCAGGAATAGAAGCAGGTGATCTTAAATCCTATCCAGAATACCTGGCCTCACTCTATGACAAGCCTGAGGTTATCGCTCAGTTTATCGAAGGCGATCCCGCCAGGTTTACGGGCATTATGGCGGCCACAGAAACGGTAATCGAAAAGGTGAGGGAGATACCAGCACCTTCCTGGATGTACCGTCCCGTAATTATCTCCACACCATGTTCCGCCGAAGATGTTGTTCCTGTTGAGCATGTGGTTATCAGTCCTCCCTCTCCTGAGGTCTATTCCAAAAAACATGTGGAAAAGGTCAGAGCCAGACATCTGGAAAAGCTTGCGGTTCTGAGTCAAAAAATTGAGGAAACCACTGTCTTGCTGCGGGAAATGGAGAAATCAAGCCGCGCTCTGCACAGCTACCAGGAGAAATACCCGGACCGTCCCGCTGTGACGACATTGAGTGAACGGGTAGAATCTCTTAAAAACGATAAAAAACGGCTGGTTGAGGCGATTGTTCAAGCTGAAGCTGAAGGCAAGAAATTGCGTGAGAGCAAAAGCGAACAGGAAAATTCCTACAGGAACCTTGGGGATGAAGCCGCGCGGCTCAATGCATTGCTGAATCAGGTGAAATCGTGGCTTACGGACTATGCTGAACTTAACCAATGGCAGAAGGAGGAAGGAAACAGCAGAGCTGAGAGTGAAGCCATGGAGAAATGCATTCGCGGCTATACAAAAGACCTCGAGGTGATGAAACACGCACACTATAAGCTCGAGGGGGATATCCGTGATCGGAAAACCAAGCTTAGATTCCTAGATGACAAGGCCGAGGAGCTGTTGAAACCTTCGGAGGTAATGCTAACACCAGAGGAACTGGAAGAGGCGTTGTCCATGGATTTACAAACCTTGCGCCGTTTGCATGAGTCTGCCAGGGATGATCTGCGCCGTCTATCCACTGAATTGGGTGTAGACAGTCTGGGCAAGGAGCTGGAGGTATTACAAGGGAAAATTGCGAGTCTGGATTTGCGCTTTCACACTTTTCGACGTGAGAATTCCTATGATGAGGATGTTGCCGCTGACTGGGCTGGACGCAGCCAGCCTTTAAGAGAAGAACGGCAACAACTACTTGGTGCTGAAAAGAGTACACTCACAGAGTCCTCCATTCGGCTGGAAAGCGAAATAAGGTTTGGAAGAAAGGATCTTGAAAAGATAACGGCACAATTGTCCAGAAAGCAAGCCCTTGGAGTGATACCGAATGTGACCGAAGAAACGCTACTTGAACAGGATTCAAATGCTTTTTTGCACCGATTACTTGGGGAAGAACGGGAAGTAACCGGGACGCGAGACCGGTTAGTCGAGCGTTGTAAACAGCTTGAAAGAAAATTGAAAAGCCTCCAGGTCTGGCACCAGGAGATTAAACTTTGTTTGGCCGAAAACCAGCACTTTGAACCGGTCTGGGATGATGCCTCTCCTCGGCATGAGTGGCCGGAACTGCTTACAGCCGGTGAAGAGGTGGTACGGATGTCAACCATCGCACAATTACGCAAGGACCTCCAGCAAATGACCACCTCTGAAAAAAAGGACAGAAAGGCGATGGACAAGGCACGGTCCAGGATGAGCAGGGCCTTTGACCGGTTTCAGGGGGAGATACAGGGGGAGGTCTATCGCAACGATTTACCAGCAATGGTAGATGTGCTGAGGAGTCACGATGCCGACTCCCTCGGGTATCAGGCCGGAGAGCTGATTGTGCGCTGTGAGGATATTGCCCGCAATTTTGAGACCGATCTGGAGATGACTCAGCGGTTCATGGATAGCCTGGTGGATATGTTGCTCCAGCATAGCCGGGAATATCATCAGAAACTCCAGGCTGCCGCAAAAGAGGTGCTCCCTGAAGGAGTGTTTATATACGGTGGAAAACCGATTTTGAGGGCTGGGTTGCGTCTTGATTTTACCAAGTACCATGATGCCTTCCGTCAGTCGGTGGAGAACTGGCTCTACGAACTGATGCAACAGGATCGTTTGCCTGAGGTTAACCCGCGGGTGGGTAACCGCTTGGGGGCCGAACTGCTTTATCAGCTTCTGGGGGCGTCGTCCGGCAAGCCGACTTTTGGAATCCGACTGTTAAAGTGTGATGATAGCGGCAGCAAGTACGAGCCTGTTGGTAAGGATCTCGGTTCCGGCGGTGAAGCACTGACCATCGCCGTTCTGCTTTATGCGCTCCTTATCTCCATGCGTAAAAAACGACGTGGTTCATCAGATGGCAGGATTCCGGCTTTTCTGGTACTCGACAACCCGTTAGGAGTATGCAATCGTCCCGATTTTCTTGATACCCAGCTCAAGGTTGCCAGCGGCATGGGGCTGCAGTGTGTTTATCTCACCGGTATCAATGACCGTGAGTCTCTCGATCTTTTTGAGTTGAGGGTAGCAATCTGTAAAGCAGATAAACAACTGGAGATAGACGGAACAATCTATAACTGTCTGGAAGTGACCGAACTTAATGTGGAGAAAGAGCATGAACAAAGTACTGCGTGAGACAGTAATCCGGTGCATTGCTGCTGTTAAAGGTAAACGGGTGAATCTCGATGTAATCGTAGGGAAAGTTCGTCAGCAGACAGCTGGATCCATCAGCTATTTTGAGATGCAAAAACGGTTGTTGGCTGTTTTAAAGGATCTGGAAAGCGAAGAGCTGTTGGTATTACCAAAGTCGAAAAAATGCTGGGATCGGCAGAGTCAATTGCCCGATTATGTGACAGCCGTCCGTAAAGAGGAAGAAGAGGCTCGAGCAAAACGCAAGGCGGTGATCTCTTCCATGCAAAACCAAACCGCCTGGGAACCAAAGCGTATGGCTGCTTTTGCCCATAAATTAAAAAGCATCGCTGAGCTTGAAAGTGCCGCAAAGGTCAACGCCTATCTCCTAAATCGTCCAGCGGATGCTGTTTTAATTCCCCACAGGGAGCGGGCCCTGAGGATCTTCGCTGATGAGAAGGCGCTTGACAACAATACCCGTAACGGGTTGTTCAACGGTCTAATTACACTAACGGACCTGGACTGTTTCTACTGCCCGGAACCGCTACCGTTTCATGCCTTATCCATGGATAGTGTTGAAATTGCCGGGAAGCCGTTGTTGGTCGTGGAAAACGCCAACACCTACTGGAGCTGTTGTCGCGCCAATTCGGTGGTGAGACGCTATGCGGCGGTAATTTACGGCCAGGGGTTTAAGGTTATGGCAAATGCTGCCGCTCGAGCAAACGACGGATTACTCGATATCGAAAATCAACTGCACTCAAAGGGTGTCGCCTATTTCGGAGACCTTGATCCTACGGGCATAGCCATTCCTACCCGGATAAACGAATGCCGGGAGGCGAACAGTCTACCTCTACTGTATGCAGAATATAGTCTGTACCAGGTGCTCCTGGAGATTGATCGCAGTGTCGACTATGGGAAATCTCAGCTACAGGATCATGACCCAAAGAGAGCACGGCAATGGCTCGGTGACGAGCTTGCTGATATCTATCTTGCGCAGGTCCATCAGAAGCGCTGGCCCCAGGAAGGGATGAGTATGTTTGATATTGTGGCAGCGCTGAAGCAGAGTGGGGTAAGTTGAAACCGTGACATTACTCCACCGTGTGGAGAACATCTGAATCAAACGCAAAAAGCCCCAACCAAGATAAATCTTGATTGGGGCTTTTAAAAAAAATACGGCGATGACCTACTCTCCCACACAGTTGCCCATGCAGTACCATCGGCAGCTAGGTAAGCGACCAAAGGGAGACCTCCGTCAAAGCGAACGAAGTGAGACTCCGAAAGAGTTAACTTCCGTGTTCGGAATGGGAACGGGTGGATCCTTATTGCTGTGACATCTTTAAAACAAAAAATCCCCAATCAGCATAAATGCTAATTGGGGATGGTGTAAAAATACGGCGATGACCTACTCTCCCACACAGTCGCCCATGCAGTACCATCGGCGGCTAGGTAAGCGACCAAAGGGAGACCTCCGTCAAAGCGAACGAAGTGAGACTCCGAAAGAGTTAACTTCTGTTTTCGGAATGGGAACGGGTGGATCCTTATTGCTGTGACATCTTTAAAACAAAAAATCCCCAACCAACATTTCTGTTGATTGGGGATTGGTGTAAAAATACGGCGATGACCTACTCTCCCACACAGTCGCCCATGCAGTACCATCGGCGCAAAAGAGCTTAACTTCCGTGTTCGGAATGGGAACGGGTGGATCCTCTTTGCTATG
>JBLHNA010000014.1:0-113537 GCA_047619065.1 Desulforhopalus sp.
CCTTAAAAGAATTTTCTTTTAAGGGAGTCGCGCAGCGATTTTTTTAATTCATTGTCAAGATGATAATGCTCCAAGTAGTCAAAATTATATTCTTTTTATATGCAAGTTTCTAACCGGATACTACTGAGATTTTATAAGGTTTTCATTATGCATTTTACTCGAAACAACAACGCCAATGATATGAAAACAAATAAAAACCAACATTAATTGAGCAAACACCTCATGGAGGTCACCCCACATGCTGTCGCTTTCATTGTGGTCCTTTTCGGAATTGTCATGTCTTTCTTTTCTAGCATTTCGATCCTTATGCTTTTCATGTTCATCGTCGTCTGCATAAACATTTTTTACAATTGAAAAGACATGACCAGATTCGAATGAGTTTTTGATTTGAAACTCAATTGTTTGTTTTTATAATTTTAAAATGACTGCCTTAATTATTTCTGTCCGTCGGCCCATAGTTTCGAAGTCTCGCACCTCGCTTATCTGCACTCGGGCTTCCTTCAGACCACCCCTCGCGAGGACGCCCTTGCCTTGGGCTAGTATTTATGTTTCTGTAATTATATAGAAACAGGACTCATATACAAGGGCCTTACACCCCATTAGATTACGGCCATGCCGGGCGTACATTCCCATGCGTCGTTTTTTTTAACAATGCAATGCAGCAAACTTCTGAAATTGTTGAATACCAAACAAACAGGAGAGAAGCATGAACGCACTAAAATCCGTAATGGACGGCTTAAAAAGAGGTCTGCCTAGAGTTTTCAATAGGATGACTGTCACTCTTTTGATCATTTGTTTTTCTGCAACGGGTTGCTTTTTAGCAAAAGTTCAAAAAGAAGGCCGCGAGTATTTGGCCTCTACCGTCCTGGTCGGGCAGATTTCTACCGCCTTTCCAGGCAAAGGGCCCATTGTTGTGGCTGCCTACGCCAGGAATCAGGGCAAAAGAGAGGTGGTCCATTATACCGTTCTGCATGATTTTGGTGAGTATGAGCTCATGGTTGCCAAAGGAAATTATTACGTATTTGCATATTGGGATAAAAACAGCAACTTGATTTATGACGCCGGCGAGCCGGCTGGCCAATATGGTGACCCGAAAATGGTTACTGCACCGGCTGGTGGAGTTTTGGGGGATATCAATATTTCTATTCCGGAAAAATCGCAAAGTATTGATGTGCCCTCCGGATTTGAAATCTCATCGGTTAAACCGCATAAGCTTTACAGTCGGTTAGCGGGTGCAATAATTGACTTGGATGATGAGCTGTTTTCAGAGGAACATGGAATCAAAGGCTATTGGGAAGGTCTTTCATTTTATAAGGAGTTTGGGGGCAATATCTATTTTATTGAGGAATATGATCCTCAAAAAATACCGATACTCTTTATACACGGTGCGACAGGCACGCCTAAAGGATGGAAGTATTTCGTCGATAACATCGACAGAACACGTTTTCAGCCTTGGTTTTTTTATTATCCAAGCGGGGCCCGCATTCAAGGTATGTCTCATCTGTTGCTCTGGAAGCTGCAAAACCTTCAAGCCAGGTATCATTTCGATCAGCTATATATTACGGCGCACAGTATGGGGGGTCTGGTCGCTCGGTCCTTTATTATGGATTACGGCGCCAACTTTCCCCAAATAAAACTTTTTATTTCACTGGCCACCCCGTGGGGGGGCGATGCGATGGCCGAGTACGGTGTCAAGCAATCTCCCGCAGTCATACCGTGCTGGATCGATATGCAGCCGAAAAGCGAGTTTATCCAATCGCTATATAAAACAAAAATGCCGGAGACCGTCAGCTTTTACATGTTTTACGGCCACCGGGGAAGCCGCAACCCATTTCGATCGAATAACGACAGCACTATTGCTTTTTCCAGCCTTTTGGACCGCAGAGCTCAGTCAGAGGCGAAAATGAATTATGCCTTTAATGAGGACCACACCAGCATCATCTACAGCCAAGAGGTATTGGAACAGTACAATACGATTATCAACACCTTTGACGAAAAAACCGGAGGATACCTCAAGATCCACTTTTCATATAACCACCCTTTCAAGGGCGAAAGGCCTGAGCCTACACTTATACTACAACCCATTGGCAAAAAAAATGCGGTAATGGAAATCAGACTAGGTGCCAATGATAATGGCAGAATACTTGGCCCTTTCCCTGCTGGGGACTATTCAGCAACCTTTGGCGCTTTAACTGCCATCGGCAAAAGCTACGTGCCTGTGACGATTGAGACCAATGAAACAAGTGAGCTGAAATATGTGTTGACCCCTGACAATATAATTTCTGGGACTCTAATATCCGATTCGCAATCGAAGGGCTGGGCAGCCGGGATGCCATATCAGGAAAACTTCACGATACAATCAATTACATTAAAAGGCACCGGGATTCATCGAAAACTCCATCTGCTTGAAGGTGAAGATGTTAATATATTGGACTATGTTATTTCACGTGCTGATTGCTACTATAAAGGAAATTTTGTTATCTTTGGATTACCCGCTGGTGAATTCGAGCTCGTTATTCGTGCGCAAGGCTATAAACCCTTCGTGAAAAAGTGTTTTATCGAGGCGGGCATACAATTTGATCCTATGCTTGTTGAGTTAACACCAGAATAATGGGTGTAATTCCGGTTTCGTGCGTATTTTTTTTTTTTTAGAAAGAAGAAAGGGGTCCCCCATTAAAAGCCCCCCTCCCAAGGACTCGCGACCCGGTGGATGGCCTAACTTCCGGGGCGGCTTCACACCCGCTGAAATACACGACCTCTTCTGGCCGCTCATATGCACGTTTAGCTTGTCAGATGTGTGGAAGGTTTGGAGCTAGCTGCAAAACCAGACAATTACTTGATAGGCATCATCTCAATTGGAGATATAATGGAAAATCCAAGCATTCCTTTTCAAACAATAGACTGGAAAAGTGTTCCACGAACTGAGCATAAAGGAGAAACGGGGACTGCATATTGGCAAACAATGCAATTTGATGGCTTACGAGTTAGGTGTGTAGAATATTCAAAAAATTATAAAGCTGATCACTGGTGCGAAAAAGGGCACATAGTGTATTGCCTACATGGTGAAGTGATAAACGAACTTAAAAATGGAACAAAATCAATTTTACGTCAGGGTATGTCGTATATTGTTTCTGACGATTTAAGTTCTCATCGTTCGGTGACTGAAAATGGTGTTAAATTGTTAATCATTGATGGCGATTTTTTAAAGCTGAAAGCCTAACACTTTTTTTAACTCTGACTCGATACAGTTGTCACGGTTTTTGCTAAAATAAAATGCGACAAAATAACGCCTACTTACTCGCCGGTGAGCAAGGCGTTATTGCAAACATATCTAAGGTCTAAATATCTTGGTATTAGATGCGTACATGACTGAACAACCAAGTTGACAACACATTGATTTAAAAGATAAAATTGTATCAATATACAAACATGGGCTATCAATAGTACACCACAGTAGCATATATTTATACAAGCGCTAATGAATTGACATATGTTATGCTTTATTCACAAGTAATATAGACTCGGAAAAATTCAGAAAACTGTCTCTCCGAAGTTGTTTTCTTACCAACAACGACCAGAAATTTCTGATGAACCCTCAAAATAACGTAGCTGAACTCAGCGCTACAAACAAGAGGAATACAATGAATTTTATTATCTCAATTTTTTCCACTTCTATTTTTTCTAGAACACTTTTCATGATGCTCTTAGCCTTATTCTTATTAATGCCAGGCTGTGCAAAAGTGGGTAAAGATTTTCCTGTTGCAGACGTTCCAACTATTGAAATAGGTAAGACGACTCAAAAAGAAATACGATCAATGTTCGGGTCACCTTGGAGGACAGGACTTGAAGACGGTCAACGTACATGGACCTACGGCGACTATTCTTACGGACTATTCATTGCTAAAAAGGCAAAGGATCTGGTCATCAGATTCGATGATAAAAACGTTGTCGTTTCTTATACACTCAGCACAACAGAACATAACGAGTAGTTAGATATGAAAGCGTTTTATTGCATTTTCCCCTCCCCTGGCCGTCTTAAAATGGTTCGGCAGATTCCTGCTTCATGGAGGCAAACAACCAACTCCCTATAGACTGCTGCGGCAAGTCGTGTCGCCAGGTATGGCAATGATTGCGTAGCCACAATGGATACAACAAAATGTTGCTGAAACTTTTTGAAAGTTTGTTGTCCCGCATTAAAGAGTACTTCGATATCGAGCGCTTAGGTGCGATGTTTGGAGAACTTATGATTAAGGGTATTCTTTTTGGGATTGTTCTCACAGCTTTTTATATTGTTTGGCGGGTGTTTCGTAGATTGGTATTACCCAACCTCGAAAATCATCTAGACAAAACCAGCATAGCATTTACTGAAACGTTGATAAAGTACAGTATTTTAAGCGTGGCCATTATTGCGGCACTCAGTTCAGCTGGCATTAAAACAACAGCATTATTGGGGTCACTCGGAGTTGCCGGCCTCACAATCGGTTTTGCGTTGCGCGATACACTCTCCAATATTATTTCGGGTATTTTGGTCTTTATGGACCGTCCTTTCACGATTGATGATTTGGTAGAAATCGATGGAAATTATGGCCGAGTGGATCGGATCACTCTGAGGACTACGCGCATCGTAACCAACGACGGTAGGATGCTGGCTGTACCTAATGCTGAAATTATGAACAAAACTGTCACATCTTACACAAATTTCCCTCACCTTCGACTGGATGTAGGGGTTACGGTGGGAGTTTTGGAGGATATCGATAAAGTGCGAGAGTTACTGCTCGCCCTGGTTCTGAAAGATCCTGATTACATGCAAGAACCAGCACCAAGTGTGGTGGTTACTGTGCTCGGTGACTATAACGTCGAAGTTGAATTGCGCGTCTGGCTTGAAGAAGAGCGAGACAACGTGAAAAAACGTTTTGAGTTGCGAGAAAAGATGTATAAATCTTTGACAATTGAAGGTGTTGACATGCCTTTTGAGACCATTCAACTCACACCCCACAAAGTAATACTTACTAAGTAAGTTGTGATCATACCACGTTTGCCTCTGATTTAAGGCCGGCATGATAAGCGGATTTTTTTCACTAGAAAAGAGCTATTCTCAAACGTTTTTTGTGGAGCCGATGATGACATCAAATTCTGAACCCGAAGTAGATAATAAACCTTCCCTGGAATATGTCCCTATTGCCGGCTATCAACTACCATCTGCACCGATTACTCACAGTGCACGAGAACGGTTGGCGTCCTTGCGGCGTCTCTTTCGACGCGGTACACCTGAGCAGGACTCTCCTCTCTGGGCAAATGATAAGCTGTTGTCATTGCCTCAATGTCAGTTGGAACGTATTGCGCCCACGCCTGACTGGGAAAAATCTGCGAATGTCTTGAATAGAGCAATTGACGATTGGGTGAAACAGGAAAATCCGGATTTCCCGGTTATCATTACAGTTGGGCCGCCCCACAGTGGTAATGCCAAGACGCTTATGGCGTGGGCGAAGTTACAATCCTGGCGCACACTGGAAAGACCATCGCCAGAACAGATATTGGCAGGTGACGAGAGCTGGATTAACGAGCTTAGAGGTGATGGCAGTCCCTGGGTATTTCCAGCCTTGGAGAAAGTTTACCTCCGTCATGCAGAGGGCTTGAAACTGCTTCGTGTTTTTCTGGATCACGTTTGTTCTGGGAAGATCGGACGGGGTATTATTGCTTGTGACAGTTGGGCCTGGGCCTACCTGTCTCACCTTTGGCGAGGGCGGACCCCCACCACTCTGTCCCTGCAGGCCTTAGATCAACCAAGACTTACGAGATACTTTCAAGATTTGGTCCTTCCCACTAGGACCAGCAAGCTTTTTTTTCGCCAATCTGACAATGGCCACTACGTACTCCCCTCAAATGACTCAGAAGTACCCGATGAAGAAAACAGCAATTTTCTACAGATTATTGCAGCTCACAGTCGTGGAATTCCAGGAGTGGCCCTGGCTGTTTGGCGTGCCAGCATGCAAGCTGCCCCCGAAGAAAGCAACTCAAAAGCGGAAGATAATAAAGATATTACTCATCCCTATCAAACAATTTGGATACTTCCCTGGAACCAGCTCAAGCTTCCTTCGCTTCCGATCGCTGCGGGGTGTGATGAGGCTTTTGTATTGCAAACCCTGCTCCTCCATAATGGCCTGACTTTTGATGTACTTAAACAATTGTTACCCATGCCTCCAAACCAGGTTTTGGAAACTATATATCGGCTGGAAGAGGATGAACTCGTGAACCAGGAAGACACTGTCTGGCAGGTTACAGCGCGGGGGTATCCGGCTGTGCGTCAATTCCTTGCGACCAATAACTATCTGGTTGATCAATTTTGATGGATAATAATTATGTCTTGCATCTCTAGCCCGAATTTCTAATGACTTTTTGATTTGAAACTTAATTGTTTGTTTTTATAGTTTGAAAATGACTTTCTTAGTTAACGGGGTGTTTTTCGTTTCAAATCAAAATGTTCACCCTTCGGGCCAACAGATTTATCCGCAGGTGCTTCGTTACCGAGCATTTGCAGGTAGCGAAGACTCCGGTAGATTATTACAGCTTCATGCCCGGTGTCTCGACCTGCGTAAAACTTTGTTGGTTAGAAATCCAGGCTAGCATTTTATTAGCCTGCCGACATGTTACAAATATTTGATGTTACACGTTTATGGAGACATGGATGAACGCTTTGAATGAGACCACTGCAATATTGAAAACCTTGAATGATATTAATTTCCTTAAAGTCGGGTTGATTTTATTCGGTGCCCTGTTGTTAATCACTGTGAGCAATCGCTCACTCTCTTCCCTTGCTAAAAAGTTATCCGGCCGTTCCCGTTTCTACATTCAATCCTCAATACCGGTACTGAGGCTGTTTGTTATAATTGTCGCACTGGTGATGGTTATCACCTCGGTAATAGAGCCTACCGTTGAAAACCTCCTCGTTCTGATGGGAGCGTTGAGTCTTGGTTTGGGTTTTGCTTTCAAAGATTATGTCAGCAGTTTAATTGCCGGAGTGATAACCCTCTATGAAGCGGCCTATCGACCTGGCGACTGGATTGAGATAGACGGAGCATACGGGCAAGTGAAAGCTATCAACATGCGAAGTGCAGAGATTGTCACTCCTGATGATACAGTAGTCGTTATTCCCCATTTGAAAATATGGAACCAGCTTATTTTCAATGCAAACGATGGTAGTCCGAATTTACAGTGTGTCGCAAATTTTTATCTGCATCCCCGTCACGATGCTGCAATGGTACAACAGGTACTATATGATGTGGCGTTGACTAGCACGTTTTTGCAGATAAAACAAAAAATTAGTGTCATTGTCTCTGAAAAGCCCTGGGGAACCCACTATCGTCTTAAGGCCTATCCTATAGAGCCTATCCAACAGTTTAATTTCACAACTGATTTGACTGTTCGAGGCAAAGCAGCCCTGATCAAGAGGGGGCTTGAATATGCAGCGCTTCCCCCAATGCCGTGAAGTAAGAGATGAACATGCTGAGATTTTTTAACTTTAAAAAATATATACATTAAAAATGACTTTTTCCATCTATCAGCCCCCTGGAATCGAAAGTGTTTTCGGAAAAATCATCTATATCTTGATTTTTGCGGCAGTCGCCCACCTGGCAAGCCTCGCAATCCGAAATCTCTCTACCCAAATTATCAACTATAAAACGGGCCGGGTGTCCCCTAAAGCAAGATCAATTGCAAGTCTTGCTAACAGTTTTATTGTATTTAGCATTTATTTCTGGGTGATAGGCTTCATCCTTCAGACACTCGGTGTCTCACTCACAGCATATCTGGCAAGTGCCTCTGTCATCGGACTGGCGGTTGGTTTTGGTTCTCAAGGACTGGTGCAGGATGTAGTTACCGGGCTGACACTGGTTTTTTCAAACCTCATAGATATTGGCGATATGGTCGAGATTGGTGGACAAACCGGTATAATCCGATCAATAGGTATGCGCTTTACCCTTCTTGAAAACAGTATGAAAGCTCAGGTCTATATCCCTAACAGAAGTATTACAAACGTTATCAATTACCCAAGAGGGTATGTCAGGTGTCTCATCGACGTGCCCATGCCTGACAGCAAACCCCACCCTGAATTAAAGACCCTGCTTGAAGCGTCTATGAGCTCCTTTACTGAGCGTTTTCCGGGGCTGTTTATCTATCCACCCAGTATCGAAGAAGACACAGGAAAGAGTGAGGATCTGCTGCGCTTAAAATTCAGAATCTGGCCAGGCCGTGGTACTCCCCTGGAAACAACATTTAAGAGTGAACTGTTACAACGACTTCGCAATGCAGGCCTGGAATACTTCGACTGGCAGATTAGTGTCCATTATGAGGTAGAGAAAAATAAAACCAGTGCCGGAGTATAAGTCCAGTATTAGCAGAGTCGCAAATTTTTCAAAGATTTTTTTTCAATGTGTGAGTCAAAGACCCACTCCTTTCCTGAGTTCTGTTGTGCAACCCGTCTATGTCGTTTTTTCAACAGGGATGTAGTGTTGCAAATGCCTTATATCGATACGGTCACCGTATTTTTGTTGAATTGCTTCAAGTGCGTCCTGACGTTTACTGTAGATATGCTCCTGGCCGATTTTGTCGTACAAGCCTGTGCGTTTAAGAACGTCGATCACCTTGAATTTTGGGCGTGTTATATAAAACTCAATACCGGCCTCTTTAAACCACTCTGACATATGTGCCAGCATCTCTTCACCGGTTGTGTCGATCTGCTCAACTGCCTCAATATCTAATATCGCGACAAGTAACTGAGGTTTATCTGCCACGGCATTGAGCAATCGTTTTTCCAGGTAACCGGCGTTTACAAAATATAAATCTCCGTCAAAACGAAAAAGGGCAAGGGTCTCGCTGGTTTGCATGCCAAATAAACTTGCATCTCCATACGTGCCATCTTCATGCATGGCAACTTCAGCAAAATGTGGGCGCATTGTCCGATAAATATAAAACGCGAGTGATAATGCGATCCCAATATATATGCCCTTTTCGAGGTGTGGAGCAAAGTATATTGTGGAGTTAAAAACCACTAAGGCCACCACAGTATCATGGGGATTTACTTTATAGGAGTGGAGCAGAGGAGCAATCTGAAATAATCCAACCACAGCAATTATGATGATAGCTGCAAGTGTTGCGATCGGCAGATGATACATCAAAGGGGTCAGAAACAACAAGGTTATACCAACAACGATTCCAGAGACAACTGCGGTAAATCCAGTTTTTGCACCTGCATCAAAGGCGACCGCTGTACGCGAAAAAGAACCGGATACCGGGTAGCCCTGAAGCACACCTGCTACCAGATTGGCAAGGCCCTTCCCCACCATTTCTTGATCAGCTGAGAGACGTTGACGAGTTTTAGAGGCAACCGCCTTGGCAATAGAAAATGCTTCTACAAAACTTAAAAAAGCAATCATTCCAGCCGGGAGCATAAGATCTTTGACATGCTCTGGATTGTATGTGGGCCATACAAAGGATGGCAATCCTGCGGGTATATAACCGACCACAGCTCCCCCTATTTCCTCATAACCGGTGAACCAGGCAACAACTGTTGTGATAACGACGGTAATAAGAATTCCGGGCAGTTTGGGAGTAAAACGTTTTAATAGAATTAATAAGACAAGTGAGAAAAGGCCCATAAACATCGTTGCCATATGGGTGTTCTTTGGTATCGCTATGGCAAGTTTCCACAGCGTTTCATGCAGATGATTGCCGGGAGAAACAATAATACCAAAGAGTTTGCCAAATTGCATACTGGCAATGACCAGTGCAGCAGCGTTGGTAAAACCAATAACCACGGGATGCGACAGGAAATCAACCATAACCCCAAGACGCAAAAAACCAAGAGTCAATTGGATACCACCGGCCATTAATGCCAATAGGGCTGCGTACATGATGGTTTCTTCAACCCCCAAGCCCAATGGGGCCAGAGCGGCTGCCGTCATCAGAGAAATTATCGCAACCGGCCCGTTCTGCAACTGCCTGGAAGATCCAAAAATAGCGGCGACAATTGGGACTAAAAATGATGCATACAATCCATAGTGCGGAGGTAAACCTGCCAGTTGTGCGTAGGCCATGGCCTGAGGAATAAGAACCAGAGCCACGGTTATCCCTGCAAGTATATCTGCCTTGAGGATAGCTGGTTTTTTGAGTTCACCTATCCAGTCAAGAAATGGGATAAAACGATGGCCGGCCTCATAAAATGTCTGAAGAAAGAATTTTTTCATATCTTCTACTATAATAATGAATGAGTAATATTAAAAAACGAGATGGAAAAGAGGAAAGGCCCCTCTTCTCCCCAAACAATCGAAACACTCAATGACGCTATAGCCAGCCTTTTCGTCTGAAAAAGCGCAGCATCACTCCGGCAACCAGCAACATAACCCCCCAAAAAATAAAATAACTGTATTTAAAGTGCAGTTCGGGCAGATATTCAAAGTTTGTCCCGTAAATTCCAGCAATAAAGGTCAGTGGGATAAAGATGGCTGCGAAAATAGTGAGCACCTTCATTATTTCATTAAGCCTGTTGCTCACTGTTGTGTTGTAGATATTAAGATGGTCGGAGAGCATTTCTCTATATGAATCAAGGGATTCCATCGCCTGGGTGGCGATATCCTGAAGATCTTTCAAAAACGGCGTTGTCTGATCCTTGATAAATTCAGAGTCATTTTTGGCCAGCTGTATTGTCAACTCACGGGCAGGTCGTATTGCTTTTCGCAGATAGTTCACCTCCCGTTTATAGTTGGTTATCCGGCTGAGAAGTTCCTGACTGGGATCGTCCAGAATGAGATCTTCGATATCCTCAATCTTGCTCCCAATATTTTCAATGGCAATCATATAATTATCTATGATTGTATCAAGGAGGGCATAGGCCAGGTAATCTGGCCCGTTCGCCCTGATTCGCCCCTTCCCTTTACTTATCCGCAACCTGACCGGCGCGAAGATATCGATAGGCTTTTCCTGGAAGGAAATGAGAAAATTATCTCCGAGGATAATGGAAAGCTGGTCAGAATTTATGATCTCTGCTTCCTGATCAAACCGCAACATTTTCAAAACCAGATAAATGTAATTATCATCTTCCTCCATTTTCGGACGTTGCCCTGTGTGGACGATATCCCCAAGAATAAGAGGGTGTATGCCAAAAATCTCACCTATCTCCGTAATCATCTCCACATCATGTAGTCCATAGACACTGATCCAGGTGACGGTCTCAGTCTCCAGAAATCGTGCTACTTCCTCAGGATTTTGGACATCCAGTTCTTCGAGCGAACTTTGATCGTAATCAAATATGCGAATGATCGATTTGTCAATTTTCTGATTGCCGACAAAAACAGGAGACCAGGGGGACAAACCAGCGGTTTTTTCGCTGCTTTTTAGAAAACGTGCCATAACTTCTCCATTATCATTTGAAGTAAAATCTAGAACGTAGCCCACAAATCTCTTTTCTTGACCAGATAAAGTCTGCGTCTTTTCATAAAACTACGGAACGTATCTGTTCAGCTGCGTTTTCCGGGCTGATTGTATTGATTGCCAGTCCTGAGCCAAGTTCAAAGCCATTCGGAACAGATGTTCTTGGACAAATCTCGAGGTGCCAATGAAAACTCGATTGGCACTCCTGATGTTGCAGAAGAGCCGGGGCCGAATGGAGAAAATAGTTGTACTGCACATCGCCAAGTAGCGCCCGCAACCGCAACATGACCCGACGTAACACGCCGGCCAGATCAAGGCACTCCATATCTGTTATGGTTCGATAATCGTGGCTGTGGGATAGCGGCAGGATATGAATTTCCCAGGGATACCTGCTGGCAAAGGGTTTAATGGCCACAAAACTCTCTCCTTTCTCGACAATGTATCTACTGACCTCTATCCTGCGATTGAGTGGTCCTGCCAGCCGATCATAAACGGTAGTCTCATAGGTCAATGACTCATCCATCAGAGAACAAAAGATACACGATCCCTGCTCCCGAAAATATTTCAGACTGCTGGTTATTTCCATTTCAACGTTGAAGGGAATGACCGGCATGGCAACTATCTGACTATGAGTGTGGGCAATACTGCCGCCTGAGGCCGGACCAAAGTTTTTAAAGATCAACACATACTTATGGCAGTCATTTGAGTCATAGAGTCGTTTCATTCTGTCTCGATAGACGCCAAAAAGCGTGGCAATATGCGCTAACTCCATCTCACAAAGCTCTATACCATGGTTGGCATGATCAATAACCACCTCATGTTGCCCATAGCCGTCAATAACATGGTGGATACCCAGGTTGATGTCAGGCAAGCTATGCTCATCCCCAAAGACAGGGTAGAGATTCCGCACTATCCGTATCTGCCAATCCCCCCCATCTGGAATTTCCAGGATTGCTGCAGGGGTGAGATGCTCGCTCCCCCGGCAAAACTGACACTCTGCCACAATCTCACGGCGATCCAGAAAAGAGGTCTTGAGTTTCTCTACAGGTCTGTTGCCCCTTGCCGTTGCAATCAAAACTGATTCTGCCGGAATAATCGGGTTGATGCGAATTTCGCGTAATATTTCAGATGACATGAAGTACTCCTTTTGCCTCTAGCCCGAATTTCTTATGACTTTTTGATTTGAAACTCAATTGTTTGATTTTATAGTTTTAAAACGACTTCCTTAATTAACAGATTGTTTTTCGTTTCAAATCAAAAAGTTCACCCTTCGGGCCAACAGATTTATCCGCAGCTGCTTCGTTACCGAACATTTGCAGTAGATTATTACAGCTTCATGCCCGGTATCTCGACCTGCGAAAAACTTTGTTGATGAGAAATCCGGGCTAGAACAATCTCGAACTTCTGCAAAAAAACAGTGCTCTGCCAGCCCCTGAGTTACGTGTCTTCTCTCAGAGGAATCTTTTTTGGGCCTATATCTTCGGCGAGGTCGGCAACAGGAATTGTTTTGCACTCAAGAAATATTTTAGCCGTACAATGGGTGCATATAGATTTCTCAAGGCGGGTAAATATTTCCGAAATAGCTTCAGCTTTTGAGAGAAAAATATTATCGGTGCCAATATCGAGAAGATAATCTAAAAACTTAAAATGACTACAAATTCCTTCTTTCATGTCGTAGAAATAGAGATGTCCCCCTGCTGAGTCTCTCTCTTTTACCAGCTGAAGCAACAGTTCGGCTCCTGCCATATCAATAAAATTAATTCCGCTTCCGACGAGCAGGAGGTTTTTCTGTTCAGGCCCTACCTGCATAAGCTGTTGCAGATTGGTCCTGACATGGTTGACTGCACCAAAATAGAGTGAACCGTCGATTCGGACGATTTTGAGTTGGGGACATTCAGGCAGCATCGGGTCGGTGATAAAGGCCCTCGATTGTTGGCGGGGGTCGGGTACCCGCACCAACGTTTTGGGGTGGGATGTCCGGTTGAGGTAAATTGCCAGTGACAACATAATACCAAGCATAATGGCAAACTGGAGTTCAAGAAACAGAGTCGCCAGAAAGGTCGAGCCAAGGATTACCATCTCAGTTTTACTGATCTTGACTATTTTCACGATATGATTCAGGTCAATCAATTTCCAGGCAACAAGAAACAAAATTGCCGCCATCGCCGAGTTTGGCAGATAGGTCGCCATCGGAGCAATATAGAGAACAGCCAGGATCAACAGAGTGCCTGCAAATATTGCAGCGAGAGGGGTTTTAGCCCCTGACTCATAGTTCATACCGCTCCTGTTAAAAGAACCGGTGGCCACATAACCACTGAAAAAAGGACCAATAATATTTGAAAGGCCCTGGCCGATGAATTCCTGATTACCATCTAAATTCTGATCAGTCTTGTCTGCAAGAGACCTGGCTATTGATACGGCCTCCGTCAAGGCAAAAAGTGTCATTGCCAGAGCTGTGGGTGCCAGGATTTTGATATTGTTCATTGTCAGATGAGGCAGGGAAAGTGGTGGCAGCGTTGCAGGCAGGGCGCCGACTGTGGCAATAGCCGCGGTTTCCTTGCCGACAAGAGAAATAATTACCGCCGCGGCAACACTCCCCACCAACATGGAGACAATCATATAAGGCCAACTTGGGCGATATTTTTTTACCAGTATCCCTGCAATAATTGTGAGCAAGCCAACAGCAGTGGTATATGGATTGATTTCATTTACATGCAGAGCAAAGTTGTATATTGAATCCTGAAAGTGAGCAGCCCTTGGGTACACCAACCCAAAAAAGTGTTTTAACTGACTGGCAATAATCAGGACTGCAGCGCCTGCGGTAAAACCGACAATAACCGAATGTGAAATGAAGTTAACCAGGGATCCAAACCGAACCAACCCCATGCTCAGCTGAATCAATCCAACCATAAGGGTCAGGGTGAGGGCAAGCTGAACATATTCAGGACTGCCAGGGGTTGCATGCAAACTTAAGGAGGAAAATAATACAATAGAAGCGGCCGTAGTAGGCCCAGATACCAGCAACCATGAAGACCCGAAGAGAGCGGCAATAATTGCAGGAATCATTCCGGTGTAAAGGCCGTACTCAGGTGGCATTCCCGCAATGGTGGCAAAGGCGACCCCTTGAGGAATCGCTACGAGGGAACCCGTTAGGCCAGCTGTCAAGTCAGCTCGAAATGTTTTGGGAGTAACTTTGGGCCACCAGAGTAAAAATGGTAACAATCGGGACATCCACTCGGGCATTTTTCCAGATCGGCTGCCGTCAGTTTTTTGATCCATGATTCACCTGTTTTCGAGAAGCATTTTTATCGACAATTACTCCTGAGACAAACACAATATCCTGCCACTTGGAACCTCTGCTCCAGAGACACTTATCTCAAGACCAGGTGCCATACTAACAGAGTTTTCTCTGGGCTATGTAGTATATCAGTATATATATAAGTGTATAGAGCTGATGTCAGGAAAATCACACCAATTATCATTATGTTCTCCGGCTAACGAACCAGAATGCCACCACAAAAATATCTAGCCCGAAATTCTCATGATCTTTTTGATTTAAAGCTCAACATTATGATATTACTTATAAATGATAACTTGGTTGAAAAACAGGGTGTTTTTCATTTTAAATCAAAAAATACACCCTTCGGGTCAATAGATTTTTCCGCAAAGTCTGCGTTACAAGCCACTTGCGGTAGTTTATTATAGCAGCGTGGCTTGTGTCTTGACCTACGAAAAACTTTATTGATGAGAAATTCGGGCTAGTCGCTTATTACCAAGGATAACATTTTGAGCATAACACAGGTATTGAGTGAAATAGTAACTTTTCTAGGTGCCCTAAAATCATAATAGGAATGTATCTATTACTAACAGACAGCTAAACCCTTAACGGTGTAATCAACGCGGTGATACCCAGAATATAAGCAATATTGAAAATGTTTGAACCTATAACATTGGCTACGCTGACACCTCCTTTACCCTATAGATGGGCCTGAATACTAACAACAAGGTCTGATGCGTTTGTTCCAAAGGCAACAAATGTCAATCCAATACACAATGGCGGTATTCCGAGGCGAGAACCGATACCTTTGGGAAGTTATCGTGTTTTCGACCTTCCCCCAGCGTTAAACCTGAACTTTACGTCCAGATGTATCAGGGAGGTAGAGGAGAACCGGCGGCAGTTTCAATACCTTTTACTGAAATCAGTTGGCACTGTTGTCGTTCTCGCATTAATCAACTATTTATAATACAATAAGGATGTATCTAGGTACAGCTGACATACATAGCAAGAAACTATCTAAAGCAAGTCCTAACCCAAGCAGGAGATACTTCATGAATGTCAAAATAATCAGCAGACGAATTTTTCGAACGAACAAAAAGGATAAATTAATTCCACTGCTTAAAAAGCTGCGAAAATCTGCCGAAAAACAGAAGGGTTATATTGCACGAGCATCATATTCCTGCCTCAGTGATCCCGATCAATATCTTGTCATAAGCGATTGGGAGTCGGTTGAACACTGGGAAAAATGGATGGGAAAGAAGAAAACCAAGAAAATACAGGGTGATATTGATTCACTTATTGGTGAGAAAACCTTCTTTGACGTTTACGTAGAAGAAAATTATTAAATTTGATTTATGACCATGAGGATTCTCTTCTTCAACGCAGTCATCGATCAGGTAGAAAGTGGGTGGTTATCATCGCCTTTTGAAGAGGTGATACTACGCTTACAGATATCCCCAGAGGAAAAGAGATAATGTCATCGACGAAGATCTCACTCTCCTCTGGGGAACACCAAAAAAATTTATTACTGAACCAGATATTCTCGGGATGTTGCTCAGGATTACACTCTATGGGCAACACCAGATCGAAGTCTTTTCTAACTTGCTCATAACTTTTGCAGTTGTTTTACCAGCCATTTTGCCACTACTTTTACTTATATTCTGACCACCCATGCCCATTGCAACAACAGCATAATTGCCTTTTTTTGATTCACTTAAAATCGTACCTGCAACCGACACTCCCCAGACAACCTTTCGTTTAATACGTTTTGAAGAAATATTATGATTTTGCAGTATCGATACCGCGCGTTCAAAAAAATCCACGCACTCTGTACTTAAACTATTTTCAACATACAGGAGAGTAATGGTATGTTGATCTTGGGAGGAAAGAATATAGCCAACATGATCGACAGCGCGATAACTATTTTCTGAAGCATCTATGCAGAGAAGAACATTTTTTCTTCCTGGCTCCACATCCGGACATATCCACAAGGGTGAAACGCATGAATGCTCTCTAATCATCGCCTGAAATGTCTCATCTGCAGGCCTTTCAAACATCCACTGTAAGGTGTATGAAACACGTCTTCCAAGAACTATGGCATCATAGTGTCCTCGTGCACTTTCGGCCAGTATGTCTTTAATTTTTCCAGATTTTTCAGCGACTGCTTTGGTTATTAATTGATCAAGCGGTACCTTACTGTCAGTTAGCATCTTTTGAGCCTTCTTTATGGATCTTTGTGCTTCTGGAGGAACTGGAACAAGGCAGCTGTCATCGGGCTTTTGCCACATAGATGCATGTTCTTTCTTGCTACTGTCAGATCGGCATATATGGAGCAGGGTCACTTGATTATCTGAAATTTTGTTGAAAAATGAACAAATAAAATGAACACCAAAAAGATGATCAGTTTCGTTACTGATAGTAACTAGAAAATGATTTTTCATGAACCCACCTCCACACAGAAATATTTAATGGAAACAACCTAACACAGGTAAATAGTAAGTAAGCCAGCATAATCGCCTCCTTTACCCCGCAGCCGGAACCGTTTTCTATTCTGGGCGCAGGCTGGAAGAGAGAGCAACTGTTCCGTCAATAGTATTTACTGGGATTTTAGCACCTAAGGCCGCTTCCCACGAAGAAATTGCTACAGAATTATGCAAATCATGCTCAACCACATGAGATCTTGGGTCAGGTGAGAGTAACACCCTGAGTAGCAGGTCGCCGTCGGCACCATGACCAAATCCTTTCTCTCCCTGCCCCGGAAATCTTATTACAGATCCGTTGGTTACACCTCGTGGAATTTTTACCTGGAGTGTTTTTTCTTTCGGCATCAACTGGCCATCAGGCCGAGCCTCAAAAATTTAAAATGAGAGAGTCCGTGTTGTGCCATGAAACACCTCGTCCAGACCTATCGTTATTTCAGCCTCGCGCGATTGCCCAGGAGCATAATAATATCTTTTTTGAGTTGTTCCAGACGCCCCACGTGAAAAGCGATCACCATGAAATTGGTTGAAAAAATCACTAAAATCTTCAGAACTTCGGAAGTTCTCCCCACTATCATAGTCATTAGATTTAGAAAATAGGCCGCCAGTTCTGTTTTACCCAGCCCCCTGATCCCGACAGGGAGGTAGTTGCTTCCCGGCTTTCTCCCAGTCTTTGCCATACAAGTCATAGAGATTTCGCTTCTCTGAATATCTCAACACTTCTTTGGCTTCATTGATCTCTTAAAGATTCTCCAGATACAGGAAAAACGGTATCCGCTATTTGATTTCTTTCTGGTTCATCGTTGTTGTTAAGCCTTGCCACCTTATCGGTGACCTTGACAGCAAGAGCCTCAAATATTTCCTTTGCATCAATATCTACATCCATGAGCATTAAAGGTATACCTGCATCTGCTGCACTGCAGATCTCTTTTGAAAGCGGAATCGAACACAATGTTTCAATGCAAGTTAATGGGTCATCAGCACCGCCGGGCTTCGCTTTGGGGAAGTAATCGTTGTGATGGCCACAGCTACTGCAAACTCCATAACTCATATTTTCAACAATGCCGATAATTGGAATTTCACATTCCTCGAACATGCTTACGGCTCTTCGCACATCATCTAGAGCTATATTTTGAGGTGTGGTGACCAGAACAACGCCATCGCATTTTATTTTATGCGCAAGCGTGAGTGGGATATCACCAGTTCCTGGTGGTAAATCTATGACCAGATAATCGAGAGATCCCCAAAATGTTTTTTGAATAAACTGCAAGACTGTCCCACTCGTAAGGTTTCCTCGCCAGGTAAGGGCTTTTCCCTTGTCCACCAGATAACCGATAGACATTGTTTTCATACCATGACGTTCTATTGGTAAAAGGTATTCTGATGTAAGAACTTCGGGTTTTTCTGTGACTCCAAGCATTGTTGGGAATGACGGACCATAGATATCACCGTCCATTAGACCCGTTTTGAATCCAAGTTTACTTATAGCTACGGCAAGGTTTACTGCAGTGTTTGATTTGCCTACCCCACCTTTTCCAGAACCAACCAGTAGGATATGTTTGACTCCACTCACCCCTTCGGTTGCTACATTTACTTTGCCAAGGTTTATGGTCACTTTATCAAAACCTATATCTCCCAGCGCCTTTTCTGCTTGTAGTATAAATATTTTCTTTTGATCAGTATCGTCCGATATCAAGTTAACATCAATGAAGAGACGTTTGTCTCTTATTTCTGTTTTCTTTAGTAAATTAAGGGAATTGATAGACCACTTTAATGTTGGTTCAAGAAGGGAATCAAAAACTGCATTGATGGCTTGAGTCTCTTTATTTGTCATGTTCTATTTTCTCTTGAGTTAGGATATCGTGAAAAAAGTCATGGTCACTTTCAGCGGATTCGGCCCACTGGTTGATCAAAACAGAAAGAACTTCATGGAGAGCAGGATACGTCAAAAGAAGTCTGTTTGAAGCAGTCACCGCATCAGAGTCGATATCGATATAGACCAGTCCTTCTCGGGCTGCATATTCCAAGCTAGTCCAGACAGAGGGTCTTTTTATTTTGATATAATCAATAAATCCTGACGTGGTCATGTTCTGTTTCCTATAATATCTTGTAACAATCTCAACCCCTCAAAGGTGGTTCTCTTCCCTTGAGGGGGGTGACGACAAAGCCTTTTTCATACAGATTATAGCTCACTGTATAGTTCAGACGTAACGGCGGAAATGCATTGTTACATCATGCCGCCCATTCCACCCATTCCTCCTGACATACCGCCTCCATCATTTTTATCATCAGGGAGATCTGCGATGATACACTCTGTAGTAAGTAGCATACCGGACACGGATGCCGCATTTTGTAGCGCAGTACGTGTTACCTTAGCAGGATCAATGACACCAGCTGCAATGAGATCTACGTATTCTTCTGTGGCAGCATTGAATCCGTAAGCACCTTCAAGTGTTTTAACTTTCTCAACAACAACAGAACCTTCATGGCCAGCATTGTTGGCGATCTGACGAATTGGCTCTTCAAGGGCTCGGATAAGAATATTTCTACCAAGTGCCTGCTCACCTTCAACATCAAGGGCTGCAAGCGCTTCAAGGCAACGGATGTAGGCGACTCCACCACCAGGAACAACACCTTCCTCTACTGCTGCGCGCGTTGCGTTTAGCGCATCCTCAACACGAGCTTTCTTCTCCTGCATCTCAATCTCGGTAGCAGCTCCGACGTTGATAACAGCAACACCACCGATTAATTTCGCAAGGCGTTCCTGGAGCTTTTCTCGATCGTAATCAGATGTGGTATCTTCGATCTGTGTGCGGATCTGCTTAACACGTGAAGCAATCTTCTCTTTGTCACCTGCTCCATCAACGACGGTAGTGGTATCCTTGTCGATAACAATCCGCTTTGCTGTGCCGAGATCTTCGATGGTAATATTCTCAAGCTTGAGTCCAAGATCTTCGGTAACCACCTTGCCACCGGTAAGCGTTGCTATATCTTCAAGCATTGCCTTTCTACGATCACCAAAGCCAGGAGCCTTAACTGCAGCTACTTGCAGGTTTCCGCGCAGTTTATTGACAACCAGAGTTGCAAGGGCGTCGCCATCAACATCCTCAGCTATAATGAGCAGGCCTTTACCCATCTTGACAACGGACTCAAGAATCGGCAACAGATCCTTCATGCTGGATACTTTCTTCTCAACGAGCAGCAGATAAGGATCATCCATTCTAACTTCCATACGATCCGGGTCAGTAATGAAATACGGAGAAAGATATCCGCGATCAAACTGCATCCCTTCAACGACATCTAGGGTGGTATCCATTGATTTTGCTTCCTCAACGGTGATAACACCCTCTTTGCCAACCTTATCCATGGCTTCAGCAATGATGTTTCCAATGGTCTCGTCATTGTTTGCGGAGATGGTTCCAACCTGAGCGATTTCTTTCTGTTCTTTGGTTGGGGTTGCAATTTCTTTAAGCCTGTTGACGACAACTTCTACAGACTTATCGATTCCGCGCTTGAGTTCCATTGGGTTGGCACCGGCGGCTACGAGCTTGACGCCTTCAGTATAGATTGCCTGGGCGAGGACGGTTGCTGTGGTAGTACCGTCACCAGCTACGTCGGAGGTCTTGGACGCAACTTCCTTAACCATCTGAGCTCCCATATTCTGGATCTTGTCTTTTATCTCAATCTCTTTGGCAACGGTGACACCATCTTTGGTGATGGTCGGCGCGCCATAAGATTTTTCGATTAAAACGTTCCGGCCTTTCGGGCCGAGGGTAACTTTTACTGCGTCTGCAAGAATGTTAACTCCGGCAAGAATTGCCTCGCGGCCTTTCGAACCATATCTAATATCTTTTCCAGCCATTGGGATCTCTCCAGTATCTTTTAAAACAATTTATTGTGGGTTTAAACGACGAATACAATAATCTGCTGTTACAACAACCGGTTATCCCTCGATCACCCCAAGAACATCATCTTCGCGCATGATCAGATAATCATCTCCATTTAGCTTAATATCGGTTCCACCGTATTTTGAAAAGAGTACGGTATCACCTTTTTTTACCTGCAGTGCTACACGCTCCCCAGCATCATTCAGTTTGCCGGGGCCAACCTCGATTATTTTACCTTCTACCGGTTTTTCTTTAGCCTTGTCAGGAATAATAATGCCACCTGCTGTTTTCTCTTCCTCTTCAACCCTCTGAACGAGAATACGATCATTTAATGGACGGACTTTCATTTATTTTCTCCAATGTTTTGATATTTAAAATCGAGTGCAGACACTGCCATCTTTGGTTCAATTACTACAGTGCTTTCGAGGATAATAATTACTATATATCAATGGTCAATATATATTCATTTTTTAATTATAGTGTTAATATTACTTTTTTTACTTTTACATATATGGTAACATTTAATATTATAAACACAAACAGTATGAGGTGAGCGATGACAAAGAGAGAGATCGAAAAAGACATAATTTTGCAAGTTGATGCAGATGAACTCAAAAAAAGGCAATCGGTGAGAACCACGTTCAAACTGCCGGAGAAAACCATTAACTTGCTCAAATTATCTGCAAAACACTTAGGTATTAAACAGAAAACACTACTTGACCAATTAATTGAAGACGAAACGATTCTCGACATATTGGCAAAAGAAGCCCAAACTCATAGTTGCATTGATAATGATTGTCGGCCGAAAACATTTGTCCTCAGTAAGAAGGCATTGGATCTCATTGATGTCATGTTGGATCGGTATGATATAGCACGTGATATTCTTGTAGAGTTATCTATCACCCGACTTGTTTCGTACATTGAGCTTTTGTCTGAACAACATGATCAAAGACGATCGCTACTTAAAGAAATGGATAAATACCAAGAGTTGTTGGAAGACTTGTCAAGTAAGGCCAAAGCAACATTTAAAGAGGAAGATCCTTTCCAGATGAAACTGGCTAGACTAGCCCAAACAACACAAAAAAGTGTGGGAGAGATGAAAAAGATGGTCAAAGATGAGAGCGATTTTATTTACTAAGCCCGGTAAACGGATAAATAATCTGAGATTCAGTTCAGAACCCACTCGAAGGCTATGGCTTACCTGAGCGATATAAGTGCCTTAGAGGTACCTTTTTTAGAAAGGCAGAACCAGAAGATCTAGTGATCATTCATCCAGATGAACTTGAACCTGTCATGAGTCAAATCATGGATCGGTACACACAGATGTTGACACGAATCTAGCCCTGGTTGACGTAAGGGAGGCGGCATTATCTATACAGTGCGTAATCAGAATAATATCAATCGTTGTTTTTTCAAAAGTAATCTTTTGAGTTCTGAATGAGTTCACGAGAGGGGTATAGAGGGTATAGCCCTCATGGCCCATGTTCCCACTGTCAGTTATACCCCTTCCATATATTTCCGAATCAGTTCCTGCTCCACATTGCCCTCTGGTTTGACTTTCATCCCCCCCCTACAATCCGCGCCCTTTAAAATCGTATAAGTCGTCGCAGGTGCTTCTGGGTACTTGGTTGTAGGTTGTTTTACGGTGGAAGTCAGTATGCGGTGGCATGTAAAAAGATAAGAGATGAGTTGGATTCTGCCATCATTTCGATCTACTAGAATCATGTATTTATACTGTGATTGCTCTTCATCGCAACTCTCTGTTGCGGAAAGTCTGTATTGGTTAGAATAACGAGAATCGTTGTTACAAAAGAATATTCTGTTAAATTTCTCACTGATTTTAAATTAAGCTCTGAAGAGGTCCCGTTTTTTTAGAACAGAACCCGGGCATACTTGAGGAGGGTTGGCAGTATTAATCTATTCTACGAAGGCAGTACTTAAGATTATGACTGATCTCATGCTTTTAACTAAGGATTTGAATGAACAAGTTTTTGATCATTATTTAAAAGAGGAATTTCTAGTTAATCAGATGGAACGACTGGAATCATCTGGAGAATTTGATGGGTCTGTTGAAATTTATTGGCTTTCTATGTCAGGAGTAATGGAACTTGCTTTGCTCTGTGCTGGTAATTATGCTGATTTTGGACAGATTCGTGAAACTGGGGATTTAATAGTAAATCCGAGACATACTGAAGTTCACATCGATGGTACCTGGGAGCCAGTTAGAGTCAAGAGGTATGAAAGGATAACAGAACAATTTACAGATTATGCTCCTGCAGGAACAAATGTAAGAGAATGGCTTCGTGATAATACTCATCTTGTACATGTTAAAGGTCCTTTGATACCATATTTGTATGATATGTTGAAGGGGGCAAATATGCTATCAGAATCATATCTTTCATCTGTCTATTTACGAATGCAAAAGATTTCAGAAACGATAACATTTGTCATGCAAGGTCAAATGATGGATCCACATTATCCACTCAGTGGAGTGATTCCAGAAGAGAAAGAATTTGTTGAAGCGAATCTGTGTAGATACAATAGAAACAAACTACATCAGATAGTTATGGATATTAGTGAGTTGTTAAAAGATGAGAATTATTGCAGCAGTTTTTTAAAGTGCGAGAAGAGGTAATCGATCAGCAGAAATTCACACCAGCTTCTTCCGGCTGTCTCATCATCATAAACACAAAATACTAATATATAAATACGTGGGGGCCTGCATCCTTCTATGCCTTTAACATTAAAGGATTCATATAATTTAAAGCATCTTCATATTGGATTCTTCTATCAAGAAGATCTCACTTCTTGTGAATTTTCGAATCTATTGTATGTTGGGAAAAGTTAGTAATGAGCACTCAATTTGGATCTAAGGAGAAATAAATGGAAAATGGGACCAAAGTAAAAATCACAGATATTGACATGCCATTCATGTCGATGGTCGTTTTTATGATAAAATGGGCAATTGCGTCTATTCCTGCAATGATTGTCTTAATGTTAGCTGGTGGGCTTGTGACTGCTATTTTTGGAAGTATATTCTAGAATATTTATCCGATGAAGCGAGAATCTTAAGCAATTCCTCTAAGGAGGCCCCCTTTCAGTTTCTTCTTTTTTTAAAAATATTTCCAGATATCCAGTTGCTAGTAAAACAATCTAAACTATTGATGTTTCCATCCTTATAACGATTACCAGAAAATCATAAATTCCCCAATGGATCCAGCGAGTTAATCAAGATCACTGCAGGGGAGTCACGACACAAACAACAGGCTATGATTTTGAGATAAAAGAAAACAAGTAATGCTTGCAGAACCACATTGAAAACAAGAGCTGAATAGGCCACACAAGCTTTATTGTCATCTACCGAGTATAGTGCAAAAAGAAACTTTTTTTGCTCACAGGGAGAAACTGCGCCCTTCAGGCCACATAACCTGAAAGGTAAATACGAATCTCACACCCTCAGCAAAATATCGTGATACCGTAAACGGTTACAATTTGGCACTTCTATCCAAGAAATTAAGGTAATGTTCAATCACAGTAAACGGCAACGCACACTTGACGACCTCTGCCTTTAACTGGATGTAATTAAAAACGCCTATAAGAGGCTTGAACTATGAAACGTGTAACGAACAGTAAGCTTTCTCCTGGTATGGCAATTGTCATTCTCAACATCCCTCCTTATGGTCGTGTCAAGTTGGGGGATGACAAACAAACAGCTTTCCCAGAATTAAATAAAATCATAATTGACCTTCAGAAACAAGTAGGTTCTGCACCAGAAGACGGGTTCCCAGCTATCAATGTAGCAAATCTCTTGGTTGAAAAATTTGACGGTGAGATCACTTTGATTGAATATCCAGAGACAACGGGAATTGTTTATTGAAGCGTACCAGTGACCTGTGTACTTATTGAGCTATATCAAGTTTGCTTAGAAGTATATTTTAACCAGCGGTTTGTGTTTAAGATCTAGATATATTGGAACAAAATCTTTTATAACATATATACTGTAAACAGAATTCCTTAAGTTATGGAGAATGTAATTGTCTGAAATATGTAAAAAATGTGCTGTATGTTGTAAAAATAATCCTTTTGTAGAACTATCTAAAAATGATATAAATGCGTTAAAAAAAGTGACTGGCATACCTTCTGATGTGTTTACATACCCAAAAGATAAAGCGGCCGAAGAATATTTCTTACAATTTCAAGACAATGGGTACTGTATTTTCTTAAATGAAGAAAACGGGAATTTTTCTTGTAATGTATATGAAACTAGGCCAGAAATTTGTAAAAATTACCCCTCAAAACAAAAACAGAAAGAATTCTGTGATGGAAATAGAGAGAAATTTACAAGTGATATTTTCGGCCAACAGATCAACTCTCCAGCCGAGGAAAGTCAGAAATAATGAGTTTTCCGAGAGTCTGAGTATTACTAAATTCCAGGGACACAACCCTGTTATAACAGAAAACTGCATTAGGTGATATTGAACTGATGGTTTTACTATTTAGCTCCTGAAACCTGCCTCTAGATCAATACCTTACGGCAAATCTCCTTTTCAAAAATTATTATAGCTACATCCAATTTTGTCCGTGGTCAGAGTCCAGATTGCTTTTATAGCTCTGGACTCTGTCATTAAGCAGATAATCTGTTGCACTTTTCTTCTTGGCCCAATTTAAATTGGGGGCAATCCATTCCCGAAACGATCTATAAATTAAACCGTGCCCAATATCAAGATTGAGGACAATTCCCTGAGCCCGTATGATCGCCGAAAATACAATACCTTGACTATTGTTCCAAGCATATTTTTTAGCCAAAACGGCAAAAGACAAGACGTCTTTTGTCAGGCATATCAATACATACACTCCTCACCTACTCCTCCCTCAGTCTGACCTCCCGAAAAACAGACCATTACTCCTCCCCCCCTCCAATCAGATCTTGAGTTATACAGCAAAAAGCGGGATAATGAAGGAGTTCTCATCAGCTAACCTGAACCGGGTCAACATTCTAATGATACACGAAATTACTTCTAAACTATATTCAGACGTCCCCCAGGAAAGGTTGTATCACTACACCAATTTCAAAGGTCTCACGGGAATAGTGGAGAGTCAAGCGCTCTGGGCCAGTGATATCAGATATATGAATGATTCAGCCGAACTGAAACATGCGGCAGATCTTATTAAAACGGAGGTTAACCAAAGAATCGCTGAAGGTCATGCGAAACCAGATCTGCTCAACCAGTTCTTGGACTGGGTAACCCACCGAATCACCAACGGCCATATGCTTTTTGCGACATCCTTTCGATCTAACGGCAACCTCCTCAGCCAATGGCGAGGCTACAGCCGACTCGGCAAAGGAGTCAGCCTGGGCTTTGACCCAGATTACATAGTTCGCTGTGCAGACCAGCAATCATTCCAGGTGGGAAAATGCATTTACAGCTGTAAAAGACAGGCCCAGTTGATCAGCCAGGTAATCGATGCAGTTGAAGCGCTTGCCCAATCCGATTATCTGGAAAACAGTCCCCAGGATGAGAGAAACGATCAATCCTACCACCCTATCTTCCATTTAATTGAAAGTGACCTGCTCAGAATTGCGGCCATCCTGAAACACCCTTCCTTTGCGGAAGAAGAAGAATGGAGGGTGGTCTCCCCTGTTATCACAGACTTTGTCAATGCCCCGGTGCAGTTTCGTGAGGGTGCCTCCATGCTCTTGCCCTATATAAATTTTGATCTGGTCTCCCGGGACAACGGACCGGTTCTTCTGCAGCATCTCTTTTTAGGACCTACTCCAAATAAAACTATTTCCATGAACTCGCTGACCATGTTTCTCGCCAAAAACGGGATCCGCCCACCGAGAGGTATTTCCTACTGTCAGATTCCTTTCCGAGCCAGATAGGATCTCTATCATGGTGCAAAAGATGAAAAGCTGGATGCTCTTTTGGAGTTACGTAGTTAACATAACTTCCAGCTAGCGATCGTAGAGAGATCTTCGGGGCATATATACCCGACAGGTAAACGATAGACTCCAGGTAAGCGATAGACTCCGAGCGAGTACTGTAAAGAGTCCCGCTTATTTCCCGTTTACCGGGGTTAAAGAAGAAATATAAACAAGGTCTTTTACAGAACTGGAGATAGAAAAGAAATGAAGTTTTTAGAAGAAAATCTTCTTGATCATCTGCAGCGTCCTGAATTTGCAGAACTCCATTCGGTGTTACTCCGTCACAATTTTCCCAAAAGCAGTTATATCTGTCAGCCTGGGACCGAGGATAACCAGGTATTTATTGTTGAGAGCGGCAAGGTACGGGTCTATCTCGGCTATGAAGAAAAGGAGTTTAATCTGGGGATACTTACAAAAGGTGATATTTACGCCACTCATACTGCTACATTTGTCCAGGCCCTCACAGATTCCGTCGTTCTGATGACAGATGTAAAAACATTCAGACAACGCATGGTAGGAGATCCTGAGGTCACCAAGGCCATGGTTCGGGTGCTGGGGAATATTCTTCAAACGTCATTTACCATAATTGATGGGCTTGCATTCAAAGATGTCAATTCACGTTTGGTTGCTTTATTTTCTAATGAGGCAAGAAGACATGGCATTGTTTTGCAAGATGGCGAAGTGCAGATCCAAATTGACTTATCTGTTGAGCAGATTGCACGCTTGGTTGGATCAACTCGGCAAACGGTATCAATGCTCCTCAATGATCTCGTGAGAGCTGATCTTATCGAACGTCCCGAGCGTGGAATATTCATCATTCCAAACCTCTCAGCGTTTGAAGCGGTAGGAGGAATTACTCCCTCCTGAAAACAAAGTAAAATTATTCTATCTTCTGTCGGCCAGGCGACAGTTTTTTGTTGTTCTTTACAGTAGCATCCTCATTTAAGTGAAAAATTCTAGCCGTCACATTTTTCCTATCAGAGTCTGAACGAAAACCTGCAAATTTTTTCAAGTTCAAGGCGGGCGATAATTTTAATCAGAAGAATACATTAAGTATTTTGAGGATTAAAATTTGAGTCCAACGAAGAAATTGGGGAAATTGGCGGTTTTCGGTCGGGCACTAATTATCCGTACAGCTAGACGATGTCTGTCCATAGATGATAAAGTCAATACTACTCGAGGAACTACCATGTCCAAACAACCCACACCCGCAAAAGAGTTATCCATCTGGGAAGATGCCCAGAAAATGATTGAAAAAGCGAGAAGAGACGGGGTGGAAACCGTTTGGGATCGCTTCGAACAGCAGCAACCGGGATGCAAATTCTGTGAGCTTGGATTGACCTGTAAGAATTGCAACATGGGGCCTTGTAGAATAAGTCTCAAGGAAAATGGCAAAATGCAACGAGGGGTTTGTGGGGCTGATGGGGATGTGATCGTGGCCCGAAATTTCGGTCGCTTTGTTGCCGGTGGATCAGCCGGACATTCCGACCATGGCCGGGATCTTATTGAAGTCCTTGAGGCCATTACAGAGGGCGAGGCTCCTGACTATAAAATCACAGATGAAAAGAAATTACGCAGTGTCTCGGTCGAGCTCGGAATTGCTGTGGAAGGTCGAGAAACAATAGCTATTGCCAAGGATTTGGTAGAAGCCTGTTTCTCAGATTTTGGCAGCCGAAAAAAAGAACTCGGATTTATCTGTCGCGTCCCCGAGGTACGTAAAGAGATCTGGCGAAAGTATAAGGTTATGCCCCGGGGAGTGGACCGGGAAATTGCCGAAATGATGCATCGCACTCACATGGGTTGCGACAACGATGCAGTAAGTACCATGCTGCATGCGGCAAAAACATCTTTAGCTGATGGCTGGGGCGGATCCATGATAGGCACCGAACTCTCCGACATCATCTTTGGAGTCCCTACCCCATCAAAATCCCAGGTAAATCTTGGGGTAATTAAAGCTGATATGGTCAATGTCCTTGTACATGGTCATAACCCAGTGGTTTCTGAGATGGTGCTTGCCGCCGCGCGAGATCCGGAAATGATAGCAAAAGCAAAAAAAGCTGGTGCGGAGGGTATCAATATTGGAGGCCTCTGCTGTACCGGCAATGAGCTCTTAGGCAGACAAGGCATTCCTATGGCCGGCAATCATCTGATGACTGAACTTGCAATCGTCACCGGTGCAGTAGAGGCCGTTGTGGTTGATTATCAGTGTATTATGCCTAGCATGGTTCAAGTCGCAGCCTGCTATCATACCAAATTTATTACTACTGCCGATAAAGCCCAGTTTACTGGGGCTACTCATATTTCTTTCAACACCAAAACTGCGGCAAAACAGGCAAGAGAAATAATAGAAATGGCAATAGAGGCATATGGGGCACGTGATCAATCTCGAGTGGAGATTCCGGTTGCACCTGTAGACGTTGTCACAGGTTTTTCCAATGAAGCTTTGTTAGAGATGTTGGGCGGGAGTCTTGATCCGCTCATCGATGCCATAAAAGATGGCTCTATCCGTGGAGTTGTTGCAATCGTCGGATGTAACAATCCCAAATTCCAGCACGATTCACAAAATGTTGGTCTGGCTAAAGAATTGATTAAAAGGGATATCCTGGTTCTTGCAACCGGTTGCATTACGACGGCAGCAGGAAAGGCAGGACTTCTGGTTCCGGAGGGAAGTGAAATGGCCGGTCCAGGATTGAAAAAGATCTGTTCCGCTTTAAATATTCCTCCTGTTCTCCACTTTGGGTCCTGTGTCGATAATTCAAGAGTCATTCATCTCTGTGGCTTAATAGCGAATGCACTGGGTGTTGATATCTCCGATCTGCCTGTTTGGGGTGCCTCCCCTGAATGGTATTCTGAAAAAGCAGTTGCAATTGGCTTATACAGTGTGGCATCCGGAATCCCTGTGCATATAGGAACACCACCACAAATAACCGGTTCTAAACTCGTGACAGATATTGCTTTAAATGGCTTGGAAGATTTGTTTGGAGCTGCGTTTCTTGTTGAACCTGATTATGCAAAGGCCGCAGAAAAAATGGATGAAAGGATCATAGCGAAGCGACTTGCCCTCGGCCTTTCGGCCTAAACCTAAGAGAAGTGGTCCCCCTTTAGGGACCACTTCTTAATAGTAGTAAAAGCAGACACCTTCAGTCACGTTTCATGCAGCAGGAGAGTCACCAGATTCCCGACTTTTACAAGCCCCAGATCCAGCAGGGAGCTGACAGGCTTAGTCATGGATGTTCTCCAGTTTGATCTGATTTGATTAGAAAAGTCTATGGACAATTCGGCCGTCGAAAACGGTCATATCTACATGTGCTTCAGCGATTGTAGAAGGTGGGCCGGTTAGGATGTTTTGGCTGAGCACTGCCAGATCGGCCTTCTTGCCTGGACCAATAATGCCCATATCGGTGGCATTGTGCACCTCCGCCGGAACAGAGGTATAAGCGTTCAGTGCCTCGGCAACGCTGATCCGGGAGTCGGGGTACCAGCCACCGTCAGGTGTGCCATCAAAGCGCTGCCTGGTCACCGCTGCATGAATCGCCGGCAGCGGATCGGGACTGCATACCGGACAATCGGAACTGAACATGACCGGTGATCCTGTATCTATTAACTCCCGAAAGGCGTAGGCCCATTTGCCTTTTTCTGCAACGACACTGTCGATGAGACTAATGTCCAGAATCATATTCACCGGGGTGACATTGAGTGCCAGGTTCAGCTTGCCGAGCCGTTTCATGTCTTCCGGCCGGATCATCTGCACATGTTCAATACGATGTCGAAATGGTGGTAAAGGTGTCGATGTCTTCCTGCGCTGTAATTCAACATTTTCGTAAATGTTGATTATCTCACGGTTGGCACGATCTCCAATGGCATGAACCATCACAGAAAGGCCCGCTTGATCGGCTTTTTTGATCTCTTTTGCCAAGAGGTCCATATCCATCAACGGCATGCCGCAGTCGGCATCAAGATAGGGATCGATCATCCATGCCGTACGCGCCCCCATGCCACCGTCTGAAAAAAACTTCACATGGCCGATCCGCAGTCTGTCGCTACCAAAACCGGAACGAAGGCCAAGGCCGATGATATCGTCAAGTTGGTGGCCGGGTAGACTCATCCAACATCGAAGGTCGAGGAGCTTCTCCTGTTCGAGTCTCTGGAAACACTGAAAAGATCTACCGCCATCTGCATCTGCCATTAGACGTGTATCATGAATACCCGTGATGCCCCAGCGGTGAAGAGCCTCCATCCCATCTTTAAAGGCATCGACCACCTGGCCCGTCTCTGGTATGGCAATAGCCCTGCGAACGAGATTAATAGCAAGCTCCCGCAGGATCCCGGTAGGCTCTCCTGCTTCATCCCGTTCAATTCGCCCTTCTGGCGGGTCCGGCGTGGAGCTGTCAATTCCAGCTAAGCGGAGCGCCATAGAATTGGCGACCGCCAGGTGGAGATCACAGCGCCAAAGCAATACCGGATGGTTCGGGGCAACCCTGTCGAGGCCTTGTCGGCTGGGCTGGCGTGGTATACTCCACTCGGTTTCGTTCCAGCCCTGCCCCATGATCCACTCGCCGGGTGCAAGGGTCTGGGTGGTCCTGTCTATGCGACCAAGGAGTTCGTCAAGGCTGTTGAGATCGTCCAGTTGTAGGTCCCGTCGTTTCAAGGCCCATTCGTAAAAATGAATATGGCTGTCGAAAAATCCAGGGACGACCAGGCGTCCGTCAAGATCAATCTTTTCGGTAGTTGGTCCTGCCAGGTGAAGCATATCTTGGCTACTGCCAAGTGCTACAATGCGTCCCTGGTTAATGGCCAGGGCGTCCGCTGTTAGGAGCAGAGGCGTATCGATATTTCCACTTGCCAGTCGGGCATTGTAGAGAACGATTTCAGGTGTTCGATATTCTTTCATATGCTTACAGTAAAAAACCTTGCTGGAAAGGGTCGTTCTGATCAAGAACAAATTGATGATAACCGGTGATTGTGGCGCTTCCTCTTACCTGACCCATAATACCGCTAAATTTTCCGATGGTCAATTCTCGCATAATTCTGCCTTCGAAAACAGTGCCCAAGAGGCTTGCATTGCGGTATGTCTGGCCGAGGCTGAGCCTGCCCTGGTGATGAAGCAGTGTCATCTTCGCTGTGGTACCAGTGCCACAAGGGGATCTGTCCATATGTGATTCGCCGTATACCACCACACTTGAGCCCTCTCCTCCCTCAGAGTTTTCAGCGTAGAATTCGGTAACATCAATGGTGTTGACCTCGGGGCGCTGGGGATGATAAACCTTCAGCTCCCGGTTGGCGGCATCGATTATGGCCATGCCCAGGGAAATAAGTTTCTGGCTGTTTTCGCGAGTGAGCTCAATGCCGACGGATGCCGCCGATACCATGGCGAAAAAACCGCCAACACAGACGATATCTACGGTAACCTGGCCAAAACCCGCCACTTCCAGATGACAATCAGTCTTAAAAACAAAGGATGGTACCATATCGATACCGACCGAGAGAACACGTCCATTTTCAACTCGTGTATGGGTCTGCAGAGGGCCGGACGGAGTGTCAACGGTGATAATAGTATCGCCGTCCTCCGCCTCGATGACTCCGGTCTCAATCAAGGTAGTAACAGCGCCAATGGTGGCATGACCACAGAGGTAGGGATAACGCCTGGCATCCATATAAATGAGGCCGAACTGCGCCTCTGGGCTCACCGGTTCGGTAACCACTGCGGCAAACATATCTCTATGGCCTCTGGGTTCCTGAGTGAGCAGCTGGCGGAGATGGTCGTAACGAGAAGCAAAAAAATCTTTTTTCTCTTTGATAGTGCTCCCGGGTAGCTCATTTATACCTCCTATCAGTAACCTGGTAGGCTCTCCTTGGGTATGGGAGTCAATGGTGATAAATGGGTTGGGGTATCGGTGAGAAAAGCCTTTTTTCACCTGATCGAGTTTGAGCATGAATAACCTAAACGTGTTCTGCTTCGTAACAATTTAGCAACAAGGCAGATGGAAAAATTTTATGATCCCATTAATTTTAGAGAACTCATAAAAGTCCAATTTTAAGAGTGAAATTCACAACAACAAAGTAGATGTTTTTTTTTACGACACCGTTAGTTTTCAATGGCGAGCAGATGACAGTGATGCGGTGCCACCTGCACGCTGACTTTTTCGCCGATATCGTAGATTCTGGTCCGCATCATGCTGATGATATGTATTTCCCGGCCGGATCCCAGCTCGATAAAATAACTGACCTCTCCCCCCATATAGCTGCGGTCCTTGATGCGGCCTTCAAAGGAGTTCATACCCTCTTCGGCGTTGAATTCATCCTTGGGAAAAAGATCAAAACGCTGGGCGCGGACTACCAGCTCGACCATATCGCCCTTTTTGAAATTGCCCTTATTGTCCGCTATGAGAAGGTCTCCGGTTTCAATCTTGATGTTGACGTGCTCTTGGTTGACATCGACGATCTCGCCCTTGATAAAATTAGAATGTCCGAGAAAATCGGCGACAAAATGATTAACAGGCTCATTATAGACGGTCTGCGGGTCACCTTCCTGCTGTTTCCGACCAGCCTTCATCACCAGAATCTTATCCGACATGGACAGTGCTTCACGCTGGTCATGGGTGACAAAGATGGTGGTAACGCCCAATATCTGCTGGAGGTTGTCAACTTCCCGGCGCATTTCTTCGCGCAGGTTTTCATCGAGGGCAGAGAGCGGTTCGTCCATCAACAGCACATCGGGTTCGATAACGATGGCCCTGGCCATTGCGATACGTTGCTGTTGTCCGCCAGAGAGCTGGCTTGGCATACGGTTTTCGACGCCTGGTAAGCGAACCATTTCCAGGGCCCCCATTACCTTTTCACGGATCTGTTTTTTCGACACATCGCGGTATTTAAGGCCAAAGGCGACATTGTCATAGATGGTCTTGTGGGGAAACAGAGCATAGTTTTGAAAAATCATCCCCAGGTTGCGCTTGTGGATAGGGGTGTCATTGATCCGTACACCCTTGATAAAGATATCGCCCTCTGTCGGTTCTTCCAGTCCGGCGACCATCCGCAGCAGGGTAGTTTTACCGCAGCCTGATGGGCCCAGCAAGGTGACCAGACTACCTTCTTCGATGTCAAAATCCATTTTTTCCACGGCTGTAACCTTGCCGTACTTCTTCATTATCCCTCTGAACTGCACCAGGGGTTGTTTCTTGCCGGTAGCCAATGTACTCTGTCTCCCTGTTTTTGATTATGTACTGCAGAGCCGAACACCTTGTTGGTGTTCGGCTCTTATTCTTTTAACTATAATTAATAAAACAGTATCAACTCCCTGCCTTTATGCGGTCCCATTTCTCTGTCCATTCAAGCTGGTTGGCGTTCCAGTAGGCTGGATCGGCAAAGAGATAGCCATCGAGCTTGCCGGTTGGATCAAAAGCTGGCATCTTCTTAATCTTGTCGGTCAGGGCAACCTTGGTCGGATCAAGACTTGGCGGATAGTTTTGTCCTTCGGCTACTGCTATGGCCGCAGCTGGCTCAAGCATAAAGTTGAGAAGCTTCTGGGCCACTTCCATATCAGTACCCTTGAGAACAAAGAGATATTCCATCCACGAGTAGGTACCTTTAGGTGAAAGATAGCCGATGGGATGACCTTCCAACTGCAGCGCGGCGACTCTGCCGGACCAGCCGACCGTGGCATATATTTCCTCATTGGCAAGCAGGCTCATCAGCTCGGCTCCGGAGCTCCAGTATTTTTTCATCAGGTCACGCTGTTCCCGGAGTGCAGCCCAGATGGCCTTGAGGTCGGTAATATTGTTGGGGCTCTGGCCTGTGTGCAATGCGGCATACCACATGTTTGTTCTAAAATCCCCCCCCCAACTACCCAACTTACCTTTCAGCTCTTTGTCCCACAAGAGGGAAGCGCCCAGTTTTTCGGCCTTTTCCTTGCTGATTTTGTTGGTGTTATAGGCGATACCGGTCTGGCCAAGATCGTAAGGAACTGCAGAAAGCGTTCCCTTGGTGATCTCCCGCAACGGTTTGATCATGGAGGCCATGACGTTTTTGAGATTCGGAATTTTCGATTCATCCAGAACTGATGCAAAACCTAACTCTGCGTAGCGGGCATAGTCGAAAACCGCGCTAAGATGGGCTATATTAAATTCGCCCCCCGGTGGATAGGAAGCTTTAACCCGGGTCAGGTATGAATTCATATCACCGAATTCTCCATCGATGACTTTTATTCCCGTCGCTTCAGTAAACGGCTTAAAGGCAAATTTCTTGAAGGCTTCAGAGGTCGAACCGCCCCATCCATCGAAGCGGATTGAATCGGCGGCAAAGGCATTGGTGACAGCATTGCCAAAGGGTGACCCCACAAGGCCTATGGAGGCGCCAGCCAAAGCGAGGTATTTGAGGAAATGGCGACGGCTGAGTTGGCCGCTTTTATACGCTTCATGCACCCGGTCCAGTTTTTCTTTCGTTACTGTTTTCATTGGTTCTCCTTTTTGAAGGGTTAATCTAGGATTTTACTTTGGCAAACTTGCGTGACAGATACCCTGCCAGCAAGGGTGTGGTAACTGTCATCACGATCATCACTGTACCAAGTGCGTTTATCTCAGGGCTGATTGAATTTCTCAGCATGCTGAAAATTTTGACCGGAACGGTCTGGTTTTCGGCGGTGGCCCAAAAGAGTGTTGCCGTAATATCATCAAACGAGATGGTAAAAGCAAAAAGTGCTCCGGCAAGAATAGCTGGTAGAAGAAGTGGAAAAGTAACTTCCATGAAGGTCTGAAATCCATTGGCCCCCAAAGACTTTGCGGCCTCTTCGTATTCTTTTTTTATACCGACCAGGCGTGCCTGGACGATTAACAGGACATAGGGCAAGGTCAATACGACATGACCGATAAGCAGCAGGACAAAACTTTTCGGTTGCTGGAGAAAGCGTAAAAACAGTAGTAGGGCAACGCCCAGGACCACTTCTGGAATCATGATAGGGGAGAGTAACAGGGTGTTTAGGGTATTTTTGCCGGGAAAATCAAAGCGGATAAAGGCCAGGGCTGCCATGATGCCGATACTTGTTGATATAACCGCTGTCAGTCCACCCAGGATCAAGGAATTTTTAAAAGCATCGATGATCGAATCATTCTGTGCCAGTTTGATAAACCAACGAAAACTGAAGCCTTCCATAGGGAAGATGCCGAATTGCTTGGGGTTGAATGCCAGAACAATGACCACCACTATGGGAGTAAACATGAAGATATAGACAAGGATGGTATGAAGTTTTATGAGTCTCCAGCCAATAGAAGATTCTCGCATGGGTTAATTTCCCTGAAAGCTTTTGAAGATTTGATTGATCCCCAGATAACGGTTGTAGGTCCAGACAATAACAAAGAGCAATACCAGCAAAATAACACTGATAGCCGAGCCAAAAGGCCAGTCAAGGGTACCGATAACCCGCTTAAAAATAAGATTGGCGATCATGTCGTTGCCCGGTCCGCCAAGGATCATAGGCGGCAAATAGGTGCCCGCAGTGAGGACGAAGACCAGCAGAGAGCCGGCACTCAGCCCGGGAAGACTGAGGGGCAGTGTCACCTCTCGGAAGGCCTGCCATTCGGTGCAGCCCATGGAGCGGGCCGCCTCAAGGAGACTTTTATCGATACCTTCAAGGCTGACATAGATGTTGAGTACCATAAATGGCAGTAGATACATGAGCAGTCCCATAAGGACCGTGAATTCATTATATAGCATCGAAATAGGGGTTTCTATGAGACCAACGCTCAGGAGAAAATGGTTAATGAGCCCGGAATCACCCATGATATTGATCCAACTCATGGTGCGGATGATAAAGCTGACCCAGAAAGGCAACATAATGAGCAGGAGAAATATCCGTTTATGGCGACTGGTGCTGCGGTAGAAAAAATAGGCGGGAACATAGCCCATGAGCACGCAGATAAAAACCGTCTCAAAAGAGATACGAATGGTTCGGAGGAGGATTTGAGGATAAAAAAAATCTTCAAAAAATTTAGCGTAATTGCCAAACTGAAAAGCGGCGATATCTGCTCCACTTGGGGCACGGAGCCAGAAGCTGTAGACGATGATAAAACAAACAGGAATGACGAGGAGTAAAAAAACCGCGGTCATTGAAGGGGCCAGCAGCGCCCATGGTTTCCAGCTGTTAGATTTCATGGAAGTCCATTGAGAAGAGTATGAATGTAAGTCGTATATTAACGATATGATTTACCCGGTTGTTTTGCCCGCAGGCAGAAGCTCGGAAAGGACCCTGGCTGTTTCTTGTATCATTTCCCCATACTTCGCCTTTATTTCAGCACCATTATGTTCCAATACCGAAAAATCAAAGGACACAGCACCTACTCCAAGGCCCGTGATGGAATCATACAGCGGTGCGGCAATAGCCAGTACACCGGGTAGATATTCTTCGTCCACCATGGCAAAACCCCGTCTTTTGGTAATCTCAATTTCTTCGAAAAGTTTCACCTTATCGACGATGGTCTTAGGGGTTTTCTGGACCAGTTCCATCGCGGTAATCTTTTCGTCAATGAGTCCATCCGGCAGGCTGGATAGATATGCCTTTCCCAGGGCTGTGTTGTGCAGGCTGTTTTTGGAGAATTCCGGCAACCTGTAGGTAAGGGTTTCCGTTGCTTCTTTATGATAGATACGCATCAGGGTGTCATTCTCCGCGAATACTACATCTATACTAATATTGCTTTTCCGGTTGATCTCGTTCACGACCTCTTTGATCATTTTCAAATTGTCTATGGAGTGCATCAAATTGATGCATAAGAACAGACAGTGCAGAGAAGGTCGGATCACCTTGGTTTTCAGGTCTTTTTCCAGATAACCCATTTCCACCAGCGTATTGATATACCGGTAGGTTGTGGTCATATTAAGGCCCAGGATTTTGGCAATTTCACTCTGGGTCAGCGTGGGAGAATCTTTCGTAAAAAGGGCCAGTATATTCAGTCCTTTTTCGAGTGATTTCGAAAAGTAGTATTTTCCTTTTGACATTTTGTTTTGTGATGAATTATTATCGCACTATAATAGTTTACAAGTTACTATTATAGTATAAATTGCAAATTTTCTCTTGAATGTCAATTGCTAATTTTTATTCAAGACTATGGGAGAGCATAAAATGGCGGCGGATCATGAAGTATTATCAATTACTTACCAGAATTCAGGCGAAGAAAACCAGGTGCTCCTCGCTGATCTAGAAGCTGCGCTGACTGGTTTTATGGAACATCTCGGGGTGCGCCCACTAATCGATCAGACCTTTTCAGAAGTAATCCTGACGGGTGACGGCAGGACTAAGATGGACAGACTACTTGCTGCTTGTGGGTATGGTGGTGATGCTCGTGGCTTTTTCGATGAATTGCTGGAACAGCTGGGTCGAGCGGATGGTACGGAAAAAATCATTATCAACAATATAGAGATGCCCCACCTGTTGCTCATGTCCATCCTTGAAGTCGCATTACCCGGCAATAGATTTGTCTCTATCAAGACGACTGAGCATCTGGAAGAAGTCACCAATATAAAGATTAAGGAATCGGATCGGGCCGACATGCAGAAGGTAATCGATACATATCCTGTCCGGCTTTCCATGCATACGGTGCGGCAGATGCGGGTCTCCGGCAATGTCGCCTATCAGTATTTGCCATTTGTTGAAGAGCTTGGCACCATCGGCCACACCAATACCTGGATCGGTCAATTCCACCAGGGACTACTGGAACAGATGTATCAGAATCGGGTGATTTTTCTCCTCAACATGGGCTGCCCTGTTTATTGCCGGTTCTGCTTTCGAAAACATAAAGAGGAACGAAACCAGACGAATCCGACCACTGAGGCTGTTCGAGAGGCGGTGGAACATGTCATGAATTCTCCTTCCATTAAAGAGATTATCATTACCGGTGGCGATCCTTTTATGAACATGGAAAATATGGCGAGTGCCATTGACGGCCTGATGGAGGTCGAGCATGTCCAGACCCTGCGCCTTGCTACCCGCTCCATTGCCTACTATCCGCATTTGTTTCTTGGCGATGATGCCAGATTGCTCAATTATCTCAAGCGCAAGAATCTTGAGCTGCAGGAGCGTGGTAAGCGGATGGAGATTGCCACACACTTTATCCACCCGGATGAGATTTCGCCACAGTGCCTGATGATCATCTCCGAACTTGTGAAAAACGGTATTACGGTCTATATACAGACTCCTTTTTTGAAAGACTGCAATGATGAAGGTCCAGAACTGGTAAGGCTGTTCAGCCTGCTTCGTGGTGCCGGAGCTGAGTTGCACTATATCTATATCCCCTGCAGTCCTATTCACGGTAATAGCGTGTACTGGTCGCCTATTGCCAAAGGTTTGCAGGTTGGCAGTTACTTGAGAGCACATCTTTCCGACCGGGTCGTACCGAGAATCTGCACGGCCACGCCCATTGGCAAGATGGACTGGAACTCAAGTGGCTGGGCCGTCGAACCAGTCGCAGAAAACGAGAACTTTATCTGGATTCGCAGCCCCTATACCCCGGAGTATTTCAAGCAGTTTGCCCCCATTGCCAATGAACTGGAAAATATCCGGGTCAATGAAGAAGGAACCCTCGACATCCAATACATGGCGAAACTTGGCGATGATGCCCTGTTCCTCGGTTCTCGTCCACTGCGCCTTGGCGGGGGGATTTTTCAGCCGGAATCAACCGATGCGGTTATGGCGGCAATACGCTCCGGCGAAACGTTATCTCCTTCTTTGGTCGATACCAGATCGCCGATGATTTCCCGGGTGCATGAAACCCGGGTTGAGGTTGATGCACACTGTACGGAAGAGGATCTCTATTATATTCGTGGAGATGAACGCATTACTGATGTGTTGATTGTCTCAGAAAAAGACGGTGTGGAATCGTTATTCCAGGTTGCAAAAATTATCCAGGTTCTGGAAGATATTCCTCATGTTAACGCTGTTCGTCTACGCAGTCTCATGTTTAATTATGAGCCCGAACGTTATACTGCTGAAGTAATCGATAAACTGGCAAGTCTTAATAAACTGAGCATTGTCAACCCGAAACGGCTCGAAATAGAGACCCAGTTTCTGGTGCCGGATGAGTTTCGGGCCGTACATGGCCGGCTGGCAGGATTGTTAAAAAACAAGGGTATAACTGTCTATAACAATACCCCGCTTCTTGGCAGGATTAACGATACTCCGGACATTATCCAACTTCTCGCTTATAACTGCCGGGAGGCAGGGATTGAATTTCATCATCTTTATATTGCCGGCCTACCGATACAAAATAAGTGGAATGCCAGCAACCCGGTAGCACTCTATGATGTTGTGGATATTGCAACCCGGGTCCGCCGTGACGGCAGCGGTAGAGAGATACCCCGTTATATTATCCGCACGGTTGTGGGGGAAGTGGATTTTGGACTATCTTCCACCATTGAGGGTACAGATGAGGCGTTGTCGGTAAGACTGTTACCCTATGATCTCTCCTACTTCAAAGGATTATCGGTTAATTTTGAGTGGCCAGAGAACGTCAGGGAAGATGATGAGGGTAAACCGATCGTGCCAGTAATCGGGCTGCTGAAAACTACTGAATTCGCACTGTCATAAGGAGAGAAATTGTGCATTATCCATTTTCACTGTATAGCCGAAAAATTAAGCATCTGCCTATTTTTAAGGACTTGCAGGGCGATCCTTATATTGCTGATCTCTCACAAAACAGCAACCTTCTTGGTGCAATAGACATGCGTGACCAGCGAGGGTTTCAAAAAAATCTCGAAGAGAAGATGGGGGCAGAATACAGCTGGGGGGTGTCTGCTTACCTCGAAAACAGGGAACCACTCCTCTCAGATTGCCCTCAGATGGTGGCGGAACAACGATTTATCCATCTGGGCCTTGATATTATTGTCCCCCTTGGCATGCCGCTGCATGCACCACTCAATAGCAGCGTAGCCGAGAGCGGATATGAAAGCGGCGAAGGTAATTACGGCGGTTTTGTTCTTCTCAGACACGACAGCCCATATTTTCAGACTTTTTTTAGTCTTTATGGTCACCTCCGCCGTAGCAGCTTGCCGGATACTGGCAGAACTTTTGCTGCAGGTGAACCCTTTGCTGAAATTGGTGATTTTAACGAAAACGGCAACTGGTTCTACCACACGCACCTCCAGATCATAACGAAAAAGGGGTTGGACTTGGGATATATTGCCAAAGGCTACTGTAACGAAAAAGATCTGGTGGAAATGGATACACTTTGCCCATCTCCCATTCCTCTATTCAAGGTGTTTTAGAGCTATAACAAATGAGATAAAGAGTCCCTGCTATACCTGCTTGTGCCAGATATTCATGCTTTCCAGGGAGCCTGAGATCTGAGTATTGTTGATCAGGGTACCAGCGAAAGTATAGCTATTTCTGGCAAAAGTGATATTCATCCCGAAGCTGGTCGCCCGGGCAATGGTGTAGCAGGTCTTGATACCTGTTTTCGCCACCAGATCTTCCAGCATGTGCAGCAGAACATTGGCGAAACCAAAGCCGCGACAGTCAGGATGGGTTGCAAAGTCCGTCATCTCGGCATTTGCCATTTTTTTATCGACTTCCGCCGAGGAGAGCGCCAATAATTTCTCATCTTGCCAGATTCCCGCGTAGACCACATTTTCGGCCATGGTCTGGCGCAGGTATTCTGGATCGTAGATGGGAAAAGGATAGCTTTCGAAAACCTGCCGATAAAGCTCGCTCATCTGCGGGCAATCGAGTGGCGTTGCAACACGGCATTCAAGTCCCTGGCGGATTTCTTTTTGTTGTGGTGATGGTGCAGCTTCTTCCTGTGCTTTTTCAATAACAGTCAGGACCCGCTTGAAATCCGAGTCAATCATTCGTTCTGAATCATAATAGCGGGCCATGAAGAGGCCGTCTTCCTTGCCGTTATAAAAATTCGGGATAGCGGCTTCAAGCCGGTAACCGCCTTGCTTAAACTGCGCTTTGGCATATGCTGGGACCTTAGCGAATATTTTTGAATAGCCGCATCGCAAGGCCAGTTCATGTATGTGGTCGATAATATCGGGCAAATCGGCTCTATCCAGTTTCATCAGGTAGACCCGATCATTTGCAGGACCGTGTTGTATTAAGGATTGACCGAAGGATTCGATGTGATCAGTTTCCATTACGTCGTTCCATACGTGTATTATTTTTTGGCGTCAAACTGATCGTCTTGTCGCAGTCTGAAAGCAGCCTTTCTATCCCGGTTATTGCAGTTTCATCTGCATCGTCAAGATTAAGCTGCAGATGGCAGCTATCGCAATTGCGGTCACAGAATTTTGCTTTGTAACTATCCGGTTCCTTGTACGTTGTGATCACCCCTTCGTAATTTCGCAACACCACCTTGTTGGTTGACTGCGAGATTAAATAGTTGGGAGTGAGGGGGATCTTACCTCCGCCACCCGGCGCGTCGACCACATAGGTTGGCACAGAAAAGCCACTGGTGTGACCGATCAACGCTTCCATGATCTCAATTCCCTTACCGACAGGGGTGCGAAAATGTGAGAGTCCTTCGGAAAGATCACATTGGTATAGGTAATACGGACGCACGCGATTCTCAACAAGTTTATGGACCAAAGCTTTGATGATTCTCTGACAGTCGTTGACGCCGGCTAACAACACAGACTGGTTACCAAGGGGGATGCCTGCATCTGCCATTTTTTTGAGCGCCTGACGAGAAGAACTCGTCATCTCACGAGGATGGTTAAAATGAGTATTGACCCAGAGTGGATGGTGCTTTTTTAACATATTGACCAGGTTGTCAGTGATGCGATACGGCAGGACAACGGGCATCCGGGTCCCAATACGAATGACCTGAACATGCTCAATCTTCCTCAGTTCGGTGAGAAGCCAGTCAAGGTGGATATCACTCAGCATCAAAGGATCACCGCCGGAGAGCAATACGTCGCGCACTTCGGGGGTATTGCGTATATAGTCAATTCCTTTACTGATCTGATCGCGATTGGGGATTGAATCAACATCGCCTACTTTGCGTTTGCGAGTACAATGGCGGCAATACATGGAGCACACATTGCTGACATGAAAAAGCACCCGATCGGGATAACGATGAGTGATTCCCGGTACCGGACTGTCCTTGTCTTCGGCCAGCGGATCAGACATGTCGCACTTTTCAATCTGCAACTCTTTAGAGTTAGGAAAAGCCTGACGGAAGACAGGGTCGTTGCGAAAGTCATTTCGGTCTATCAGGGAAAGATAATAGGGCGTGATCGACATGGGGAACTTTTTCATGGTCAAGGCGACCTTCCGTCTTTCAAGCGGTTCTAGTTCGATATTCAGCAGTTTTTCGAAGGTCTCAACATCGGTGATAGAATTTTTAAGCTGCCAGTGCCAGTTTTTCCACTGTGAGAGATCAACCTTTTCATCACTAAGATGATCGGCTATTTGTTGCTGATTGTTTGAAAAAATATTTATTGTCATAATAAGACAGATCCTTGCATGCAACGAACCCCCTCCCTGGAATGCAGGTCAACACAACGTGCATTTCGAGACAGGCGGCCATTGCGCTAGTTAAACCGCGAAACGCGGTAAGTAATGGACATTTGAGACGTAATACGGCCCCTTGGTGTACGAGAGGCTTTTGGAGTCTTTGATTTTTTTATTGTCTTGCTGGCGCTCAAATAAACATGAGCGATTGATTGGTGCAATAATGGTTCGTGCCCGAATGATATTAGCCTAAATGTTCTCACTTGTCAAGGCTAAGCCCTTTTAAGGCCAAAGAGTAGGTAGTTGGAAGGTATTATTTTTCGGGTGAAAGAGGGCCTGTTTCCAGAATCGGTGCGGCGCTGACATGACCGACCTCCATCAAATCGACAAGTTTTTCAAGAGACATGGTTATAGAGATTTGCTCACTGTCTGGCAGTTCTACAAGGGCGCTTACCAGGGTTTCTTGCAACAGAGAAGGTGCTGCGGCGACTAATTCCTCGCCGGTCGCAGTGATACAAATATGGATGAGGCGGCGATCTTTACTATCGCGATTACGCTCAACCAGTTTTTTTTCTTCCAGCCTGTCGATGATACCGACAATGGTGCTCGGACTCAGATAGACTTTTTGAGCCAGCTTAGCGCTGGTTATGGGGCCACTTTCCATTACAGCCAGGAGACAACCGAGCTGAGGTCCAGTGATTTTATGTTGGGTCGCCAGTTTATGTGAATGGATGTCTACCGCTCTAATGATACGGCGCAAAGCCTGTAGAATTCTGAGCTCATAGCTTTGTGAGGGGACTTGCGACTCTTGCTTCATCAGCGGTTTCCTGTCTGGGGTATCTTTATTTATCTTCATTTAGCTTGCAGGGGCTGGCAGATCCTCACCGCCTCACCACAATCTTGCTGACTTATTAATTTGCTGCCAAATCTATCCTATTTATTGTCCTTTATCCACGTTTTTCACAACGGAAGATTTTCAAGTGCGGAAAATGCGTTTGACACTACGATTTAGTCTCTGTAGTGCATACCAATCCTTTAACGGACGCTGGAGTTATGCCTTAACGGCTAACTCAGCCCCTCTCACTTAAAAGGGGGCTGCACTCTGCTATGAGCCATAACATATTCTCAATCATCGATCAGTTAACCTCCCACTATTACCACAGTTTCTACACACCCTACTTTGCTTGAACACAACACTGACAATTGTGCCACCACCCGCCGTCCTTGAATAACCGTTCAAAACAAACCATTGACAACGCGTCACTTTAAATATATCTTGAATATCCACTCAAGTTATATTGTTTTTGTAAGCTAATATGAGTTAACCATAGAATCTATCGACTGAGCGACTTGACACTCACACAATCGACACACAAAAAACCAACAAAAGAACTCATAGAAGGAGCAAAGCCTGAAGACCTACACGTAACCGCCTGTACGGGATGCGCTGACCAACTGTGTTTTACAGGCGAAATTGAAGCTCTTGAGATTGGAGTCAATAGAAATGACTCTTGGCTGCTACCTATGTGCGGCAGATTTATCGTGGACAAAAACAGTATAATCAGAAATACTGAAGTACACGTCGACCATACCCAGCGGCCTGAACCCGATGAAATCATCGATCTTTTGAAATCAATGGCCTAACTGACCAGGTAAAGACTAGCCATAACAACATTCACAAAACCGTAATCCCCATGGCACCGCTTCCCGTGATTTCACAGGCGAATGTCTACTTTTTCTATCCAATTTCACACAGGTTGAGGACAAATAAATGAGTATATTTTTGATCGGGCTTCTTCTATTTTTGGGCATTCATTGCATTTCAATTGTAAACGATCCATGGCGAGAGCGAATGGTGGGTAAAATTGGTAAATGGGGTTGGAAAGGAATCTACGGGCTTGTATCAATTTTCGGCTTCATATTAATAGTTAAAGGCTATGAAATAGTCCGTTATGATGCCGTTTTATTATATACCCCGCCTTCATGGCTCCAGTATTTTTCATTATTACTGTTTCTACCTGTCTTTCCACTTCTAGTAGCGACCTACTTCCCAGGACGCATTAAATCTGTAATTAAACACCCAATGCTGATCTCAACGGTACTCTGGTCAGTTGCACATCTACTTTCAACCGGGTCGCTCGTTAACGTTATTTTATTTGGTTCGTTTCTTGTCTGGGCTGTTATAGATCTCGCATCAATAATGAACCGCCCGCCGCGTGCAATCCCAGGTGCGCCACCTTCAGCTTTCAACGATATAATTGCATGCGTTGCCGGCCTTGGTCTCTTTCTCACTTTTGGCTTCTGGTTGCATGAATATATCTTTGGTATTGCACCATTTTAAGGAAAGAGGATACACACTCGCCATTAGTTATTTTCAAATTGCACATTAAATAGGCGGGCTAAGTAATGTTGCTTTTTGACAGATGACCTGAAGTAAGGTGTTAATAAAACGATGGATCTCAATGGAGGTAGTTATATGCCACGCGACACAATACTGTTTGATGTCAATGAAACTGTTCTAGATCTCAGTTCATTGAAACCAAAGTTCAAGACAGCTTTTGGAGATGAATCTGTTACAGCAACCTGGTTTTCGATGCTTTTGCACTCATCGACTGTTTGCATAGTAACTGGTGTGAAAACCAACTTCGCTACCTTAGCTGGCACAATGCTAGATACAATATCGGCGCGCTTAGGTGTGAAAATTTCTGATAAAATGCGGGGAGATATCCTCAAAAGTTTTGCCAGCCTCCCTCCTCATGAAGACATTAAGCCTGCTTTAACCCGCCTGCGCGCTACCGGTTACCGTACAGTGGCTTTCTCAAATTCATCTCTTGATCTAGTAACTACTCAGATCGGTAACGCAGGCCTGACTGAGTACTTCGACGAGATAGTCTCCGTCGAAGAAACTGGAAGTTTTAAGCCTGATCCTAAGGTCTATGAATTTGTTGCAAGGCGTGTTGGGCGCCCAATAGATGAGTTACGTCTCGTCGCCACCCACGATTGGGACACACATGGTGCGTTATCTACGGGAATGCACGCTGCATACATCGACCGCTCTCGTGCACCCTATCATCCTCAGTACCGCCTACCAGATGTCAATGCAACAACCATGGAAGCCATTGTTGAGCAGATCATTGCAGTGGATAAAATGTGAAAACTGAAATCGTATCTGACAGGTTCTATTTTGAGTTTCAATTTATTCTGACATTTTGCAATTTGTTGTTTTTTCTGTACCTGTTTAAAAGTATTATCAACAAATGAACTATCTGAAAATGGAGCAATACTTTAGAACATTTTAGTTATTTAGAATTGTGCTTCTCTGCTCTCAGGATGTACAGGAATAGGGTAAATTTTCAGATTTGCTTAAATGGTTTACATTGCCAACAACAGTCTCTAGTTAAGAGATTATTGAAGTAATAAGATCTTCGGTATGGCTAGCTAAATGGCTGAACTGCTTAGCGGATGGACACTGGAACTCTGGGTGGTTCAATTCTAAATCCTGTTACATACAGTATTCACGTTTAACTTTGGCGATACGGATTAAAAAAAAGAACACCACAAAGTGCAGCCCTTTTTCCTTGCCTTTTGTTGCTCTAGCTATTTATCCAGTTGGTGAAACGCTTATGTGTTTTTTTGCATGGGCCCTAAGTCCCCTTTTTTAGTTGGGTCTACTCCTATGCTTATCTTAATCTGGCAAGTTTTACCAACTGGTCCACAGGAGGAGTGAAGCCAACCCCATAACCTTCCGGGAGCTTGACGTAGCCGTTGGTAGGACTGATTGAGCTTGCTGGTGCCATATCATAAAACGTGGTGTGGAACTGATGCAGCTCGATATGGATAATTTCCTTGCAGCAGGCTGCGAGTTGCATTGCAACCGCTTCTGCAAAAAAAGTAGACGAGCATTGCAATGTTACAGGCACAGAATTGACCCTTGCCAGCTCGATCAACTTTAAACTTGCGGTAATTCCTCCTACCGCTATACATGAAAATTGCATTATCCCCAATGCACCTCGTTCCATCAGTGCACGAAAGATTTCGATACGAGACTCGGCTTCGAACGCTATGACAGGTATACCGATATCCTGATTGAGCCACACCATCGAGTCCCAATCATCAGCAGGAAATGGAGCTTGTATCGCTGCTACCGCAACCTCCTTCCAATGAGGGTGCCACTTACTAACTAATTCTCTGTTCATTCCGTAAACGGCATCCAGAATCAGTGTTGTCTCGGGACCAATTGCTGTTCTTACTGCGTAAAGCCTCTCTAGGTCACGTTCAAATGACAGTGCACCGGTTTTCATTTTTACTATATTGTGACCGCAGCCTACGTGACTGGCGAGCTCATATCCCAGGTCTTTAGCCGACTGATTCTTTTTATACAGTCCGCTGCTCGCGTAGACAGGAATGGATCGGTTGAATTCGCCAATCAGAGCTGAAATTGGTTTGTCAGATGTTTTTCCCGCAATATCCCATAAGGCTATGTCGATTCCGCTGAGAGCTGACGCCGTGATTCCATGGCGTCCCGAAAGCACCGTGCTTCCCCAGATGGCATTCCAAATGGCATTGATGGCGTCTGTCGGTTGCCCAATAACCTTAGGAACGATTTCAGTCTTCAAGAATTCAACTAATGCAGCAGCCGATTCATCAAACGTCCAGCATTCTCCCCAACCGAAGAGATCGTCACTACAAATGAGTTGAACAAAAACGGCTTGTTTTTTATACCAAGTCATCCTTGGGTTAGAAGCAGTGCCGTCCATTTCTCTATTGTGTAGATAGATATTGATCTCTCGGATGGTGTTCATATAGGCCTCAGAAAATAACTTTCCAGTCTAAACGCACTCTTTTTCAAGTAATTGATTGTATAATTGTCCAAGTCTTTCAGTAACTGGCCCTTTATTTCCGTCTCCTATCACACGTCCATCCACATTTGACACAGGCTTTACTCCACCAAAGGTTCCGGTTACGAATGACTCCTCAGCAGAGTATACTTCCATAAGCGAAAAGTCTTTCTCATACACCTCGATATCGTTTTCTTTGCAAAGGTTGATGATATTTCTCCTGGTGACACCATGCAGGCAGTATTTACCTGTTGAAGTCCAGACTTGGCCTTCTCTTACTATAAAGAAACTTGTCGAATTACAGGCTGCGACAAAACCATGAGGATCAAGCATTAAACCTTCATCAGCACCGGCATTGGTCGCCTGGATGCACGCCAATATGCAATTAAGCTTACTTAACGGATGAAGCTTGGGATCCATAACATCTGGTTGCCCTCTTCTAACATGAACTGTAAAGAGATTGAGGGGATCACTTACCCCCGTAGTAATTTTATATTCAGGAATAATGACTAGGGTAGGTCCGCCAACATTTACCCGTGGATCCTGATAAGGAGTTTTTTTAAGTCCCCTTGAAATCACCATTCTGATATGAACATCAGTTTCCATATTGTTGGCTTTAAGGGTTGCGTAAATAGCTTCCACGATCTCATCATCAGTCATGTCCATGGTCATGTCCAACGCTTTTACGTTTTCATTGAGACGCCGCATATGCTCTTTAACAAAAGCAAGTTTGCCTTTATGGAGTCTAAAACTTTCCCACATACCATCACCCAGCAAGAAACCGCTGTCGAAAACTGAAATTTTGGCCTCCGCTCGGTGAACTATTTCCCCATTTACATATATTTTTATGTTCTCATTTCGCTCATCTATTTGAAATGTATGTGTGCCGCCCATATCTATTCTCCTCATTATTTATTTCAACTCAACAGAATTCCTGGTTACTTTATCCGGGGATCAGATGCAGTATGCCCTTTTCATGAAAATCACCTTCATTATTACAGCCATCATGGAGGTGGCTCTTTTAGCCACTTTGTTCGACTTGTATAAATAAACAGTTGTAAATTTAACAACAGGTGGATGCTTGTATGCACCCACCTGTGTAGCAAACACTCCACAGCCCTTTACAAAATTCTTATTTTTTTTCTAACAGGGCTTTTATGTTTATTGCATTTCGGGCGTACTCAGACTCAATAAACGTTTTGGTTTTATCGGAATCCATATAAGCAGGAGTCATACCCAATTTTTCAAGATCAGATGTAAATCCTTCTGAGGCAACAACTTTTTCAAGTGCTTTTTCAAGTTTTTCCATAATATCGTCAGGTATATCTTTAGGTGCTACCAAGGTTATGAATTGACTATAAAAAACTTCTTTTCCTAATTGAGTTACTGAAGGTATTTCAGGTAATTTGGCAGATGATTCCGGAGCGAGAATAGCAAGAGCTTTAAGATCGTGTTTTGCCAGAACCCCTGCAGTAGCTGTGTACACAGCAACTCTGTTTGCAGCCATTGCCTGGAGTGCACCTGCATCCCCTTTAAAGGGGACATGCTTCACGTCTAAATCGAAGCTTTTGAAGAGATCTTTACCTGCAAAATACGGAACACTACCAGCACCAGAAGAAGCCCAGTAGTATTTACCTGGATTAGCTTTCATATCAGAAACCATAGAATCAAGATCATTCCATTTAGAGTCCTTACGGACAAGCACAAGATATGGGTCGTAGCTTGCTCTTCCGACAAATCGAAATGACTCAAGTGGATTGTAAGGTAATTTTCTCATGTGGGGATGCATAACCAGTGGTGCACTTGGTATTACTCCAAGGGTATATCCATCGGGTTTAGCTGAGACAACAGCTTTACAACCATTCATTCCTGCAGCACCAACAATATTTTTAGGCGCAACGGTCACATCAAGAACATTTTCCATTTCTTTAGCAAGAATTCTTGCCACAATATCAGTCTCTCCACCTGCACCGAAAGGAATTACAAGCGTGAGACTCCTGCTTGGGTACTCGCCAGCTAGGGCGTTACCCAAGGTTAAAAACATAATAATTGCAGTCAGAATCAATTTTTTCATAACAGACCTCCTGAGGTATTTGATGATGAGCTGCTCTATCTTTTGGCAGCTTGTAAAAACGATTTTAGAATCGGCATTAATAAAAACATCGCTGCAACAAAAAATAGAACCATTGCAAGCGGTGAACTTCCTACATAGCTGACAAGTGACATATCCCCTTTGTAAATTGCAGCCTGACTCATATTAAATTCAAGTTGAGGGCCAAGAACATAGCCAATCAGAAGAGGTGTAATTGGAAAATCATAAAGTCTCATGGCGAAAGCGAGCAGTCCAATAACCAACGCAACCGGAATATCAAAGAAAACTCCGCTTGGAATATAAACACCAATAAGAGAACAAACGACAATCAAACCAAGCAGTACGGGTGTTGGAAAATTAATAATTTTATCAAACGCTCTGATCACAATATAAGATGCAGGAATTATAAGTAGATTTGCAATAATCAAGAGGATAAAGCAGGAATAAACTACAGTAGGATTATCTACCATAAGACGAACTCCGGGAACAATCCCGTGTAATGTCATAGCTGCAAGCATCAGAGCAGTAGCTGGCTCGCCCGGTATTCCTAAAGCCAAGGTCGGAATCAACGCACCCCCGGTAATTGCATTATTTGATGCTTCAGCTGCAATGAGACCATCAGGTTCACCTTTTCCGAAATTGTCACCATGAGATGAGAGTTTCTTTGCAGTAGTATAGCTGACGAAAGTTGCAGCCGTTGCACCTACTCCTGGCAGTATTCCTAAGCCTATACCGATCAGAGAAGAACGGAGAAGGTTTGATACACGACCTTTCCATTGTACAATTTTCGGAAATATAATTTGCTTGCACCGCACCGGTGTCACGGCTTTGGCTGCACGTAACTCATGAATTCTAACAAACACTTCAGCTAGAGGAAAAATCCCAACGACGACCGGCATAAGAGAAATTCCACCAGCCAGATTTTCCGAGCCGAAAAGAAAGCGCATCTCTCCGCTTACAGGATCACTCCCTATCGTTGCAAGTAGAAGTCCCCCAATGCCCATTAAAATGCCCTTGACCTGATTTCCTTCAGACAAAGTGCTGATACAGGCCAAACCCATGCATATTAGACCTGTGATTTCAAGCGGCCCTCCATACTTAAGCGAAAGCTGAGCCAGCTGTGGAGCTGCAATAATTAAAGCCAAACAAGACAAAAGCCCCCCAATAATCGAGGCTGTAGTTACCCAACCCAAGGCTTGGGCTGCCTCTCCCCTTTGGGCCATTGGATAGCCATCCATCCCTGTGGCGGCTGACTGTGGTGTACCCGGAGTGTTTATGAGTACTGCTGAGATTGACCCTCCATAAATAGAGGAGCCATAAACACCCATAAGTAGAGCAATGGCAGAGATAGGATCCAATTGAAGTGTAAAAGGTAAACAGACTACAATGGCTACACAGGTGCCTAAACCGGGCATTGCGCCAATAATGCACCCAAAAACGACGCCAACAAACAGAACCAGAATCACCTCTGGCGCAAAACTCATAGACAACGAAGCAGCGATTTGACTAAACATTAATCTCCCCCATTATCCAAAAAGTGCCAAGATACCTCTTGGCATGGAAATATTTAACAATTGCTCAAATACGAACCAGAATAGGAATGCGATAAACATTGCGGTTGGGATAATAACCTTAATATCTCGCATACCCTCATATAGAAAAAAAGCGATTAAAAAAAGAAAACTAGAAAGAGGCAAGCCGAGAACAGGAAATAAGAAAAAGTATGAACCTATAAGAAGAGTAACAACAAACAGTGCCCTTCGACTCTTCGATACATCAACTTTCACCAGCGATTTTTTGCCACTGATAAAATAAATAAGTGAGATGAAAATCCAACCGTAAATAAGCCAGGTAGGATAAGCCATAGGAGACATTACCAATGAATCATCCTGAAATCCCGGCTCAAAAGTCAAAGCTGAGTATAGAAAAACTCCTCCTAGTGCCATAAAGACAAGCGCTGTAACACGATTTCTGTTGAAAAATTGCTGCATGGGACCCTCCATAAATTTTGCTCTGCTGGCCAATAAGATGGATGTCAATCTGAATGTCAACTAAACACTACATTATATATTATTTCGAGTCAATGCCAATTTTATTCATGTCAATTACCTGTAATTCTGATGTTATATACAAAGTTGTAATAATAAGCGCCCCACAACCAAGCTTAAACTTGACATTCAATGCTACTTTTTGTATAGGTCTTACATAACCACAGAAAAGAGGAACAACAATTGAAGACCTTGAAAAACATAGAGATTGAGACCTACAGGCAAGATCTTGAGAAGCTTCGCTCTTACCTCTCAAGCAGGCCACGCGACCTACTTCTGCTTGAGCTTTTGCTGCAGAAAAACTGCACAACTAAGGAAATTCTTAAAGTTAAGGTGAAAGACTTGAATTCTTGCAAAGAGAACAAAGTGCTAACACTAGCTTTAGGTAACGAGACTAACGGGCCGATAATGACAGCCTCGATAAAAAGCAGTTTCAAGCAATTGCTGCTACATGGAGAAATTGACAATGAACAGCTTTTATTTAAATCGAGAAAAGGTGACAAACAGCTCACCACAACCAGCGTTTCTCGTCTCATCCGAACGTGGTTGAAAAAAGTAAACCTGACGCAATACAAAGGATTGCCGGAGCTGAGACAAAAACTCGGTCCTTTAACGATACCCGACAAGCCTGAAGGCAGACCGGATCCAAATAAGCTTACGTTGTCAACCACTGCCGAGCCAGAATCTATCCAACAGATCGTCTATAAGCATCTTGTAAAAAATATAATTTCCGGGGCTGTGGCCCCTGGCCAAAGGCTCTTTCCAAATAAAATTGCCAAACTGATGAACGTCAGCACAACTCCAGTTCGTGAAGCACTGAGCCGACTCGAAGCAAAAGGCTTTGCCACGCATCATGAAAAGCGGGGCTGGGCGGCTTCTGAATTATCTAAAACAAAGTTTAAAGAGATTTTTAATCTAAGAATTCTATTGGAATGTGAGGCAATTTCCCTCGCAGCCACCAGACGCTCACAGGAAACTTTAAAAAAAATTGAAACGGCACAACTCTATTACGAGCAGGTCGACAAAGAAAACGATCCGGTCAAACTCCTTGAAGCCAATAGGGTTTTTCATATGCTTGTCTATAGGGATGCCGGTTCGGAGGTCATGCAAACCATAATCAATCAGCTGTGGGATTTAAGCAGCCCATACCACCATATTCTTTTTCGGCAATCCATCCTGCCCAAGCCCACCGTTGGAATTGACCATCATATAAAAATCGTACAGGCACTATCGGATAAAAAACCGGAAGATGCTATGTACTGGCTAAAAGAAGACATAGTTAAACCGGTGGATTTTATAATTAAACTTTTTAATATGTATGCAAAATCAATAGAGTAGTAACAACAGGAGGTGATAGGGGGCAGTATAGAATCTCAGACAAAACAACACTAAGTTAGTAATAACAGAATATTCTTTTACAACTACTGGAAGTTCGAAAAACGACATTTTGCGACAATGATCTAAAAAGAGATCTATTGGCAATTTAAATGATTGAGTCAATTCTGCATATTAAGCTTACTGACCAGGTTATCTCAGCAATTGATAGTTGAATGTAGCATTGCCACAACGAGGCTAATCAATGTTGAATTACGCTCCAACGAAAGGTATTTCCTGATCAGGTATTCTCAGAAACTGAGGCTTCCGTTTAACCTTGCCAAATCGAAGATAAGCAGTCTTGCCTTTCCCTTTAGTTTGAGATGTTTCCTGTCCATTTCAGAAATAACTCCTCATGAAGGTAAATTGAACAGATTTTAGTGCCTCAAACGGCAGTAGATACGTCTTTTGCGGTGTGACTTTACCTTACCAGAATTTCTTGCAAAACATTAAACTGCTCCTGCAGCACCTACCTTTCTGCTCGTTTTCGAATGATAGAGGGGGCACCTTTCTCCTCTTTTCTTTTGTTTCGTTGATACGGTAATACTGCCAGCCATACCGCCTCACCACTTACTTTTGTGCAGAAAACATGACGGTGAGCCGACCAATGACCCAGGATATGGAGCTATATTTTGGTGAAGATATAGAGTTGAAGACCTATCTGTCTGGCTGAGTCTTGACAGGAAACACCTCAAGTTGGAGCTATTGACTCGCTTCGTTACCTTCGACCTGGCAATGTCAAGCCCAACGCTCAGTTACCAAATTTACACTGTCTTTGGTAAGGTAAAGTCTGCAGTTGCTCCATTTTCCTACAGTTTTAATGAAATGTCGGGTTCTACCTTATCAATGATAAAGTTAACCTACATCCCTTCTTATTTAGTTAAGATTGCCATTCGCATAGTTTATAGTGTTATTCTTTTGATCGAGTACCATTCCGGGTGGTGCGGATGCCGTGATTAGCCCAAACTCTTTTCCTGTTCAAATCTGTATTTGCAACAAAAAATGAGATTGGGCCTCCCTAACTCATGCATAAGAAAGGCATTGATAAAATTTGCTAGGCAATGTGATTTTCCACTCAGCTGACAAGCCTGGTGAATTGGTTGTAACGGTTGATGCAAAAAACAACAAGGCAGCCCTGACCATCTGATGAAGGTAGACTCCGAATCTCTTTTTCAAGATCATTCGTGTCTTATATTTTCACTCGCCATGAAGATTTTAGATTCAAATGTTTGTTATTTGGATTGATATATTTATTTCACAAAGTATAATATAATCAATATGTTTTCACTGTAATAGCATTCTTTTCTTTTATAGGGTGACTCTACACATGAAAAACGTCCGCATTTTCATATCCTCTCCAGGCGATGTTGCCGAAGAACGTAACCGAGCTAAGCAAGTCGTCGAACAGCTCCGCCGTCGTTACGCCGGTCGGCTAACCCTGGAATCTGTGTTGTGGGAAGATCTTCCCCTTCAGGCAGACATGTCCTTTCAAGAAGGCATCGATCTTGTCCTCTCCAACGAGCATGGACTCGACATCGCCCTGTTTATCCTCTGGTCACGTCTAGGAACTCCCTTGGGCGCGTTAATTACCAAAGAAGATGGCACTGAGTACCGTTCAGGTACAGAACGAGAGTTGGACCTGATTCTCCGTGCCAGAGCGCAGGCTAAGGAAAAAACCGGGGAAAACGACAATCATCCAGTTCGACCAGATATCCTCGTTTACCTCCGCGCCGACGACACCAGCTTTGATGAACGGTTGCGAGGGCATTCGACTGATGAAAAGGAAAAGCTGATCAATCAAAAGAAACTCGTAGAGCAATTTATTCGCGAAGAGTTTCATGATCCTGATAGCGGCAGCAACATCCGCGCCTATCACTCGTTTAATATCCCCACCACCTTCTCTCAAAGGTTACGCGTCCATTTGCAGGAATTGCTCGACAAGATGGTAACTGATATCGAAGGCCAGCCGATTTGGGACATTGATCAAAAAGGCCCTCCTTTCCGTGGTTTGGAGTCTTTTGATTACGAACATACTGACGTGTTTTTCGGCCGTGAGGACGAGATTCTTGAAGTTCGCCAAGCCCTTCGGCAGCAGGCACGAAACGGCTGCGCCTTTGTTCTCATTTCCGGGGCCAGCGGCAGTGGTAAATCCTCCCTCGCGCGTGCCGGAGTTCTTCCCACCCTCACCAGTTACGAAATCGATGAAAGTATTGTTGGTTGGCGCTATGCAGTGTTTAGCCCCGGACAGGTGGCGGGCGACGGTCTGATTCGTGGCCTTGCACTGTTTCTGATGAGCAACACGGCCTTGCCCGAACTTCGCAATGATGACCAGACGCTTGATGACCTCACCGAGGGATTAGCCAAGGATCCCGAGGTTACCTACAAACTTCGAATAAAACAGGCGCTGCAAAAAGCAGCAGAAGACAAGCTGGGAAGTATCCGTCTGGTACTTCTAGTTGATCAGTTTGAAGAACTGTTTACCGATCCTCGCATCAAACCCGAGGAACGGGTACTCTTTGTTAATGCTCTCGATGCTCTGGCCCGAAGCGGCATGGTCTGGGTGATGGCCACGGTGCGCAGTGATTTTTATGAACGTTGTGAACAACTTCCAGTGCTCATGGCCATGAAGGGAAGCGGTGGCCAGTTTTCCGTCCAGGTCCCTGGGGTTGATGCCCTGCGCCGCTTGATCACCGAGCCAGCCCGCCTGGCAGGTCTCAAGTATGAAGAATGTGATGGAAAAACCCTTGACAGTGTCATCCTGGATGACGCGTCACAGCATCTTGAGTTACTGCCACTGCTCGAATATCTGTTGCTGGAACTCTTCCGGGCGCGCACAAAGGATAACGTACTGACCTTTGTTGCATATGAAAACTTCGCGGCATACACCCAGGACGGCCTGAAACTCGGCGGCATCCGGGGCGCACTTGCTAAACGGGCTGAGGAGACTTGGCTCCAAGTCAATTCCAGTGAACCTGTTTTTGCCTCGGTTATGAAATCACTGATTACCATCGGTGGTGAGGAAGAAGAAAGCGCCGTCCGCCGTACCAGCCCCCTCGCCAATGTCACCGATACCCCAGAAAAATATGCCTTTGTCCAAGCCTTTATAGAGGCTCGCCTCTTTGCCACGCAAGGTGAGTCACAGCAAAACGAAGAACAGCTGCAAAGCGATTCACATTTAGAAAGTGGTTCAAATGAAAAACAAGGGACGAATGCAACCGTTTCCGTTGCCCATGAAGCATTATTTCGAGTGTGGGGCAAAGCAGTCAACTGGATCGAAGCCAACACAGAATTCCTCAGAGTGCGAGCCCAGGTCGCTCAACGCATGCAACAAGGAGGTGTCCTCCTGCCGGGTGACCCCCTTTTCGAACGAGCAAGAGCCCAGCTGACCCAACAACGCGAGAGTTTTGATGGGAAACAAGTTCTATTTATTGAAAAAGCGATTGCTAATGCCGAGCGGAAAAAAAAGCGCGCCAAAAAAATTCGACACTCAGTCATCGCCGGGTTGCTCCTCCTGACACTTGCTGCGCTGGGAGGTATGGGGTTGGCGCGCCTTGAGTCAGGTAAATCTAAGAAAATCACTACTGAAACCCAACTTCGAGAAGCCAAGTTTACTTGGCTCCCACGCGCCAAAAACGCAACAATTAACAGGATATTTCCACAAAACGTTCTTTACGCCGGTCGTGCTCTCAGTTTCAGGGGCTATGGTTTTAATAAGCTTTCTCCAGAAGAACAAATTTCTATTGAGAAGCAATTCCCCAAACTTTTTGTCTTTGCTGACTATCGAGAATTGCATCAAGACCTCCGACAGCAGATAGAAGGGCACATAAAACCCTTGCTGCCGATATGGACAAGTCCAGTGACTAATCACCACAAGTCATCTGTTAACAGCGTGGCCTTCAGCCCGGATGGCAACACCCTGGCAAGCGGAGGTGGGTACGAGGACAATATTATCAAGTTGTGGGATGTTGTCTCCGGCGATGTGCTGCACAGTTTAAGTGGACATACGGGATCTGTCAACAGCGTGGCCTTTAGCCCGGATGGCAAAACCCTGGCAAGCGGAGGTGGGTACAAGGACAATATTATCAAGCTGTGGGACGTGGCCTCCGGTAAAGAGATAGGCAGTTTAAGCGGACATATGAGATCTGTCAACAGCGTGGTCTTCAGCCCGGATGGCAAAACCGTGGCAAGTGGCAGTGGGGACAAAATCATCAAGTTGTGGGATATTGCCTCTGGCAAAGAAACAGGCAGTTTAAGCGGACATACGGGTTCTGTCGCCAGCGTAGCCTTCAGCCCGGATAGTAAAACCCTGGCAAGCGGAGATGAGTACAAGGACAATATTATCAAGCTGTGGGACGTGGCCTCCGGTAAAGAGATAGGCAGTTTAAGTGGACATACGGGATCTGTCAACAGCGTGGCCTTCAGCCCGGATGGCAACACCCTGGCAAGCGGAGGAGGGTACGAGGACAATATTATCAAGCTGTGGGACGTGGCCTCCGGTAAAGAGATAGGCAGTTTAAGTGGACATACGGGATCTGTCAACAGCGTGGCCTTCAGTCCGGACGTTAAAACTCTGGTAAGCGGTAGTAGTGACAAAACCATCAAGCTGTGGGATTGGGCCTCCGGTAAAGAGATAGGCAGTTTAAGCGGACATGGGGGTACTGTCACCAGCCTGGCCTTTACCCTTGATGGTAAAACTTTGGTTAGCGGCAGTGATGACAAAACCATCAAGCTATGGGATCTGACTAGCGGCAAACAGAAAGGTATTTCAAACGGATATGAATCTAATCTCATCAGTGTTACCTTCAGCCCTGATGGTAAAATCCTGGCAAGCGTGCGTGAAGACAAAACTATCAAGCTATGGGATGTGGCCAGCGGCAAAGAGAAAGGGACTTTAAACGGACATAGGTCTAATCTCACCAGCGTGGCCTTCAGCCCGGACGGTAAAACCCTGGCAAGCGGCAGTAGAGACAAAACCATCAAGCTATGGGATCTGGCCAGCGGCAAAGAGCAAGGCAGTTTAAGCGGCCATGGGGATACTGTCACAAGCGTGGTCTTTAACCCGGATGGAAAAACCTTGGCTAGTGTCAGTTGGGACGATACTATCAAGCTATGGGATGTTGTCTCCGGCGATGTGCTGCACAGTTTAAGTGGACATATGGGAGATGTCCGCAGTGTGGCCTTCAGCCCGGATGGAAAAACCCTGGCAAGCGGCAGTGCTGACGATACCATCAAGCTATGGGATGTGGCCTCCGGTAAAGAGAAGGGTAGTTTAAACGGACATGTGGAAACTGTCACCAGCGTGGCTTTCAGCCCAGATGGTGAAACCCTGGCAAGCGGCAGTATAGACACTAGCATCAAGCTGTGGGATATGACCACAGGAAAACAGAAAGGTAACTTAAGCGGACATGGGGATACTGTCACCAGCGTGGTCTTCAGCCTGGATGGAAAAATTCTGGCAAGTGGCAGTTTGGACAAGACAATCAAACTGTGGGATCTGGCCAGCGGCAAAGAGCAAGGCAGTTTAAGCGGCCATGGGGATACTGTCACCAGCGTGGCCTTCAGCCCAGATGGTAAAACCCTGGCTAGCGGCAGTGAGGACAAGACAATCAAACTGTGGGATATTGCCACCACCAAAGAGCAAGGTAGTATAAGCGGACATGGTGGGGTGCGTTTTGTCCTCAGCGTCGCCTTCAGCCCAAATGGCGAGACCCTAGCAAGTGGCTGTTTGGACAATACCATCATGCTGTGGTGGGATTCGGATACCGGCAAAAATACTATCAGTTTAAGCGGAAATGTGGGTATTGTCACCAGCGTCACCTTTAGCCCAGATGGCAATATCCTAGCAAGCGGGAGTAGAGACAATACCATCAAACTGTGGGACGTGACCTCCGGTAAAGAGATAGGCAGTTTAAGCAGACATACGGAACCTGTTAACAGCGTCGCCTTCAGCCCAAATGGCGAGACCCTAGCAAGTGGCAGTGAGGACAATACCATCATGCTATGGGATTGGGGCTCAGGCAAAGAAACAGGCAGTTTAAGCGGCCATGCGGATTCTGTTCGTAGTGTGGCTTTCAGCCCGGATGGAAAAACCCTGGCAAGCGGCAGTATGGACAAAACCATCAAGCTATGGGATTGGGGCTCAGGCAAAGAAACAGGCAGTTTAAGCGGCCATGCGGATTCTGTTTGTAGTGTGGCTTTCAGCCCGGATGGAAAAACCCTGGCAAGCGGCAGTATGGACAAAACCATCAAGCTATGGGATTGGGCCGCTGGCAAAGAAACAGGAAGCTTAAGCGGACATACGGAACCTGTTAACAGTGTGGCTTTCAGCTCGGATGGCAAAACCCTGGCAAGCGGCAGTATGGACAAAACCATCAAGCTGTGGGATTGGGCCTCTGGCAAAGAAACAGGAAGCTTAAGCGGACATACGAAAACTGTTAACAGCGTGGCCTTCAGCCCGGATGGAAAAACCCTGGCAAGCGGCAGTACGGACACTAGCATCAAGCTATGGGATGTGGATGCAGACTATCACTTCAATTTGTTAGGATATTTTGTCAACGAATGGTACGAATTTGACCAAGAGACCGGCGATGTAATCCCTGCAACTCCTCTCAGTAATCTCTACGGGTCGAAAGATTTTGGATTTCTCAACGTGGGTGCTTGGACGCACGTTGGTGTCTTGCAAAGTGCCAAAACTCTTGAAGAACAAAACCGCCGTCTCTATAACCACTACCTCTATAGCAACGGGGCGCTTGGTGCCTTAGCCCTTCTTGACCAACCCATGGACGAGAAACCCGATGCCACCCCACTCGCCGCCTACGCAGCCGCACTTTTTACCCAAGACGGCCAACAAGATCGAGCCCGCATTTTTTTCGACCGCTTGCGGTTCACGAAATGGGGCCGGCAAAACCTTGCCTCAAAGGAAATGATCGATCGATTGAATATAGACGATGCCACGACAATATCATTGAAACAGTTGCTGCTTGTGGCAAATCAAACTAATGGACCATTGGAATCAGGAGCTGAAAAATAGAGGTAGTTATCAGGAGATTGGATACATGGTGACAGGTATGCTTGATTAAAGCAGAAGAGTGGGGGATAGTTTTTTATAACGAATCGTTCCGTCGGCTAAACAGGAGAACTAAAGGTTAATATTTCCACATAAAAGGTATGATATATTCCACAATACTGAGATTTTATGATGTCTATTATTGTTATCAAGGGCGAGAGCATGATCCTGACCTGGAGCGTGGATAGCACCGCTCGCTTCTGGGATATCCAATGGGCTATGGGTGACACTAACGATCCTAAATTTGTCCATGACCTCCACCGTGAAAAACTTGTCGGCGCTCCACCACCAACGCCCTGGGATACCCTTAAGTCTCTGCTATGGCCTTCAAGCACGCAGAGTAGATAGTTACAGGCAAACAGATACCGTCAAAACAGGTGAATCAGATGAACGTTTTTATAGTCCGCCCCTTTGGCGAAAAAGAGGGGATCAACTTTGACGAGGTCGAAAATCTGCTGATTCAGCCAGCTCTAAAGAGCATTGATGTCCATGGCAGCACGACCGGAGTAATCGTCAAGGCTGGCAATATTCGCCATGACATGTTCCAATTGCTGCTTGTGGCAGATCTGGTTATTGCCGATATCTCGATCCACAACGCCAATGTCTTTTACGAACTTGGCATTCGCCATGCCCTCCGTGATAAACGGACGATTATGATCCGCTGCGGCAGCAATGAAGTTCCCTTCGATCTGAAAACTGATCGCTACCTTTCATACGACAAAAACGACCCGGCCGAGTCTCTTCCTGTACTGATCCAATCATTACAAGATACGATTGCCTCTCAGGATAAGGACAGCCCAGTGTTTCAGTTACTGCCTGATCTTGAGGCGCAGGATCAGAGCCGGTTTATAGTGGTGCCCAAGGATTTCCAGGAAGAAGTTGATCTCGCTCGGATACATCAGTGGCAGGGAGATTTGAAGCTGCTGGCAGAGGAAGTGCAAGGTCTCTTTTGGGCAAGAGAGGGACTCCGCATTATAGGTAGAGTTCAATTCAAATTACAGGATTATGAGGGAGGTCGTGATACCTGGGAGCAGGTTCGCAAGGTGTACCCGGATGTCCTTGAAGCCAACCTGCTTCTCGGCACCATATATCAACGCCTAGGTGATCTGGCCTGCTCTGATCAGGCAATAGAGAGGGTTCTCTCTCAAAAGTGCAGTTCAACGAGTGACCGGGCCGAAGCATATGCCCTGCGTGGCCGAAATAGTAAAATACGCTGGCAGGCCGATTGGTTAAACAGTCCTGAACCGGATGTACCCCAAAATGCCCTGCGCTCCCCCCATCTGCTGCAGGCCTTTACAGCCTACGAGCAAGGCTACCTTCAGGATCTTAACCATTATTATTCAGGAATTAATGCACTGGCCCTACTGGTGGTTCTCACCGACCTTGCCGCCCGTTTTCCTGAGGTCTGGGTGACCTGTTTTGACGAGGACGATGAGGCTATTCAACGGCTCAAATACCTGGGTAAGCGGTGTACTGAATTGGCAAGCACCGTCACTCTTTCTCTCAAAGCGGAGAAGGATCGCTTAACGCGTTCGGAGCAGGAAGATGTCTGGTTCGATATCACCTGTGCTGATCTTCGTTGTTTGACACTGACGCGCCCCGAACGGGTGGCGCAAGCCTACCGCACTGCCTTTAATAAAATTGACCCCTTCTCATATGAGTCTGCAGCCCAGCAGTTGCAAATGTTAGAAACTCTAGGTGTCCGAAAGGACAATGTGCAGGCGGCAGTCCAGGAGATAACTGTCCTGCGGCCGACAGCCGAGCGAAAGGTAAAAAAGGAGCCCCATGTGTTGCTTTTTACAGGGCATATGATTGATCAGGATGACAGGGAGCAACCGAGGTTCCCTGCTGCAAAGGAATCAGCAGTGCGGCAAGAGATTGAAAAACATGTTGCAGCCGAACTGTCACGGGTTGAGGGAGAGCTTATCGGGGTGACAGGCTGTGCCTGCGGAGGGGATATCTTGTTTCATGAAGTTTGTGCCGATCTGGGGATTATAACCAAAATATATCTCGCTCTGCCCAAGGATCAGTACATTGTTACCTCTGTGCAACATGGCGGACCACAGTGGGTAGATCGGTTCAATCAGCTTAACCAGCGTCTTGATTCTCGTATACTCTCAACTACAAAAGAACTGCCACGGTGGCTTCAAGAGAAAGACAAATACTCCTTCTGGCAACGCAACAATCTCTGGACATTTTATAATGGTTTGGCTCTTGGCGAGGCAAATATGTCTTTGATTGCCCTTTGGGATGGCCGGGGGGGCGATAGCCCGGGCGGCACTGAAGACATGGTAAAACACGCCAGATCCCATGGGGCCAAGGTTATTATCATTGACATAAACACGATATGTTCATGAGATTAATGACTACAGACACCATTTAATTTATAGCAAAGGGAAAATCGACATGACACTTGCAGAAAAAATCAAAGCACCTGGCAGCAAGAAAATTCTGGCCCTTGACGGTGGTGGTATTCGCGGAATCATGACTGTTGAAATTCTGGCAGGTATTGAAGCAATTTTGCGAAAATCCCTGGACAATCAGGCTCTTGTTCTCGCTGATTATTTCGATTTCATCGCCGGTACAAGTACGGGTGCAATAATCGCTACTTGCCTTTCCCTTGGCATGAGCAGTTCAGAAGTGAGTGATTTCTACGAGAAAAGCGGCGAAGCGATGTTTGATAAGGCATCGCTGTTAAAGCGCTTCCGTTACAGTTATGAAGATAAAAAGCTTGCAGCAAAACTTCGGGAAGTCATTAATGGCGGATCAGACAAGCCAGATATCACTCTTGGTACCGATAGGCTGAAAACTCTGCTGCTGATGGTAATGCGAAATGCCTCCACAGATTCCCCATGGCCCATTTCAAACAACCCCGGTGCAAAATACAATCAACTTGAAAGAAGAGAGCAATCTACAGGTGATTGCAATCTCGATATCCCACTCTGGCAACTGGTGCGTGCCAGCACAGCTGCACCTGTGTATTTTCCTCCAGAAGTCGTAAAGGTCGGTGGAAAGGAATTTGTCTTTGTCGATGGCGGCATTACCACCTATAACAACCCCGCTTTTCAGGCGTTTCTCATGGCAACGGTTAAACCCTACAACCTTAACTGGTCGACCGGCGAAGATCAATTTCTGGTCGTTTCAGTCGGCACCGGCACCAGTCCCGATGCCAATGCAGACCTCGATTCTTCAGATATGAACCTGCTTTATAATGCCGGCTCCATACCTTCGGCGCTCATGTTTGCCGCACTTAACGAACAGGATTTTCTCTGTCGGGTTTTCGGTAAATGTCTGGCAGGAGACAAACTTGATAATGAGGTTGCTACAATGATCGGGGCGGAGGGAGCAGGTCCGATAAACCCGAAACTCTTTACTTATTTACGCTACAACGCCGAGCTAACAGTAAAGGGACTTACTGATCTCGGTCTCCCAGAAATCAACCCCAAAGACGTCCAGAAACTTGATTCAGTGAAACATATGAAGAAACTGCAGCTTATCGGGCAGAAGGTGGTGGAAAAAAAGATGCACTTAGAGCACTTTGCCGCATTTACCGACTAACAGGCCGCGTATGATTTTCGGTTGCATATTTTCTACAAGGCCAAGAAAAACTGCATGCGGTGTAACCATGAAGTGTATCGGGTCTACTGGGTGTTTTCCATTTACTCAATAATAGACCTCGAAATTTTTTTACTCTTAGCCGAGAAACACACTCGTGACCAAGCACCGTTACAATTATTGCTATACCCGGTGCTTCTACCAGGAAGAATCACCTGAGGAGATTTCAACTATTCTCGAATTTCTAGGTGACTGATACTTTCTTACTTTACATCGATTGCCTATTGAGCTTGCCAGGACAAACCTCTTTACCAAAAAAAAATCTCCAAAACGTAATAGATCACTGCATTCAGGACGTTCTGCTTTGCCAAATTCCTAACAATAAAACATGAGTTTGAAAGATAAGACTATCCATGAGAGGTTACAGGATTACACGACATCACGGTCTAAGAGACTAGAATTGGCAAGGTTAACCATTTAAGCAAACCTGCAATTTAGGACTATTCCTGTATCTGTGAACCTGGGGCTGGATTAAAGAACGGCCTCAGATTTGCTTTATCCTACTTGAAAACTGTTGTCAGGTTTGGGATCTGATACCACAACACAATCAACGTCATCCTGTTCAACACTATCACTTGTGAGTATCTTTAAGATGTAATCAAAACATGTCCTTTGAAAAACGTCAGATCAAGTCTCGATTTCTACAGATAAAAAGAAATAAATATCACGCCCACGTGCTACCCACAGCAAACGTTAAATATAAAGGAACATGGATCCCTGTATTCGAGCGATTTTAGAATGCAGAGGTCATTTACGCAAAAGCAGTTCTACTAACCAAGGGTCCTGTACAGTACAATCTCTTTAAACTTCCACATCACGATATGCATGATCATTATTTTCCATAACAAGCTGTTTTGTTGTCACTTTTTCGATTATGGCTTATCACCAGTCTCTACATTTGAAGGTATAAGGTTCAATATTGTGTTTAACAACTGAGCTGCATTTTCACATTTGGTAATTGACTCTGGTTGTTTATCAAATTTTGGGGGTAACATCTCGGGAGTCAATTTCTCTACAAAACCATTATTTTTAACAACGTTACCATCAACACAGCTCAGGCCGTACTTACAGCTGTAACACTGCGAATAGCCCCCTACCAAAAACTTCGACATAGTATTCATTTTATTCATAACCATAAAATGTTCCACTATCTTTAATACTTGGCTGTTTTTTTCATCAGAAGAATAACCGGTAGACAGGATAACTACAGGTTTGTCTTTTAATAAAAAGGCACTTTGGTGGCGGAAACAGAAACATCGCTCCAACAGGCAATGGGTCAAGCCATTGGGCACGTCATAATAATTGGGCACACCAAATAATATTGCATCCGCTTTTACCATTTCCTCCGCGATGTCCTGAAAGTCATCTTTTACAACACATTTATTGTCTTTCAAACAACCCAGACAGCTAATACAACCACCTATGTGTTTTCCCGTAAGAGAGATGTATTTTGTTTCCCCTTCACATTCAGAAAGGATCTTTTTAACAGCATTTGCTGTAATTGCATTTGGTCTTGGACTGCCGGATATTCCTAAAATCATCTTTTATTCTCTTGTCTCTGATATCTTTATAGCTTAAGCCACTTAACCTGCCAATTCCCCCGGAAATAGAGCCTTTAAAGGCTCGTTCTCCAAACACGACGATAACACCTGTTTGTAAATGTTGATTGGTTGTGCCCCTGTAAATGTATCTGAATTATTAAAAATCATCGTGGGGACTCCTGAGACGCCCAAACCTTTCCAGTGAGCTTCATGAATTCGAACTTTTTCACGGATTTTCTGATCTGCTAACCTAGCTAAACCTTCATTCACGTTTAAACCAACAGACTGAAGCTCTTGGGCTAGAATCCGCCTGTCTGAAACATTTTTTCGTTCGCTAAAACACGCTTTAAATAGACGCATTTTCAGGTCTGTCTGTTTGCCAGATTCTTTTGCAAAATCAAGCAGTATATGTAAATCGCTGGTATTGACCATCTTAAAGCTATCAAAGAAGTCAAAAGTGAACCCGACCTCGGCACCGAGGGCGGTCATTTGGGCAAATGTGCCGCGAATGTCCTCCTGATTCATTCCGTATTTTCTCGACATATGGGCATGGGCGTCTTCACCTTCCACCGGCATATCTGGATTAAGTTGGAACGGGTGCCATTCAATCTCAACCCTGTCTTGTAACTCCAGCTCAGAGATGGCTTTTGACACACGGTTGTAGCCAATAATGCACCAGGGGCAAACAACATCTGAAATGATATCGAGTTTAATTTTACTTGTCATACGAAAGCCTCAATCTTTTATCGATTTGTTTAATTATAATTGTGCTGCCTCAACCACTTTCCTAAAAAAATCAGGTCACCCAAGAGTATATTTTTCATTTCAGCAGGGAATTTGGCAATATTTTCTTTATTTAATTCGGTCAGTTGTTCTTGAAGAGCCATTTTTTCTCCTTTAATTTTGATTAAATATATTTCATTGGTAATGATTCCGTTTCACAGCCAAACGGTCTTGAGCGTTTACTCAAGCTAGATCACAACCCAGCGCCTGTCAATAATTTTTTGAGTAATCACTCAAGCAAATGACCAAAAATATGAGGTTGCGCAGGATAATAGACATCAAGAGATGATAAACCTTGCCTGGCTGAAGTCAGATCATGGCCATCCGGACCTCATTGCTCATCGACGAGAATGGTCTCGTTGTGTGGGTTGACCAAGTCGACGATTACAGAATTTTCAGTAACGGAGATTGTGTTTTCCAAGTGATAAAGGGCCTATTCAGCGAATAGGGCGATGACCGGGAAATGCCACTACCACCCTTATTTTGTATAAGAAGTGTAATGTAAACTGGTTTCCGTTAGGCTTTCAAGCTCTCTTCAACTATAATAAAATCTTTTCCAATCACGAACTCACTTTATACTGATTTTTCAGGTTAGATGGTGAGCAGTTTGTATGATGTAAAGTAACACCTAAATTTGCAATGATAAATCATTTTTCTGTACTTTGTGTATGCAAGATTTAGGTAACACTAATATTTTTTAGAATCGTCCTTGCAAGGAGTACTGACTTGGGCTGAGGGTAAATAATGAAACAATTTGATTATATCTGTATTGGTGGCGGTAGTGGCGGCATTGCATCAGCTAATCGAGCCGCTATGTATGGACAAAATGTTGCTTTGATCGAAGCAAAACATATGGGTGGCACCTGCGTAAACGTTGGTTGTGTACCGAAAAAGGCCATGTGGTATGGCGCCCAGGTCGCTGAAACAATTGGAAAATACGCAACTGATTATGGTTTTGATGTCACCTTAAATAAGTTTGACTGGAAAACATTAGTTGCTAATCGGCAGGCTTATATTGAGCGGATTCATGCTTCTTATGACAAAGTTCTGGCAGCTAACAAGGTAACTGTGATTAACGGTTTTGCCGAGTTTCTAGATTCCAACACAGTTGAGGTAAATGGCGTTCAACACACTGCCGAGCATATTCTAATTGCCACAGGTGGACGCCCCACCATTCCAAATATCCCCGGGGCCGAATTGGGCATTGATTCCAACGGTTTTTTCGAGTTGCAGGAACAACCCAAGCGCGTTGCTGTCGTGGGCGCAGGCTATATAGCTGTCGAATTAGCAGGTATGCTACACTCCTTAGGGAGTGAAACCCATCTGGTAGTACGGAAACAATCTCCACTGCGTACATTTGACCCTATGCTGGTCGACACCCTGATGGAACTGATGGCGAAAGATGGACTGACGCTGCACACTCACTCAATACCGAAGCAAGTAAGCAAACTTAAAGATAACACTATCCGTGTCGATTTTGAAAACGATCTGAGTCTTGTAGTCGATTGCCTGATTTGGGCAATTGGAAGAGAACCTGCGACTGATAACATCAACCTACAGGTAGCCGGAGTTGAAACCGACGGGCGCGGGTACATAAAAGTAGACGAATTCCAAAACACCACGACAAAAGGGATCTATGCCGTGGGAGACAATATTGGCAAGGTTGAACTGACTCCAGTTGCGGTAAAAGCAGGACGTCAGCTTTCCGAACGACTCTTCAACAATAAGCCGGAAGCCAAGATGGATTATGACATGGTACCAACCGTGGTCTTCAGTCATCCTCCTATCGGCACCATCGGTTTGACAGAGCCAGAAGCGGTAGAAAAATATGGTCAGGAGAATATCAAGGTCTACAACTCCAGTTTTGCAGCCATGTATACGGCGGTAACAACACACCGGCAGATGACGAGAATGAAGCTGATCTGTGAAGGGCCCAAAGAGCGTGTGATTGGTTTACATGGTATCGGCTATGCCATGGATGAAATTCTGCAAGGCTTTGGCGTTGCAATAAAGATGGGTGCCACCAAGGCGGACTTTGATGCCTGTGTTGCCATACACCCGACCAGCGGTGAAGAGTATGTGACTATGCGCTAGAGTTACGATACTAGCTAACACAAAATGATATGTATATTTGAAAAAACATGATTGAATGAATCATCACTTCAAAACAGAAAACATCCCCACAATAATCACCAAAGGTCAAATAGATACGACAAAAAGCTAAACCTATTAGTTCAAGAAAACTAAACTCATAAAAAGGTTACTCAAAGCATTAGATGGCGAAGTCAAAAAGTTCGATATACAGGTAGTGTCGGAGGACAATATAGTTTGTCCAGAATGAGCATGTTATTCTATGTTTATGGTAAAAATATTTGTTATAATATGACTATTTTTAGCTAAATTTATTGCTACATATTTCCATAGTCCAGGCGTTGATACTTTCGAGATGAAGTCGATGTGTTTGAGGCATAGATCAATCCGCTCCTGAGTGGTGCGTCTGTTGTGGTATCAATGGTCATGCCTGACAATATATCTGAAAAGAATCTAAAATTATCTTTGATCCCAAGATGCTCCTTTTGGAACAAGGTTTTTAGGCCTGATCTCGAGCCCAACTGAATTCGAAAAACGGATGGTATTGAGAAAAGTTGTTTAAGAAAAGTGTCAATTTTGGCTTGACCACATCATACATTTCCTCGCCTTCGCTGGCAATGTCCATGTTGACTTTCCCCGTAACAAAGTGTCGTCCTTTTCAATATATTTAAGAGGTTCATCTGCTTTAGCTTTTCGGCCTATCTGCTCGCTATCCTAGGCTTAAATCACTATGTTACACTAAAGCCTCCCAATACTCGCTACTCGGTATCTGGCTAACCTCTCATTCAACGAAATTTCTTTTTTATCTATAAGGTGTGACAGAGTAAACTTCTGTCTTATACTCTTGCTAACACACTGGCGAAGGGTGAATACGAGCAAGACAAATTACATAACATTAAAGGAGAAGGAAAATGGGAAAGAAATCCAATAAGCAGTTTGAAAAGGCGATGAACAAACTTGATAAGAAGCATGAGAAGCTTGATAAGGAATTTGACAAGAAGCATAAGATGGAGGTAAAGGAGCTAGAGAACGCGGCTAAGAAAGAGCAGAAGGAGTGGGATAAGGAGGACAAGAAGTTCAAGAAAGTTATGAAGAAGGATGTGAAGAAGACAAAGAAGACGTTGAAGAAACTTGATACTATGAATAAGAAAGAGTTGAAAAAAGAGCTAAAGAAGACGTTGAAGGAGTTCGTCTAATTATCCCCGCACTCAAGCGCTCCACTCCTAGTGTGTAACTCAAGTTACACACTCCACATTTTTCGTACAAATATGGTACATTATTCTAGAGTAAAATAAGGTGCTTGCATGTTTTCTGAAGTGCCTTTTTTGTTTATTGACACTTCGGTCAAGATTCAATATAGATATATGGACTTTTTGATCTGCGCGCAAGCAACGCCCTCCGCACCAAATGAGTCAAACCTTCGTCCCGCATAATCTGGAAGCATCTTTGACCGCAAACTGTTCCATTTCTGGGAAGATTTTCAGGCAGGAGTATTTATGAACAAGAATAGTCCTAATTTGCAGGTTTGCTTAAATGGTAAAGATCCAATAATAGCCTCTACTGTTGCGATAACGTGTGGCCATTTTGAAACAGGTCTAACAACACCATCGTCGTTGAGATGGCTAATGATACCGAGTTTGGCTTAGCATCATATTCTTTCGGAAGAGATATTGCCCGCGCATGGCGTGTCTCTGAGGCGTTGGAATATGGTATGGTCGTTATTAATACAGGAGTTATTTCTAATGAAGTGGCCCCATTTGCTGGAGCGAAGAATTCAGGTCTCGACCGTGAAGGTTCAAAGTATGGCATTGAGGATTATATGGAGCTGAAGTACCTCAATCTGAGGTAGTCACTCATCTTATCAAGAATGTGTTGATTTTTCACTTTTTAATCCGCACGAAACCAGTGCACCTAAAAGAAATAGGACACCCAGAAAAACGTATAAAAACCAGAAAGAATTAAACTGTCCCCCACTCCAGCCTCCCAGAAAGTTGCCCATTAAAGATGCCAATACCATAACTGTGGTGGCAGATGACAAGGCCATGGCTGCAGATTCAGGGGGGAGTACCTTTGCAATGTATGCGGGTCCGAGACCGAAAATCGTTGCCTGTGCAACACCGAAGAGAATCGCCATCGTTATAAGTTGAGCAGAGCTGATTGGCAGAGACACCATTATCGCTGAGATAGTTGCCATTGTGAAAACCAGCAAGTATGACGTTTTAACTCCGAAACGATCGGTAACTCTCCCCATAACCATTCCGCCTATCATTCCACTTATTCCCATTACAGACCATATCAATGCTGAAGTTTCCAGACCCAGACCCATGTTGTCTCTGAGATAGGGTGCGAGGTACATCTGGAATGGTACAAATGAAAAACCTGTGACTCCAAAGAGTAAAAGCAGGTTGATCCCGCTTCGGGTTTTACACCATCTGAGTATTGTAGAAACTGACCCTTTCTTTTTGCCCTGATTGTCTCCCTGTTCGTGCCAGGCGTTTACTACTTTCAAACTCAGCCAGCAACCGATGCCAGTGATGAGGCAAATCGAGGCCACCACCTGCCACAAAGTTCGCCAGTCGAAATATTCTAGAAAAAATGAGGAGAGGAGGCCGTTAATAAAAACAAAAAAACAAGCGGTTGCCGAGGCGGTGGTGAGAACGGTGGCACGCCAGCTAAGATCGAAATGGTTTGTAACAACTGAGATCAGTGGGATCCAGACGAGCATGGGCCAGCCGCGAAGAAGAAATATCAACAGCATGAGACTGTAATACCCCTGGATGAAACTTAGTGAAAGAAGGAGAGTCGCCCCAATAATCTGAGAGCTGACAATTAAACGCAGGGCACCTATACGCTGGGTGAGGCGACTGATGAAAGGGAGTATCAAAAGGGGTGCTGCTTGACCGAATCCCGTGACGATTCCTGCATCAGTGTAACTCAGATTGAGTTCGGCTAACATTTCCGGCATTACCATTGGGAATAAATACATCCCGAATCCGTAAGCAATGCCTGTCAGTAAGCAACAAACAATTCCGATTACGATGAGGCGTAGTGTGTTGTTAGGGCTATTTTCCAAAGTGGGTCATGTTCCTGGGTAATAAGTAATCTGGCAGTGTTAAAAGACGGGGCCAGTAATAACACTCGAAAACGTATTATGCCAGGGTTGACAGGTAAGTGGTGTTTTCCAAGGCTGGGTCGAACCAAGAGGTGAACAGGAATAAGGTGGACTTGCAGGTTTGCTTAAATGGTTAACATTGCCAATATAAATATTTTGTTTCAACACTGACTTATCGGCTAACAATATTTACAATCGTTATGCTCGCATGGTGATTGAGAAAAGATAAAGAATGATATGTATATGAGATATATTACACCACATTCCTCAAATATTTGAGAAGATGATCATATTCACTTTTATTCAGAATGCTTTTGATATCATTCACAGTATACCAAATTTCCGAATCAGGAAGCATGCCTGAAAAGAGGGCTCACCTAAAGAAATTATATTTAGGAATTACTTTTCAGCAAAGAACTTCTTTTCTGCTTTTTGGCACTCTTCAATGTTTGTGAACGGCCCCATCAGCATGGTGTATTCAGGGAACCCTCCCTGGTTGTAGAACCCATAGGCATTGAAAATTTCATTCTTGCTGCATTCAGCATTCGTTACCGATGGGCTACTAAAAAGAGATAAACATAAAACCATCACCAATAGTCTCTTTGTTATTCTCACATTCCACCTCTCAAGTATTTTTCAGAAGAAGGTTATATTTACTATGATATACTTTTAGGAAATTCCTTATCAAGAAAATTCTGCATAAAAACAAGGTGATACACAAAGTTGTGTTGAAAACTGGATATGGCATTTGCATGCACGACAGCCTTGTAATAGAAAGCGAAATTATGAGAAGAATATTGCTGGTTGCCACCTACATTAATGTAGAATTGGTCGGTTTTTTACAATTTCGTAGTTCTTGTCTGTTGATGTTGATGAATCTGGTACTTGTCATAAATAACGTATTACAGATGATTTAAGCCTGTATCTGTTTCTTTTTTCATTATGGCACAACGATTGCGCTACTGGCTGTAGACGCAATGAATGAGACCTTAAATATTAAACAATAATAGAAAAAAGGAGACACAATGGTCATGGATAGGCGGGACTTTTTAAAAACAGCAGGTAAGGGTGCGATGGCGGCAGCTGCTGCAACAGCAATTAGTGCACCAATGGTACATGCTTCAAGTAAGAAAAAGCCAATTAAGTGGAGAATGCAAACCTATGCGGGGCCAGCATTGGCTGCGCATGTGTGCAAACCTCAAATTGACATGTTTAACAAGGTTGCTCAAGGTGAGATGGAGATTGAGCTGTACACCGCAGACCAGTTAGTACCTACGAGTGAGCTCTTCCGGGCAATGCAACGTGGAACAATTGATGCGGTTCAGAGTGATGATGATTCAATTGCTGCACCTGTTGATGTCTCGGTTTTTGGTGCATATTTCCCATTTGCTTCTCGGTATTCTCTAGATATTCCAGTTCTTTTTAACAACTATGGCTTAAAAGAAATTTGGGAAGAAGCTTACGACGAAATTGGTGGAGTAAAGTGGCTAAGCGCTGGTTCTTGGGATCCATGTAACTTTACAACCGCAGCTCCTATTCGTAGCCTTGAAGATTTAAAGGGTAAGCGTATTTTTACCTTCCCTACAGGTGGTAGATTTCTTAAGCGGTTCGGTGTTGTTCCTGTAACACTCCCTTGGGAAGATGTGGAAGTTGCCATGCAAACAGGCGAGCTAGACGGCATCGCCTGGTCAGGCATAACAGAGGCATACACAGTTGGTTGGGCGGATGTAAATAAATATTATCTCACCAATAATATATCAGGTGCATGGTGTGGATCATATTTTGCCAACTCTGAAAAATGGGAGCAAGTTCCTGAACATCTGAAAACTCTTTTTAGATTATGTATGGACTCATCACATTATTATCGTCAGCACTGGTACTGGTGGGGAGAAGCACATTATCGTACATCAGGCGGTAAACTAGAGCTTACCACTATCCCTGATGCAGAGTGGAAAATAGTTGAAGATGAAGCGATGAAGTATTGGGATGAAATCGCTGCTAAAAGCCCACGAAGTGCAAAAATTGTAGGAATTCTGAAAGATTACGCAAAAATTATGGAGAAAGCTGGAAAACCATATCGTAATTCATAAAGATTTTAGATGGCCTTTCATTGCTGTAGATATTGTTTAATGAAAGGCCATTTTTGTTTCTACCGTTCAAAATACTGAGATACATGTAACAGGAGGATAGTACCTTGCCTAAACCAATTAAACTTTATGTCCAATATGTTTCAGCCATTAACAAGGTGGCTGGTGTATTTGCGATGTATTTAATATTTGTAATGATGGGCATTCTCCTTTTGGCTTCCATTTCAAGAACATTTTTTGATACCCCACTCTCTTGGACTATGGAGATGGCACAGTTCACTATGAGCTCTTACTACCTGATAGGTGGAGGCTTTTCGCTTCTTATTGGCTCACATGTTCGTATGGATGTCTTTTATGGTGAGTGGTCAGCAAAGCGTAAAGCAATTACAGATGCATTTACCTCTGTTTGCCTTGTTTTCTACCTCGGCGTTTTGCTTGCTGGGGGTATATCGAGTACCCAGTATACGATCATGTATAACCAGCATAGTTATTCTGCCTGGGAGCCACCGCTTGCCCCCATAAAGCTAATAATGCTGATTGGAATTACCCTTATGCTTTTACAATCCATAGCTAGCTTCTTCCAAGATATTGCTGCTATACGGGGGGAGAAAATATAATGAGTTATGAATTTATCGCCATTTTGATGTTTTCTACCTTAATGCTGATGCTTTTAACAGGGCAACGGGTTTTTGGTGCCATAGGTTTTGTGGCGTCGGTTGCCTCCATGTGTCTTTGGGGTAATGGTGGGTATGAAATGCCTTTTACGGCTGCAATCACCCTTCTTAATTGGTACCCATTACTGACTCTTCCACTCTTTATCTTTATGGGCTATATGCTTTCGGAGTCAGGAATTGCTAGTGATTTATATAAGATGTTTCACGTGTGGATGGGGCCTGTAAACGGTGGGCTGGCAATCGGTACAATTGTTTTGATGGTGGCAATTTCTGCCATGAATGGGCTTTCTGTAGCAGGTATGGCCATTGGAACAAGTATTGCTCTGCCAGAAATGCTAAAGCGCGGTTATGATAAGAGAATGGTAACAGGTGTTATTCAGGCGGGTAGTTCTCTTGGAATCATGGTGCCACCAAGTATTGTTTTAGTTTTATATGGTATGATTGCCAGACAACCAGTCAGTAAATTATGGCTCGCTGGTGTCTTTCCAGGTCTCCTTCTGGCCGTCATGTTTATTGTGTATATTACAGTCCGTTGCAGGTTGCAGCCTGATCTTGGGCCTGCATTGCCTATAGAAGAAAGAGATATTAGTAAGGCTGAAAAGCTTAAACTTCTTAGAGCTGGTATGCTTCCACTATTAATAATTTTTTCTGTTACTGGTCTATTTATGATGGGGGTAACAAGCCTTGTTGAAAGCTCTGCCGTGGGTGCTGCGGTAGCAACTATTGCCGCTATCGCTAAGGGTAGGTTCAATAAAGTTGTTCTTGATGAAACTCTAAAACAGACTTTAAGTATTAGTTGTATGTTCATGTGGATCATTCTTGCCGCACTTTGTTTTGGCGCTGTTTTTGATGGTTTGGGTGCTGTTCATGCCATTGAAGCACTTTTTATGGATAAGTGGGGCTTAAGTGCATGGGAAATTCTAATAATGATGCAAGTTTCATATATCATTATGGGAATGTTCTTAGATGATACTGCCATGCTCGTTATTGTTGCCCCCCTGTATATTCCGCTAATAAAAGCACTTGGATTTAACCCAATTTGGTATGGTGTACTGTATACTGTAACATGTCAAATAGCTTATATGACGCCTCCATTTGGTTATAATCTGTTTTTGATGAAGGCTATGGCTCCAAAAGAAATTACTTTGACGGATATATATAGTTCAATTACGCCTTTTGTTATTATCATGGTGATAGCCTTAGGTCTTGTTATGGCATTCCCACAAATTGCTCTTTGGTTGCCAGAAACAGTTTATGCTCAATAAGAGCTTAAATAGTTTAGTTTTTAAACAAGATATATAAAATGACTAAAAGTAATAAACCCTCAAAAAACATTGCTACCTTACTCGCTCTGGCATCCCCTTTAAGGTCTGGGGATGTGCTTGCTGGGATAGCAGCCAACAGTGAAGAAGAACGAGTTCTGGCCCAGTATGAGCTTGCTGAAGTTCCACTTAATCGGTTTCTAAATGAACCTGTTGTCCCATATGAAGATGATGAGGTTACACGTCTAATAATTGATGAACATGATAGTGAAGCTTTTTCTGCCATTAAGGGATTCACGGTTGGAGAGTTTCGAGATTGGTTACTTACAGATAATGCAGACACTAAAACTCTTACTAAGATTGCAAAGGGTGTAACTCCTGAGATGGCGGCGGCGGTTTCAAAGTTAATGAGGGTTCAAGATTTAATTTTGGTTGCTTCAAAGTGTTCTGTGGTGACAAAGTTTCGAAATACTATTGGCTTGCCAGGTACATTTTCTGTTCGATTACAACCAAACCACCCCACAGATAATATTAAAGGGATTGCTGCTTCGACCATCGATGGTCTGTGCTATGGGTGCGGTGATGCCGTTATCGGTATCAATCCAGCCACGGATAATCTTGAGAATATTTCTCGTCTATCTTACATGCTTGATTCGGTGATCGAAAAATATAAAATTCCTACCCAAAGTTGTGTTTTAACCCATATAACGACGACCATGGAAGCAATTGAAAATGGGGTTCCTGTTGATCTCTGTTTTCAATCAATTGCCGGAACAGAAAAGGCTAATGCAAGCTTTGGTGTTAGTCTTTCACTCCTGCAAGAGGCGTATGAGGCGACGATTTCTCTTGGTCGTGGAACGGTGGGTAATAATGTTATGTATTTTGAGACAGGCCAGGGAAGCGCTCTTTCTGCTAATGCTCACTTTGGGGTAGATCAACAAACCCTCGAAGCAAGGGCTTATGCGGTGGCACGAAAATATAATCCATTTTTGGTTAATACGGTTGTTGGTTTCATTGGGCCTGAGTATTTGTACAACGGCAAGCAAATTCAAAGAGCAGGGTTGGAAGATCATTTTTGTGGCAAGCTTCTAGGGCTGCCGATGGGAGTTGATATTTGCTATACCAATCACGCAGAAACTGACCAAGATGATATGGATAGTCTGCTCACTTTGCTTGGTGCTGCGGGTTGTAACTTTATAATGGGTGTTCCTGGAGCAGATGATATTATGCTTAATTATCAATCTACCTCGTTTCATGATGCGGCATATTTACGCAAGATTCTTAATCGCACGCCAGCACCAGAATTTGACGCGTGGTTGAAGTCAGTAGATATTTTCGATTCTAAGAGTTGTTTACAACCTGTAACGAGGACTCATAACTTACTTTCCTTATCTGAAGAGGTCGTCAGTTGAAATCAAATGATAAGATTGTCATTCACGATCCCTGGGAAGGTTTGAAAGAATTTACTGATGCTCGAATTGGTTTAGGCCGTTGTGGAACAAGTTTACCCTTATCTGAGGTCCTTGATTTTAAACTGGCTCATGCAAAAGCTCGTGATGCGGTTCTTCAACCCATGCAAATCGAAAAAATGATTGAAGAGTTGGCTGGGGATGGTATTGCCAGTGTTGCACTTTCTTCTTCTGTGGAAAGCAGGAACGAGTATCTTACCCGTCCAGACAGGGGGCGATGTTTGAGTGATAATTCTAAAAAAATTCTTGCTGATAAAGCATTGGAAGTAGATGTCTGCCTTGTTGTAGGAGATGGTCTTTCTTCAAGAGCCATACATGAAAACGGAATGCCGTTCATACACTCTTTTTTTTCAGTTATAACAAAATCAAGTTTTTTAGTTAGTCCTGTCTGTTTCGTCGATAATTGTAGAGTGGCGATAGCAGATGAAATAGCACCCTTTTTTAAAGCTAAGTTGAGCATTATTTTGATTGGAGAAAGACCAGGCTTAAGTTCGCCAAATTCTCTCGGTATTTATTTAACCTATGGACCAACACCTGGCACAACAGATGAATCTCGTAATTGTATTTCCAATATACGAACTGGTGGTCTGAGTATTGCGGAAGGTGTTCAAAAACTCTCTTACCTTATTGAAAATGCTTTTATTCAAAAAGAAAGTGGTGTTTATCTGAAAGATAAGATGGGAGATGACTACTTGCCTTTTGGTGTGAAATCGTATGCGCCTATAGGGTATTAAAGCTTGTTTTTATAACATAGCTAGGTTTAACGCGGCAGTATCTTCCATGCATCACAGAAAGATATGCACTGTCAATCTTTACCCAAACGGATACTATCGGATGGAATCCAGTTGAATGCCTCGCCGCTCAAGTAAACTTCCCTCTGCGAGAAAGAGGCTCACCAGTGCAATTCTATATTCAACGATAGCCTCGATTTCTGCTAGTCTACTCACCAGCAGGTCTCGCTGTGCCTGAGCCACAAGGAGCGAGGTAGTGTCACCGACTGAAAAGCGTTCCTGTTCAGCTTGAAGGGCTTGTTCTTCCATTTCACGGGTTACTGCGCTGGCCTCTATCTGCTGTCGGGTGCGTTCAGTTTCATTTGCTGCAAGACGAACATCAAGTTGAACCATATTCTCTAAATTTTTGACTGCCGCCCTCGCTTGGTCCCTTAAGGCTCTCGCCGCAAGATGTTTGCCTTCAGCACTTCGGTTGCCAAGATAAGAGCTGAATTCTATGCCAGTAAGCAGATCATAATTTTCCTCTTCTATATTTGACCAGGCAGTGGAAAACGATTCAGCATAACCGGTTTTACCCAGATCAATAAAGAGGTCAAGCTTAGGTAACAGTCCATTTCGTGTACGCACAACCTCAAGGCTCTCCCGCCTCTGGCGAAGACGTGATTCGTTGAGGTCTGGGCGAAGGCGAAGAGCAAGCTCCAGTCGCTGATCAAGATCGCCTAAGGGAGCCGTATTCATCCGTGGCTGGCTTGTTGGGTCGATAAGTAGTTGAAAATGTTTGTTGTCGGTGACATTTAAAAGGCGAAGCAGGCGTAATCGGCGTTCAATCTGTCTGCTGCGACCTTCCAAAAGAGCCTGTTCCCGCCTGGCAACTTCAGCTCGTGCAGCAGCAGCTGAATTCCTTGGTATCATTCCAACCTCAATCTGGCTTTCCACCTCGTTCAGTTGTTTTTTTGCAATCGTGAGAGACTGCTCAAAAATGGTAATGCCTTCGGTCGCGAGCACATAGCGCCAATAAGCTATTTCAACTTCAGACAATAACGCTTCAACGAAGCCGCGGAACTCGTACAGTGAAGCCTGGGTTTCCAGTTGCGCCTGACGGACACCTACAAGGTTCACAGCAGCGCCAAAACCTTGTAGTAGCGACTGGGTAACACTGAGTCCGAGCCGAACATCCTGCTGCTCAGGAGTCCGGTTTGATGTAGACTGTCCGTATCCTACCGATGCCTCTAAAACTGTGCCGGCGGGTAACTGTTGGCGCAAGCCCGTAACCGCCTCAACATCTTTTCCTTCTACACTGAAACTTTCTTCTGTACTGCGCGATGTCTCGCTGGCTGTTTCCTCGCTGTATTCTATATCTGCAAAGAATTCCGCATCATAAACGCCACGCTCGATCTGCTCAAACGTTCCGATTATAAGCGGAGTATAACGTTCAACCTGAAGTTCACGGTTGCGCTTCAGAGAAAAAAACACTGCCTGTTCAAGGGAAAGAGCAATGCGGCCCTCCTCTGCCTGGGGCAGAGGAGATCTCTCCTGCCACTCAGGTTCCGGCAACAGTCTTGTATCCACCGGAACGCTCTTTTTAAGAATAATATTGTCTTCATATATGTTTTCAATATCATACCAGTTGTCAGGGCTGCTACAGCCGAATAGAAAGAAGAAAATAGTTAAGCAGTATATCTGCTTTAAACTCGTTTTTTGTCCTGCAGCCAAACTCATTGAGCCACCTTGTCTTTATCTGAATGTACCAGTGAAAATAGCACAGGTATGAGTACCAGTGTAATCAGAGTTGAGGCGGTAAGCCCACCGACAACCGCACGGGCAAGCGGAGCCTGAGCATCAGCTCCTTCACCGATTCCAAGAGCGAGAGGAATGAGAGCCAGGACAGTCGTCATGCTGGTCATGAGAATTGGCCTCAGACGGCGGCGACCTGCCTCCATCACTGCATCAGTCACTGTATAGCCCTTGCGCCCTTTCAATCTGGCAGCCTGGTCTACCAGCAGTATGGCATTGTTGACCACAATGCCGCCCAGCATAATGCATCCGATATAAGACTGTAAGTTCAGGGTGGTATTGGTTAGAAAAAGGGTGCTGAGAACACCAATTGAAGCAAGAGGGACACTTACCATGACAATAAGCGGGTCACGAAATGATTCATACTGACAGGCCAAAACCATAAACACCAATACCAGGGAAAGGAGCAGAGATACCGTCAATTCCCGTGACGCCTTCTCCTGCTCTTCAATATTGCCGGCAACTCGAAGTTCATAGCCTTCAGGGATGACCACATTGCCAAGCGCGTTACGGACATCAACCACCACTGAACTGAGATCGTGACCTTCAAAATTTGCCTTTACTGAGACGATCCGTTGCTGATCTTTTCGCTCTATCAGGGCGGGGCCTCGACTGGCTCTAGTATCAACCAGATTGCGCAGTGTTACCTGGTTGCCACTCGGAGTACTCAGCACCAGATTGAGAATCTCATCCAGGGTTTGTGATTCTACATCCTTTAACTGTATGAGAATACGCGAAGATTCTCCCTCAGAACGAAATTCACCCACCTTGGCACCCACCAGAACACTTTCCAGGGTCTTGGCAACATCGCGTAGTGTTAATCCGAGGTCCGCCACCCTGTCTCGATCAATAATTATATCCTGCTGAGGCACTCCGGCACTTCGGCTGATATCAACATCGGTTATGCCTGTCACTGTTTCTATCGCCTGACCTACCTGTTCAGCCAGCCTGTCAAGGATTGTCAGATCAAAGCCCCGAACTTCAACGGTAACCCCCTGGTCTCCACCGAGTATCCGCTCAAGAATAAACTGTCCCTGCGGTGCACGGGTTCGAATCGTCATGCCTGGAATTCGGCCCTCCAGCAGTTTGCGCAGATCGGCTGCAATTTCACTATTTGAACGGCTGCGCTCTGTCGCGGCTGTAAGAGATATCCTGATTTCGCCGGTGGATCTTGCATTTCGCCCGCCTGCCCTTACCTGGGTAACTGAAGAGAGCGTTTCGGGTACTGCTGGCAGTACGATTTCTTCCATCAGCCTCGTTTGTCGATCAACAAGGTCAATACGTGTGCCAACTTCCATTTCGCCCATGACTCGAACTTCACCTTCGTCGCTGGGGGGAAGAAAGTCAGAGCCGATAAAGGGAAGTAGCAGCAGGCTGGCTGCAAGCAAAACTACTGAGATAAAAATGACCAGCCAGCGGTGCTGCAGGGAGCGGTGGAGTAAAAGGGCATACCAATCACTCAGTCCTTTGGACACGTTGCCCGTAAGGTTGAAGAGCATGCCAGCCTTTTTTCCATCCTTTATATTAGTTACTGCCTGTACCTTCAGCATTTTCGAGGCCAACATTGGTACCAGGCTGAGTGATACGAGCAGCGAGCAGGTAAGGGAAAACATTACCGTGAATCCCAGCTCCTTGAAAAGCTGCCCTGAGACACCCTGCACAAAGGCTAGGGGAACAAAGATAACCAGCGTGGTCAACGTACTTGCTAGGATAGCGGCTCCCACCTCCTCTGCCCCGGTGGTTGAAGCAATGACGGCTGATTCTTCGTGCTCCTGGCAGCGGCGGAAAATGTTTTCCAGAACAACCACAGAGCTGTCAACCATCATGCCCACTCCCAGAGCCAATCCTCCCAGAGTCATCAGGTTGATGGTAAAACCACCAAAGAAAATCATGGCAAAAGTGGCTATAATTGAGATCGGGATAGCAACTGTTATGACCAGAGTAGAGCGGATGTTGCGCAAAAATAAAAGGAGCACCAGGACTGCCAATCCCCCACCATAAAGCACGGATTGGGCAACGTTCTGTATTGACTGTTCAATAAAATTTCCCTGATTGGTAACCGGTACTACCGTAAGCATTGGGAAATCCCGATTGATATTTTCAATTTCCTTTAACACCCCGGCTGCAACATCAACGGTGTTTGCGCTTGGCTGTTTGCGAATGGCGATATTCAAGCCGGCATTGCCGTTGAGTCGGGTGATTCTGGTACGCTTTTCCCACGTATCATGAATCTCACCAATCTGCCCCAGCGTGATAAATCCTCCCTCACGTTTTGCCACCACAGTATCACTGATTTGTTGCAGATTGAGAAACTCAGCAGGAGCACGTAGGGTAACCTGGTATTTTCCCTGATTGATACTGCCAGCCGGCAGATCCAGATTGGCATCACGGGGAGCACTCAGGATATCGTTTAGCGGTATCCCCAGTGCGTTAATTTTCGCGGGATCAAGTTCAATCCGAATTTCTCTACTATACTGGCCCCAGGTATCGACCTGGGCTACACCAGGAATTCGCGCCAGACGAAATCGTAGCTGGTTCTCGATTATCCGGGTAAGCTCAACGGGGTTCATAGGGCTGGACACTCCCATGATAACTACCGGGAAACTTGCCACATCAAACTTGCTTACCCGTGGTCGCTGAACATCGTCGGGTAATTCGTTAATCTCGTCCTCAAGTTGGGACTGCACATCAATCGCTGCTGTATCAATGTCTGTACCCCAGTTAAACCTTACCCTGACGCTGCTGCTTCCCTCAGATGATTCTGACGTCAGCGCTTCCACCCCGGGGACGGTTGCTACAATTTCTTCAACTATTTGTGTGACCAGCCGTTCCATGACAACAGGGCTGGCCCCTTCATAGCCGGTACGAACCGTAAGGGTTGGCAACTCAATGCTTGGCAGCAAGTCGATCTGCAGGCGGCCAAAAGAGCTGAGGCCCAGTATGATAACAATCAGAGTGACCATGGAAGTGAAGACTGGCCGGCGGACGCTGAAGTTAGGCAGATTCACTGAAGCCCAGCGCCCCCTTTAACAATGGTTGATTCCGCAATAATTCGAATCTTAGAACCCTCTTTAATGAATTGTTGTCCCAAGGTGACTACTTGGCCGGAAAGCTCGGAGCCGATCAGTTGAATCTGATCCCCACTTTTAAACCCTTGTTTCACCTCGACCCACTCCACTGAGGAAGAATCTTCTGCAACCCAGAATACGCCAACCTGATTATTGCGTTTGGTAATTGCCATTTCGGGCACACTGATTGCTTCCTCGGCCCGGTCGAGTTCCAAGGTGCAACGCGTAAACATCCCGGGTTTGAGTAAATGTTCGGGATTGGCAACCTCAAGTTCCATTTTGGCCTGACGAGATGACTCTCGAAAAATAGGAGATATAAGCGAAACAATTCCAGTGAAAACTTTATCTGGAAAACCATCCGCCTGCACCTTCGCCTGTTGGCCCAACCTGATGAGTGGATAATCTTTCTCCGTTACCTGGATTACGGCAATTACTGGATCAATCTCCACAATTGAGAGGATTGGAGTATTCGCAGCCACCGTGTTACCTTCATCGACAAAACGTTCCGCGACTATTCGATCGTTGTCACCCTGTTGCCAATCTGCCTTTACCTGGGTGTATCCCAGACGTATTCTGGTAGCTCTTAAAAGTGCGGCTTCTCGTTTAATATTTGATTCAGCCACTTTGACCGCTGACTGGCCGGTTAAAAACTGGGCCTGAGCAGAATCATATGAGCTTTCGGATGCAATACCTCTATCATTGAGGGTTTTGGCACGATCAAGCTGACGCTGGGCAATTACGAAATGGCTTACGGCTTCATCCAGGTTTGCCTCGGCAACTGCCAAGCGGGCTTCAGCTTCTATTACCTCCTGTTCAAATTCCGCATTTTCCATCTGCACGACGATCTGCCCGCGAACCACCGGATCAGATACATCGACGAGTAGTCGCTGAATCCTGCCACTGACCTTTGGTGCAACTGCGAACTGGGCACGGGGATCAATGGTTCCGCTGAACGTTCTATAAAACGAAAGGGGACCGCGTTGCACGCTTGCGACCTCCACGGGCACTACGCGTTCGATCTTTTTCTTAGTAAAATCATCAGAGGTGTTTTGTAATTGGTGGTTAACAAAAAAAGATCCCAGAACAAAAGCGATTATCCCTCCTGCGATCCAAAAATGTTTGGACTTATGTTGTGGCATAAGAAATCCTGTTTTTGAGAAGTAACCTAAGAAGGTCTATAAAAGCTTTATATTAGCGCAATACCAGACTTTTTTATAATTACACGAAGATATACTATAAATTAAAGAAAATAATAAAAAATAGATGCGTATTTGTTGATCAAATTCAGGCACCCTAGTTGTTTAAAAAAAATCCATCAATGTAATGGGATTGAAACCCAAATGTAATGGCCCTTAATTCGATGTTCTTCGTAAATGATGGATTGTTGAAAGAGATTGATGAGGACGGAAGTTATTGTACCTGAGAATGTAAGCTCCAATCCCTTTTTCCAACTCACGTGGATTCTCGTAGGATTTCAGATAAATATCTTCGTACTTAATACTTCGCCAAAATCGTTCAATAACAACATTGTCCAGTCATCTGAGGTAAACTGGCAACCTCTGTCAGTATTCATGATCTCGGGTGCTCCTGAGGTTTTCAAAGCTCACTTGAGGCATTTGAAACAAAATGCAGAGTCTAAGGTATTGGAGAGTTCCCAGGCTATGACTTTTCTCGAATACCAGTCCATGATAGCGAAAAGATACATAAATCCACGACGCATCGGAATATAGGTTATATCTGCACACACTACCTGATTTGGTCTGTTTATGTCCAACCCTCTCAGTCGATAAACGCTATTCTTAGCTCAGCCTGTTGTTGCGAGGTTAGACACACTACAAACAGTAGACACCCAACAATTAGAAGAGAGCCACGGTGGCAGTACGTAAGGATGAAAGGGACAATAAAAAACGACCTATCGAATGGTAAGGCCAATAGGTCGTTAAGGAGGTTATAATGGTTTAACATAAGCAAGGCGAGAAGCCTTGCTTGATATCTTATATTATCAGATTAATTATTCTTTGCAAGAGAAAAGTTAGAGTGCCCTTAAAATAGCCGGGGTGGCTTACTTTGTAATTATCTCAAAGGGTGGTTTACGTTCATAACGTTGCAAATTATTGAAAGAGATTCTTCCAGAACATTTCGGACATTGTCTCGAAGAACCTTGGATTCGCACGTAACATTCTCAACAATCGTAATTAGCACTCAGTTTTACTCTTCTCTTAGATGCCCTGTTTTGATAGAGTGAGATATTATTAATGGAATGGACCTCATACGAGAGCATTCCTACTCGCAAACATCAATTTTTAAATGGTCACGGATTATGAGCAAAAACATTTTGAATAAAAGCGTTTTCCTTACCTTGGTAATTACTTTACTGCTAGCCTTTTCCTTGCCCGCCTTAGCTGACAAACCTTCATGGGCTGGCAATAAAGAAAAGAATTCGAAAAGCAACAAAAAAAATAAGGATAAGGACTATTCACATGACACAAACGGTGATGCAATCAACTTAAGTGTCTATTTTAATAACGAGCAGCGGAAGGTCATCCGCAGCTATTATGAGGAAGAATATCATCGCGGTCATTGTCCTCCCGGCCTCGCCAAAAAAAACAATGGCTGCATGCCCCCAGGTCAGGCAAAAAAATGGACAAAAGGCTCCCCTTTGCCCAGCGATGTTATCTACCATGATCTGCCCTCTGCTGTTGTTGTACAGCTCGGCAGACCGCCTGAGGGACATCGCTATATTCGCGTGGCGACCGATATCCTACTAATGGCGGTAGGAACAGGAATGATTGTGGATGCAATCCAGGATTTAAACAGCATGTAGTTGAGGTTGTTTATGGGTTGGATATGATTTAATCATTCCTAAGATACCAATATTTTCAAGATAGTCGAAAAGACCTGCACAGAACGGTATAACAGCATAATAATAGATTGCGGAATGAGCAGCATAGCTTTTGCTAAAAATCCATGTAAGGAGTAGCGAATATGCGATGGCAAATAAGCCGGGGTATATAAAGTCTATTGGCAGTTGAAGGTTGATATATATATATCACGCCCTTCTGCACCCAATGCCTCAAGCAATGAGACCGCATCTTTGTATGAGTATCCAGCAGGGGACAGGTCAAACAATTCTTTTCCTTGTGCAAAGCGCTTAACGGCAGGAAGTGTGTAAAGTAGCATTGTCAGATAGACAACCATCGTAGCTATGAAGAACCATAGTACTCTTTGTCCTGATGCCCACTTTTTGAGGAGTTTTAAGACTTTATCCATATGAATATACCCTATTACCCGCATTTAAACTGGTTGTTTTGAATTGTGTAATTACGCAGAACGATACCCCCCTCAACATATGGAGTATTTACCACGAGAATATATAACTACACAGAATAAACACCTATTATTAAGGCGTAAAGTGTGGTGTTGGTCAATCACCTCACCCCCTGCAAAAAAAAATGGGCTACCTTCCCGTCATCTAGTCAACCTTGAATAGTTTACAACCCCACTTTTCCCTTGGAAACTGCCTATCTGGCAGAGATATTCACCATTCATAATTCACCACAATAAATTGTTATTAGATCCTTCGTGTGATACCATTTGTATATACCAAATAAACAAAACTCGTCATATCTGTAATAAAGATCGATAATTCACAAGTCTCAAACGATTTTCTGTCGGCAGTAATTTTCTTTAGTCAGTCAAAGTATTTTATATAACCGGTTGTTTTTTGCAGAACTGTCTTAGGGCAGACTCAGAAAGGAGGTCGTTATGCTGGTCACAGTTATCATCAAGAGGGATATTCGCGAAGGACAGGAAAAGGAATTCTTTTCACATATAAAAAAACTCCGTATCGCAGCTATGAATCAAAAAGGCTATATCTCCGGAGAAACCATGCTATGTGCTGAAAACACCAATAAAGTGGTAGTAATAAGCAGATGGAAAACACTGGAAGATTGGAACAATTGGAAGACGAGTGCTGTAAGGTTGGAAATGGACGCCACTCTCAGCGAATTCCAGTCAAACCCTACCATATATGAACCTTATGTTTTCAGTAAGTATAAGGCAGCGGCTAAACAGGGTTTCCCTGCCCCGACCGATGAACAGTATTTGTAGTTTTGAAATTGTTATTTGAGCTCTTGTAGTCAATAAAAGCTGGAGACGAGCTTCTTATCTCAGATTTTTCACTCAATCACTTTTATCAGATCTTTGATGATTTAACTCGTCCCCTTAGCTCCAAAGGTTTTTTTCTTCTTATTTTTCAAGAAAAAAGCCCTGTGAGGGCAACTAATGCCTCAAGTAGGTATTGTACGGCATGCCCTAAGGGCCTAAATCCACCAATTGCAATCTGGAGTTCTCCCCCCCCCCCGAGTTGAAGTAGTGGCACTATAGCTGTCATAAGGTGCCTGCCATCACTATGGTTTAATTCTAACACTTAACCTTAGGAAACCCATGGATTTTGCGAGTAATTCTCAGGTAAACAGGACCATTCGGGTCGCGAAAAACACCATTTTTGCAAGGGAGGCAAGACAGCCAGTCGTGCAGAAGATGTTCAGACAAGCTCGGAGATGCTCTGTTAGTATACGTAGCAAACTGTTTTTTCTTGTTTGGATAAAATTGGTAACCCAAAAGTAAAATCACCTATTTGTGTTGTTGATTTTTTGGGACAACTTATTAATTACATAACAGTAGTTATGGTGCGAGATTAGTTAAATGAAAGTTAAATATTAACGTGAAGTTAGCTTTATTTCGATACGACGGTTCTTGCGGTATGCTGTCTCGCTGTCAGCCGGATCGATTGGATGGAATTTGCTGAACCCGGCAGCGGCCATCCGTTCCTCCGCCACTCCCTGCTCCGCAAGATAGCGGACAACGGAGACAGCTCGAGCCATCGACAATTCCCAGTTTGAGGCAAATTTTTCTGAACGGATCGGCTCCCGGTCTGTATGACCGTCCACCCGTAAAATCCACTGCAGGTCGCTTGGGATGGCTGGAATCAGCTGAAGCAGTACCGCAGCTACCTGCTTTAGCTCTGCCCTACCCTGTTCTCCCAACTCGGCTGTTCCTGAGGGGAAAAGCAATTCCGCTTGGAGGAGAAACCGATCACCTTCAACACGGATAAGCGGATTATCACCAACAATTGTCCGCAGTCGTCCGAAGAAATCTGAGCGATAGCGCTCCAGTTCGTTTACCTTCCTGGCAAGCTCAATATTGAGTCGGTCTCCGAGATCATGGATTTTTTTCTCCTGCTCTGTCCGCTTCGCTTCCGACACACTCAGGGCACTGTTGATCTCCATCAGTTGACTGTGTAGCTGCGCTAGCTGTTCCTTGAGCAGTGCTACTTCGGCCCTGGCGTCGGCAGTTAGGAGCTGCTCTTTGTCGAGACTCCGCTGTTGATCACTAATCAGGGCGGATAGAGCCCGGATCCGGATATCGCGTTGGTCAAGATTTTCCTGGGCTAGCAGGGTTTTCTCCTGCTGGTCTGCTAATCGAGCCTCCAGAGTTTTGCTCCGGTCTCGGAGCGACATGGTCAGTTGTTGTTCCCGTTCCAGTCCAGCCGCCATCTGGGCGATCTTTTGCTCGAGCTCCCGGCGCAGAGTCTGTAGGGCGTTGATATCTTGCTGTAGACTGGCAATGGTCTGCAACTGTCGCTCTTTCTCCTCTTTTTCCATCGCATTTTGTGAAGTCAGGTCGTCGACCTGACTACGAAGTTTGGTCCGGTCAAGGGTCAGTATTTCAACCTGCGTCGAAAGGGTCGCGATTTGCTTGCCCATATCCACATTCTTTTTCTGCTCAAGTCCCAGTAACGCTGTTATTTCGGCGATGCGGCTGTGCAAAGATTGCAACTCAGTGTTTTGACCGGAAAGGATATAGCTTAGGATGAATTGTGAAAAGGTAAATATCATCAGAACAAAGATCACTACCATCAGCAGGGCCGATAAGGCATCGACATACCCCGGCCATATACTCGGTGATTGCTGAGAAGATCGATATCTGGTAGACATATGTTCTCCTATTGACCATCATCTTGGCCGAGGACCGCAGTGGGCGGCCTCACAGGCTCTTTCTTGAAATGGACCTGAAGAAGATTGTTAGTCCGGCGCAGTTCCCGAAGCACATCGTCGAGCTGCCCCTGGCCAGATACCGTAGAAGTCAAGCCCCCCTGCTCCTCGGGCGTTGCCTTAGTCGTCTGATCGATCAGCTGGGTCACACCGGAAAGCCATTCTTCAAGTTCGTTGAAGAATCGGTTCTGCGCATGGTTGGCCTGAATATCCAGGAAGCCGAGGACCAGCGAACCGCCCAAACCAAAAAGCGAGGAACTGAAGGCGGTGCCCATACCCTTCAGCGGTTCTTGAAGACCGACTTTCATGGTTTGAAACATCAGGTTAAAATCGCGATTACCAACCTCCAGACCGCCTACCACAGAACTTACAGCGCCTATGGTGCCAAGCAACCCCCAGAAAGTACCGAGCAGGCCAAGAAAGACCAACAGACTGATGACATACCTCGATATCTCTCGTGATTCATCCATCCGCCCGCGGATGCCGTCGAGAACAGTCTGCAGGGACAGCGCAGACAGACTGAAACGATCCCGGTGCATACCTTCGAGATGCTTAGCAAGCGGTTTTAGCAACTGCGGGCTCTCGGCCACCGATAGCCCGGAAGTACCGGTTCGAAACATTGCAAGCCAGCTTATTTCCGGCCCCAGAATAACTACCCTGCGAAAGTTAAGAAAAATTCCGATGGACAGCGCCCCAAAGATAACAGCATTAAATCCCCAGTTAGCGAGAAAAGCTAACCTAAGAGGAATATAGAGAAAGACGCACACCCCAGCAACCAGGGCGAGAAAGAATACCATCATCAATAGGTAATAGCGCGGCTTGCTCATGATCCATTCCCCCAGAATCTTTCAATATCAAAGATTTATCCCGGTTATTTTGTTTTTCTTGACCGGCCCCATTTCCTATCTTTGTCCTGCAGGAACAGGAGCAAACGGTAACATCCTAACAGATTATGGGTAGAACTTGTATGCACAACATTTTTAAACATCAACCCTGAATCGTCAAAAAAAGGAAATGAAGAAAAGTGAGCCGGGTCTTTGCTTGACTCAAGCTGAAGAGGATAAAGAAATCTACGGTTGAACTTTACAAAGTTTCTTCACTCCTTTCAGCTCTGTTCTTTTTTGTGGGGGTATGTTGGCCGGGGATTTATGTTTGTTGGGAGTTGGACTTCTCTTCTTATTGCTTCTATTCAAACTTTGGCATTAAAAATGCCATATGATTTACAATTTAAATACACATTAAAAAAAAGACGGTTAACCGGCCACTCAATTCTGTCATATAGGGGTGCCGCACTTAACAGCCTTCAACAACAACCTTAGGTTTTTTTTCATGACATCCATTGCATTTGGTAGGGCCTGTCTCGTTTTTCTTATGACATCCTTTGCATAGATTGTGAGCTGCTTTTTTTTCTAAAGTGAATGGTCCTGGTTCTGTTGTGGTGTGACAGGTGATACATTCCAATGGTTCACTATGTGTTTTGTGAGAGAAGGTGATTTTGCCTTTTTTGTTGTCGAGAACGAGTAGTGCTTCCGGAGCCTTTACGGCTGTTTGTGGTACTATATTTTGAATTACTTCAGTCGCCGTCTCAATAGATTCGTTAGCGGCATTGACACCTTGTTCAATTAGTGGTGCAGATTCTTCCTTGATAGTCTCAACCACTTCTTCCGTTTTTCCTTTTATCTCGTCAATTTCATTTACCACGGTTTCCTGCATAGTTGTCATCTGTTTTTCAGCACTAATTGATTCTGTTTGCTTTGACTGTGTATCCTTGTCTTCGTTTCCACAACCCACTACAAATAATCCTATGAAAAGTGACAAAGCGATGATTTTTCTCATTTCGTGCTTCCTTCAGTATTTTAATATTCAGCAGTTTGCTTGTTATTTTAAAATGGGTGGGTGAGGTGATAAATATTTGTCTTTTACTGCATGCCTTAAAATCGACATCTCACTGCCCTCCACTCTGGTAAAATCGGTTAAAGAAGCAATTATCTTTTGCCTGCCAGGATTATGCAATAATATTGTATATCTTAGTTTTTTCCTATAAGTATCTTTACGGAACAACAGAGCGCTAATCGGTTAGAAACTCATCAAATATCAACAAAAATACGGTGTTTTTTGACCCAAATCCGATTTTGGATATAAATCCACAGACAATGAATTGAGACCAAACCCAAATTCAGCAGAGTCGGAAAGATATTCTTTGCAAACCCCATCCATTTACGCAAAACCGCAATTTAAGACTGTTCCTGATCAGTTTACTTGTGATTATTCCTTAAAACTACCTAACAGAAGGTACCCAATTGCAATATGGTAAAAATGGTAATGATACCTGTAGACAACGTCCCTTCTGTTTGTTAAATCTACTCCTTCAATTTTTGATGAGATTGACTCATCATATAAAAATCTTTTGAGGGAGAATTTATGAAACATGTTTGGAAACCTACTTTATTCGCTGTTGGGCTTTGTTTACTTTTACTCATAAGTGGTTGTGTAACTGCAAAGCAAAAAATGTTGGATGCTGGAATAAACCCACTAACAGATGAACAGTTGAAAGTTCTTTTCTCTAAGCCCACTGATGTAAGTTATAGTAGCAATAAAGGAAATGCATCTATCAAGCATTCACCTGATGGAACACAGCAAATGAGCCATGGTGGTGGGTCAGACGAGGGTTTTTGGAGAATTGCGAATGGTGAAATCTGTGGCAAGTGGAAAAACCTCCGTCAAGGTTCTGAAAACTGCAATACCATGTTTCAAGTGGAAGACAATAAGTACAAACTTGTGAACAAAACAGGATCAGTGCTGGGTACTTTGACATTCAACTAAATGTTTTTTTACTCCCTTGAGAGGTGGTAGTGCTGCACAATGATTACTGATGATCGTGCAGCACTACCACCTCATTCAACGTGGAGCACGTTGGAGATACAAACAGAGCATCACGGAGATTGTCTGGAATTATTTTCCGACTGCGGAAGTCGAACCCTTGACCCTATGCGGTAAATAAGGGTTGTACGTTGGGGTGGCAAACCAGTGCCATACATATAGCCTCCTGCTCCCAAGGTAGCAGTGCCAACTCTAAATACCTAAAAAATAGGGCCTTGATGGTGTTTGTTTTCCGTATAGTAGCAGGAAAAGCGATACGATATTACCCAAACCGCCACCACCAAACCATACACTCTTGACACTTAAACAACTTGCTGACCAGCGTACAGCAATGTACCTTTTTAGAAAAAGGGTCTCACTGTTTTGATGTTATTACAAAATCTTTCAGCTATTCATATGAATTGAATATTGAGACTCACACTTTTTATTCTGAAATCCTTCGTAATCATAGCAAGTTATTAGTACTGTTCGGAGACATTTGAAAATGTAGTCTTCACATGTAATACATTGTGGTGGTAGATCTATTGGACTCTAGTCAAGATGTAGTGGAAGATAGGGGTAGGGAAAGACAATGTCCTCCCCTCCCTCCGAACCGTGCGTGCGGTTCTCCCGCACACGGCTCTCCAGTTGGTGGTTTCCTCATCGGGATCGGCTCGCAACAATCCAGGCTTCATGCATAGTGAAAAGCCCTCGTTCTGCGAAGAATGCATTTGACCAGCGCAATTTATCACTCCAAGCGGTTCCTTGGGCAGGGCGTTTTATCTGTTTACGAAGAACCGCACGTAATCGACGCCGAACAAAACCGTCCACACCCCTGAAAGTATTAGAACGGGCATGTTTGAAGTACCCAAACCAGCCTATAAGGCTTGGATTAAGTTCTCCAATTATTTGCTCGACACTGACACCGCGTGACCTTTTCGTTTTCTGACGAACTCTGTCTCGAAACGCTAAGAGGCTTTTCTTGCGGATATAACGATGCCCGGCTTCGAAAAGGTACCCCAAGAACTCAAAACCTTGGCCTTTCCCAAGGCAATTGCCAATATGAGTTTTGTCCGGATGCAGAGTTAAGCCATTTGCCCGCGTCCATTGCTGGACCTCAGTCAATATGGCCTCTGCTTCAGCTTTACTCCGGCAGAAAATTACACAGTCGTCCGCATAGCGGACAACGTTGTGCCCTGATTCTGCCATCATGGCATCAAACAGATGAAGATAGAGATTAGACAGCAAGGGGCTGAGGACGGCGCCTTGAGGAGTTCCCGCAGTGGGAGTCCAGCGGTCCATGTCCTCCATAATATCTTGATTGAGGAAACTTTCCACCAGGGATATTATCCTACCATCACTCACTTTTTCTTTGATCCGTTCAAGTAACTGCTCATGAGGTATAGTGTCGAAATAACTTTTCAAGTCCGCATCCACCACCCAGGTGTATCCTTTCTTGAGAAGATAATCGACTCTTCGTAACGCATCTTTACACCCAAGCCCAGGACGAAAACCAAAACTCGTTGAAAGAAATTCTCTTTCGAATATCGGCTCCATGACTATCTTCAACGCCGCTTGTACAACCCGATCTTTAACCGTGGGAATGCCTAAAGGACGTGATTGCCTTTTTCCCTTTGGGATATATACCCGACGAACCGGTTCAGGTCGGTACTGTCCTTCCTGCAGATCTTTTTCAAGTTCATGCAGGTAAAGATCCTTACTAGCGTTGAAACGCTTGACGCTCACTCGGTCTATTCCGGCGGCACCTTTGTTGGCTGCGACTCGTCTCCAAGCTGCCTCCAAAGTACGTCGTTCATAAACCTTATCAATCAGGCTAAACCATTTGCCTCCCTTAACCCCGTTACCCAGGGCTGCCAACATACGCTCAGTCCACACTGATGCTTCAACCCAGGCCCAATTTATTGGGTCTAGGGGTTCTGCTCCTTGTCTAGCGATACACTGCACTTGCGGAACTACCATTGCTGGTTGCATCTCGGTAAACCTCCGGTATCCACCTTCCTACCCTCCTTCCCATAAGTGCGGCTTTGCTAACCACACCTCACCACGGCTCTCAACAGTCTTTTCAGTTTTAACTGAGTTCTCTGGGTATAGCCTCTTTCTTCGCTCCTATCATGGCGGGCTACATTTCCATGATAAGCCAGGAGTATTTATTCTCCGGGCCCCTTCCCCGGAAATTGACCAGAGAAACTATCGAGATAACCGTTTACGGTATTATGAGGGTTCTGACTCCTGCCAGTCATCACCTTGATTGACAGGTCTCCCCACTTACTGCGCCTTACCTTCCTGTCGTTCCACCTCCAACCATGTGATGCGCCCGATCATCGCTTTAACTACCACTTCAGCGTGATCAGTGATTTCCAGGCTTCGCCATTCAGTTGCTGGCTCGCCGCAAACACCCCGCCGAATCGAGTTCGTCATCCTGCGGACCGACAATTTGCCTCCAGTTGCTCTCCACCCCGCCTCACGACGACGCAGTTACTTTCGGCTACAGAGCTGTGGTATACTCTGACACGGACTTACACCGTGCTGATATGGCGCCATCGTGGGCGCACAACTGAACCGCTTCGCGGAGTAGTTCCGTAGATTTCAGCTTCCCCTCCATTCATTTGTCTGCCGTTAACCGATATCAATGAAAAAAATAGATAATACGATCTCCCTGAGCGATAATTAAATGAAGCCCATTTGATTTATCCATTCAACCAAGGAGGTTCTGTTATGAGCGCTAGCCTTAGGGATCAGTTTATCGATCATATGACTCTGAAGGGGTTTTCTGATTGTACTAAAAGGAGCTATGTCACAGGTGTTATGGGACTGGCAAAATTTTACAATCAACCGCCAGACCGTCTAACCAAAGAGGAGGTTCCTTTTTATATCCGCCACCTGATAATTGAAAGAAAGGTAAGTTGGTATACGTGCAATAGTTACCTTTCAGGTATTGTCTGCTTTTACAAGAATATCTGTCATTGGGAAGATATCGGCCGTTTTGGAATTCCACCACGGCCTCAGCGAAAGAAACTGCCTGTAACACTCAGCATTGAAGAGGTGAAACGTCTTTTTGCTGCTGGCACTAATCTCAAACATCTGGTTTTGCTTAAAACCGCATACAGTGCTGGCCTGCGTGTCAGTGAACTTATCAGCTTAAAACCTCATCACATCGAGAGCGACCCCTCAAGAATGTTGATTCGGATAGAACAAGGGAAAGGGAAAAAAGATCGGTACACACTTCTTTCTAAAGAACTATTGGGTGAATTAAGGGAATATTGGCGTGCGTATCGGCCACAAAAGTGGTTGTTTGCCGGTTATGATCAGGAGAAACATTTATCTTATGCTGCAGCCAGAAAAGTTTTTGTAAACAGTAAAAAAAAGCCGGCATAACAAAGCCCTGCTGCATACATTCCCTTCGTCACAGTTTCGAAGGTCTCACAAGTTCGCTATCTGCAACCCACCTCCTCTACCAAGGAATTGATCTCTACACAATCAGCCGTCTCCTTGGACATAAATCAATAAATACCACGACAATATACCTCCATATCATTCCAGAAAGATTTGCCAAACTTGAAAGCGCTCTTGATAAATTCGTACCTGAAAAGGAGGGCGGTAAATGAAACATATTCTTCCTGCCCCGATGCGTAGACATCACCACGAGGTCGCAGATATTTTCAACCTTTATGGAGATCAATACCGGCAAAACAATAGCCTCTCCTATGAGCAAATTAAGGTTATGCGTCACATTCAAACATGTCGTACAGCTAAGCTTGGCGGTCATGTCGAGCAATGCAACGAGTGCGGATTTGAAAAAATCTCCTACAATTCTTGTCGAGACCGGCATTGTCCCAAATGCCAAACCATGACAAAAGAAAAGTGGCTCAATGCTCGGAAATCTGAATTACTTCCTTGTGGCTATTTTCATCTTGTTTTTACTCTGCCTCACACCCTTAATCCGATTATTCTTTGCAACAAGAAAGTCATGCTGGCCAACTTGGCATGATAGCCGTTTTACATACATGGAGTCAGACTCTGTTGGATCATTTTCATCTCCATTGTCTTGTCCCTGCAGGAGCTTTAGCACAGGGGCACAACAAATGGACACCTTCCATAGAATCGTTTTTGTTCCGAATTGATTCACTGGCAAAGGAGTTCCAAAAACGTTATCTGCTTAAATCAGAAAAGGCCTATAAAAAGAACAAGCTCATCTTTCCTGGCAAAACTGAAGCAGCGGGCTCAGAAAAAGTATTTGGAGAGATGATTCGCAATCTTTCAGTTAACAAATGGATAGCATATGCCAAACAACCATTTGCAGGTCCGGAACAGGTGCTGGAATATCTTGGTCGTTACACGCATCGGATTGCTATCTCAAATAACCGGCTGCTTGCTGTAGAAAATGGCCAGGTCACCTTCACATACAAAGACCGTTCGAGCAATAACCAAAGAAAGACCATGACCCTGGCCACTGATGAATTTATCAGGCGGTTCCTTTTGCATGTTCTGCCAAAAGGCTTTATGAAAATCAGGTACTATGGCTTCTTATCAAACATCAAGAAGAAGGAATGTATCCTCCTCATCAGACAACTCATTGAGCCAACTGTCAAACAGCCTGAGCTCGTGAAAGAAACCGTCCAACAGATTATGCAACGAGTGACTGGAACAGATATTACCTGTTGCCCTCAATGCCATAAAGGGAAAATGATAAAGATCAGGACGCTACCCAAATCAGTTTGGAATACATCGTAGAATGTCTGACGCTGCCAAGTTCTGAACGTGTGTACTGAATTAGCAGCCGTACCAATAAGATTGGTGCGTCAAAAATGCTCCAAATGCGAATAAAAAGTGAGATAGTACTAAAGAAATTCCATAGAAATTTGAAAGAAAGCCATCTCCAGAGACGGAGGACTGCTGGAATGTAGAATTTCAGAAGAATAACACTTATCTAAATTGACAAAAAATCCAGACCAAGGTATTCAATCCCCATAGTACCAGTTCAAGGCTGACACATGAAAGGGGCTGGTACAGTTCTTACGTTTTATCAAAAATTACGCCAAACTATACAGATATCGAGCCAACCATACACTGCAACTGTTTATCGAGAGATAGACTTATTCCTTTGGGCGTAACATTTGATAAAACGCTATTCGATAGATGTTGACTTTCAGCCAAGCTGATTTGTTACGTTTACTGGCCACCAGCCTTAATAGGAATAGTCTTCACAGAATTAGGCTTGTATGTATGTGATCCTTCCAGTTGCTAATCACCTCCTCTTCAGTCTGGTCCGGTAACAGCAGTGTAAAGGAATCGGTGTCTACTAATGTCAACTGACCTCGTAGTAATTTATTATTGTAAAACTCTGTGGTAGACTTGAATTTAATACTAATAAAGAGCATCTAAGGTAGGTATTTGAGAGGTGAAATGTGGATAGCTACTCTGAACTTTTGAACAATGCTACACTGTTACTTGCTTTGGGGGTAATTTACGACACGCTGGGCCTCTATAAAATCCGCCAGGTATTACTGCGAGATGCTCTCTCAGGTTTACTGGTTGGACTGCTTGGCATGGCTGTAATGCTAACACCGTGGTTGCTTGCGCCAGGGATTTTCTTTGATACCCGCTGGGTTCTTATTAGCCTTTGTGGGGTTTTTTTCGGTTTCGTTCCTACTTTTATTGCAGTGCTGATGACGGTAGCCCTCCGATTGTTTCAAGGAGGAACTGGTGCTTTTGTCGGTTCACTTGTCATTGTAGTTTCCGCCGTTATTGGCCTGATATGGCGGAGGTTAGAATATGGTCGAGGCTGGAAGCTAAGCTGGTTCAATCTTTATCTTCTGGGTCTCTTAGTACAAGTGGCTGTTCTTTGCTGTATGTACTTTTTACCAGTAGAGGTACGTCTCAAAGTTGTCCTTGCTTTAGCTCCACCACTACTGATTATCTTTCCATTTGGGACCATGCTGCTCGGTTTAGTGCTACGCAGACAGCGTGACCGGCGTGCCACTGAACTGGCACTTATTGAGCATAGAAGCCTACTTGATCGTGAACGGGGACTGTTGCGTGGTCTGATTGATTCGATACCTGATATTATATATTACAAAGACTCTAATGGCAGGTATCTTGGCTACAATCAAGCGTTTGAACATATGACAGGAATCAATGAACAAACGGCAATAGGCAAGACAGACCAAAATCTATTTGACCCAGAAATCGCAGAACTATTACAACAACAGGAGCAGGAAGTTATTGAAACTGGAATCCCATTTACCACAGATCGGTGGGTACCGTTTCAAGATGGGAAACGTCGAATGCTTAGTACCCGTATAGCACAATTTAATGGCTTGGACGGCACTCTTTATGGTTTAGTCGGAATTGGCCGAGATATCACCAGACGATGGCAAGATGAACGAGATCGAGAGCAACTGCAAAATCAATTGGCTCAGGCCCGAAAAATAGAATCGGTGGGCCAACTGGCTGGCGGTATCGCACACGATTTCAACAACATGCTGGCCGTCATACTTGGGCAGGCTGAAATGGCTAGCATTCAATTGGATAACAAACCTCGTCTGAAAGTCGCTATTTCTGAGATTCAAAATGCAGCTAATCGTTCTTCGGACCTGACAAAGCAGCTTCTAGCATTTGCTCGCAAGCAGCCAACTGTTCCACTGGTTTTAGATCTAAACGAAAAAGTGACTGAGTTGTTTAAAATGTTACGTCTGGTCATCGGTGAAGATATTGAGTTACGATTACATCTCGCAAAAGACTTGTGGAGGGTAAGACTTGACCCTAGTCAAATCGATCAAATTTTGACAAATTTTTGTATCAACTCAAGGGATGCAATAGACGAAAATGGCAGGGTGAGTATTGAAACCAAAAACATTACACTTGATCAAACCTGGTGCAACAACCACAATGATTTGGTTCCTGGTGATTATGTGGTCATTTCCGTTAGTGATAACGGTAGAGGTATTGATATTGAAACCCGCCAGAAGATTTTTGATCCATTCTTCAGTACCAAAAAAATAAGCGACGGAACGGGACTTGGCCTAGCAACTGTATACGGCATTATCAAGCAAAACGATGGATTCATTGATGTGTATAGCGAACCAGGTCACGGAGCTACCTTTAAAGTATATCTACCACGCACGGAGGGTAATACTGCAAAACTTGAGGACACTCAGCCAAACGATATGCCAATGGGAACTGAAACAATTCTCGTGGCAGAAGATGAAAAGCCAGTTCTTGCTATAGCAAAAGATATGCTCGAATCATTGGGCTATCAGGTGCTGCCTGCTAACACTCCCCACAAAGCACTTGAAGTTGCAGATAGTTATCCAGGTACCATCGATTTACTTCTTACTGATGTGATCATGCCGGAAATCAATGGCCTAAAACTTTCAGAACAATTATTACAGCACCACCCAACTCTGAAAGTTTTGTTTATGTCTGGCTATACTGCCGATGTTATTAGCCGACATGGTGTATTAGATGAAGGGATATCCTTCATAGAAAAACCGTTTTCTATGCAAGACATGGCACAGAAGGTCAGGCAGGCGCTGGATTGAAGCAGAAGAAACACTAACGCTTTCAAAGCAACATATTGGATATCGATAATGTAAACAATTGTATCTTATTCCTGTGATTATCTGATTTGATCTGAGATTTCTGAAAGTAAAGGTATCTCCTATCAACCTTGAGTGGAAATATTGTGAATCTGGGAAAGATATTTACATATGACTATTATGAAGACAAAAACAAAAATAATACTTTATTTATCAATTCTTGCCTTATTGGACATGATTATCCCAATACCCTTTACTGCTCTTATGTTAATCTATGTTATTTTTGAAAAACCTGCATGGTTTAAAAAATTAGTTACTGAAATCTATAATTTTTGATATGCACAATCTTTTCTACCTTATTTCAACAACTCATTTATCTTGGCAATCGTCCTCGGTGCCGACCCTTCAAAATGATTGTTCACATAAAGAAAGGTTTCAATATTTCGAACGCTGAGTTCGGCGAGCATTGCAGCTAAAGATTGCAGATCTCCATCTTTGGGAGCCACAATCTCACTCCAATCATTACCAGTTTTCTCTTCTATTTTCTTACGATCCTCACCGTGCAATCTGATCACTGTGAGTGAGCTAATCTTTTCCCCGAATTGCTTATATACATCAAAGATAAAAGGCATGTAATACCCATGCAGAAAGACATGGTGTAAATCGGTCTCAGCTATAAAATCGAAGTAGTTTTTTGTCAAATAATTGGGATTCCTGATCTCTATACAATATTTGAATTCTGAAGAAAGCTGTGCAATAAATTCTCCGAACTTTTTGACAAACTCCCCCACTCCGCCCATCTTCTGTTTGTTGAGGTATTCGAACTGGAAATTGAGTGGACCTATCCTGTCACCTAAGGGTTCCAACAATTCCAGGAAACGGTTCATCACACCAACCGACAGAAAATGAGGATTAACCATCAATGCATCACCTTTCTGCTTCTTATAGTGGTGAGTAAGGGTGATGCTATTGGGAACCTTAATACTGAAGATAAAATCTTCCGGCACAGAATCAGCATACTCCTGAACCACCTTTGGATTAGGCAGCACGACCTTGTCACCAACAAACAAACTCCAAAACCATTGATCAACCTCGACTGTTGAAAAATGCTGACTATATTCCCGGAGGAAATTCTTTTCTTTCAGATCGGAATAGACAATCCCCCGCCATGAATCGTATTTCCAGCTGCAGGTGCCAATATGTGGTGAGTTTTTCACCTCTTTCATGAGATTAGTTTGATCATTTCTGAAAACCCCTGTCTTTTCTCATACATCTTCGAAGCTGGCCGCCATAGCTTGCAATTCTTTCTCTGGAATGATCCCCAATCTCGCAAACTGTTCTTTTGTATACAAAACAAACTCCCCTTCTGAAGATGCACAGAGTTTACCCTCATCATCCGAAAGCTCTCCTTTGAGGATTGCTTTGCGCTCTCCAGTTTTTTCCTTGATATAACCAATAGCAGAGAGGGTCGATCCAACAGACACAGGTCGATGAAACTGAATGGTCATTTGCTTAGTAAGTATGAATTTTTTCGAAAGAAAGATTGCTGCCCAGCTCATTGTCTCATCCAGAATGGTTGAAATAACTCCACCATGTACCAGTTTACTCCATCCTCGAAATTGTGGAGGAACAGTTATTTTCGATCGAATTTGCTCTCCATTTGTCTCGAAGGTCATGTGCAGGCCAGAATGGTTTTCTAAACCACAGCCAAAACAATCTTTATCTAAATTGGGAAGTTGCTTCCATGATACTTCAATATTATTTGTCATTTTATCTTATAGTTATGAGAAAGTGATATGTCTCTGCCGCTCAATTCTTGGCAACCAATTTTATTTCAATTCAGTAGATATACTGATAATCGGACATAAAAATAATAAAACCATGCCTATACCAAGTAAATTTCCCTTTCTTTGATCGAAGTCCTCTAAGATCTTAATCCATTTGAAACGGAATACATATCTCCCAAAGTAAATATCCACACACAACATTAAGAGCGTCCAAATGAGGCCAATAGAAAAACAGTCTTGTAAATTGGAGGGATTGACCCAGGATAGTGAAAAACTGCAATCCGAATATTAGTATTTGATAGCTGGAAATCGCTCAAAATTAGCATTTTAAGGGTTTTTATATCCTGAATTTTCCCAGTTTATAAAGCTCATACGCAATTAAGGCTTCGTGCCGTGCGTCGTCTAGTGCACGATATACTTCTATATAATTTGACCTTGGAAAGAAGAAATCCCATGCATCTTGTACTTTTGGCCACTTGGGATCACAATATCCAGTGTTTGGAGGTAAATCAACAACAGGTGTAGCTGAAAGCATAATTTGTAGAGACCAAAGATCTGACAGGTTTCAGCATCAAGTTTGAATCTTACCTGACAATTCGATTCATATTATCTTTGGTAAGACACAGCCTGCAGTTGCTCCATTTCTGTACAGTTCCAAAAAAGTAGATGGCACCACCTTCAGGAAATATTTCACCAGTGGAATTTATGAATCGCTTTGCATTGGCGGTTCAAGTCTTCAACATGAGCCTGCACACATATGTTGTGATATCGAGAACGAATCCTAACATCTCTTCTGAAGTGAAATGCAAAAATAATCTGGAATTATCTTCTGAATCATTCAATAGGATCGTGTACGACACTGTGCCATTGACTTACCTTCCAGACTCATCATATACTATGGGTATATGAATCAATTCAATTGATCCAAGACAAAGCCAAACCTGCCGAAAGGTTGGGACGGAAAGTCCCGGGTCTAAGTAGATAGCCGAGCTACCTTATGAAAAGGTAGTTCGGCTTTTTTGTTTTCCTTTCCCTATTATTTTATAGTAGCGGTAGTTGCATTATTTTTTACCAACTGAAGAATATGAGGCGCGGAACCGATTCCTGTAATACCATGCAGCAAGAGGGCAACACTGGTCAAAATTACACTTTTCCACAGTAAAGTTCCAAAAGCCACAATATGTTTATTTAGTATAGATTATAATAGGATACATATATTTTAATGGCCGGAAGGCAAAACAGGCCAGCCGACCCCTCTGGAATCGGTTCCGTGCTCCAATAATCATAGATTATCGTTTGCCAGTTGTGCCTTTATCTAACTGAATAAACCGACAAAAACTGGTGTTTACATTTTCTTAATGCATGATATTGCAGGAATAGGTTCCGTACCTCAACACATCTGCTAAAAAGCAAGGGAGAGAAATGACAGTAACGCTTGGGTTATTCAATCTTTTTCTGTTTACCATTGTTATCACCATGACGCTTACGGAGTTTAATCTGGCAGCCGGGTTTGCATTATTTGCATTGCTCTCAATAATTTCACTACGCAGCGTGAACATTGCCAAAATCCAGGTAGGGTATCTGCTGGGTGCTATGACGCTAGGACTGGTTAATGGTATTTCAATTCACAACTATTATTTACTGACATTGATTAATCTGGTTATCATCGTAGGTTCGTGGCTGATTGACGCTAAATGGCTATTAGGCCACAATTTGCAGGTGGAGGTAACACTGGAAAACATTTCCGTAGCAAATTTAAAAGACCATAAAGGATTGATAAATAGAGTTCAGGAATCACATGAGATGACTGTTACCCATTTGGAAATTAACAAATATAATCCTAAAAAGCAGACCGTGCAGGTGTCTGTACGAATGAGTCTTCGGGAGGGGGGGGGTGTTTAACAGGCATCCATCTGCAGTTGATGTTACTACCAGCAAATCTGGGAAAACTAGAACATAACCTACCAGCACGTCCGCAGTATCTTATCATTTCGATAATCTGCCTCATGATTACAGAGGCCCATGAGAGATGATGTTAGTGTCTTGTCATATCTCTAGTGTTGAATAAAGTCGTTTTGATTTAATCCGGGCATCTTCGGTAGTGCAGCACCGTCAGTTGACCCCAGCTGTAGATGCTTGCATCTTATAAATCTTAATTCTCGCACTTATCGGGATTTTCCGTCTCACATTAAGTGATCCTATCCCGACACTATTCCCTTGACCTGAAGTCAACTGACAGAACCATGGGTGTTCCTTCCACCAAATGAGTTTCCAGCTGTAGCGATTGTCGGAGAGTAGTAAGTTTCATACTGAACGGCTGTTCAGATGGTGTTTGACTTTTTGCAAGATAGTCTGTTGTGATATAGTGCAGGAGCCCAACACTTCTCCCGAAGTAACCAGCAAACATAATCTGGAGTTATCACTGCCTGCTGAATGCTCCATTTCTGGTGGTGTTTCAGGGTATGACCACGTATTACGTGTACAGGAATAACCCTAAGAGTATGACTTCATATAGAATTAAGATCTTCGTCTAGGCAATCTTAACGGTTGAACTGACTGTCGGCGGCACCCGTCCAGTCAGTTGATTGACTATAGATTAGTTTTATTCATATTCAGAAGAATATGTTTCTCGATATGAATGGGAATAGAGTTCAAAAAGATTTCCAAAAGGATCTTCTAAGTAGACCATTTTATAGGGTTTACTCTCATCTTCAGGGTGATACCTCATAATGTCCATTCTTACTTTTCCGCCGTATTGTTCCGTTCTTTCGATAACTCCTTTGAAATCATCTGTTTCTAAACAAAAATGGAAGATACCGATTTTGGTGAAATCGACATTATGCTTCTCTTCTCTTTCTTTCATTTCAAACAACTCAAACCCTATACCATCTTTAGTGACAAGGTGTGCGATGTTAAACCCTTTGAAACCATTTCCAAATACCGCAATACACATTTTACCTATTGCAGTTTCCTTTTCTTCCATCACTTCAGACTTGCCCATAACTATTTCAAGACCTAGTGCCTTAGTATAAAACTCTACAGCTTTATCCATCTCTCCAACCATAATTCCCACATGGCTCATCTTCATAGCGACCTCACTTTTATGTTTGTTATATAATCCCTTGTTGTTTAAATGCTATCTTGGGTACAGTGACACTATAGCTATCAGAAATAGAGTAGCAAGAAGGCACAATTTTGTTCGACACGAACCAATCGGTTCGTATAGCCTTATTTACTGAGATTTACGTTTAATTATTTTTTAAAGGTTTAAACGGTATTATGATTGAATGGAATGAAAAGCAGTATCACTGCCCTGTTGAAGTTTCCATGAACCTGCTAAGTGGAAAATAGAAATGTCTCATGCTTTGGCATTTGAATGATGGAACAAAACGCTACAATGAGTTGGAAAAAGTAGTCCCTGCAGTCAGTCAAAAAATGCTGACCCAGCAACTAAAGGAAATGGAAAAGGACGGTTTGATATCTCGAACTGTTTATCCGGAAATACCACCAAGGGTAGAGTATAGCTTGACCGAACTTGGTGAAAGCGCCTTTCCCATTTTAGAATTGATGCACTCATGGGCTGTCGATCAATTGGGGCTTAGCGATCAAGAAGAATAGGTTCTATTGGGAAATGTTAAAAGGATGTAAATCGCCCCACATTAAGATGTTTATCAACAATTGCGATAAATTGTAACCAACACTAGATGTTCATTGATCCGTTGACTTTCAACTCACAGATGAGATTTATTGGCGGCCCAACAATTGATAAAACCTATTCTGTATATACACAATCAAGAAGTTCTTCATAAATACCTACAACATAAAAAGAAAATTCACATCAGGCTACCTCTCAATAAATCGTTCATAATATTCCCTGGCCGTCATATGATCTGCACAAGGAAAACAAATGAATTCTTCCAGATCTTCAGAGTTACCGTAAATTCCGTCCGTCTTATTCACATCAAAATATTCACCACAACCTTCACATTTTCGAACATCGTAGAGTCCTTCCGTATTCCCGGCAATCCATTCTTTTGCTAAGGCTGTAAATGGAATATAGCTCATAAAGCATATTGAGTCTGTTGTTGAATCAAACTTTAGCTCAGGGTAGTTGATCGTTCTAACGATAAACTTCCACATTCGTGCTTCCAGATTTACAGTAAGGGCCTGGTTTGCAGCAGATACCGAGAGGGATTCTTCTTTGATATTTTTCATATTTGTATTTAACAATCTGATTTTGTATAAATTTGTTCCTGGTATTGAAATATCAGTTTTAAAATTTTGCTCCAAAGAAAAACTAAAGGCAGGATGAGGAATAAGCACAACTATAATCTCTTCATCGAATAAGATCCACTCTGGATAAGGTCGCTAAGCTTCTTGCAACCGTAGTTATCCATGTCATCCCAGACACAAATGGTGGTGTTGAGTCTTTTCTTTGCGAAATCAGCACAGATACCCTCCCCTTTTTTCTCAGCCTATTGTTGCGAAGTTAGACACACTACAAACAGTAGGCACTCAGAGAAGACCCCACCTTTTAGGACCACAGGTTAAGTTGTAGAAAGCTCACAGGGTTGGTTACTTATGATATTTTTGAAGTAAAATAGGGACAATGAACAAACAAATAAGAAAACATTCAGCAGAGTTTAAGGCAGGGGTTGCTCTGGAAGCATTCCGTGGATTGAAGACCGGTAATGAAATAGGCGCAAAATTCGAAGTCCATCCTGTTGAGCCAGGTGTTGGCATAACATAACAAGTACTGAGATTCAGATAATTTAGTTTTCGTGGGCTCGAACGTGTTAGCCCCAAAATTTCACAAGTTGAGGTAAACTCCTGAACCAGGGGTCTTTGGTGAGAACCTTTTCCAAGCACAACATACAAATTATTTATGCACAAACTGTATTTTTTTAACCGACTGGGTTTTCTTAATTTTATGTCAGCAATCCTATGGGGATTGATAACCAACGAGGTTCAATCCAATAAAAACCTGTCTAACTGTACCCGTAGTAATTGTAAGTGACAGCTGTTCTAGGAATATAAAAAAACATTTGATTTCCTTAACTTTTTGTCGGAGAGTATAGTTGATTGTTTGATTTGCAATGAAACCTCCAGTTGTCATGAATGCAAAATGCTATACATCGCATACAGGAGAACTACTTTGGAAACAAACGAGTTTATTCCGCTTGCCCACGGAGAAATGCGCAGCTCACCCTAACTTTACTTAAAATATCCAACACCAAAATTGATCGGACAGAGCGTCTGTTTGTTACTACTGAGAAAACCCATGAAAAAAATCTCTCATATTATTCTTGTTGGTACCATTTTGTTACTTGTTGGTACAGGAAATGTCTTTGGAGCAAAAGATATAAGTCAACGACTTATTTTCATACAGTCCGCTGATTTACACGGAAAAATGGATCCAGCACCGCGAGTTATCGAGATAGATGAATCTGGGACGCAGCAAGAGGTTGTTGGAGGGATTGCACGAATAGCTACTGCCATTAAAAATATTGAACAGGCGAGTTGTCGCACTCCGGTGATAACTCTTTCGGTAGGGGATAATCCCATGGGCAAGTATTTCAATCTTTTTGATGGAAATGCTACTTTTGATCTTATGAACAAAGCTGGATTTGATTTTTTCAGCCTTGGCAATCATGAATTTAACAGAGGTCCGGATGTTCTTGCAAAAAGCCTGAAAAACAATGGTATTAAAACATTATGCTCTGATCTTGTCATCGCAGATACGGCTATGGCGGATGCTTGTGTATCATATTACATTAATACCTTCGATGGTGTTCGTGTTGGTTTTTTCTCTCTGATGACAGAAGACTTTCCTTTTATAACCAATGGAGAAAATGTTCGGATAAAAGACAGTAATGTGATCGTCGCAAAACAGATGGTACAGTTACTGAAGGAGCAGGAAGCTGATCTCATTGTTGCACTTACGCATATAGGTTTGCAACAAGACCGTTTATTGGCTGCGAGCGTGGAAGGTATTGACATCATATTTGGTGGCCATTCTCACACATTACTCTTTGACTATGAACAGGTGGGGCAGACACTTCTGTGCAGTGGTGGAGAAAAAGGTGACGCCTTGGTTTACCTTGATGTCAGTCTTGATCAACACAGTAAAATAGTAGAGGATTCAATCAAATTTCATCTTATCCCAATCACAGAAGATATAGTTGAAGACGAAGCAATTAAGTTACAACTTTCTTCATACCAGCAAAAAATGCCATCTGCGGTTGTATTAGGAAGAACCGAGACCGGGTGGGATTTAAGGAAATCAACAATCAGGTCAAACGAATCTTCTGTAGCGGATCTCGTCAATGACCTTATACGAGAAAAATTTAAGGTAGATATCGTCTTAAATAATGCAGGGGCTTTCAGAAGTAATAAAGAATTTTCCCCTGGCCCTGTAACCAATGCAATGCTAAGTGAAATCGATAAATTTGAAAATGAAATATATCTCCTCAAGATCAAAGGTCGTTATCTAAAAGAGATTCTTGAAAATTCAGCAAACCAGTTAGATTCAGGTGGATTTTTACAGGTTTCAGGGCTGCGTTATGAGATTGATAATGGAGCCTCTTCGCAGATTCTTCGAAAGTTTGAGGGGCGCTTGTCTGTTGAAAAAGCGGGAGAAAAAATCATAACTGTAGAGTTTGTGGACGATAATGGGTCAGTCATGGCTCTTGAACCAGAGAGGATTTACTCTTTGGCCTGTAATGGTTTTTTGGTTGAGAAAATGGGAGATAATTATTTCTGGTTTAAACAGTACGGAGACGACCTTCAAAACACGTACTTAACCCTTTACTCAATACTCGTAGAGGCGTTTCACAAGGGAAAAACTGTTAATACGCCTGAACTTGACGGTAGAATTTCGTTTACTCAACACCAATAAGGTTGCACGTTTAGTACGTGATTTCCCAAAAACGCAACGTGGAACACTTCTTTAGGTACATCTCGAATTTCTATAATTTGCGATTCAATCGATATAAAAATTCTAGTTACCTGTTGTTTTTCCTCATTACAACTGAAACAAGAACATAACGGTAATTTTACTTCATGCCTACAATCAGTTGGGAAACACCGTATTTACTGCGCAACATATCCTTAAATAATTGCACGCCGTTGCTAACGTTTTGACTCCAATCTTCATTGGCATCTGAATCAGCGGAATCACTCACGTTTTTGTAAGATTGGAATGCTACGTTCAAGTGTGTACATACTTTATTAAGAGCATACCCCTCCATATCCACAAAATCGATACGTATGTTTAGCCCTTCAAGTTGATTTTTAGAGTCGGTAATAAATGAATCACCCGTCCCTAGAACAACACCAGTATCTTCTGGTAATTCTTCCTCGGAAAATGGAGTGACACCTCGAAGTGTACCCAGAGGCCGTGTATCCATATCCACCTGGACAAATGTGTCAATGTGATACAAACCAGCACCTCCGTTAATAGATCCGGCTGTGCCGTAGTTAATAACTAAATCAGGCTGGTATTTCACTATGGCATCATACAATTTGATAGCAGCATTTACCTTTCCAACCCCTGTATAAACGATAGGTGCATATTGTTCCAAGTCAGCGTTTGCAGTTTCCTGCTCTAGCGCCGCAACTATGATATACTTTTGTCCTACAACATTAGAACCATAGGTCAGCATCGGTGCCAACAAAACTGAAATCGTCGCTATTACTTTGATCATTTTCATACCTTAAATCTTCTCCCTACCTTGTTGTGGGGTATAATCCCGCATTTCTCATGAGAAATGCGGGGGTTATGGTTTTGTAAATGAGTTGATTACTGCTCTATGTTGTGGAAAAGCTAGAGCGAGTTCCATTCGATTTGGGAGTTCGAAGTCTTCAAAGTCAAAGCCGGGCGCAACTGTACATCCTGTAAGTGAGAATGAATCTTTGTTGTTTATTTCAGCAGCAAAATAACAGCCACGTTTCACCACCACTTGAAAGGATTGTCCACATTCTATATCTCTTCCGAGTACGAGGGACGAATATACACCGTCAGGGGAGATGCAATGGATAGTCAGGGTAACCCCTTCGTAAAAGTGCCATATTTCATCTTGTTTTATCCTATGAAACAGTGAGATATCATTTTTATTTAGTAGATAAAAAATGCTTGTTGAGAAGACTCTTTCTCCCGAAAATCTTTTTGGTAAAGCTGTATGTGAAATAGTTTCATTTGATCTGTATACTTCTTTAAAAAATCCACCTTCTGGATGTATTTCTAGACCCAATCTATCAATCCAATACTCTGCGTTTTTCATGATTAAATCTCATTATTAATTATTCTTGTTATCTCGCCTGATTTTTTTAAAGTCTATTTGAATATGATTTGAAAAAACCACTCAATAGTACCGATAATATTGTATTTTACAGAATGGTATATGAAAAAAATGAAAAATAAAAGCAATCTGTTGGAAATAGGAAAAATGAAATGAATATTATGATCAGGTTGTGTTTTTATATACCTGAATTCGCGAAAATTGAGAATCTTCAACGTTGAACATTGTCCCCTGTTGTCTTTGGAGAAGAATAGGGTTTCTCTTCCACCACCCCGTTCTGATTGTTGAATAAGAGGTTTTGAAGAAAAAAAATCTGGTTTGAGAGTTCCTCCTTGGACGCTACCAAGGGGGGGGAATATCGAAAGCTGATTAACAATGTCCGAAGTGTTCTGGAAACATCAATAATTTAGGATGCTCCATTTTAGGGCAATCCCGCTGGCATGATCACGTATGACATGTACAGCAAAAACCTCAACCGAACCAATCTACGAATCGCCTTGTATTGGCATTACAAATCTTCAGAATGTATCTGCACATATATGTTGTGGTATCAACCTCAGTGCCTAACATTCTTCCCGGATGGCGTACCAAAGAAAACCTGGGACAATCTGCGGTTTGGAAATATCTTTTTCCTGTCAGGCAAATCTTGACATTCAATGGGGAGGTGATCTTAACATGTTGCTAGGTTTCCTGAACAGTAGTCTATAGTTTAATGATTGGTTAAAAATGTAAATCTTCATACCAGCTGATTAACCAAGCACTTCATGAACAACCAGGCTTAACTCGTTACTGCTGTAAGGTTTACGAATGAATCCTTTGAGCCCCAAAAGTTTCATCTTCTGTAGATCTTCTTCTTTAGTGAATCCAGATGAAAGAACAACTCGAACATGAGGATCAATTTTTTTAAGCTGTTCAAAGCAGTCTCGACCATTCATCACCGGCATAATCATATCGAGTAAAACAAGGTCAATGTTTTCTGACTGCTTTGAAAAAATAGTGGTAGCCTCCTGCCCATTTGCGCAAAGAATTATTCTGTAACCAAGATTTTCCAAAATCTGTTTTGCCGTAACACGCACGACTTCTTCGTCATCAACGACTAATATTGTACCGTGACCTTTTTTAAGAACCGTGACCACCTTCGTAACCTTTTCCCCCGCTGGAGCAAGAGGCAGCAAAATGTAAAAACAAGTGCCAGTGCCAAGTTCACTGTACACAGAAATAGCCCCATGGTACATCTGAACTATTCCGTATGCTGTGGCAAGCCCAAGGCCTGTGCCTTTACCCCGCTCTTTAGTGGTAAAGAACGGATCAAAAATTTTATCAATAATGTTTGGTGAGATTCCGATTCCTGTATCAAGAATTTGAAGCTCAATGTACTCTCCGGGCTGAATATCAAATGTAGATGCATTGCAGTATGAGGCATCAAGCTCGGTTGTCATCGAATCAATAGAGATTGTTCCACCATCCGGCATCGAGTGAGAACTGTTAATACAGATGTTGAGAATGATATTCTGTAGCCCAGAGGAATCACCTATAATAATCGATCTTTCAGCCTCCAATGAAATTTTCAGCTCAATACGTTTATCTAATGTGTTCTTCAGTAAAGTGGCAGTTTCCTCTATGATGCCATGGATATTGACCGGGACTGAAGCTTGGGGATTATTGCGTGCAAAAGCTAGGAGTTTGTCGGTTAAATCTGCAGCCCGGTGGGCCGATTCGAGGATCATTTTTTGATATTTTTGAACCTTTGGCTCAAGAGGGATATTCAACCCGAGCAGTTCGGTTGCCCCAATTATACCGCCTAACATGTTGTTGAAATCATGTGCCACCCCACCGGCTAGCGTACCAACAGCCTCCATTTTCTGTGCTTGGGTTAACTGTTTTTCAAGTCTGATTCTGTCACTAATATCACGAACAAATTCAACCACTCCTGTAACTTCACCGTTTTCACTATCTTTCAATGGAAAACTGAATAACTCTATCCAATTGACCTCGGACTCTGGATAGCCCCGAATTATCCTCCTTTCTGTCTCGCCGCTTCGCAGTGCCTCCCGCGTTGGGCAAATTTCGCATAGTTTTTCAGAGTCATGATAGGCCTCATAACATTTTTGGCCCACCAGTTTGCCACTATCCTTGTACCACTCACGCATAATCTTGTTGGTAAAGACAATAGTATAGTTCTGGTCCAGGACACTGATACCGTCTTGAATGCTATCAAGCACATTTTCAAGAAAATATCGATTGGCTTCCAACTCTTCTTTGGCTTTCCTCTTTTCTGTAATATCTTCGCCGGTACATACAACATACAGGACATCTCCTTCATCATTAAATATGGGCGATTTAGTGAAAGAAAAAAGTCGTTGCTCACCATCTGACCTTATCATAAATTCTTCTGTGACGATTTGTTTCTTATTGTGAAATATTCGTGCATTGTCGGCTATGCAGACTTTCGCTTCATCTACACTTAGAATCTCATAGAGGTTTTTGTATTCAAGATCTTCTTTATGCAACCCGAAAAAATCTGCATGAGCTCTGTTAACTAGTCCGTAACTGCCAGGTTCAATTAAATAAAAAATATGGGTCTCGATAGTATCCAGGAGCAGAAGGTATTCTTTTTCCTTGTTGTTGGATTGGAGAACACGCACCTTTTCCTCCAACTCGACAACTCTTTGTTTGAGTTGAAATAAGCTCTCGTGCGATTCTTTGATTTTATTGGTGTTATTTTCTTTCATCGCTACCTCAAGAAAAAATTCACATGGTCAAACTCAATAATCTTGTGAAGGTAAAAATTTGTAAGCTCTATCTTAGAAATTTACATTGGTATTATGTCTCTTGTCAAAACTATATACAAAAGATAGCAATACCAGATTACTGAAACGTGAAGATTTGGTCTGCCAATGTAAATGGATTACAGCGACTGACAGGTTGAGGTAATGTATGATGTGGTTGAACTTCACCATGTCCAACAAAATACCCAAAAAGCAATATAATGGCGCTTATTAAAATTCAATAATATTCATAGAAACCCACCGAAAAATGGAGTGTTTTATAACCTCAGATTGTTCAGACTATCAATTAAGACAATTGCCCCATTTTAATCGAATCGGATGGCTGATAGTACTTTCGTGTTCTCAAGTTTACTGATTAATATTGCCAGCTCAAACCAACCTGAATTGCAACAAACCCCCAACCTAATATGTTTTCTGTACACGTAATACGTGATAATACCCTGAAATACCGCAAGAAATGGAGCATTCTGAAGGCAGAGATAATTTACATATGAGATGACTCAAGCAAAGCCCCGCCCCCCTTTGTCGACCTAGTAAAATATAAGCCCTTGCAATCTAAATCAACAGCACAATTTCTCTGATAGAAACTATTGTCACGATGATTTTATCAATTCTCAATGGGCCAGATCTCCCCACCCGCTTGCTGAATTTCTTTTAACAATTTCTTGACCATTAATGGACGAGCAGTGCTTACGGATGGGGTCAATTCTGTCCCCCAAGGACTGAGATCTTTCGGCTCACAACCAATAAGAACTGTTTCCGGGAAGATCCCTAAAAAATTTGCATAGGCTATGGTCTCAAGAAAAGAGACCTGATGCATGGAGTTTTTTGCAGCCACCCGATCTTTAAGTTCAACTCCGGTCAGACGTGATAGTGTCCCCGCAGGTTTATTGCTACAGAGGGTATCGGCCACGATCATATAATCGGCCTCGCTGATGGCACCGAGTAATCTCATTCCCAGTGTCCCCCCATCGAGCAAGGTTACCCCTTTAGAGAAAGTGTATTGTTCTTCCAGGTCACGCACTGCATAGACGCCAATACCTTCATCGTGGAGGAGTATATTGCCTATCCCGAGGACGAGAATTTTTTTGTTATCCATCTTATGTGTGTATCCAC
>JBLHNA010000015.1:0-111993 GCA_047619065.1 Desulforhopalus sp.
CACAGCAACTTAAGGTGGTTTGGTGCCTGCTCCTGTAAGCCGACTCCGAGGGGCCTACCCTCATCTTTTGTGTAGTTACGAACAAAAACTGCTTGCTCTCGTGGCACACCTATTCCTGTATCTCTTCAGTTCCCAATCCGCGAATTGATCATCACAATTGAAACCGTAACTTCAGAGTCTAACCTTTAGTCCTTGAAAATTTGTGTGGATAAGAGATAACTCATGAAACACAACTAAAAAAAATGACCACACAAGGTGTAGATATGAAGAATATTGTTTTTATTGGCACAAGTCTCGATGGGTATATAGCAGACAAAGACGGAGGTCTTGATTTTCTTTCTTCCGTTCCGAACCCGGATCACGATGCACTTGGTTTTCCGGAGTTTATTGATAGCATTGACGCCCTGCTTATGGGCCGGAAAACTTATGAGACTGTTCTCGGATTTGGAGGACAATGGCCATATACCAAATCTGTTTTTGTTCTATCGAACACTTTGACATCTTTGCCAGAACATTTGCAGGATAAAGTTGAGTTGGTCTGAGGATCTATTGAAGAAGTCGTACAGCAGCTTAACAAGAGAGACTTTAACAACCTGTATATCGATGGAGGAAAACTTATCCAGAGTTTTTTGCAGAAGGATATGATCGATGAACTGGTTATTTCGCAAATACCGATTTTACTCGGTGGAGGTTCTCCCTTGTTTGGGGTTTTAAAATCTCATCTAATGTTTGAACATATCCAGACAGAAATTCTGCTAAACGCAATTGTAAAGTCACATTACAAGCGTATCAGGTAATGTTTATTCAGGTTTAGGCTATTCCTGTTTTTCTTCGGTCTTAGCAGGATCGTAGCCTAACAACTTTCACTATGCGATTAGGCTGAGATGTTTCCAGAATGTCTTTGTTTTTTTCTTCATGAAATTATTAGGATTCGTGTTCGATACCACAACAGACGACGCTGTTCACCCTGGAACAGAACTGGTGCCTTGAAAAGGAAAGTACTATCAATAGTTGCTACAGTGAGAGATGGAGCAGAAATTACAAGGTTGTGTTTTTCGTTCAACTAGCAAGCTACCGGAGTATTATTTGACTGACCCACAGGACAAACATGGTGGAGAACTCAGCTTCGCCTCCGAAATCGGTGTAGGAACGACTTTTACCATCAAACGCCCCCACAACTGAGTTGCTCTGTTTTCTTCCTTATGTTAACTAGATAGTTAATATATTTACCCCAACGACACGTTCTTCTCATACTTCATAAAAACTATAATAAAATCACCCATGCCTACTCAACCACAATTCGTTTCTGTCCACGGAGGCCATAGTGGCCAATTTTGTGACCATGCAACCGACCTTCTAGAAGAGATTATCCAACGTTATATTGAACTCAACTTTTCCTGGGTCGGCATAACAGAACATACACCAGCCATCACCACACAACTCCTCGACCCAGGACAGGTTCAACTTGGTCTTACCCCCGATGCACTTCTTGAAACCTTTGCGTCCTATATGGTGGAATGCCGACATTTGCAGAAGAAATATAAAAACGAAATACAAATTTTTGCAGCTATGGAAATTGAAACCTATAGTGGATATGAGCAGTTTGTACCTTCTCTTCTTGAACGTTTTCAACCCGATTACCTTGTTGGATCAGTTCATTTTGTCGACGATATCAGTATTGACTACTCCGAGAGAACCTACGCTAAAGCGGTACAACAACAGGGAAGTATTGAAAAACTCTACTGCAGATATTTTGATGAACAGTATGAAATGTTACAACTCTTTCACCCATCCGTCGTAGGGCATTTTGATCTCATTAGAATTTTCGACACCGATTATAAAGCACGACTACTCCAGCCTGAAATACTCAGGCGTATCAAGAGAAACCTTGAGTTCATCAAGGAGTTCGACCTGATTCTTGATCTCAATCTCCGCTCCCTGGTTAAAGGTGCCGACGAACCCTACATCACCCAGTCTATTTTGAAGCTTGCATTCGACATGGGTATTGCAGTGGTGCCAGGAGACGACTCCCACGGGATCGCATCCGTCGGCGGGTATATGGAGACAGGTATAGCACTACTCGAAACACTTGGATTCACAACAGACTGGAAGACCCCACGTCTCCTCAATTACTGACAGTAATCTCTTCATTTTATTGTAACCAGACAATAGTGTTTGAAGAGTTACAATACAGACACCCCACTTTAACGTTTGATATTACCAGACAGGAAAGTATCTTCACGAGTATTTCTTAAAATGCAGCAACTCTTTTAGCTGATCTTGTCATATTCGTTATCGAAAATTAGCTTGTGACAACGCCCTTCCGAGCCGTATTCTTTTTTTTCAGCAAACTATGCAGATTAAACCTTTTGGCCTCAGATTTTATTTTTTGCCATGACAGAACCTCCTCTTAATGTTATTTGAGAAGGATTACCAACATAACAGGAGGATCAGAGAGAGAGTGCTCTATGATTTATTTGTTTTGCTGAGTTTTAGGTTGTATGGTTGACACACGTAAGAATTTGAGAGTCTGCCAACTACAAATTCTTACGGTTAGCACATACTCCTGGGTGTAATGATATCAGCGTGTTACGTGTTTTAACCATATCAGGACCTTACAGTTTATTTTCGTTCATTAAAACCAGGAAAATAATCTGCGAAAAACACTTATCCCGGCTCTCCTTCCATTTTACTGAGGTTAGTGGTAATCAAATGCTTAATTATATCAACCATTGTAAGGAATCACCTTTACACGCCACTAGACACATGGAATATTCGAATTCATAATGAGACTGATAACAAAACATAATCTTTTTAATATTGTCATTATTGCAATAGTCGTATGGTTGGCTATACGAGTATTGGGTAATGCTCGTGTTTTGGCGCCTGAGACAACCTTTGAGCTCATTCCCGACAACATTGACCTGAGCTTAAAAAACATAAAATATACAAAAACCCATGGAGGAGCGCCACTTTGGACTCTGGTGGCGGACTCGGCCGCCCACTCCATGGAAGAAGACATCACCCGGATTAAAAATGTTCGGATGACCTTTTTTGACCCGGAAATTGGAGATATAGAACTTACCGCAGACCTTGGTAAATTGACGCCGCAATATCAGAGAGTGACCTTCAACTCTAATGTGATGATGACAAGTCCGTCAGGAGACACCTTGCAGACTGATTACCTCGAATATGAAGAAACCAGCAATATCCTGCAGACTGACAGAATGGTGAAAATCAATCGGGATTACTTTATATTGAGTGGCAAGGGCATGCAGATGAATATTGCAGAACAGACCTTGGTTCTCTTAAACGATGTGAAAGTCAGTTCCGACGGTATGGACACTCAATAGGCCTTAATGTCACGCGTAGCACTGTAAAAATGCTATTTATTTCATGAATAGCAGAAAAAGAACTGAGGAATTAATGTCCAAAAAACTTTCGGCACAAGGACTGAAAAAATCTTATAAAGGTAGAACTGTTGTTCGCGACATTAGCCTTGAAGTCAATTCAGGTCAGATTATCGGTCTATTAGGAGCTAATGGTGCAGGCAAGACCACAACTTTTCATATGGTTGTGGGTTTGATTCAGCCCGACAAAGGCCGGGTTTTTCTCGATAATCACGACCTGACCAAATTACCGATTTACACCCGGGCCAAGGCCGGGATCTCCTATCTCCCCCAGGAAAAGTCTATTTTTCAAGGTTTGTCTGTCAAGGACAATCTTATGGCTATCCTGGAAACTCTTGATATCAACCAGACTGAACGGAAGGTACGTCAGGAGCAGTTGTTGACGGAATTTGGCTTAACACATGTTGCAAAAAGTAAGAGCTATTCTCTCTCCGGAGGTGAACAGAGACGTCTTGAATTCGCCAGGGCCCTGGTTATTGAACCGTCATTTATATTGATGGATGAACCTTTTGCCGGAGTTGATCCCATTGCTGTCCTCAATATACAATCTATTATCAGACAGTTAAGAATAAAGGGCATTGGCGTACTGATCTCCGATCATAATGTCCGCGAAACCCTCGGAATCTGTGACCAGGCATATATTCTCAACCAGGGAGAAATCCTCGAATATGGTGAACCGGAGCGCATTGCCGCCAGCCCCAAGGTCAGGGAACTTTATCTCGGGGACAATTTTGAACTGTAATGCCTGTTGGAGACAGTCTTACCCTATCAAAGGTCGGCGGCTCCAGTACCTGGCTATCGAATCCCTCCCCGCCGATATAAACGCCAGGATAAAACGCACATAGCTAGAACAGGGTGTCGTTTCAGAAAGGGGCTGGCTTCCAAGCTAACACCTGAGTGCCGCTTGATTTTCCATAAGATATAATCCACTCCGCCATCAAATGTCAGGCTTCCCTTGACAAGTCTTAAAACAGAAAGGATTTTGCCCTGCACTATCCTGAGCATCCAAGTTACACGAGAAGTGAAACGTACCGAGTTCGGAATTATTGCACTATAATGGGTAGCTCCCTGATCTTTAATTGTATTTACCTGGTACGGGGAGCCATCAAAGGCTTTACAAGTAATGTTCTCAAAGTACTCCGGCCTTGCATCGAATAAGCGTACCTGCTGGCTCGCTTTCTCCGGTCGAAATTCGGATCGATAGGTCAACTCTAGTCCCTTGCTCCACAATTCACGGCTGGTAAATTCTTGTGGTATTCGTGGTAATACCCTGGTGATAAAGGTGATAATGGCCTGAGCAAAGGCTTTATTCACCTGTTCAGCCACTTTTTCGTTACGCACGTAAACCATGGTTGTCGGTTGACAAAACCGCGCCCAGAGATAGGAATGGAACCACCGGTGGGAGGTTCCTTTTTGTAAATCCTCCAATGACAATAGTGCATATTTAGCTCTGACCGTTTGTTCACCAAAGGGAACTTCCAGATAAAAAACATTTGGTGGCAGGAGCTTGTTTAATGTTGCCTGTATGGAGTTTCGATTGACCGATTCATAGTTGTTCACCAGGACGTACAAATCAAAAAGACCCTCAAGGTCTTCTCCTTTGTGGAGGCAAGACCCATAGAACAATATAGCCTGCACAGCCCCAGAGTAGACAGCCAGTATCTCTGTAACCAGAAGGTTAACGGCTGGTGATGGCGGCCTGGCAGAGTTCTGCTCAATAGTTTCAAGAAGTTTTACAGGGATATCCATCATCATAACTGTATAAAAGTTACATTGCCGCCGTGTTGAAGCCGAGTCGGTTGCTGCCCGGACTCGGGAGTGTACATTTCCCCATCGAGAACAACGCTGTCTGCAATATACAATTCAACCTCATCGACGTTGTGGGAATAGTAGCCGTTCTCCCTGGTACCTTTCCCAGCCCTGCGACCTCTGGCTAAAAAAGGTAGAACCCGCAGCAAGTATCCGGCTCGTGAACTGACAGCGGTAAACCGCAATGGCCCCCGTTCAATTCCCCAAAAAGGGCGCAGGCCAAAAAACAACCGATCTAATGTACTGACAAACAGGAGCATAAAATCACCTGTTTGCAGCAGTTGCTTATTTAAACGTACCTTTATATGAGTGGCGGCAGTAAATTGTCTTTGTTGACGAATTATTCCCCATAAAAAACGAACAATGGTCATACAGATCCCTGGCAAACCACGTAACCCTTTATTGTGCTTGGTTCTGTGGTAGTACTGAGTCCCCTGGCTAATAATTGCAGCCCCAAAAAACATGCCGTATTTCACATCATATCCTGGGACTTGTAATCGGAGAATCGGTCTTTCTATCCTGATGACCCTACCACTGCCAGCCTCCATCCAGTGGAACAATCGAGCTAATGCTTTGTCCTGATTCCCCAAGACACCGACATCACCGGCAATCATATTGGTTGTACCGCCCTCCAAAACCATGAGTTGTGGTTGGTCCGCGAAGGGGTGATGGTGAAAAAGGACAGTAAGAGCGGCCTGAACAGTACCGTCACCGCCACTTATGACCAGAAGGTTTACCTTCTGGCGAGCAAAATCCATCAAGGCCTCGTAGACATCTTGTGGCGTTTGCACTTTGCGCTGCAACACCTTAGGATGTTGGCCTATTATTTGAAATATGCTTGCCAGCCCTCGACAATTTTTGCCACTAAGGGGGTTGACGAGCACTCCGACACGTGGCTTATCATCGGTTTTCAAGCTTGCTGGTTTCATATTATTTCATCAACGGCTGGGGGGACCTTTCCTTAATTACTTGGTAATATGTCGGGTAAACCAACGTACAGCAAGGGATTTTTCATACATTGGTTGATCGGCATCTGACAGCCATGACCTGAGCGAGCCCTTACTAAAACGGACGTAGCCAGCTAACATAAAGCGCCCAAGGAGGAATACACTGGTGGCCAGCGTCCAGAAAGTAACAGCCAAAAGACCCAGTTCCGGACGTCCTGCAAGAAAACTTATGGTCAAAAAAATCAAGCATGGATTTCGCCTGGCGGTTATCAATCTAAAAAATGAATCAATCGGTTGCCAGCAAAATATACCGAAGCTGCTCTCTAAAAACCATTTGAAGGATCCTTCGACTAAACGCCCAACCAAATAGCCGATCATTATTGCATAAAAAAGGGTAGTTAAGGTAAAATCCAGGTTGGAAAGTTGAGCAGTGGTTAAACCGAGCCCCCAGAGGATATACCAGATGGGAGGGTGAACTAAATCTGTAACATGGTCAAAATAGTGACCAAATTTACTCGATGTAACAGTAACGCGGGCCAGTTTGCCGTCCACAGTGTCCAGAAAAGTCATCAGCCACCCTGCCAGCAGCCCCATGCCATAATGGCCTTTGGCAAAAAATATTCCGGCAAATATGACAAGAAGGAGACCTACCGAAGTTACATGGTTAGGCCGGATATGAAAGCGGACGCAGTAGCCGACAACGAAGCGGGCCGGCCTGGGCCAAGCCCATTTTGTCACTAAATCGGTGATCCCTTTATACGACCAGTCAAAAAGACGCCGTTCCAGGTCTTGTTTTTTTTCCGCCGTGATCGGCAGCACAAAGGGTGGTTCGAACTTGCGTAAAACATTCTCAAAAGAAATTGAGAGGTTGGCCAGACTCTGGACCTGCACACCGGATAGAGTTTCGGCACCTTCTTTTTTTTCTATAACGGCCAGAGCTTGAAGGGCAAGACTGCCGGGAACATGGACGGCCACGACCATCTCTTGCTGTTCATCCTCCAGCTGCAGGGCAATGTTTGGCGTAGTTGCCAAGTATTTTACCAGCCGGTCATCAAACAAATAATCCCCCCGGATTATCAGGACGGAATCACTCTCCTGCAAGGAACGTAACGCCTCTGCCATACATCTTATGCCGGTTCCTTTCAAAACCTTTTCAATTCGGTCTGCAGATGAGAGGCCCCAAATTTTTACAGAACACCCATGCGAGAAATAAATAAATAAACTCATATTGACACTTTTTCTAAATTATTAATGAGGCAACAAGAATAAGGCTTTGAAAAAACAATTCCTTTTTGTATAGGTAGACCATGGCCCCACCTTCCTCAGATACTGCAATGCTCAGCAGCTCAACCAAAAAAACAACCGAAGATACCGCCGGGAAAAGTTTTGTCCTCGCCCACTTTTCCGATCCGCATTTCGCCCGTGTTGACCACATTGGAACGGATGAACTTCTCAATAAAAGACTCTTGGGTTATCTAAAATGGAAGCTAAAACGCCAGGGCGTGCACAGTGATGAACTTATTACCATTCTAAACAAGGACCTGCAACGCACAAAACCGGACCACATTGCAATTACCGGTGACCTGACCCAACTGGGTCTTCCGATTGAATTTGAGATAACCCGCGACTGGCTACAAACTCTCGGTACGGCAAACAAGGTCACCGTTATTCCTGGCAACCATGACACATATGTAGAGACGGACTGGCATAAAACCTTTGCCCACTGGCTGGATTATATGGAGCCTGATGTGCAGGATCAACCTACCGATTTAAAATCCAGCCTGGACGGTCTTTTCCCAACCTTGAGAATACGTAACCGGATTGCCCTCATCGGCGTAAACACAGCCTATCCCTGCGGATTACATCTTGCTACTGGAAAAATCGGCGATGACCAGTTACGAAAACTGGAAATTATCTTAAAACAAATCTCCGGTAAACGTCTTTTTCGCATCATCTTGATCCACCACCCACCGGTACAAAGTATCGTCAGCTGGCGGCGGAGATTAACTGATGCATCTTCTCTGCGTATTATGCTGAAACGTTACGGGGCTGAGTTAGTCCTGTTTGGCCATGCTCACAAAATATCACAGAGCAACCTGGAGACCCCATCAGGTTTAATCCCGGCCATGGGTGCGCCATCGATATCCTCTCTAAGCGCAAAAGAAGAACGGCGAGCCCGTTATTACCTTTATACGATCACATCGACTGTTGAGGGTTGGAAGGTTCACCTGGATGAACGGATATTTTCGCTGGAGCACTATCGCTTTGTTGACGGCCGGCAACAGCACTTTATTTTTCCTGATAAAGCACCTTGAACTGATCTGGAAGAATGGCCTTTCTTTAAAAGATTTTGCGCAATCTGATAAAAGCGATGCTGGAAATCAGCAACACAGGAATCATTGCAGTAAGTAAAGGGTTCAGGTTGAGCATCAAACCCCACTGCGTGCTCATCTGATCAAAAAAATACAGAACAATACCAACAAAGGTGCCCAGGGTTATGCGAAAACCTGCACTGATGCTACGCGTTGAACCAAAGACAAAGCTCAGTGAAAGCAAAACCATCGCCCCGGTAGTCAGAGGTACACTGAGCTTTCGCCAAAGGGCTATAGAATACTGATCAGCATTCTGGCCACTCTCCCGCAGGGCACTAATGTAGAGCATAAGGTTTGGGGTCGATAGACTGAAGGGTGGCATTTCCAGGACACTGACCTGATAGGCACTTAAAAAGTAGTCCAGAGTTAATGTTTCGATGGTTTGAGTAGTCACTTCATTTTCTACGATAATTTTCTGGGTAACACCGTTCAGAACCCACTGCCTGTTATCCTGCAATTTTCCGTTTTGTGCATAGGTAAAGGTCTGTAGGTGCCCTTTGCTGTCAAACTCGAAAACATCTATATCAGCGGCCAGCCCTTCACTTAACATCTTGTCAACGTGGATGTACGAATTGCCTCTGCGCGCCCAGAAGCCCTGCCGGGTTATAGTTATGTCGTTTGCGGACATAGCTTGCGCACGGGACTTTCGGGCCAGCTGCTCCATACCTGGGACAACCAATTCAGCCAGAATGGCGGATGTTACCATCAGGAGCATGCCGGTTACCAATACTGCGGCACATATTCGAAAAATCGAGATCCCCGATGCTTCCATGGCGACAAGTTCACCACGGTCAGCTAACAATCCCAACGAAACAATACCTGCAATCAGGGTACTTATGGGCATTAAGTCGAGTAAACGTTTGGGAAGTGTCAGGGCAACAAAGGTGAAGACATTACTCAGTTGATAACTGCCTATCCCCACATCATCCAGTTGGGAGATCAGCTCAAACAAGCTAAACAACACCATCAGGAGAAAGATAATGAGAAAAAAATAGTTCAGAAAGCTTCTGCTAATATAGATGTCGAGTATTCTCATTGCGGATCTTATCGCTTACGCCAGGGCAGCAAAAAGATCGGCTGCCAGAAAAGAAAGACGATTAAAACAGCCAGCAACAGCTGTCCCCACCAAATTCCGGGAACAACTTCAATAACCCCCTTAGACACCCACTGTTTGGCTAAAGCGTTGAAATTATAGAATACAGCAAAAATTAATATTGCCACAGGTGCTTTGACATACTTCCCCTGACGTGGAGCTGAGCGACTCAAAGGAATGGCTAGAAGTGCCAGTAGGATAGTTGACAGCGGCGCGGACAAGCGCCACTGCAGTTCCGCTATCTCTTCGAGGTTGTTCGAGTGTAACAGTGTTTTGGTTGCAGCGGCCTTAACCTTTTGTTCACGTTCGATAACAGGACTCGGCGCCAGATGCATTGCCGAACTCTCAAACTCCAGGATCAAACCATTTGCACCAGAACGGGGAAATTGATAGAGCTGACCATCCTGAAATACCAAGATGGGCTTGCCGCCAGCGTCATCCTCAAACTGCCCGGCCTGGTCTGCAAAGATGACCTGTACGGAGTCTTCTGTTTTGGTTTGGATGAAGACGCGCTTTGCCTGATTCTTCTGACCATCTACTTTGTCGGCAAAAATAACCCGTTCGCCTCCACCAATTGAATAAAAGGTACCGCTTTTCATCCTGGTCAGGTCAAAACTTGCTTCTGCTTCTTTCTTTATCTGGAAAAACTGGTCCCAAGCCCAGGGGCGGATGAAAAGTGACAAACTCGCCACAACCAAGCCGCCTATAATAGAGACAAAAAAAACAGCCCTGATCACCCTTGCCATACTTATGCCGCAGGCAAACATAGCGGTTAGCTCGGCGTCCCTGTACAAACGGCCAAGAGCGATCACAACTGACAGGTAGAGAGTTGTCGGCAGCAGTACCTCAAGGGCAATTACGACCCGAAGTAAAATCAACTGTAATACTGAAAAACCCGGCAATATGCCATGAACTGCGTCCTCCCCGTAACGGGTGGAGATATAACAGCCAAAGATAAATACTAACACTGTACATATTGCCGCTGTAGGCTTAATTATTTCACGAATTATATAACGATCAATAATCACGTTTTATCCATTGTCTGAGTCGTTCATGACAAAAAGAGAAGAATGTCGGTTATACTTATCAGGCTGCTGTCTTTTGTCTTTCTAAGTGTACTGTTGCAGTATCTAACCTGTCCCCTGCTGAAAAAGCGGTAACGACCCTGTCAGCCTTCTCCAGGTCTACCACGTAATCTACTTCGCACCACAGCAATCCCTTGATGGAGCGCGTCAACACCGTCTTCTCCTGGGCTATAGCATCAATTACGGAAAGATACCAACGGCGAACAGTCTTTGTGTCATTGATGGCCTCTTCCAGCCCTTCACGGAAAATCATCGGCCCATCACCGCGAAACAGTATCATACCAATGGCTTCACCGTGGACTCTGTCTGCGGATATGTCTTTGCTTATGTTGACAAGACGGGTCTCCGCCAGGCTGACTTTCATGTCATCGGCATCATACGTATCTTCATGGTTGATGGTAACGGTTATCGGACTGACAGGAGATGCCAGCAGGCTCCTGACAATTGCTGCCTCAAACAGAGTATCGCCGTTGAGCAGAATGAAATCCTCATGCATCTCTTCACGGGCCTTCCAGCAGCTTACCAGGTTGTCGGTTGTTGCATAGTCTGGATTGTAGTGGGTCTTTACACTTTGCCCTTTGTACCTTTGCTGTAGAAGCGCTTCTACTTTGTCCGAACCATACCCTGTGACCACGGTTATCTGATCGACCCCGCATTTATGCAATTCACCAATCTGCCATTCAAGCAGTGTTTGGCCCTGGATCTCCAAGAGACATTTTGGTGTTTTGGCAGTCAGTGGCAATAGCCGCGTGCCCTGCCCGGCGCTTAAAATGATTACTTTCAATGAATTAACTCTAATTGATATTTTCAGTTACCCTTGCGCAAGCCTTATTAAATATTGTTGTAAATTTGGCAAAAGACTTGCTTATAGCGGACCAGGCCTATTGAACAACCCGGTCAAAAGGAGCATGCTGTATATTTTCTAATTTTCAAGTGTCGATCTGGCTCTTAGTTGGTAACTCTCTGAGCCACTTTATTGAAAACCTACTCTGCATACTGCTCATAGCAATAAATGGCAAGCAGAAGATAAGCGATTAGTCCTGCCACTATTTTTTGCCAGCAACGAGGTAGCCGACATGCCGTAGAGGTTATGGGGTGCAAAATCATCAACTTGTAAAGATGATGGGATCGTAAAACTTGAAGAGAGTGGCCAACTCAAGCAGTTGCCTTCCGGTTGGAATGTTACTGCAATAATTTATTTTTTTGTGTTTTGACCCTCGTTCGTAAACTGTGTATAGTCATTTTCTTTAGTATACTCTCCGTCCTCGCAAAAACTAACCCAAATCACATGAAAGACTCAAATTCCAGCAGTTTTGTACCAAAAAAGAATCCCCAGCTATCAAATAGTACATTGCAAATAATCAAAGTAGAAAACCGGCAGACCCGTGACACCTTTATCCGCCTGCCATGGGCTCTCTATAAGGATGACCCCTTATGGATACCACCTTTATTGCTTGAACGGCGGATGCACCTCTCTCCCAAAAATCCCTATTTCGAACACGCTACCTGCTGTTTCTGGATTGCTCTTCGGGACGGAAAACCGGTGGGGCGGATCAGTGCCCAAGTCGACCAACTATATCTTGACAACTATCAAGACGATACCGGATTTTGGGGTATGCTGGAGGCTGAGGATAACACTGAAACCTTCCGGGAACTTTTGACCACTGCCGAATCCTGGCTCCGCGATCAAGGAATGAAACGAGCACAGGGACCATTTAACCTGTCTATCAATCAAGAATGCGGCATGTTAGTTGACGGTTTTGACACACCGCCGTCGATGATGATGGGACACGCCCTCCCTTACTACGCTGATTATATAGAGCAGTGCGACTATCACAAGGAAAAGGATTTACTGGCTTACATCAGCGATGGAGACGTAGAACCATCTGCCACCAGAAAAATGATTGTCAAAAAAACTCAAAAGCGCATCCACACGCGGTCCCTGGATAAATCGAATTTTGACAAGGAACTCGATACTATTTTCACCATATTTAATGATGCATGGGCACAGAATTGGGGTTTTGTCCCCTTTACTCCAAACGAGTTTTCTCATTTAGCCAAAGACCTGAAGCTGTTAATCAAGGAAGAATTTGTCAGTATTGCTTACGTCGATGATATACCTGCGGCATTCATTATAATGCTACCCAATTTGAACGAGGCCATTCAAGATTTAAACGGTGCATTGTTCCCTGCGGGATGGCTTAAAATGTTATGGCGCCTGAAAGTAAAATCTCCTCAATCAGGGCGGATACTGCTCATGGGTGTTCTCTCTAAATATCACGAAAGCCTGTTAGGTGCGGCACTGGCATACAGGGTGATAGGTGACATACAGGAAGCAGCTATTAAGTACGGAATAAAAAAGGTAGAACTCTCGTGGGTTCTAGAAGACAATGTTGGGATGCGGAACATAATCAAAGATGGTGGCGCCCGGGAATATAAAACCTATCGCATATATGGCAAGGAAATTTGATTTTTAAAAGACATGAATACTGACCCAAAAGATTTTACGGCAATTGTCCTTGCCGCAGACAGAGAAGCCGATAACCCGGTGGCTAAAGCCACCGGTGTCCGTTGCAAATCCCTCGCCCCAATCAACGGCACCCCTATGCTTTTCAGGGTCCTCGAAGCACTGTCAAGGTCGAGCAAAGTAAAGGATAAACTTCTCTGTGGACCTCCCAAAAATATTATCGACCAGGAACCGAAGTTAACTGAATGTATTGTCTCGGGGAAGGCGGAATGGATAGCAAACCAAGCCACGCCAAGTTTGAGTGCTCACGAAGCTATGAAGTCCTTACCACAAGACAGCGCCATCCTTTTAACGACCAGTGATCACGCCCTTCTGACCCCCCAGATAGTTGATTTTTTCTGTAATGAAGCACAAGGGTCGGAATGTGATGTTGTCGTTGCCTTAGCCAGGCATGAAACAGTTATGGCGGCCTATCCAGAAACATCCAGAACAGCATATCGATTTAAGGATGATGCCTATTGCTCGTGCAACCTTTTTGCCTTCCTCACCCCTCACGCCAGAACAGTACCATCTTTCTGGCGCCGGGTTGAACAACAGCGCAAGAAACCATTGCGAGTCATCAGCATGCTAGGTTGGAGCACAGTATTGCTTTACGTGCTAAGAAGACTGACCTTGTCTGAGGCCGTGAACCGAATTTCAAAACGTCTTGGTTGCAGGGTTGGGATCGTTGTTATACCATATCCAGAGGCAGCCATTGACGTCGATTCGGTGGAAGACCTGCATCTCGTCCAAAAGATTGCAGAAAAAAATCGTGTGTGACCTCCTCAATTCATCTGTATACCTTTAACTTTCACTGAAGGTATGAATTTATTTTGAGCGCACTTTGAGATCTAATACGAGATTCCCAATCCTGTTATTCGTTCCACTGATTCTCACAGGTAGGCGCTTTTCAGCATCCATAAAGATACGGATGTCCTTATTCAGGCCAAGGAATGAATAGGCCTCCGGTTTACCCTTAACTGGCGAAAAAGTTTCTGTGGTAATTGAAAAAACGACTGGGGTTATTTTATCTACTACAGAGACCTCTTTACCCGAAGAACGGACCTCGTAGGCGACCTTCAAAGAGGACAGTTTTTCCTGCCCGATAGTGACCCGGTGCAGTTGTTTCCTGCCAAACACACATATTTCAAAGGGTTCTTGTGGCCCGCCTAAATCAAGCGTTGACAACATATATAAAATGAGCGATGGGTCTGATATCGTGGCACATTCGGTAGCATCTGCCGGATACTCGTAAAAGGATTCGGTACGCTTCGTCCACTTACTTGAGAGATACTTCTTTTCACCAGACTTACCGGGTAGAATTTTCAACCTGCGCACACCATTTTTTTCCCAGCAGTAGCTCTTAACCCATGGGGCATCACCACTGTTCAAGCGAATACGCTTGTCTGGATGACTGGTCTTCTCGTCGAACCAGATTTTTTCCTCGTATTTTCTCTGAAAAGAACCCCCACCTGTAGATAAGGATTGCACTGTCAACATCTTACTACCATCACCTTTTTCTACACAGTCATCAAGGCCTGTTCCTCTCTTTGCAGAGAGATCACCTAAAACTTGATCAACTGAACTGATTTGAATTTTCACCGTGATACTGGTCAATAACTTTGAACCCTTAAATATCAACTCAGTCCAGGAAACCTTTTGACGAGCAGAGATCTCATAAACGATGTTTTCTTGGGCCCCAGATGGTCGAGGCAGGAGGGCAAAAATTACCAGCACTACTACTGCGATAGTACGTTTCTGATGGTGCTCCATGGTGTAAAACATTTCCTGTTGAAATTTTTATTCTATGGATATCAAAGTCTTTACTGTGGTGTTATCCTTTGGCATCATTATAATTTAGCGCGGATTAATTCCAAAGAACGGGAAGCATCTCTTTTACTCACCCCGATAAACGTGAAATACGCCTGGACTCTTTTTTATACCCCTCAAAGAGCATTGAATTCAATGACATATTTTCAAGAGTAAGAGATCGTATTTTAATGATTTTTTATTTTTCAAAAATCTCGGATCGTTATTCGTAACAGTTTTCACTGGCTTTTACAGCCTCCTGCTGTTAAAAACGACATTAAAATTTTAATTAATACTACGCTAATAAATTTGCTGTACGGAGATATCGCATTTAATGAAGGTGACACCTACCTCCCATAGTTTACCATTACAACTAGGGGATTTTTCAACCCTCGTCGAAGCATTAGATTATGCTGCCAAGGGGGAAACTGGCTACAATTTTTATTCCGGCCGTGGTGAACTGTATGCTGTTCTTCCGTACACCACCCTGCGAAACGAAGCACAAACTCTAGCAAGAAAATTACTTAGCCTCGGAGTGCCTCATGGTTCTCGGATGGCGCTTGTGGCAGACACTCATCCGGATTTCGTCCGTTTTTTCTTTGCATGTCAATATGCGGGACTAACACCTGTCCCCCTGCCAGCTGTGATTCAATTAAGTGGGCGGAAAGCATATATCAATCAGCTTGAACGTTTATTGTCTACCTGTAACGCTCAGCTTGCCATGGCCACTGACGATTTTTTGCCCTTCTTAACAGAAGCTGCCGCAAAAATGGATTACAAGTTCCTCGGCAATCCACAGGCATATGACAATCTGCCGGAGTCCGACGCACCCTTACCAGCCAGAGATGAGACAGAGCTGGCTTATCTGCAGTATACCTCAGGCAGTACCCGGTTTCCACGGGGCGTTATGATAACCCAGAAAGCAGTAATGCATAATCTGTCGGTCATAACACAACACGGTGTCAAGGTTCGAACCGGTGATCGTGCCGTATCCTGGCTTCCTTATTTTCATGATATGGGGTTGGTCGGGTTGCTTCTGGTACCCCTGGCATGCCAGATTTCCGTCGATTTTTTAGGAACCAGGGATTTTGCAATGCGTCCCCGTTTATGGCTGAAACTCATGTCCGATAATCGGGGAACCATATCTTTCAGCCCGCCATTCGGCTATGACTTGGCAGCCCGCCGCCTGCGCGATGATGAAGTCGGTAATTATGATTTAAGTAGTTGGCGTGTGGCCGGTATTGGTGCGGAAATGATTCGCACAGAAGCACTGGACTATTTTGCCAAAAAACTTGCGCCAAGTGGCTTCGATTCCCGTGCATTTCTTCCTTGTTACGGAATGGCGGAATGTTCTTTGGCCGTATGTTTTGGAGCTCTTAATAAAGGCGTGATGGTCGACCACATTGATTCGGTTCAACTTGCCGAACATCGAAAAGCAGTTCCAATGGATCCTCTTCTGAATAAGGGGAATGGCCGGGTTAAGTCCTTTGTAAATTGCGGCGGATTAATGCCTGGCTATGAATTTGAAATTCGGAATAAAGAGGGCCAAATCCTCCCTGAGAGACAGTGTGGCATTCTCTATCTCCGTGGATCAAGTGTAATGTCTGGTTATTTGGGAGACATTGAATCGACCCGCGAAGTTCTCTCCTTAGACGGTTGGCTCAATACAGGTGACATAGCCTATCAGGTTGGATCTGATATTGTTGTTACCGGACGTTTAAAGGATATGATCATCATAAACGGCCGTAACATCTGGCCCCAAGACATTGAGTATCTTGCGGAGAACCAAGCTGCTATAAGGACAGGGGATGCCATGGCCTTTTTTGTTCCAGATCAATATGGTGAAGAACAGGCCATTGTGATTGTTGAATGTAGGGAAACCGACAAACAGATTCGTCTTGACCTGGTAAGCCGATTGAACCGATTAATCCGCCAGGAACTTGGAATTGACTGCCGCATAGAACTGATGGCCCGCAACACCTTAACGCGCACTACATCTGGCAAGCCATCCCGCTACGCAACAAAAAATGATTATCTGCAGCAAAAAGCCGCTGAGCAAAACATCACAAAAAAGGAATCGCTTCTTGTGAGGTAAGTTGTTTTCTGCAGCCATTTGCACTGCATCCAATTATTCATAATGTTGCAAAGACATTTGTTTATTTTTCTTACCTGAATCACTTCAAGCATTTAAACGACTGGCATAGTCATGGGTTCAGATTCCGTCATATTGGGTATATACTAAAACGCTCATGTCACGCACAATTGTCATAACTGGAGCGACGGGATTCATCGGCGGAGTATTAGCGAAACAGCTGAGATCCTCTGATTGGAATATTCGTGCACTGGTTCGTTCAGCATCATATGATAAGCGTCCGAAAGATATAAAGGTAGAGTGGGTCATTGGTGACCTGGAAAATGTCGATAGTCTTCAACAGTTAGTTGCCGGTGCAGACGCGATAGTTCACTGTGCTGGTGCTGTACGTGGTGCTGTGCAGAATGATTTCGACAGGATCAATGTTGATGGCGTTGCCCAATTAGTTAAGGTAGCCGCTCAACAAAAACCGGCACCTCGTTTTTTATTGATTTCCTCTCTAGCCGCCCGTGAACCGCAACTATCATATTATGCTGCGAGTAAATTAAAGGGTGAAGAGGCTCTGGCCACTTATGCAAAGAATATGTTCTGGGGTGTCATGAGACCGTCGGCTGTATACGGACCTGGGGACCGCGAAATGCGGCCACTTTTCCAATGGATGTTGAGAGGGATAGCTCCTTTGATCGGCCCCGACAAAAACCGAGTTTCACTCATCTATGTCGAGGATCTGGTTAACGCAATAGTTTCCTGGCTCGATAATGCTAAACACCCGCAACAAGTTTACGAGCTCCATGATGGCCACCAGAACGGTTATTCATGGCTGGAGATCATAGATACGATTGAACGTTTGCGTGGTAGCTCAATATTCAAGGCAAATATTCCGATCCCTTTTGTTGGTATGGTAGCATCGGTTAATCTCATGCTCGCAAAAGTGTTCGGCGGCTCGCCAATGCTGACCCCCGGTAAGGTACGGGAATTAACTCATGCTAACTGGGTTGCCGATAATAATCTATTGAGCAGTCAAACGGATTGGGCTCCCCTCACGTCCTTAGAAGATGGGCTGCGACAAACGTTCGATCCTGTGATATAGATACACAATTTTTCAAAAGTTTAGTGCCTTTAGGCTGAACTTTGCCAGTTTTCCACCCTTGAGGGGTGTTCTCTTCAATACCACCTCGGAGTCTAACGCTTACCTGAGTGGTGCACTTTTCAGTAAAAGGAATAAAGCCACATGCCTACAAAAGAAGAAGTCCTGCAACAAATTCTTGATATAATCAAACCAATGGTGCCAGAAGATGGCCCGCCCGTATCCGCAGATCTGGACCTCGTCAATGACCTGGGCCTTGACTCGATAAAAGTCATGGAGATTTTGGAAATTTTGGAAGATAGTTTTGACATTTCTATCCCAATTAATATATTGCCAGAGGTGCGTACCGTGAAAGATCTGGCCGTCGAAATCCAAAATTTAACTGGAAATGAATAATAGTGTCTATTTTTGATAAATTCCAAAAGTTGGCTGAGACCCGTAGGACAATGGAAGAAAATCACAGCGATTTTTTCAACATTGTTATGGAGGAAATACTTTCAGCTACCGAAGCTATTGTCAACGGCCGCCCTGTGCTTTTGGCTGGTACAAACAACTACCTGGGTCTAACTTTTAATAAAGAGTGTATCCAGGCATCATGCCGCGCAGTTGAGAAAGAGGGTACGGGCACCACCGGTTCCCGAATGGCCAACGGAACATTTGCTGGCCACTTAGCCCTTGAGCATGAGTTGTCCGACTTTTTCAACAAACGAACAACCATAGTTTTTTCAACCGGTTACGTAGCCAACTTAGCAATGCTGTCAACCATAGCCGGTCCTGGAGACGTCATTCTTTTAGATGCAGATTGCCATGCCAGTATTTATGATGGATGTAAATTGGGGGACGCTGAGGTTATCCGATTTCGACATAACGACACAGCCGACCTGGAAAAGCGTCTGCTGCGGCTTGAAAAGAGAAACACCAATGTTCTCATCGTCGTGGAGGGTATCTACAGCATGATGGGCGACCGGGCACCATTGGCAGACATTGTCGCCTTGAAAAAAAAATACGGCGCCTACCTTGTCGTTGATGAAGCCCATTCCCTTGGTGTCCTTGGAAAACATGGTCGCGGATTGGCCGAAGAGGCAAACGTTGAGGAGTCTGTTGATTTCATCATAGGCACTTTTAGTAAAAGCCTTGGCGCTATCGGCGGCTTTTGTACCAGTAATCATCAGGAACTGGATCTCATTCGATTTTCGAGCAGGCCGTATGTGTTTACTGCCTCTTCAGCTTCTTCAGCCATCGCCTCCACCCGCGCTGCCCTGCAGGTTATAAAGACACAGCCCGAGTTGCAAGAGCAGCTTTGGGATAATTCCAATAAATTATACCAACGACTCAAAGAAATTGGTTACGCCGTTGGGCCGGAACCGAGTCCGATTATCGCCATCCGTTACGATGACATGGATGAGGCAATTGCTGCCTGGAATGGCTTATTGGAACGTTCCATTTATGTCAACATGGTATTGCCCCCCGCCACCCCCGATGGAGGTGTGCTGCTGCGCTGTAGCCTGAGTGCCGCTCATTCGAGCGAGCAGATAGAAAGAATAGGTGATGCTTTTGCTTCTTTAACCAGCAGTCGTGGGTAATAATAAATAATCGTGCATTTAATTATCACCTTTTTTAAACAGTATCCCAGGCAAAGCGTCGTTACCCTTATTGCCCTGCTTTTAGCGGGTATTGCCGAAGGGTTCGGCTTGTCTATGCTGCTGCCGTTGTTGAGCCTTGCTTTAAAAGTCCCTAAAGATGTTGAGATGGCTGGTTTACAGCCGCAATCAACCCTTGAACAATTGGTGACTGGCTTTTTTAATTCCGTTGGCATGCAACCTACAATTGGTGTCCTGCTGACTATGTTTGTGTTGAGCATTGTAATAAAAGCCATCCTTGTCCTGCTGGCAAATAAAAAAGTTGGCTATATGGTTGCCCAAGTGGCAACCGATCTTCGCCTGTCTCTTATCCAGGCGCTGTTCGCCACACGATGGGAATATTATGTTCATCAGCCGGTAGGCAATTTTAGCAATGCTTTTGCCACGGAGGCCTCCCGGGCTGCTGTCGCATATTTATATGGCATTCGGATGATAGCCCTGCTTTTACATACGACTGTATATGCTGCGATAGCCCTCACTTTGGCCTGGCAGGAGACCCTGATTACCTTGGGTGCGGGAGTAATAATTCTCTATGTTCTTCGTCGACTTGTCACAAAAGCCAAGAAGGCCGGCAGACACCAGACAAACATTCTGAAGTCAGTGCTTGCCCTGTTAACCGATACCCTGCAGTCTATAAAACCGTTGAGGGCTATGGCTCGCGAAAACATGGCCATCCTCGTGCTCCAAAAAGAAACGAATCGCTTGAACGAGGCCTTACAAAAGGAGGTTTTCAGTCAAGAAGCCTTGAAAGCTCTTCAGGAACCCCTCATCACCATTTTTTTCACCTTAGTGCTTTATGTGGCAATGGTCCTGCTGGAAAAACCCCTGGTCACAATATTGATCATGCTGTTTATGCTGGTGAAAATACTCAAAACACTACAAAAAGCTCAAAAAGAGTATCAGTCAATGGTGACTGCCGAAAGCGCTTACTGGTCCCTCAGTTCAAAAATTAAAGAGACCCAGAAAGAACAAGAATCGATTTGCGGCACACAGAAACCTTGCTTTATAAACTCGATCCGCCTGCAGAGCGTTTGTTTTTCTTATGACCGGCGTCCTGTTTTAGAAGATGCCTCTTTGACATTTCCCAAGGGTTCATTTTCGGCGATCATTGGCCCTTCTGGTGCCGGTAAAACCACTATCGTTGACTTGGTTACCGGTCTCATCTCGCCCCAGAAAGGACGGGTGTTGATTGATGAAACGAAGCTGGATGTGGTGGATTTGAAAGCCTGGCGCCGAATGATCGGTTATGTACCCCAGGAGACACTCCTCTTACATGACACTGTACTTGCCAATGTAACCCTTGGTGACACGAAATTAACCGAGGCTAATGTGGAGCATGCTCTACGTGATGCAGGGGCCTGGGATTTTGTCATGCAGATGGCCGACGGGATTCACACGGTTGTCGGGGAGAGGGGCAGTCGCCTCTCCGGAGGCCAGCGGCAGCGCATTACAATTGCCCGGGCACTGGTGCATAAACCGGAGCTGTTAATTCTAGACGAAGCCACCAGCGCACTTGATCCCGCCAGTGAAGTTGAAATTTGCCAGACACTCCGTCAACTGAGCGAAAAGGTCACGATCCTGGCAATTTCTCACCAGACAGCCCTGTTGGATGCAGCAGACAGGGCATATCGACTGGAAGGTGGTGTTGCGCAGCTTATTAAAAATGAAAGTATTCAGGTAAATTATGCCTGAATCGGTGAGTGTCCGGGCTAATATTTTTTATCGCGGATTACGTCTGTTACCACCAGGTACTCCCTTGATGAAGTAAGATAACAATTGGTTGACGTTACAGTTCCAACTTTTCCCAAGATAAATTTCCCTGGCTCTGGGGTTGGCGGCAATGAGCTCCGGCTCACCCAATTTCAAGACTCCTTCATAGTTGAGAGTAGATGGCCGATCACAGATTGCGATGTGTTGTCCCAGGTAGCCAAAGAGAGATGAGATGCGTGTAGGATTTCTTTTTAACCATTATTTCACCCACCAGGTGCCCCAGGCTGTACCATGTGCCTTTGAGTTATCTCGAAAATATCCGGACATAGATGTTGTCATTGCGTGTTCTTCTGAACAGGAGTTGGCATTCGTTCAGATAATCGCGGCTCTATACCCAGATCAGAGGTGTGAAATTCGATTATTACCGGTACCTCTTTACTATCGGTTGATTGACCCTCTGGTCTCCAAATGGAGCTTTGGGCGTAAGGGGGTTGTTCTACGTCACAACCTGTCATTTTTCCAAGGTCTGGATGTACTTGTCTCACCTGAGCGCAATTGCTTGCAGCTGCGTAACCGTTTCGGACTGAAGGACCTGCTGATGATTCACATCCGCCATGGTGCCGGGGATCGTGAAGGTGGATTTGATGCTAAGTCTGGTGCTTTTGACCTGACTTTACTACCGGGACAAAAGTATGTTGACCGATTAAAAGAACTGGGGCTGATGCTACACGAACGTTATGCCGTCATCGGTTGGCCAAAGTTCGAAGTGATCCAGAGGCTGAAACGGGAAATCCCCAGATTTTTCAGCAATGACAAACCCATTGTTGTCTACAATCCACATTTTGACCAATCTGTATCTTCGTGGCAAACCATGGGTCTTGATGTGCTGGATTTTTTTGCGGACAATAATAATTATAATCTTATTTTTGCTCCCCACGTGGTGCTGTTCAAGAGATCATGGCGTCACAAGTCCTTTTTGCATGAAAAATACTTTTCTATTCCAAACATCCATATCGACATTGGAAGCAGCGCATCAATTGACATGTCGTACATGCTCGCTGCCGATATCTACCTGGGAGACGTAAGTAGCCAGGTATACGAATTTCTCATCAACCCACGCCCCTGTATCTTTTTAAATGGTACAAAGGTTAATAACTGGCAAGACAATCCCTTTTATCTACACTGGCAGCTGGGACAAGTGATAAACGATGTCCAGTCGGAATTGGATCATGCTCTTGATCGGGCATTTGAGACACACCCGCATTTTTTGAAACAACAGCAGGAAGCTTTTAACTACACCTTCTACTCGCCCCCTCACACTTCGGCGGCAGAAAGAGGCGCAGACGCTATCGCCGGATTTCTCAAGGATTAACCAATAACCCAATGTTTCATTCGGCTTCTTTCTGATAGCCCTTTGAACACAGAGACACCACTTTGCTGGTGAAAAATACCCGAAATTGTTATTCCATTGGGAACAACTCAGATAATTTGCAGTCCCCCTAAATCTTATTATTGAAGCACTGTGGTACGGTTAACCCGTATTTCTCATCACTAAAGTTTTTTGCTGATCAAGACACGGAGCACTCGACTGTACTTTTGTACCTCAAGTGCTCAGTAACAATGCAGCAGCGTAAAAATCTTGTGACCCGGAGGGTGAACTTTTCGATATACAGCTAAATACAGACTGCTTTTGAATCCATTGAATTTACCCTGTGAAATTAGGCTTTTTATCGAAAAGTTCATGAGAAATCCGGGTTAGGTAAGAAACAAGAGGCCAGAACACTGTCGACATAAACCTATCAAGTACCACCCCCGAAGCCATATTTTAAATAACCGCTACTGTCTACTGACAATTGATATCTCAGCTTTCATGGCACAAGTATAAAGAAATCCTTCTACCTGAATGAATCATAGCGATTTAACCCATATTTTTTGATTCGGTAACCAATTTGGCGCTCGGTAAGGCCAAGTTCTCTCGCAGCACGAACCTGCACCCAGCCATTGCGGCGCAGTGCAGCCTCAATCTCTGTTCGCTCTATATCCTCAAGGGATCTATTTCCATACTGCAAGGGATAACTCTGTTCAACTGCATCAACAGGGGGTCGGATTATCTCTTGATCTATTCTTTCAGCGCTAAAGAGGTTGGGTGGCAGATCTCCCAGGGTCAATCTATCCTCTTCTGCTAAAATAACCATCCGTTCGATAAGGTTTTGCATCTCTCTTACATTTCCTGGCCATGGATACTGAATGAGAAAGTCGAGTAGCTCCGAAGTAATTTTAATCTTCCTCCCATTACGCTCATTACTTTGCACAAGAAAATGACTAAAAAGCAGTGGAATATCCTCATTCCTTTCCCGCAAGGGCGGCAAAACAATCGGAACAACGTTGAGACGGTAATATAGATCTGCACGAAATTCACCTTTCTCCACCGCCTTTTCAAGGCTTACATTAGTTGCTGCTACAATTCGCACATCAACTTTAAATGTTTTTGTCCCACCGATCCGCTCAAATTCTTTTTCCTGTAATACCCGTAACATCTTAGATTGCAGGCCAATTGGCATCTCACCAATTTCATCGAGGAATATGGTCCCTCCATCCGCCAGTTCAAACCGCCCGGGCCTTGAGGCATGGGCCCCGGTAAAGGCTCCCTTCTCATGGCCAAACAGCTCACTTTCGAGTAGATTTTCAGGAAGAGCCGCACAGTTAACCTTGATAAAGGCCATATTTTTGCGCCCACCTCCCTCATGGATCGCCTTTGCAACCAGCTCTTTTCCTGTTCCTGATTCGCCAAGAAGAAGAGCAGTAACATTGCTTCCTGCAATCTTATCTATGATACTGAACACCTCCTGCATCGGCTTTGAGTTACCTATAATAAAATGTCCACCGTGCACCTGATGTAATCGCGCTTTAAGCGACAGATTTTCTTCAATCAGTTTTGCTTCTTTTTTCTCAATCTCTCGGTGCAGAGTAATGAATTGCGACACCAGAGTTGCAAGGATTGTCAAGAACCTGATATCTTCATCAAAAGAGACTTCATCTCCAAATATCCTATCAACCGTCAACACCCCCTCCGGTTCCCCACCCACCATTACAGGTACACCTAAAAAGGATATCTTACTGCGGTGTACTCCACTCCTGGCACCCGTTCGATTAAGAAAAAGGGGTTCACTATTAATATCCGGCACAATAAAGGGAGACCTACTCTGGAAGATTTGTCCGCACACTCCTTCATCTGGTCGGTAAACACCTCTCACCTTCTCCTGTGCTGTGAGGCCACATGATGCCTTAATTGCAAGTCGTTGCTGCGACTTGTCATACAACAATAGTGTCGCCCTCTCCATCTTTAAGGTCTTTTCAAGAACAGACAAAATTTTTATGAGAGTTATTTCAAGATCTGCGGCTGTTCCAATCAATTCCGTTATTCGGTGTAATGCCAAGAGCTCCAACCCCTGGGTCTCAGTAGTCTTTACCGGCAAAGTCTCCGTAAACGCCTGCATCCTATTTCCCTCAATATTCAATTAGGTACCCTGTAATAAAGGTACAGTCATTTTCTCCGAACTCAATCGACTGCCCAATAGAGAAAGAAGGGTCAGCCACTTTATAGTTAAGCAAAATACGTACCACTATACCAGGCCCTAGGATTACCGGACACACAGGGTTCTTCAGGAATTATTCCTGAATTTTACGTCGCCATTCCAAACACTTTTGTCCTGTCTAAACTTATTTAAATTACATTTTTGTGCAATTGTTTGCTTTCGACAAATCGGTGGATTGGAATTTGATGTTCACCACATTTTTGTCGTTACCCTACAATTACGAAGGAAGCCGAAGCTTGAGTACTTTCATACCAAAGACCCTGCATTGACACCACATAGTACTGTTTTCACTACCTTTTCATTCATACCGCCCAAATGGCACACCCCTTGCTCTAAAGAAAACAACACAAAACAACAGCCGTCAGGATGCAGACACATAAGTCTACGGCTTTAATAATCGAAACATTCACCACAAACATTCTAGGAGACGACAATGAGAAAAGTGGCAATTTATGGAAAAGGCGGAATTGGCAAATCAACTACAACACAAAATACAGTGGCCGGTCTTGCTGAAATGGGACGCAAAGTAATGGTTGTTGGCTGTGACCCTAAGGCAGATTCCACGAGACTCCTCCTCGGTGGCCTTGCACAAAAGTCCGTATTAGACACCCTTAGAGAAGAAGGGGAAGACGTAGAACTCGATGATATCAGAAAGTTAGCATACGGCGGAACCTGGGCGGTTGAATCAGGTGGCCCTGAGCCGGGAGTAGGTTGTGCAGGACGTGGAATCATCACCTCCATCAACATGCTTGAATCCCTTGGCGCCTATGAGGAAAGCGAGGGACTTGATTACGCTTTCTACGATGTTCTTGGTGATGTTGTTTGTGGTGGTTTTGCAATGCCGATTCGTGATGGTAAGGCTGAAGAAATCTACATCGTTTGTTCCGGTGAGATGATGGCAATGTACGCGGCCAACAACATCTGTAAGGGTGTCATGAAGTTTGCACAGTCCGGTAGCGTTCGTCTAGGTGGCATTATTTGTAACTCTAGAAATGTTGACAACGAAAAAGAAATGATCGAAGAGCTCGCGAAAAAGCTCAACACAACAATGATTTATTTCGTACCCCGTGACAACGATGTTCAGCGAGCAGAAATCAACAGAAAAACAGTTATCGAGTGGAACGGTGATGTTCCTCAGGCAGATGAATACAGAGGCCTTGCCAAGGCAATTGACGAAAACACCAATTTCACAATCCCAACCCCTCTCGAGATCGAAGAACTAGAGCAGCTACTGCTCGACTTTGGCCTGTTAGAACAAGCATAAGAAATATTTTATATAAGGAGATATAGAAAATGATGATCATGATCAGAGCCATAGTTCGACCAGAAAAAGCCGATGACGTACTTGCAGCACTCATGGATGCAGGCTTTCCCTCAGTTACTAAATATTCAGTCACCGGCCGTGGTAAGCAGCGAGGTATTAAAATTGGTGAAGTGACCTATGACGAAATCCCCAAAACCATGTTGATCAGCGTCGTAAAATCTGAAGATAAAGACTTTGTCATTAACACAATAACTGATGCTGCCCGCTCTGGAATCAAAGGTGCTTTTGGTGACGGCAAGATATTTGTAACAGAAGTTGAAGACGTCTACACCATTAGCTCTGGCGTAAAAGAAGACGCAGAGGTGGCAGCATGAAAGAGGTAATCGCGGTGGTTCGCATGAACATGATGAACAAAACCAAACTTGCTCTTACGGAAGCCGGGGTTGACGCATTTTTCGCCCACGAAGCTCAGGGCCGAGGACTTGGTTTTGTAAACAAAGATCTCGTCGAGGGAGCAGAGCAAGGCTACGAAGAAGCTGCCGCATTACTTGGGGAACAAGGAAAACTCTACCCCAAGAGAATGGTAACCATCGTCGTCGAAGATGATGCGGTAGATGGTATTGTTGAGACCATTATTTCAACAAACCAGTCAGGCAAGCCAGGAGATGGCAAAATATTTGTCTTACCGGTGGGCGATGGAGTTCGTATCCGCACCGGAGAGATGGGCGAAAAATCAATAGCATAACCCTCCAGAGGAGAAGTAAGTCATGGGAAAAGCACAGAAATTGGTGCAGTGGGACCCTCATAATATAAAAGAAAAACTACTGGAGAAGTACCCTCCTAAGGTTGCCCGCAAGCGTGCCAAACAAATAATGATCAATGAGGCGCTGGAAAACACAACGCCTGAAATCGTAGCCAACGTCCGAACCATACCGGGAATCATCACAATGCGTGGCTGCACATACGCTGGTTGCAAGGGCGTTATCATGGGCCCCACCAGCGATGTTGTTAACCTGGTCCACGGTCCAATCGGTTGTAGTTTCTACGCATGGCTCACCCGGCGTAATCAGACTGATGGTATCAATGAAGGGATGGAAAACTATATCCCTTACTGCATGTCAACAGATATGCAGGAGACAGATATTATCTTTGGTGGAGAGAAAAAGCTCGCAGCTGCAATACAGGAAGCATACGACCTTTTCAAACCAAAAGCGATCGCAGTTTTTGCCACCTGCCCCGTAGGGCTTATCGGCGATGACATCCACCAAGTAGCCCGTAAGATGAAAGAAAAGTTTGGTGACTGTAATGTTTTTGCCTTTAGCTGTGAGGGTTACAAGGGTGTTTCACAATCTGCAGGTCACCATATTGCAAACAACGGAATTTTCACCCACGTGGATGGAGACACAAAAACCGAACATACCGAGAAGTATAAAATCAACCTGCTTGGTGAATACAATATTGGTGGAGATGGATTTGAGATCGACCGCATTCTGAAAAAATGTGGGATCACCAACATCTCAACCTTTTCAGGAAACGCGACATACGACAAGTTTGCAGTTGCCGGCCAAGCGGACCTCAGCTGTGTCATGTGCCACAGATCGATCAACTATGTCGCTGACATGCTCGAGACGAAATACGGTATCCCTTGGATAAAGATCAACTTTATCGGTGCTGAAGCTACGGCAAAATCCCTACGGAAAATTGCTAAATACTTTGGTGACCAGGAATTAATCGACAGGGTCGAAGAGGTTATAGTTGAAGAGATGCCAGCAGTAAAAGATGCGATTGCGGATGTTTTTCCAAGAACAGAAGGTAAGACAGCAATGATCTTTGTAGGTGGTTCAAGAGCCCATCATTACCAGGAGCTCTTTATGGAGCTTGGAATGAAGACCCTCTCTGCGGGTTACGAATTCGGTCACCGTGATGACTACGAAGGACGGCATGTTATCCCCAACCTGAAAGTCGATGCTGACAGCAGAAACATTGAAGAGATTGAAGTTACACCAGATCCGCTCTTATACAGACCAAGAAAGACTCCTGAAGAAATAACAGCTCTGGAAAAAGCAGGTGTCGACTTCAAGGAGTACGGAGGACTGAACCCTATAATGGCAGAAGGTTCCCTGGTGGTTGATGATCTTAACCAGTATGAAGCCGAAAAACTGGTTGAATTGCTCAAACCGGATCTCTTTTGCGCAGGTATCAAGGAAAAATATTCCATCCAGAAACTTGGGGTACCGATGAAACAGCTACACAGTTACGATTCGGGTGGACCTTACGCAGGATTTCAGGGCGCTATCAACTTCTACAAAGAGATTGATCGTCTGGTCAACAGCAGGGTCTGGAGCTATATGAAAGCCCCATGGCAGGAAAGCCCAGAACTTTCTGCAACATATGCATGGGAATAACAGGGATCACGCTCCTTAAATCCACAAGGCTACTCCTACGATACAGTATCGCAGGAGTAGCCAAAAGAAAGGTAAGACAATGCTACTGAGACATACACCAAAAGAAATAAAAGAGCGAAAAGCTCTGATGATAAACCCGGCGAAGACATGCCAGCCAATTGGCGCCATGTACGCCTCCCTGGGAATAAAAGGGTGCTTACCCCATAGCCATGGTTCCCAGGGATGCTGTTCATACCATAGGTCCACCTTAACCAGACATTACAAAGAGCCAATTTCTGCTGCGACCAGCTCTTTTACAGAAGGTGCTTCAGTCTTCGGTGGCCAGGCCAATCTTCTCCAGGCCATAAACAATATTTTCACCGTGTACGAGCCGGAGGTCATTGCGGTCCACACCACCTGTTTGTCTGAGACAATTGGTGACGATTTACCACAGATTTTTGCAAAGGCCATCCGCGAAAAGACAGTACCTGAAGGTAAGACTATTCTCGGTGCCTCGACTCCGAGCTATGCGGGCTCCCATGTTACCGGGTTTTCCAACATGGTCAAAGCAATGGCGGCTCTGGCGACACCCGGCGGCAAGAAAAACGGAAAGATAAACATCATTCCGGGCTGGGTTGAACCTTCAGATATGGAAGAGCTCAAAAGGTTATCTGCTCTTGTTGGCGCTAAGATCAACATGTTCCCGGATACATCTGGAGTGCTAGATGGCCCTCTGACCGGTAAGTACACAATGTACCCGGACGGCGGAACCCCTATTGCTGACATTAAGGATTCCGGAAACGCCACAGGAACCCTGGCTCTTGGCGAATGGTGTTCGGCAGATGCGGCAAGACTACTTGACACAAAGTGCAAAGTTCCCTGTTCCATTCTCGACATGCCATTTGGCCTCAAGGCAACGGATCGCTTCATTGACGCCCTTCGAAAAGTTGCAGGAACATCGGTACCAGACGAGATAAGTATTGAAAGAGGTAAACTCGTCGACATGATTTCAGACATGCACCAGTATTTCTATGGCAAGAAAGTGGCGCTAGTCGGCGACCCGGACCAGCTCATTGCCATGACCGAATTCCTCGTATCAATTGACATGTGCCCGGTTCACATCATTACAGGAACACCCGGTAAGAAGTTTGAAAAACGCATTAAAGAGATCACCAAAGACATGACCTGCGAAGTCAACGTTAAGGCCAAAGGTGACATGTTTCTGCTCCACCAGTGGATTAAAAACGACCCTGTTGATTTGATCATGGGCAACACCTACTGCAAATACATCGCAAGGGATGAAGATCTTCCATTTGTTCGCTGGGGCTTTCCTATCCTTGACCGTCAGGGGCATCAACACTTCCCTACTGTCGGATATAAGGGCGGCCTGAGATTACTTGAGCAGATCCTGGGTGTGCTTCTTGACCGAAAGGACCGTGATGACGCTGAAGAAAAATTTGAGCTTGTTCTCTAAACACAAGCAGCGGTGGTCCTCGTAGCCTGCCACCGCTGCATTTCATAATAATCCAGGAAGCCTTATGAACGTGATATCCCTAGCCGAACACAAACCATTGCCCGCCCTCATCGCACATTGCACTGTGGATAGCGTGATCAATCTGTCGGTGGCGCCGCGAATTGTCGGTCGCAGCAGATTTTCACCATCTCTGCCCACAAACGTGGAGACCATCACTGTTCCAGAGGCTATTGCAATGATCCACAGGGTGATGGATGCTCCAGATACTGATATTACGATGGCCGCCATCAGTGGACCTGGAGACCCGCTTGCCACCCCGGATATCACCCTGCACACAATTGAACGCATTAAAGAACTCTTTCCACAGCTCAAGGTGGGGATTAAAACCTATGGGATCGACAGTAAAAAACTGGCATCAAGTCTTGCAAATGCTGGCCTTGACTATGTTGAAATGCAGGTCGACGCCATGCGGGCAGAATTGATTGAGAAACTGTACGCCTGGATTCGTCCCGGCCAGAAAACCCTGAAAATTTCAGATGCAGCCCCGCTTCTCATCTCCGAACAGCGTCATGGGGTTCCTGCTTTAAAGTTTCACGAAATCAGTGTCTGCATTCACACAACCCTCTACCCTGGATACAACACTGACCGAGTGGGCAAAATCGCAAGGGAAATGGGCGAATTGGGAGCGGACGCTATTGCACTAACTCCACATACAACCCGGCCTGACAACGACCTCCTCCTGGCAAGCCCTACCCCGGAAGAAATAGAGAAGGCAACCGAAGAGGCCAGTAAATATCTACAGGTGGTTAGCCCACTCTTGAGTTCTGACGATAATCGACCAGAAGAATGTGAACAGGACATCAAGCAAGACGCTGTGCGACCAAAACCCAGCCCAGGCAGACCTAATGTTGCCGTAGTCAGTACAAACGGCATGGAAGTGGATCTCCACCTCGGTCATGCCAGTAGGTTTCTCATCTATGGGCCAAGAGAAGACGGTCTCACCTGCCTCCTTGAAACAAGAGACGCACCAGCGCCAGGAAGTGGAAAGGACAGGTGGCTCACAGTTGCAGATACACTTGCCGACTGTTTTGTTCTGCTTGTGGCCAGTGCAGGAGAGACCCCAAGAGCAACTCTCAGTGAAGCAGGCCTTAACATCCTGACAACTGATGATGCCATCGAAGGGATTGTCGATGTACTCTATGGTGGAGGTAAAAAGGGAAAATGCAAATCAAAATAATATTATATAGACAGATATAGCATACAAATAATTCACATATCTCAATAAAAGGAATACACAATGGCATTACCGGAAAAGCAGATTCTCGTCTGCCAAAGCTTCAGAGCAAAAGGCGACCCAAAAGGGATCTGTCACAAGCAAACCGATGGCTTTCTTCAATATATTGAGGAAGAGATTCTTGACAGAGGCCTTGACATGCAGGTCATCGCAACGGGCTGTCTCAAACAGTGTGAGTCCGGCCCCATCATGGTTATCCAACCCGACAACTTGTGGTTTAAAAACATGAGTAGCGAAGAAGCCATAGATGCCGTTCTGGATGGCATAGAAGATGGTGAGCCACCCGCAGAATATCTCATAAAACAGTAAAAATATAAGCAATGATACGACGTGCCACAATAGAAGATGTTGAAAACCTGCTCCCCCTACTCGAACTGCTCCTTGGCATTGAACAAGATTTCACCTTCGATGCCACAAGACAAAAAAGGGGTCTCCAACTTCTCCTGCAACAACCATCAGCGGCTATTTTTTTGGCTGAGCAAGATGGTGTCGTAATAGGCATGGTAACAGGTCAAATCACCATCTCAACAGCTGAAGGTGGCCTCGCACTACTTGTTGAAGATTTGGTTGTGGCACCAGAGTACAGAAATAAAAATATAGCCCGCACACTTCTTACCTCTCTTGGTAACTGGGCCCAAGAAAATAGCGCAAATCGCATGCAGTTGCTTGCCGACGCAAACAACCACAAAGCTCTCGATTTCTACAAAAAATGCGGATGGAACCATACAAAGCTCATCTGCCTACGCAAATTCAACGAGGAGTAGAAGATTATGAATATCGTACAGATCGACAATTGGCAGGAGATTTGCGACCTGGAAACGTACAATATTCAGCCCCCTACGGATGAGGATGTTGCCAAGTTTCTTTCAATAGGAAAACGGATCCAGAAAATGTTGCACCCTTACAACCCATTAACAGCAAAAGGATGACCCATGAACAAAGAGACACTTGAAAAGATTCTCGAATATGCATCAATGCCCGTCCACGGCACACTTTCAAGAAAATTGAGAAAAGATGTTAAACTTCAGGTAAACGAAGGAAAAATTTATGAAAATGCCACTCTGTTTCTTGGAGAGGGATTTGCCCGTATCACTGAACTAGACAGTGCCGAAGCAATCAACACCTACTACGGCTGGGACACCATAGCATCAATCAGGACGCTGGGAAAATCTGATTAATAAAAGACATCACTGCAAATGCAATATCCATGATAAGGAGAACGGTTTGACAACTCAACAAACAGTGCCCTACAGGCCTTTGGGGCTTTTGAAAAACCTCACAGAAACTCTTGGCTTTACTATTTCACATTGTTACGAGGAACTGGTCTTCATTGAACACAACGCCCTCCTGTTACGAATGGAAGAAGTGGGAAAAAAGGTGAGTTTATTTTTCAACGATGAGTCAGACACTGACAAGCGGGATGGGATAGCCGATGTCTTTATACAGGAAGGACAAAAACAAATGCTTGAAATAACCCAAGCAGGAACCTACAAAATGAAAGCAAATGAAACTGACGGCACTCTTGATATTGAATTCGCTGAATACTCAAAAGCTTAACCCCGATTTTCCATGAACATTTCCATGGCAAAGAGACGTATTTTTACGTGAAAATGTTCATGACATATTGGGGCTACTGTGGATCTTCCACCTATAAAAGACGTTACTACCGTCTAACGTGACTCTGGTGTCACCATTCAAGCATAGACTAAATCATGAAATTTATTCCTACATTCTAAAGAATATTTTTCTTCAGCGTTCACTGTAGCGCGAAGTAGTAGGATGATTCATATAACTGAAATGGTTTTATTCATTTTAGGGTGTTCGCGTAAAGGCCCCAACGTGGAGTTCCGCGGAAACCGTGTTGTTTGGGGCTTCTGCGGGAACGTTTTGTTCGCAGTTTTATATTTTATATTTCATGTAAAGCACATTAAACGGAAGATGATCGAACTTTTGCAACGCACCTTCAATGAAACCAAGTTTTAAATACCATTCTCTTAGTTGGTTATGTTCCGATATTATTCCTATGCTGATATTCTTAATGCGTTTTTCTTTTGCGTAGTCAACAATATGCTTCACCAGAGCTGAACCTAAGCCTCTATTCCTAAACTTTGGTAGGACTGATAATCTGTTTAAGTATGCTGTATCACTCTCTGGATGTTCAAAAGCTACGCATCCTGTTGATATTCCGTTTTCTGTTGAAAGGAAATATTCTTGCCCTCTATCAAAATCGGACTCAATCCACTCCGCAGTACAAAACGAGGGATGTTTAGGAGCGTTATTGATATTTAGAGCCAATAACTCAGCAACATCTTTATTGCTTTCACTGACGATTGAAGCAAGAACTTCACTGTCGTTTCTTTCAGCTACTACTATTTCCATTTTATGCATGTTAAGTGATCGTTTATTTTGAATATGCTAACGCGCAGTTCACTAGCGCGTATCGTCTAAGTGAAACTGCTGGTTGGGGTAAAGTAGATTTTACGGTGATTGAGTGATAGTTATTATAGCCGATATAATTGCAGCAATAGCGGCAATTATTGCACTAATCGCTGCTGCTAAAGCTATGCGGTTGGCACGTTTAGCAATTGATAGAGTTTCTTCTTCGCGAGCATCTCGCTTGAGGTCGGCTTCGGCGGTTAATGATGCATTAAAACGACGCAAAACTTCAACTGCTTCACCGTGTTTATGAGGGTCGTTTCGTTTCCATTTTTCAGAAGAAACTATGGTCCTCAAATTATCGACACCCATATCTCTTAGGTAGGTTTCGTGTGATAGCCCTGAAAAGATGTCTTTTTCTTTCATTTTTTTGGTTCGCTAACCTGTTTTTACCAAGTTAAGCGTTTAGTTGGGGCGATTTTCGAATCCATATGGATGATCGCGTGAAGACCCCAACAAGTAATTATGTAGAAACTTCAATACCCGCAATTTTGCAGATTCTGTGTGATGACAACGGCTCTCATTCCATCCCCTCATGGGATTTCTTCCGCTACTCCTTCAGACCCCATAAACTACTAATAATTACACAAATATGTCAAGATTGCGATGGCAAGTTGTTGATGTTGTCCTTCTGAGTAAGATTACATAAATCATGCTCTGGAAGATTCTCGGATTTTGGAATGAATTTTTCTCGTTAGGCTATTTGGGGTTCCATAAAGGTCAACAACACCTTCCAGTGCCGCAAGGTTTTCGAGACAAATTCTCGTTTTAAGATACAGAAGTAGGGTCAGTTTAGAACACTAAACTTTTTATTGTGATTTGATTTGGCAATTTATGTTTTTCGAAAATGCTCTGGACGTATCTTTAACGATGAAATGCGTATTCATTGCAAAATAAATAAGGAAGGTAACAATGACAAGTTGCTATTCAAACTCAGCTGTTAACTTTTCACTTCCTTTCGACATAATTTTTTCAAGCATAATTCTATGCTCTTCAAACTGTTCATTTGTGTCAGTCTGTTTAAGCTCTACTTTATCTCCAAACCGCAATATAACTTTAGAAAAAGGTTTCGGTATAAAAAACTTATCCCAGCTTCTAAAGTACCAGGCTTTATCAGCTCTGGTATAAAACGGAACAATGACTGAATTCGTAGCATGAGCCATCTTGATCACTCCAGGTTTAACAATACCAAAAGGTCCCCTGGGACCATCAATGATATGGCCGGCAAGTCTATGCTCGGTGAGATGATTGATCATACTAGTTAAACCTTTAGCACCATCCTTTGAGGACGATCCTCTTACCGTGATCCATCCTGTCCTGTTTGCAATGGCTGATATAAATTCACCATCATTGCTCCTGCTGATCATAATTCCCGGCTTATATTTTTTATACTTTTGGAAATAACGAATGGCTGGAAAGAACTGCTGGTGGTGAGTACAAAGAATAATACGGCCATTATTTTGTACATACTCAACAAGCCAGGCATCTTCGTTCTGGACTTCAACTCTGAATGTTAAAGAGTATATACGAATGAATTTATACAAAAGGAACTGCACAAATCTTGAAGACAATATTTTATTAATTCTAACTTTCATAACCTCAGTATCTATCTGAACAATATTTTTTGGGATCCTTTTTGTAACACATTTACTATTTAAAAACAGTTGGCAACTGAGATTCTTTCATAACATTTTGGATCGATGACCAGGAAACGTATGATACCAATGTGTTCCTTTAGCCTGAATTTCTCATGACTTTTTGATTTGAAACTCAATTGTTTGTTTTTATAGTTTAAAAATGACCTCCTTAATTAACAGGGTGTTTTTCGTTTCAAATCAAAAAGTTCACCCTTCGGGCCAACAGATTTATCCGCAGCTGCTTCGTTACCGTGCATTTGCAGTAAATTATTACAGCTTCATGCCCGGTGTCTCGACCTGCGAAAAACTTTGTTGGTGAGAAATCCGGGTTAGTGGACATACACAAAGCAAAGGAGCTGTTAGGGCACAGGCATACCACTTACAGGGATACACTCACCTAGCTGCGAATACTTTGAAGGAAGCGCTATTTCTCATTACCTTCTTTTACCTGATAAAAAACACCCCGTTCCTGCCTAACTGTCTCAATTTTCCCTTCCGCCTCTAAAACATCCAGATATTTATTTACTTCACTAACATGCTTGCCTAATATTTTCGCCAAATCATCAAGTGTACAAGGTCTTCGCACTATTGTTTCAATAATTGCCGACTCAATGTCACCCCTATAGGCCTGCATATTTTTTCTTTCTGGGGCGGCGGCAATAATTACAACATTGTCGAGTTGCCAATAGTCGGATACTCGTTGTAGCTCTTCCCTTGTGGCTCCTCTTATGTTGGAGACAGTTCCAGGGCGATCTAAGGTGTTGAGTTGAATAGAATCAGGTTTTATTTTCAAAATCGCCTTTTTCAACTCAGCCAACTCAATCTCACTGTCGTTGTAGTCAGGTAAAATAAACACTTCGAGCCAGATTTTTCCTTTAAAGTCTCTGCTAAAATCAACTAAACCTTCAATACATTTTTCAATTCGCAAGTCTCCCGCCGGGCGATTTATTTTTTTAAAAACCTCTTCTGTTGCGGCATCAAGAGATGGGAGAACGAGGTCGGCATTCAACAGAGTCTTTCTCACGTTATCGTCGTACAACAGAGTCCCGTTTGTCAAAACAGCAACGGGAATACTGGGTTTATTTTCTTTAATAAACCGGAGTATTTCACTAATAAATAAGTTGAGAGTGGGCTCTCCAGAACCTGAAAAAGTAATATAATCCGGATCAGGGTTATTGCTGAAATAATTGATTAATTCTTCTTTTACCTTGTCGACTTTGATGTACTCTTTTCTATCACTTGTCAGTTGAGTTGTCTTTCCTACTTCACAATACACACAGTCAAGTGAGCACACTTTTTTGGGGACCAAGTCAACCCCCAGGGACATTCCCAATCGCCGTGAGGGAACAGGCCCAAACAGATACTTATACATTACACACTCCTGTTGTTCATCGGGTAGATCAATACCGAAAAGAACATCATGATTAAAAGATGAAAGGATGGGCGCTACGATAGTAGCTATACGGGATCTCTGTCACACCTGTTTGCCAAGTGGTATTTCACCGTGTTTTTAATGCTCATTGACGAATACCTACGATTTGTTATACAAATAGAAATATATAATTTCAACACGATACGTCCATCTACCTGGTCACCCAATGTTATGAATGAAGCTTTTACTACTCACTTCCAATCTCAAACCATCACGGCCACGGTGGAAGATATCCCTACCGAAATATTCATCTCTGAGCTTATAAAGAAAAATCATGTTCTCATTTCTCTTGCCTCAAATAACAATAATCCTCCAGTAAAGCTTGTGGCAGGAAAAAACTGTTGCTTATCAGACGACAACAGTGAGATTGCAGCTGGAGTCACCGGTTACCCAGTATTAACCCAGACCAAAACTGGAAGAGAGACCATCGTCAGCGTTGCAATAACTCCCATAATCGATATTGCGGCCGACAAGATGCTCGCAACACTGACACTCTACCCTTGTCTTCCAAATGCTCAGCATCTTGAGTTAAATGATATCCTTGCACTCTGCAAAGAACAAGAGATCAACTGTGGCCTAGATGAATTGACAATCCAGGAGAGCATTGAACAGGTTATGCAACTCCAGCAACCACTGCAGGACGTACCCATTGCAAGAGGCTTACTACCCGTTGATGGTAAAGATGCGTACCTTCGATTTGAGGTTGAGATTGGTCCCTTGCCTGGAAAAATTCTCCAGGATGGTTCCATTGACTGGCGTGAAAGAAAGATCTTCATAGGAATCGACAAAGATGAGCTTATTGCCACCAAGATCCCCCTCACCCCAGGCACACCAGGAACAGATATCCATTGTTTGCCCATATTACAGAAACCTGGCAAAGACATTAAGGTAAAAGTTACGGGCGATGTGCAGTACATAGAAGAAACCGGGCAGGTACTGGCAACCTGTTCTGGAGTGCTATCCATCGTCAACGAAACAGACGTTAAAGTGAGCGCAAAACAGACAATTGACGGAGATGTTGATTTTTCTGTGGGAAACATTGAGTCTAATGACGGTTTGGAAATAAAAGGAGATGTTAAACCGGGCTTTACCATCAGTTGCAAAGGAGACCTTTTAATCGGAGGCAACATTCACAACGCAACGCTCAGAGTAAAGGGTAACAGTAAAATTGCAAGCGGACTCATTGGCGAACCTTCTGAGCTTATAGCCGACGGTGATGTGGAAATATCCTTTATTGAGCGTGCAATGATTACCAGTGGCGGTACCGTCGTGGTCGCCAAAGGTGCCTACTATGCCAAGATCAGCTCGAGAAATAAAATTTTATGTAAACCTGACTCTAAAGTTATTGGTGGGACATTCTGTTCCAGTCTTGACTTTATAGGCGGTATTATTGGATCAGATAACGCAACACCGGCTATAATTGCAGCGGGAGTAGAACCGGAACGTTTTCAACAGCGTACAAAGCTTCGGGCAAGTATCAGTGAGCTCGAACATGAACTGAAAAACCTTATACAGGTTAATGGACACGACTTTGCTGAAACGACAATATATAAGAAAAAAGAGTCTACGTTAGAAAAACGAAGGAATAATTTAAAAAGACTCAATATCATCCCGAATAGTCCTCTCTACTCCAGGCAGGACCCAACCTTTAATCACTGTTTGGCTAAAGTTATTGTTCAGGATCGAATTGTTTCCGGGACCAAAATTCGTATTGGCAACACCAGCACAACCGTGACAGAAGACGCGGCAGCCATTTGTTTTTATATCGACAGACAGACGGGACACATCGTTGCCTGCCCATATACCAAAGGATAATAATAATGTTTGTAAAACTGTGGATGCGAAGCGAAGTTATAACTGTAACAGCAGGTGAATCAATCGCTAACGCCTGTAGCCTGATGGAGGACAACCGCATACGGAGAATTCCGGTCATTGACGAGGAACATAAACTTCTTGGTATTATCAGTAAAGAAGATCTTAAAAAAGCACTTCCATCTGTAGTTGATGCAAGCCTTGATGATACCACACGAGCACTTGCCCATCAGGTAAAAGTGGACACGTTTATGACCCGAACCCCAATCACAGTTGCCCCCACAGATACTCTAGAAAAAGTCGCGACAATCATGCGCAAACATAAAGTTGGAGGTATCCCTGTCATTGAAAATGACTTCCTTGTTGGAATCATTACAGATTCAGACATTTTTGATGCCTTTGTTGAAGTACTAGGCTCCCCTGAAACAAACACGCGTATAGAGCTGTCCATAAGCCACGACCCCACTTCAATCTACAAGATCTTTGATGTACTTGCTGCCTACGATACCCCTATAAACAACATTGCTATTTGCAATAATCACAGCGCACAAACGAAAACAATAACACTCAGAATTGAAAGTGAACACTCACAGGAAATCATTGACGAACTTTGGAAAATAGGTTGTAAAATAAATAGTATCATTCACGAAGACTAGCTCTCGACATTTCAATAAACATTTAATCAACGAGACGATTTTTTTAGACTGCTAAGACAATTGCAAGACAACACATAACTTCCAAGAGGTACATTATGTCACAGGACTGGAATGTAGGAAAGTTACTTGGAGTTTCAAGCGGATATTGGCGTGGCTGTGCCCTGCAGGCAGCTGTACGATTGAAGGTTTTTTCTATACTTGGACAAAAAAAACGAACAGCCGATGAGGTTGCAGAGGACGCATCCACCAACAGCAGAGCTACAGAGTTATTACTTGACGCCCTTTCAGCCATGGGTTTGACCCAAAAAGAAGATAGACGTTACGCCAACACTGGATTTGCCAAAACATATTTACAGGAAGACCGCCCAGAGTATATGGGCCATATCATCCTCCACCACCATCACATTCTTGATGGTTGGGCCCAGCTCGACAAAGCCGTTTGCACCGGCCAAAAAATTGACAAACGCTCCTATGGCGCTGACATTGAGAGAGAAAGTTTTCTGCTCGGCATGTTTAATCTGGCCAAAGGTCTTGCACCCCAGATAGCCGCTAATATTGATTTAAACGGCCGAAAGCGACTGCTCGACCTTGGCGGTGGTCCCGGCACCTATGCCATACATTTTTGCCAGGCTAATCCAGAGCTAAAAGCTATCATCTTTGACCGACCCACAACAGAACCCATTGCCCAAAAAGTTGTGGCCTCCTATGGCCTTTCTGATCGCATCTCGTTTGAGGGTGGAGATTTCAACACCACAACATCAGCCGAGGAGGCCTTCGACGTGGCCTGGCTGTCACACATACTTCACAGCAACTCACTTGAAGAATGCACTCAAGTCATACAAAAAACAGTGGACGCTCTTATGCCCGGCGGTCTTCTACTCATTCACGACTTTATCCTTAATGAAACAAAAGACGGCCCCGAATTTCCCGCTCTTTTTGCCCTGAATATGTTGGTTGGGACAGATAAAGGAAGGTCATATTCCGACAAAGAGATAATAACCATGATGGAACAGGCAGGGCTTACTGACATAACCCATCATCCCTTCAGAGCAGCAAATGACTCTTCAATAATTTCTGCTACAAAACCGAAACAATAAATAAGGATACATATGATTCTCGATACACTGAAAAATGCCGAGCGCTATGAGCCTCTGCACAAGAGTTTTTCAAAAGCATTTCAATTTTTACAACGACCTGACATAGATCGCCTTGAAGTAGGCAAATACGAAATTGAAGGAGACGCTGTTTTCGCAATCGTTGCAAAAGATCAGGGCCGCGCGAAAAATGAGGCTCAACTGGAAATCCACAATAAATATATAGACATCCAACTGGTACTCGCAGGAGTTGATGAAATGGGTTGGAAGGCACGATCCGGCTGTACCGAGATAGTCGATGCATACGATCCTGAAAGTGATATACAGTTTTTTACAGACATCCCCACTGCGTGGTTTATAACAACACCTTTACACTTTGCCATCTTCTTCCCAGAAGATGCGCACTTGCCTTTGATTTCCACAGGTATCGTCCACAAAATTATTGTCAAAATTGCAGTTTAATTATAACCACCGCCTAGGATGCATAAGCTCCTAGGTACCGACTCTAAACGCATAATGTCGTAATTCCAATGCCCTCAGCATTTTCTTACTCTAATAAAATTTGCATTTTCACCACAGCCTATGGTCTAATAATAGACTAAACACAAAGCAGATGTGCAAAACTACAAAAGTCTTAGCACAACACCAAGGAAAGAACCAAAAGCCATCGAGGAGCACAGCAATAATGGAAAGTAAGGAAGTCGAGAAACAAGGTTCCGGTTTTAAGATAATTTATCAGATATTAATCACCATGTTTGTTGTAGCACTCATTCCAATTGGGGGGCTCTGGTATAACTCGGTATATTTGGCTAAACAAAATTGGGAGATCAGTACTTTCCAAAGCCTCTCATCAAACGCACAGAGCCTTAGCCAAAGTGTTGATGCCTGGACGACAGCTAACCTCAAAGTCCTTGAGCAAAACAGCCAAACTCCGGCTATTCTTTCCATGGATGGTGCTTCCCAAAATCCTGTATTAGAGACTATTGCTGACAAATACGACTGGGTCTACCTCGCATTCACCATCCTCCCCAACGGAGAAAACCTTGGCAGAAGTGACGGCAAGGCGACAAGATTTTATGGAGACCGCGACTACTTCAAGCAGGTGATTGAGGGCAAAGAGATAGGCCAACAGGTACTACTTGGTAAAACCTCCAATAAACCTGCGTTTATCCTCTCAAAGCCAATTCAGGATAATAAGTCGAACCTTCTTGGAGTCATCGCAGTTGCAATGACACTTGAAGACCTCTCAAATACCGTGACAAAAAACAAACTGGGTACCACCGGTTTTGCGATTCTTCTAGATGAAAAAAATCGTCTTATAGCCAGTGGCGAAAGCAATATATCATTCAACCTACAAGACTATAGTGGCTACCCAGCCCTAACACAAAAGCCATCATCCGGTACAGGATCATACACTTTTGAAGACAAGGGTAAGCAAATAGTTGCGCATACCCAAAAAACAAACATGGGCTGGACCCTCATCCTGCAACAAGACTACAATGAGGCTTTCTCTGCAGCGAACAAAGCAAAGAAAAATGCTTTTATCCTCCTTGGAGCAACTCTCATTGCAGTTCTGCTTATCGCATACCTGCTGGCTGCGCGGTTAAGTTCACCAATACAGAATCTGACAAAGATTGCTGATGAAATCAGTCGTGGAAACTTAGAAGCAAACATTACTGAAACCAATCGAAACGATGAAATAGGTGCACTGGCAAGAGCAATTCAGCGGATGGGCGTCAGTTTGCAAATGGCTTTCACAAGATTACGCAAAAAATAGGTTACTATGAGTCAAGACTACATACCTTTTGCTGAGTTAGTTGATAAAATCAGAGAATTCTGCTCACAGAAAGCAACTGGGGTACTGTTTATCGCCACAAAAGCAAACCGCAGTGCTCAAATCGTTATCGAAAAAGGTTCTATTGTTTTTGTTTATTTTTACAATAAACAAGGGCAAGAGGCACTGGAGCTGATGTTAACTATTCAAGCGGGTCGTTACCGATTCCAGGCCAATGCCACCTCACCCAGGCGAAACAAACTCCTCCCCACTACGGAGATCTTGGATTTTCTCAGCGGAACAAGGACCGTAACGGCTCCAGCCAAAAAAGTTAGGACGACATTAACCGGTCAACAAAAAGAAGTTCTTGAAAAAGTACTGGCTGAATACATTGGACCAATGGCTGCTATTATCTGTGAAGACCACCTTGATACAGCCCCCGATCTCTCAGCGGCGATAGATGCTCTTGCTGAGGAAATACCCTCCCCGGAACAGGCTCAAAAGTTTCGAGTGCAAATTGAGGAAAAATTAAACTAACTGTAATCCTTTAATCTGTATTTATCAGTGCCTTACTCCGGAAAAACTGTCACTCAGTTCAGAACCCCCTCAGGGGGGTTCTGAACTGAGTCCCGGCTTATTTCCCATTTACTGGGGGTTGGGCTTCATCTCTGCACAGTTTTTCCAGTGGCACCCTCACTTGAATAATTGTTCCTTCTCCGGGTATGGACATTATATGGATTTTCCCATTCATAAATACCAACCGACCTTCTAAAGAAAACAGACCAAATCCATTTTTCACACAATCCAGGTCAAAACCCGTCCCCTCATCGGCTACTTCAGCTATAAATTGAGAAGTGGTTACCCTAAGGATAATCTGTCCATCAGGTGTGCCTGCATGCTTTATAATATTGATAACCAACTCTCTGATTATCCTGTATAGAATCACGTTTTCCTGTGGCCCCAGCCTAAGAGGCTCGTCGATCAGATTAGTAAAGACCAGCCGCATGCTATGACGGCTGTTTACATCTTCTATCAACCACTCAATGGCGGCTTCTAATCCAAAATCATAGAGTACAGGAGGACTAATCTGAAAAGTGAGCGAACGCAGATCCTTGAGTGCTCTACAAAGGTTTTCATGAACTGTATCGAGCCGGCCCATTTCCGCATGGTTATTTTTCACGGCAGCAACATCTTTTACGCTAAGTGCCAGTAACTGAGTCACACTGTCGTGGAGGTCTTCAGCGATAGCTCGCCTCTCTCTTTCTTCTGTAGTGACAAGTTCTTGGGAAATCTGAGCCAGTTTCTGTTCAATACTTTTTCTTTCCTGATCAATGAGCTTTTCCTGAATAGCCACTAGCCGCTCTGTTCGCTCACGGATAATTTTATCGCGAGTCAGAATCTGTTCCTGGTATTCTCCTTCGATCTCTTCCGCCTGCTCAGTTAGTTTTCTAATCCAGGGGATAGTCAACATCACTCCCCGAAACAACCGGCTCAAGACATGAGGTTCTTTGTACGTAATACAAAAATCCCAGATAGCCTGCCCCCCATCGCCTGCAACAGTAGGGCCTGAATCAACACAGAGCATCTCAACAGTTATATCTGTTGCCCCCGCAAGCTTACCGTAAGAAGCAAAACAGCCGGCATTCCATTGCATGGTAAAATCGCTGACCTTGACACCCGGGTTGTGAACAATTCGCAATTCGACATATCCCTTTTTGAGCAGGCGAACACTATAGTGCTTTGTCCGGTTATACTTTGCCGCCTCTTTAGAGATTTTTTTGGTAAGCCCGTGCACTCCAAGCAGAGAAACACCTAAGGTCGTCCGAATCAGCGGCTGCGTTTTATAGATTGTCCGTCCCATTTTGTACGCAAGACTGGGATCTGGAATATGTTCCTGGATAACATCATGCAAACTTTGAATGAATTCATGGGAAAACCAGTACCTGGGCATCTGAAGATGCTGCAATGTGACTTTTTCCATCTTGCCCGTTTCAAGATTCTCAACATGGTAATTCTTTTTTGAGGCAATATTTTCCACGAGCTGCTCTACAGGGACATCTGCATGATAGTTTTGCAGATACTGCACCAGCCAATAGGTGTTCAGTGCTGAAATTTCCTTTGGCATCACAGAATATTGTTGAGCAATCGTCATAATTCGTTCTACCTCCAGGCAGTTTTGCAGTTACAAAATTAGCCCGCATTTCTCATGAACTTTTCGACAAACAACCTAAAATACTAATTTCACAGGGCAAACCCAAAAGAATGCAAAAGCAGTGTGTATTTCGAAAAGCTCACCCTCCGGGTCACAATATTTTTCCGCTGCTGCATCGTTACTGAGCACTTGAGGTACAAACGTACAGTCGAGTGCTCAGTGTCTTGATCAGCAAAAAACTTTAGTGATGAGAAATACGGCTTAGATATGATTTTCATAGGTAAATAATTCACTCTGGAAATTGTGTCCACCTTTTCATTACATTCAACATATCGTCCTCAGCCTTCAATTCCCTACAACAACTCCAACCTAAATGTAGGAAACCTACGATACTGAACAATTCAACACAAACCCGACACCCACAACACTCCACCAACAACTCACTGTTTATACGTCATTAATACAAAACACACCTCTATGGCATACCACTTGCTCAGTAGGCATTATACGTAACTACAACTGAACCCCAAAAAGGATATAGTGATATGACCTCAGCAGTGTTACTCAAAAACAGATCAAAACAAATTCACGTCAAAGGTAGCGCTCCTTTTGAGCTGGACTGTAACAAGGACAGCCTGGCAGGAGCTGTAAGCCAGCGGGCCTGTGTTTTCTGTGGTTCCCGCGTCGTACTCTATCCAATTGCCGATGCCATACATCTGGTACACGGCCCTATAGGTTGTGCTGTCTATACCTGGGACATTCGAGGGGCGCTCTCTTCTGGTCCTGAATTGCACCGCCTCTCTTTTTCCACCGATCTCCAGGAAGTTGATGTCATCTTCGGTGGGGAAAAAAAACTCGCCAAAGCCTTGGATGAACTTATCGACCTGCACAAACCAAAGGCAGCATTTGTCTACTCTACCTGCATTGTCGGTATCATCGGCGATGATCTTGACGCGGTATGTAAAAAGATGAGTAAAGAAAAAAACATCCCGGTATTACCCGTTCAATCCGAAGGTTTTAAAGATGGTAATAAACGAGCAGGCTATAAGGCCGCATGTAACGCCATGTCTCAGCTTGTGGGAACCGGAGATACCAGAGACATCTCAAAGTATTCTATAAATATTCTGGGAGACTTTAACCTTGCTGGCGAAATCTGGCTCATCCGAGAATACTTTGAAAGGATCGGAGTTCAGCCTGTAGCTAACATTACAGGTGACGGACGTGTGGCTGACATTCAACGCTGCCATGGTGCAGCTCTCAACGTTGTACAGTGCTCTGGTGCCACAATGGATCTTGCCAACATGCTTGAAGAAAACTATGGCATTCCTTCTATCAGGGTCTCCTACTTTGGCATTGAAGATATGGCAGAAGCCTTATATGCAGTGGCCCGTCATTTCGGTGACCCAGCTCTCCTTGAAAAAGCAAGAGAAGTGGTGAAAGAAGAACTGAAAGACATTCTCCCTGAATTGGCTACATACAAAAAAGCTCTCACAGGGAAAAAAGCCGCCATCTATGTTGGAGGCGCTTTCAAGGCCTTTTCTTTGGTGAAAGCCTTTAGACTCATTGGTATGGACGTGGTCATGGTTGGCTCCCAGACGGGGACCAAAGAAGACTACATCGAACTCGAAGAAGTAACCGATGATGGCACCATTATCGTAGATGACGCGAACACCCTTGAGCTAGCCAGTTTTCTTAAAGAAAAGAAGGTTGACCTGTTCGTGGGAGGAGTAAAAGAACGTCCTATCGCCTACAAACTCGGCGTTGCCTTCTGTGACCACAACCACGAACGAAAAGAAATGCTCGCAGGATTTCAAGGTATGCTCAACTTTGCCCGAGAAGTGTATGGCTCTGTTATGAGTCCGGTCTGGCAGTTTGTCCCTCGCAGAGAAAAGGAGAAGTAAAATGACCAAAATGATGAACTATACTGCCACCACAAATGCCTGTAAGTTGTGTAAACCTCTCGGTGCATCCCTTGCATTTAGGGGCGTTGAAGACTGTGTTCCCTTTCTTCATGGCTCCCAGGGTTGTGCTACCTACATGCGCCGATATATAATCAGTCATTTCAATGAGCCGATAGATATTGCCTCTTCTTCACTTGGAGAAAGAAATGCAATATACGGCGGGGGCGCAAACCTGAAACTCGGTCTGCAAAACGTCACATCCAAATACAAACCAAAACTGATTGGGGTTGCCACCACCTGCCTGACAGAAACCATTGGTGACGACGTGCCGATGCTCCTCCATGAATATCACAAAGAGTTTGGCACAAGCAGTTCCCCATTGGTGGTAGCCGTTTCCACCCCAAGCTACGCCGGTACCCATATGGAAGGATTCACAGCTGCCGTCACCGCAGTGGTTAATCAACTTGCAACAGAATCTGAACCAAATAACACCATAAACATATTCAGCGGTTTTATATCAACAGCTGACATCAGATACCTCAAAGAGGTGTGCACGGATTACGGGATAGAGGCAACCCTGCTCCCCGATTACTCAGATACTCTGGATGGTCCTGCTCTCAACGATTATCCACTCATCCCAAAAGGTGGAACACCCCTCAAAGCCATCGCTGCAATGGGTGGAGCTAAGGCATCGGTTGAACTGGGCTGGACCTTTCCAAAAAAGACCGGCGGGAAAGTTCTACAAGACAAATTCGATACTAAATTGAGCCAGTTAGGTCATCCGATCGGAATCCGGGCAAGCGATGCATTCTTTGAACTCCTGGCAGAACTCAGCGGAAATGAGATCCCGAAAAAGTACACCCAGGCACGGGGGCGACTGATTGACAGCATGGTGGACGGCCACAAGTACATTTTTGGTAAACGGGCAGTCGTGTACGGCGAAGAAGACCTGGTTATCGGCATCACCGGTTTTCTCGCTGAAATTGGAATTCACACAGTACTTTGCGCCTCAGGTGGTAAAAGCGGTCAATTTGAGAAAAAGGTGAAAGAGGCCCTGGATGGAATTGATTGCGAGCTCCCTCTTGTTAAAGAAGATGTTGACTTCTTCGACATTGAGGCTCTGGCAAAAGAATTAGGTACCGATATCGTGATAGGACACTCCAAGGGCTATGCCTTTTCCAGAAAAGAAAATTTACCCCTGATCCGGGTTGGATTTCCAATCCATGACCGGGTTGGCGGACAACGTATTCTTCATCTTGGGTACCAAGGCGCTCAACAGCTCTTTGACCAGATCACCAATACAATTATCGATAAAAAACAGAGTGATTCATCGGTGGGCTACAGCTACATGTAACCTCACCCACATTACTACACGAAGGAAAGACCATCATGACCAGAGATCTAAAAAAACACCCATGTTTTAATGCTGATGCAAAAGGTAAATTTGGCCGGGTACATCTTCCTGTTGCTCCCAAATGTAATATCAAATGTAACTTCTGTGATCGTAAATATGACTGCGTAAATGAATCACGCCCAGGAGTCACCTCCACCCTGCTGTCTCCCGAGCAGGCTGGGATATACATGGACAGGGTGATAGAAAAAGAGCCTCGAATCACCGTTGCGGGGATCGCCGGCCCTGGAGACCCCTTTGCCAACGGCCCCGAAACGATGGCAACCATGCGAACAATCCGGAAAAACCATCCTGAGACTATGCTTTGTGTCTCTTCCAACGGCATGGGTATCAGCCCGTACATTGAAGGTCTTGCAGAAATTGAAGTATCCCATGTGACCATTACTGTCTGCGCGGTAGACCCAAAAATTGGAGCGAAAATTTATGCCTGGGTGCAGGATGGCAAGGTCATTTACAAGGGCTTGCAAGGCGCAGAGCTGCTGTTATCAAGACAACTTGCAGCCATTAAAAAACTTAAAGAACATAATATTACCGTTAAGATCAACTGTATTGTAATCCCTGGAATCAACGACCACCACATCGAAGATATTGCTAAAAAGATGAAGGAGTTAGGTGCAGATCTACTCAATGCAATGGCCCTTTTCCCCAACGTGAACACACCCTTTGGCAACATTGAACAACCCGGTAAAGAAATGATGGAAGAGCTACGGGCCAACGCAGAACAGTATCTCCCCCAGATGCGCCATTGCACACGTTGTCGGGCAGATGCTGTAGGACTCTTGAATGATGATAGGACAGAAGAATTCAGAAGCTGTCTCAGCTCATGCTCAACGATAAAACCCATGGCTCCTGAAAAGCGTCTGTACGTTGCAGTGACAACAGAAGAAGGCGTTCTCATCAACCAGCATCTCGGGGAGGCCAAGGTCTTTCATATTTGGGAACAGGATGGTGATGGCTACAAAAAAGTCGAAGAACGAAAGGCACCTTCAACAGGTGGTGGAATAACCCGTTGGCATAAACTCGCAAAAATTCTTGGGGATTGCAGGGCTGTCCTTGTGAGCGGCGTGGGTAAAACGCCATTTGAGATACTCTCCAAGGCTGGAGTGAAACCGGTGGAAGCCGCTGGATTTATTGAAGAAGGATTACAGATAATCTACAAAGACAAAAAAACAACGACCCTCAGGGGACGCCAGGTTTCATGCGCTGAGGGCACCTGCTCAGGTTCGGGGGGAGGTTGTGGTTAACCCGAATTTCTCATGACTTTTTGATTTGAAACTCAATTGTTTGTTTTTATAGTTTAAAAAGGACTTCCTTAATTAACAGGGTGTTTTTCGTTTCAAATCAAAAAGTTCACCCTTCGGGCCAACAGATTTATACGCAGCTGCTTCGTTACCGAGCATTTGCAGTAGATTATTACAGCTTCATGCCCGGTGTCTCGACCTGCGAAAAACTTTGTTGGTGAAAAATCCGGGCTAAGAAGTATTTTTAAAAATAGCAATAGACCCCAAAAGGGCAAATCCAACTCGCATCAAACAAAAAAGCCCCTGACGCATTTATTCGTCAGGGGCTTTGATCGCATGATTCTAAAGAGCTAGAATTATTTATTGCCCTTTAATACTTTTCTTGCCTAAATAGCTGACCTTGTCTCCCAGTTCTTCTTCGATACGAAGGAGCTGGTTGTATTTAGCAACACGATCAGAGCGACAAAGAGATCCGGTCTTGATCTGCCCTGCTGCCGTTCCCACAGCGAGATCGGCGATGGTTACATCTTCAGTCTCGCCACTTCTATGGGAAATAACGGCGGTATAGCCCGCATCTTTTGCCATGCGGATCGCGTCTAAGGTCTCTGTTAACGTACCGATCTGGTTAAATTTGATGAGAATTGAGTTAGCAATAGAGTTATCGATTCCTCGTTTTAAGATCTTGGTGTTTGTTACAAAAAGATCATCCCCCACGAGCTGAGTGGCAGAACCGATTTTCTTGGTGAGACTTTCCCAACCATCCCAATCACTTTCATCCAGACCGTCTTCAATTGAGATAATAGGATATTTTCTGCTGAGCTCAGCCAGATAATCCCCAAAGCCTTCAGAATCAAAAACCTTTCCTTCACCCTTCATGTTATACTTGCCATCCACATAGAACTCTGATGCAGCACAATCAAGAGCAAGGGTGATGTCTTTACCCATCTCATAACCAGCGGCTTCCACCGCCTGAATGATTACAGTCAACGCTTCTTCGTTGGAAGAAAGATTAGGAGCAAAGCCACCTTCATCCCCCACCGCAGTACTCAGTCCTTTGGCGCTCAGCACCTTTTTAAGACTGTGGAAAACTTCAGAACCCATCCGCAGAGCTTCACGGAAATTCTTGGCTCCAACAGGCTGAATCATGAATTCCTGTATATCTACATTATTGTCCGCATGCTCACCACCGTTGATGATGTTCATCATCGGAACAGGCATCAGGTACTCACCTGGAGTGCCGTTCAACTCTGAAATATATTGATACAGTGGAATCTTTTTATCTGCAGCAGCAGCCTTGGCGCAAGCAAGAGATACAGCCAAAATGGCATTGGCTCCAAGGGTTTCTTTATTTTCCGTTCCATCCAGATCGATCATAAGCTGATCGAGTCCTTTCTGGTCATAGCCATCTTTTCCCAGAAGTGCCGGTGCAATACTATCGTTTACCGCAGCAACCGCCTTTAAGACACCCTTACCTAAATAACGACTTTTATCGCCATCACGAAGTTCAAGCGCTTCTCTTGAACCTGTAGAGGCACCAGAAGGAGCACAAGCTCTACCGCATGCACCAGATTCAAAATACACATCCGCTTCAACTGTTGGGTTTCCCCGTGAATCCATTACTTCCCGACCAATTATCTTACTGATCTTAGACATAACCACTCCCTTAACAGCTATTGATGTCGCTTACAAAAACGACAGTTACCTGAATGTTTACCGATTTTCTCGTACGGATACCAAAAAATATTCAGCATAGAAAAAACATCACGGCCATATAATAATTACGAATCCATCAAATAGAAACACGAAAACTATCTATTTCAAAAATTCCTAACCAATGGAAATAACCTTATCCGCAAGTTGGGTCGCAGTAACAATATCAAGCATATTGGTGGTCCCACCAACCTGTTTGTCTGTCAAAATACCAAAATGTTCCAGACAGGTTCCACAGGCAAGGACAATTGTTCCCGACTCTTCGTATTCCTGTAACTCTTTTAGAACTGGTGAAGAAGATGTCGTAAGTTTTACTCCACCATTCACAAAAATGAGCTGCCACAGCTCCGGCCCCATTTCTTTTATGGTTTTCAGATAACTGAGCATTAACTTCTGGCCAAGAACGTCATCACCCGTGCCAAGACAATCACTTGAAATCAGGACGAGCACCTTTTGTACTTCTTCACGACCCTTCTCGACAGCCTTTTGAGGGGCTGGAGCGGAGACCTTTTCCAGGTCACAGGATACTTCCAGGCAAAAGACACCCCCTTCCTTGGTTTCACTCACCCCATAGCCTTTAGTGCTCAAAAAGCGAGATACATTTTCAGCAGAGCCTGCGTTATCCACAAGTACTACAAATTGTGTGTCCTGGTTCTGTTCAACGGCATCTTTTACCAGTAAAACCGGTGCAGGGCATGCCAGCCCACAGGCATCAATTACCTTAGTCATAATGCTATCCTTTATTACACAATCACAGGGTTCTTTTATTTAAATTAACCACACCACATTAACAGCTACGTGACATCGCGCAGACACTACTGAATCTGTATCATATTACATTCATCTTCAGTCACATAGCCAACGAAGGCAGACTCCTCTGCGCCGCTGTCATGGAGTCTTTTGAGAAGAGCATCAACATCCTGCTTGCGACAACCTATCAATAGACCTCCAGAGGTCTGCGGGTCAAACAGAATATCACGAAGGACAGGATCAAATCCTTGAGGGATAACAACCATATCCTGCCTGAACTCTCTATTGTTGTGGGCTCCCAGCGGAACAAACCCCATGGATGCAAATTCCACAGCTTCTGCAATAACTGGAACTTTACTTGATTCGATAGTTACACCGACACCCGTTCCAATAATCATTTCTGCAATATGTCCCAAAAGGCCAAACCCGGTAATGTCAGTGCAGGCAGAAATAGTAAATTCCGACATAACTGCAGCCGCCTGCCGGTTAAGGGTTACCATGAGCTTTGTAACACGCTGAATCGTCTCAACCGAGGCAAGGCCACCTTTAATGGCGGTATTTACAATTCCTGTCCCAAGAGGTTTGGTCAGAACCAGGCAATCACCAGCTCTCAGGCCCTGATTTGCAAGAATCTTCTCAGGATGAACAAAACCGGTAACGGATAGTCCATATTTGAGTTCTTCGTCCTCAACACTGTGACCGCCCAGAAGAACTGTGCCAGCCTCTTTTAAGATTGCAGCACCCCCTGCAAGGATCTCCCTTAGGGCCTCATCCCCCAGGGTTTTCATTGGGTAGGCTACTATGTTCATAGCAGTTTTAGGTACCCCACCCATGGCGTACACATCGGAAAGCGCATTTGCAGCAGCAATGCGACCAAAATCGTATGGATCGTCAACAATTGGGGTGAAAAAATCAACAGTCTGGATCAATGCAAGATCATCCGAAATTTTATAAACCCCCGCATCATCCGCTGTTGCCAATCCAACCAGCACATTTTCATCTGTTGGGAAGTCAAGTCCCTTTAATGCCTGCTCCAGGTCCCCTGGAGAAAGTTTGGACGCTCAACCACCACCTATTACACAGGCGGTGAGTCGTTGTGATTCATTTTTCATTTTATATCTCCAGCAAGATGGCAAATAACATCTTTGACCTCGTACCGACATTTAAGCCCATAAAAAGGACAGGGTTCAACCAACACTACGTAACCTTACAACTCTCGCATACGCTCATATAGTTTAAGAATACTAAACCATTACACTAAACAACAGTCTTTACAACCAGAGAGTTCAGAGGTCACAGAACAAGTGAAATGGAGTTTCACAGCGATAGATTATTTGGATTTTTTCCTGGACGGTTTTTTCTTCTTTACCTTGCCAGCCTTGTCTTTCTTTTTCTTCTTCTTTTTACTGAGTTTCTGTGTGCAAACCTTTGGTCCAGACGGCTTATCAGTTGTAGTCTTTTGCTGCTCAACCACGGCCTCAACTTTCACTTCAACATCGTTGCTTCCTGCACTGACCTGGACGTCTTCACTTGCACCAGATCTGACCAATTCCTGGGCTGCTGCAATAAATTTCTTAGCCTTTGAAGGCCCGAAGCCACTAATTTTCAGCAGATCTTCTTCTTGAGCTGCTGCCAGAACCTCAGCACTTTCAAAACCATTTCCAACAAGGATTTCTGCAGTTTGAGCACCAATTCCAGAAACCGCAGTGATAGGGGTTGCCATATAACTTCTCCTTCTTTTTCTTTCTTATTACGTGATACAAACTCGTATAACATTGCACAAATCCTAACAGCGATACCTGTAAGAATTACCATGATCCGAATGACGCATTCGAATTTCGTCGACCACAATATAGCACAGAAGGATCAAGATACAACAGACAGGAAGCAATCACAAACTAAACGGTTATGTTTCAATACCTTGCCATGCATTAATCGCAATTTTAAACCTCCCACAAAGTGAAGACGTAATGAACGTTGATTTGGGTAAAAGTGATATTACATCGGAAGTCCAAACGTCCGCAAACAATAACGTTTAAGCAAAAATTGTATTCAAGAGAAGTATTTGTGCTGACAGTGTTGTGGTATCAATCGCCATGCCTGACAATACTCCCAGGACGAAAGAAGAAATATAATCTAAAAACATCTCTTTCGAATCACACGATGCAAGTCGTTAAGTTTCGATCCTACTAAGGTAGGAAGAGAAAAACAGAATAATCTTAACTTTAGAGTTTACTTTGTGGTGGAAAGGTTGTCATGGATAAGGTGCGATTTCAGACTGCTTGACTGTTGTCAGGTTTTGAGGATTGGTTGCTTTTCTGAATGCAGTAGTTGTGTGGTGATTCTGGAATGCTGAGGTTGTAGGTTCAAATTGGCAATGTTTATCGAAGCATAGTAAAGATATCGGTTTCCAGGATGGCAACGATTTACTCGCAAGAGTCAAGCAAAGACCTGCCCCTTGTCTTAAAACCAGTATCCTCGATATTATACAGAGACTTGCCTGTGGTCAAGATGGTGAACCTTGAGCTGTAAAGACCTGATTAATTTTATGGTTATCAGATTCAGCAAATGGCAGGTACTGAAAGTGAGCTTCCTATCGAGGTGTTAATCACTCAAAAGCATATCCGCTTAATCTGAATAACTTGAGCGGTACGTTTCCAAGTTTATACTACTATATTTTACCATTTGCCCTCATGGCCGAGAGCACCACTTTTTGCATTATTTTTTCTTTCCCTGTTGTTGGCTGATCGAGCTGCATTCTTCTCAGATAAGATGTTGCACAATGGGGAACTGGTTTAAAAAACTCTGCAATAATATCCTTGAGAACGCCAACCTTATTATATGCCGACAAACGTTTCAATGAGCTGCCAATAGCAATTTCATCTGATGTCAAATCTGTTCCAAAGGGAAAAGGGGGAAAGTAACCATCCTCTTTAAATGGTTTCAGCAACAGGTCTATTTTCTGAGGATAATTATGTTTATACTCTTGGGCGAGTTGAAAATCGGGAGCCAGCTTCCCATGGCGCTTTGCTTCCAGGATTAAATCATTCTGAAAACGTGAATCTGTGATTTTCAACATCTCCTCAATAACTTTTGAGTCCGGCTTCCCTCTCACATCAGCAATCCCATATTCTGTTACCACTATATCTCTTAAGTGTTCCGGGATAGATGTATGACCGTAAGAATACACTATATTAGATTTAACCTTACTACCGCACATTCTAGTACTTCGAATCATCATAACCAGCCTTGCATCGGGTAAGGCATGGGCCATTGAAACAAAATTATACTGCCCACCAATTCCGCTGACCACACGTCCGCACTCAAGAGTATCTGAGGTGATTGCGCCGAAAACATTTACCAGCATTCCGGCATTCACAAAACGACCGTCTTTGCGTTGCAGGGAGCGGAGTTCCTCATTGCCATAAAGCTGATTAACTTTTTCGACTCCGGACATTCCAAACTGCATCCTCTCTTCTTCACTCATGGAGTTAAGAGCTTCGTAGAAATCACGGGGACCAATAAAGAACGCACCAAGTATGACCTGACCTTGTTTAAGTTTACTCCCAAGCTGAGTTTTTATTGCCGTAAGATTTATCGGATCCGTCAGATCTGCAGATACTTTAGTTGTACCATTGAAGATGAAGCCATCTTTAAACTCCACCCCTTCCTTAAGAATGCCGAACTCAGATAACATTTTAAAATCATTGACTGTTAGGTGTGGGTGTACTCCTTTGATTTCTATAAGGAGTTCGATGATATCCTCAGGAATTTTCTCGGAGGCCAGTTTCCCACCATTAATCAATTTCATGAGAGGGATGCTGTCATACACTTTTCGCTTCAGCACACCGCTTTTATACAGTTGATAAAAAGCGTCAACAAACATTTCAGACGAGCCATAAAGTCCCTGCTTAAATGTTCCGGTCCCTCCAATTTTAGCGATCAAACTATCGTATCTACCAGCTATACCAACCTTTTCTAATATTTTATTATATACAACATTTTCACTCTGCCTCATGGTCAAACCGGCAGCAATGGCATCACCAAGAGCGCCGATACCAACCTGTAGTGTACCACCATCTTTAACTAAGGTACTGACATGAAGACCTATGGCGTAGTCCCTTAAGCATATGGACTCTTTTGGGGGCCCAAATAAAGGATAGTTGAATTGTGGCCCTTGGAGGATTAAATCATACTGTTCTCCTTGAATTATCGCATCGCCATACATGAACGGTAACTGGGTGTTTACTTCGCCAATGATCGCAACTTTATTGCCTTTTTCCCTCAGCTTATGCAGTTCTTTTATCGCATCGATACAAATATCAGTATTACAGCCCATGGAGTACATCGTCTTCCCATTGACTTCAAGACTTGAGATAAGCTGTCCAAATACATTACAGCCGAAATCAATAGCGTCGCGAATAACATGGGTATAGTTTGAACTCAGGTGGTTTCTCTGGGCCTCAGGAGTACCCATATACCCACCTGCCTTACTGAAGAACTCATACACTTTTACATTTGGAGGGAGACTACCGGAACGGAAATCATGCATATAATCAAACTCAGGTGTTCCTTCAAATATTCGGTCAACAAGAGGATCCATAAACCTCTTCTCGATCTCGTTTTTACTTCTGGGGCGCTCCAAGGCAAGCGCCGTCACGATATTGAGTCTAATTGTTGAGTCTTCTTTTGCCCTTTTGTATAGCTCATTGATAAATAAAGTTGGTTTGCCGAGCGCTAGGGTCATGGCAAAACTGATTTCCTTACCAATATATTCCAATACATCATCAACACTTTTCTGTACGTCACAATAGACAACACCGGTCTTCCCATTCATAACATCTCTCCTTCCACGTGTTCTATTGCTATATGAGTCGATGAACAATCATTGAAACATTCACACCTAAAGAACCACATTGTTCCTTTCGGGATCAGCAGACAGAGGACAAAAAACTTCCATTTTTCATACACGGAAAACCTGGAGCAAAGCCACTCCCTGCTAAGAGAATTTGGTCTGTAAGATGATAGAAAAGAGGAGTAGTGTATCGTTGCCCAATGAAGACAGGCAAGTAGAGACAGAGGAGCATTCTCTATGATAGAGCAGAGTATTTTTTCCTTGCTGAATTCCATAATGAAACCCTTATTGCTGAATAAGACCATTTTGAAAATCGAATTGAGCAATAGTAACCTAAGTTCATAGCAGACTCAACACTCTTGTTTACGTAAAGGTGATATATTCAGTTATTACCAATTCCCGCTAAAGGCAGTTTTACACACCATATCAATAAGTAAAAAACTCGTAGTTGTCCCTGAATTATTATGGTAATAAATATTTATCACGCATACGTAAACGTAAATTAAAATATGGCGAGGTGTTATAAATGGAAATTGTTCAATGGAAAAGAGAAGAAAATATAGCCGTAATTACTATGTGCAACGCAGCCAACCGCCAAAATTTAGAATTTGCGGTGCAAATCAATCAATGCTTTGACCAGATTATAGAGGAAGAATCTTGTCAATCTATTGTGCTGACCTCTTCTGATGAGAAGAACTTTTCCCAGGGAATTGATGTGAAATGGTTAACTCAAAGATTTGCCGAACAGGACTACAACACTATTAAAACGTTTATGTATGAAATGAACACTGTTTTCAAACGCCTTCTTCTTATGCCACTACCAGTAATTGCAGCTATCAATGGTCACGCTTTTGGAAATGGAGCAATTTTGTCTTGTGCCTGTGATTTCAGATTCATGACAAAAGACAAAGGGTTCTTTTGCTTTCCTGAAGTTGATGTAAATATCCCTTTTCTTCCAGGTATGATTGCCTTTGTCAAAAAAGCGATTCCTGAGCATCTGTTTAACGAAATGCTGTTATCCGGAAAGCGTGTAACTGCAACAGAACTGGAACAGCATAATGTGATTGTAAATGCCTCCGAAAACCGGGCAGACCTGTTGACACAAGCAATGGACTATGCCGGAACTTTTAACAAGCAACGCCCCATATTCGCTGAATTGAAAAAGCGGAAGCATAAAGAAATAATTCGAGTCATCGAAGAAGAGGACCCAGAGTATATCGAACCACTTAATTTAATGATGAAATAGAACTGCACATGGAAAATCAGCTATAACCTTAACTGATACTCTTACAATAAGTGCGTAGACTGTTTGCTGATAATTTCTGTCAGAATTTTATCATTGCTGCAATCCTCTACGAGAGAGTTATTTCATTTTCAAATTGCTGGGTTACTGATAGTACTTTCCTGTTCAATTCATCATCAATGACATCAGGTCCGCTCCAGAGCGAAGAATGTCACCAGTAACCTTATATGCTCAAAAGAATTCATTTGCTATAAATTATTTGGATACAAATTTGCTACTTGGTCATAAGGTGTACAGGTAAGAAATCTTTCTATTCTGAGGCTTCTCGAAGTAAACGGTAGAGATTAATCGTTTCAAGAGTACGATTAATTTTTGAGTAAAACTCTTCAACAATAAAAGGGTTTGTGACAACATAGTCACTTGCGCCACTTTTGATATATTTAATCCCCGCCATTCTATCATCAACTGGAATAAAACCAACAATAGCCATTTCTTCCAGAGTATAATTCTCCCGCACCTTCTGACAAAAACTGGCTCCATCAAAACCTGACATTTCAAAATCGGCAATCACGAGCTGGATGTCCGGATACTGCTCAAGTATGCCAAACGCCGTCTCGGCATCTGAAGCGTTCAACACCCGAAACTGTCGGACATAAAGGAGTTCTGAAATATAAGACCTATGAGCATCCGACCCATCTACGACAAGAACCAGAGTGTTCTGGTTCATTTCAAACTGGCGGATTGTGGAAACAATATAATCAAGGCTGTTGGGATCTTCTTTAATGATATAATCGGCAACCTTTTTATCCCAGATCATACTGCGAACTTCATTGCTCATGTTGGTCGTAAAAACAAGAGCAGAAATCCCATGGTCAACCACCAGATCAATAACCTCTCCCTGGGGAGCGTCAGGCAGATTAAAATCCAGCAGTGCCACAGAAAAATTTCCGTTTTCAGCCTCAAGAATTTTTTCGGTTTCAGCAAGACTCTGGGCCCACAAAACAGGCACGTCAAAGACCTTTTCAAGCCGTTTTTTAGCCAACCGGCCAAACATCATACTATCTTCAACGAGAAGAACCTGTTGCATATACAGTCCTGTTTCCAGTTTTAAGCGTAACTTTTCTCTTCATAAAGTTGTTTCAGTGAAAAAGCCATCACCGCTGCAACAATTATTTGATGAATACGTAATAGACACCCTAATCTTATGTGAGATGTAAACTTCGAGTCAAATAAATATGATCATCTCTCGTAATTTTTTTAAAAGATCTCAATATTTTTCACAAAAATGAAGACTTCTTTAGGAGAGCAACCCGGCCCAGGATCTGGATTTTGGTAAGATCTGGGCCCCACCTCATCGAGCAACCACTGTGTCTCTTTGGCCCTCCTGATGCAGTAACAGGTAAAGATCTCTTCTACTACAACGACCTTGCCAGTTATATAAAAACCCATACCCGACCACCTCAAGGTGGTCGGGACGGCCTCGTGATAATGGAACTTCTTGCTCTGGCAGGGCATAACAGTGGTCTTGGAAAGACATTAATGTACACTACATAAATATTTCACTTTCATAGCCCAGACAAAACAACTGATTCGTCTATGTGACAAGATGAAGAATAATTCTCAATTCTATGACAAAGCGATTGAAAACATAGAAAATTCCTGATACTCTTTTTCGGTGAAGTCTATCAAACATCATCAGTATCGCGACACCAGAGTCATCGGTGTCCATCAACCAATTCAATGGAGACAGGCATGAAATTGAAATATTTTTCACACTCGTCGTTCCAAATCACAACAGATGGTGGACAGATACTCTTAATTGACCCCTTCCTAGACGACAACCCAACCTCCCCAGTTGAGTCGAAAGACGTTACCGCCGACTTCATCATTCTCACCCACGGCCACGGTGACCATATCGGGGATGGGTTTAAAATCGCCAAACGCTGCGACTCACTGTTTATCTGTGTTAATGAGCTTGCTAATTATTGCATCGACAAGGGATTCCGCGCCCACAACATGCATATAGGTGGCGCGCGTGTTTTTGACTTTGGCAGACTAAAGTTTACTATCGCCCATCACGGCTCCATGACTCCGGATGGCACATATGGAGGAGAACCTGCGGGTGTCCTGCTCACCATCGACGGCAAAACCATTTACCACACCGGTGACACAGGTATATTTTACGACATGAAACTCATAGGTGAAATGACCCCCATTGACTGTATGCTCCTTCCCATTGGTGATAATTTCACAATGGGCATAGATGACGCCGTCAAAGCTGTGGAACTTGCCAGCCCTCAGTGTGCTATCCCCATGCATTACAACACTTTCCCTGTTATTGAGGTCGACCCTACCGAATTTGCAAGTAAAGTGATCGCTAAAGGATTCAAAGCACAGGTTCTGGAATATGGTGAAGAAATCCAACTATAAACATAATTCGTATCTGGAAAGCCATGAGGATCATTTGGCCCATAAACGTGCAAACCTGCTGCGCCTTTCCCACAAAGAACGTATTGATGCAAGACTTGCAGCAAGAAAACAACTGGCACAAAAGCATTTTCAACCCTTTTACAGCTGGACGAAGAACCGAAAACAAACCGAAGTTAAAATCCAACAGGAGATTCCATGAAAAAAGTATTGATCGTCTATTCGAGCAGAACTGGAAAAACAGAGACCATGGCCAATTATCTTGCAGAAGGATTACGTATTGCCGCTTGTGACGTAGATGTAAAAAAAATCGCTGACATAGAAAATGAACTCGATATCATTGGCTATGACGGCTATCTCTTTGGCTGCCCAACGTACCACAAGGACATGACAGGTGGTATGAAGCAATTTCTTTTCAAAGCAGAACTTGCAAATCTAGTTGGAAAGATGGGAGGAGCATTTGGCTCACACACTCACAGTGGAGAAAGCGCACCCATGATCTACGATACCATGCTGCATGTTTTTAAAATGGATATGACAGACCTTGGAGCACTTAATCTGACTGAGGCTATGGTCGGCCAGGAAGAAGGCGCTAAAGCATGTCAGGCTTACGGCAAAGCCCTGGGAGAAAAACTGGGTTAACTGTTTTCAGCGCATGGAAGCGCCTTGAAATGGCTAAAAGAAAAATCATAACTTTGATAACGAACCAACGTCGAGGTTAACGCACTGTTCCCCGACGATAAGAGTCGGGGAACAGCATCAATCGCGAAGCTAACCCCGGTAAACGGGGAATTAGCCGGGACTCAGCTCAGTACACCCCTGAGGGGGATAAGTACCTTACGACAAATTTTACGATACTAATCAGATAAGACTTTAAACGAAAGTTTTACCCGGGCACGGTAGAGGGTCCCCTGGCCTTCATCAATCTTCAAATCAAGCTTTTCAACTTCTGCAATACGCAGATCCCTGAGACTTAGTCCTGCCGACTTTATCGCATTCTGTGTTGCATCTTCCCAGGAAGTGGGACTCGCTCCCACCATTTCGATGATCTTGTATACACTTTCAGACATAGACATTCTCCTTGGCTAAGGTTGGCAAACAGGTACTGCTCTCCACTACGAGATACCCATATACAGACATCCCGCACACATCCAAGAATCTTCTATTGTTTGTTATGATACCATATTCAGCTAGAATAATCTAATACCCTAACACACCCAAGTTCAATGAGAAAAAGAGAGATGATATGACAATAAGCTTACAGCGAATGGAAAAGCTTGATTACGAAAACCGGGTAAAACTTGAACGAGTCTTAAACGGTTTCGGAGATTTTTCCTTGTTCAGACCGTTATACATGGCAATACGTTGATTTTTGCCCGCAAAAAGGCGAAGCTGAATCAGCCTTTCCCACAAAAGTGCCATTCGTGTATCTTTTTTCCATGTTTTCTTGAAAAGAAATTTTGTAGCAGCAATTGCATCGGGGCTTTTTTCACAGATTGCTTTCGCCAATTCTTCTGCTTCAGCAAGGGGGGTCTCACTCACCTTGCTAATTATGCCATACTCGGCACCTTCCCGGCCGGAAAAAAAACGGCCTGTCATGGTTAACTCCTGAGCAATATCCACCCTGGTGAGTCGGGACAGGGTCACCATGCCGCTCATATCCGGTATAAGTCCCCATTTCATTTCAAGGATAGAAAGTGTTGCGGTCGGCTCAGCAATCCGATAGTCGCAGGCTAGAATGATCTGCATTCCTCCACCGAAACAATTACCGTGTATAATTGCAATTACCGGAATAGGCAGTTCCCGCCATATATGGGCAACCCGCTGGAATGTGTTGGCCTTTGACCAAGGAAATTTACTGAAAAATTTTGGTACCATAAATGGGTGTTTTACCACATACCCAAAATCCAGACCTGCACAAAATGAAGGCCCGTTTCCTTGAAGAATTACACATCTTATCGTCTTGTCTTTCCGAATATTTTTTGCCGCCTGGATAAGAGAGACCAGCATATCTTCATCTAAGCCGTTGTGTTTATCAGGCCGATTGAGGGACACATATGCGATGTTGTCACGTACTTCAAGCTCTACTTTTTCTGTTGTTTTCATGAGTTCGGGTTGTGATAGATTTTACATTTCTTACGTTTACGTGCAGGTTAAATTACAACTATTACCATACTCATCCCAGGGCAACTACATTTTTTAGTGGCAACTCTGATTATGGAAAGCTTCGCAAAATTGAAATTCTGAGGATACCGGCAGGAAATCGTCAGGTCTTTCAAACTTTATGGTCTGGCTGCAGCAACCCTTCTGTCTCTTTAGTCTTTATGAAGGGTTCAGGAAGACCTTTAATATAAAGATCCTGCTTTGCGTAAGGGATTTCAATATTTAACCGTCTGAACTCTTTATAGATTTCGCTATTGAGAGCATCTATGGCTCGACTGCAAAACTTAGGGTGATAGACCCAGCAGCGTAGTTCAAAATCAAGACTTGAAGCACCAAAAACACGAAATCTGAGACTCGGCACAGGTGTACTACATACATGAGGTTCATCTTTGGCTATCCTTAGCATCGTCTCTTTCACCACATCGATATCTGTACCATAGGCTACACCCACGGTCAGTCGAATACGCATTTTCTCCGAAGGGCCTCCGGACTGGTTAACAATGGTTGTGTTTCCAATAATGGAATTTGGAATAGTTACTTCGACATCGTCCCGTGAAAGAATCCTGGTGGATCTCAGGCCAATATTGGTCACCTTGCCCCTGCCACCGCTATCCAACACAATAAAATCACCTACTTTATATGGAGCATCCGCCAATATAAAAACACCTGAAAAAAGATTCGAGAGTGTATCTTTTGCAGCAAAACCAACAGCAATTCCAAGAATTCCGGCCGATGCCAGCCAGGCGGTCATATCTATTTTCCAGATCACAAAAATCAGATAAAGACCAACACCAAAGATTACGACCTTCGCCACATTATCAAATAAAGTGACAGTTCGGAGTTCTATAAAGACATATTTGTGGGAAAGATTTGCCAGACGGTTGAGTAACAGAGACGCCAGGTTGCTGAAAAAAACTATCCAGACAATAACACCCATGCTTTGGATTGATCTTGTGGCTATCTGTTGGACCACCGCTGACAGGGGCATGAGCGAGAGTCCGTAGGTTATTCCGCTCACAAGAAAGGTATAATACACGGGAGGACGAGCAAGAAGCGTTATCTGGTCATCGAGCTGAACGGTGGTTCTAACTGTAATCTTTTGAACAACCTTAAAAAGTATCCAGGTCACAAGGGACGCAATGGTAAAGGTCGCAACGATGGCGGCACCACCCTGTAGCCAGCTGTTGCCCGCAAAAATATCTATCACCGGACGCAGAAAAGAGATCACAGTCTGCTCAACGGTACCTAGGGAATCTGGGCCTTCTCCAGCAAACACAAGCAACGGAACCAGAAATACACTGACCATACTAACCAACACAAAGTTGAACCGTAGCCCAGAAAAAAACGCCCCCATTACACCTCCAGCAAAGCCAATATTCATCTACCACCGGCAGAGCCGGTGGTTTTCCTGTTTCTGATTACTTCTCACACAATATCAGGGAATCAGAGTTCTTATAATATCACGTTTTCCGATAACTCCTATAAGTTCAGAATCGCGCATCACAGGTAGTGTATGGATGTTTTTTTCAGACATTATGGTGGCAATCTCTTCTAGTGAAGTACCTTCTTCCACTGTCTGAGGATTTTCAGTGAAAATATCACCCACCGTGGACCCAGCCATTTTAAGCATTTCTTTTTCCATCTTATTTGGACTCTCTAGATAAATCACCGAATCGAAAATTGTTACAACAGTCGGAAGATGTACCTTTTTTGTCTGATCGATAAGATCACTTTCCGTCACCACTCCCAAAAGATGCCCCTCTGAATCCACAACAGGAGCTCCCCCTATGTTGTGTGTAGCAAGAAGGTTTGCAAGCTCTGCTACGGTTGTTTCTTTTTGCACCGTAACCACATTTTTTGTCATAATATCAATGGCTTTTTTCATTACACGCTCTCCCTTCATAAGTAAATATCACCTGCACCTTCTCTACCTCATCTTAAATGAAATCTTTCTCTTACATTATAACACTACTTTTGTACTATAAACGAACGGATTCCTTTTCTTTACTCTACCCAACCACGACGACACTCCATTTTATCTATTATCAAGTCCTGCCACCCCTAAGACAAAAAATATAACACACCGTATCATCGACACTAAACAGTCATACAGACAAAACAAAACTTGTAACACCTAACATAAAAATATTAGATAGTTGCAGACATCCGTGGTATGGATAAAACACCTTTTTATCACATTCACTCTGATTGACAAAAGGAGTACGCAATATGGTGACAAACGAGAAACCCACTCTCTACGACCTGCTAAATTATAAAGGAGGAGGGGATTATGTTTAGACTTGTTGCACGTTGTCTCCCGGCCATACTTGGGTTCCTATTCATAGGTGTATCTCTTGCCAATGCAGCTGGAGGTTGTACCACCCAGGAATGTCATCAGGGAATTGCCGACATTAAACCGGCCGACCATGAAATGATGCGCACCATTAAAATGATTGGATCCCAACATGGAGATCCTGATGGCTGTATCATGTGTCATGGAGGAAATTCAAAAGCGCTCACCAAAGAAGAAGCCCATAAAGGAACAGCACCCACGCTTCGAATCGCACCTGGCCCTAAAGATTACTACCCCGATCCTGGTTCTATCTGGATTGCGGACAATAGTTGTGGTGCATGTCATCCCGGTTATGTCTACCGCTCTAAACTCGGTCTCATGAACACAGAAGCCGGTAAAATCCAGGGCAACCTCGTAACCTGGGGTTTTGAAGAAGTACAAGATTACAATGTGCCATGGGGAAATTACGAAACCGAGGATATTGACTCAAGCGTACCGTTTTCAGGTACACCTGCATATAAGGAGTACATGAACTACCAGATTTCCATGTATCCAAAGCAGTATCCAAAAAACCTGAAAATGCTTCCCCAGGTTACCATGGATGAGATCAATGCGGATCCTAAGAAGGCGGGGCTAACCTATCAGCGACAAGACTGCAACCGCTGTCACATTGGTGTCCGTGGGCGTGAAGAACGCTGAGATTTCCGTGGAATGGGCTGCTCCGCCTGTCATGTATTGTATGGAACTGAGGGTTTTTATATGGGCGACGACAAAACTATCTCTAAAGATAAACCGGGCCATATGCTCAAACATGAGATCGTCGCAACCAGAAAAACTGGTGGAATCCCTGTAGAAGCATGTAGTTCATGCCATAACAGAGGCAAGCGTATTGGTGTCTCTTTTCAGGGATTGATGGAATTTCCTTACGGCTCTCCCTATAACGCACAGGGGAACAAACAACCCAAACTGCACACCAAAAACTATCTATTTGTATCCGATGACCTTCATCATCAGCAACAGAGTCGTGAAGGTAACCCAAAGGGTGGGATGCTCTGCCAGGACTGCCACACCTCCATTGATATGCACGGAGATGGAAATATCCACGGCACCACACTTGCCCAGGTTGAGATCGAATGTTCAGACTGTCATGGTCTCACCAATAAATATCCCTGGGAGCTTCCAATCGGCTACGGTGACGAATTTGGCAAGGGATTAAAATCCGAAGCTCGAGGAGTGGCTAAAGAGCGCCTCATCCCTGGCAGACAGTTCGGATTTCCATATGAGGCAGAAGATGGATTTGTTCTTACCGCCCGTGGTAACCCTTTTGGTAATGTTGTCAAACGAGGAAACAAGGTCATTGTACATTCTGCGACAGGAAATGATTTTGAGGTACCCGTGCTAAAAAACTTACAAGACGAAAAAAAGTGGAAAGATCCATCTGCTGCAGTTGCAATGAATGCGGTGGCAAAACACATGGAAAAATTGGAATGTTACTCCTGTCACGCCTCTTGGGCACCACAGTGTTATGGTTGTCACGTTCAGGTCAACTATAAACCAAAAGACGGAAAACCAGTCTCTGGTACTGACTGGGTAGCTTCCGGAAATGACCAGAAAACAAACGGTCAGACTGCGGAGTCAGTTCTTGGCTCGGGCGGTCTGAAATCGCCAGGCAAAATTTCTGAAACCCGTTCTTATTTGCGATGGGAAGATCCAGTACTTGGAATCAGCGGTGAAGGGCGGGTAAGCCCACTGATGCCTGGCTGCCAGGTTACCTATACCATCATTAACGACAAGGGTAAGACCCTTCTCAACAATGAAATTGCCCTCAACGCAACAGAAGGCAAAGAACTGGGGATGGAGCATGCACCGCTAGCCATAGATATGGCACCGGTACAGCCACATACAGCCCAGAGAAAGGCCAGAACCTGTGAATCATGCCATACAAATCCTAAGGTTGCAGGTCTTGGTATTGGCAACGGCACCTTTGGCCAGAGACAGGCTGAAGATGTGGTTATGGATTTAATGGACGCAACTACACGGGAAATCATTCCTGCTAAATACAGCGTTCAGATCCCAGCGACTCCAAAACTCACCTTTGACTGGTCACAGATTGTTGACCGTGATGGTAAGCAGTTAGCAACAGTTGGAACACACTGGCCAATGTCCCGTGCCTTTAACAAGCAGGAAATTGACAACTTCATGCGCGCAGGAACCTGCATGGGCTGTCATCAGAACATGAGTGAAGCAGAGCTTTGGAAGAAGGTTTCCACTGAAGGGACTATAGATCCTGAGGCGCATTTAAAAGCTATGAATAAAATGATCAAATTTATGGCAGAACAAAATGTAAAACCCGCTGAACTCAAAGAGTAAGAGATACAGCTGGTAACAGTTTTGTTTTTGAAGGCTATCTTGAAAACAATCCTTCCCGGTGGACCCTGCGCCGGGGAGGATTTCCCATAAATTCTCTTAAAAAGCGGATTCTATTATTCTGGTTTATCGCGCCTCTTCCCCGCAATACACCTTACTTTTCACTTTTAACGAGAATTGTTCCCAATTTCCAGGTATGGTAATTCATTTCTATACATTGACTGCACCTAAGGAAACCTTCATGAGTACGACCTACGACATAGATCTAATATTTAAAACCTGCCCGATGTGTGAAAGCAGATGGAAATCCATGGATTCATTTCTGGCAGACCCCTTCATCGTATTTAACGGCTACCAGGCAAACTTTGGAATGCTCAACGAAGGGATATTCTTTTTCACCCATGAGACCGAAGAATGTGGGTCTACAATGGGTATCAAAGTAAGGATATTTGCGTCACTCTTTACCGGGAAAAAATATACAGGCAGCAAAGCTTTGTCTAATGATTGTCCAGGCTACTGCTTAGACCTGAAGAACCTGGATCGTTGCAGCGCCCAGTGCGAGAATGCATTCGCACGTGAGATTTCACAGCTCATAAAAGATAGACAGACGGCTGATAAGAGAATAAGAACCACCATCTAAGAGAAACACCAATTGCTGTGCTCTCATTATTTAGCGCTATTGTTAAGAAGATAAAGAGGACTCAAAGCTGCTAAAACCTACAGCTTCATCGGGAATAAAGACATCAAGCTTTTCCCCAATTCCCGGTTTTTCACCCAGATATTTCTGCATAGGAAGAGTCAGAACGAGCTTCACTCCTATATCGATCCCCAGCCTGACGCTCCCGCTCTCCTGGGTCAGATCAGTAACATGGCCCGTCACAACGTTCCCGTCAGTTCTATCACCATTATCTGGGCCAAATGTCAGGAGCCCTGGTTTAATATGGATTTTTGCACAGCTTGTATCCTCAGGCAAAGCTGCTTGGGGAATGCGGAGCAAGAGTTGACCTGTGAGTTGGCAAAGAGCTTTTCCACCTTCAGTACCAGCCACGGTTATACGAAAGATATTCTCATTTGCTTTGTCTGAGAGTGATCCATGCTGCAATAGCAGGCTGTGGTGGGCCAGCCGCTGTCCCTGAGAAAGATAGTGGGTCGAAAAAATCACCGACGTGTTTTGCTCTTTATTAATTTTCTCAATGATAGATAGAATAATTTCCTGGTTTTCTCCATCAACGTTTGCAGTAGGTTCATCACAAAGCAACACCTCCGGCTGTAGCACCAGTGCCCTGGCCAGAGCAATTCTCTTGGTTTCACCTCCTGAAAGCCCCCGGGCATTGTAATCCTTAAAACGGGTCATCCCAACCAGATCCAGAACCGCTTCAATTCGTCTTTTCTTGTCTGCCTCAGCCACACCACGCACCTTCAGGCCAAACTCGATATTGCTCCAGACAGAACCGGTGAACATTATGGGACTCTGATCAAGCAGCACAACCTTTTTACGAAAAGCATACAAATACTTCTCACCAAGACCAACCTCCTCACCCATGAAGTGCATTCTCCCTTCACTTGGAAGATCAAGAAAAGAAAGAATTTTCAGAAGAGTCGTTTTCCCCGCACCGTTAGGGCCTATGAGGGTATAAATTTCCCCAGCCAGGATTTCGAGATCCCCGATATCAAGTACCGTTCGACTACCGTGGATTTTCTTTACATTTATGAGTTTATACAGTGTCACGGTCCGTCCTTCCCTGAAAAAAGTGAAACAGCATGTTGATCAGAAAGGCAAGACTCATAAGAGTAATACCCAAAGCAACAGCCAGCACAAATTCCCCCTTATCATATTCAAGGGCCATGGCGGTCGTCATCGTCCGGGTAAAGCCTTTGGCATTACCACCAAGCATCATACTTATTCCGACCTCAGCAATAACGCGACCAAAAGCGGCAATGACTGCCGCCAGAATGCCATATCTCGCTTCCTGGAAGATTACCTTTGCCATCTGTAATCTATTGGCCCCAAGGGTTAAAGCCGTCATACGATAACGATCATCGATCCTGCTTACTGCTGCAATGGTTAGCGTCATAATCACAGGAACAATGAGGATAACCTGCCCGATAATAATGGCTTTTTGTGTATACAAAAGATCAAGGGAACCAAACAATCCCCTTCTTGAGATAAATGAATAGACAAGCAGACCGATTACCACCGTAGGTAAGGCGAGCAGAGTATTGAGACAGGTAAGCACCAGCCGTTTGCCGGTGAAAGAGGAATAGGCTATTACAAATCCACCTGGAATACCAACAATTGAGGCAATGAGCGTGGCAAAACAGCTCACATTCAAAGAGACAAGAACTATTTCAATGAGTTCCCTGTCAAAAGACATGAAAAGAACAAAAGCTGAGGCAACACTATCAAAGAGAAGATCCATAACCAGACATACAAGAAAAAGTTAACCTAACAGCACCATAAAAAAACGGGAAGGTGAGCAATCACCTTCCCGTAGCTTAAAACCTTATGCAGCTCTTTACCAGAAACTATTTTGCATCTGGGTAAAAGAGTTGATGGTCTTCAAGACGATAATCTCCAATCATCTTCTGACCTTTTTCTGAGATGATCCAGTCAACAAACTGCATGGCCAGATCAATTTGTACATGTGGATGCCTTGCAGGATTAACCGGAATGATGCCATATGGGTTGGCGAGATCGGCACCACCTTCAGTTAATACTTCCAGATCAACAGCGGGTTTTTTCCCGAATTTAAACTTAATATAGGTACCACGATCACTCATGGTATAAGCTTGCTTTTCTTCAGCATAGGTTATGGTTTTTCCCATACCCTGGCCAATTGAGCGGTACCAAGCGTCAGAATCAGCTGGAACCTTGGATGATACGTCCTTTTTCTTTCCCTTTTTCACGATGGTCTGGGTCTTTTCAACAAGAGTAAGACCGGATTGTCCCCAAAGGAACTGCTCTTTGGTGTGGGTTCCACTATCATCACCACGGGAAACAAATGTAGCTTTTGCAGCAGCAATTTTAGCAAGAGCCTTGCCCGCATCAGACATTCCCTTAATTCCTGCAGGATCAGCATCAGGTCCAAGGATTACAAAGTCATTATGCATAACAGCATATCTTTTTGTACCAAAGCCATCCGCCACAAACTTTTCTTCCCGGCCCTTGGCATGAACAAAAATAACATCAACATTACCGTCTATTCCATCACGAATAGCAGCGCCGGTACCTTTGGCTATTACTTTTACATCGATACCAGTATCATTTTTAAATTCTGGCAAAAGCAGATCCAACAGCCCCGAAGACTGGGTGCTGGTTGTGGTAGACATTTTCAAAACTTTTTCAGATGCCATTGCACCCGACTGCATTCCCACTACAACACATAATGCAGCAACCCACACACTCATTTTTCTCAACATGTACTATTCCTCTTGATTAAAATTGTCTGGAAAAAGCATTTTTCCACAAAGTGACACATCATATCCCTCAAAACTGGCCGCAAGATCACGAAAAGGCTTTTCGTGGAGCAGTCCAATAAAATTTTGGATACCACGTTCAAAAAATCGCTCCCTCAGGATCAGCAAATCAAATCGCTCCCACCTGAGTGGCACAAAACCCAGGCCCAATACCCCAGCAACGGATCGTATTCCCGGTGCGACATCAGCCCGACCTGAAAGCACTTCCAGACCGGCATCAAGATGCCGTGAAGCCTCCTGCCGATACCCGGAAATCTGACTGGCAGATATTTCAGATTTGGCAATTTCGTAATCCAGTAAAAGCCTCGTCCCTGTTCCCAATGGTCGATTGACCATGGTTACATTTTTTCCTGCCAAATCAGCCACACAGGTGATTCCCTTAGGATTTCCTTTTTGAATCAAAAGCCCCTGCTGGCGGCGACTAAAATTAACAAAAACAGGAGCTTTGTCAAGTTCCTGGTCTGCAAAATCAAAATTATACTCTTCATTATCATCCTGAAGAAGGTGACACACCCCAATATGGCAGAGTCCCCGTCGCAGACTTTTAAGCCCTCCCATACTACCGAGATTGGCAAAAAAACCTACCACATGGGGATCTTTTTGGTGAAGAAGTGACAAGGTCCGTTGAAAAAGCAGATCATCACTCCCGGCAAGTAACAAAACCCCTTCGTCAGAAAGATCCCCGAATCCAGGTTTCTTGTAATTGAGGATATGGGTTTCAAGCCAGTCTTCCACCAGTCTTCTCGGGAAAAGCCACTTCCCAGTGACCTTTGTGGCGGGCAACCCCTTGTCATTGACCAAAGAATATACCATTTTGTCATTGACATGAAGTAACTGAGCCACTTCTTTTGTTGTTAAAAATTTATTCCTCTGCAAACCGTTCATTTTTTTATACCCTCCTTTGCAACTATTCGAATAGCCACAAAAATTAGGTAATCTATAGTGATGTTTTTTTCCATACTCAGAAGGCCATAAGCCTATAAATAACCAATACCAACCATAAATAACACCATCAAGCGATCACACTGCCCCTTAGAATGTTATTTCAACTACCACGCATATGAGTTTTCCAGTATCAGCAAGAAATATCGCTATTTTCTTGTTTTTTCAATAAAGATCAATGTATTATTTGAATTTCAAGAGAATAAAATAACCTTTACCCTACCCGAATAGATCGGATCTTTAAAAATGCCTGGATACGTACCTCCACCAAATCATTTCTCCCTCAACAATCCAGAAAATCATTTGGTGGAGTTTTATCCATCAAAACAAGGATAAGTAGCAAGAGCCATGGCATCGATAAACTATCATGATAACATCCCCCAAGAACAATCTCCACCCACGACTCTGAGCCATCAGTCAATACTGATCAATATTCTTCAGTCAGCTCTAAAACCCCTTCCATTTCAGGTAAAAATACGAAAAATCCTCGACTACATTCTTGAACAAAAACAACTCAATCTAGGTGACAGAGCTGCGTTTTTTATGATAGACCATGCCACAGAGACTATGACACTCAAGATAACAAACAAGCTCACATCTCTAGAAGATATGCCTTGCAACGATCATCCTATAGGCATCTGTCACTGCGGCAAGGTGGCGGCAACAGGCAAGGCCCAGTACTTTTCCTCCCCACCACCTCTGCACGATTTTTCCAGGAATCCACACCCTTTTCCGGGGACCTACTGTATCCCCGTCACCAAAGACGGTCTCGCTCTTGCGGTACTGTCGATTTACGTCGCCAACCAGCAACCACCCACTGAAGAGGTAAAAACTCTTCTCGAAGCAATTGCCAATATTTTTGCCGTAATCATTGAAACCCAGCAAATGGACCAGCAGCTCATCACACTGGTCAATGATTTGCGCAACTCAGTTATTAATCTTCGCGAAGAAAAGAAGTTTTCCGAATCGATTATCCAGGGACTTAAATACGGTCTTATAGTGGCAGATCTCGACGGTAAAATACGCAAGATCAACTCTGCCGCCAAAACAATTCTTAGATCTTTTACTGATCAACATGAAGGTCAATATCTGGCCGACATTTTCACCCCAGATTCGGCTGCGCAACTCCTGAAAGTATTGCCAGCCGAATCAGAGCAACTTGACCGTGAAGTTTCAGTACTCAATCAGAATAACGAGAAAAAGATTATCGGCTATTCCAATGTCAGCCGGGAGGATGCAAGGGACAATAAGGTTGGTGTCATTATCTCTATGGCTGATATCTCAGAACTCAAATATGTCCGTAAAGAGATGGAGAAGATGAACCGCTTGTCAACAGTGGCTGAAATTGCCTCCGCTGTTGCCCATGAAGTGCGCAATCCTTTGGCCGGGATAAAAATCATGGCCCAGTCCATTGAAGAGGAGGCCGGTAGCAACAGTGACCAACTTGAATGTTCCCAGAGAATCATCCGCCAGGTAGACCGCCTCAATATCCTTTTAAGTGATTTTTTCTCCTATGCACGGCCCGCAGAACCAAACAAACGCCCAACCGCCCTTGTCACTATCCTTGCCGAGACAAAACCCCTTATTAACAGTCGTCTCATCAAAAGTAACATCACCCTACAGGATGATATAGCAGAGCGGTTACCTCCTATCGTAGCCGACCCTCATCAGGTACAACAGGTTTTCCTCAACCTCTTCCTCAACTCTATAGACGCCATCTGTCAGCAAGGTGTGATCACAATCCGTGCAAAGCTCATAGGAATGGAGGAATTGCAGGTCTACAAAAAAAGTCACCCCGGCCTCCTGGCCGATGTCCCCTATGTGGTAGTCCAGTTCACCGACAACGGCTCAGGTATGCTCCCCAACGTGGCAGAGCAGGTCTTTGAACCTTTTTTCACAACAAAAACGTCAGGTGCTGGCCTTGGCCTCTCCATCGTGTACCGTACCTTGAAGGAAAACGACGCAGAGATTGTCATACAAAGCATTGAAGGCAAAGGTACAACGTTCACAATTTTTTTCCAGGCGGCGGTGTAGATGAGCTGTGTACTTATCGTAGACGATCAGGAAGATCTTCGTTACTCTCTTGCGAAAGTTGTAAAAAAACAAGGATACAGTATCACCACCGCAGCAACAGGTAAAGACGCCATTGAAGTCCTCCAGTCCACCGTGATAGATCTGGTCTTTCTCGATATCGGTTTGCCCGATGTGAATGGAATTGAGCTTATTCCAACCATCAAAGAAACAAACGATGCTGTTGAAATCGTCATCTTGACCGGCCTCAATGATGCAAAAACCGCGGTCGACGCTCTACGGGCAGGAGCACTTGACTACATAGTCAAACCCTTTGATCTCCTGGAATTCAAATCGGTGCTCAACCGAATTATGCAAGCCAATATAAGTCGTAAGAAGGCATCTCTTGCTAGTCCCGCTATTGGACTAGATACAATTATCGGTCAAAGCACAGGGATGCTCAAGGTAAAGCAAGCCATAAAGACTGCAGCAGAAGTTGATTCTGCAGTTCTTATCTCGGGTGAAACGGGTACAGGCAAAGAACTTGTGGCCCGGGCAATCCATGAAAGCCGGTCTGGACAAAACGGTGTTTTCGTTAAAATCGACTGCGGCACTCTCTCCAGTTCCCTTATCGAATCAGAACTCTTTGGTCATGAAAAAGGTGCTTTCACAGATGCAAGTCAGGATAAAAAAGGACTGGTTGAGATCGCCGCAGGTGGAACCCTTTTTCTTGATGAAATCGGCAACCTTCCTGTTGACCTGCAACCTAAACTTCTACGCCTCATTGAAGAATCGACTTTCAGGCGTGTTGGCGGAATAAAAGACATCAGTGTCAACATCCGTATAATTGCAGCAACCAATGCGGATTTAATTGAAAATATTGACAAGTCAAGTTTTCGAGAGGACCTCTACTACCGTATTAACGTCATACCAATCCAACTTCCCCCTCTAAGAGACCGCGGGAACGATGTCATTTTACTCGCACAAAGCTTCCTCCAGCAATTTGCAGTGGAGTTAAAACGCACTGTTCAGGGTTTCACAGAGGAAGGGATTGCAAAACTACATCAACATGGTTGGGACGGCAATATTCGCGAATTACGTAACACAATAGAACGTGAGATCATTTTCAATAAGAGTCCCTGGGTAAGTATGACCAACCTTACCTGCGACCAATCAGAAAAGCCAAATGACCAATCACCCCTTGTCAGCCTTAAGGAGATGGAGCAACGCTATATCAAGCAAGTTCTGGCACGGGTGAATAACAATAAATCAAAAGCTGCCCGCATCCTTGAAATCTCCAGAACAACTCTAAGGGATAAACTTTAAAAGCCTGTCGAATAAGTTTCCACCCCAGATAACTGGTCAGTTTTTGACCAGATGGCCAGTTTTTGACCACAACATACCCCCACCTCCATCGCATTTATCCCCCCACCCAATCGCCCCTTCCCTAGCTCCTTAGAGCCCGTCGACGTTTCTCAGAAAAATGCGCTTTTGGTACATCTATTGCTATCTCTTTCGCATTGATAGATTAACCTTTCGCGGGGAACGTTTCTTATAAACCAACCCAACAAATCCATTTTTACATTTTAAGTGAACAAAACTGGTGACCATATGAAAAAAGTACTGGTTGTTGACGACGAAGAAGATATGCTCTGGATGCTCCAGAGAAATCTAAACAAAGGGATGCAAGACGTAGAAATCCTCGCAGCCAAATCAGGTGAAGAAGCTCTGGCCATTTTAAGTGATCAAAAGGTCAACCTTGTGATCACTGATATAAATATGCCCGGTATCAGTGGCCTCGATCTACTCGTCGAGATTAATAATAAATTCCCTGACACAGGCGTTATCATCATGACCGCCTACCCATCAAACGCCTATGAAAATAAGGCGATGATGAGTGGTAGCCTGCGTTTTATTGAAAAGCCTTTTGACATCAAAGATGTGCGGGCCATCGTGGAAGAAATCCTGCAACCGGGAGAACGATTTCAAGGCACTGTTGACGGGGTTGACCTTACAGATATTGTTCAGTTCAATGGACTATCAAGGGCTACCGCCGCACTCAAAGTGACGACAGGTAACCAGGAAGGAATGATATTTTTTAAAGCAGGTGCTGTTGTCCATGCCATGTGCGGTGAGACCACCGGAGAAGAAGCTTTTTTCACCATCCTTGGTTTTAACGGAGGTTCCCTACAAAATATCAATGGAGTACAGCCTCCGATTGTCAGCATAAACAAAAGTATCGAGGCCCTTCTTTTTAAAGCCGCTCTCCAGAGTGACGAAAAAGAAAGTGACAATGATATTGACATGGATCACTTGGCAGACGCCGAAGAACTTGTGTCAATGCGCCTGGATGAAAAATTTGCTACCCCTGAAGATGAAATCGTTTTTGACTCAGTCGCACAGAGCTTTACAGAAACAGCTGAGTCAATAGACCACACTGAAATAAATGAAGAAGCTACAACTTTAACTGAGGATTTTGAAATGACTGAAATTCAGAATATTTTAGCAGAATTTACCAATATTGAAGGTGTTCATACCGCATGTCTCGTTGGTCGGGACGGTTTTCTGCTCGACAGCCTGGTAAGATCCGACCTTGACGCAGAGATGATTGGAGTCATAGCTTCCTCAGGTCTAGGTTCTGCAGAGTCCTTGGGCTCTCAACTTGACCATGGCGAACTCAGAATGACTATGTATGAATTTGAAAACGGTCCTGTCGTATTTGCACCTGTTGGCGCAGATGCCTTTTTGGTCATTGTGGCCGATCGTGAAACAAATCTTGGCTGGATCAGAATGAGCATTAAGAAGAACACAGGAAAAATTCAGGAAGCCGCATCTCTGTAATTAAGAGAGAAGCACAACACATAGCACACAGGCCCCACCGGTAAACCGATGGGGCCTGTGTAAACATTCCTACTGGTAATTTTCTTCTAGAAAACTGCTGAACTTTGTAAACTCCACTTCATACTTTGCGATAAGTTTTCTTGCCTTACCAAGCCATTCTTCTTTCGTTGTCATGAGAAAGACAAAAAAGGGCTCTCCGTCTACATGACGAATAATAAAATGATATTTACTGGTAGTTATCAAGATATCATCAACGACTTCATCATCGGCGAGCAAATTAATAGCCTTTGCATTCGATTTTACTATAGATGCGAGATAGGCAGCAGCCACAGCCGGTTCAATGTCATCACGGCGGCTTACCTCAGCAATGGACATCCCGTCCTCTACCGTCACAACCGCAGCGGCAAGTATCCCAGGGAGCTCTTCTGAGAGCTGAACTATGAGGTTTTGAAGTTGTTTAATCATAGAAACTCCTGCAGAGTATAGATCACATTTAGATTAGAGTTATTAAATAGATATACGAAAAGTATACCACCAGAAAAGAGTAATTTGAAATAGTTTCTGTTTATTAGTACCTTACAAATTGTTTTCTTGTTCTTTTCTAAAAAATAATTTGTCTCAAGGTACTTATACCCCTCAAGGGGGTACTGAACTGAGTCCCGGCTTATTTCCCGTATACCAGGGCTAGAAGAACCATTTCTATATTATGGAGTAATATAACACCGTACTGGAAAAAGAAAAAATGAGAACAGTAGTCCAGAGAGTGAGCCGAGCTAAAGTTACAATAGATGATACAATTAAAGGCGCCATAGGCAAAGGTCTTGTTGTATTTGTTGGTATCCAGACTGCGGATAGCATTAAAGATCTTCAATGGCTTGCGGAAAAAATCGTGCATTTACGCATCTTTGAAGATGATGATGGAAAAATGAACAGATCCCTTACAGACATTAAAGGCGAAATGCTTATAATCTCTCAATTCACCCTTTACGGGGATTGCCGAAAAGGGAGAAGGCCCGGTTTTTCAGCTGCTGCACCTCCTTTAATTGCAGAGCCCTATTACCAACAATTTGTTCAGGAAATAAGAGACAAAGGAATACGTGTTGCCACAGGCACCTTCCAGGCGGATATGCAGGTTGAGCTCATCAACGATGGGCCCGTTACCCTGCTTCTTGATTCAGAAAAAACATTTTAGCCACGAACCCTATATTAGAAGGAATTTTATGACTTTCACCCAAGGCTTAGCGTACTCAGGTTTCACTCTCAAGGTTCACAAGTATCTAAAAGAAATAGATTCTGACGTATACCTCTTTGAGCATCAGCTCCTCAAATGCCCACTTCTCGCAATTAAAAACAGCGACAGCAATAAAACCTTTTCGGCGGCGTTTAACACCATTCCAACCGACTCGACAGGGGTTGCCCATATACTTGAGCACTCTGTTTTGATGGGCTCTAAAAAATATCCGATCAAAGATGTCTTTGGCGAGATTAATAAAGGTGGCCTGACAACCTTTCTTAACGCCATGACCGGTGGAGATATAACCTATTATCCCTTTGCCACAAGAAACCTGAAAGAGTACTTCAACATCATGGATGTGTATTGTGATGTTGTATTTAACCCCCTCCTTGAGCGTTCAACCTTTGAACAGGAAGGCTGGCATTTCCATCAGGAGACTGATGAGTCCCAACTTGAATATCAGGGTGTTGTGTATAACGAGATGAAAGGTGCATTTTCAGACCCAATCCGCTACATCTTCCACCACGTGTACGCTGGCCTTATGCCCGGATCCACCTATGCCCATGAATCGGGTGGAGATCCTAAAAACATTCCTGATCTCAGCTACGAAGAGTTTTGCGCGTTTCACCAAAACCATTACCACCCCTCTAATGGCATGTTTTTTCTCTATGGTGACGCCCCCTTAGAAGATGAACTTGAGTTTCTCCAGTCGAAATTTTTCGCCAGTTATCAGGAGGCCGTTCCAAAGGCCACCATAACAGACGGTACACTGCCAACAGAGCCGGTATTCATCTCAGACTGCTACGCTGTGGACTCCGAGGATCTCACGGAAAAAACCTTCCTTGCTGTGGGTACAAATATCTCAACTGTCGCAAAAAGAGAAGAGAATACCGCGTTTCAGATCATTGCAAATATCCTCTTTAACTCCGACGCATCTCCACTTAAAAACAGTATTGTCTCAAGCGGCTTATGCAAAGATTTTGGCGGCCTTTATCTTGCCACATCATCGTACAGAACCCTGATGCTCACCTACCTTGTTGGAAGTAAAGCAGAGCACAGAGATACATTTTTAAAACTGTACAATGAGTCCTTAAGTGAAATGGTAACCAATGGGCTTGATTCGGATTTAATCCTTTCTGAACTCAACAAGTTTGAATTCAGTTTTAGAGAAGAGGCTTCCAAAGCCCAACGTGGACTGGATCTCATCGGAAAATCCATGACTGCCATGAAATACGGCACCGACCCACTGGAATATCTCAGCAGTGAAGATTTGATTACCTCTCTACGCCATAAGGCGCTCAACGAAGGGTACTTTGAGGAGTTAATAAAGAAATACCTCCTCGACAACCCATCCAGGGTGACAGTAACACTTACGCCAGACACAGGTAAACAGGCAGAGAGCCAAAAGGCAGAACAGGAGAGACTGATTGCAGCCAACAGCTCTGCCTCACCAGAGACAAAACAGGAAAGAATTGCCAGAACACAGGAATTGATGGCCCAGCAACTTGAGCCAAACAGCGTGGAAACTCTCTCTCTTTTGCCACAACTCTCTCTTAGTGACCTTACAAGCGACATCAAGTTTCACTCGGTGGTGCCAACAGAGATGTTCAATCAACAGGTTCTTGTTAGTGAGTTGCCGACAAACCATATTAGTTATATTGATATCGGCTTTGATATTAACAGTTTACCCGTCGAAGAATTACCGTTCCTTGATATTTTTGGAACCATCATTACCGAGATAGGTACAAAACGACTCAATTTTCAACAATTCGCCAAAGAGGTCGCCACCTGTACAGGCTCACTATCATACTCACTCACCAGCTATACTAAAAAATCAAATGGGGAAACAACCCGACCCGTTTTCTGGATTCACTTAAAATCGTTACCAGATTACCTCGAAAGATCCATGGCTCTTGTTGCCGAGATATTCTCTTCTGTTTCTTTCGCTGATAGAGGGCGGATTAAAGAAATCGTGGCAAGGGAATATGCCTGGGCGGAACACTCTGTCCAGAGTGAAGGCTACTCACTTCCAACGTCAAGGGTGTTTGCTCATCTGAGCGATGCGGGCAAATATAACGAAGTTTTCTCTGGAGTTACTTCCTATCTAGCCTTAAAAGATCTGGCACTCAACTACGATAAAAAAGAAGAAAGCTTTTTAAACAGCCTGCAAAAAACAGCCACTCTTCTCTTTAACAAAAAGAATCTCATCCTTGCAAATACTGCAGACCGCAGAGAGCTCGATCAATTCGCCAGACTAGGAGGCAGTATGGTTGAGAGCCTTGGAGATCAGGACATTGCGAAAAACGGCGTACCGGTTCTCAACATCAAAGACCATGAGGCTTTCATCACCGCAGCAGAAGTTGTCTATGCCGTCCAAGGGGGAAATCTCTTTAAAGATGGAGCCGGATACAATGGCCATTTTGAGGTGCTCAAGACCTACCTCAGCCGCGATTATCTCTGGAATACCGTGCGACAAATGGGAGGCGCCTACGGCTGTTTTATCCAGTTTGGTCAAATCAGTGGTAATCTCGCCTTTGTCAGCTATCGTGATCCGCAAGTGAAAAAAACCTACGATGCCTACAATGCAATTCCTGACGTGGTTGCCGGACTCGACCTGCCGAAAAAAGTGATGGATCAACTCATCACCGGTACCTATGGCAATTTTGACCCCCTCCATAGTACAGCGGGCAGAGGAGCCACCGCAAGAAATGAATATCTTAACGGTATTACACCGGAATTTAAACAGCAACGAATAGAAGAGATCATCGCCAGCAAACCGGAAGATCTCCGCGCATTCGCCGACAACTTTGCTGAGATGACACCCAAAAGTCACCGGGCAATCATTGGAAACAGGAAGAAAATTGAGCAGGATTCTGAACTTTTCGAGACCTTTACCAACCTTTAAGTAACATTTCCCCTCACACCTTCAAGTTTAGCGGCTTGTTACAGCGAGCCGCTAAACGGAATTTCTCATGAACATTGTGTCACTTTGGCATTACTGTAGGATTCGAGCTGCACCTTGAAGTATTTTTGCCTTTAGCAAATTTTACACAATGTTCACCAAAGGTCAGTCGATCCAGCCGCGTATGCAGCGTCACTGAGACAGCAAGTATAAGCAATTATGACTTACTGTCTCAATTCTCGCCTACACGACTACCTCGGCTGATGAGAAATGCGGGCTAAACTACATTAAAGCAGCCAATGGATCTTCATTTTTTCCCAAAGATTTTTCCTGCTTATACCCAGGATCTTTGCAGCCTCTGTTCTATTGTCGGCGCAGTGAAGAAGGGCTTTTTGTAGACATTTTTTCTCAGTTACAGCAAGCTGTTCAGAAAGATTAAAAGTAGATGGTTCAGCCTGAATCTGGCAATTAAGCTCTGAAGGAAAGTCGTTGGGACCAATTTCTGCTCCCCCACAAAGCACAAAAGCTCGTTCAATGAGATTTTTCAATTCCCTTGCATTGCCAGGAAAATCGTAATATTTAAGAGCTGTTATCGCCTCTTGGGTTATCTCCACATTCTTGCCATGAAGGCGATTAAACTCACGAAGAAAGACATGACACAGTTCATCAATGTCCTCTTTATGTGCCCTTAAGGGCGGCATTTTTAAAGGAATAACCTGCAGGCGATACAGGAGATCCTGACGAAACCGCCCCTCTTCAACTTCTTTTTGCAGGTCTCTAGAAGTACAGGCGAGTATCCGAACATCAACTGAGATAGTCTTTGACCCTCCAACTCTTTCAAGTTTACTCTCTTGCAAGACCCGAAGAAGCTTAGCCTGCAGGGGGCCAGGTAGATCACCTAATTCATCCAGCAACAGAGTCCCTTGATCGGCCAACTCGAACTTGCCTTTTCTACTATGATCAGCACCGGTAAAGGCTCCACGTTCATGGCCAAAAAACTCAGATTCCATCAAACCTTCAGGGATAGCTGCACAATTAATGGAGACAAATGGCTTTTTACGTCTTTCACTGGCCTTGTGGATTGATCTGGCCGCCAGTTCTTTTCCTGTTCCGGACTCACCGGTGATCAAAATGGTACTACGACTTGGAGCCGCCTGCTCAATGCGCGCATACACCTTCTGCATCTCTGGACTCGAACCATAGAGGGTGTAATCATGGTCTTGCTCACAGACAGCCTGCAAGACCTCACATTTTACCATGACCTCCTGGGTTTCCAAAATGCGTGAAATTCGGATTATCAGATCATCCATGTCAAAGGGCTTCAGCACATAATCCGTGGCCCCTTGACGCAGACAATCTATAGCGGCATCCACAGAACCATAGGCGGTCATTATTACTATGGCTGTATCTGGACTCTGTTGCCTAATTTTTTTAAGCAACGTCAGACCATCCATACCAGGCATGCGAATATCAGAGATAATCAGATTGTATTGATGGCGCTCAAAAAGAGCGAGTGCCTGCAGACCGTCTTTGGCTTCCTCAACCTGCCAGCCTTGTTTTTTCAGGCTGTCGCTCACTGAGATGCGCATTATTTCATCATCTTCAGCTAGAAGAATTCTTGGCATTGTCGTCTCTTATAAAGGTTGTTCTGCGTCCGTGATTGTATTTTCACGAGCGATCAGCTGGGATCAGAATCTTAAAGGTCGTCCCTTGACCAATTTCACTATCTACAATGATCCTGCCGTTCATCCGTTGCACCAGAGAATAGGTCACCGCAAGACCAAGTCCAGTGCCCTCTCCCACATCTTTTGTTGTGAAAAAAGGATCGAAAATATGTGGTATATTTTCCTTAGCGATTCCCGAACCAGTGTCTTTAAACAGCATCACCAGTTCCCCTCCAAGCTCAAAGCAACTAATGCTCAACTTCCCACCACCTGACATCGCCTGAATGGCGTTAAGACCAACATTTATAATGATCTGTTTGCAGGCCTCGGTATCAAGAAAATAATGTTTTTCAATAGCAATATCAGTTATTAACTCTATGTTACTCAGTTTGTATGAGAGCAGCACAATACACTCTTCAAAAAGAAGTCTAAGATCAACGTTACTACTATTTAAGGGCTCCGTTCTACCAAAATTAAGGAGCTGGCGCATAACCGTCTCAATTTGCCTGAGCCCTTTATCGAGTAGAGGTAGATAACGCTCCGTCAACTCCGTATCCTCTGGATTTTCCCGCATTGATTTCACGCAGTTCAACATCCCGCCAAGCGGGTTATTCACCTCATGGGCAATTCCGGCTGACAGAATACCAAGGGAAGACATTTTTTCATTTTGATACGAAAGAGCCTTTGTCTTCAACAGATCGCTCTGTGATTTTTTCAAACGATCACAAAAAACAATAAAATTTTCACTCACCACATCCAATTCATCGTTAAAAACCGACGGAAGCAGCTTCTGATCCGGTAAATCTTCAGGAAATTTTTCCATCGCCTCGGATAATCTATGTATGCGATGGACAATCAGCGATTCAAACATTAAAAAGAGGGCCGCAGTTACAAAGAGAATGCTGGCAATCCCTGTAAAAATAAGGGAATGGATATTACGTTCTATCAATTCATGGGCCCAATCAATAGGGATAGTAATAGACAGTCCGCCCCGGATATCTCCTTCCACATACCCATGTCTCGCATGGCAGGTCAGGCAGGATGAGGTCACCGTAAGGGGTGAGATAAAGCGTACTACCCTTCCCTCCTCAGATACTTTGGTACTGACAACCTCTTTCTTACCTTCATTGAACTGGTGAAGAGCCATCCTTTCAAATTCATCAGGCTCATTGTTTGGATTCACTGGCCGAAGACTTGTAACCCTGAAATAACCTAACCCGTCTCTTTTAGCGTAGGCGGAAAGCTCCCTTGTGATCATTGCAGGATTGCGCATATAATAAGTCTGGCCATCCATATCAGTTACAGTAGGAAGATCAAGATATGGATTCGCTTCAATCCCCTTACGCTTTAGAATAAAGAGACCATTATGGTCTGAAGCCCATTGCCGCGTCAAAAGGATTTGTTGATAGAGCATTCGAGCCTGTTGTTCTGCCTGCTTTAATATCATTGCCTGATCAAAAACAGCCGTTCGATGGAGCATATAGAAATAAAATGCAGAAATGATTGCACCGATAAAAATGATAAACTTTGTACGAAGCGAGACAGTATTTGTAAACAGACGTGCCATAAATCATCCCTTAGACATTGAGTATTTCGTATATATGCTAACGTCTACGCAATATACACCATCAAGTAACTATAAAGAAAAGCGTCGCAATTTCCGCTCCACCTCAATCAATACTGCAAAAAGGAGTTGCACCACGGGAGCAAAGTCCCCAAACTGCACCATAAAATAATCTCAACTTCAATCCTTTTCTTTTTTTACCCACCTCGACTGCGCTCAGATCGGCACTGACAACGCTACCATTTGGTAACACCTGGATCGAAACTCGTAACCGGGTGGTAACAAACAACCAGCCGTCATGATATATAATTCTAAAATTATAGAACAAATACCATGGCATAAATTTTGCTAAGTTTATTTGCACAAGTAAACATTTTTTAAAGAAAAATTCATATAACAACACGTACAATTCTTTCAAAGATCAAAAACTAAATCAGGAGGTAAAGGGTGAAACGACTAAGAGGAATTCGCTGGATCAGTGTAACACTGTCGGTGATGGCATTACTGTTTATGTCTGCGGCTGTTATGGCAGACAATAGTGAAAAAGCAGTACATCCAGAACTTTCAGAACAGGAAATGTATATTTCATGTTCTGATTGCCATAAAGAAGCCACACCGGAGATAGAAAAACAGTGGTTTGATTCATCCCACGGAATAGCCATGGTTAAATGTTATCAATGCCATGGAACCGGCGAAACCTTTAAAGTCACCCCCACAAAGGCTGATTGCGCAGTCTGTCACATGGACCAACTGGAGAAATGCTCCAAAGATAAAGCTTGCTGGGATTGTCATGTTCCCCACGTATTCAAAGCCAAAAAATAATTACAGGACTATGAGTACCTTACAAGGTACTGATCCTGGCTTATGTCCCGTTTACCGGGGTTAGATATAAAGGAGAAAGTAATGGCACAAACAAGACGAGACTTTATCAAAAAAGCAGCTGCTCTGTCAGCTGCGTCCTATGTGGGCATGAGTCTGCCCATCGACAACCTCAACATAGCTCGCGCCAATGAAGGTATAGTCTGGCATCGCGGGAGTTGTAGACTTTGTGGTGTTGGTTGCCGGGTTGAACTTGGAGTAAAAGACGGCAATCCCATGGGTATTCGTGGAGTAGCAGACTCCCGTACAAACTATGGTTATGTATGTATGAAAGGTATGCATTTCTGGAAATGCATGCGTCACCCAGATCGACTGACCAAACCTCTCTACCGTAAGAAAAAGACCGACAAGTTCCAGGAAATTTCCTGGGACAAGGCCCTTGATATCGCAGCAACAGAATTTGCGAAAGCCCACAAAGAAGGCGGTGGAGAAGCTGTTGCCTATTACGGTTCAGGCCAGGCTCTTACAGAAGAGACCTATTTCTTTCAAAAGATCATGCGCGGTGGCCTGCAATCAAATAATGTTGAAGGCAACCCCCGTCTCTGCATGGCTTCCGCCGTTGGTGGTTACCTCAGCTCCTTTGGTGCCGATGAACCTATTGGCGGTTATTCTGATCTTGAAAAAGCACACTGCTTTTTCATCATTGGTTCAAACACAGCCGAGGCCCATCCCGTCCTCTTTAGACGTATCATGCGCCGCAAGCTTGATAACCCCGACACCGTAAAGGTTATCAACATTGATCCACGCATCTCCCAGACTTCACGAATAGCGGATAAGCACCTACAGTTCAAACCGGGTACCGATCTCGGCCTTCTTAATGCAATGGCCCACGTTATCATTGAAGAAAAGCTGTACGACGAAGAGTTCCTTAAGAATTACACAACCTTTAGAAAAGGTAAAGCAGAGGCCACATCCTTTGACGATTTCAAGGCCCATGTGGCCCAATACACTCCCGAATCGGTAGCAAAGACCTGCGGGGATACCTTTACAGCCGAAGATGTTCGTACTATCGCACGCTGGTTTGCGACCTCTAAAGGCACTGTCAGTCTCTGGTGTATGGGGCTTAACCAGCGCAAGCAAGGGGTCTGGGCTAATAATCTTGTAAATAATCTCCATATTCTTACAGGCCAGCTATTAAAAGACGGTGCTGACAGCCTCTCACTCACAGGACAACCCAATGCCTGTGGTGGTGTGCGAGAAGGTGGTGGACTCTGTCATATTTTACCTGGTCACAGACTCGTAAAAAAAGAAAAACTACGTAACCAGGTTGAAGCAGCCTGGGGTGTTCCAGCCGGTCGAATTCCACCAAAGCCCGGCCTTCATACCATGGCCATGTTTTCTGCCATCAACGAAGCAAAGGTCAAAGCAATCTGGATTAACTGCACGAGCCCCGTACAGAGCCTTCCTAACTGTAATCTCTACAATAAGGGAATGGACCGGGAAGATGTGTTTATGGTCACAACCGATATTTTCCAAACCCTGACAACTCAAAAATCCAACCTTGTACTCCCCACCGCCTTTCACTTTGAAAAGACCGGAGTCTACGGCTGTACCGAGCGTCGCTCGCAGATCACCAAAAAGGCGATCGACGCCCCAGGTGAGGCCAAACCTGAGGTATGGATTATCAGAGAATGGGCAAGAAAACTAGCAGAAAAGATGAATGATCCAGTCATCAGCCAGTGTATCAAACCCTTTGAAGGACTAGAGGAAGGCTACGCTCTTCCAAAAGCAATCTGGGATGAATACACCCAGAAACTGACCGCCCACCGTGATAACGATCTTCGTGGAGCTACCTATGAAGTCTTAGAATCTATGGCGGATGGTGTACAATGGCCAGCACCAACCACTGAATTTGCCTTAACTGGTGGAACAGTGAAGAAGTTTGTCAAAGGTCGTGATCCAATGGCGGACAGCGAATCCAAGAACGATCTTCCCTACCAGTTCTATGGCCCTGCCCATCCGGACCGCACTCTTTGGATCTGGCACCGGGATCAGGCAGATCCGGATGAGATTCCTGATGCGGAATACCCATTCTATCTCTCTACGGGAAGAATCATTGATCACTGGCACACCATGTCCATGACCGGAAGAATTCCTGAGTTGCTTCGGGCCAATCCTTACGCTTACGTGGAAGTCAACCCCAAAGATGCCGAGCGACTTGGAATTAAGCCCGGAGATATGGTGGAAGTAAAATCCAGAAGAGGTGTAAACCTGCTCCCCGCAAAGGTATATGAAGGGCCGATTGAAGGAATGGTCTTTGCCTACTGGCATGATCAGCACAAGGATCGCATGATCAATAAGGTAACTAAAGATGCCATTGATCCGGGTTCAAAAGAGCCTGAATTTAAAATCTGTGCTGTACAGATTAAAAGGGTATCCGGTCCTCAACCACTACGGCCATATATTGTTTAACCCGAAATTCTCATGATTTTTTTTAATTTAAAGCTCAACCTTATGATATTACTCGTAAATAATAATTTGATTAAAAACCAGGGTGTTTTTCATTTTAAATCAAAAAATTCACCCTTCGGGTCAATAGATTTTTCCGCAACGTCTGCGTTACAAGCCACTTGCAGTAGTTTATTACAGCAGCGTGCCTTGTGTCTTGACCTACGAAAAACTTTATTGATGAGAAATTCGGGTTCACCCCTAGAAAACAGGAAATAACGCACTAGAAACCACGACGTCAAGTATAATCAGTTCTTGAGGAGACGTCGTGGTTGCATTTCAAACTCTACTCCATACCCTATGGCTGAAGAGTACGAACAGATCAAAGCCGGCAGAAGTGCCGGCTTTGTTTATATAAACTTAATATACTTTTGGAGCGCAATTCATGCCGATTAGTGGAATCATCATCACCAGTACACCAGAGAATTTGGACGACGTCCTCTCTCAGCTCAAAGAAATTCCGGGAGTAGAGGTTCACGGAGCTGACGAAAAGGCCAATATTGTTGCGGTCCTTGATACAAAAAGCTCAGAAGAGATGGAAACAATCATTGATCGAATAAACAAGGATGAAAAAGTCCTCAACGTCGGCGTAACCTATCTCAACACAGAAGATGAAGCAGACCGAATGGCCTTGGGAGAAAAACTGCCTAAACCATTTGGTTTTCGTAAACCATCTTGAGACTCTTTGGTATCAAACTACCACTCTTCACAGGGTAACATTCACCAGAATTAGCCCTCAACAATGCCATAAGACCCTGATTTCTGAGACAAGGAATATAAGAGAGATATTTTTCGGACCCTCCAGGGCTTTTTTATATGTTCTCATCACATTTATAATATGCCCCACCTCTTGAAAGAAATGCACCATCGTATCTGTTTGAGCACTCCTCAATCTCAGCATGTTACAACTTAAGAGAATCCGATATTCAGCTCGACTTAAATAGTTTGATTCAATTTCTCCATTCATGCATTCGTAATACATCACTTGCAATATGCAAAAGAGACCAGTCGTCTTTTGCAGACTTTTTATCAGGCGTTTAGCCTTCTTTCGGACGTTACCTAAAGGTAACAAAACACCATTCCCCGTGTTACCTCCCGGTAACCTCTCAATTATACCGTACTTATAACCACTTGGAATAACATTAGTGTTCAACTGGACCCAATTTTGCTTAGTGCATTACACAGTGATAATACTTTAACGAGTCGTTCTCTAACAACTAGTCACCAGAGAATAAAATTTACAAGGAGGCATTACGTGCACAAGGAGTCGAAATCCAAATACAACTCCCACCTCATCAAACTGATTATCGCGTTTGTGGTCTTTGGAGTTGCCGCATTTTTTGGCCGGCAGTTTTTTATCCCCGAGAGCATGGGCCAGTATGGTCACTATCGCGGGACTGATATCGAAGATCAGAGAGCTGTTGCCATCAAACTGCAATCCAACGAGGCCTGTTTCGAATGCCACAAACCTATTCGAAAAATCCACAAAAAAGGTGTCCATAAAACCGTTTCTTGTGAGATCTGTCACGGACCCTATGGCAATCACATAAAGGAAGGCCAGAAAATAGGTACACTCCCGGTCAAGCGTGATAAGGAAATCACTCAACTCTGCCTGCGATGTCACAACAAAATCATCCAGGCAAGGCCACGGGAATCAATCAAAGTGATTGGAATGCCAGAACATCTTGAGCAGAAAAAGGTTCGAATTACCCATAACTGCAATCAGTGTCATATGGTTCACGACCCACTTCTCTGGGTTAATCAGGCAAAAGAAATGATGGGTATAGCGGAGGCCAAGCAGAAATGACACGAGACGAATTACAAAAAGAAATCCAACAGGATAGAAGAGGTTTTATCAAGAAAGTCCTGGGCGGCACTATCGCTGGCTCACTGCTTCTGGTACTTCCTGCAAACGCGACAGAGATTGCAGAACAGATCCCTGGAATGCGTGCAGAAGAGTCTGTATTTACTAAAAAAAGATTTGCCTTCGTGGTCGACATCACAGCGTGTATAGGCTGCGGTTCCTGTTGTATTGCTGATAAAGCCGAATATGATGTCCCCGATGGAAATTACCGCACCTGGGTTGAACGATATGTCATTGATGATCACGACAATGTCTATGTTGACTCACCCGACGGCGGTCTCGGCGGCTACACCACGCCTCGATCAGGACTACCCAATCCAACAAGGGATACCTTCTTTGTCCCTAAACTCTGCAACATGTGTGAAAAGCCCTCTTGTGTCCAGGTCTGCCCGGTCGGGGCCACCTATAAAACTGAGGATGGATTTGTCCTTATAGATAAGGATCGATGTGTCGGATGTTCATACTGTATCCAGGCCTGCCCATACTCAGTACGCTTTATCAATCCAAAAACCCATACCGCTGAGAAGTGTACCTGGTGCTACCACAGAGTACGAAAAGGTCTGCTCCCAGCCTGTGTGAGTGTCTGTCCTGTGCACGCCCGTAAGTTTGGCGACCTCAACGACAAAAATTCTGAAGTCTGGAAGATTTTGCATGAACCCCATGTGATTTCAGTGCTCAAACCCGATATGGGCAATAAACCGGCACTGCACTACGTCGGCTTAAGAAGGGAGGTGGTCTAATGAGTGCTGTTCTTCAACACGGCGATACAATTTCCGCCCTGACCAACTATGTGTTTCCCAATGACTTCCACGTTCACTGGGGACTCATGATTGTACTCTATCCATATATTACCGGGATTGTTGCAGGAGCCTTCATCGTCTCCTCACTGTACCATGTCTTCGGAATAAAAGAGTTACGACCAATTTCCAGATACTCTTTGGTCTTTGCCCTGGCATTTCTCTGCTGTGCGACCTGGCCACTGCTTCTGCATCTTGGTCATCCTGAGAGAAGTGTTAATATGTTCTTAACCCCAAACCCGACCTCTGCAATGGCCGGGTTTGGCTACATATATTCAGCATATTTCATTCTCCTTATACATGAAATTCTGTTTATCTATCGGCCAACCATGGTGGGCTTGTGGCAAAACGCAACAGGCCCCATGCGAAAGCTCTATGCTTTCCTCGCGTTTTACAACGACAATCTCTCCGATGAATCGCTGAAACTTGACCATAAAATAATTAGTTTTCTAGCAGGTATTGGTATCCCCATGGCCTGTATCCTCCATGGCTATGTGGGTTTTATTTTTGGCGGCATCAAGGCAAACCCCTTATGGGCAACTCCTCTTATGCCGGTGATTTTTCTTCTTTCGGCATGCGTATCCGGTATTGCAGGAATCATATTTAGTTATATCCTCATCAAAAAGGTCACAGGTAAACCAATTGACGTAACCTGCGTACGAACATCTCTGAAGTTTTTATGGGGATTTTTCATTCTCGACTTTGTTTTTGAGATGCTTGAAATTTTCACTCATTTTTATATGTCGACGCATCACTGGCATGTACTTGAAAATTTACTCTGGGGACCGCTCAACACAACGTATTGGCTACTCCAAGTTAAAGTGTTTTCCATTATTCCATTATTTTTACTCGGCTTCCTCTGCCTCATTAAGTTCAAGGATAAACTCGTCCTCTTTTTTGCCCCTATCGTCTCCCTGATGATCCTGCTCCAGGTTCTGCTCATGCGCTGGAATGTCGTCATAGGGGGCCAGTTGATGTCTAACTCCACGAGGGGACAGGTCTCATTTTTCCCTACCTGGGAAGGGCGGGAAGGAATCATCATGGCGATTATCGTTATGGTTGCTCCACTTATAATTCTCTTTGTGTTGAGTAAGATATTTCCTTTGTGGGTAAGCGAGGAATCAAGTAACTGATATTTTTAATTATGTCTTGGTTGAAATACTTTTCTACAACAAGTCAACAAAGGAGGGATATGAAACGAAACGAAGGGCCGGACTCACCGGCAAGGCGGTTTTTAACTTTTAATCAAATTGGAGGGAATAGAATGCAACATTGGCGTAAGGTGCTCTCACTCGCATTCATTGGATGTTTTATCGCTGGTTCTGCTTTTGCAACGACCAAGCTATCCATGGATGTGTCAAATGAGAAGAACAAGGAAATTAATGTAAAGTGCATTAATTGCCATTTAAAAGAGAACAATTCACTCGTTCAGCAGTGGAAAAACTCTCCCCATGCTGCAGCTCAGGATGGTTCGGTAGCCTGTTACACCTGTCATGCTGCTGATGAAGGTGACATGTTGGGTTACACCCATGAAGGCGCCTTTATTAAGTCTATCCAGACCCCAAAAGACTGTGGTTACTGTCATGAGAGAGAAGTAAAAGAACAACAGAACTCACATCACGCTGCAGCTGGCATGATTATGGCTTCACTTGACAACGTTGTTGGTGAAGTTATCTGTTCCATGGAAGATAAAGCTGATGCTGTCAATGGTTGCTGGCAATGTCACGGCTCTCAGCTCAAAGCACAAGTCGGAGCTGATGGTAAAACACTCAAAAACGAGCATGGCGCTGTTATGCTTGACCCAATGACTTACCCCAACTCTGGTGTTGGCCGTTTGAACCCTGATGGCACCAAAGGCGCTTGTAATGCATGTCACGGAAAGCATAGTTTCCGCGCATCTACCGCCCGTCAACCAGAGAACTGTGGAAAATGTCACCTTGGACCAGATCATCCACAAATGGAGATCTACAACGAGTCCAAGCATGGTATTGCGTACAACTCCGCATCCCGTGAGCATGGCATGAACGGCATGAATATCATGAAAGCTGGCAAATGGGTACTTGGCAAAGATTATTACACTGCCCCAACCTGTGCCACCTGTCACATTGGTTCCTATCAGAAATCTGATGGCTCCGTTGTTCAAAACACCCATAATGTTGGTGATAGAATTTCCTGGACCCTCAGACCTAAGGTTTCCTCTAAGCTGAACAGGGTAATCTTTGCTGATGGTACGCAGAAAGATATTCCTGGTGACATTCCACCTCAGGCAGGTTCTGAAATCAAGTACAAAGAATTCAAGCTCGTTGATGGCGTTTGGAAGAAGGTACCTGTAGAAAAAGAAGCCGTTGAAGTCGTTTCCTGGGAAGGCCGTCGTAATAATATGAAAGGTGTCTGTAAACAATGTCACGGCGAGCAGAAGGTAAATAGCTTCTACAAGCAGTTTGACTCTCTCGTTGTTACTTATAACGAGAAATTTGCAAAACCAACCAAGAAGCTTTACACCATGGCTATGAAAGATGGTTTAATTCATGGTTCTACTTTCCATACCGAACTCGGATGGCACTGGTGGGAACTCTGGCATCATGAAGGTCGTCGTGCTCGTCACGGTGCCGCCATGCAGGGACCTGACTACACCCATTGGCATGGTATGTATGACGTCGCCCATAACTTCTACTTCAAATTCATCCCTGAACTTATGCATCTTGCAGAAAAGAAAGGTATGACTGAGAAGTATGAAAAGGAAGTAGGAGCAATTCTTGCCAGACCAGAACATGCTTGGTACAAAGAAGGTTTTGACGCCGATTTAATGAAGGACATCAAGGCCGAAGAAAAGGATCGTTACAAGCAATAAGTCGCTATAATTAGCGTACTTTTCACTGTATGATCTTTTGCTCAAACAACCGCCCCGCCACTCATCGTGGCGGGGTGGTTTTATTCTAGTTAAGGTTTAAAACAAGACTATGAAAAACGTGTATCTGTTGCTACTGTGTCTACTCATCACCCTGACTCCTGCCAGCCAATTACTGGCCGAAGATGGAACCACCGCAATGAAGCGCCTTGCCGGCCAAATCTCAGAGCTGAAACTAGGGTTCGGCGATTACTTTCTTGGTCAAACACTGACGGAACAACAGAAAGACACTGCCAAAAAGAATGCGATAGAAAAAACTATAAATGGAAGTTACAAATTTGAAGACAACGGTATCTTTATCATTGCCAGCAAAGCAAGTGATATAATTATCGGTATGTACCAAGAAAACCCTACAGCTTCCCAGCAGGACATGAAAAATATGGTTGGAGAGCTGATGATGCAGTTTGAAGAACCGACCAAAATGGCCCATGACAAACTGATATATTGGGCTTTTGGTAAAGAAGGTGTTCTCTCGCAAGAGTTGTTCGACATGGCTAAATCAGCTGATTCAGAGATACTTGCAACGGTCAAATTCTCAAGCGATCAGCCCATTAGGCCATCAGAAAAACCCAAAGAAGGCGAAGAGCAAAAAGTAGAAGAGGATGCGAAACCGGCTTCGATTTATGTTTTGATTACCTCTGACCAGCTGTCAAATATTTTTCTTGCTCAGAATAAATAACCCAGGTAAACGGCTAATATACCAGGATAATTACCACAAAAATCTCTCTGTGATCACTATCTGCTAGTTACGTTAATCACCTAATTGCAAATGACTCTCCAGCAATATTGTTCTTTATGACATATATTCTGGAGTAAGGTACTAAAGAACAGCACTCAACTGGCCCGGTGGCCCGGATAACATTATGAGAAAACCAATATTACCCTGCCTTATTCTCTGTCTTTTTTTCGCCGGTTGTGCGGGGAATCAACAAAAAGTCCCAATCTACCAGAGGACAACAGTTGACGACTCAGAAAGAAGATCTGGTCCGGCAATGTTGCTCTATGAGCAGGCGGAAATCGACCAAGACATTAATGAAAATGTCATCGTCATCCCGCCAGATAAAATAAAGAAGGAAAGCCCTGCAACTGAGAATCAGTAGGCCTATAATACATTTTAGACAAGAGGCCTGTAACGTGGGGTTATGCTGCGAGCCAGGCCTCTGCTTCACTTTCGGCATCAGAGTCAAATGCCTTTTGACGTATCAACAAATGTGCCGGGAGTATGCTTCTTCTTTCGTGAACGGGGCAAGCTGTTTGTCATGGTATCTTCCAAGAATAAGCAATGCAACTATGGCGCCCAATAAAGCAAGGGCCATATCTGACTGAGTATCCCAAACGTACCCCTGAGTGCCAAGAAAAGCCTCTGCCGACTCACCGGTTGAGACAGCGACCCACCATTCAATCAGCTCATAGAAAGCACTAAAAGCCAGACAAAAACAGACAATCAGAAAATTGCGCCATCCTGAAAAGCTAATCACTGATTTCCGTATAAGGATCTCTCTTGCCAGAATTGCAGGAATAAATCCTTGGGCAAAATGACCAACCTTGTCGTAATTATTTCGTTCCAGTTCAAATACGTCTCTTATCCAATCAAATAAGGGCACTTGCGCATAAGTGTAGTGTCCGCCCACCATCAAAATGATGCAGTGGATAAGAATCAAGATATAGGTAAGACGGGTAAGGGGAAATTTCCTGTAGCTGGCAACAAGAAGAACAAGTCCAATAAGGGCCGGAAGCACCTCAAGAAACCAGGTAAAGTAATCCACCGGATTCACGGCTGACCAGATTAAAACCGAAAAATATATTCCGAGCCAGCCGAACAGCATACCAGTCTATTTACCAAACAGCTTGCCGGCAAGCCCCATAACGCCTTCAATACCACCAAGGGAATCAAGGAGGGAGCCACCACTACTGCCTTTATCCATAATCTGAGGAAGTGCTTCAGAGAGCCCCCCTGCGGCCTCTTCTGTACTCAAACCAAGCTTTGAGGCAAAGTCGGCTATCTTGTCTGACCCCAGAGCATTTGATATCTGATCTGGTGAAATTCCTTCATTGCCACCATCGCCGAGCCAGGATTTCGCGATATCACCTAAGCCACCAGCGTTGAGATTACTGAGCAATGAACCGATATCAAAACCCTCTCCACTTCCAGTTAAACCCGATAGAGCTGAAGTAAGAGCTCCAAGATCAAGCTTACTACCCGCGTCACCGCTCAACTGACTCTCACTAAATATCTTTGCACCCATTTGGAGTAAATCATCCATATTCATCATAACACCTCTGTCATTTGGTTAAAGAGAAGAGAAACAAAACACCTTCATCCGCTTTACGCAGTTACATGCTCCTTACTGTGAGCTTTACAGTTCAGAGTTACTGGAAAACCAGAAACGCGTCCAGTAAGTATTTGGTATCCTCAGCAGTAATGTTAGTTAGGATAAGGATGAGTTTTACTTTAATCCAGTAGAAATACGCTCACAGTTTCAGCTAGTAATCGCTCCCTCACTCAGCCTGATAAAGTCATCCCAACAGAGTATCTCTACACCATTTTTTTGTGTCAATATGTTCGCAGCAATCGCCTTTCCAAGTAGTTCGACAGGTATCCCTCTATACTTCCTGAGCCCCAATATTAACAGCGGGTTTAGCCACGGCCAGACCAGCAAGGTCATTGCCTGGGAGAAACCATACCTGTTTGTTGGTGTAAGTATCATTGATGGTTGAAAGACACTCAGCCGATCAAACTCCAACAACTTCAACTCCTCCACCAGCTCTCCTTTGATACGCAGGTAAAAAGATTTCGATCTGGGATCAATTCCAACCGATGCCAACAGCTGAAAATGTTTGATTCCAGCCTCCTTACAGGCCCTAGCAAAATCTAAAACGGCATTTTTATCAATTCGGATAAACTCGTCCTTATTCATCTTGGATGGTTCCCCTACCCCCAAAGTACAAATCGCAATTTGGTGGCCACTCAAATAGTTTTGGTAGGAATTTGGATCAAATATATCAATTTTTTCCTGGTTCACAAAACTTTTTTCACAACCTGGCAGCGGTCTACGCCCCAGTAAAGTCAAACGTTGCATTCCCTGCATATTCAGAAGATTATTCACAGTCTCACTTCCCACAGCACCGGTTGCACCAAGCATCACAACAGTCAGAAAACCACTGTTTGTTCTTTGCATTATATTTCCAAACCCGTTTTTAGTTTACTCATGAAGAAGACCACCATCTTGTAACCACTATTTACTCTTTGCCATAAGTTGCTCATTGAGACGTATAAGTTCGGTATCCCCCCCCGCTAAACTTTTTGATTTCAGGCAAAGCTGCCTTGTTCTGCCATACTGTTTATCACCATATTTTATTTCTGCCAGCGTATACCAGTAGTACCCGTTTTTGGGCTCGATGCGCAGCGCTCGCTCTATGGCAAGCTCTGCCTGGCGATAATCTTTTTGGTCAAGAAAGCTCTTTGCTTTACGATATAATGGGGCTGCGGGCCCTGGAGTATGACGCCGTGGTAATGTCGGCTGCGGAACACTTACTTCAGGGATATCAGGCTCAGGATAGCTTGCCTCAGGTGTTGGCTGGTATACTACCGGGTACATCTGTCTCCCTCCGCACCCGTGAAGAAAAACCACAGCAAAAAATAGTATTACAAAATACAAACCTCTCACCTGGACAAATGTTCTCATCGTTGAATGTGTCATAATCGTGCGCCATTTGTTTTATTGGAATATTCTGTTTATTGATTTAATGAGATTTCGCGCCTCATTTTCAATGGTTTGTAAGCCTGTTGCTCTTGGTTTCAGCGGTCGTTGCGGCTCCGTTCCTTTTATAAACGGCAAAAGCGTAGTCCCAGGTTTCTGCCCATCAGCGCCCTGAATGGTTCGAATATCTGCCAAGGACCAAACAATATCGGTAGAAGAGGACTGAGGAGCACCTGACTCCCCCCCAAGAGACGCCATAATAGTGCCCCAAACTCGAAGAGCACCAGAACTACCGGTAAACGGCGTGGGCTGGTTATCATCCCGCCCAAGCCACACGACACCACTGTATTCATTTGAAAACCCGGCAAACCAGCTATCTCGAAGACCGTCTGTTGTACCAGTTTTTCCTGCGTAGAACTTTTCAGGATCAAACGGATAACCTCTTGCCGTGCCCTCGGTTATAACCCTGGACAAGCCATGGGTCAGTAACTCCATAAGTGCAGGAGAAAAGCGTTGTTCAATCTCAAGCCCATACCTGGTAACAAGTTCACCATCCTGAGTAACCACACTCTGAATTGATCGCAGCGGCAGATAAAATCCACCTGAGGCAATGGTCTGATACATCTGGCTTACCTGAAGAGGAGACATATCAATCGAGCCGAGTAACAGGGAGGGATAGGCTGTAATTTTATCCTGACATCCGAGTTTCCCTAAAGTCTCTATAACTTTTTCAAGACCAACATCAAGCCCCAATCGCACCGTCGCAAGGTTATATGACTTTGCTAGAGCGTAGTAAAGTGGCACCGACCCATGCTCTTTTTTATCATAATTTTCAGGACTCCAACCATCAGCAGCCTCCTGCAGGCCAATCATACTATCGACAAGAGGTGAGGCCAGAGTATAACCTTCTGACAATCCGGTCAGATAAACAGCAGGTTTGACCAGCGACCCAATGGGACGATTGGCATCTAACGCCCTGTTAAAACTCGCAGCCCTGCTCCCCCTTCCCCCAACGAGACCGAGCACCTCTCCTGTCTCTCTTTTCGTAATAACAACTGCTCCCTCTACCCCTTTTGAATCCTTTTTTTCTTCCAGCGCCTGGACGGTCTTCTCCAGACCATCTTCTATCCGCCATTGCACCTGGGGATCTAAGCTGGTGAGTATTCGTAAACCCTTGGTCTGGAGGTCTTCTTTCTGGTATTCATCCAGTAATTGAAACCGTACAAGATCAAGATAGTCAGGAAACCTGTTGAAACCATTTTTTTGTTCTGAGTCACCGCCCAGAGGTTCTGCAAGAGCTACTTTAAATTCGGAATCCGAAATAATCCTTTCACCGTGAAAAACACGCAAAACAACATCTCTTCTCTCTTTTGCCCGTTCCGGATGCCTTCTAGGATCAAAATAGGAGGCCCCTTTTACCATTCCAATAAGCGTTGCCAGCTGCCCCGCGGAGAGATCGCCAAGATCCTTTTGAAAATAAAACTGACTTGCCAAACCAAATCCGTGTATTGCCCTTGCCCCATCCTGCCCAAGGAACACCTCATTAATGTAAGCTGCCATGATTTCATCTTTTGAATAGTGATAATCCAAAAGAATTGCCATCAACGCCTCATTTATCTTTCTCTTAAGTGTCCGTTGCCGATCCAGAAAAAGATTTTTCACCAACTGTTGGGTGATAGTTGAGCCACCTTGAACAGTCTTTCCTGCATTTAAATTTGCAAGAAAAGCGCGACCTATGGCCATGGGAGAAACGCCGTAATGTGAAGGGAAAGCCCTGTCTTCGACTGCAATCAACCCCAAACGGAGAAGTTCAGGAATCTCTTCTGATTTTAGAACAAGTCGATCTTCATGAATCTGTGGATGGAAACTACCAATTCTGGCGGGATCCAGGCGCACAAAGAAAAGGTCTTCTCCTGAGTTCCCTGAACGTATCTGCGAGACAACACCATCTTCTATGGTGACGTGCATTGTAACGGGTTTTTCAAAGCCGCTGGCGAAATGAAACCCCCTGGTATAAATTTCAAAGGAACCTTCATCTCTAAAATATCCTCCTGGGGCTGTGACAGGTGTTTCTTTTCGGTAGTCGGCAAGTTGGAGTTCTTTCTCCAGCAAATTTGGATCAAGCTTCATTGCAGGATATAATTCTAGGGGCCTGGCATAGACAATGGCAGGAAGTACCCATTTGCTGCCATTAAATTTCTTCTGTATTTCCCCATTGACCTGATCCAGATAACGATATGCAAAATAGCCTGCACCCGTTGCAATGATGAGACAGCAAACAAGAATAACTTTTAGATAAGATCCGGTTTTCATGAGATGATAGGTTGTAAATTAGGTCTATAAGAAGCACAATACGTATAGAATCAACGAACTGTGTCAAGTTTATCCATCATACAGCGTGCTATGTCTGCCAAAGAATTCTTCCATCCACATCCATACAATATATTCTTACCAGATGAATCAACGAAAATCATTGTCGGAACTCTTCCACCTCCCCGTTTTTCAATAAATAAATTAAAGAAAGGAGATGTGAATTTCTGTTATGGCAGTTGTGACGGCATGCTCTGGCCAGTCCTGGACTCAATTTTCAAGCTTTCCTTGCGCTTTGACAACTCTGATGAAGCGGTGGAAGAAAGGAAGGACTTTTTACGAAGGGAGCACATTGGTATTTGCGACATTGTTGCCTCATGCAAAAGACACAAAATCGACGCCTCCGACTTCGGAATGCATGACATTACCTTACGGGACATTCTCCTCCAGTTGCGAGAACACCCGTCTCTGGTTACCATCATTTTCACGGGAGGTAACTCAAAAAATGGACCGGAGTACCTTTTCAGAAAACATCTAAAAGAAAATGAATTAGAACTCAATTGCACCAAAGAGACAGTACCAAGAAAACATACGTTTTCATATAACAAGAGAGAAATAACTACAGTTTCACTAACCTCACCGTCTAACGCCGCCAACAGGGCCATTGGTAGTACACCCCTCTATAAGAAACGTAAAGCGGCAAATCCAGATTATTCCACTTTTGACTACCGGCTGGAACAGTATCGTCAGGTGTTTCTTCCTTAAATTTTAAGGAGACTATTTAAACTCAGTGTGAATGAACGCTTTTTCAATCATTGTCAGCAAACCCGTTACATGCAGCTTCTTTACAATCTAACCCGGATTTCTCACCAACAAAGTTTTTCGCAGGTCGAGACACCGGGCATGAAGCTGTAATAATCTACCGGAGTCTTCGCTACCTGCAAATGCTCGGTAACGAAGCAGCTGCAGACAAATCTGTTGGCCGAAGGGTGAACTTTTTGATTTGAAACGAAAAACACCCTGTTAATTAAGGAAGTCATTTTTAAACTATAAAAACAAACAATTGAGTTTCAAATCAAAAAGTCATGAGAAATTCGGGCTAACCCCGGTAAACTGGAAGACAGCACTATATCTGACCAAGAGTTTTGGCCAGTCTCGGACATCCATAAATAATCAAATCATGTATAAGTGGTCTTGCATATACTCTTTAAAGACACAATGTTGTATCTAGCAGCAGTAATATTGAAGTACATTGGTGAAAGAATGAAAACACTTAAACTACCTGTAATATTATGGATATGCATAATATTCAATGTATCCTCTACGTGGGCCACAGATTTAAGCGTACACCTTATTGGGGATAAGCTTACTCTGGAGTCATACGATGAACCGTTAATTAAGATCCTAAATAAATTGTCAGATCAGGGAGTTCGAGTACGCATTGATCCTCAAATAAACCCAAGAGTGACTGCTCGTTTTTATAATCGACCAATTGGGCCCGCAATGAAGAGTCTTCTTAAGTCACTCGATTATGCTCTTATTTGGCAAGAAAGTACTGACTCAGCCTCTAGAGAACTGCAACTTAGAGAAATAAGGATTTTTCACCGAGGCCAGGAGGAACAGATCCGAAATCTCACGAGCAATGTAAACCTGAAAGTGGTGAAAAATGCTAATGGGACCTACCATGTTCAGGACATCCTTTTACTTCAACTAACACAAAGTATAACAGAAGAAACTTTTCAGGCTTTGTTAGATCAACTGGGAGCAACCGTTATTGACGCGCATCTTCCTTTAGGGATTGTGAAACTTCGTCTACCCGCTGGAACCGATATCCATACTGTCGCTGCTACCATTTCAAATTATACCGGAATCCAACGTGCAGAGCCCGATTTTGCGTATCCGGTGAATGGAAGCAGACAAATTGTAGGTTCTGAGTCGCTCAATTTATCACTCACCGATAATCAATCATCAGTAGGAAATACTGTGGTGGCTGTACTAGATAGCGGTTTGAAGGCTGACTATAACAACAGTCCCTTTGTGTTGGGCACATATGATGCTGTTTCGCCGAATTCTGAAGGGGGAGACGCACTTGGTCATGGGACTCAGATGACTCTGATTGCAGCCGGTGTCGTTGATCCAAAAGGAATTGCAAGTGTAGAAAATGAAAGCAATCCGGTTGTGTCAATCCGTGCTATTGATGACAATGGTTTCACCTCCAACTACACGTTACTCAATGGGATTGATTATGCAATCGAAATGGGGGCACGAGTCATTAGTCTTAGTTGGGGGTCTGAAACTCCAAGTGCTTTATTAGAATCAGCAACAGACTATGCTGCTGCGAACGGGTTAATCTTAGTGGCGGCAGCTGGAAATGAACCTACGGGAAGCCCGGTATACCCAGCTGCGTATGAAAAAGTGATCGGAGTCGGAGCACTAACACCTACCGGTGAGCCATGGGTACAGTCCAACTATGGCGATTTCGTCACTCTTCAGGCGCCAGGAATGGCAGAATTACCCGTAGGATTTCAAGGTGATCCTGGTCTTTATGTTGGCACCTCTATTGCGACGGCATATACTGCACATAGTATAGCCGCAATATTGGATGAGATGCCCGAGGCAGATTTGTCTATAATTTTACAAAAATTAAAATCAGACAATCAAATCCAATAATCTCAATTAACCAGTACAATAGGAATGAAAGAGGCCTGAACCTATCACTGTAGAATTCTGTTCTTAAGCTATCTGAGGAATGATTTTTCGAACACCAGATTTGACCATAGTCCTGTTTTAGGCGAGGACGCCTTGGGGGCAGAGAATCGCAGGCTATGATTAAAATATTAGCGACGCTGAAAAAAAAGTCTACACCCTAAAGGCCAACCTTAAACGAACAGGATGGCCTTTAGTCTTTGCGATTTTTGGGAGTATTATTCCACTTCCGGAGCTGTCATTTCATGGACCTTGACTTTGGCCTTATCCACAAGTTCAGCGGATTCTTCTTTTGTTTTGTTCCAGACTTCCTCACTTTTTTCCGCTGCGCTATCTGCAGCATCTTCGGTTGTTTCGACGGTTTTCTCTACAATTTCGCCACTTTTTTCTTTTGTCTTCACCCAGGCTTCCGCACTTTTTTTCTTCATCTCTTCATAGGACTTTTCTGTAGCGTTCTTGGTTTTATCCCAACTCTCCTCAGAAGCCTCGCCAACAGCCTTTGCCGCTTCGGATATCTCCTGCCCAGCCTTGTCCCACTTTCCAGGCTGATCAGGTGTCACCGCAGAAGAACTAACAACCGCTGTTGCAGAGGCTTGGACACCTGTAGCGATAAAAAAGAACAATACTAAAATAGCGCCAGCACATTTACCTTTTCGACGACACATACTCCCCCCTTACTATAAAAGAATTAGATTATCGAAGAGGTGGTGCATACTGCAACCCACCATCAGTCCATAACGTATTGAGGCCTCTATCGATATGCAGTACCGAGCCATTACCAAGATTACGGTCGAAAATTTCACCATAATTTCCAACTTGACGGATAATTTCCGCTGCCCAGTCGCTTGTGAGCCCAACACCCTTACCACTGTTTCCATCAAGACCAAAAAATCTTTTTACCACAAGACTGTTGCTGATTTTCATTTCTTCTATGTTTGTGGAAGCAATACCAAGTTCCTCTCCATTAACCAGAGCAAAGAGAGTCCAGCGAACTATGTTGAACCACACATCATCGCCCTGGCGTACTACCGGCCCAAGTGGTTCCTTTGCGATAACTTCATCTAGAATCACAGCGGAAGATGACGATTTAAGCTCCATTCTCACCCCATACAACCTGGATTTTTTAAGCGAGAGCACATCACAGGCACTGCCTAAACCTTTTATGGCCAGCTCCCATGATTCGTATGGTATCGTCTTGAATTCCATCAGATATCGATCAGAATAATCAACCAGGCGAACCGCCTCATCAGAATCTACGGCGACACAGATCTTCGCCTTTTTCAGGTCTTTTACGGATTGAGCACCTAATTTATCTACGACCAAAAACCCTTGACTATCGTAGTAACTCACGCCTACAAAATGCACCGCCAAGGCAGAGTCTCTGGTGAAAGTCCATTCAGCCTGCCTTGCAAGAAGATCGACCTTGCCAGTGAGTAGTGCAGTATACGCCTCATTTGTGGCCAGTGGCAAAAACTCAACTTTTGACGCATCTCCAAGAGTTGCAGCAGCGACCGCCCTGCAAAAATCCACATCAAAACCCGACCACAGGCCTGTTGCATTAACAGAAGAAAAACCCGGAACACCGGTTGATACCCCACATTGCAAATACCCTCTTGTAACAACTTCTTCTCTGGTATAGCCCTGTGCGGTTGAAGCAAAAAAGACCCCAATCAACAATGCCAAAATCCAGTTTTTCATAAGCATAACAATGTATTATTAATATTTAATATTTGCTTTCAAATATTTTTTCTTACGGACCGGCCCCGGTAAACGGGAAATAAGCCGGGACTCAGTTCAGTACCCCTCGGAGTCTATCGCTTACCTGAGGGGTATAAGTACCTTAAGACAAATTGTTTTCTTGAAAAAAACAACAAACAATTTGGACGGCACTAAACATACCAGCCCAACTCATAATTGTCCATTGAAAGGCGATCAGAGAAAGGGTTACGAATCGCTTCAACCATCTTAATTTGCATAGCCTAGAGCCAAATTACTTGCTAATATAGGCCAACTTTGCGTAGGAATGATCCTACTCCCTTTCAGCTCAACCCCTTCAGGTTTACATATTTTGCAAAATCAAAAGTCCCGATCAGCCCGCTACTGTGCAGCAAAGATCCTTTCATCAATCACAAAAAGTCAAGCTCCAGTAAAACCGGTTTTTGACCGGGTGGTTCAGCAGTACAACCTCCCTTCCAATGAACGCAATCTCACCATGCAACTCGCTTATGGTGTTTTAAGAAAGCGCCAGTTTTTAGACCGGGCACTAACGATTCTCTCTCGCACACCGATCCGAAAAATGGATTTGTTTGTTCATCAGGCCCTTGCAGTTGGATTGTACCAGATATTTTTCCTCAGCCGAATACCAGCTTCAGCAGCAGTCAACGAAGCGGTAGAAAGCTGTAAAGTTGCCAAGATCCACAAACGCCTTCACGGCTTTGTAAACGGTATCCTCCGTCAAGCAATCAGAACAAAAGAAGACCTTGTTCTACAGATCAAAACTGACAGCAAGGGGCGGGAAATCCTTAATCATCCGGAGTGGCTCACTCGTCGGTGGCAAAAAAACTTTGGTAAGGAAGCGACCACGGCACTGTGCCGAAATAATAACGAAGAGCCGATCCTCTGTCTTCGGGTCAATACAACGCGCACAAGCCAAACCGAATTCTTAGATCTTCTTGCCCAGGAAAACATTGAAGCTCACCCTGGGCTCTATGCAGAGGATGCCATTATTCTTCCTGATTTTTCCGGGTCCATAACAGCACTACCGGGCTACGACCAGGGATTTTTTCAGATTCAAGACCAAGCAGCCCAACTGGCCACAACCCTTTTGGCCCCTTTTGTTTCCAAGGGAACGTATCTCGACGGTTGTGCCGGCCTCGGGGGGAAAACATCTCATATCCTGCAGGAGACAGCCGATATTGCAGCCCATGTCCATGCAGTGGACCCAGAACCTTTTAGGTTGCAAAAACTGCAAGAGAACATCGATAGACTTTTTTCTTCCCCTCCACTTACAATACATCACTCCAGCCTCCTCGACATAACCGTCACCACGGTGCCCGCCTTCGACGGTATCCTTATCGATGCCCCGTGTTCCGGAACCGGCGTTATTGGCAGGCATCCTGATATTCGCTGGAACAGGACTGAAGATGACCTTGAGCATTACCACAACGAGCAAATGGCCTTACTCTCCCATGCGGCAACACTCCTTAAAGAGGGCGGCCTGCTCGTCTATGCGACGTGTTCATTAGAACCTGAAGAAAACAATACAGTTATTCGACTTTTTCTTGAAAACCATACTGATTTTGAGTTAACCGACTGCAAGAATATTCTCCATGAGAAAAACCATAGATTTGTTCACAATGGATTTTTTCACCCCTTACCTGAAGCCACAATTGATGGATTTTTTGCAGCGCGGTTAATGAAAAAGAGCAAGGCTTAACCACAGGCCGGCAGAGATGTTTGACTATATATTTTTTTAAATATTAACGTGATTCTGGGCGAAAGCGTCCTTAAAAGACTCTCAATCCATTGGGTTATAGTTAACCTATATTGTACACCGAGAAGAGCATACAAAAGCCCCTTTCAATACAGGTTTTTCTTTGCCAAGGGTAGGACTCTGTTGTACAGTCTCTGCAACTCTGAAGAGGGTAATGATTAAACATTCGACACACATTTGAATTACAATACAAAAGGACCTGATATGGCTGAGATAAAGAGTACAATGGAAATGGTATTGGAGCGGGCAGCCAGAATGGCAGCAGAAGCACCAGAGGTCACCACAAATGAAGATCTGGTTAGAACCGGCATGAAACTCGCTGCTGATTTCATCAAATCAGCAGACACAGACCTCGCTAGTAATTTAGGCGCCTACTCTGGAGAAGATCTGCAATCAGTAACACAAGGAGTGGCAAAAACGCTGCTGCGCAATATCGTTCTCCCTAGAGATGAGGCCCTTCAAATCACCGGACAGACAGCACTTCAGGGGATACTCACCCTTTCCCAGAACAGCGAGGAAATCCAGACGCTCTGCCAGGAGCTTGGACAAATTCTCAATCAATATGACCAACACAAAGAACAATCTACCCAGCAACTAAAAGATGCGCTGAAGGCACAAATCCAACAGCAGCAGATGTCCGCGGGACAAGAGCCACAGGAAGAGATTAATCCAGTTATGCACCCGCAATTTAACGAAGAAATGGGTAAAATGATGACGAGTTTGAACAATCAATACAATGACGCCATGACTCAGCGCAAGGACATGATCCTACAACTCTTTTCACAACAATCATAAGGGCAATTTCATTTAGCACGAGTAGACAGACTCTTTCCCGGAAAAAAAATGGCCATTGACTATCAGAAACGATTACACAAACTACGCAAAAAGATCAGTCGCAAAAAACTGGGTGGGGTTCTCATCAGCCAACCGGAAAATCGGCGTTATCTTTGTGGATACAGCGGTTGCGATCACGGAATTGCCGAAAGCGCCGGGGTTCTTCTGATTCCAAAAACAGGACCAGTCTATCTGCTGACAGACTTTCGCTTCAAACTCCAGGCAGAAAATGAGACTACGGGTATAGAGGTTGCCCTCTACCCTAAGGGTTTAACCGAGTTGCTATCAAGAATGTTACCCGACCTCGGCATTGCAAAGCTTGGCTTTGAATCCCATTACACCCTGCATAGTGCCGTGGGGCAGATGACCGAGAAGTTAAACCCAAAAGGTGTTTCTCTTTGCCCTACAGAACGTCTCGTAGAATCTCTTCGAGAGATCAAAGACGAAGATGAAATCGCTGCTTTAAAAAAATCAGTACAACTTAATGAAAAAGTATTTGAAGAAGTTTACGCATCTTTTTCAGACTACGACACTGAAATCGATGTGGCGATTGCCGTTGAAACCGCCATGCGCAGACATGGTGCTGAACGTCCAAGTTTTGAAACCATTGTAGCAACGGGTGCGAACGGTGCACGGCCCCATGCTGTACCAAGCACAGACCTGATCAGGAAAAACAAAAGTCTTACCATTGATATGGGCCTCATCCTGAACGGATACTGCTCAGACATGACGAGAAACTTTGTGCCCCAAAAACCTACCAAACGCTACCTCAAACTCCATCGAATAGTCCGTAAGGCTCAGCTGGCCGGTATGGACGCCATACGTGCAGGCATACGCGGATGTGATGCGGACAAATGCGCTCGGACTGTCATTGTTAAGGCGGGTTATGGAAACAATTTTGGCCACTCTCTTGGGCATGGGGTCGGTCTTGCGGTGCATGAAGCCCCGTCTCTATCGCCACGCAGCCGAAAAAAGCTCAAAGCCGGGATGATAGTCACGGTAGAACCAGGTATTTATGTTCCGGGCTGGGGAGGCATACGCCTTGAAAACATGGGGGTTGTCCGAGAAGATGGTTTTGAAAACTTCAACAACAACAGCACCTGGCTCGATATATAAAAGCAGTTATAACTCTTTTTTAACTCTCACTTGTAGAAGGAATTTTCACCATGCGGCAAATAGTAATTGATGAACTCTCTCCCATGGAAAGCGACAACGTCGACTCCTACCTAAAGAGAACCTTAAAACAGGGACCCATGGTCGGTCTTTACTGGATGGAACTCACCCCCGACCTTCTTTCTGAAGCCCAACAGGGACACGAAGAACATGGCCCCTTTTACCTGGCGGTAGAAGTCACCAACAAGGGGGTAAAATTTGAGCTTCTCGTTCGCAGCCATTCAAATCTCCACTGTACCTGTATTGCCCATGCAAGTGCCATACAGAGACAATTTGTCCTGGATTTCATGGACAAAATGCTCGACGAAGAAATGATCAACGCATAGAACGTAACGAAATCATTGATAACGGGCGGGCCGTCTCTGGCCCGCCTGCCCTCTCCCCTTGAACGACACGTTACATAGACATAGCGGTGACGGGTTTCTGACGCTGAGTTTTTCGTGGATCGAATCTGGACGTTTCAGCTATTGATTGAAGTAGTTGCTCTTCTTCTGCACTCAAGCCACTTGGCAGACGAACATCAAGAGTCACCAGTATATCTCCTGTCTTCCCTTTTTTTCGATGGAGCCCCTTGCCCTTAATTCGAAGCTGACTACCATTTTGAGCCCCTTTAGGAATTGTAAGATTCACCTTACCATCCGCTGTTTCTACCGGGACCTTAGCCCCCAGAATCGCCTCCCAGGGCGACACTGCAACCACCGTCTTTAAATCGTAGCCCGCTACAGTAAATCGTTTGTGGGGCGCTATTTTTAGACGAATGTGTAATTTCTCATCCATAACCCCCTTGCCACCAAGGCGAATAACCGAACCATCTGTTACTCCTTTGGGTACAGTTACCTTGAGCTCTCTTGCCACCTGCTGCATCCCACCTTCTTTGTCTGGCGCCCAGGTTTGTAGGGAGATATGCTTTACCGCCCCAAAGTAGATATCTTCCAAGGTAACCTGAAGTTCGTATTCCTTTACCTCAGGTACCACGTTAACGCCCGCGTCATCCTGTCGCCACCCAGAAGTCCCCTGACCACCTCCAAAGTGTGCCGCTCCACCAAAAAGATTTTTTAGAATGTCATCGAGATTTTCACCACCGTCAAAGGGTCCACCCTGATAACGGAAACTATTACCTTCCCCGTTGCCTCCCTGTTCAAAACCACCATATTCCTGCTGGGATTTACCATTTTTTACATCCTGCCAGTTTCTGCCATACTGGTCATACAATTTTCTTTTCTCTGTATCCTTTAATACCCCATACGCCTCTCCTATCTCCTTGAACCTGTCCTCGGCCCCAGCCTCCTTATTAACGTCAGGATGAAGCTTACGAGCCGCTTTTCGATAGGCCTTCCGAACCTCATCGCTGGATGCGGTTTTGGAGGTACCAAGGAGTGCATAATAATCTTGAGTTTGCATGCTTTCTCTCCATTTTCGACAATTTCACTTCTTTCTTTTTCATCTCAGGAAAAACAATAATCACTATTGTTACTTTTTCAATTATTCACTTATTAGTAATATAGCTTGTGAGTAATTCATCGTAATATACACACTGACAATTTTGTTACTGAGTCTGAAAAATGATAGAATAAAGCAGAGAGAACATGAAGGAGGTGAGACGATGAAGATGTTGTAACAGGTTGATGCTCATCCCAGCCGCACCGTTCTATTTCAAAACTTTTTTTTACGAATATAAATAGTCTTATACACCCGGGCTACAGGCAAATTATTCGCGTCTCTAATATCAACACGAAACTTTTCAAATATCTTTTCACCTGACTCGGCCGCCGCTCGAAGATCGCTCAGCCTCTCTTCATCTATAATAAATGTGGCGGTAACCTTTCCACGCCCCGGTTGGATGAACGTTACTTTTGCAGAACTGTCCCAGATTGGCCATAAGCATCAGCAAAAAAAATGGATCTGTCATAGAAAACAAACTGCCACCAAAATGACTCCGCAGATAGTTTTTGTTATACCAGCGCAGCTTCATCCCGACCCGAATTTTACGCCAATCCTCCCCAATTGCTTCGACACCAACCCCCGCACCGAGATAGGGAGGCCAACTATTCATGATCAGTCTAAACAGGCGAGGATGGTCCATAGGGTTAAAATTGTTAAACATATCGTACATGTGCCTTACTCTGAGAAACCTGCCATAAAAAAACAAGAAAAATGGGAGTACTTTTAATATCAATTACTAGAAGTTTCCCCCAGATAGCGAACGAAGAGAGACCTTCGAGGCACTTATACCCCTCAGGGGGGTACTGAACTGAGTCCCGGCTTACTTCCCGTTTACCGGGGTCAGACAATTGTATTGTCTGAGGAAAAGATACTATTCATGTGCCTTAAGCCAGAGTCTTTTCTTTCTCATGGCAACCAGCTTATCGATAAGAAGAGAGAGGAAGAATCCAGCCCCAGCCACAAAAATGATAGCAGCTCCAGAAGTCAGATCATACCTGTAGGCTCCCCAAAGACCGGCGGCAATAAATCCCATGCCCAAAAGGCAAGAAAGCATCATCATCTGCAGGAGTGATTTTGTATACTTTTCGGCTACATATGGAGGTATTGTCAAAAGAGCAATAACAAGAATAAGACCCACAACCTGAACCACAATAACGACAGTAATGGCAACCGTGCCAATCAACATGAAGTAGAGGGGGCGAACGGCAACCCCACGTACCTGGGCAAATTCCTCATCATAGGACATAGCGAGGAGGTCATCATAGAAGAAAAAGATAAGGAGTAGTATACCTACGGTCAGGCACCCCATGCTGACAAGCTCTGATCCCGGCACACTGAGAATTGAACCAAAAAGATAGCTCATCAAGTCAACGTTATATCCAGGTGTCATATCAAGCAACAGGATACCCGTTGCCATCCCCACAGACCACATCACTCCAATGATTGTGTCCGCCCGTTGTTTTGATTTAAGGGAGACAGCGGCCATGACCATTGACGAGGCAAAGGCAAAACTCGTTGCACCAACCATATAGGGCCAGCCCATAAAAAATGCGAGACCAATCCCTCCATAGGCGCTATGGGCAATCCCTCCTGACAAAAAGACCAGACGATTGACAACAACCAGAGTGCCAACCACTCCACAGATAATGCTGGCAAGAAGGCCTGCAAGAAGGGCGTTGCGTATAAATTCAAACTGTAAAGCATCAATCATTATCGGCCTCTTTCGTCAAATCAGGTGTACCTTTTGAAATAACAGCCACCGGGCAAATCTCTTCAACGGAACAGGAGTAAAATGCATCAAGGACTTCTCCTGAAGACCCAAAAGTCTGATGGTAATGCATCCGGCGATTTAGGCAGGCTATTGATTTAGCATAGTTGGAGACCACAAGAAGGTCGTGGCTCACCATGAGAATGGTCAACTCTTTGTTCAACTCCACAAGCAGCTCATAAAATTCCGTCTGTCCCTTGGTGTCAATGGATGCTGTAGGCTCATCTAATACCAGAAGCTTTGGATGTGAAACAAGAGCCCGTGCAATAAGCACCCGCTGCCTTTGTCCGCCGGAAAGAGCGATAATTTTTCTGTCCGCACAATTCCCGATACCTAGTTTTTCCAGGGTGACCTGTGCGTTGTCTCGCTCAGCGCGAGTATTGCCAAAACGAAATCTACGCCCCGGTTTATGGTTGCCCATCAGTACCACATCAAGGGCCGTTGCCGGAAAACTCAGATTATGATTCACATACTGAGGAACATAACCAATGGCGGAATCACCACTAAGGCTGTGCTTATTCTTCTTAATAGTGATGGTTCCCCTGGTCGGTTTTAAAAGACCAAGTATCAGTTTTAACAGTGTCGTTTTCCCCCCGCCATTAGGGCCTATTATGGAAATAAAATCGCCTTTATTAACGGTGAGATTGATATCGTGCAGGATATCAATACCATCATTTGAATAACAGAGGTTTGCTATCTCCACTATGGGGTCAGTAATACTTACGATCTTCATTGAATTGCGTCCCTGAATTTTTCTGCAACTATCTTCATATTTGCAAGCCAATCTTCCGCCAGTGGGTCTACAGTAATAACCTGCCCATCAATCTCTCTCGCAACCAATTTGGCACTTTTGGTAGAGAACTGGGGTTGAGCGAAAATCACTTTAATCCCCTCCTCTCTCGCAAAAATAATAAGCTCTCGTAACTGTGACGACTTTGGCCCCTTCCCTTCAATCTCGATGGGAATCTGTTTCAGTTCATAGTTCCTGGCAAAATACCCCCAGGATGGGTGAAATACCATAAAACGGAGATCATTCTTACCAGCCAGTATCTGGTGCAACTCCGTATCAAGTATGTCAATCCGTGCAAGAAAACGCGATAAGTTGCTCTCAAGAAGAACGGCCTCGCCAGGCATACGTTCTTTTAGAGAAGCTGCAATAACCGTGGCCTGCTGTTTTACCAGGATTGGAGAAAGCCAGATGTGGGGGTCAAGACCGTCTTCCTGGTCATTGTTCTTGTCCCCATGGTCATCTCCAACCTGCTCACTGAGTTCACCTTCATGAAGGTGTTTTTCCATGGCGATTTTCTCTATCCCGCCATCGGTTCGAACGATCTCCATCTGAGGGTTAACACCGGCAATTCTGGTAAGCCAGGCCCGCTCAAACGGAACTCCGATTGCAAAATAGATCCCACTGGATGCAAGTTTTTTCATCTGCGAGACCTTTGGTTCATAGGTCGCAGGACTTGCCCCAGGCTTTACCATCACCTCAACATTTACCAGGTCTCCTGCTATCTGCTCCACAAAGTATTTCTGGGGCAGGATACTCACAAATACGGAGAGTTTATCCCCTGCATAGCAAAAAGAGCTGGAAATCATAAAAAGCAGTAAAGTGATCAATGAGAAAATTGTACGACGCATGTATTCACCAATATCGTCTTGAATTGAGAGAGAAATGTACTCCAACTATATTGCACAGCCTTGCTTTTGCAATATTTAAATAACTTTCACCTAAATCTTGTATACACAAAGTACAGAAAAATATTTTATCATTGCAAAACAACATGTTGCATTCATCAAAATCACTTTAGAAACTCATCTTTGCATGTGTACAATTTTTCTGTTATTCGCTACCCTTCGGGATCGACAATTCCACCGAAGCTGCTTTGTTATCGAAGCTTTGAAGTATATTTATACGTCTTCAGCTTCGCTGCCTCGCATTTCAGGCAGGTAAGCGTAGACTCCGGGCTAGTCAATTACAAAATCTAGTGTCTTGTCACATCTCTAGTGTTGGATAAAGGCGCTTTAGTTTGATTCGGGCGTCTTCAGTGGTGAACTGCCAATTCACCTTGGCTTTCATTCCGTTTCTATCCGCCTCCCACGCCTTAACCT
>JBLHNA010000016.1:0-107287 GCA_047619065.1 Desulforhopalus sp.
TCGCCGGTTTGATTTCCGTTGATGGCTACACAGTCATCGCCTGAACCATCCTGAGCTTGGTCCTTATCACCATCCTGATCGCCGGTTTGATTTCCGTTGATGGCTACACAGTCATCGCCTGAACCATCCTGAGCTTGGTCCTTATCACCATCCTGCTCGCCGGTTTGATTTCCGTTGATGGCTACACAGTCATCGCCTGAACCATCCTGGGCTTGGTCCTTATCGCCATCCTGATCGCCATCACGGTCACCATCAGTACCACCACCATCTCCCCCGTTGCCGTTGCCATTACTGGCTAAAAACAGCATTTGCCCACTTTGAAGAAGAGAGGTAGTGCAATCTCCTGGTCCATCTCCAGTACCGTCCTTAGCCCCACCACCAACGCTTCCAGTCCCGTCCCCGGGGCCGTAACCTGCAAATACCGGTGTTGCGAGAAGAAAAAAGGTACAACACGTTACCAGAGTTCTGCCAATTTGCTTGTTCAACATACTATGCTCCTTTGAGTTTAACGTCCTGGCCGGCTACTGGAACACCCAGTGGCCAAAAGACCAATGCTGGACAGTTTGCAATTAACTGTCTGTCCATAAATGGCCCTTTTTCCCTAACTCGTCGTTGCTCTCAAAATTTAATCCTCAGAGGTAAGCGGAGACTCCGATATCAACTATATGCCTGTGGTTAAATTCATCGAGCGCCTCGATTTAGAAAAAAATCTCTCATCTATAGACAAACACTACCTAGTCAACGTGAGGAGTAAAAAAGGTTACAAAATATCTTAAAATTAATTTTTCAGACCTTATTTTTTGTAAGGTTCTCTCCTTGCTGGTGTTTTTTAAAATATATGTAACCTTAGCTGCAGTTATCCGTTAAGAAGATAGGATGAAGAAGTTTCAAAGTTTCTATACCGATAACAAAGACAAACTATTTGGTTATCTTCTGCGTAAAACGGGCAACAGCCATCTGGCCGCCGATCTGGTCCAGGAGGCTTTTACCCGCTATCTGGAGCGATACCGAACGCGGGAGCAAAGTATCGGACTGCTCTTTACTATTGGCAGAAATCTTTTTTACGACCAGATGAGGCAAAAAAGCCAGTGGATTCCGCGTGAAGACCTTGCCCAGGAATCGGTTGGCAACCAGGAACAAAAATATATCGATAAAGAAGAATTGGGGGCAGTATTTGCGGCCCTGGAAAAACTTGGCGATGATGAGCGTGATGTTCTCGCAATGGTGGTCAGCAGTGGCCTTACGTACGAGGAGATTGCCCATATTAGAAAGTGTAGTGTTGCCAACATCAAAGTAAAAGTGCACCGGGCTCGAAAAAAACTCAAAGAATATTTGCGGGAGAACAACAATGTCTGAAAATCTAATTTCTCTGTTTATCGATGATGAAATGAAACTCGATGAAAAAATTATCTTTGTCGAGACGGTGCACAGCAGCAAACATTTTGCCGAAGAAGCTGTCACCTTGCTCGAACAGGAACAACTACTTTGTACAATGCCGACAACACTATCGGAGCCGGTATTGAATAGACCGCACGAGATACATTATGGGCTTTGGTTTGACATTGTTCGCTCATGGTTGCAACCAGCCGCCGGGTTTGTCACAGCCTTGCTGCTTGTGGGCCTGAGTTTTTTGTTTATCCCCGAACCGCCTACAATCAACCCCTTGGAAGAACACCGTTTTGTTCTCTATCTCCCCCAGGCGGATCAGGCAAAGATTGTTGGCACATTTACCAACTGGAATCCGGTTTCCATGAAGAAAATAGGAACATCGGGTTACTGGGATCTTACGCTTAACATACCTCAGGGTGAACATCGATACAGCTACATGGTTGAAGATGGCAGTCAAATGCTCGACCCCACCGTAGTAGCACGCGAACACGATGACTTTGGTGGAGAAAATTCAGTAATTATCGTAGGAGGTGAAAATGGTCCAATTTCTTAGTTGTCTCCTAATTGTTCTTCTCTCTTCCTGTACGCCACACCACTACACAACCAGAGACGCAGGAGGGGTCTCATTGTTTCTTGACGCTCCAAAGGCTACTGAAGTTTCTTTTGCCTCCTCTATAGACAGCTTCCAGGTGCGTCCCGCAAAAAAGAATTCTAACGGCTTGTGGGTGATGAACGACCTCGTCGACCATGAATTCGACTATTTTTATATTGTTGACGGTAGGGTATATGTCCCTGACTGCCGCTATAAAGAAAAAGATGACTTTGGGGCGAATAACTGCATCTACCAGCCTAACTAACCCTGGCAAACGGGAATGGACCTACACGGTGCCGTTGAATTAACGACTAAAAGAGGAGCAACTATGAAGATAATAACCCTGTTAATTACCTTGCTGCTATCAATGGCGGTTCATGCGTCGGCTGAGCAACTATCTCAACCTATCGCGCAGCAAAAGCTTCGGGAGGTAGAACGGCAATTTATAAAAAATGGCATCTCGGAAGAGAACGCTCACGCGACGGTACAGGCAATGGTCCAGAGCCGGTTTACTCTTGAACAGATGGTTCAAGTGAATAGACAGATGGCACCTGATGATCGTCTTGGAATTATCAACAGAGCCATGCGAGATAAAATCCATGAAGGCATTGCCAAGAATGTCCCTCCTGAAAATATTTTGGCCGCCACTATCAAGGTAAGGAATAGATTTGAATTAGCCGAAAAATTCGCTCATGATATTGGTCAGCAGGATAATGCCCTACTTGCAAATCACTACGCGCATTGTCTCGTAGCGGGTCTTACGGTACAGGACGCAAACCAGTTGGCTGTTTCCCTACAAGCCAGAGTTCGTAATCAGAACAATCGTAATAGTGGGCGTCTGGCACTGGAAACCCTGCTCACGGCAAGAGACATGGTTCGGCAAAAAATTTCTTCAGCCACAACTGTCGGGGTGTTACAGAGTGCACTCAAACAAGGATACAATGGGGAAGAGATGCTTACTCTACGCCATTATATGGGCAAGATGAACGGTGATGTGGAAAAGAGTGCCATGCGCATAGGTGCTGCCATCCAGCGAGGAGCCCAGGCTGGCGAACTTGAAGGATTGGGACAAGGCAATGGTTCAAACAGTAGTGGAAACAGCTCAAGCGGCAGCAGTGGCTCGGGCAATAACGGAAACGACTCAAGCGGCAGCAGTGGCTCTGGCGGTAGCGGTGCTGGTTCGAACAGTAGCGGAAGCGAATCGGGCAGCAGCGGCGGCTCTGGCGGTAGCGGCAGTGGTGGTTCTGGCTCTGGCGGTAGCGGTGATTCGGGAGGTAACGGCGGTGGTTCGGGGGGCAGGAAATAAGATTCCTGGTCTTTGTGGGTCAATCGTTGGCAAGAAAAAGTGGAAGAGGCGAAAAATATATCGGGGAGGATTGAGATACACGGTAGGCCAACCATGCCATTAAATATTGGTCTGAACTTAAACCACATGGAGGTTTGAAAAACCACAATATATCATAGACAAGGACTAAAAAATCAAGTATTTGTTAGCCGGTATATGTAACTAGAATTACAATATGGTTATTGGACTAATGGTTGGTTTCGCCCCCTTTGATATGAGTTGCCGAAGATGAATAATATACATTTAAGCCTGGAAGCGAACGGAATCCTTACCAAGGCAAAGCGCATTTCAGGTTTTCTGAAAATAGATATAGAACGACTGGTTGGCGAGAGTGGTTGTGAGAGCGAGTTCCTCACAAAAGTATATGACTTAGTTGGTGGGATTGTACAAGACCAGGATCAATACCTGGAAGACTGGCTTCTTGAAAAACGATTTGATGAACGCAGGTTAAGGGAACTCTTTCAATATATTGACGCAGTGCGATACATCCCCCCCACGGTAAAAATTTACGACAGCAGCTATAAAAAAGTAATTAGCATGCAGGCTGCCTAATAAGCGAAGCCATTGTAAAAAATAACATAGCCAGGGTAATACTCGAAACGACTCCTAACATGATGCAGCCATGCCTTATCACTCATTTCCTTTTCAATTTGCAGATCGTAGAGTAGGTTGCGCCTGTTTTACAATCATAAAGGTTTTACTTTATGGTTATGTAGTAAGGGCGTCTAACCCGAATCTCAAAACATACACTATGCGATTTCTCTACAAATTTTCCATCGACGTTTTCTGTCAATCTTATATCTCAGGATGGATATTTCACCGTTTTAACACAGGAAAATCATTACATATCGTTTTCAAGGAAGGTGATACAGTTCTGGGAGAGTGTAGCACAAGTCTGTCGCGAGAAGATGTTAAATCCAAAGATATCCACCCGACCGGGCTTTGCGGCTTCAGCTTTTCTCTGCCAGCAAGCTACGCCGAATCAGAAAAACGTGGTGAGATTACCCTGACAATAAGAGAGTCTGGAGTTATATTATGCAAGCTTGACCCTCAGTATATGGGACAGATTGTACAAGTGAAAACGCAATTTTGGCACCGCTTCAAACAGAGGTCGCAGCAGAACAAAGATACAATATTCTTCATGCACATTCCCAAAACTGCCGGTACTTCCTTTAACTCTTTTGCCGGGAGCCTTTATAAACCGGATGAGATCATTACCCATATTGAGGCCTTTGACCAAACATCCTACCCGGAAATTGCAGAGCGATATCGCTTTATCTCAGGTCATCTGAGGATGGATACCATAAAAATGTTTTTTTCAGGGCCGGATATCCAACTGTACACCCTGATCCGGGAACCTTACGGCCAGCTCCACTCACATCTCAATTGGCTGCGTGGAATTGGAGCAGACCGAGGCAGCGCCTTCTATCAGGCACACCATGGTCTATTTAAAGATCTGGCTGATGATTTTGGAGATAAAACAGAACTCAACCACCAGACACTGCAAAATATCGTTGATAATATTTCGGGAGTACTCAAAAAGCTGGTGGACAACAACCAGAGCAGACATTTTTTAACAGGTGATCCGACCACAGTAACAAACAAAGATTTTGCAGAAATCAGAGACAATGTGAAATTATTTACCATGGTGGGAACAACAAAAGAGTACAGCCTGTTTCAAAAAGATTTTTGTGAAATGAATTCCTTTCCACCACCAGCTGCAGTAAAATCGCTGAACAGCTCTCGTTTTACACAGCTCTACGACCATACAGACCCTGTGACCCGTGAAATCGTGACACCTCTTGTTGCATTTGACCTACAACTCTACGCCCTGGCCCGGCAGAGCTGATACTACCGCAAATGCTCGGTAACGAAGCAGCTGCGGATAAATCTGTTGGCCCGAAGGGTTAACTTTTTGATTTGAAACGAAAAACACCCCGTTAACTAAGGAAGTCATTTTTAAACTATAAAAACAAACGATTGAGTTTCAAATCAAAAAGTCATGAGAAATTCGGGCTAGCCCAGCAGAGCTAATACGATAGGCAGGTTGAGAATATCAGGATGACTTTACCTCAGCAGGCGTACCTTTAATCTTAACCCCAAATCCGAACCAGAAAATGGATATTATCGCCATGGCAAGCAACAACAATGCGACGGGGTGAGAAAGGAGAAGTGTAAGGTTTCCATCTATGATATTGAGGGATTGCGAGAGGGACAATTCAAACCTTTCGCCAAGAAAAAACGCTATAACAAAGACTATCACCGAGTAGCCAAAAGAACTCATCAAATACCCCAAAAAGGCAAAAGCAAACATCACAGCAACACCAAACATTCCCCCCGTGGCAAGATAAACCCCGGTCACACATAAGAGTAAGGCTGCTGGAAATATTATAGATTCAGGGGCCTGAATCACCCGGGCCCATAGCCGAATCCCCAGCAATCCGGAGACCAGGTTGAGGACATTTGCCATAAGAAGAGTGCCGAATAATCCATAAATTAACTGCCCCTGTTCTTGAAAAAGAAGAGGTCCCGGTTGAATACCGTGGATCATCAAAGCGCTGATAATAAGTGCTGCAGCAAGATTTCCAGGTATACCTAGGGTGAGCAACGGGATCAAGTTTGCGCCTGCAACTGCCGAGTTTGCAGACTCCGTCGCTGCTACACCATGTATGTTGCCCTTGCCAAAACTTCCAGGATCTCCTGAAGCTTGTTTTGCTGTTGCATAGCTGAGAAAAGAAGCCGCGGAAGAATCAAGGCCGGGAATAGCACCAAGTATGGTACCTATAACCGACCCTCTCAGGATCGTATATTTACAGGCCCAAAACTCCGCAAAACTCACTCTCCGATCCGCCTTGTTTTGCGCCTGGGGGACCACGACAGCTGAAACAATTTTTCCCCGGATGCGCGCCATTCTCCGTAGGATCTCTGAAACGGCCAGCATACCCAAGGCCATAGAGACAAGGGGAATGCCGTCGTATAATTCGAAATAACCAAAGATGAACCGTGGACTACTGTTTTCAGGATCAAGACCAACGGTCGCACAGAGCAGACCGAGCCCGGCAGATGCTATTCCTTTCGCCATGGAATCCCCCACCAGACCGGCAATGATAGAAAATGCAAAGACCATCAAGGCAAATATTTCAATGGGGCCCATTTTCAGTGCAACTACAGCTATAAATGGGGCCACCGTTATAAGAACAATATCACTAAAGGCATCCCCTGTAACTGATGAGTACAGAGCCATCTTTGTCGCTTTTTCAGGTTTTCCATTTTTGGTCATTGGATATCCGTCTAAAGTCGTAGCAGCGGCATCCGGTGTACCCGGGGTATTAATGAGGATTGCTGGAATGGCTCCGCCCACAAGACCTCCTTTACTCACCCCCATGAGAAAGCCAATGGCAGGTAATGGGTTCAAGGTGAAGGTAAACGGAATTGCAATGGCCATCGCCATAACGGGCCCAATTCCTGGAATGGCTCCAACGAATTGACCAACAATGATACCGAACCAGACAAAAAACAGATTATGCAGGGTGAGTGCGTCTGCAAAACCTGCCAGAATAGTGTGTACATCAATCATCTTGAGTGCTTTAGCCTTGAGGCTACCTTGAAAAATTGCTAACTCGACCAATTTCATCGTTACGCTCAGAATTTTATCCTCGGAATATCAAACATATGCCTATGGTAAAATTCTTCACGTGCCTCGAACTTGAACGATTTTTCTAATTTTCAAGGTACCCTTAAATTAATACAGAAATCAGGGAAGAGGTCTTTGCAGGAGATAATCTATACAAAACCAGATAAACGTGGGCAGTAGGACGACACCAATAAAGAGCCATCCCCATCGTCTCTCACCTACCACCCACATGAGCACCAGCATCAGCAGAGGTGCCGCTAGCAAATAACTAAACGTCATTAGCCAGACCCCAAGAACCCCGATGATAAAAATCAGAAGAGTTCTTAGAGCCAAAGCAGGTTCAAACTCCACCCTACCCTTTGGGAAAACACAATGTAGAGCACCCGAAAGGATGATGATAATAGCCGCAATGGATGGGAGAGTTCCTGGTTTCAGCCACCCATAATCAACAAATTCTGTATGATGTGGAATGAAATAAAAGAGCACAACAATTCCAAAGAGCGACACAAAAATGCCTGATATGCGATTTTGCATTAGCTCAAAACCTCTTCTGTTGTTACTGATTCTTTGCCGCTGTGACAAGAGCTTTGATGTCCACAGCTCCCTGGCTCATCATCTTATATGTGCCTTCGGGACCTAGATTATGCGCATTTGCCTGCATGGAATTCATAAGGCCTTGTTTGACACTGTCTGAATTAACAGCCTCATCGAACGCTTTAGCCAGGGCAGCTTTCACATTTTCAGGTACTCCCTTTGGAGCTGCAATGTAGAAATAGGGTTCCAGATACAGTTCAAAACCGTTTTCGATGAGCGTTTTCGCATCCGGTGCACAGGCCTGCCTGTCTTGACTCATTGAAGCAATCATTTTTAAATCACCGCTTTCAATGTATTTGACATGTTCCCCAGCAGTACAAGCAACATCTACGTGGCCACCCAGGATACTTTGAACCTGCTCTGCCCCACTTTTGTGTTTTACAAACCTGAACTTAACCTCAGCGTTCTTGGCAACAGGCTCCAGCACCATCTGCTGCGGCTTGGCATCGAATGCAACTGCAACCCCACCCTTTTGCTTCTTGGCATAGGCAATAAGCTCCTCTAGGTTATTATAGGGTGCATCAGCTCTCGCAACCATGGCAATTTCACCCCGCATAATTGTGGCGAGGTAATCAAAGGTATCAATATTGAAAGGAATTTTATCCCCCCTCGATGCAAGGTTAAGAAAAATTGGCATACTCACACCAAGACCCAAGGTTAAACCATCCGGTTTTTGTCTCATGAGAGAAGAGAACATGGCAATTCCACCACCGCCCGGTTTGTTTTCAACCACGATATTCCATCCGGTATTTTCTTCAATTTTCGCTGCAACTAAACGTCCCATGATATCCGTAGAACCACCGGCACCAAAGCCAATCTGGAGCGTAATAGAATTTTTTGGAGACCAATCCTGCCCATGCCCCAAAGAAGGTACAACAATAATACATGCCAGCATTACAATAGAGAGTAACTGTTTCATCAACTTCCTCCTGAATTTACTTTTTCATCTCTGCTGCGGCCAAACCTCAACCGAGAGTACCTACTATTCACCATCATCTGTATCGGAGAGTACGCAAAGTGCCGAAGAGGTCTGATAGGGAACAGTCCCTTCCACCGCACTTTCGGATCTTGCACCCCTTGGAGAGGCGCCTTCAACCCGATAGTCCACAACGTCAATGGGTTTAATATCGACTTCCTGCGGTACATCGACCTGGGGTACGTAGTCATAGGGGTATCGATAGGCCCGATACACCATATTCATCTTAAAACCTTGGCCCCAGTACGGTGATATGTACTCCCATACAAGTTCATGGCCCGCCGTCACCTCTATAATCCGTCCACCGCTGCCTTCTGTAATAAGACTGTTTCCGTTTGGTAATCTCTGGGCAGAGCTTATGAATGGACTATACAGACGATTGGAGTCTGTCGGATGCACCAAACCGGCTTCATGGGGGGTATACTGCCAAACGATTTTCAGGGTAACCGGATCGAACTCAAGCACTCTTGAATAATCACGAAGAACATTCTTGGTTCCCGCAGGACTTGATGGATGACACCCACCATATCCCGCCCAGCCACCATTGTCATACACGAGAATATTGCCCTCGCCCGGAAGTCCTCTAGGGATCATATGGGCGTGGTGCTGGCCAATTATCCACTCAAGATCTTTTTCAGGAGTATTGTCATAATATGGGCCAACCTTCCAGACTATCTCTCCGGTCGCCTTGCTGATAATGAAAATGATATTCGTTTCCCGACCATCCACTATTATATTGTCAGGATGAAAGCGCACGTCTCCAGCATCAAACCATTTATTTGGCCCCAACAATGACATGGAGTTGAGATGCATCCAGTCCCCCATGCCTCCGCCACAAGGCCTCATATTCGGGTCGCGGGACAATGCATTTCGGGCATCTTCTCTGAAACCAAACTCCTCGAAATGATCACTGCATACCCATTCCCAGAGGACTTCCCCTTCCCAGGAGACCTCATATATAGTGTCATCAAGGAGGTTTTTATCGCTTATAGCTTTGCACCTGGTGTTTTTATGACCAAGTAACATGGTGTTTCCTGCACCCGTTTGCGGCTCCATGCCCGGTACATAGTAGCCGACAGGATTACCCTGGCGTTGATAATCATGGTGGACCCTGGCCATCCATTGAGGCTCCTCACCAGGGTCATCTATGAACTCATACTTGTTAAATTTCCAGACGACATTGCCGTCCCAATCAACCTGAATAAGATCACGATAGTCCTGCATACCATAAAGGGTCGAACGCTCTCCGGTATGTCCAAGGATCTGCCCGCCCGGCAGGAGTTTATTCGGGAATCCATGGAGACCGCGCCACAATTTGACCTCGCCCCCATTCATATCAATAACCAGAGCGCCATGCTCTTTGGCCTGGAATACAGTGTAACCGTTATAACACTTTGAAGAGTCGTAAACGGTTGTTCCTGTGGGGTATATACTTGGATATGTCATTTCTGCCTGTTTCCTCCACCGGCCAGTCTATCAGGAGATAGTCTCGCCATTTTTTCTTCTCTGTCGTATTATTTCTTCCAAAACATTAAAATGTTCCTTCATAATCAACTCAGCTTTTTCCCCATCACGGGCCTTGATATGTTCGAAAAATAATTCATTATATCGAACATCCATCCGGGCGGTTTCCAGGTCAGGCTCTTTATCAAGAACCTGCTGAAAAACAAAGACAAGTGCCCCCATCAAGCCACTTACAAAACGGTTGTGGCAGGCATCAGCTATCAATTTATGAAAACCTATGGCCTTGGTCTGATCAGGATCGCCCTCTTCTATGGAGAGATGAATTCCTGCAATACAGTCTTCCATAGCGGCAAGATCATTGTCCGTTCTTCGTTTGGCTGCAAGCCGAGCAAGTCCTGGCTCAAGAATCTGTCTGAACTCGGCGAGGTCTGTCACGGTAACCCCACCAAACAGATAGGCGTTGGTGACAACATCCACCATCTTCTCAGCTCCGGGTTCAGCAACAAAACTACCTCCGAAGATGCCTCTTTTCTTTACGATCAGTCCTTCAATCTCCAACTCTCGTAAGGCCTCTCGGGCCGAGACCTTGCTGACCCCATATTGCCGGGCTATCTCAATCTCGGGCGAAAGCTTGTCCCCCGGCTTGTACACACCATCCAAGATGGCCTGCTTCAAGTCTCTCTTAATTGTGTCTGAAATTCTCTTTTTGGGTGACAACTCACCTCCGGACGAAGACGGCACGTAGACTCCACAAATAAAATGTTAGTTCTTTAAATGTTAGTTCTTTTAACAGCTGCCATATTTCCAGACATTCTCTACTTTGTCAAGAGGCAGCAGACCGAGATATAATGAAATTATCAACATCGAGCTTCCCACTCAATCTTGAAATATTCTATAGGTAACGAGTAGTTAGAAAACACCTAACAAACAATAATATGGGACAATCAATTAACATATGCTATTATGCCATTCGGCCTCATCTGGAGTGTCCTATCGTGTAAGTGTAGGTGTAGAAATAACCAGTTCCCGGGAGATAGCCTAGTGGGTAAGATTTTTCTCAGCCATTCCAGCCTCGACAATACTGAGGCCAGGGCGATGTACGACTGGCTTGCAACCCAGGGTTGGGATGAGGTGTTTTTTGACCTCGATCCGTCTGACGGTCTAGCAGCTGGGCAAAACTGGCGCGGCGAACTACACAAGGCTGGCGAAAATTGCTCTGCTGTTATCATTCTAATTTCGCCAAACTGGGTGGCTTCGAATTGGTGTAAGACCGAATTCCTCTTTGCAGCGCATTTAGGTAAAGAGATTTTTCCCGTTCTGATCGCGCCTTGTTCTCTCAATGAACTGCCTGGTGAATTACAAGCCACCTATCAATTTGCCGATATATCAACACCGGAAAAGCATAAGGATGGACTGGAGCGTCTCCGTATCGGCCTACAGCGTGCTGGACTTCACCCTGGTGCCTTCCCCTGGCCTCCACAAAACGAGCCGGATCGCCCGCCCTTTCGAGGGTTGCGCGTACTCGAAGAGCCAGACGCTGCCATCTTTTTTGGCAGGGACACTCAGATAACCAAGGCACTTGATGATATCCGCCAGTTGCGAGAAGGTGCACCTGAGCGAATGCTTGTCATTCTCGGGGCATCCGGTGCGGGCAAGTCGAGCTTTCTCCGGGCAGGGCTACTTGCACGTCTAAAACGCGACACTGAACGTTTTCTGGTCTTACCAACACTGCGCCCCGGCATGGCACCACTCACCGGACCGACCGGGCTACGTCATGCTCTGGGTATGAATGGCCCGCTGGACTGTGACACCATAGGCAGGCGGCTTGCAGAATTGCGGGTCTCTGTAGTTGAACACCTTGGCAGCCTTGAACGCCCCCAAAAAGACGGTACAAGAGCAGCACCAACACCACTCACATTTATACTGCCCATCGACCAGGCAGAGGAGCTGTTCGTAGCCGGTGACGAAGAGGCTGCCGCCGCGGTCACGGCGATAACAGAGGCGGTTGAGGCTGATCCCAATCTCCTGCTCCTGCTGACAATTCGCTCCGACAGTTTTTCCATGCTCCAGGGCAACCGGCTTCTTTCTGCAATCCCACGGCGACTCTTCGACCTTCCACCCCTACCTGCAAACGCATTAAAAGAGATTATCGAAGGGCCAACTGGGCTTCCTTCAGTCGATATAACGATTGATCCAGAGCTCTCCGAACAGCTGATCAGCGACTTTGAAGGAGGTGATGCCCTACCCTTACTCGCCTTCACCCTTGAACGGCTGATTACCGATCACTGCACAAACAGGCAGCTCAGCAAACATACCTACCTCGATGAGATGAAAGGCGTTGGCGGCGCGATTCGCAAAGCGGTCGAACTCGCCTTCGCTAAAGCTGCAGAACAACCGGAGTTACCAACATCCCGGGCGGAGCTCGACCGACTCGCCCAGCGGAGTTTCGTGCCGGGACTGGTCAGGATTGACGATTCTATGGCCGAGCCAAAGCGCCGGGTGGCGTTGCGTAGACGACTATTGCAAGAGGCACTACCGCTCATCGACCTGTTTGTCGAACAGCGTCTTCTCGTTGCTGACACAAAGGGGACTGAACCAACAATCGAGGTTTCCCATGAGGCCGTGCTGCGCCACTGGCGGGAACTTGCTGGATGGATTGCGGAAAAACGTGAGGATCTTATCCTCTCCGAGCGCGTGACTGCCGCAGCCTGCGACTGGCAGGCTGCAGAGGGCAAGGCCAGGCAGGAAATACTCGTTCATCGCGGTGAACGGTTGCGAGCGGCGGAAAAACTCTTGGAATGGGAAGATCTTGGCTGGGGCAAAGACAGCGATCAGGTTGCCTACCTCGCTGCCTGCCGCGCGGAGGAGACAAGACTCGAAGCAATCCAGACTACCCAGCAAAAACGGCAACAACTCCTCCGGAAATGGGTTACCGGCCTGGTCGCTGCTGGTGCCATAATCACTTTGGCTGGCTCAATACTGGTGGTAAAAGGACAACGCAACCTTGGGCTCAGCCAGTCGTTGACACTTGCACGGACTGCTGAAGGATTTGCCGAAGATGGCAACTACCTGCATGGATTGCGGTTATCAATCCTTGCTAGCCACCATAATTTACTACAGCCAAGTACCCCTGAGGCTATGGCAGCCCTTGCCTCCAATGCGCAAGGCTTGAAATTGTATAGAGAAATAAGGGGGCATGGCGATGCGATCTTAGGAGCCTTGTTATCCAAGGACGAGAGCAGGGTTCTAACCTGGAATGGTGAAACCACTGCTCGCCTCTGGGATGTAGTCACCGGAGAGCAGATCGTCCCGTCGCTTGAGCATGACGGGCCGATCACCGGAGCCTTGTTCTCGAACAATGGAAACAGGATCCTGACCTGGAGTCTTGGTGGTGGCGCACGTCTCTGGAACGCTGCCAATGGAGAGTCGGGCCCGTCGCTCGATCATGATTTACCTCCTTTAGGAGCCTCGTTTTCAAAGGACGACAGCAAGATCCTGACCTGGAGTTCGGGTGGCATCGTTCATCTCTGGGACACAGCCAATGGAGTACAGATTGGCGAGCCGCTCTATCATAACAGCGAGGTCTCTGGAGCCTTATTCTCGAATGATGAAAAGAAGATCCTGTCTTGGTGCAAGGATGGTAGCGCTCACCTCTGGGACATGCGCAATAAAGAGATATTCGATGAGTTGTACCAATTTGATGTTCCGATATCAGGAGCCTTATTTTCAAAAGACGATAGCAAGATCCTGACCTGGAGTACGGATAAAACAGTTCGCATCTGGGACACAGCCAAAGGGGGACAGATCGGAAAATCGGGTGTCCATAACGGGCCGGTAACAGGAGCCTTGTTTTCAAAGGACGAGAACAGGGTTCTGACTTGGAGTGAGGATGCTCGCATGCGGCTCTGGAGCTTAGCCGAAGGAGAGTATTTTACTGAGCCGTTATTAGAGTTTAATGCTAGTGTATCAGGAGCCTTGTTTTCGAAGGACGAGAGCAGAATCCTGACCTGGAGTGTAGATGGCGGCGCCCGACTTTGGAGCGCTGAAATCGGAATTCAGATCGCAATACCGCTCATGCATGACAAGCCGGTCTCTGGGGCCGTGTTCTTGGAGGGAGAGAGCAAGATCCTGACCTGGAACATGGATGGAACCGTTCGCTTCTGGCATTCACCAGATGGAGTGCAAGGACAACCGCTCGGTCATGATGGACCGGTCTCTGGGGACGTTGCCAAAGATGGGCAGAGCTACCTGCCGCTTGAGCATGGTGAGGTGATCTCTGGCGCCTTGTTCTCGAAGGACGACAGTAAGATCCTAACCTGGAGCGAAGATAGCAACGTTCGCCTCTGGGACACGGCTAAAGGAAAGCAGGAGCTGTTGCTTAAGCTTGAGCATGACGACTCGGTCTCTGGAGCCGTGTTTTCCAATGACGAGAATAGGATCTTAACTTGGAGCCGCGATAACACCGCTCACATCTGGGACGCAGTCGATGGAAAACAGATTGGCACATCATTCGTGCATGACAAAGAGATATCTGGCGCCATGTTCTCGAAGGACGAAAATAGGATTTTAACTTGGAGCTGGGATAACATCGTTCGCCTCTGGGATATCCAATGGGCAATGCGTAATACAACAAATTCCAAATTTGTCAGTGACCTCTGCGACGAAAAACTTGTCGGTCCTTCCATGAAAAGTACCTCAGATCCCAAAGTAAAAGTTGGTGTTCGCCATATTGACACGATCGATACCGATGACGCACCCATTCTGCGAAGTCGCGAAGGCGAAGATGTCTGCGCTCCGCCGCCGACTACCTGGGATACCCTTAAGTCTCTGCTATGGCCTTCAAGCCAGAATAGTAAATAGTTACAGACAAACAGATACCGTCAAAATAGGAGAATCAGATGAAGTCGTAATAGTTATGGTTAAATTTTATTTCAAAATCGGTGTAACCATTATCATGCATTTTTTTTTCAATCACCTTCTTTTTCTGATTATTATCCATAATATTCAAGGTGTTTATAACGCCATTTGCTATTTTTTCAAATCGACAGAATGGAAAAGAGACAGACAACTCATTGTCGGACCAACCTGATTTATGCCTGGTTCCAATACACATCATTGATGTATTAATATCATTACTTAGATATGGATATGCGGTGGATTCTGAACATATGGCTTGATTCCCTGTCATTTTGAATGACGACTTAATTCCGTAATAATATGAGTATCCCTGTATAACCCTCATAATGTTGTAAGGATTAGATATAATGATAACAACATCAGGCTCCTCTTCAAACATCTCGAGCGGTTTTACCATAACACCATAAGCCTTATGATCGCAGTAACTCACGCCATCTCGTACATTCTTTGAGGTCGAATTGTCATGATACAAACCTAATCTCTTCCCAACTTGACCAGACCTATGCAGAGCATCAATTTCCTTGAGTCCTAATGCACGTGCTCCTGCCAGACAGGCAAGGTCATTTCCAACAGCCTTCAGTGCTTTGCCGATCGTGGCCAATTTTACCATCACACAGTAATTCATTTTGTGCGTGAGTTTCTTGGCATCAGCATCTTTGAAATCTTCTTCATTGAAGAAAAATTTAATACCAACTATTTTTCTATCGAGTTCAAGTGCACAATTTAACAACGTTGTTTGTTCTACATGTGGCATGTTAGGTAATCCGTATCTGTTGGGCTATAACGATTAGAGTTTCTTGTATAAATAGTCTCCTGTGCCTTGAATCAAGATCACGAGGAAAAATATTATGAGAACAGCGGTGTAAAGGATTGTATTATTAAAGCTTTGATATCCGTAATTGAGGGCCACGGCTCCTAAGCCTCCGGCCCCTACAGCACCCGCTAGAGTGGTCGCGGAAAGAAAGGTAATTGTCGCAAGCGTCAAGCCTGATACAATCGACGGCACTGACTCCTTGACGATAACCTTAAAAAAAATCTGAAAATCTGAAGCGCCGAAGGAACGTGCTGCCTCAATAAGTTGCTGATCTACTTCAATAAATATATTTTCTAGGATTCTTGCTAGAAATGGCGTTGCTGCGATTGAAAGAGGCAAAATCGCCGCATTTTCACCAATCGTGGTTCCTACAACCGCTCGTGTGACAGGAGATATTGCAACTATAAGAATAATAATTGGAAAGGAGCGAATAGAATTAGCCCAAAAATCCAACACACGGTACAAATAGCGGTTGGGTTTTAGTCCGTCTTGCCGTGACATGACCAAAGCCATTGACAAAAGAAATCCACAAAAAAAGGCAATGACCATTGTCGCAACGAGCATCCGGAGTGTGGAGAAAATTGATGGGCCGATGATTCCAACGAAATATCTCCACCAGTTGGACCAGAAGAGTTCATTCAACATTACATTCCTCCTCTTCAAGGGATGCCATAGAGTTATATTCAGAAGGTATCATTTGCTTCCAGGGAACCTTGTGTCCAGTCAAATAGCTGGTCACTTTCGAGAAATCAACCTCTGCTATATTTATAATGACTGATCCAAGAGTACTCTCTCGGAATCTGTCAAATTCTCCACCTACAATTAAGAACTCAATTCCCAGTTCCCTCACCATTTGAATAATAATAGGTTTATTGTGGAACTCTTGTGAAAGTAATATTTTGAGATTATGACCTTTGCCCGGGAGGACGTGATCTGTTTCACCGGTTAGGTTAGTCAACGCTTGAGGTTGTCTCAAAAATATTTCTTCAACTAATCCTTTTTCAGCAATCCTTCCGTTTTCAAGAATGGAAATCTCGGAACAAGAGCTTTTCAGCACGGACATCTGGTGTGTAACGACAACTATTGTAATTCCTAGCCGTTTGTTTATTTCAATGAGCAATGAAATAATGGATTTTGCTGTTTTAGGATCGAGTGCAGAGGTGGCTTCGTCACAGAGAAGTATCTTGGGGTTCATGGAAAGCGCTCGAGCGATTGCTACTCGCTGTTTCTGTCCTCCCGATAATTCGGATGGTCTGGAATATAGTTTTTCCTGAAGACCAACTACCTCAACTAATTCGTGTACTTTTTTCTTGATTTCACTGCTTTTATATTTCCAGCACTTCATGGGTAAAGCGATGTTGTCATATACATTTAATCGGCTTAACAATGAAAACTGCTGGAATATCATGCCTATTTCTTTCTTGAACTCTCTGGCTGATTTTGGGCTCAACGAATTCACTTCAACACCACCCACATTAAGAAAGCCATCATCATAGCTTTCCAATCCATTGATGCAGCGGAGAAGTGTAGATTTTCCTGCCCCGCTTCGGCCAACTAAGCCATAGATTTCACCCATCCCGATTTGCAGGTTAATGTCGGTCAGCACATTAAGGGAACCAAAGCTCTTTCTTAAATTCTTTATAGTAATTACGAGAGCACCCGTTGTTTGGATTAATGAAAACAGATGAAAAACGACAAAAATAATTTGCCTGCTTTCCACCTATTTGTTCTAGTTGGAATTTTCTGCTGTTAATTAAACAGAACAAGTGAGCCTTTATAACGGTCGTTAAAGGATGTTTTTATCACATCAGATTTCAGGATTTTCATCGTATCCTTGACCCAAGCTTCTTTAGCATTTTTGGAATCTATTGTGAGACCAACTGGAAATTTTTTCGTTGTTTCGTCTTCGGCAAGAAATGATTTCGGATCAATTCCAGCCGCCATAACTCGAACTGCAGGACAGACCACAGCATCTGCGTCAGTAAGACTTCTTGCTGTTGTTGAAATTTCTGTCTCTATTAGCTTAATATTTTTAGGATTCTCTTTAATATCAAGTATCGAATAGAAAGTATCGACCTTTTCTCCTAGAGTCAGCAGTCCCAACCTTTGGAAAAAGAGCAAAGTAGTTTGAAGATTAGCGGGATCATTAGGAATTGCTATTACTGCACCATCGGGTAACTCTGCTAAAGAGTTATGCTTCTTGGAGTACAATGCCATACGATAATAGAAAAAATAAGGCTCTAACATCTCGAGGTTCGATTTCTTTTCCTTATTGAATGTTTCAATCCAAGGAAGGTGATTGTGGATAAAACCATCAATATCTCCGTCCTTTGTTGCTATTGCAGGCATGTTGTTTGCGTCGAATAATACCAACTCGACGGCATATCCTTTTTTAACAAGCTCATCTTTTACAACTGCCATAAACGGTTGCAGTGTTGACAATGTAGCGAGCTTAATAGCTTTACCACTTGTTTGAGTATGTCCTCCTGAAGGTAGAGCAAATACCGCAATCAATAAAATTGAAACAAACAGCGAAACACTCTTTTTCATAATTTCCCTCTTCTACCCATAGACATTCTTGATGTGACCGTAGTTTCGGTCTTCTAGACCCGAATTTCTCATGACTTTTTGATTTGAAACTCAATTGTTTGTTTTTATAATTTAAAAATGACCTCCTTAATTAACAGGATGTCTTTCGTTTCAAATCAAAAAGACCACCCTTCGGGCCAACAGATTTATCCGCAGCTGCTTCGTTACCGAGCATTTGCAGGTAGCGAAGACTCCGGTAGATTTTTACAGCTTCATGCCCGGTGTCTCGACCTGCGAAAAACTTTGTTGGTGAGAAATCCGGGCTAAAACTTCCAGGCGAGGAAAATACCACTGTTCTTTTTTGCATACAAATTGGAAATACCTATATGTAGCTAAATATACATAGTATTTCCAGATACTATGTATGTTACATACATCATCATTCACTCACCATAAGCTCATATACAATGACGATATGCTTAACCGAAATTCCGCTGCTAATTTTTTTAAACACCCTGTGTGTTACTCACCGTACAAAATTTCAACTAACCCTAATATTTCATACTTTCTTTAATGAAAACTAGGATGATTCCTATGATATACGCGAGTTACGACCGGCTCTTCCCAGGGCTTGTAAAACAATAAGGCATCGCCTTTAAAAAGGAGTATGTACAAAATATATTGAGCATCATGACTCAACTCACCCTTCTAAATGAACTGTTTACAAACTCCACAAAGTAACGATATGTTGTTTTTATATGACTGGAATGTATCATCTTCAAACTAGGAACTTTTCATGGATACTCTTTTATCTTTACGTCTTTTTGTTGCAAAACACACTTTTTTGCTATCACTCTTACTCCTTGCCCTCCTCTCCTCCGGTTGTGTTATCAGGGACATGGGACACGCAGTAAAGAACAGCATTGCCGGGGAACATTTCCTTACCACAGGGCAATACGAAAAGGGTATAGATAGCTTCAAAGAAGAGGTTACCAGCAATCCAGACAGCCACTTGGCCAATTTTTACTACGGCCGTTTCCTTCTGGTGGAAAAACAGTATAAAAACGCACTCAAATATCTCGTAAAAGCCCGTGATCTCAACCCTAAAAAAGCGGACTATTATTTTTGGGTGGGTGTTACGTATGGAAGCCTTGGTCAAAAGATATCTGAAAGATCCAATTACAAAAAAGCACTTCTCATCGACAAGAACCACTTACAATCCCTCATCTATTTGGGGAATAATCAGCTCCAAAGGAAACAATACAGCGCATCACTGCTTTCATACACAAAGGCTCTCGCCATTTGGCCTTCAAGCCCTACATCTCTATACAATCGTGCACTCATACTAGACAAGCTCGGACGAAAACCTGAAGCATTGGAAGGTTGGCAGGAATATTTATCTTACTATCCATCAGGTGCCATGGCCCGCCTTGCGGTAAATCACCTCAACCTGCTGAACGATTATTCTTTTAGAAATCACACCCTTCTTTCAAGAGTTGTAACCATTGAAAAGATTCATTTTATCCCCTTTTCAGCAGAGATCGCACCGGATTCCAAAAAGTCACTCGATTTTATAGCAACCATTGCGGGGAAAATGAAAAAAGGTCGACTGCAGATAGTGGTGTACCAGCTTACAAATAAAGAGCTTGCCAAGGCAAAAGCGATCAACATAAAAAAATACATCCTTTCCACTCATCCCAACCTGCAAAAAAAGGACATCGGGGTAAGTTGGTTTGCCACCCCTGAAACTATAAAAATAGCAAAGAAAAAAAGAGTAATACATGACTCCGTTAGTTTCTTCATCACACTGAAATGATGGACTTTAAATAAAGTTCCCATGCAGGTTTCACAAGATATCTCAATATTTCTCACCTGCTTGTGTGACCTTTTCCAATTTGATTCGTATACCTTTATAAATAGTGGCCAACCGAAAACCGCCAATTTTCCGAATTTCTTCGTTGGACTTGGAAAATTGTACAGGTTTTTGCTCAGTCACTAAATTAGGAAAATTCATACATGAAAATCTCAGACAGCTGCATTGTCGAGCAGGTGAGACAAGGGGAGGCTGAAGCGTATTCTGAACTTGTTCTTCGTTATAAAAAACCTATTTACAACCTTATGTTTCGATTCTGCTACTCCACTGAGGAAGCAGCAGAGCTCACTCAGGATGTCTTTTGCAATGCGTTTGAAAAGCTGTCCAGTTTCAAAACACACAGGCCCTTTTTCCCCTGGCTATACACCTTGGCGATGAATCATGGTAGAGACTGGAAACGACAAAACTATAAAAAGACTGAAGGATTACATAACTATTCACAAATACTGAATAATAACATTGGTCCCTCTGAAGTGGATAAACTGGAACGAAAGCAAGAGGTCGATCAAGTGTTTCTCGCCCTCTCCACGCTTCCAGATGAAAAACGTGAAATGCTCCTTTTAAAATACAAACAGGATCTTACCATTCGTGAACTTGGTGAGATCTTTGGCCTATCAGATAGTGGCGTGAAAATGCGAATTCATAGAGCCATTGCAACCCTGCAGGATTTGCTGAGTAGTAAGTGAGACTATTATGAAAAATATAAATTCTGATAAAATCATCAAGAACTTACAGCAACTTCCAGAGCTGGAACCGCCTTCTGACATAGTGGACAATGTCATGCAGAGGGTAAAAAAAACAAAAACAGGATGGCTCACAAGTTCTATTCAATTCCTACTTAGGCCTCGCCCCGTATCATTTCGACCGGTTCAGCTCATTGTTGGTGCCTGTGCACTCCTCGTTTTTGGATATCTTGTCCCGTTTAACCAGTCCGACAAGTCCAATATTGACATCAGGCCGCCAAAAAATGATATTTTTTCCCAGGCCATGCAGGATACCCGGGCAAGCTTTTTGATGGGACAGGGACTTATGGCTGCGGGCTTAGCGGAAGAAGCTCTGCCGTTACTGCAGAATGCATCATTGAGCGCTCCGGATAACCCTGAATACGCTTTCTGGGCGGGGCTCTGTTTTTCGGCAAACGATATGCCCGAAGAAGAGCGATCCAGTTACCGCCGAGCTATAGAATCGTCACCTAAAAGCGCCACGTTACTACTTAACCTTGGGCATAGCTTTTTAGAAGAGCGGAAGTATGACGAGGCACTTGTATATTACAATCAGGTTCTTTCCTTAGATACTACAGAACAAACTGCTTTATATAACAAGGCGCTGATTTTTCACCTTCAACAAAAACAAAGAGACGAACAAGCAGCATGGAAGGCGTACCTTGATCAGTACAGATATGGCATAAATGCATTCAGGGCTGTTCAGCACCTCAATAATCTCAATGATTTTACCTATCGTATATACGACATCAGCAAACTGAGAATCATCCTGAATCAGGAAGAACTCCTTAGCATGTCTCCTCTACAAACGCTCAGCTATAATACAGATAAACTTTCTCGTTACTTGAGTCAAAACCCATCTCTTCACCTAGATATTGTCATTTATCACACACAGAGTGCCCTCGCTGCCAAACAAAAAGCCGTTCAACTCAAACAACACCTTGTGACTCAACTTGGCCAGGGCTTTAAACATCGGATACGACTCAGCTGGTTTGGAGAACAGGAAACTGTCCAGACCCAGACAGGGACGAAAAATCTTTCAGAAAGCGTTTTAATTTTTGCAACAAACAGGGATCACTTACAACAGGAGACAACAATATGAAAAAACCCTACTATGCTGCCCTACTTGCGGTTTGCCTTATAGCCCTCACCCCTCTTCTTTCTATTTCTGCAGAAGATGAAGAGACTTCAGCCTTTAGCAATCCTGCACAGGCTGCCCATGCCGCCAATGTATCAGCAGAGGCCAGCATTGGCCTGGACGCAGCTGTAGCAGATGCAGAAAGTGACGTTGATAATGCAAAAACTGATGTAGAAACAGCAAGAACTGAGGTGCAAACCACAAAAGCGGAGCTTGAAACTGCACGAACAGAGCTTGATGAAGCAAAAACCGCGAAAGAGGTAGCTCAAGCAAATCTTGACGCTGCAACAACTCCTGAAGAGCTTGATGCTGCAGAAAAAGAGCTTGCAGCAGCCCAAGATGACCTCGATACAGCAAGAGCAACCAGAGACCAAACCAAAAGTGATCTTGAAGCAGCAAGAGATACCAGAGAACAAGCAAAAGACCAGCTCTCCAGTGCCGTAGAAAGCCTTGATACAGCCGTCGGAGATTTAGCTGGTGCATCTCCAGAAGCCATTGGCTCCATGCGCGAAGACGGAATGGGTTGGGGACAGATAGCCCATGAACTCGGTGTTCATCCCGGGACACTTGGCCTTGGACATCGTAATAGAAATCGCAGGTCATTTAGCGACGACCTTATTGACCCTGAAGTTGAAATTGCAGAAGCCACCCAGAGGGATGTGAGCCGAGGCTGGTCCAAAAATCATGGTCTTGCCACCAGTGGTAATTCGAGCCGGCAAAAAGGATTGGGCCTTTCAGGCGACGACCTTGGTGTTGGTAAAAAAGGAGCCCAAGGAAAATCAGGCGCATCCAAAGGCTCCAAGTCAAGCAGTGCCAGTTCAGGCAGAGGGAATTCTGGAGAAAAAAGCAGTGGTGCAAAGGGTAATTCAGGGAACTCTGGTAACTCTTCAGGATCAAAAGGTGATCGTGATTCAACGGGCGGTCCTTCAAATGATAATGGCAACAGCGGAAACGGAAATGATAAGGGCGATAAGGGTAATAACGGCAACAAAGGTGGTAATGGAAAAGGTGGAGGCAACGGAAAGGGAAAATAATTATTAACTGAATTAGTTTAGACCTAATCTGACACCGCGCTTGAAAAAGTAAGGGTTACCGGTTTTGATAGTTGTGCGACCAACAACCAAAACCATGGAGGTAACCCTTATGCTTCATTCTAACAATCCAATAAATTCGGGTTACATATAATTTTTGAGAATAGCATCGTATGAACCATCAGCCTTCATCTCGTCGAGGGCTTTTTGCCATTTGGCAATATCTTCATCCGAGGTGTTTTTGCTAAAAGCTATATAGAGCTGAGTATCTTTCACATCAAATACCTTTTCCAGATCAGCGCTTACACCTTTCGCTTTAGCCTTGTGAATTCCCTGAAGTTCACCAACAATCCACAGGTCAATGCGGCCTGCCATAAGCTTAGGAACATTCTGCTCGTCCTTTAAAACACTGTCAATATTTGTGAAGCCCTCTGCTTTAAGAAAGCTCTCAGCAGCGTCATCCTTATAAGCACCAATTTTTTTCACTTTTTTGGCATCGTCTAAAGAAGATATGGAAACACCACTACCTTTCTTTGCAAACAGTACCCATTTATTTGCAGCTACAGGGCCAACCCATTTAAACAGATCTTCCCGTGCCTCTGTTCTCGTCATGGAATACAGAACCAGACCTTCATCCTTTTGAATCAAGGCATACGCTCTGGACCATGGCAGAACTTCTATGTCACTGTTATGACCAATTTTTTTTGTGATTCCCATCATCACATCTGTTGCCAGCCCGGTAGTTTTCCCCCCATCTGTATAATTAAAGGGAGGAAATTCCTCAGTCATGATCTTAAAATCAGCAGCTGAGGCACTACCTACTCCCAAAAACAAACAAATGAGAAAGGTACACATTATAGAATTATTGATTTTTTTCATGTTGACTCCTGTTTTTTATCCTGTTTTTTAAGAATGGCAATCTGACGTTTTTACTAAACTTTGAATTTCCCTACCATTCCAGCAAGTTGTTCCGAAAGACCCGATAGTTCAGCAGCACTTTGACTCACCGATTCACTGTTCTCGGTGATCTTGGTTGCTGCAATATTTACTTCACCTATTTCATCAGCAATGGCCCCAACGGAAATGTTACTCTCAGCAACATTTTCATTCACTTTATTTATACCATCACTCGCCTGAGAAACATTATTGGAAATCTCGTTTGTAGCAAGGGATTGTTCCTCAATAGCTGTTGCAATGGTTTCAACAATTAAATTCACTTCGTTTACTACTTCAGCTATTTGTTCAATATGTGATACTGTTCCTTGGGTTGTTGATTGTATACCTTCAATTTTCCCACGAATTTCCCCTGTTGCCTCCGCTGTTTGTTTTGCAAGATCTTTTATTTCATTGGCGACCACGGCAAACCCTTTACCTGCGTCACCTGCTCTCGCCGCCTCAATTGTTGCATTAAGTGCAAGAAGATTAACCTGTCCGGATATTTCAGAAATTGTTTCAAGAACTTTGCCTATTCCATCTGCCGCCTTTCCCAACTGATTGACCTGTTTTGATGCGTTGTTGGTCTGCTCAACAGCCTTAATAGTGATACCTTGTGCTTGCTCAGTGTTCTCAGATATGTGTGAAATAGTAACGTTCATCTCTTCTGCAGCTGAAGCAACCATATTTATATTCATAGATGCTTCTTCCATCGCCGCAGCTACAGAAGTCATATTATTACTCATTTGGTTTGAAGAAACTGATACATTGTCAGCTTTAAGGGATGTTTGCCCTGCATCTTCCTTCATATCTATTGAGAGATTGGCAAGACTTCCAGACGCCTCATTAAGAGCCTGAGCCCCATCAGCAACATCTTTTATAATGGTTTGAATTTTATCAACAAAGAGATTAAACCATTTCCTGAGATCTCCTATTTCATCCTCGTATTTATCACTAAGACGTTTGGTTAAATCTCCTTCGCCTTCAGCAATATCTTTTAAATTTGCGGTAATATTACGTAACCGATTTATAACAAGAAATTTCAATGTGAGGGAAATGGTCACCAGAAGTGCAACAATAACAACACCAAAAGCAATCACCTGGGTATAAATTGCCTCTCTGTTCTTGTCTGAAATCGTATTGGAAAGGTTATCAACTGCAACGCCAAGCATTTCTTCGCTATTTTTTACTTGTTCAAGTAGCAACTTATCTGTGTAGTAGAGTGAGACGCTTCCAACAACCTGATTGTCGTAAAGAATCTCATTTGTGAACATGGTCGATTGATCGAGCGTAAGTCCTGCATCCAGTGATTCTCCGGACTCAACCTGATTATTCGTTTTCCACAGAGCAACAAACGGTTTGCCATCGGCATCGCCGATCTGAATTGCCAGGATATCGGGTAATGCCAAAAGGTTCTCGAGATTATTCTTGAGACCGTCCGCATCAAAATTGTAGACAAAATAGCCTGATAGTCCGCTACTAATTTTGGTATTGATTTCATGTCTTTCTTTTAGCGATATCTTGTCCTGTGAATTTTGCAGACTAGAGCTTTCCTGTATCATCTGCTGATATTGAGTGAGTATGTAACTTACAAGAGAAGACTGTTTGTTAATCAGAAATACGGCAGCTAGTATCAGTAATATCTGAACAACAAGCGCACTGATGAGAGCCGTTTTAATAGAAATTGACAGCTTACTCCACTTAAACGATTGTATATTCATAGCAATTTCAGAACCTGTTAGATGGTTTTAAGTTATAGGTCGTAGCATCTAATGCTATCAAAACGCGAAACTAATTGTCAAATAAAAGAGGTTGTTTGGGGACAATGGGTGTGAATATCACTGATGACTGTTAGAACCAATCTTTCAGTGTTTTCGACGAAATAGAAAGTAGGCGCTCCTTTTTAAGCAGCCGGCTTAAAAATGATTACTATAGAATATTTGCAGCTCATAACTCACTAACGGATTTGTCGCTGTAGAAGTAGCTAGTCCCAGTGACCGGAAAGAAAGCTGGGATAAGAACCTTGAGATAGATTAGTTTCTTGCAAAAAACAAAAAACTCATCAGTAAGGTACTACCCCCAGTAAACGGGAAATATTTTTTTCATTATATACAGATTTAATAATCGCATACAAATGGAGGCTCCATGTACACACTTTATACTATTCCAGGGTCCTGTTCTTCTGGAATTACCGTCCTGCTTGAGAAACTGCAAGTTGAATACACAGCTGTTAAACGTGAAGACGTCCCAAATTATTCTGAGATTGTCCCTACGAATCAGGTACCTGCGCTGCAATTACCCGATGGTCAGATTATTACAGAAGGGGCCGCAATTGCTCTTTACCTGCTAGAAAAACACAACTCACCAATGTTACCCACTGACCTTTCACAAAAGGCCGAATTTCTTCGCTGGTTAATGTTTGATTATGCAACCTTACATCCTGCCTATGGCAAACTGTTTGCTATTTTATACAGGGCACAAATGGATGAAGAGGTAAGAGTAAGCGTGCTAAAACAATTAGCCCCATCCGTTAGCAGTTTATGGGCAATCCTCGATAAAGAACTGGAGACCAAGAAATTTATTACAGGTGATCAACCGACAGTTGTGGACTACCTTGCAACTGTGTATTCAAGCTGGGGAAAGAATTTCAAAGATATTGAGATTACACTAGGCAAAAATGTGCAGCGACTGATTAAGGAGGTGTCCAGCCTTCCTGAATTTCAGGCCGCGTATAAGAAGGAAAACATTGAGTTTCATAGTGTTATCTAGGAGTTGATTGACTCGTAAAAAGCTCGATATACGCCTCGCACCCCAGGAGCACTTCCTGCAGGGCGTATATTAAATAACGACCTAAAATTGTCGTCTTTTTGTTGCTCTCTCAGATTCTGGGGAGGAGTTTCTCCCCTCTCCAGGCAAAGCATTTCGATGAGTTTATCTATCATTAGACATTACCCCCTATTGTTTTTTCGATTCACCTTTTACATCTTTTGTTGATTTGTGCTCCGCGGAAAAACTCTTAACCTTCATTTACAACGTCGATGGCATCAACCGGGCAAACGGTGTAGCAGTCGCCACAGGCATCGCATTTGGAATGGTTGATCTTATACACATCATCATCCACAGAGATTGCGTTAAAGGTACATCCCTCTATGCATGATCCACAGCCGACACAATTATCGCTGATTCGGATACCGCGAAAAGGCATATCAATCCCGCCAAAGCTCAATGGGATTCGAATGAGTTTATCTGGACGATTCTTCTTTTCAAAATCAAAATCGTACACTTCGCCAAATCCCCTGTGGATACAGAATGTGGTGAGCGCCGGATACCGTTCAATGTCTTTAACTCCCAGCTCAAACATTGGTCGGCCTTCTGCTTTCTGTTTTAAAACATCCAGCGACACTTCTCTCACATCACCTGTCAAATTAACGGTATATCCCGGTTCCCATTCTGGCATTCCATTTTCGTCATGGCTTACCGACGAGTTTGGGTACATTCCACTGATGGCAACTTTTTCAGTTTTCTTCAGCTGGGCGTAAAACGGTTTGACCGTCATCGTCCGAAAGTAAAGTCCCTCGTCATCATAGGCAAAGAGATGGGCAATACGTGTGCGAGGTCTGCCGTCTTCTATCGTTGCAAAGGTGAAGGCACCTATCTTGTCATATCTTTCGTAAATTTCTTGTATATTCATGTCTTTCAAATGTCGTATTGGAATGCTATTTTCCGTTAGAAAAAAGGGAATAATTATTTGCGATAACTACGGAGGAAAATAACCTGTGAGGAGAATGAGGCAAAGGTCAAGACGGGACTAATAATGGTTAAAATGGAACCGTGACATACTCGTATGACTTTTTCAAGTTTGTCAAACCATGGGACTAGTTTGTGAGTGCTTTGCGGAATTGTGAGGGGGATTTACCTGAGTGTTTCTTGAAATACTTGACGAAGTTTGTCGGTTCTCCGAAGCCGAAGTCATAGGAAATTTCCTGTACCGAGCTATCCGACGTTGCCAGCAGTCTCTTTATTTCCAGAATCATATAGTTATCAATGAACTGTTTAGCTGTCTCACCAGAAACTGCCTTACAGATAGTATTGAGATGCTTTGCTGAAATATTAAGCATCCCGGCAAATTCCGTCACACTTCTCGTCGATACAATATGTTTTTCCAGATGTTCCTTAAAATGGCCAAAACGGATAAGCCACTCTGTATTCTTCTGTTCTGTGGTCACAGTCCGTTTGATTCGTTCTGCTTTAAGTAAAAGCATTTTTAGAAAAAGCCGTAGTATTTCTTCTTTTGCAAAGAACTCCGAGTTGCCATACTCGCGCATTATCTCTTTAAAAAGATGGTTAAATCCCACCCCTTCCGTTTCCTGTGGTTGGATAACCGGTGCATGCATTTGGTGGTTATACAGGCGGTACAGTGAAACAACGTCGGAATGGATCAGATTTTTTTCCAAAAAGTCTCTGGTAAATAGTACAAGATATCCTTTAACCCCCGGCTGTATATCAAATGCATGCACCTGTCCAACTGAGGTAAAAATAAGGCTCCCCTGACTAAAGGGATATGGTTGAAAGTCAATATGATGAGTCCCCTTACCACCTGTTATGAAAATAATAGTATTAAATTTAACCCTATGGGGATGATCAATCCTGGGAGATATTTTCTTCCCCCGTGCAAAGAGCCCCTCAAGATCCATAATTTCGAACTCAATCGGATGGTTAGCTTTCTTGTAAAAATCAACTCTGGGGATATCAGAAGCGTTCATCGCAGATGAGAAACCTATTACATTATTAAATTACGCGATTGCGCAGATCATGAAATACTGATTCAAGTGAACCTGTATTACCCTTTAGTATTTTCTCGACATGGTTTTGAATAAAATTATATGAAGAAGATGTCTCAAAGTCTGACAATCGATGATAATACCCGAGTCGTTTCCCTAAGATAAAGTTGTGTTGAGCAGCCTCGCTGAGTGAGAGAAAGGTATCGATAATTGAGAGGAGTTTTATTTTGTCTTTTGGCAGCACTCCAGCTATCTCTGTAAGCAGATTTACACTATGATTGCTGTGGAAGCGACAATCGATTCCCTCAAGCGCATCCAACAGCTGTCGCTGCTCTTCAACCATTTCAACTTCCGAGAGCATTGTGAATGATCCATTTGCAATCAGTTCCGCAAGCCCGGCATCTTGCTTTACCGCAAGGGACATGAGACGGATGTTATCGGGATTGATCTGATTGAGTACCTTTGCAGTATCTTTTATATGCTCATGGGATAACTCCTTGCCCCCAAGACCGAGAATTCCAAACACGACAAGACTCATGCCTGCCCGTTTTGCTCTAAGTGAAGACTCTACAATACTATCAGACGTGACTCCTTTTCGGACGATTTCAAGAACTTTGTCAGAGCCGGTTTCTATTCCGCAATAGAGCATATTCAAACCAGCTTCACAGATCTCTGTTATTTCCGCCTCTGATTTCCTCCCCATACTTTGAGATCGTCCATATGAACTAATTCGCCTCAATGAAGGAAAGGCCTGCTTTAATGTTTTGAGTACCTCAAGAAGATCCTTTGTGCGCATGGCAAAAGAATCTCCATCCTGCAAAAAGCACGTTTCCAAAGGAGCCCCATTGTAATGCCTCTGGGCTGCGAAAATATCCTCTTTTATGTCGTCAACCGAACGAATAGTAAACCGAACATCTTTAAATAAAGTGCAGAAATGACAACGGTTCCAAGGACAACCACGGGTAGTACGAATTAAAAGGCTGTCTGCTTCATCTGGGGGCCGGATGGGCCCTATTTCAAAATCATTCATTTTCATATGTGCCAAACACCACGCCTCGGAGTCTTCGCTACCTGTATATCAGCCTTTTTTCATAGCCATCAAAAGACTTCGAATTAACTTTTTACGAGTTTATTAAGCTTCTCTTTTATCGGAAATGACAGTGCCATATTTTTCAACATCCTTCTCATGACCTGGATCTCGCCATTCCTCTTGCAACGCCTGCTTTTCCCATGATTGCACTGAATCCAGGGAAAGGAGCATATTTACATACTCAAGGGATCGATCTGATAACTTCAAGTTATATGATCTAATACGGAACGCGACTGGAGTGAAAAAGGCATCTACTGCCGTAAAATTTTCTCCAGCCAAATACGAGCCACCAAACCGTGTAAACCCATCGTTCCATAGCTCATCGATACGTGCTATATCTTTTGCCAATGATTCTGGTAGCTGGTGGAGCTTTGCCATAATCCCGCAATTCATTGGACAGATTTGGCGAAGCGCAGAAAAGCCGGAGTGCATCTCTGAAGAGGCGCATCTGGCCCATGCCCTTGCGTCTTGGTTATGCGGCCAGATACCATCGTGTTTTTCAGCAAGATATTCTGTGATTCCAAGTGAATCCCAGATCTTATTATCTCCATCTATCAGACACGGAACCAGGCCGGTTGGACTAAATTTTCTAAATTCCTCCCAACTTGAACCTTCTTCAAAGGGGGTAATTATTTCCTGAAAAGGAATCGCCAGCTCGGTCATCAATATCCAAGGACGAAGAGACCACGACGAATAATTTTTGTTTGCAATGTGCAGCGTATACATTATCAGCTCCATTGTGTATTTTAAATACATCTATTCAGACTGGTGGTCACAAAATTCATAGCTTAATTCAAAAGTATTACAAGATCAGCAACTATTATTCCATTTCTAACAAGAGCAATTCCTTCTAACCCTTCATAGCTTTTCCAACTTTCTTCTGGTGATCGAAATTCGTATAACCTGTCCCCTTCCTCCATTATCTTTACTATATTGAGCCATCGTGAGTTGTTATAACCAAAGGGAACCGTACGTTTATCAACCGTTACCATATTTATTGCTTCGGCATTTTCTTTGGAAATTTCATCACCTAACCATGCAGGTTCTGACTCGATTGGCTCTAAATAAATAGCGGTATTTAACTTCAGATCTTTAAAAATCTTCTCCAGTTTTCGAAACAGTATGATGGGATAAATGGCAACGATTATAAAAGAAAGAACGAGCCGAAATAAAAAAAGTTTTGCAGCATGGATATCGTCTTTTTTTATCAGACAATGCATCTTGAGGTCTGCAACTTCCCAATCTACAAGTTTTCGAATCGGCGACTTAATAACAGCCAGAACCATACCAAGAGATAAATAACCTATAATATATTCCATTCACTTCCCTCCTATTACTGCACTTCATAAATTTAATTGTAAATTCTGTAAAAATTTACACACCAGTTATAATGCGACCTCATTGAACTTTTGCCAGGGTCCATCAAGCTTGATCTTTCGCTTTCTTTTAAGGTATCATGGCTGACTAGACAAATAATGTCCTACCAATATTTAAGGAAGGGAAATGAGTAAATTTAAACCACAACACAGTCGCCTACTGTTCATTGACAAAAAAATATCGGAAGGGAAATACCCTAACTGCAATTACTTAGCTGACGAGTGGGAGGTGAGTAGTAAGACGATCCAACGAGATCTGGAATACATGCGCTATCAACTAGATGCGCCACTGGAGTATTCAGCAAAACGTCGTGGTTACTACTACACAGAGAAAAATTTCAAACTTCCTGCGCTCTCAATGAAGGAGAGTGAACTGTTTGGCATGTATCTCTCAGAAAAACTTCTTGTCCAATATGAAGGAACACCTATTTATAAATCTCTGTGTTCTGTTTTTGAAAAAATTGAACAATCCCTTCCTGATAAGATCTCAATGGACCCCACAAAGGAACAGGATAAATTTACTGTCATCCCACCTTTTAGCACCACTGTCTTACCTGATGTGTGGGAGTCGATAATTGACAGCTTACGATCATCACAACAGATACAGGTACAATACAAAACTCCTGGCCAGATCCCAGTAACACGAGATCTTGACCCATACCATGCGGTTCGTTTTGAAGGGGACTGGTATATCATAGGCCATTGTCACCTTCGTAATGCAATTCGTACTTTCAGTATGTCTCGAATTTTCTCCACTATACAAACAGGGAAGAACTTCAAAATCCCCGATGACTTTGACTTTAAAAAACTATCAGGAAGTCATTTTGGGGTCCATTGGAGCAACGAGGAGATCAAGGTGAAAATCCGTTTCAACAGACAAGTCGCCAATTACGTTGAAGAAAGAACCTGGCATCCCAGCCAGAGAATCGAGAAATGTGATAACGGGGACGTTATCCTCGAACTTTGCGTTAACCATCTACTTGAACTTAAAAGATGGATTTTATCGTGGGGAGAAGACGCCCATATCATTGAGCCTCATTCTTTTGCTCAAAGCGTTGCCAAAACCCTCGTTAATTCAACTAAACATTATTCCAACCTGTCCTGATTTAGCAATTGCAGAAATTGTAATTCTTAAAACATCACGGGCACGTACCAGTCGAATGATGCAAAGTGTCCTGCCTGCCATAAGGGATCATTCCACTTTGACCCTGAACATTTTTCTGTCTCATAGAATCAACTTGACATCATGAATCCAAAAAATAAACAAACAGCCGTAAAGTCAATCATAGGGATACTGCTATCAATCGTTTTGTTCTTCTCATCTGGAGTTCAGATTCCGGTCCTTGATTCAACAGCGGATTCATATTTCAAGGATTCGATGACTAAAGCAGGGGTAAGCTATGGTGTGTGTAGAGTCATAAATGCTACGGTTTCTGTCATACAGGAATCCAACGTACAATTAGAACCTGCTGGAATAGGATTATCATTAGCGGTAGGTCAGATTGTTGACCCTATAAACGACATGGTTGAGCGGTTATCGAATGTGCTGGTTTTGTCGATCACTTCATTAGGGGTACAGGAGTTAGCGTATGAGATCAGTATTACAATTGTGCCACAGATCATTGCTGTCTTATTACTATTCCTATCATTCCTTGTGTGGGTGAAAAATGAGAGGGTCTTACAATTCCAGAGGATACTGATGAATGTATTGGTCATCGCTTCAATTGCCCGTTTCTGTCTTCCAATATCCTCTATAGCCAATGAGTTCCTTCAAGAGAATTTTTTTGAAGGAAAAATCATAGAGGCCAACGAAATACTGACTGCAAGTACCGCTGACATTGACAAATTAGAAGATGTTAGTGTGCCAAAGCTGGACGGATTTATGGGGACTATTGGCAACAGTGCCTCCTACATTAAAGAGAAGTCGGTAGACTTTAAAGATACCATTCAGGTCATCATGGCAAACAAGGGTGTGATAGTTGAGAATTTGTTGAGGCTAACGTTTCTCTATTTGGGGATCTTCGTTATTCAGGTGTTAATCCTTCCATTGCTGATATTTTGGTTTCTTATGAGAATAATTAACTCTCTTTTTATCGGGACCACTACAGTAGCCCCAAAAAACCGACATAACGAACACATACAATTGAATTAATATTATTTCCCTACGCCTCCGACCAGTTCTCCTATTACGGAGAATCACCCGAAGGATAATTTCAGATTATCCTTCGGGTGATCGATAGAGTCCCTCATGGATCAGTAAGTGTTTCACTAACCCCTTCAAATCTCAAACCCTAGATTCGTCCCTGTTTTTTTAACTTTTTATAAAACGAGCTGTGCAGGTACTTCACCTCATCATGTTCCTTATAACCCGTGATAATGCTATGAATTGCTCCCTTAATGGCAAAGAGCGACATATAGGCATGGGTGAGGAAAAAGGCTGTAATCACCACTGCCAGGACATTATGTATAATCACAGATACCCTTAATAAATCAATCTGGGATAAGCCTAAGCTTGCTGCAATATTATAATCAAAATCCTGGAGATACATAGCAGCCCCTGTTGCAATCATCACAACACCACCAAGCGAAGCACACCAAAACCACATTTTCTGTCCTGCATTAAATTTTCCTGCAGGAATCTCTTTGATTTCCTTACTCAGGTAACCTCCAAGAATAAAGCACCACTTAATATCATCGAGAGTCGGCAACATCTCAATAAACCAGAAGATAAACATAGGAACCAACGAAACAAGAAACATAATTGTTGCGATACCATGGAGGTGCCTGGCCATTTCAACAAATAAACCACCACCAAAAAACTTTCCAAATATTATGACCAGACCAGTTGGAATCAGGATGATAAAGGCAACTCCAGCAATCAGATGTATTATCCGTTGAAATGCAGAGAAAACAAATATCTTCTCTCCATCATGGGAAAACACCTTGGGACCTATTATCAAGTAATGCAGGAAAAATACTGTTGGTACAGCCACAATAACTGCAAGAAATATTTTAGAGAAAAATATACTTTGCAGGAGTACAAAAAGCGGTCCTAATGAATAGGCGGTCCCTTTTCCATAAGCTACTATGTTTTGAATTATCATTTCGCCCCAGATCTGGCTATCAGCTGCGTACACAGCTGATACCAGAAACATAGGGGTAATGATAGAAAATAGAATTTTCTTCATCACCTTTCTCAGGCTCCCTTTCCTCTTGAACTTACCCTCTTTCTGAAAATCGCCGAAACTTCCTCAGCATCTCCTACGAGCAAAGCATTAGTGCCACAAACAGCAGCACAGATGGGAACTTTTCCCTCCGCGATACGGTTCTGTCCATAAAGCTGTCGTTCTTTTTCACTGTTTGTTTCGGCAGGTCCACCTGCGCACATGGTACATTTGTCCATCGCACCTTTTGTTCCAAAGGCGCCATCCCTGGGGAATTGGGGTGCACCAAAAGGACAGGCGTACAGACAATATCCGCAACCGATACATTTTTCTTTATCATGAAGAACGATGCCGTCTTCTCTGATATAGAAGCAGTCCACGGGGCAAACCTGAGCACAGGGTGCGTCGGTGCAGTGCATGCAGGCAATTGAAGTTGAGAACTCTTTTCCTTCAATTCCTTCATGTAATGTTATCACCTTACGCCTGCTTATACCCACTGGCAGTTCATGGGCTTCAGCACAGGCAACAGAGCAACCATAACATTCAATACAGCGATCATTATCGCAATAAAACTTCATTCGAGCTTGTTCACTACTCATGGTTTATACCTCCTTATGCTTTTTCAATTCGGCATAAACCTGCGTTAAACTCAGGTATTTGCGTTATAATATCGAATCCGTAATTGGTGATTGTGTTAGAACTCTCACCAATCGTATAAGGTTTGGTACCTTCAGGGTAGTTCTGGCTCATATCCACACCCTGCATCATGCCTGCAAAGTTATACGGCAGTGCAATTCTATCGGGTGTAACACTAAAGTTATAATGGGCTTTAACCTTAATTTTCGTACCCTGAGGGGCATGAAGCCACATCATATCTCCATCACGAAGACCATACTTTAAGGCTAAGTCAGGATGGATGTTGGCAAACATCTCAGGCGTGATATGTGACAGATACTTACTGGATCTCTCAAGCATTCCTGCACCACTGAGATTGACCACCCTCATGGTAACAAGCATCGTTGGGAAATCTTTTGCCCAAATCTGTGCATTCTGCTCAGAGATAAACTTCACATCTACCCGGAAGTTATTTTTCTGATCTTCGTAGGTTGGATATTTCTCAACCAGATCAGGCCGTGGCGAATGGATTGGCTCTCTATGCAGCGGGATAGGATCTGGGAAGGTCCAAACAATTGTACGCGCCTTGGCATTGCCATAGGGAGCAACTCCTGCGGCACGACACTTTTCCTGTATAATTCCACTGTGGTCAACCTTCCAGTTCTTGCCGATCTTTGCCTTTTCATCGGCAGTCAGCTGGATTCCAAGGACCTCTTCGATATTGTCTCTGGTGATTTCAGGATAACCGCCTTTGATCTTCGAGCCCTTAACAGTAACACCACCTTCTGCAAGCTGGCTCACCCCATCGTGTTCAAGACCAAACCTGTTACGGAATCCCATTCCACCTTCGTTTACCGGTGTATCGACATCATACAACACAGGACTACCTGGGTGCTTAGTATCCCAACTCGGCCATGGAAGACCATAATATTCACCCTTCATTGGTCCATAGCCAGCTAGAGTGAGAGGATCAAACATGTGCCAGTTTTCCTGATGCTTCCTGAGACGCTTGGCTGTCCAACCACCGAGACCGATTGTTTTTACAATTCGTGCAATCTCATCAGAGGCGTCATCTGGCCAAACAAAATCCTTCTTAACATCAGTGAGTACTCCATCCTTAACACCCATCTTCATGGCCCGGGTGTACTCGTCATAAAAACCAAACTCTTTTGCAAAGGCAAACATGACTTCATGATCCGCTTTACTTTCATAGAGGGGCTCTACAACTTTACTTCTCCATTGAGAGGTTCTATTCGTTGCAGTTACACTACCCTCTGTTTCAAACTGGGTTGCAACAGGGAGGATATATATGTTGTCTTTCTTGTTTGTGATAACGGCGGCTTCATTGACAAAAGGTTCCGCGATAACGAGGAGATCGAGTTTGTCGAGAGCTTCCTGAATCTTGGCGGTTTGAGCCATTGAGGTAATACCGTTACCCTGCACCCAGAGCGCTCGTATTGGACTTGAGGAATAGGTCTGTTCTTCCTGCAACACCCCCTGCCACCACTTGGCCAGAGAAAAACCTTTTTCCTGCATCCACTCGGGAGCATAAAACCTGTCTTGCAACCATTTGTAGTCGACTCCCCATGAGTCGGCGTAGTATTTCCACGACCCTACGGACAAGCCATAGTAACCGGGCAAGCTATCCGCCAGACAACACATATCAGTTGATCCCTGAACGTTGTCATGGCCACGGATGATGTTACATCCACCACCTTTTTTCCCCATGTTACCAAGAACAAGCTGAAGAATTGGTATAATTCTGGTGTTGGAAGTACCTGTACTGTGCTGGGTGATACCAAGAGCCCATACCACAGTTGCCGGCTTTGATTTAGCAAGAATGGTTGCAACCTGGATAATTTTAGACGCTTCAATTCCAGTTACATCAGAGGTGGCTTCAGGCGTCCACTTGTTAGCTTCTGCCCTGATTTCATCCATTCCATAGACACGACTGTCAATAAAACTTTTGTCTTCCCAACCATTTTTGAATATGACATGAAGCAGTCCATAGACAAAGGCGACATCAGTACCTGTACGAATTCTCAGGTAATGATCCGATTTAGCAGCGGTCTTTGTATAGACTGGATCAACTACAATAAGTGGTGCACTATTACGGTCCTTTGCCTGGAGGAAGTGTTTCATTCCAATAGGATTTGCCGCTGCCGGATTTGCACCAATAATCAGCATTGCTTTTGAATGTTCGACAACATCACCGAAATGATTTGTCATTGCACCATAACCCCACGTGTTCGCCACACCGGCGACAGTTGCAGAGTGTCAGATTCGTGCTACATGGTCTATATTGTTTGTTCCCCACATCGCAGCAAACTTTCTAAAATAGAATGCCTGTTGCAGGTTAAATTTGGCAGAACCAAGGAACTGAACGACATCGGGACCGTTTTCTTCACGAAGTTTCAGCATTTTCTCTGAAATTTCTTTTACGGCAGTTTCCCAGCTGATACGCTTCCATTCCCCGTTTACTTTTTTAAGAGGATGCTTGAGGCGCTGCTTACTTTTGATCAGATCAATCTGGTCAATACCCTTGCAACAGTGACTTCCTTCACTAATCGGATGGTCCTGGGCCACATCCTGGCGGACCCAGACCCCATTTTGGACTTCAGCAATCATTCCGCAACCAGCCGAACAAATGCTACACACTGTTTTTACTCTTTTAGACCCAGGGAAAGGATTTTTAACCTCTTCCTCAGTTGCCGTTCGAATAGAATCATTAGCCGCCAGAGCCGTAGTAGCGGTCATACCCGCCCCTAAAGCCGCCAACTTCAGGAAAGACCTTCTCCCAATTTTTTTTGAAGACATTTTGCCAAATGTTTCTTTTATCACGATCCCCCTCCTTAATATGCTGATTTATAGTAAATGTCCCAGTTTTGGGTCTTTTTATACAAAATCTCCTTTTTCGGAGATGAGCCGGACACCACACCATTTGAACCCACAGCATTTCCACTGGAACTACCTGCAATTCCGGTTTTGGCTGCAATCAAGGTGGTTACTCCAACGGCACCAACGCCAAGCGTCGTTTTTAAAAAACTCCTTCGCTCTTCCTGCATGATTCCTCCTGTAATTTGAAAAAAGGGGCATACGTAATATGCTTTTTTAGCATATTACATCTTAAATAAAGACCACACGCCATCCATACAACCGCCTATTAATGGGGAGGCTGAGAATAGCTTAAACAACCTTGTATTCTTACACCGAATTCAGAACATCAGTACCTAAGCCATTGTAAATAGATATAAATGACAAAGATATTTCGTAACGGCTCCCAAGTATTAAATACTTACAAACTCATCCATATTTCTCTCTACCATCTTTTTCGGTGCCTTCTTAATTTTACGTGGCTTCTTGTTCTGTGGGGTAGCATTTCTCGCTTCGTTCACATCCGGTTTTGCTACACCAAGGTAGAGCCTCTCAAAACTTGTAAAAGAATCGAGGACAATTGCGACATTTTCATACAGTACGCTATGTTCATGGTTGTAGAGCTTTTCGCATAATGGCCCCAACATCTGATTGAGTATGTTCTCAAAAACATTTTTAGCTACTTCATCTGCTCCTTCTTCACCTTGCAAATCATCTTCAACAAGTTTTTGCATAAAAAGAGCGATAAATTCGATATGATCTTCATTTTCCTGAAACACAGTACTGTTCCTTCGGAATTTGGAGTTTTGAACATAATTCATCATATCAATACGCTTTTGACCATTATCTCTCTGTTCATCGTAATAGGATGCTGTCATCGGGATATGAGAAGTGGTCGGGCTATAGAACACCAGATCACTTTCGTCTTTTACCTGCTGATATCCAGTTCTCTGTAACAATTCTTTCATATTGTTAAGAGCCTCACCTGAAACATCGTCTATGGGGTGATCCGCCAGCACCCCAACCGTTTCAGTGATGATTGCAAAATTCTTTTCTTCAAAATTAAAGGCAAAAAATGACGCAAACATCCCATAGTACAAGGTTCGTGCCCTGTTTATCGCTGTGTGATCCATATGCTGTTCCTTATCAAATTATTTTTCCAAGTACCCTCTAGGAGCATGTCTGAGAATAGGTGTTTTGTTCAAAATCGAGACATTTTGTAAAAACAAGCACAGTCATATATTTGATATTGCGAGCATTGTTTTTACGAAATAACGAAGAGTTTGGGCAAAAGAGCATTCTCGGACGGCCTCCTAGATATCAGCCGCAATATCCTCGAGCATAACCTTAGCCTTACAATCCGGGCAACAGGATAGGGATCGTATCCGCAGCGAATCTTCGCCAAAGGCTGGAGTCATCATTGTAACAATTTTCGAAATTGATTTTGCAGGGGCAAATTTCTCACCACATTCAATACAGGCAAATAATTCATCCTGTGCCATAACCTTATCACTAAAGTATGCGCCATTAAGCTCAAGTTGATTGTAGACAACAGTGAGACAATTCTCTTCGGGACAGATGTGCTGACAATGTCCACACTGCACACAGGATGATGGCGTAAAACGAAGCGTGTTATCTTCTGCATGGGGAGTGAGCGCACCGACGGTACAGGCCTCAACACAACTAAGGCATAAGGTGCAGGTTTCACTATGTATTGCAATTGTGCCATATGGAGTGTTTTTGCCAGGTTCAAGTGTACCAAAATCGCCGTCCGCTATCATATCAACGAGACGAGAGGCGATTCGCTCCCTTTTGGTCAAACCGCTTTGTTCACTACTTCCTACAGCAAAAAGCAATCTACTACATGAACTGGCTGCATCGCTTATCTGCTGATTATCTTCACACAGATACACCACCTGCACGTTATATACTTTCTTGAAAATGTTGTTTACAAGATCTACGCAATCTTTTTGATGCGGGGTAAATTCACTGTCGTATATTAGAACAGGATATTCTGAGGAATGGATGAGTGAAATCAAATAATCTTCATCGAGAAAGCCTATACCTTCCACTGCAAGCGGTAACACTTTCGCTGGAAGATCAAAATCTTCTCCATCAGGTAACTGGTTCTCACGAACAATAAGAGAAATACTGCCAATATATGTTATGTCCAGGGCACTAAAGGCATCCCTTGGTAACTGGGCATAATCTAGTGCGCCGGTGGGACAAATACTCACGCAGGCACCGCAGGCAACACATTGGATGTGCGATACTTCAACCCTCAACTCTTCACCCAGCCAACTGATTGCTTTTTGCGGGCAGACTGAAATACACTTTCCGCAAACATCTACCCTCTTCCCCTTCTGCAAGCACTTTGACCAATCCGAGGTCACACCATTCTTGTATCTAAATATCCCACTGTTTGCCTGAATCTGCTTTATGGTTTCCTCGTGCCCTAAAGCCTCAAGATCATACATCCCGATAATATCTTGAGCTGTTCCATTTTGCGGCGTCGAGACAATATGATCAACACTCACCTCTGTATCCTGACCATCGTTATTCACTGCTATGGTAAATTTTCCAAGAGTACCCCTCACGCAGGATAATGAATCGAAGGCCACCTCTATCACCTCATAGCCCAGATCTTTGAGCCTTTCTGCGATATCCGTTTGGGTGCTTGCTGTAATTGCAACTTTTTTACCAACCCTCACTGAGGACTCCACGTCCTGAGCAGATTCAAATCTCGTAGCACGCGCCTTATACAGTTTTCTGAGGTTCTCTACCTTCAGACCTTCTGGATCCTGGCTGTTCTTCCAGTAGAAATTTACTTCAGGTGCGTACATTTCGGATTTTGATTCACTACAGTTTGAGACCAGGTAGTTTTGCCCGCTGATATTTTTCGAGACATCGAACCCTGCACCCAGATCATGAAGTTCGTTTTCAACAGACAGATAAAAAAATTCGTTTTGCATAATAACAACCCCGGACTCTAAAATGAAAATTCAGGCACACGCCTTTTTGCGCTTCTCTCTTTTACTACCCAAAAACTGATATATTTTTTCACTGAACCATACAAAGGCTTATGCAAACTATGCGTTTACACACCAGGCAGACACCTCGCTTTTCTACCTTTAGCCAACAGCCAGCATATATTATTTAACAGCGAACATACCAAAACTCCTGCTAATATGCAATTGTTGCATATTATTTTTATGCAATATTTTCAGCATGTTATTTATGGTTATCTTTGGTCCATCTCTAAACCAGGCAAGTAGGGATAATCCTTACAAGCTTACACCGAAAATAACTTACAACTGAGAAATGTTTTTCCTGAAAAAGACCAGATACACACAAAAGGACGAACCGCTGAAGGACAACGGTCGAATACGCACAACAAGGTTTCCCTATGCCGTAGCATGTTACATCTTGTCACATGAAAACAGGACTACCGAAAGCCAGGAATGGCTGGACCAGGAAATAAGAAGAAATCTGAAAATTGGGCAGCTAAAGAAATACTATGGGCAGAAACAGCTCATAGATCAGTGTTCTCAAAAAAACAAGGGAACTGATGCCCTATCTCGCACACAACCAGTAAAAACTATATCCAGGAATCACGAGACTGTTTTTAAAAATATCGGGACTTTCTCCACGATACAAATCTACCAGTGATCTGTATTGGTGTCGCCAGCTCCCGAGGTCTTCTAAATTGAGATGTTGGGGCTTATCACTAAAATTACCAACAACTAAAACCTGTTCATTAGATTGTTGTATAAGATAACGACCGAATACGAACAAATGCGGATTGTCGACTTCGAAAAGTTCACGATTGTTGAAATCAGCAAAAACTTCGATTTCTTTTCTGACTGCTATCATCCGTTTTAATGCGATGAATACTTCAAACTCTACGGTACCGGGTGTGTTTCTTTGTTCCGCTTTCTCCCAATCAATGGATGGTCGATGTACCCAGCGTGTGTCACCTTTTTTATAGGGGTCATCACGATAGGAATCATCGTTCAGTGTCCCGATTTCATCACCGTAGTATAAAAGGGGGATTCCACCAAAGGAGAGGATCATGCCATGCAGTAATAAGATGAGCTTGATAGCGTCTTTTATTGCTGTATTGTCCCCGATTTCCAACGCATATTCCAGGCCGACCAAAGAGGCAAGAGAACCGGAGATACGACTGTCTCCAGTCTTCGAGTTTTCACCAAAAGGCAACCCTCGAGCGTGAGAATCATCGAATTTTCCGGTGAAGTAATCGACCAGAAATTTTCGATGTCGGCCCGGTTCGTAATCACAGGAGAGAATGTCCCGATCATCAAAGCCCAAACCGATATCATCATGACAACGGACATAGTTGAGCCATGTGGCCCGTTCGAGTTTGGTCGGTAGATTTTTGATACCCTGATTCAACAGTCGAGCATTTTTTGTTGCAACCGCATCCCATAACAGTGCCATGAAGGTTGCATTGTAGGCAATCTCACATTCTTTCGCGATGACAGCATCTTCCCCAAAATATTTAATCATCTCCACAGGAGCGACAATAGCCTCGGCAATAAAAACAACGCCAGGGGCGGTGACCTGACAGCAGTCCTTTAACAGTTGAAGGATTAAATGTGCTTCGCGCTCATTTTGACAGGTGCTGCCTATTTTTTTCCATAGAAATGCAACGGCATCAAGCCGCAAAATATCGGCGCCCTGATTGGCCCAGAAGAGAACAATGTTGAGCATTTCAATGAAGACAGCTGGATTACTGTAATTAAGGTCCCATTGGAAATCATTGAAGACAGTCATCACCCAGCGGCCCATCTCTTCATCCCAGGTAAAATTGCCTGGCGCAGTTTCCGGAAATATTTCAGGCATACTCTGTTCGAACATATCAGGGATATTACGGGTTTCGAAGCTGTAGTAATATTCCTGGTATTTCTTTTCTCCCTTCTTCGCTTGATTCGCCCAGTAATGTTTATTGGAGGTGTGATTAACAACGACATCAAGTACGAGCAGAAGGTCACGTTCCCTCATTTCTTTGGCTAGTTCCTGAACATCCTCTAAGGTACCGAGTTCGGGGTTGATCTCCCGAAAGTCACTCACCGCATAGCCACCGTCGCTACTGCCTTCCGGACAACGTAAAATAGGCATAACATGGACCGTGTTAACACCTAATTCCTGGAAATAATTGAGCCGTTCCTTTAAGTTTTGCAGGTTGCCAGCAAATCCCTTGCAATAAAGAGCCATCCCGACCAATTGCTGACTCAGAAACCAGTTGTAATCTTTTTCCCGTTCGAGGTCGAGCTGACGTAACATATCTGGTCTTTTTATATATTGCAGAGCCATGATTTCGACCAGCTGCTGAGCCTGATCGACAAAATCCTCTCGATCCCCATAGAGTTTCTGAAATAGAGAGTGGATGCCATAAAAATTTGCACCCAGGCGCGTGTAAAAGTGCCGCAGATCCTGCTCAGAGATTTCTGGTTTGATCCGGTTAAGAATGTCATTTAAGAGGGTATGGGAAATCTGCTCGTACATAATCTACCTTTATAAGCAATTGTTACGGTTTTACTTAGCACCTAAATCTTGCATACACAAAGTACAGAAAAATGATTTATCATTGCAAAACAACATGTTGTATTCATAATAATCATTTTAGGAACTCATCTTTCCATGAGTACAGTTTTTCTGTTCTTTGCTACCCTTCGGGATTAACAATTCCACCGAATCTGCTTTGTTATCGAAGATTTGAAGTATATTTATACGTCTTCAACTTCGCTGCCTCGCATTTCCGGCAGGTAAGCGTAGACTCCGGGCTAGTCAATTGCAAAATTTAGGTAACACCTATGATCACCTCTCTACAGAAATAGAACCCATAAATTCTTGATAAAAGTTCAAATCAGTAGTGGTTGCCCCTCGTAAACCAATAACTTTACCGGCAAACTGTTGAGCATAGTAGAGATTAACATCAATAGGCCAGCCAGCCAATAGGCCGTGAATATAAACAGAACTAAAAGCGTCGCCTGCGCCGACGGTATCAACCAGTCGCTCGACTTTATCTGGTATCAATGAATGGAATGTACCATCGCTGTCTCGTATAAGGGTACCTTCTGCACCTCGGGTCACGATAACCTGTTCCAGTCCATAGGTTGTTTGCAATTCGGTCATTTGCAAACGTATGTCGGTCGTTGAGTCACTCAATAGGCCCAGTTCTTCCTCATTCATTTTCACCCAATGCGCTTTGCTTATCCAGTCTAAGACTTCATCTCGTTGCCACCATGGGGACCGTAGGTTAACATCGAGAAAAATGTTCAGATTCTGATGCTGGCTGATGCTAGAGTAAGCGTCGTGGGAAGTCTGGTTGCGCAGACAAAGAGTCCCGTGATAAAGGATCCCACCAGCAACCAGATCAGGAAGTTGATCCGCTGAAATAAAATCGTAAGCGCAATTGGCGACGATATTGTAGCATGGCTCATCGTCATGGATTGTCACCTCAACTCGGCCTGTTGGGAGCTTATCGTCCATCTGAATCGCAGCCGAATCCATCCCGGATGTCCTCATCGCTTCGAGAATCCTGTCGCCGAAAACATCAATTCCGATCCGCGATATAAACAGGGGTTGATCACCCAGGGCTTGCAGATTCCAAGCAACATTGAATGGTGCGCCACCGAGAATTTCTTCTCCTGTTGAAAAACAGTCAAATAATACTTCACCAAAAATGTAGAGTTCACTTTGATTTTTCATGATAGCTTCAATTCCTTTTCAATCTCTGGAATAAAAAACATAACTCCTTGTACAACACCGGCTGTGTAATTGCCGCCTAGAGGGGAATTATCCTGTCTCGCGAGATAGAGGGATTCAAGACAACCGTTTTTCTCAGCCAGTTGAAGAGCCTCCCTTTTAATGGCCGGTTCAGCGTTAGCCACAAGAACTGAACGGATTGGACTCCCCAGGACCTGTAAATCGTTGCCGCTGTCTCCGGCAAAGATAGTCTCCTGTAATCCATAGCCTAAGTTTTGCCTCAGAAATTCTATTGCGTGTAATTTAGTAGCATTTAAGGGCAGTATATCGAGCAGGCCGACCTGTTTTGGTTCATCGATACTCGTGACCAGGCTTGCGGCGACACCTGACTCGGTTAAGTGGTGTTCAACTTCAGTGAGGACTTTTTTGTGTTCAACCTTTAATGGGAGATAATAGCTTAGCTTAAATGCGCTCTGTTTACTTTGCTCCTGTAGCGATAAAAAAGAAACGTCTTTAAGCAATTGTTGCAGTTGAGCATGGGAGTGACCAGCCCAGTCTTTGGCTATTATATCCTGCCAGGTGAGCATTTCAGTCCAACCGGTCTGCAGTCTCCGCCAGATTTTTGTACCCACATCCGTAATGGCATATTCTGGATCCGGTAAATGGTATTTGGCAATAGCGTGTTTAACTAAGGACAGGTGCCTACCGGTGACATAAACCAATTTGATGTTTGGCAATCGACAGAATTGATAAAACTGCCTGAGAGCCTCAGGGTGCTCTGGTTGACGACCGTTCGGTATAATTGTTCGATCCATATCGGTACAAAGGAGTAATCTACTTGTCTTCATCGCTCTGTACCGTTTCTCGTGGGTCTTTACAGGCACCAAAAAAATCGTAAAATCTAAGTGCCTCCAGTATGCCGGCAGCGTTGGATGGGATGGATAAATAGATCCGCTCAATCTCATCGAGCTGTGCCAACTCGTCGTGGTGTTGGTTGGTAACAACTGCCGCGAGGGTATTGCCACGCATCATTCCTTCGTCAGCCCCTGAACCACCAGCAACAAAAACAGATTTCAGTGGTATATTCAAAAGTTCCACAACATAACGCAATGCTGTCCCTTTCGAAGCACGCAGAGGGAGTATATCAAGAAATTGTCCAAAGGCAATTTGAACAAAGACAGCGAGTTCCTCCCGATTGAGTAATTGCGTGATCTCTTCAATGTCGGCCTTTTCCGGATCAATATAGTAACTCAATTTGAAGCGACTCTGCTCGTTATTCGGTTGCATTTTCAGTCCGGGAAAACCAGCCAAAACCTTCCTGACTCTGTGGGGTGACCATTGATAATCAATATGCTTGGCCCAGGCTGTATCAGCTGTCAACTTAGGGGCGTGATAGATCTCAGTTCCCCCGCTTGTGATTAACACATCTGGCGCCGGGATTTTATGTGTTTTCATTACTTTTAAAGCGGAATCGAGGCGTCTGCCAGTGGCGATGATAAAATGGCTGCTCGTGCGATATTGACGAAGGAGTCCAAGTAGTTTGTTAAGTGACAGACTATCACCAATCAAGTTATGGTCAAGATCGCTGACTATAGCACGGTCACGATACAGCCCCGTGCGTTGTCTTGTCGGTTTTCGCTGCAACTGCTCTGAGCGTTCGGCTATCGGTTTAATGATAGTGAGATAGCGCTTTGCATGTGCTTCCCAGGAGTAGTTTTCCGTAACACCAGCCAACCCTTGTTTTGAACATTTTTGCCACAGATCCGGGTCCTCTAATAGTCTTAACAAGGCGTTGCTTATTGTTTCAGGCTCCAAGGGATCAACTAAAAATCCGTTCTTGCAGTTTTGGATGATATCTTGTGGACCACCATCTTCGGTAGAGACGATTGGTAACCCGCAAGCTGCCGCCTCGAGCAGAGTTAATCCGAAGGGCTCTGTGAGTGCCGGGTTGACAAAGATACCACCGGAAGCTGCGACAATTCGGTACATCAATGGAACTTGATCACGCTGATGATGTTTAGGCAACGTCACTTTTCCGTAGAGATCATAGCGGTCAATGGCAACAAATAATTCATGGAAAACCTCCTGTGCACCGTCTTCAAGATCATCTACGTCATCACGATTACCGGCAATGATAACCAGGTTGGCTATCTTCTGAAGAGAGGCGGATTGGCCAAAAGCTTCAATTAAGGCCGTGATATTTTTTCGCTGATCAGGCCTTGATAATGCAAAAATTATTGGCTTGTCGGGAACGTTAAGGTGTCTGGTTAACTCATTAAAAAAAGGGGAGAGCAACTCCCTGCCAGTAAACGGTGTGAATTTATTCAGATCCGTGCCTGGAGGAACAACTCGCATCTGGTCTGGATTATAATGATCATAAAGCTCATACTGTTCTGCAATTTCCTGTCGGGTACTGGTAATTACCCGTTCTGCTGTTGCCAGGGTCAACTCTTCGGCTTTAATTCGGCGGCTCATATTGAAGCGGGTTTCAATCTCTTGCCCATTAATTCCGCTGGCTAAAAGCCGGCTACGCTTAACGCGGCCAAGAGAGTGGCCCGTGTGAATCAGAGGTATGCCTAATTGACTCGCGAGATGTGACCCTACATAACCCGCATCTGCATAATGGGTATGAATGATGTCTGGAAAGGAATTATTATCACGAAAAAAAGCGGTAAGGTTGTCAGTGAAAAAATCAAGATGATCCCAAAGTTCTTCTTTGGGAAGATACTCCTCAGGGCCCGCATCGATCCGCACGATTCGAAGCTTGTCAGAATATTTTTCTATCGGTGCTGCGTAATCTTGTGAGATGCTATCATCGACTATGCGCTGGGTGATCAGATCGACATGGTCGACACCGGGCTGCCTGGCTAATGCTTGCGCAAGCTCTACGACATACAGTGTCTGTCCACCGGTGTCCGCATCCCTTCCCAATTCGAGATTATGCCAACGAATCAATCCGTGAATGCTTAATAAGACAATATAAAGTCCGTCTGCTTTTTGAGTCATGATTTATCCATTTATTGAAAATAAAATTTAAAATTCAGGACCACATATTTTCTTAATATGTTAGCCACCTCATTATTTAAAATTTGAGACGTATATTAAATATCACCACCACCAACGTATAGTAAATAAGGGAGTCTATACTTACATCCACAGATATAATTGGCGATGCAACGCAGCAGGTGGTTGAGATGGCACTTTTTCAAAGCGATCATAGTTTATTCTTTAATTGACTCCATGTAAAGCTATTCCTCTATCAAAAAGAATGTGTCATTCAACGTCGTAAAGAACAAACAACCAATTGACTCAGAAGCCAGGAAAGATATAAAATGTCAGCCACATACAACACCCAGATATTCTCTGGCTCAATCTGACATATTCAATCTAGCCATCTCGCCCCCCAGCTGACTCCAACCACCTGCACTTGGCTCCAAAAATCTCTGTTAGCACTTCGACATCCCACACAGAACAAATACGACAATGTCTTATTTGATTTTCTCTTCACTCTTGTCCTATAATTAAATGATATAGTTCTGCGATTCATCTCAACTCGTGAAGGTTCTAGGCTAAACCATCAGTTGCATTCCCACCAGGGGGCTATATGCAAAATAATTCGATAACAAGAATCGTCTCAGGAATCACTTTACTCTTCTTTGGTTTAACCATTGTTATCTTGCTGCTCTGGGGTATTGATTTCTATATTACCCAACCAACTTTCCAAGACTTAGAAAAGAAGCAAACACTTGAAGATGGAAACCGTGTTAAATCAGCTATTGAGAACGAGATTGACAATATCGGGAAATTGGCCATCGATTGGGCAAGCTGGGATGACACTTATATCTTCGTGCAAGACCACAATCCCCGCTATATAGAATCAAACTATCCTGATGCTATGACTTTCTCACAAAACAGTAGCGTGGATCTGTTTGCCATTTTTGACCAGAGTGGGCAGAGTCTCATTCAGGGGAACTTCCACCCCGACTTTAATAAGCAGATAGATCTGGACATCATCTCGGGTAGCGAACCTGCTATTTTAAAAACCTTGGCTCCGGTATTTAAAAATGAAGAAAAGATGGGCGGTTTGTTGAAGACAGACCATGGAATCATCATTCTGTCAGCCTATCCAATTCTCAATTCACAGGGACAAGGCCCCTCCCGTGGCGTCCTTATTATGGGGCGCTTCCTTACCCAGGCAACCTTAGGCGCTATATCTAAAAGAGTAGCAGTGAAATTTGACGTACTCGTTGTAGGTGATGATCGGTTAACCATATCAGAGCAGGCATTGCTTCCTCATTTGGCGTTTTCAGCACCCCTGTCAAAACAAGAATTTAAGCGGGATTTTCTCTATCAAGTCTATCCCGACATTGAGAATAATCCACTGCTTTTTCTACGTAGCCAAGCCCGCGGCGAAATATTGACAATAGGGAAAGATACCAGGACATTTCTCAATACAGTACTATTTCTGATCTCATTTATACTACTGACCTGTCTGGTCATCTACAGGGATCGAACGAAGATCTCCGAAGAAGCCCTACGGGACAGTGAAGAACGTTACAGAACCATTTTTGCAAATAAGTACACAGCCATGCTGCTCATTGATCCTACTTCTGCTGAAATTGTAGATGCGAATCCCGCAGCCTGCACATTCTATGGCACAAGCTTTGATGAGCTGAAAAGTTTAAAAATCAGCGATATAAACACATTGCCACAAGAAGAAGTTAATGCAGCTATGGAATTGGCCGTTTCTGGAAATGGTTTCATGTTCAATACAAAACACCGCAAATTGGATGGTACGATCTGTGACGTGGAAGTCCACAGTGACCCTTTAACTATAAAGGGAAAAGTCCTGCTCTTTTGCATTGTACACGACATCACCGCCCGTAAACAAGCAGAGGTAACACAGCAGGAATCAAACCATCGTTTACAGACAATCTTGAACAGTATTAGTGCAGTTATATACATTACAGACATTCAGACCCATGAACTGCTGTTTGTTAATGACCACGGTATGAAGATATTTGGTAATAATATTGTTGGCCAGCAATGTTGGAAAATATTCCAGGGATTAGATGGCCCCTGCCCTTTCTGCACGAACAACAAGCTCTTTACTGCTGACAACATGCCAGCGGGTGTGTATCGATGGGAGTTTCAGAATTTGGTTAACCAGAGATGGTACGATCTTGCTGATCGCGCCCTTCAGTGGACAGATGGACGAATGGTAAGAATGGAAGTTGCAATCGACATCACCGATCGCAAACAGGCGGAAGAGATCCGGCTCGATTTTGATCGACAGTTCCTGCAGTTGCAGAAGTCTGAGAGTCTGGGACGAATGGCTGGAGCTATCGCTCATAACTACAACAACCTCCTCAGTGTCGTGATGGGCAACCTGGAACTGGCCATGAAGAATTCGCCAGGCGCAACAGATACCATAAGACAGATTTCCGATGCTATGAACGCGGCAAGACGCGCTTCAGAGATCGGTAAACTCATGCTGGCCTACCTGGGCCAGGGAGCTGGTCTGCGAGAACCACTTGACCTTGCCAAACTTTGCCGCCTATTTCTACCTGACCTACGGGCTGGTATACCGAAACAGATCGAACTAAAGTCAGAATTCGCCACCCCGGGCCCGGTTGTCATGGCTAACGCCGTGCAGATCAAACAAATCGTGGGCAATCTTGCTACCAATGCCTATGAAGCCATGGGCGACGGCCCTGGTGTTATCAACCTTACCATCCGAACGGTTTCTCCTAAGGAAATACCTACAGCTCATTATTTCCCCGTAGAGTTTCATCCCGAATCAATCGACTATGCCTGTTTGGAAGTAAGAGACAACGGAAGTGGTATTGCCAAAATCGATATTGATAATATTTTTGACCCATTTTTCTCGACTCGGTTCACTGGCCGGGGATTGGGCCTTCCTGTCGTTATAGGTGCCGTTAAAACCCATGGAGGCTGTGTCACGGTGGAGAGCGAAGTCGGCCAGGGGTGCATATTCCGGATATTTCTGCCGCTGTCAGTCGCCCCCTTACCCAAAATAAAATCACCAGGGCCAAAGACCTCAATCACGCTTGATATCGGCACGATACTGGTTGTCGAAGACGAGCCGACAGTCTGCAACTTGGCCGCAGACATGCTCACCCATATGGGTATGACAGCGCTTAAAACAAAAGACGGACTCGAAGCCATCGAAGTCTTCAAGCAGCATAAGGGTTCAATTTGTTGCGTGCTGTGTGATCTTACCATGCCGCGTATGGACGGCTGGGCGACTCTGTCAGCCTTGCGCCAACTTGCCCCCGGTATTCCATTTATTTTGGCAAGTGGCTATGACCATACACAGGTGATGGTAGGTGATCATAGTGAATGGCCTCAGGCATTCCTATCTAAACCATATACGATAGCCAAACTGAAAAATGCGCTTATCAAAGCCATGCAGAAATGAGTTCAGCTGAAAGGGTGGGGATAAAAAGTAATTTTCACTCATTCATCCCAGCCCTGACCTTAACCATTTCTGCTACGATAGAAAGACCAATTTCCTCAGGCGTATCACCGCCAATGGAAAGCCCTATCGGGCTGTACACCCTCTCCAGATCTCCCTGAGTAAACCCGTCTTCAAGAAGAGAAGCATAGACTCCTTTCCGCTTCTTGGTGGAACCAATCATACCGATATACCCTGCATCAGTTCGGAGGGCCTGGGCCAAAACATCCCTGTCATGCAGATGCCCACGGGTAACAATAACCACAAAATCACCAGAACCGAGATTGGGGAGACAATCGTTAAAGCTGTCCAGCACCACCACTTCCTTTGCAGCGGGATACCTCTTCGTATTGGCGAATTCCTCCCGATCATCCATAACCACCACCTCAAATCCAGTAAAGCTGGCCAGATGCGCCGTGGCCAAGGCCACATGGCCCGCCCCCAGAAGATACACCGTGCCGGGGTGAATGAGCGGCTCGACGAAATAGTCCTGTTCCTCGTGACTCACGAGGAACGTAGAGCGCCTGCTCTTTCGCAGTATCTCTTTTCGCAATGGAACCAGCAGGTTACAGTCATCCGACCCGTGGAGAAAATACATCTGCGGCCCGACACCATCTCTCGGTAAACCTGTTACCAACATAGACTGTACGCCCCGGCTAAAATCATCCCGCAGCTGCATAAAACTGGCTATATGTGATGGTGTCACCTTCTGCAGCAGTACAGAAACCTCACCACCACACACCATGCCTTCGGCTGCAGCAGAGGCATTGGTCAAATCAAAATACAGCTCAGCGAATGCATCTGATCCTGAGTCTGTTAGTAGCTCTTTTGCACGCATGAGACAGCCCCCCTCAAGAGCCCCACCACCCAAGGTTCCAACCAGCGTTCCATCCAGACGAACCAGCATCCTGGCTCCTGAGGTCCTCGGCGCAGACCCGGAACTCCTGACTATTGCGCCAATTACCGCGGATTCTCCCAGCTCAAGTGTTGTAATCAGACTATCTAGTATATACTGCATTGCACTTTTCCTTCCTTAACTCAAAAATTTCATTAGTGCCCAGTTACCTGGGGTAACGTATATCAAGAACAGTTCGTTTAATTGTATGTGTCGGTGCAAAACACTCAACTTTATTAATTTTTTCAACGTGCAACAATCCCATCTCTTTTAGGCGAAATATTTCAGGCTTATCTGAAACCAACGTATGTATAGTTTCTGCAATTTGGCTATCATCTGAATTGGCAATATAGTCAATGGTCAACCTATCCACACCCTCATGATCCAAGGTGGCTCTATAGTCAAGCAGCCCCGGAACCTGAAAAAGGATATCATCAAGACTTTGGCTATAGAGCGGTGAACCGTCTGCGAGAGTTCGCCCATGGAGCCTGCCGTAGATATTACAGATCCTTGCCGTAACTCCACCGCAGCTACAGGTAGTTCTGTCAAGACTTGCTATATCCCCGGTCCTGTAGCGGATAAGCGGCATGGCCTCACGGCCTAGCGTGGTGAGTACAACCTCACCCATATCGCCATCTGGGAGCTGTTTGCCCGTATCCGGATCTACTATTTCTATTAATAGATCAGATTCCCGGATATGAAGACCTGCGTGGGCTCCACATTCCACCGCCCCGCCAAGTCCTGATTCTGTTGCACCATAGTGAAGAAAGGTCTCACAGCCGCAGTTTTTTTCAATCCTTTGCCGCAAAGAGTCCGGTGCATAATCCGAACAAAGCAGCATGGATCCAAGCTGGCCCAACGTGACAGCTTCAGAAAGGGCCAGGAGGTGTTGAGGCAAGCCTACAACAGAGGTGATTTGTTCTTTCGTTATAAGACGTGCTGTCGCAGCAGATTTGGGCGGAGGCCAAAGTCCCTGGGTATGTATCCCTCCCCCTGAAAGGGCACCTATAAGCAGCTCTCCAACACTTGCCTCCGTCTCAAAGGGCATAAGCACCAGAACCCTATCTTCTTTTGAAATAAGACTTGCCATTCCGCGTAGGAAAAACTCGGAGGTTGCGGCAAGATCATTTGCGGTAAAAGAGTACCGCTTTGGTTTTCCCGTGCTCCCCGAGGTGTACATGGTGATGATACGAGCCACTTCACTCTGGGATACACAGTGGAGCAGATGACCATGACTGACGACATCCGCGGTTGTAAGAAATGGAAGCGTCTCAAGATCAGCACGCTTAACGAGACCATGGAGGCTCAGATCCTGAAACCGTTTTTTATAGAGAGAGCTGTTCTTGTGAGCATAGGAAACAGTATCTCGCAACCGCCTCATCTGCGCCTGTTCCAGCTCTGACTGTGTGAAGCCAGGAGAGAGACTCAACCTTTCGGCCACCAGTTGATCTACTGTTGTTCTTACCCTTGTTTTCATACCCAGTTACGCTATCAGAATTTTCTGCTGCGCGAGAAGACGATGCAAGGGACGACCATTTCTTGCGGTGAGGTTAAAACTACAAAATGGAATGAGCTTTCCTCCCGGTTGTGCCACATGAATGCAGCACCCCTGCAACCGATCAAGATTCAGACTCCAACAATCCTGAAAAGCCATCGCAGAAATGGAAAAGATATGTGTCCGTGCCCGTTGTATAAACCTGCTCAAATCATCAACCGGTTGCTGTTCCATCTCTGCCAAATCCTCCACCGGCCCCCATTGCCGGGCCGTTACACCTATTGAGGTAAGAGCACCCTGCTCTGCCGAAGTGGGAGTGCAATCACAGCTGGTACTCCCAAGCTTCATCAGTTCGCCATTTTCCTGCATCAAATATTTTGCCGAAAAAGAACAGAGTGCATGCTCACAACCTGGAGGCCTGAAATCGGTTGCCTGAATCAGCCCGCCACTCTGCTGTGCTAAACCAGTCATAATCTCCGGCAGTGTCACATGATCGGGGATAAACTCCTCAGGAAACCTGCCAAAGTAACTGATGGGTTGAAAGTGGACCCCCCGGACATGGGGCTGACCCTCAAGACCGAAGCGGACAATATCCCAGAGATGATCTGTGTTCACCCCGCGCACAAGAGTCGGCACAAGTACAATACCAATTCCTGCTGCAGAAATATGTTCTATGGCCTGGCACTTCGTCTCAAAAAGCGACTGCCCCCGAAGCGCAACAAACGGCCCGTCATCCACGCCATCAAACTGCAGGAAAACCGAAGAAAGCCCTGCAGCCTTTAGCTGCGGAGCAAGGCCTGGATCGCGGGCCAGAGCCAGACCATTGGTGTTGAGCTGTATGAAATCGAACCCGGCCTCTTTTGCCAGTCTGACGATTTGCACCAGATCCTTTCGCACCGTTGGTTCTCCGCCTGAAAGCTGCAGGTTACACCCCCCGGTCTGAACCATAATGTTTTCAAACATCCGGCTTAAGCTTTCCAGGTCAGGATCCGGTTCCGTTCCGCCGCTATCGGCAAAGCAGACAGGACACTGCAGATTACATCTTGAGGTAATCTCCACAAGGGTAGTACAAGTCCTTTGGGTATGGTGTTCGCACAGGCCGCAGTCATAGGGGCAGCCCTTCCCTACCCGCTGACGTTCGCCCCCCAAATAGGGTATTTTAGGCCGAAACCATGTCTCAAAGGAGGGTTCACCCTTCCAGACAGTCGTGGTAAAAGGACCGTGTTCAAAACAGCTTTTCACAAGCTCTACAGCATCACCGTTTCGCACCAGCTGACCTGGAATCCTTTCAAGACATTCGGGGCAAACGCTTTTAATATGTTGTAGAACTTCAGACATCTCAAGCCTCCAGGTCAAAGCCGTTTTCCACAAGAATCATCAGAGCCCTACCGTAGCACTCTCCAACAAGACCTCCGCAAACAACTGCGTCCAATTGTCCACCTTCTACAATATCTGAGCACCTGATACCTGAAAACCGGGGAGCAGTGTATTCTTTGAACCAATCAGAAAGCTCAGCAAGCATCAGCGGCAATCGGTCACTCTCCTCTTCATCCAGAGCACCTTTGCCACCATAGTATGCAATAAGACAGGCAGCACCAGAGGCCGCACCACAGCTGCCATCCATACTGGGAAACCCATTGCATAAACCGGCCATCGCCCGCAGCAGACCAGGGTTGTCCACACCTTGGATTTCCAAAGCCAGCTGCACAACAATCTGCGAGCAACAGTAACCTGCACCAGCCAGACGTAAGATATCTATATCATACTCATTCATTCTTCACCCCGTTTTGCAATAAGCAGAAAAAGAGAAGGCCGCGTTTTAGCCGAGAGAGAACAGACACGTTCAGCCTTGTTATCATCGCCTAACACTGCGCTCCAGAACGCCTGCAGGGAACCGTGAGCAAAAACGAATTCGGCTGCAGTCTGTTTTAAAAGAGTTATATGGTCCTCAAGCAGATCCACCTCAAAACCACTTTCCGCAACCATATCGCTCACACTGGTGAGATCTGTTGCAAAGGAAAAGCAGGAGGTAACCGGCCAACTGTTGCCCCCCTGGGAGGCCTCTGGAACACGAAGATAAATATCGTTCAATACCAGGCGTCCCCCCGGACGAAGCACCCTGAAAAACTCCGAGAGTACCTGGACTTTACTGGTAAGATTCCAGGCACACTCACAAAAAAGAGTATCGACACTGCAATCCGCAAGGGGGAGGCGAGCAAGGTCTGCCTGAACAAGAGGCGTTCCTATCTTTTGCCCGTCCATAAGCAACTCCATCGCAAGATCCACACCAAACACCAGCGCCCCCATCCCGGACAGGATCCCCAGGCTACCTCCCGCCCCGCAACCGGCATCGACAATAACTGAACCGATTTCAGGGCCGAGTATTTCAATTGCCCTACGGGTAAGTGTTTCTCCACCAGGTCGCAAACAGGTGCCGAGACTATCTCGCACCGGAGGGGTTAAGTATAAGGGTTTCATTTATCTTCGAGCAATTGTTCCACCTCAAGCATCTTACCAAGAGCCAGATCTTCAGGTATCAGAACCTTCGAACAGTTTGGACAAACAGGGAGCTCAACCCTAAAAACTGCGCCGACATAGGTCAGTTCCACCTCACCCGGCTGTAATTTTTCATTACACAGTTCACAGGTCCAGTCCATATCCGAGGGTAAAAAACTGAGATTCATCGTTTGCCTCCTACTATGATCATTCGGTGTGACCAGCAGCTTTCAATATGGTACTCGCCCCCCTCTTCTCTGTACTGCACCCAGAAGGTCACCTGCCCCAACTTCGCGGAAGCAATTCGAGTTCCATTTTTTCCATGGACAAGAACCGATTTTTGTTTTTTTGCGAGATGAAGAACCTGACGGATATCATCTTCTAAAATCCTTCTCTCTTCAAGAAGAGCAACAAGGTAGCTATCAATATGAAGAGTGAATTCTTCCCATTCATTTGCGGGCAATCCCTGCTCCCCATGATACTCCTCTAATACATGTTTTTTCAGCTGCCTCCTGTTTATCCTTCGCTCGGAAATAGTAGGCGAAGGTTCTGAGGAAGGATGGGCGCAGTCCGCAAACAACAGATCAAGCACATGGGACACTGGTTTTCCTGTTCGTGCCAATTGATCCCGGCACATGGCGCAGTAGGTAAGCATTTCACTTTCTGTCTGCTCAACCCGCGCCTTTGTAACTTTTTGGGCAACCTTCGGATCAGCATTTTCCATAAGCCCGCCAAAACCACAACACTCTGTCATCTCACCCGACATCGGTAGTGGTGTTAACGGCTGACCAATTGTCTTCAGCATCTCCCGTACTGCGGTCTGGGTTGTTTTGTCGTGCCTTGAGGTGCAAGGATCTGAGAGTGCCATGGCAACACCCGCCTTTGCCGTTGTAGGAGGCTGTTTAGCAAGAAGAACCCAGACAGATTCAGCTTTTATTTTTGGCAGGTGATCCCGAAACATTTTCAGACATGTAGAACAACCGGTGAGGACGAGCGGCTCCCCCATCTCGGTCCATATTTTTTCAAGTTCCCCTAAGATTTCCGAAAACTCATCTTCTCGTCCTGCCCAGTATCCAGGGGCCCCGCAGCAATCCAGCCAAAGACCAGTGGCCGGATCGAGTTCCTGCAAATAGCCGTATAAGCGCAGGGTCTGCTGGGGTCTGATACCTGCCAGCTGGCAGCCGGGATAAAACAGGGTTGTACTTGATTCCTTGCCAGGGGCGTGACGAACGAGGGCCGCCTCAGTTCTCGCTGAACGCATCTCCTCAAGGGCAAACCACTGGGCGGAACCCGGCATACGATCTTCCTTTACCATGGTCCTTCGGGCATCGAGACAAAGGTCTGCCATGGAAAAGTCATTGGGGCAAATAGTTTCACACTGGCCGCATAACGAACAGGAATTAATAAAGGTGTTCGCCTGGTGATTTCCTTTGACTATGGCAGAATTATTATAGACTCGCCTTGCATATGTCTTTGGATAGGCGCCATAATCCTGTAGGAACGCGCAACGTTTAACACATTCGAGGCACTCACACTCAATACAGCGCATGGCCTCTTTTTGGGCCTCTTCTTCTGTGTAACCTGTATCTGCTGCGGGAAGAATTTTTTCTTCAAAACATACTCCCTCAAGGGAAGTGTACAGATCGGTTTTTCCATGGCGTAGCTCAACCCGTGCTGCGGTAAGCGATGCACCCTGCAAAAACCTGTCAATTGAAACTGCGGCCTCGCGCCCTTCTGAGACATCAGTAATAAAACGGTATTCATGCTCCTCTGCACTCTGACCACCGGTAAACCAGTTACTGTCAGCAATAGCTCGGGTAGCCGAGTCCGGCTGGCCAACCTGTTTAAGAAAATCTTCAGAGAGGCTATCGTCCTGACCGATATACAGGGCGTCAAAAACAGCATCAGCAAAAATGGATTCATCCAGAACCCCAACAGACTGATATTGCACTCCAAGGGTTGTGAGTCTTGCGAGTTCCTCTTCAAGCAGCTCAATACTAAGAGTAGATTTCTGGCCGCTTCGAAGCCAGCTGCCGGGACCATTTGGAAGATGATAGAGGGTTACGGGATACCCTTTTTTTCCTAGGTCAAAGGCCACTGTTAAACTGCTGGGACCGCTCCCCAGAATTGCCACTTTTTTAGGCCGGGGAGGCAAACGCAGGAATTTCGTCTTGGCGGCTGTTGCATTAACACACATTCGCTCCAACATACCCATTGCAACAGAACCACCGAGACTTTCACGAAGACAATACTGCTCGCATGGGGCTTCACACATCCTGGCCACAATACCTGCAAGGGGCACGGATTTTTCAAGGATTGCTCTGGCAGTTGCGAGATTTCCTTTACCAATTTCCGACACAAAACCTTTAGCATCAACCCCTAGTGGGCATCCAGCCTTACAGGCCGGTGGTTCTTCCTGAATACAGCGTGCTTCCCAATCGCGAAGTTCCTTCTGCTCCATACCTACCTCTTAAACAAAACCTAACCCCAACAAATGGGAAGTGAATCGATATAAAGTACTTTCTCGAAATTCATTAATAAAACAACACATATGAATTTCTAAGGTACTAACCCCAGTGAACGAAACATAAGCCGGGATAACTACCTTCACGAAATTCATGAATGAAACAACACGTATGAATTTCTAAGGTACTAACCCCAGTGAACGAAACATAAGCCGGGATAACTACCTTCACGAAATTCATGAATGAAACAACACGTATGAATTTCTAAGGTACTAACCCCAGTGAACGAAACATAGGCCGGGATAACTACCTTCACGAAATTCATGAATGAAACAAAACATATGAATTTCTAAGGTACTAACCCCAGTGAACGAAACATAGGCCGGGATAACTACCTTCACGAAATTCATGAATGAAACAAAACATATGAATTTCTAAGGTACTAAAACCCAAAAAAGCCTCCGGACACAAAAAGTATCCGGAGGCAACTACTGCTTCTAACTTACTTCAGCCCAGCCAGAACCTTCTCTGGTAGTGCAGGCAGTTCTTTAATGCGCACACCACAAGCATTGTAGATAGCATTCAGAAGGGCAGGAGCCGGTCCACAAATTGGAATCTCACCAACACCCGACGCACCAAAAGGACCATCGGGACGTGAAGTTTCAACATACATAATCTCCATATTATCCGGGATCATTTTTGCATATGGGAATCCAGCACCAACCATGGTTGAATGTTTCTTAATGTCTTCATAGTCTTCAGTAAGAGCAAAACCAATACCCTGAGCCATGCCACCATAAATCTGACCATCAACAACCAGGAAGTTATTCACCTTACCAACATCGGCAACCATGGTCATCTTCTCAACGGTGGTTTTACCTGTGGCAAGTTCAACCGCAACTTCTGCGAGGAGCACACCGTACATATAGCAGGCAAATGGACTACCCTGTCCGTTTTCATCTATTTCTTTTGCAGGAGCGGTAAACTTACCATTATAACGGAGTTCGAGCTTTTCAGCTGTCATCTCATCATAGTTCCGGAAGCTGCCGTCCGTCTTTGTCATGGCTTCGATAAGTTGCTCACAACTATTTTTAATCGCCTGTCCAACCATTACCTGGGAACGGCTCCCACCTGCAGGTCCCGCATTAGGAGTTTGGCTGGTATCAGTCATAACCAGTTTAATCTGATCTGGACTAAGCTTTAATGGACGCAAGGCTTCATGGGCAGTACCCAACGTACCCATATCAGCACCCTGACCATGGTCATGCCAACAGCTGTACACAGTTACAGTACCATCTGGGTTGAGCGCGACATCTGCTTCTGCACTGTCTGGACCATCAAGGCCAGCACCGTAGACTGAAACGGCAAGACCAACACCACGTTTGATCTCATTTGTGGATTCTGCAGCCGCTTTCTTTTTGGCAGTCTCATATTTAGGCTTGATCATATCCATCATTTCAGGCAGGGAATATACCTCTGGATCTTGACCACTTGGAGTGGTGGAACCCTTACGATAGACGTTTTTGTAACGTAATTCGAATGGGTCCATACCAAGCTTTTCAGCGAGTTCATCCATCAACGATTCAGATGGAAACTCAGCTTCAGGTCCACCGTATCCGCGGAAAGCAGATCCCCAAGCGTGATTTGTACAAACGGTACGCCCTTCACCACGGATATGATCGATATTGTAACCGGCACCAATAAACTGTGCACCACGAATAGTAAGCAGATCGCCAAACTCAGAATATGGTCCATGATCAACTGTCCAATCGCTTTCCAAACCGAGGAGGTTACCTTCCTTATCTGCTGCCAAACGAACGGAAGTGAACTGTGGGGAACGCTTACCGGTGTAGGTCTGCTGCTGGTACCAGTCATAACCGAGGTATACAGGTTTGCCGGTGGCAAGACAGGCGGCACCAACCAAGGCTTCCATGGTTGGGCTGAACTTATAACCAAAGGTTCCACCTGCAGGATTTTGAATCAGAACCATATTTTCAGGTTCAACACCAAGACCAGGAGCGATCATGTAGATATGCAGATGCAGCCCGATGGATTTAGAGTGGATAACCAGTTTACCTTCATCGTTCATATAGGCAAAACCAACATCCGGCTCAATAGGCATATGTGGTTGTCTGGTGGTAAAGTAATCACCCTCGACAACAACATCAGCTGAATCAAAAATAGGTGCAGTTTCTTCACCTTTGGCGATTTTTTGAGTGAAGTATACGTTTGGAGTACCTGGATGAATTTCGATTGCATCTTCCGCCATGGCAGCCGGGGCACTCATATATTCAGGCAGTTGTTCCAATTCAACTTTTACCTTTGCAGCTGCGGCCTTAGCCTGGTCTTCAGTATGAGCACAGACAATAGCAAGAGCATCACCATACTGGAACACCTTCTCATCACAAAGAATAGGACGATCCCAGCCATCGCCTTTATTTGTTGGAAAGGTGATAAGACCGGTGATACGGTTTTTGCCTTTGATATCTTTTGCCGTCACGATCTTAACAACACCAGGCATTAATCCGGCTTCGGCGGTGTCAATAGATATGATCTTTGCATGGGATACTTCCGCTTGTACCAGGGCACACTTTAGAGTTTCTTCTGGCAGTTTCAGACCAAGATCCGCACCGTAGTCACAGGTACCGGTCACTTTGGCAACCGCAGAAGGACGAGGATAATTTGTTCCCCAGATACGGCCATCATCTGGAAGCTTAAATGCAAGGTCTTCCATGGTCATTTCACCACGGAGAACTTTTGCAGCGTCCATGGTTGCATCAACAAGTTGCTTATAGCCTGTACAACGACATGCATTACGATGCTTGTTGAACCAGTCCCGGACTTCTTCTCTGGTCGGACTCAGGTTAGTATCAAGCAGTCCTTTTACAGATACGATGAACCCAGGAGAACAGAACCCACACTGGGCACCACCGTGTGCCATCCATGCCATCTGGATTGGGTGAAGATTATCTGGAGTTCCGATACCTTCGATAGTGGTAATCTTGGCACCATCCTTGACACGTCTCATCTTAAGGGCACATGAACGAACAACCTTGCCATCAATGATAAGGCTACAGGCACCGCACTGGCCCTCATTACATCCAACTTTGGTACCGGTGAGGCCAAGATTAGTCCTGATAACAGTTGATAGGGTATCTTCAGCCCCAACAACCATTTTATGCACGATACCATTTACAATAATTTCCTTCTTGATCATTCCTGCTCCTCCATTTTCATTTTTGTATCATTAACGCAAGTTGCGTTGTCATATTTTCCCGAACCCACAGATGGGGTATCGACAAGTGTCACAGCCTTCGCAGAAACCACCGTGCCCAAATGCGACGATATCACGGCGTGTAACCTTCTCTCCTGCTAGAATACGTGGAATTACCAAATCAAAGATACTAGCCTTGTGATACATGACGCAGCCGGGTAAACCCACAACCGGAACACCATCCAGATAGGCCAGCATAAACATGGCTCCTGGGTATGTTGGTGCCCCATAACTGACAACCTCGGCCCCGGTTGCTCTGATTGCACTGGGTGTCTGATCATCCGGATCAACACTCATTCCTCCAGTAACGGCAATGAGGTCTACCCCCTGCTCTTTAAAAGAGCGTATGGCTGCTACCGTCATCTCAATCTCATCGGAGACAAAGACCTGATCTTCTATAGTTGATCCAAGCTCACCAAACTTTCTTTTTAACACCGGACCAAAACCATCTTTTATACGGCCGGAATAGATCTCACTCCCTGTGGTGACCACGCCAACCCGGGCAGCTTGAAGCGGTTTCACTTCAATGATCGGCCCAGTTTTTTCACAAAGATTTTCCACCTCAAAGAGTATTTCTTCAGGTACTGCGAGAGGGATCACCCGCGTTCCCGCAAGAGCTCTACCTTTTTTAACAAACTGATGATTATGAACCGTTGCAAAGGTTACATCTTCGATACAGTTCATGTCGGTTAAGGCGGAAACATTTATTGACAGGAGACCATCGATGGCCGCAGTGAGGGTGACCTTTCCTTCTGTCGGTCCGGTGAATGTAATATTGCCCCCTGCAGCAGCTCTTGCCAGACGAATTGCGGCGTCATCTTCATGGATATATCCATCTTTTGGATCAAAGACATACAGATTAGCCTTACCGATATCCAGCAGGATCGGGATATCTTCGTCAGTCACAATGTGACCACGCCTGAAAGCTGGACCCTTTGATTTTCCTACTACTATTCGAGTGATATCATGACAGAGTACGGAGCCTACGGATTGTTCTACGGGGATTGCCTTCATTCCACTACCCTTCTGTTGTAAAAACTGCGATGCAGCCTTGCATCTCTTGTTGAACTAGCCCAATAATTGTTGAAAATTGCGAGTTCAAATTTACCCGATCGCATCAGAGGCAGTATGATTTTCCTAAAAATAACCACGCATGACGTGTGCCGACAACAAATGGTATAAGAGCACCCGAAGCCGGGTCATTTTGACACATAAACACAGATCAGGATTATGTTTTTGGGCGCCCTTAAGGAAAGAAACGGTGCTGGTTTTTCAAACAGGGCTTGTGATAAGACGTGAGGATTGTGGGTAATAATGAGGTACGTTCATGTCACAATTGCACAAAAGCGAATGTGTATATTGATGGAAAGGTTACGAGTCGTACCCTTGTTTTTGCAGATGGTTCTCGAAAATCACTCTGTATAATACTTCTCTGAAGTATATCTCTTTAGCAGCGATGATAAAGAAATTATGGAAATCATATCTGGTGAGCTTGATGGGTTTTAACCTGGCGCTAAATAATGGATAGCGGTCAAGGCTGATGATCTCCTAAAAAGTCAATTCAAAGTCCCAGATGGCTAAGTCCAAAAGTTTGAGATACAAGGCGTAGTGTTTTTGGCAGGTCATCGACAATACATAGAGTATGTCGAGGGCCTGCCAAAAACCTACAACGAAGGAGATCGGACTTTTTACGACGCCATCAAGGGTGAGATACGCCATGACAGTATACTCACCCTGCAGTAAAATCTTGACGTTCTACCGTTTACTCTTTTTCATCTCCTATAAAACGGTAAACCACAGCACCAAGCATACCACCAACGATCGGGGCCACCCAGAAGAGCCAGAGCTGTGAAATGGCCCAACCACCAACGAACAGAGCAACACCTGTGCTACGCGCAGGATTTACGGAAGTGTTTGTCACCGGAATGCTAATCAGATGGATGAGAACCAGACACAAGCCGATTGCAATTGGTGCAAAACCTTGCGGTGCCCTCTTGTCGGTGGCGCCAAGAATGACAACAAGAAACATCATAGTCATAACCACTTCAGTTACCAAAGCCGCCAGTAAACTATATCCGCCCGGAGAATGGGCTCCGTAGCCGTTTGAAGCAAAACCCGCGGAAACGTCAAACCCTGCTTTACCACTGGCTATAAGATAGAGAACACCAGCGGCTGCGATACTACCCAAAACTTGCGCCACGATGTAGGGTAGTAGTTCTTTTGCCGGAAAACGCCCGCCGGCCCAGAGACCAATCGAAATGGCAGGATTCAGATGACAGCCGGATATATGTCCGATGGCGAAAGCCATCGTGAGCACAGTCAAACCAAATGCCAATGACACACCAAGCAGCCCAATACCAACATCTGGAAAAGCCGCGGCTAAAACGGCACTACCACAACCACCCAGAACGAGCCAAAAGGTTCCAAAAAACTCCGCCCCATACTTATTCATAGATTTTCTCCTTGATTTTGTTGATTCTGATGCCAATCACAGTGCAGACCAGCGCCATATGAGAGGTCAGCAAACGCTGCTTGATTGCGTTATGCAGGGTGGCTGGTCAAACTCACTGTTTACGCCCTGCAGAAATGTGGACCGACGATCAAAAGTGCAGCCTAAGGCCGAGTCGCTAATCTGCCGAGCGTTCCTTTGCATCGGCTGATTTAGCATTATGACACGATCTTATTCTCAGATAAGCCGGGATAAGTGCCTCTCGCAGATTATGCTTGTTTCTTTAACAAATCACGTATTTCCGTAAGCAACACTTCTTCATTCGAAGGTGGAGCTGGCTCTTCCGGTACTTCCTCTTCTTTTCTCTTAAAAGAATTTATTCCTTTGATAACTATAAAAATGGCAAAAGCGACAATTGTGAAATCAACCGCCGTCTGAATAAATTTCCCATAACTCACAACCACAGCAGGTATATCTCCCGAAGCTTCTTGGATCGTAATGGCCAACTTGGAAAAGTCTATCCCACCAACAAGCACGCCTATGGGAGGCATTATAACATCAGCAACAAAGGAAGAAACAATTTTACCAAATGCGGCACCAATAACGATTCCTACCGCCATATCGATAACGTTCCCTTTGATGGCGAATTCCTTGAATTCTTTCATCATACCCATGATAAATTCTCCTTTGATAAAATTAACGATTTTGGATCCCTATTTCATTTGACACAAGAGATATGACTTCATTAATTGGATATTCCAATCCATATCATTTCAACACTGACCGACACCGTTTGCTTCGCAAACAAGCATAGCGCGATTATGTAGTACACGAGTGCCCAGAATGAGCACACACCTGCACCTACAGTATCTTAACAAAACACATACATTAACAACGTAAAGTCAAGCACTTAGCCTGTTTAGCTAACTAACAAAAAGAGCACTTTTATAAGGTAACCACTTGTTATATTTGTGCAATTTTTTTTTGAAATTATCGCTTTCTAAACAAATATCTCAGTTTTATTTGTATCATTACGACTCCGTCGACATGAACGACCCATTCAATGGTATATGAGCCGACCGAACCACTCTGCTTCAACAGTTTCTAGCGGTATAACTCGCAATTTCGATAAAACATACCAACCTGAACACCGGCTCTAGACTCCGCCTCAGACCACACCACTGAGTGCATAGGCTCCACCTTTCTGGCTAAACACAAAGACTATGGAGACCGTATTCTCTATTTAGGCCCCTTGGCTTGTCTGACATGGGTTTATCTTTCACTGAGCAATGATGGAAACTCAGCACAAATTGCTCCCCTGAGAAAATCGAAGGGACAGTCGTAAACTTGCTCATTTTTTAGCAAAAGGGCTTCTGAAAGAAATTTATGTGCCTACGCAACAAGAAAGATATCACCGACAAGTGATTCGCCGGCGTCGTTAGTTGCTCAATGATCGGGTCCGTATTTTACAAAGTATCTCTGGCGTTGGACTTATTGCAGCAATGGAAATATTGCTTGAGCTTCAGGATATAAAACGATTTCGCTGAGCTGATCAACTAGCAGCTTATGTTGGATTGACTCCATCACAGTATTCAAGTGCTGATAAAACTCGCATGGGCAGGATTTTTACCTTTCAAATCTGCTTTACTTCTTGAAAGGGAGGCCTTCCGTATCCCTGCTTTCAGGTCACAATTCAAATATTCATCTGGGTTCAGATCTGGTGAATACACCGGGAGATAAAACACCTCTATCTCACCTGAATGTCTTGCTAGCCAGGCTTTTACATCGCCACAACATTGCAGGTTTTCTCCATAATAAAGACTCCCATGCCGTGTCGCACTGAATGGGGGAGGTATCCACGCTAGCAAAATCTCTTATCTGATTCCAAACCGTATTTATCACCTTCGGGGGCAATCGTCCGTTGCCGTGGGCAATTATAAAGTGGTATTTAGTTAACGCTTTTTATCTGATCAAATATCATGGCTGCTATGCAAGTACAATCAGAAAATAAACTGGCAATGAAAGGCCCTTACAGCTCATTTTGATATCTTTGTTTCATATACTCCAGCCAGATGTCGATTTAGGCTTTTCTCTTTTGACTCAGGGGCTTTGATGATATTTTCAGGTTTGGGTAAAGAATATCAATACACTCCAGACATAACCCATGGCTGAGCTTGCCGTCGAAAAAACTTAAAACACGTTCATCGATATTGACCCATTTTCCCCTCGGATTTTTTATTTTATGGCATCCTGAACATATGGTTAGAAGAAGTCGTTTGGTACTCTTCCTGCTTTGCCTGGCATAGTATCCCTCCAAGACAGCCTTTGCATCATCAACATGAAAGCTTATCTTGAGAAATATTCTTTTACCATATCTGTTTTTCATCGATGTATGGTAAATATCAATGTCATATCCGTTCTCCTTCCTCTTACACAAGTGGCACTTCTGCAATCCATTTTGGGTAGCTGTGTTCCCAGTTTGGCAGCAGTCGCATTTCTCTCCCTCGTCCATCAAACATTCATGGCACTTCTGGTTGCAAGACTTATCGAATTTTTCCATGAAAAGCTTGTTGCCGTACAGGACTGTATGATTTTCATCATGTGCCCATAGACATATTGGAAGATCCAGAGTGTTATTAATGAAAAATTCTGAGTCAGGATCAAAGGAATTATAAAAATAGCTTCTGTCCAGATCAAGGCAATCCACAATCGTGTCAAAATCAGCCAACCTATCCACAAATTTCTGTATTTCGGTCTCACTTTTTGTGTATGTGTCTCCATTTTTGCTTTGAATCATGTTCCACCTCTCGCTGACACAAGGCTAATACTGCTGTAATTGAGGCAAACCAAACCGCAATTTGAGAGAACTGTTTCTATAATATTAAACGATTTTCGGACAGAAAAGTTACATGGTTTAATGCTAAATAGGTAGGAAGTAGAGGGGATGGCAAGATAAGCTGTTCTATTAACCAAACAGTTGCCCAAATATTTTGTGCGCCGCATGTACCTCTCAGCGGCGCACAAACATACCTAAATGGATTGATGTCCTACCGATTCGATCTACCTCAGTTCGGGGATCTGGTAGGTGTGGATAAAGCTGATAACCCCCAGATTATCGTCAGCCTGCTGGGTAAAACCACGAATATCTGAGGTGGCCTGAATAGAACCATTAGGGAATCCTTTATCAGGGTCCAATCCGATATTACCAAAAATAGAATATCCCCCCATCATGGCATCAGAGATACCCACAGGGGTTTCTTTCCACGATCCATCCCCTCCAACCAGAACGGTCACATCCCCTCCTTCGCCTCGATTTCCAAATGTAGTGCCCCGGTCGTAGCCAGAAAGCGGGGCAAAGTTAAAATATTCGGGGTTTTCTTCATAGTTGATGGCCGTATCGGTGGGGTTGCCTTCTGCATCATATGCACTGTAGCCCAGCACCTTATTAATCCCCAGGATTGAGTTGAGGTAGACAACCATGTCGACACTAATGTCACCTGTTTTGTCTCCAGCCGCCGACAGCAGACTTGCCGCAAAATTAAGGTCCACACCATCAGGAGTACCACCGTCATTGGTGGTGATACCGACAAAAGGTCCCTCACAGGTGTATTCGTTGAAATATTCATCGGAACCATCATAGGTCTCCAGCCTAAATGAAGAAACAGGGCAATCAATGTCTTTGACAAGATCTGCACCTTCAAAGAAGGACAATTTACGATCAACTACGTTATCACAGGTTGCCAGGGCATATTCTAGCTCCGGCTGTGACGGATTGTCATCTTTGCAGAGACAGGCCGTCTCATCACCTGCCGAATCAACACAGTCATAATACGTGAGGTATTCAACTTCTTTCGCAACATCCACCAGATCGCCAAACCTAAAAGAGTCTAATTTAGCAATATCAATAGTAGGCCGCAGGGCCTTGGCGCCGGGCCCGTCCGTCAGCTCAAGCATCTTCCAGAGGGGAATGCCGCCGTTCTTTGAGCGGTCGATAGGCATTCGTTCATCTCCCGGGGTCACCAGATGGCCGTCCTTCATCAGCTTGACGTAGAGCGCCACGTTCTCAAGAGGCGAATCAATGGCCTTTTGGGCGAGAACAGGGTTACCATCTGTATCCTTAAGCAATACAGGCAAACCTGTTGCCGGATCAGGCAACTCATCATAAACGTTTTTGGTTAGCAGCAACCGCCCGGCGGCATCGATCTCTATTGCAACTGTATCATCACTGTTCATGTTATTTATGGCCTCGTCAAAGGCTGCCTGCAGTACCGCTTCAGGTGCCCTGCTCAGGTTGAGGCGACCGAAATGCACCTCACCCATAAGAGCGGTCCAGAGAACGCCATCGGGGTAGGTGATCGTAACGACATCGTCACCTAGCGGCCATTGGCAGATCTCAGCCGGGATAGGATTCCCATCAACGTCTCTGGCGCATGGTTCAACAAACCACTGATTGACTGGGATCGTTAATACGCCGTTGGCATCTGCAGTAATATCAACACCCGGTTCCAGTTGCCCCACCTCACACTCGGAACGTCCCCAGGTAGGATCGTAACTAATTGTCATCGGCAACCGGTTCTTGGTCAGTAAGGTCACGGAACTGATATCACCCCATCGCTCATAGCTTGCTACAGGCTGGACACACTGGGCCGGATAGGGGGACTGGGCTACAACGTAAGTAGGTATTTCAGAATCATCCTCGTAGATTTCAGCTGCATAATACCCGTAATCGCTGTAGTTGTTTGTTGCTCCAGGGTCAATCACAGTCAGAACCGGCTCGCCACCAACAGTTTTGCCTGTAACCACCTCCAATATCTGAAAGCCATAACTGTCGAGCACCGGATCTCCATTCGTATCAACCTGAGGCACCAGTTTTTGATCCCAGATCCCCCCCTCCTGGCGCAAAATTGTATAGAGATCGCCGTAGAGTTTTCCGGCGTCAGACATCTTATCGTTGAGAGGGCCCTCAACCGTATCAGGTAACCCACCGCTACCATCATCCGTATCCGCCGCCGGCTCTTCAGCGGCAACTGTCCCGTTACCTCCCATATAGCCTTTACCCACGACCATCGATGGCAAAACCAGCCAAAACATAAAAAACAGTACCAAAATAAATTTAGTCAATTTCATGTTTCTCTCCCTTTTGTTTATGTCAATTCCGCCTACACACATTGCTGTATACGGAGTGAGAGTATATCTCTCGCTGACCATTCTGAAGACAGAATATCGTTGGCGTACTTTGTCGTGCGTTGTTGGCAATCCGCTCAACACCTTTTTTACGATAAGGTGCAGAACAGTAGGTCCGGAGCCAACTCCTTAGCAGAAAGCCTTTCTGATAATATGTAGAGCATAAAGTGTACCAGACATGCCTCAGGAAAAGCATTTACTTCCTAGCGAAAAATATGTGCCGTTACTACAGGAGGCTAGCTCGCTTTTCAGTTTTAGGTGGGAAAGAGATTACGTTGGAAATAGTGACAGAAGTGTGTGCCATGGCACACCGGTGTTTTGCCACACTATGTGCCATGGCACAGTTTATCAATTCTTAGAGGATATGCTGAACAGATCAATCTTACGATAGATCGTCCGACGGCTTATCCCAAGTAATTCGGCGGCTTTTGACTTGTTCCAGTCCGTCTTGAGAAGGGCTTGACGTATTCTCCGGGCCTCCTCTTGCTCATTAACTGGTACTTTGGCAGAACTGATCTGCTGTGCAATGTTTTTAAATTCTGGTGGCAGGTCTTTGAGAGTGATGATGTCCTGATGGCAACGTACAAAAGCGTGCTCAAGCGTATTGGCAAGCTCACGGATATTACCTGGCCAATTGTGCATCATTAAAATATTAAACACATCTGTTGACACATCTTTTATGCTCATGCCAAACGTGCAATTGAATTTTTTAAGGAAATGGTTCAGCAACATCGGGATATCACTGCGTCGCTCCCTGAGAGGAGGGAGTTTGATTTCAACGACTTTCAGACGATAATACAGATCTTCGCGGAACTCGCCTCTTGCAACTTTTTGTGGCAAGTCCTGATTGGTGGCTGCGACAACGCGGACATCCACCTTTAAAGGGTTAGACTCTCCAACTCGCTCAAATTCTCCAGATTCGATCACCCTCAACAGGCGTGATTGCATGTAAGAGGAAATGTCTCCAATTTCATCAAGAAAAATGGTGCCCCCATCAGCACTCTCAAACCGACCCATTTTATTTCGAACCGCTCCTGTGAAGGCACCCCGCACGTGTCCAAACAATTCACTTTCAAGTAATGTATCGGAAAGAGCAGCACAGTTAACTTTAATCAGGGCCATGTCTTGACGGTAACCGGTACGGTGCAAAGCATCCACTACCAGCTCTTTTCCAGTACCGCTTTCACCGGTTATAAGAACAGTGGTCCGGACATTTGCCAGCTCCCTGATCAAGTTTTTGATGTTGCAAATACCCTCGCTCATCCCTACGATAGGGTCAAACTCGCGGTACTCTTGGAGCTTTCGCTTCAATTCATGGAGATGGGTCTCATCTTTGATAACCATAACCACTCCAGTAAGTTCATTTCCCGGCCCTATCAGCGGTGAGGCGGTCAGATTAACTACTTGGCTTTGTTTTTTCGAACAATTACATTCTATCAAGCGGACTTCCATGAGTTTTTTCTTCTCAAAAACCTCACGAAACGTATTGAGGCACCGACCGTCACAATACTTTGCTAGCTCCTGTATCCTCTCACCAAGAACATCTTGGCGCTGAACACCGCAGATTTGTGTGATGGCATCATTGATCTCAGTTATAATCATGCCTTCGCCAAGGGTAATTATACCATCTTTTACGCTCCTGAAGATGGCCTCGAAATTCAAGCGACAGCGTTCCTTTTCTTTGGCGAGAGCTCGGTGTTTGAGAGCCATCGTGGTTACTCTGAGTAAGGTGTCCTGACAAACAGGCTTTATGATATAGTCAAGCGCACCCACTCGCAACGATTCGGCGGCTGTTTCCACACTGGGAACCCCGGTGATCATAACAATAGGAGTGGTAGGTCGTAAAGATATGGATTTCTTGAGAAGATCAATTCCCGATTCACGCTCCATAAATATATCAGTATAAATGAGGTCGTACTCAACCTCTTTGATCAACGCGACTGCTTCTTCGTAGTTTGCGACCGTATCAACTTCATAGTCAGCTTCAGTAAGAAAAATATTGAAAGTAAAGCGAATGCTTTCTTCGTCGTCGACAACCAGTATTTTTGATTTCATACACCATTCCTCAGCTGTACGTTTTCCGGCAAGGCCGGTAAGTCGACATCAACACGAGTAAACTGAACATAACTACTATTAATAGTTAGTCGACCGTTATGGTTTGCTACAATTTTTTGACTGATACTCAGCCCAAGCCCTGTACTCTTTTCTTCCGATTTGGTCGAAAAAAATGGGCTCTTTACCTTATCTAGAATATTTTCTGGAATCCCCACACCATGATCGACAAAAGAAATTCGTACATAGCTGATAATATCGTCCTGAACGTGACTAATGGTGAGTTTAAGCTGTTTATCCTTATGATATCCTGGGTACTTTTCCATCAGGGCATAGCGGGCATTGTTTATGATATTGATAAAGACCTGTTGAATTTCTTGGGATTGGGCATAGACCAGAGGGATGTTTTTACTCACGACAAGCGTAACGATAATGTTGTCTTTACGCATCTGAGAGTTCGTAAGCGTTAGCGAATCGGATAAGATGTCGTTTGCTGCAACCAAAACCTTCTCTTTATGTTGTCGCCTTGAGAAGGTTAGCAAACCATCAACTATCCTTGCAATGCGGTTACTCTCCTGGATCATACGTTCTGCAATTTCTTTTACCTGACCACCGTCTTCACTTTTATTACTGATAATCTGAGCGTAATTAATGATGCCATTGATTGGATTATTAATCTCATGGGCAACACCAGCCGCAAGTTCTCCGACAGCGGCCAGCCGTTCGGAGTGCATGGCTGTGGCAAGATTATCCTTCTGGATTGTAACATCCCGCAGGAACACCATGGCTTTTGTTATGCCATCAATGTCAGTGAATTTTGTGTATCTTTGCTCGTAAATCCGGCCTGCTGCGGTGTACTCTACAGATGTGTTTTTATCCCATGCAAAGGCCTCCAACATGGGGCAGGGGGTACAGGGACTTGTACTCCCTCTAAAAACCTTGTAGCAGATTTTCCCCGTACATTCGCCAAAGTAATCTTCTAATTCCCTGTTCTGATATTCTATAGTGTAATCGGAATTGATGATACAAACACCATCTTGCAGGTGAGAAAGAATGCACTGTAATTTGTCTTTTTTTAATTGTATAATTTCATGGGCTTCTCTAAGCTGGCTGATGTCACGAAACGATTCAACTATTCCTATAATCTCGCCATCCGGTCCGGAGAATGGGGTTGCTGATAAAATAGTCGGTATGGTTTTTCCATCCAAGCGCTGTTTATCTACATAGATTTCAACGTTTGATTTAGTTCTAAGGACATGATCAATTGGGCAACCTTCTGTGTGACACATTGGCCCGCTGAAGATTTCGTAACACTTTCTATTGACCGCATCTTCCTCTGCCACATCTGCCATGATGGAAAAGGCTTTGTTGATTTTTGTTATATTATAGTTTCTATCAATAACCCGCATGCCAACAGAGGCTGTATTGAATATTTGAAACAATTCAGCGTGTGCATGTTCCAGGATGCGCTCCATATCTTTACGTGCTGTGATATCATGACCAATTCCGTACAGAGAACTCTTTGTTGCAGTGGAAAAAGGTACCAGATTGAGCAACATCGTTTTAGTCTTATCCTGCAAAGGATAATCAAGTTCAACAATCTCGTATTTACCTATTATAGATACGTTTTCTGTATATTCTTCCGGTGTTTCTTGAGCAGTAACATCCCAGAAAGTCTTTTTCAGTAATTCTTCATCTGAACACTCGAAAAACGTCAGGGCAGCTTTGTTGTGATCGATAATAAATCCCTTGTCGTCGAATAGAAAAATGGGATTTAAGGCCTGCTCGAAGATCGTGCGGTATTTTCTTTCACTCTCCTTGATCGATTTTTCAACACGCTTTCGTTGAATAAAATATTGCTGAGCAAAAACACCATACAAGATGAGTAGGATTCCAATAAGTGTACGTTTCCAGATTTCATGATTGTTTGGCCTGATCAGTTCATCAAGAAACTGACTGCCTCCGAAAAAGAAGACGTGCAGTAAAGATTCCAGAACCCAATAAAGAAAAGCTATTCCGAGACCGATCCAGATGAAATTACCGGCCAAGATAAAAGCAATAACTCGTCGAGAATTTGACATCTCCCCCCCCCAGCGTGAGTTTTCTCTAATGCTTATATCGCGAAATACCGTAATAATTGCTCGCTTATTTCGCTCAATTTAAGAATTTTCCGAATATCTCAGATAAATATATTGTCGCATAGGAAAAATAATATCTATCGATTCACATCTTTTCCCTTAAAGAAACTCGAACACATTTTCTGATTGAATTGTACAATATATTGATTTCACAATAATTAACAGTCCCATTCTTTTGCTAAACCCACCTCATACTGCTGACTCAATCACATATGTGTTAACGAAAAGGCTTTAAAACAGGGCTCCGAAATGATTTCCAGACTAACCCGGATTTCTCACCAACAAAGTTTTTCGCAGGTCGAGACACCGGGCATGAAGCTGTAATAATCTACTGCAAATGCTCGGTAACGAAGAAACTGCGGATAAATCTGTTGGCCCGAAGGGTGAACTTTTTGATTTGAAACGAAAAACACCCTGTTAATTAAGGAAGTCATTTTAAAACTATAAAAACAAACAATTGAGTTTCAAATCAAAAAGTCATGAGAAATTCGGGCTAAAGACTTCGTTCCGTGGTTAGCTTCCCTCCTGACCAATTATAATCTTACATTGAAGAAAGGAGAGAGAAATATGGGAAAGGATGGCGTCGTATTTCACAGTTACATTTTGTGACAGAGGGTGCAATAGTCCGTCATATCGCTGATATCGTGGTTGAGTAGATTTTGCGTATCTCCCGCGTGGGGATTATGACAACCGGCACAGGTGAATTCCCGGTCGGCTTCAAATGGATGCTTAACCCCACGCACCGGGTGTCCCTTGCCGTAAAAACCCGCAATGACATGGGCCCCTGAGGCCTTTTCCTGGTGACAATTAACGCAGAGGTCGGTGGTCTGCATCCTGAGAAGGTCAGGAAGGTCCGAACCGTGTGGGTTATGGCAGAGGGTACAATTTCCGACAGCGGTAGGCCCGTGCATGATCTTTTTACTTTTCCAGTCATTTAATTGATAACTATGACAGGGTGCACAGACCTTTTGGTCCGGTTTTGGCGTGGTATATTTCCGCTCCGCCTCAAGCACTTCATGACAGGTAAAACACATCCATTGTGCCGCCGGCTTGTGGACAAAACTATTCACGCTTTTCTTAGCGTGACAGGTGAAACAGGGAGATTTTTCCGGTTTACCTGGTCGCAGGCTGCTGAGTGAGGGCTCCATGACATGGCAGCCTTCGCAGCGAGTTTCATTATCGTCGGCGTGAAAAAAATATCGTTCAAAGCCTGCCGGGGCTTCTCTGAATTTTGGAAAGAGTGCGGACCGGAAGAAAACTTGTATATTTTTCCGTTCAACCACAGTCCCCTTTTTCAGACCAAAAAGTTCGATACTGTTCAACCCTTTGGTCAAGGTGATACCAAAACAGGCCCTGTCGTCGCCGGAACCAAGCGGGAACACCAGCGAGTTGTTCTTGCCGGAACCAACCCGTATCATGTCGAGCTTATTTCTATCCACCTTAAGTACTATGCTGATGAGCTCGTTTTCAACAAAGGCCGTGTCAGGTGGCCATTCAACCACAAAAGAATTCTCTGCCCGGCCGTCAATCGCGTAGAAAAGCAATATTACCAGTGCCGTATAGAACAACTTTCCCGGTTTCATTGTAGCTGCAGAAGTTGCTGAAGACCGTTTTTATAACTTGTTGCCGCCAGTTCCAGCTTGTCCTGTTCCTCAAACATCTTACCCCGGTAAACATTAGTCCGGTAATCTAAGGGGTTAATCTCTTCCGCCTGCCTAAAGAGTTCTTTTGCTTTAGGTAAATCACCCTCTTTACCGGTAAGGTACGCAAGATAATAATAGCCGGGTGTATATGCCTCATCTGCTTTCAGGGCCTTTTCCAGCATTCCCCTCGCCGCTGTATAGGAACCATCCTCTATCAACAAGAGAGCCAAATTACTAAGCGCCTGTGGGTTATCCCCTTTCAGTGCGATAGCCTGCTGGAATTGTTTTTTCGCCCCTTCACGGTCCCCCGCATCCTGGTAAAAATTTCCAAGACTGAGATAGGGAAAAACAAATGAAGGATCCGCTGCAATGGCCTTTTTAAACCATTTCTCTGCTATGTGAGCCATACGCTTAGATTTCTGGGCATTAACCCCCATATTCCAAAAGCGTACCGCCTTCTTGTCCGGATGAGAACCCGTTTTAGCCACCACCTCGATCGGCACTTTTTTGCCCTCGATATCAGCTGCAAGAACATGTAGCATCTCCTTGACACCAACCACCGGCAAGCCAGACATCTCGAACCTGATCTGCCTGTCTTTATCGACAATAATCGTAGTTGGGACAGCAATGACGCCATAATCATGAAAGGTGACAAGACCATGGTCGACCAGATTCGGAAAAGTGAGTTGCAGACTGTCTGCAACACCTTTGATAGCGGTCATGGCTGCACCATCTATGTTTTGTCTTTCCACATTTATACCGATCACGGAAACCCCACGATCCTTATACTTTTGGTGGAGTTCTTCCATCTGCAACAAGGCTTTATCCGAATTTTTGCTCCAGGATGCCCAGAAAAGCAGGATGGTCAACCTATCCCCTTTAAGTTTTGACAGACTTTGCTTATGGCCACTGAGGTCACTAAGTGAAAACTCCGGGACCTCCATGCCCACCCCAAAAGATTTCAGAGACGGGGTAGAAATTGTACTCTGCAGCAGGACAACAGTTACTATCAAAACAATTAAGCCACTCTTTTGTTTGAGCGAAAAGAACTGTATTCTTGTTTTCACGATCACCTACCTTGCATTTTGTTCATAGGAGGTAATGCCCTCTTTAAAAGCAGTAAGAGCCTTTTTCACATCACCACCTTGTTGATAGAGAAGCCCAAGCTCATAATAGGTTCGGGCTGGATCGGGATTTAGCTTTAAGGCCTCTTCCAGGATTGATTCGGCGGCTGCATGCGCTCCGGTTCGTGCCAAAACGATACCCTTGCCTGTTTTAGCAGTACTTGACATAGGCTGCAACTCCAGGGCCTTTTCAAAGGAGGCCATAGCCTGCTGCAGATCGCCATTGTCAAGAAGGAGATAACCAAGAACTATATGCGCCTTAGCACGTGATGGGCTCTTTTTTATACACTGCCTGATGGCGGCCAGCGCCTCATCCACTTTTCCTGCATAGGCCAGTGCCGAGGCGCCCTTTTCGCAGAGCAATTCCTTAGCATCACCGGCTTGAGCCGACAGCCAGCCTGCCCCGGGTACAAAAAGAATACATATCAGCAGCAGAAACAATATACGCTTCATCTGTTTTTCACCCTTTTGTTTTGGTCATATTTGAATTCCTGATGACAGCCTGGCAAACATCCACCCCCGCCCTCGGTCTTGGTAAAGCCAATCGGCAGTTGATAAGCCCCAAAGAGCACAGAGTTTCGCACATGTTTGGGATTCATTGTGGCGTGGGCATCATGGCAGGCACGGCATGTTCTACCTTTAGGCGTTTTATTGACATGGACAAAATGGAGGTTTTGATCCCCGTTTCGAAACCCCGTCAATGTTGTGGTTTTGGGATCTTTAACCAGCGTATCATTGTGACACATGAAACAGAGTTCAAAGTTATCTGGGTTGTATGAGGCATAAAACTTCTGAGGGAAATAGCCCCGCAGTATCCGAAAATTTTTGGAACCATGGGTGTTATGGCAGGCGGAGCAATCTTTATCTCTAATCGGTCCGTGATGGATGGTATTTTTAGTCAGCAGCGTTTTTATGTCAGCAACGGATTTGCCATCTGGATGGCTGTACTCTCTATCATGACAGGAGAGGCAGAGGTCCATCGGTGCCTGGTCAAGCTGTTGCGAGAAAGAAGAGGCGTGGGGATTATGACAGGCCATACAGCCTTTGTCGGTTTCAAGACCGCCGTGTTTCACCGTGACCCCTGCAATTTCTTCTTTTTTTTCGGTATGACAGGTAAAGCAAACCCCCTTGGTACTCTCTCCCGGCAGGCTAAATTGGAAGTCACTGCCGTGAGGGCTGTGGCAAGTGACACAACCCTCCTCAAGCGCTGCATGGACAAAATCTTTGGCGGCAAATTCCTCCTGCTTATCGGAGTGGCAGGAATAACAGACATCGTTGCCTTCGGCCATCAACATCTTCGGTGCATCCGAGGAATGAGGTGCATGACAAATGCTGCATCCTTCAGCGGCCACAGGCCCATGGACAAACTTACTGTTACCGATAGCTTTATCGTGGCATTCGTAACAGAGATCTGAGTCCGCGCCTTTAAGTTGAAACTGATGGGCGGACTGGTGGGGATCGTGACAACCGGTACACTCGCCATCTGCCACCGGCTGATGCACAAAAGAGCCCATATCTAATTTTTCATGGCATTCGTAACAGAGGGCTTCAACATCTTTTATGGCCTGAAACTGATGCTGGTCTTTTTGGGTTTGCTTATGGCAAAAGGCGCAGTCACCTGTTGCAACAGGGCCGTGGACATATTTATCTTTTCCCATGGACGGATGGCAACTTGCGCTCATACATGACTGCCCGGCCTTCATTGTGACCTTGCTGGGTGCGCTTTCGCCGGATATACCATTTTTATCAGCTGGTTCTTTTGCGCAGGCCTCAAGCGTAAAGAAAAAGGCAAGAGAAAGCAGCAAACAAACCTTAAGCCCAGTTGACAATCGAGCTGTTTTTTTCTTTTTCTTTTTACTCTCCATCTCCCCTCCTTCCTGCTGTTTTGAGTTGGGTAGCCCGATCGATGGCGCGCCCCTTCACACTCCACTGAGATTTACAGAGAATGTACTAATTCCCTCCTGCACCAAACCCGTTATTACTATGATCTTTGTTATGACAGAGTAGCGCACAACTACTCATTCCTCGGCCTTCATCCGTATAGTAAAGCTCACCTGCGCTGTTGGGGAAGACGACGGTCACATCAAAGTTTATTAAATTGTTGTGACTTAAGAGGTCTCCCTGGGTTGCACTGATACCATGGGGATCATGACAGACCGCACAGGGTGTGTTTTCCCTCTGGACATGTTTTTTATGTAAAGAGAAACTACTCTTTCCCGAAAGGATAATATCTCGGTCATGACATTTATAACAGAGGGCATATGCATCGGCACTTTCGCTGGCCATGTCCCTTGTCTCATACCTTTCCACGAGCAGATGCTCGTTGAACGAGCCATGGGGCCCCTGGGGCCCGGTGGGATTGTCAGAGCCATGGCAATCTGTGCAGTAGATTATGCTGCTGCCGGTATAGGGCGCAAGCAGGCTCGGCACCGCAGTGGTGTCTCCCCCGGCTGCAGTTACAGGATGAGACGAAGGGTTGCCGGGGCTGAATTCGAGCCTTGTATTCAATTGATCGACCTGGCGAGTGACGGCGGGCACAGTGAGCACATTGTTGTCAGCATGACACTTGAAACAGATTTCATAGAGATTTTGGGCCTCTTCAATTTGCTGCCCCCCAAGGTCGATACCTAAAACGCCTGTGTTTTTCTGGGAAACCGACGGTGCGTTGGAAGAACCATTTGCCACTTGGTGGGGATTGTGACAATCTTCGCACTCAACATGGTTCGCCACCCCTCCAAGGGTGAAACTCTCGGCAGCATCATGCACACCTCTGTACAGCTGAACTGGATGGAGGTAGGGTTTGGTCAGCTCTTCCTCAAGGTTTGACCCGGCCACATTGCCGTTATGGCAGACAAGACAATTATCTTCTTCATACTCCCGCTGCAAAAGCCGCTGATGGTTGCCTGCGCTATGGGGCCAGTGACAGTTTTCGCATCCGTTCTCAGCGACGGTGGCATAATCGCTGTTAGGCCAGGGATCCACACCAACACTATTCCACCGGGCAGGAGAAAGGGCATGACTGCTGTTTGCCCAGCCACCTTTGTTATGGCAACTGGTGCAGAGCTGGGAATATTGATTGGAAATCACAAGAAAATTGCCCCAGCTGTCATCATGGGGATCATGACATGCCGTGCACTGCAGCTGTCCACTCCCGTCGAGTTTAATCTCTTTTGGCAATGCTGAACCGCTCACAAGTTCGATGTTACCCTGGTTAATACTAGCGTCATAGTCAAAGGAGACCGGGTGATCATCGGACAAATCAGTTCCAAGATAAGATGTCCTATTCGGTGGGAGGAATCGAATACCGCCGAGGAAGGCTATCTCTTCGGGTTGGGAAAGAACCGCTCCCAGGGCGATGGTCCCATCGTGGCAGCTCAGGCAGAGTTTTGAAGCACCGGTGGGTTGGCCGACTTGGGCAAACATGGTGGAACTTGTATAGGGGATATAGTTTGTCGTCCGGTCCGAACGATTCCACAGAAAAGGGGTGTCACGCCTGGCATTATGGGGCGTGTGGCAGAAGATGCACACCCTGCTCTCCGCGGCAGCTTTTACCCCTCCGATCCCGCTGGTCGACAGATTATGTTTACTGGTAAGGATGGAGGCCGCATTGGCAGTAGCTCTTGAGTCAAAGAGGAGCACACCATAGACAAGCATCCCAAGAGAAAGTGCTGCGGTCAAGACAAAATTGTGTGTTCTGTTCATGGCAACGAATCATCCTGTTTAAGATACTGGAAAATCTGGATACGTTTATTGTAGGAATCGGCCACATAGATTTTGTCATCTCTATCGATAAATATACCAGCCGGAAGCCAAAACTGCCCATATTTCTGACCTGTGGAACCAAAAGCCATCAGCAGGCGGCCCCTATTATCAAAGATTTGAATATTATCAAAGAGGGCGTCCACCACATAGATGTTGCCATCGCTATCGCTGGCAAGACCACGGGGCCGGGCAAAATGCCCGGGGCTGTCTCCAACGCTGCCAAATGTCCCTTGAAAGAGACCTGTGGCTGAAAATATTTGAATTCTAAAATTAAGTGCATCGGTGATGAGTATTGTTCCGTCCCTGGTTACCGAAATATTGGTTGGGTGATTAAACCTCCCTTGCTGTACACCCGCTTCCCCGAACCGTTTCTTCAGTTGATGGGTTTTGAGATCAAAGCAAAAAACAGAGAAAAGCTTTGTGTCGACCACAAGCAGTTCTTCTGTTATCCGGTTAATGGCAAGGCCTGTGGGACGTTGAAGCAGCCCCTCACCGATTGTAAGGGGTGCTTTGTCATCTGGAGTATCGAAGACCTTGACAATACCGTCTTTTGAGTCAGCCACATAGATCCTGCCACTACTGTCATCTACCACAATATCAATGGGTGAACTCAGGGCCCCATCACCCTCGGGGAAAACCTGAAATTTCCCGGCGGCCACATCAAAGAGATGTATTTTTTGACTAAAGGTATCCACAATATAGATCCTGCCGGCAGCATCAACAGTGAGGCCATATGGCGCAACCAGGCGAACGTCATTTTTACCAACAAGATAGCCCCAAAACCGCTGGAACAGGTTGGGACCAAGGTTGATATCTTCAGGCCTTTCGATACTGCCAAGATAGAGAATCCTCGGTATCTCCTCTCCGGTGGGCCAGACCAGCTCAACCAGCGGTGGCGGCAGCTGCCGGACCGAAGTGGTGCAACCGGTACAGCAAAATAATCCAAAGCCAATCAAGAAGATCAGGAACGGTACGCTGCTTTTTAGGGGAAAATATTTTTTAATCATTGTACTGCCGTCAAAAAAAAAAGAGTGGCTGTAATCACCACATAATACGGATAAGGTCACAGCGAACCAACTGTTCGATTCGCTGATAATCATTCAATCTATTATCTTGGTCCGTTACCTGATAGGACAAATGCATCGTCCAGATTCGGTACTGAAACTCAAGATCGGCTTTAATACCACTGTTGATCGTTTCTTCTCTGTCTCCGTTGGTAGCATCGCAATAGCCTTCGAAACGTAGCTTACACCGTTTAGTCAGCATCCAGTCAAGCGTCGTTATGCCGCCATAAAAGTCCCTCACCTCGTCACTGTTGTAATAATCGGTCTGGCCCAGGTACCCCCTCAGACTAAAATAAAACCGCCAAAGCGGCCTAAATCGTAATGTCTCCTCTACTTCCCAGCGAGTATAACTTAAATCTGACTGACGGTTAGAATCCTCATAACTCAGGCTGGTGTCCGACCAACCGATATCATAGCGTGCCTGGGCTCGATGGATAGTGTCATCAACGAGTCCCTGAGATGTCTGACCCGAAAGGACGTCCTGGCTGGATCGCAGATAATCGTAGGAAAGCCACCATGTTTTCCAGAGATCAAAATTAATGCCGTAATGCTGAGTGAGAACGGTATCGTCATATTCCCCATCCTGAACATAGCGGTAATTGATCGCAACGGTCTCACCGTCTCTTATCGAACCAAAGGGGAGCAGACGAATTCGTATAAAATTGCTTATTTCCTCAACGGCGTAGTCAAGGTTTTCCAGATAGACGATGGAACCCAAACGATCGGTGACAATAATGGAATTAATATCGACATTATAGTTTTCGAGGAAGCTTTCCTCTCCTGTACCAAGAGTCTGCAATTCATTGGTTACCTGAACGGCAGCGTCTGTAAAGCCGCCACGATCGGTGTAGACATAATCCCAACCGCTGTTAAGGTTCAAGGTACCCCAGGACAGGGGGCGACTGTAGCCAAAGTCGAGAAAAGCTTCGTAAGAATTTTCCCTGCCGTCAGCATACCTGTCCTGAGAGGTCCTTCCGCCAACATCGGTAGTCAGATTTTCATAGAGTAAATGGGTCAGTCGCCCCTCAAGCAGGCTCTGCTCGGAATTGAAGCCGCTCGTCTCCTGCCGATCATGACTGACAATATAGTTTGACTGCAGATTTTTCCGATGCCACCAATTCAGGTGCTCTTTTAAACGGATATTTTCAGTATCGAAATCATCGCTGTCCTGATTTCGGTAATTGACAAGCGAGCGCAAGGTGGCCTTGTTGTCCCTGTTAAGACGGTAGGTATTTAATAAACTGGTATTTAATGATTGTATCTGCCTCATAAATCCCATAGTAGTTCTCTCGTCGTCCCTGTAGGTACCATTCAGGGTGGTATTGCTTCTCTTGCTTTGATTCCTTGCGGCCAGGGTAAAGTTGTCATAGCTGTTTTGCGAGGTATAAAAACCCGTCTGATCAGTCTCAATATGCGAGTAGCCAATTGTGGTGGGCAGGAAATCATTTTTTAACGAAAGAGTCGCTCCATAGGTATCGACAGTAGATTCGGTGTTCCCTGCAAATGGAGCCCAGATCGGTATTTCCCGCTTGCTAGAAAAAATGTTCATAGTATAGGGTTTTTGCTCCAAAAAAGTTGCCCGAAGACTATAATCCGGAGAAAAGGTATTGATATCTGCGCTCTCTCCCGAACTGCTCTCCTCGCTCCCCTGGCTCCATTCCGGTTCAAACATCAGGGAAAATTGCATAAACGCCGGATGATACAGCCAGCCTTCTGTTTTAAATCTTAACTGCTCTTTATACCTGTGATAACTATCATCGGCCGTTGTGCCGCTGCTCGTTCGTGACTCATCGTTAAATTCATAGGTCAGCTTTGCTCCAACCGCGGGTCGGTCTAAGAAAAAAAACCTCTCCAGCGGGTCTCCATCTTCTTCCAGTGGTTGGACCAGCCAATTCACCGGAGACGCCCCATTTTCTTCTGCCTGGACTATGGGCGGACAGAAAGAAAAGAACAGCAGGAGCCCAAGGGCTTGCCTGATGATATTTTTACCTAAAGCATTCAAGACAAAAGTTACTCCCTGCCCAGTTCCGGGTGCCCGGGAACTGCTGCCACCGCTATTTTCAGCTCCTTATATTCCTTGGTTAGAAGATTTTCATTGATGCCCATATGAGGGTTATGACAGGAAAGACATTCTTGTTCTGTTTGATGACTGGGGGTCACCATAAATTTTCCCTGTTCATGACAAGGTGAAACGCAGAGTGCACCCGATGGCAGCCGCAAGGTTTTGGGGTTATTGCTCTGATGCGGGTCGTGACATACAAGGCAGTCGCCCTTGGCCGTGGTATTGTGCAGCCACAGGTTTTCACTCAGGGCCCGCTGGGGAGTTTTATCAGAATGACATTGGGTGCATATCTTGTTTTTAGCAAGGGTCAAATCAGCAGGTCTCCCGCCACCTTGTTTGAAAACTGCTAATCTTTTACCAACACCTGGGGCACTGAAAGCGCCGGTAGTTTGGTGGCATGGATCACAGACCCCGGCTTGCCAGACGGGGTGGGAAAACAGTTTGTCGGTTGAATCACTCACTGTCGCTCTAATCGCTGCAGGTGGGAGTGGCTGGTCGCTTATTGTTTCGGCTGAATCTGTTTCCTCAAGTGGAGGAACACCGGTGAAAAAGAAGGTCAGCATCCGATGCCTGGCCTGCGGCTCGCATGCCGAAAGCGTTGCCGTCAGTAAAAGAAACAGCACTATGTGGGCGGTTGCCTTGACCATGGTATAGTGTCTTGTTAGTCATTGAACACAATCATATTTTTGAAGTGGTCTCAATCACCAAGCCACTCCCCATAGCCATAAACGTTGAGCTTGTTAGGTCCACTCATATTACAGACATAGAGGAGATAGTTCACCTTAAATTCTTTGTCGGCATAGGAAGTAAAAAACTCAACATTGTCATAATCAATATGTACCCCCGCAGGGAGATACATATTACCGGGGCCAATACCCGGACCGCCGAAAAAGAGGAGCAATCGGCCTTCATCGTTAAAAATCTGCACACGTTCAAAGGCGGCATCGGCTATATAGAGATGCCCTTCCCGGTCAATGTCCAGCCCCTTGGATCTAGCCATGGCACCATGCTGGTCTCCATGAAAACCGATTGTTTGAATAAATTTTCCTTCACTATCAAATTGCTGGACCCTGAAGTTATAGGTATCATTGACAAAAAGATTGCCATGGACATCGACTGTGATATAGGTTGGCCTATAGAGTTGCCCTTCACCCGCACCGATCATGCCTATAGACTTAAGCGGTGTGCCGCTGTTTTTATCGAGCACAATAACCTGATGCCTGCCCATGTCGCAGACATACACTCTTTCTCCATGGACTGCGACATCAACAGGTTTTTCAAAGAGTTTTTCATCACCATAGGCCCGTATAAACTCATTGCCACTACCATAAACAACCACCTGCTTTCGTTTCATATCTGCAATATATTTAACATCATCCCCGGTAACCCAAATACCTGAAGGCGCACGAAGAGCACCACGTCTGCTGTCTTGCAACCCGGAAAAATTCTGATTGATCAAATCGATGATGAGTATCTTATTGTACTCCCGGTCAACAAGATAAATCTTTCCTGGAGAAGAACCGACGTCATAAGGTCGCCCTATGACATCGGCTGCGATATTTGGTCCAAGCAAAAACTCCTGAAAAGCACTGCTCTTGCCCTCGAGATTTCTTTCCGAAGAAATGGTGGTGAGAAACTGCAACCTCGGCCGTTCCGGCGGTTCTGGATAAAAAACGATTTCCCTTGCCACCTGTTTGTCTCCAGCGCAGCCGCCAATGAGGAGAAGACAAAAAAATGACAGCAGCAAAAATGGAACACGTCGTCCTTTAAAAGGAGAATAAAAGTGCACAATCCTGGACATTTTTTTAAGAAATACCTTAAAGTGACTGCATTATAAGAGAGAGTGAGGACAACCAGATACAATACTCCCGTCTCCCTCACTCGATTCAGACCTCAGCGCAGCTGGTCCAGAACGCTCACTTGTCGTGACAGGTAAGGCAGAGCGCTGAACCGCTGTTGTCTACTTTGAGCAGACGAGAAATGTCATATTTATTATGGACATCATGGCATGACGCGCACTCCATCCTGCTGGCAAAGAGCATGTCGGCATCAATGGAACCTGTGCTGCCCGTCACACCCGAGAGGGTCGTTGTCGGGTCGAAAAGCCCCCCATCCTCGGTGACAAGAGCTGTGTCATAGGTAAAGGAGATAGGGTGGTCGTTGCTCAGGTCAGTCCCGACATTTTTACCTTCTCCGATATAATGACTCCCTTCGCTGCCGCCAAAGGCGTCAATGGCAATAGTCCCGTCGTGGCAGGAAAGGCAGAGCTTCGATACACCTCCAGGTTGGGTGATATCGTCGGCGGTAAAAGTGGGACTGGTGTACAACTCATAGACGGCATCTGAAACAGTATGGTTCCACAAAGGGGCGTCATCCACATTGCTATTGTTATGTGGTGCATGACAGGGCAGACAAATTTGCCCACTACTCCAGGCTTTATTACTGAAATCATGGGCCGAACCTGAAATTGCGCCGGAGGCCATCGAACAGATGCCAAACCCGCCCGTCAATACCAATAAGGCGACTATTATCTTCTTCATTTGACTCCTCCCCTTTTTGCCTAGAGAACCTTGCTCCCTTACTCCAAAACGTCCAGAATTACACTTAACTTACACAGTTTTCCTTTTATAAAATAAACACTTTACTCAAGAATAGAAAAGAGGGGTTTCCCTTTTTTTAGGGTTCCAACTCCCTGTAAAATGTCTGTAACCATTCATTGGCAACCCACCCGAAGTCTAGGCTTACCTGAGCGCGGTCAGTTGACTGCGCTTGAACATATCTATGTTTGCTGGGTCATCCGACGCTATAAATATAATCATATCAGTTATCCTTCGGATAAGCCTTGGGCGCTTCTCACAGAGGTATGAAGGCTGCTGCATGTCCTTCTGACGCTTACTTGTCCCAGTGACACCCGGTACATTGAATGATGCCGGGCTTGAGCCGTAACTTATTCTTGCGCTGACCACCCTGAGCTGCAGCGGAAATTTTAATAACCCCTTCCTCATGGGGGTTATGGCAGGTTCCGCAGCCTATGAGACCATTGTAGAGAGGCAACTCGACCCCAATTCTTTCAACGGAGGTGCTGAGCGCTTGTAATATAATTGCAGAAGGTTTTACCAGATGCGAACCACCGGCCGGATGTTTTTGCTCGAATCCCGGATGGCATCCGATACAATAGACATTGGGATCTTCTACTATGAAGGAGACGTTTTTCGGGCCAAAGAGAGAAATATCTGGTCGGGAGGCATGACAGAAAAGGCAGGATTCCTCTATTATTTTTCCCTGGTCATCAAGCTGTTTGTGCGGGTTGAGACGCCGGTAAGACTCAAAAACATGGCAAAGAAAACAAAATTCATCTCGACTGAGCTCACTTTTCCTGAGAAAATTAGGGTTTTCCCTGCCAACGGAAACTTTATTGAGAGCGTTTTCCTGCAGGGAGGATTTATGGCACGTTTCACAGGTCAACTTACCCTCCTTTAAAGGCATCTCAGCAGGGACATGGGTATTAGGGGACGGTGTAATCCCTACTGGGTGCATTTCTGGCATGGCAAAAGCCGAGTGGTGACAGCGATTGCAGATGGCGTTAATGTCGCCATCGTAGAGCAGGGCAGGATTTTCTCTAGTTGGTATTGCCTGCTTATGGCAGGAAATGCACATGACATCGCGCCAATGGGGATTGATGCTTCTCGAAAGTGCTGCAAGCTGCAGGTACTGTTGAGTCAGCAGGTATTTTTCTTTCCCTTTGCCAGGGCTACTATCATGGGGGGTATGACAATCCAGGCAGGTTGGTCTGACATCCTGCTGATCCTTGCCGGCTAAACCAAGCCACTTTCCCACAAGAGGGTCCAAAAACGGATTTATACCCTTATAATGGGCTTTGGTATAATAGTCCTGATGGCAATCATGGCACGGAGCCAGAACATCGACAGCAGCAATCGGCGTCTCAGGCTTTAAGGCGCCTGATGCAGTTGTCAGCCCCAGCAAGAAGACAAAGGTAAATCCTGCAAAAATAATCTTGTTCCTGCGGCAACACCCCATATTTTCTCCTCATTGGCGTTCCTTCTAAATCCGTCCGTCAGCTAACAAAAGAGAGACCAGAGAATCATGGTTCTTTGTTAAGCAGATGATCGTGCAGGATGCCTTTTTTTTCAGCGCGTTGATGGTAGAATCTGTAGAGCATAAGTGTTTTTTTGCCATGACAGGCATAACACAGCTCACTCCTTGCACCTTGTCTCAGAAAACTGTCCACAAGCGTTCCCTCGCTATTAGTTCCAGGGCCGGTCTTTTTCTCCCTACCAGACCAGATATGTGGATCGTGGCAGGTGGGACATGATATTTCCCCCGTGTCTGCCTTGAGACCGGCTTTACTGTATAAGGGGATGGGATCAGACTGTGCTCTGACGGTACTGAGAATCCCCTTATAGGATTTTTTATAACCGAAATACAGCTGTGTCGGATGGGAGCCTGAGGTAACAACCTTTTCTTTGCCTGCCCTCTTTTCCTGGTGGCAGCCGTAACAGGCCTGTTCCATAAAATCCTGGCCTTGCTTGGTAAGTGGTGCGTTCCAAAGGGCTCTCTCGGTGTTACTATTATGGATTGCGTGGCATGGTGCGCAGACAGATCCATCTTTCGGTAATTGAGTTTTTACGTTCTTGGAACCTGGGGCAGTGACCCGCATATCATGATCCGACCCTGCAATATATGTCTGCTCTTCATGGCACTGTTTACACAACAGAGGTTTTTCACGGTTAGCCATGCGAAGAAAACTGCTGTCTTCATCCCCCTCTTCGTTGACAGCTCTGCCCTTGCTCTTTATCTGGGAATTCCACTGGTGGGGGTCGTGACAGGTATGGCATTCTATGACCGCTTGTCCGTCTTTTTTTCTATTCAGCGGCAATACCGTTTTACCCAACTCCACATCCACCGCCACCTCCACAGGGTGGGAGTAGGCACCGACCTGTTTTTCAGCGGCTATCCGTTTCTTCCCATGACAGCTGCGACAAAGATCAGACGGTGACGAGACTTCTTCCCCGGCTGGACGCCCCCACAGAAACTGTCCTGTTGCATTATGTACCACATGGCAACCACCACATAGTCCCGACTGCACAACCGTTAGATTATTGATATTGGTTTCTTTGGGCGCAGTAACTCTGAGATCATGATCAGTTCCTTCAAGGCGATACTTGGTAATGTGACAGCTTTTACAAAGACCACTGTCTTGGCCGGATGGCTTGCGTAAGAAACTGTTTGCCCCATCGCCTTCCCTGTTTTTGCCCTGCCCCGGACCTTTATGACTCGAACTCCATCGATGGGGGTCGTGGCAGGTGCTGCATTCCATAAGGTCTTTTCCTTTTGGAGTTTGAAACAGTGGCAGTGGCGGTGAGCCTTCCACCGCCACGCTCACCGGGTGGGTGTGCACGCCCACCATTTTTTTCTTAGCCGGGCCATCTTTACTGTGACAGTCCAGACAATAGCTAGAAAGGGACTTCTCGTTTTGTTTATTCTTCCTGGCCCAAAGATATTTGCCATCACCATTGTGCGGAATATGGCATGGCCCGCACAACCCTGACTGGTTTACCGATTGCCCTGCCCGGTTCTCTACGGCCGGTGCAGTAACGGTTAAATCATGATCCGATCCCGCCACCTGCTGCTTTTCCGGATGACAGGCCGCACAGAGCGGTCCCTTGCCCGCAACCAGAGATTTACTACCGGGCCTGTGTTCATGAATCTGGTGACAACTAAGACACTGGAGGCTCTGCCCTTCTCCGGCAAAGAGGAGCCTATCACCTACGGTTTTAGGGGCATATTTTTTATAGAGGGGATGATTCGGATTTTCTGTCGCAAAGGCCTTGTACTCCTTGTCAGCATGACAGACAATGCAGAGGCTGGAATCACTGGCAGCAAAGCGCAGGATTTTATTAACCTCTCTACTTGCAGTATTGTCAGATTCCGCCGGAGTCTCATGCTGATGTACCTGATGACAGCTTATACACTGAATGGTACTACCGGGACCGGTAAATATCTTCGCCCCCTCAGGAGGTGTATTTTTCATAGCAACAGCCAGTGGATGGTTCTTCTGCGCTGATGCAGGTAAAGTTGTATCGTCAACCTTTTGAGGATGGCAGACCGAACAAAGAGTGGAATCGCCCACGGCAAAAATCAGGTTTTTCTTTTCCAGACCGCCATGGGCGGTATGACAACTTTCGCAGATTAAGTGATTGGCATTGGTATCAGACGGTACCCCACCGGCGGCAAAGATCTCCTCAGGCAAGGGGGTTTTACCCATATTGACGGGATGATTTTGAAAGTTTTTCGACCCTTGGTCGGTATGACACATCTCGCACATCTGGGAATCATGGCTGGAGACCCGCAAGAAAATGGTACGCTCAATACTGGTGTCAGTCGGCACCGAGTGCGCTGAATGGCAAGTGGCACAGACCATTTTCCCTTCCTCGGAAAGGGGGAAAACTTTTGGGATTTTGACTTTTTCTGAAGGAACTATATCTGTAAGATGCCGGTCATGCAGCCATATTTGCCTACGCGAATCCTCAGTTGAACCGTCATGGCAACTCAGGCACATCATCTCTTCTCCGGCGACATCCTTTGTCTCCAGCGGCGCAAGACGTGTACCGTGCCCTGCAACAAACTGGTCCATCCAGCGGAAGTGGCAGATGGCGCATTCCCTGGAAGAATTCTGGGTCAAGTTACCGGCTGCCGAAAGCAATCCCGGCCAGAACAACAATAGATGCAGAAATAAAAATATGATTGTTGAAAGAGTTCGGCGCATGGTCACGCTACCTCTGGCGCTCCATTACAAGAAGACGATTGGTGTACATTTCAACAACAAGTAGTCTGTCCTCGGACGCAGCCATTCCCATGGGGGTTGTAAATTTAAACAGTTTTCCATCCTCATCCGCGACCACTCCAAGAAAATTGCCTATCTGATCAAAGATCTGTACAACACCCAGATAGCTATCAGATACAAAGACCTCTCCTTGGTCACTGACGGCGATCCCTTTGGGACGAAAAAATTGGCCGGGCTCAATGCCCCATTCTCCGATAAACTGTTTGAACGTCCCATCCGGGTTAAGGACCTGCACTCGGGTATTAATGACCTCAACCACATAGATATTGCCATCATGGTCCATATCCACCATAAAGGGAAACCGGAACTCCCCTGGATTGCGTCCCATCCCACCATGGGACCAGATAAGCTCACCCTCTCTGTCGACCGCCATCATCCTGTGATTATCGTTGTCAACAGTGATGATGGTCTTGTAATCCGGACTGTAGTGGAGGTCGGTTGGATCAGCCTCCTTCCCCTCGGTCAACGGGGGGAGATCAATGTAGCCGGGAACCCGTTCCTCAGGGGGGAAGATAGCCACCCGGTGGTTACCGGAATCGGCAACCAACACTTCGCCTGCATCACTGACATCAATACCAAGCGGTTGATCTAACGTCCCCTCACCCCCAAGGGTAAAAAGAGGTGTGCCGAGACCATCAAAAACCCTCACCATGTTTGCCGTCCCATCAAGGACGTACATTCTGCCCTCGGCGTCAAGGGCCACATCAGTTGGCAAACGCATTGATTCAGATATCTCCAGAACCTTTCGATACCTCACTGTCCCGGTGGAACTGTCAGCCGCAAGGAGGAGACCAGGAGCAAGACATACCCCTAATACATTGAAAATGAGCAGGCTGCGACGCAAAGGACCCGCCAGCAAAGAAAGATACCTGTCAGCCATCATCTCAATCAATTGAGCGGTCCTCTTTCTCTAGTCTTTTTAATTTTTCCTGTTTCATAAGATCAGGATCGAACATGGTAGGCAGGTAGAAGTCCATATACCTACTGATCATGTCCGCCACTTCTGTTCTGTACAGGCTCTCCGCCCTAGTGGCCGTATACCCCACTGCTTTCAGGTCTATATACCCGTTTTTACTGTGGCATTCCGTGCACTGCAATGGCTTTTTCGAGATGTCCTTGTGAAGAATAACCTTTGCTCTTGCCTGTTCCGTAGGCGTCAGTCTATTTTTGCCGGCCATGTACTCTTTCGCGAATTGTTCGTTGGTTGACTGGTCCAGACGCCTGGGTTCCGCCGAGCTTGTGGACGTCAAAACCGGAACAAGCCGCGCACCGTAAACACCATTATCTCCTTCAATCTTGGTGATGACCTTTTCTGTCCAGTTGTCAAACCAGGTGTAGTGGACCTTGCCACTTACATCCTCCCGGCGTACATGACAGGTTTCACAGGCCATAAAATAGTTATGCATATTTAAAAAAGAACGAATATCCGGTGCTTTCCCATGGGGGAAAGTACCATGACAGGTCACGCAGATAGGCGGATTGGCAATTTGCAGCTTGACCGTCTGATCCATATTATGAAAGTGGTTGGATGTTTCCTGCTGTTTGGGCTTTTTGATAAGTCTTTCCAGCTCACTTCTCTGTTGCATCGCCGCCTGGGCTTGTCCCTGATGACTCGGTGGAAAATATAAAATCTTCACCAATAAAAATGAGACAACGGCAAAAAAGAGGATAGAGGCAAGAGAGACAAATTCCCCAAAGATCCGAACAAAACCTTTCTTACCAGCCGATTGGCCAACTTCACCATGCTCTTTACTGTCATCAACAGGGGCAAGTTTTCCTTCTTTAACCAGGCGGGCATATTGAAGATAATGTTCCTCTTTTAAGTGATGGGCGGACATTTTACCGTCAATCCAGGTATTGTTCATAGGGAACTGTCCCGGCTTCCAGTGTACCGCATAGAAATGCCAGACAATGATGGCAAGGGTCGCCAAAATGGCTTCCATGCCATGGATAAGGATCGAAAGATCAAGGATAAATTTACTCCAGTAACCCTCCGACCAGAGGAAAGCCCCGGTAACTGAAATAATTATAGTTCCGGCAACAAGAGCCCAGTATTCTGCTTTTTCCCGGTAATCAAAACGCTCAAATTCCGGCGGACTCGGGCGTATGCCAATGTAATATGCGATGTTTCCGATGATATCTTTTATGTCTTTAAACGTTGGGAGCATGTCAATAAAAAAGGATCGGCCCTGTTTTGAGGCTCCCAGATAGACCACATGATAGAGAGCGGTCAGGATCATGGTAACTCCGGCAACACGATGAATAAGGCCACGGAAGTAAAAAATCGTCTGACCGTATTTACCGAGTTTTACTATTACCTCCTCTGGTATCCGCAGCATATAGCCGGTAATGACCAGGATAACAAAAGTAAGAAAGGTAAGGAGATGCTGGATCCTTTCCTGTTTATTCAGACGTATGATCTCAGTAGGCAGAGACTCTCTTGTTGTCACTTTCTCGTTATTTGTCATAATCATCTCCCTTATTATTTTTCCGGATTATGACAGCTCTATAATAATCCATCACCTGGTGGATTAACATCCCACCAATCACGACTGTTATCAGGAGGGTATAAACATATTTCACCAACATTAAGATGTTTCGTTGTTTGCGTTGCTGCTCATTGAGGCTGGTCAAATCTTTTTCTTCTTCCGACATCACCTTGACAAAACTTCGGCTATTCTTCAATTCAGCAACACCGGCCACAGGAGATTCGCCACGAACCAGAGCCATTGCAGTTTCTTCAAGCCCTAGACCTTTCTTGTGTATCTTGCCGGACGAGAAGGAGGCGACCGCATTAGGATGACAAATTTGCGTCCCATTCTGGTTGCTGCAGGTTTGCTGCAGGTTTTTTGGGTCCACTGGAGACGCAGCGGTCTGGGTAGGTGTCATTGAGTGAATCGTATAACCTACCGGCGCATGGCAACTGAGGCAATCCGGCGCATTTACATCACCATAAAGTACCCCTTTCCAATGAAAGGTATCCTTGTAGTTATCAGTCGTCACCAGCCCATGACGAACCATTTTTTGCTCATCCTGATGGCAGAGAAGACACAGTTTTACAGTTTCCAAAGAAGTCTTGGATCGGTGCAGCCGATGACTGAAGTGTTGGTAAAAGCGATTGGCCCATTCCTTTTCACTATGGCAACCTATACATCTTCTTAGAGCATCAGCTGAAACACCAGCTTCCTGGTTTAAAACACCGGTGACTGGCTGCAAAACCGTATTGATATGACAATCGGTACATTTGGGCATGTCCTCTTTAAACTTTTTTGGATTATCTTCTGTTCCCAGACCATGCACACTTGCATTCAGTTCACCATAGATGTTGCCATGGGAAAACTCTCTGTCGGTGGAAGGTTCCTTGATGTGACACTTGGTCGAACAATTCACCTTGGCGATATCGGCATGGGGAATTTTGTCGAGATTAAGATGACAGTTTCTGCAAAGGATCTTTCCATGTACGGAATTTTTGTATTTATTATTGCCGACGTAGAAGAAACGAAGACGACCGGTCTTCTGATCTATCCTGGCTAGCCCCGGATACTTGTGACAGATGAGGCAACCCTCCTCGTCTGCAGCGATTACTTCAGAAGGATTCGTCATCATGAAAAGCGTGAACATGCACAGCAAAAAACGTATACTCATGCTTAAAGGTATAGTCATCACCTCACCTCAACCAGTATTTGAATATCTTTTGGGCCAACCATGAAGATCTGTTTTCCTGGTTAACCCTCGCTGTTCATTTTGATGATGTCGGAAAAAACCTCCCCATGAGTGAGTACAAATGTTTCACACTACAAACACTCAATGTGAAAGTTAGGTTGTGCGTTTTTGATAACCGTGCATATGAATATGCATTCAACAATAATACATCGATTTAAAAGACAAAAAAGAGGGATTTCCCTACTTATGGGGCTCCAAGTCCCTCTATCTAGTTGCTCCCTTATCATGAGCATTTTATCTTAACTGGAGGCAAGCCCCTAATTCCAGGTCAACACAACATTTTGTAGTTACTTAAATTTCGACAAAATACTCATGAGGAATTAAGGCTGTTTACATCATCATTGTTATAAATCGAAGGAGGGTATATCAAATGGTCATTACGACCAGTATACCGGATAATTGTTCACCGGAATGGTGAGAGAGGCGGTACAACCTGATGTTGTAACCACTCAAAGGTGAGTGACCAGGGAAACTCGTGTTCCTCCAGTCGTGTGCAGGTAGAGTGCTGGTGTATGGTTATGTATTCCTTTACTGTCTATGGCGTAAGTGAGGGTTTTCTTTTGCTACTGTCATGGTAGTATTTGAATCTGAACAGTGCATCAAGACCATGACAATCTTTACAGATCATATTATAGGTCTGCATTCGTAAAAAACTATTATTGGTCCGACCTTCAATGTTGTTTCCCGAACCCATGGAATTAATTTTCGGATCCCATTGATGTACATCATGGCATGAGGCGCAAGCAATATCGCTGATTGTTATCAATTCCCCTGTATCTTCATTAAACAGCGGGAAATAATTTGCTCTGCCCTCAACATCTCGTCCGGGATTGGCTATAAGCTGTTTTTCAGGATGGGTGGATACCAATGGTATCTTACTCTTACCAGACCCTGTTTCAACATGACAACCGTTACACATCCTGTCCAAGATGCTCTTGCCTCTGCCATACTCCTGAGCCCAGAGGCGCACCTTGTTCGGCCCATTATGCACCAGGTGGCAACTACCGCAAACTCCAGATTCTTCAGAGGTTTGCCCCATGATATTTTTTGTGGCCGGGGCTGTTATGGTGAGATCGTGGTCTGTCTTTTCAACATATGCTTTTGCCGGATGGCAATTGCCGCATAACACCGGCTGTGGTGCGGCCACAAGCCGAAGAAAGCTGTTTTGTCCATTCCCCTCACCCTTTCCACCTCCAGGACCCCTGGTTTTACGCGGATTCCACTGATGCGGATTGTGGCAGGTAAGACATCCAATCCGGCCGTCTTGAGCTATTTTTCCACTCTGATCATACAACGGTAAGGTTGTATTTATTCCGCTGGCTGAAGGTCTGATATCAATGGGGTGTGAGTAGTCACTTATTGTCTTTTTGCCGGCAACGCCTTTGCCGTTATGGCAACTCAGACAGAGTTTTTGGGCAGGATCACAACTCTTGCCGCACTCGTTTCGTGCCCACAGTGTTTTGTTGTCCGCCCCGTGCACAAGGTGACAAACACCGCACAGGCCCGACTCGTTTGGCAACTGACCTTTACTGTTTTTTGCCTTCTGTCCTGTCAAGCGAAGGTCGTGGTCACTCCTGGCAATGCGACCTTCATTGACATGACATTGTGTACACAATTTTTCAATTTCCCCATCAGCTACCCGGAGAAAACTTGATACCGGCGGATTCATCTTTGCCTGCCTTTTAGAACCACTTGTATGTGGATCATGGCAGGTCTGGCAGGTGAGCAGTCCCTGTTTTGATTGAAGTGATACTCGTTGCCCCTTAGCGTCATAGCCCGGCAGCTGAGGTTGCATCCGCCTGCTGTCAAGCAGCATACCCATGGGGTGGGAGTAACCGCTGAGAATTTTTTTATGGCCCGGTCCCTTTTTATTATGACAGCCAAGACAGGCTGCCTCGGCCTGATTTGCATACTGTTCCGGGACCTTTCTTGCCCACAGGGCTGCTTTTTTTGCCCCATGCACCAGATGACAGCTTCCGCATATTCCAGACTGTTGCGGGGTCTGTCCCTTTATATTCCTTTCGTCAGGAGCCGTGCGCCGCAGATCGTGTCCGGTGTTGATCAGCCCTACCTTATCTTTATGACAGTCAAGGCAGAGCCTGGCCGAATCCTTGTTATTTTCAACCAGGAAATTATCAAATGGTGATCCATGGACGGTGTGGCAGGTCTGGCAGATGATCTGTTTTGGTGCCGATCCCTCAACACTCCCCAACTGCTTCAGTTCTTTGGGAATCACAAGTTTTGTTGTACCTATGGGATGATTGCCAACAGCAGGACCGCCATCTTTACCCTTGTGACACATCATGCACATATCGGAATTGGTATTTGACGCACGGACAAAAACCGCTCTTTCTATACCCATCTCACCGGATACACCGTGGGCGGTATGGCAGGTAAAACATTGCATGTTTCCCTGTTTATCCAGGGGAAAGATGGCCGGTATTTCCATATCCGGAGGCGGTGGTTTATTGATCGGATGACGATGGTCATTATAGACTTTCCCCCTGGAATCGGCCACACTACCGTCATGACAGGAAAAGCAGATCTCAGGTTCAGCTACAACCTTTTTTTCCTGATAGTCAACCAGATCTGTTCCCTTACCGTCGATGAAAAAAGTATCAATCCACCGAAAGTGACATATTGCACACTCCTTGGCTGAGTTGGGGTTTCGAGGTGCCTCAACGGCAAAACAGGGAAAGTAACACATGATCGTGCAGAATAGCGGCAGAAGTATACGGATAAAGAGAGTGCTCATGGCAAGTACACCGTGTAGACCGTTCACTGTTACTCATCCTTTTCCAGGCTGAAGACACTAAGTCGTCCCGGAATCATCTCCACAACATACAAGCGGTTTGACTCGTCAACAAACAAGCCAACCGGGGTGTTGAACTTTTTCACCTTTCCCGTTTCCGGATCACCAAGAACAGAGTGAAAATGGCCGGTTATATCGAAAAGTTGAATCACTCCCAGATAGCTGTCGCTGACATAGGCCAAGCCGTCTTTATCCACAGTGACCCCCTTGGGCCTAAAAAATTGGCCCTTTTCAACTCCCCATCCACCGACAAATGCGACAAACTTGCCGTCAGTACTCACTACCTGCACCCGGGTGTTAATGACATCAACCACATAAAGATATCTGTTCTGATGCAGATGCATAAGAAAAGGGTATCTAAATTGCCATTTTTCAGCCCCGGGTTTCCCATAGCTGTTGACTATTTTTTTTGAGGCGATATCAATTTCAAGGAGGTAATGGTTATCGTTGTCTGCCACAAAACAGATATTGCCCGAAGTATCGACAGCGACATCTGTTGGATCACTCTTCTTGCCGTCTTTGTCGGGAATGGGGATCTCCGAAATAAAATCCCCCATGGGAGTGAATATCTGGATCCGGTGATTTCTGGAATCGGCAACATAGACATTTCCCAAGCCATCAAGGTCAATACCAAGAGGAAAAGCGAGCTCACCCTGTTCCGTTCCCGGGCGACCGATGGTAAGCTTATAGCCCCCAGTCGCATCAAAGACCTGCACCCTGCCATTGACGCCGTCTACCACATAGATGGTTCCATCTCCGGCTACGGTAACATCGCTTGGCTGATTAAACGTACCGGTTATATCAAAAAGGTGGTTGGCCATGGTCAGTTCAAGACCATGCCCGGGAGAGACACAGAGCGTAAAGCAAAAGAAAAGTATAACGGAGAGTATTCTCCCTTGTTGACTATCGCCCGGATGCGCAACTTTTACCAAGGGTAAGCAGTTGCAACCCTCTTCAAGCTCACTCTCTCGATATTCAAAACCAGCGAGACGTATCCTCCATGCAACCATAATTGTTATATCCTCGTAACCCGCCATAAAGTTTACTTTTGTACCGGCTCTGGTTGTGGCTGAGGCCTGGAACCGACTGGTGCCTCAGCTTCACCAGGAGTGAGCATTTTCGGCATATAGAACTGGGTATAGTTTTTGATCATTCCAACAACTTCCGTACTGAGAATGGAGTCAATTCGCGCCTTGGAGTAACCGAGCTCGGCAAGGGGCAAGAGGGGCTTTTCCCTGGTATGACACTCCTCACACATCACCGGTTTTTTGCTGATAATTTTATGGATAATTTTCTTTGCTTTCGACTTCTGCCCTTCGCTTAAGACCTTTTCATTTGCCTGGTAATCTCTGACGAAATCCATTCTGTCCTGACTGTCAATTCGTTCAATCCGGCCAAATTCACGGATAAAGGGAATGACTTTCGCATTATAGGTTCCAGGAGGAGCTCCATCGACGGGACTGTCTACAATATCCCCGGTTTGCCGATCGTACCATTTATAGACATCGGTTTTTTCATCATCTTTCAATTTGACGTGGCAGGTCTGGCAGGCCACAAAGAAGGCGTGCATGTTTAAGAAAGAGCGAATATCCTTTACCGAATCGTGGGGCATATCGCCGTGGCAGGAACGGCAATATGATCTGTTGTCCGGACCAATATCCATACCAATATGGTGGAAGTGACCCTCTATTCGTTGCTCCTCAAGCACCCGATAGCCAAGGTAATGTTTGACCCGGTCCTCACTTTGCAGAATTATCTGCTCAAAGGTTTGTTTCTCTTTGCCATCTTTGGCCGCCTTGTGGCCATCCTCTATAGAAACATGCCCTTTTCTCGCCTGGTATTCATGGATGAGATGGGCAAAGGTCAGGTTCCAGATAAGCACACCAAAAAAGACAACCAGGCACATAAAGGCAACAATGTAGAGCTTGGTAAAAAACCATTTCATGAGCTTAGTCCTCCTTGCTGCTCGGGATTTCCTGTCGTACGGCTGCCGCCGCAAGCAAACTATCAGGGTCTTCAGTTATTGATTCATGCGAGGCTACTGTGCTATGTCCGCCATGGGGTGGTAGGATTTCATGTTCCAGGCCGGCCTCTTTCATGACCTTTACATAATAGTGGTAGTGCTCTTCAACCATCAGTTCTTCAGAAAGATAACCGGTTAAAAAGACGGTACCCATAGGAAAGACAGATGTCGAAAAATGTACGTTATACCAGTGCCATATGAAGAGAAAAAGTGCCGCAAGAAGCGCCTCGTCACTGTGGGCTATCAAGCAGAAATTCAAAACCTCACCGGGTAAGATCTGGGTGGCAAGTACCTTGTTCCAGAGCACCAGTCCAGAGAGGCCTATAATGACCATCCCCCAGAACGGTGCCCAGTAGTCAAACTTCTCCTTCCAGGTGTATTCATCGCCATCCGGTCGAATATTTGTGAAATAGAGCAGATATTTCATGAGTCCCCAGATATCCCTGGCATCTTTCATGTTCGGGACCATCGGTTGCGTAAGCAGTGTTTTGATAACCTGTCCGATTTTGAGCTTGCCTTCTTTTTTCAGGGGCAAGATGTGATTTTTCATAATCAATGTCGTAATGCTGATCACGTGATACACAAAAAGGATCAGCATGATGGCCCCGGTAATTTTATGGACAATGGGCGCCATATGGATTCCGCCAAACAAGGAATTGAGGTACGGTGCCCAGCTTTCGTTACTGAACTTGAGTGGCATCCCAGTCAAAACGAGGATGATGACCGTAATCGCAAGGATGATGTGCTGGATCCTCTGATCCAGAGTGAATCGAAAGAAATATTTTTTGCCGTCTTTGATTTTTATCGGCGGATATTTTCTCATCATAGCTATTTCCTCCTTTTAAGTGATGCATTCGGGAACAGGCGGCGAAGGGAATCAAGGAACATGATACCCATCAGAGGTAACAACGTGCCTCCTGTAAGAATGATGAAAAAGGTGGTAAAATAGTAGATCACCGGACTTTTGTTTTTATCAAATTCGGCATGAACCTTATAATCGGCAAATTGTACAGAAGCACCTGGATGGCAATCCATGGAGTTACAGATTTCTCCTTTGTTCGCACTATGGGTTGTCGCACGGGGATCATCGTTTCCGTGCATCTGATGCACGGATTGTCCTTTGGGTACGTGACAATCAAGACAGTCCGGGACACTTTCGTCGAGTAAGTTAGCGGCTTTGCCGTGAAAGGTCTGCGCATAGGACGCTCCTGCCTTGGTGGTGAGGTTATGCCGGGCGACCAGTTTCGGGTCATCATGACATCTGGCACACGACTGGGCAATATTGAGTGGGCTTCGACTCTTATGCAGCCTGGTTGTGATGTGATTATAAAACCTGAAGATAAATTCTTCCTGCTTATGACAGACGCGACAGCGACCCAGTGCATCTTCTGCTATACCGGGCCGTACTTTTTTGACAAATGACAGCGGCCTAAACATAGGATTGTCATGACAGTCCTTACAGGTGGGCATATCTTCGCTGAATTTTTTTTGTTCTGCGTCCCTATTGAATTTGCTGTGGACACTGTCATTTAAAAATTTTTCAACACTCTTATGGGAGAACTTCTGTTCATCGGCTGGTTCAATGATATGGCAAACCGAGAGGCAGTCGACCGGCTTGACGGGATCATGTGGTATCTTGGTAATATCAGAGTGACATCCTTCACATTTTACCTTGGCATGCACACTCTTGTTGAAAATATCTTCATTGACATAGAGAAGGCGCATTTCTCCTTCATCATCTACCCTGCTTAATCCAAGATACTTATGGCATAAAAGACAGTTGCCGACATCAGCTCCCTTCACACCTGTCGGCAAAAAATAGAAGGTAACCAGCGTAAGGACTACAGCGGATAATAGAGGTCGGGAACGTGATTTCACTCTCAACTCCTTTTTGATGGATTTTGTTTTAGTTGATAGTCTTGTATAAAATCAGCTCAAAGTTTAGATGGTTACGTCAAAAAAGCACCCAAGGGGCATAGCAATTTGATATTTGAACTATTCGTTTTTTAAATATTATGGCAGACCACACAGATACTGCCTCCTCCCCACGCCTTTCTGAGCCGGCCTTTTTCACTTGCGCCTGCTGATGCCGCCTTTTCTGTTGGGATAACTCCACGTTCATGTGGATTATGACAGGTGATGCAGGTGATCTTTCCTTCTTCATTTAAAGGCAGAACAATCCAGAGATTTCTCTCAGACCAGTGCATTCTTGAGAGAATTTTTTCAGACGGCTTGACGAGATGGTTTTTATTAAGAGGGTGAAGTCTTTCTTTATCGTTGTGACAGCGCAGGCACAGTACTTCATAATTGCCGACAAGTAGGACGGATTCACGACCGCTTGTCTCCATGTCCAGGGTTGCCACTTGTTCGTCCGGTCTTACTTCATGGCAATACAGGCATGACTGACCATTAATCTTTCCAGAATCATCAAGTTGTTTATGAGGATCGAACATTTGATATTTTTTCTCCTCATGACATTGAAAACAGAGAAACGTTCGACCAAGAGTAGGATTGGTCCGCAAAAACGATTTATTACTGCGCCGCAATTCGTATTGTGGTGTACATTGCAACGCCATGTTATGGCAGGTGTGGCAGTCGATTTTGTTGTCTGTCAGTGGAAAATCCGCCGGTATTTTTGCTATTTTTTCGGCAGAGAGTGGTCTTCCCACAAGGTGGGTGTAGGTGTTAGGAGTATATCCATGACAACGACACGTTTGCGTATAGTTGTCATATCGCAACTGAAGGTCATCACCGACTTGAGGTTTTTGCAGATGACATTCGGTACAATAGCGTTCGTTGAAATGGACATTGGTTTCAACCGTCACCTCAGAATGCACAAAATGCATATCGCGCTGCTTGTCAATACCTGCTAATAAACTGTTGCCAGCGGCGAGGAGTATTAAGACAGTAACAGTGATTCTCTTCATCACCCTCCTGAGTTGATTTCCTCAATTTATTTTTCCGATAAAGGCAGTGGTTTAACTTTAAAGCGAAACGCGGGTACATTGAAAGAAGAATGCTACTATAATGTACCCTTAAGATACCATTCTAGACCATGGAGAAAAAGGGGGATTGCCCTACTTTTCAGTTTCGAAATCCCTTGTTGTGAGAAAGGGGGCAACACAAGGTGTCACAAGTCCAAAAAGACTCAATCAGGAGTGGTGAACTAGACGTGAGGAACCATTGATTGATCTGTTCCTATGAAAAAAAAATGGTCTGCAACATGCCAATCCTGGCTAACCCGCATCTCTCATCAGCCGAGGTAGTCGTGTAGGCGAGAATCGAGATAGCAAGTCATAAGTGTTTATACTTGCTGGCTCAGTGACGCTGCATACGCGGCTGGATCGACTGACCTTTGGTGAACATTGTGTAAATTTTGCTAAAGGCATAAATACTTCAAGGTGCAGCTCGAATCCTACAGTAATGCCAAAGTGACACAATGTTCATGAGAAATACGGGCTAAAGCCTTGTCAATCCTTCACGGATTGCATACTTTACCAGGCCGGCGACGGTGTTTATCTGCAGCTTCTCCATGATCCGCCGCCTTCTGCCTTCAATAGCCTTTACACTAATAAAGAGCTTGTCGGCAATTTCTCTAGTTGCAAAACCTTCAGCAATCAACTGAAGCACTTCGCGTTCTTTTGTTGTGAGGGGTTCTTGCTTTGTTTGGGCGAGCAGCTGCCGACGGTAATCATCCACCACCGTGCCGGCAATTTTGGGACTAAGATAGGTTTGCCCATTATGGACGGCATCAAGGGCCAGTTTGAGTTCTTGGAAGGCGCATTCCTTGAGGAGAAAACCGTAAGCACCTGCTTTCAGGGCTCCAGCAATAAAGCGTTTGTCGGAATGCATGGACAGGACAATGATTTTACAAGATGGCATCTCCTCAATGATGGAACTGGTGGCATCGATGCCGTTCATCTCCGGCATACTGAGGTCCATGATGATGATATCCGGCTTTTCCCGACGAGCGAGCTTGATGGCTTGTCGGCCGTCGCCGGCCCGACCAACGATTGCGTAACCGGAGAGTCCCTCTATAAGCGAACAGAGGCCATCGCGTACGATTTTATGGTCGTCTACTACAATAATTTTAACCGCCATAGTCATTTATTTACCATTTTCACAGCTATCCTCCTGAATAGGAAGTGTCAAGGTTATCGTCGTCCCTTTACCCTTTTCTGAATCGATAACAATTGTACCACCAATGTTCATTGTCCGCTCGCGAATGCTGAACAGACCAAAACCACTGCTGGGATTTTCTAAGTCGCTCATCCCTAGACCATTATCAGTCACAGTCACTTGCATATCCTTACCCTCACAAGAAACCCTCACCTCTGAACCATCTGCACACGCATGACGAACGACATTGATAAGTAACTCACGTATCGTGCGAAAGATAAGGGCCAAAAATGCGGCACTAGCACTTTTCGGGATTACACCGCATTCAACAAAGATTCCCAGTCCATATTTCTGCTGGAATTCTTCGGCCAACCATTCTAGAGCAGCCTCAAGTCCAAGTTCGTATAAAACGGGTGGACTCAGCTCGAAGGTAAGTGTCCGAACATCCTGCACTGTCTGGTCTACGATTGAAGCGATTTGTTGAAGCTTTTCCCGGTTTTTTTCATCAGCTAAAGAGAAAATGAGGGCGTCTACATACATCTTGACAACTGACAGCGACTGGCCAATCTGGTCATGGAGGTCGGAGGCAAGTTGGCGCCGCTCCCTATCTTCCATTTCCATCAGTTCTGAAGAGAGGGCCCGTAACCGACGCCTATGTTTTTTGAGTTCAATTTCGTTTTTTTTGCGTACCTCAATTTCATCCTGTAGTGCGCTGTTGGTTTGCTGGAGCTCCCTGGTGCGCTTGTCGACCTGTTTTTCCAGATCCTCCTGGACCTTCTGCAGATTTCCCTCAATCTTCAGCCGCGCTTTAATCTCTCTGACAAGAATGGTGTTAAGTTGACGACGGGAGGCCGCCTGCTGGGTAATAAGATTTTTCTGGTGCTTTTCGGTCTGCTCAAAACCGGCGATCATCGAGCGGAGATCATGACCTAACCTGGAAAACTCATCGGTACTAAAACTTAGTAACAATGGATATTTCCGCCGTTCTTTGGTGTTTTTTTGCATCGATTTATCAATAAGTCCCCGAAATGTCGAGGTCGCGGTCCTGATCTTCATTTTATAGAGAAGCAGGAAAAGAAGCAGGGTGAAAAAACCTATGATGCTGTTTGAGATGAGAACATAATTAAGGATATCTCTGGTGTGTGAGGTGAGTAGCCGATCGGTATGCACCTCAATTAACCATTGTGGACTACCAAGGTAATCTGCCAACAAACTGTATGCTACTATGTCAGAGGTTTTGTAATGTAGGATAAAAGGATTTTGAGGGCCAAAAGCAGAGAGATCAATCGGGATCTTGGCAAGGGATTTTTGATCATCAAGATTGATAAACCGGCAGTTGACCTTGGTCTGCTCCCGCAATTTTGTCATCACGCGCTCAGTGAGCAGACGGCCAAACATCAACGTCCCAATGATGGGACCCTGATTTTCGCTGCTGACAATGGGGTGAGAGGCAATCAACATCACTCCGCGAGTTGTTTTTTGGAGTCCGATGACAGCACTATTCACCTCTTTGTGGCGCAGAAGCGGATGGGTACGAGACAGGCCAGTTGGCGGCAATTCTTCCAGTTGAATTCGCTGTCTTGTTTCAAGGTCAAGGGCCCTGCTCCAAACCAGCGAACCGTCGAGACGGAAGATGAAGAGTAAATTGAACCCACTGTCAATCAGCGTGGAATCCAAGAGATTCGAGGAGATAAATTCCGGGTTCTGATCCTTAACAAATTTGTAGGTATCGTCCCAGGCTGCCCAGTCATGGGCAACGTTAGCCAAAACCTCTGTTTCTCTCAACAAGGCTTCAACAAAACGTGCCATTTCTTTGTTGATCAGGGCTCGCTCTACCTGGACATGTTTGGGAGTGACAATCCACTTAATCATAGAGTAGTTGGCCACCGAATAGATGAGAACCAGAAGGAGCAGACTCAGAACAACTCGCCCAGGCATTATCTTGATAAATGAGAACATAGCGTCCTTAAACAGTTAAAAGGAGTCCGTTTTCCATCCTCTATCATTAAATGGCAGGGAAATGGCTGCACCCCCCCCCCCACACCAATCTTATCCGAAGGAGCAATCAATCAGTTTGCAATTTTCTCATAGTACTTCGTAAAGTCATTGTTTAATCCGGCAAATACAATTGTTGATAGTTTCCTATATTACCCTAACTGACAATAAACTCTCTAACATTTAATACACCCATGCAGTCGTAAATGGCAGGCAAAAGTAGAAGGTATCTCAAAATATTGAAATTTCTTCCTGACCCTCTCAGGAAGTTCAACCTGTGAGATGTGCTTTCTGAAGCTTACCAAGAGACGTATAGGACTGAGAGTATGAGGATAATACTGATCATGTATTTTAGACTACCGATGCCAATAGCTTTTGTTCAGCATGTAAATTGTGACAAGAAATGAATAAGAAGGACAGGGTTGGGTTATAAGATTGATTCTGGCAATGTTAAGCATTTAAGCAAACCTGCACGTTTATCTTATTCCTGAGTATACGTGACCAGGCTCAAAACATCTGCCCAAAAAGGAGTAGTATAGTACTTTTAAAAATTCAGTATTAGTTCTACAAAGATATTAGGGTTCATACTCGATACCACAACACAATCAACATCTTGTTCAGCACTATCATTTGTGAATATCTGTAAGATGTAATCAAAACATGTCATTGAAAGAACATCAGATCAAGTCTCGATTTCTACTGACAAGTGTAGACTTGGTATGTTTCATATTTTTCCAAGAATCTGTTTATTGTTCACCAGCGTACCAGAATAACTACTGAGATAATTGTGCCTGTTGTTCGGAGCAATGGTCGTACCTATTTACGATGGGCCCGTTGTCGAATCAACACTACCCTGAATTGTTCAAAATCTTTTATAAGAATTAACAACAAAACAATTAATTCTCTATAGGAAACAGATAATGTATTCAGCACAGCGCACGTATTTTCACTTGAACAGCATTCCTTTTCGTCATGTATTTCAAAAAATCAGCTATTTTATAATTGATATTTTAGATACTTTGCATAAAGGTATAGAAGCCGCTAAAATTGCAGAAAAAGATCCAACGGACAGAGAGGCAATATTAAGTGTTTTGTTTGATGACTAGTTAGTTGGAGGAGCATGCAGAGTTTCGATATTGTTACATTACGAGTTTTTTTGGCTGTTGCCCGGTTGGGTAGTATAGGGGCGGCGGCGAGATGCGAATATATCGCAGCATCTGCAGCTTCAAGACGAGTAAGTGATCTGGAGCATGATCTCGACACTGTCTTGATCAAACGAACACCTGCTGGTACAAGTTTGACCTCAGCTGGGAAAGCGTTTGCTGTCCATTGTGAGCAATTGCTCAATAAGTATGCAGATGTTCGCGCTGATTTGAAACGTTTTGCTGATGGCGAAGCTGGTGATTTCAGAATAGCAGCAACTCCCCGAGCAGTGGATGGTACTCTACCTTCTGTCGTTGCTCGTTTCAAGAAAGATAATCCTGCTGTTCGGGTGACAATGCAGGAAATATTTTCCAGGCAAGGTATACGCTATCTGCGGGAAGATCTCGCTGATCTGGCAATTATCTATGACTCTGTGGATATGAAGGGGTTTGAAATACTGCCTTATAAAGAGGATCCTATCTGGATTGTAGGGAAAAAAGACCATCCTTTATTTATAGATCATAGTGACGATAGTACGGTGTACTTCACAGATACTCTAGCTTACGATCATATTTCTTTTCATGAGGGCGGCGTACTTGATGAACTAATCGCAGAGGCAAGGCGTAAAAAAGGCAGGAGTTCTAAGTATGACATTAAGGTGCTGCGTGTTAATTCTCTACTCAAATGTGTTGAAGCCGGGCTCGGTCTAGGCGTTATTGGGCAAAGAGATTTGCAACCCCATTTACAAAACAGCAATCTGAAAAATCTCCGCTTAGCTGATAGTTGGGCCGCCCGTAACTTAGTTTGTGTCTTTCCAAAGGGACAGGCTGCCTCTCCTACAGTTCGTATGTTTTTGAAGTATCTGGCTGAGGGAGATTAGTCTAAGATCCTGTTAGCTGTCAAAACTGAGATTCTATCTAACAGGTTCTAATTTGAGTTTCGATCAATTCTGACATTTTGAAATTCGTTATTTTTTTCTGGTTCGAAAGTATCAACGCTCTGACCAATCGGGAATGGAGCAATATTTTAGAACATTTTATGTTTTTAAATTGTGTTTCTCTGCTCGCAGGATGTACAGGGATAAGGTGAACTTACAGATTTGCTTAAATGGTTAACATTGCCAATACTAGCCTCTGCGATCGAGATATCTTGTGACTCTGTAGCCTCTCATGAATAAGCTTTACTCTCAGTTTCCTGAGATGTTGTTAGGAATTAGGGTGAGCAGAATTTCGTATAAACAGTAGGAATCTAAACCCGAAGTAACTCGACGTTTTCCAGAGGTTCTATCTGGCATCCTTAACCGTGAAATTTCACTAATGAAAGGTGTTGAAAAGTCTCTTATTGATGGCTGTTTTCAGTTCCGCTTGAATTCTAAATCAGCATTTATTTCGATACTCATCGATGCCGTTGCCTACTGTACGAGACTTACCTGGTTTTTTGGTGAGC
>JBLHNA010000017.1:0-100845 GCA_047619065.1 Desulforhopalus sp.
CTGCATATGGATCATCGTTGCCGTAGCAAGGAGCAGATAAAAGCATCTGACGGACATCTTCTTTACCTTCGAAGTTACAGGCACAGGCGTCAATAACTTCCTGCATGGTCAGTTTCTTATCTTCGTATACGAGCTTCTTGATTGCAGACAGTGAATCGACCAGGGTTCCGAGACCCATGTGCTCAAAGTATCCCAGGTTAATACCTTCGGGAATCTGAGGGGTATGCAGATCAAGGCAATGCTTCATACACAGATCGTGCATTGCAGAACCCATGGGCTGGGCAAAGTGCTTGGCACGCAGGTTGTTGATGATGTATTGCTGATGGAAAGCGGTCTTCAGAAAATACTGATGCATAGAAACATAGGCATCCCAGAACTGATCCCAACTCTTGAATTCAGTAGGATCACCGGAACCTGGAGCGAGAATTTCATCACCATGCTTCTGCATCTTGCCGTTGTTCAATACCATCTCAAGTGCCGCAACAAAGTTGATGTACGCACCACCAGAGGTGTAGGTGTCACGGTTTGGCATGCGAGCTTCTGTACAACCGGATACAGCGTAGTCATATGCTTCAGCAAAGGTGGCCCCTTTAGATACGTAGAGAGGTACGACTTCCTCATCGTTGATCAGCTTAGGGAAACCGGATCCGTCTTTGATGGTCACAGCAACGTCAGCAAGATAACGCTCTGGTGAACGAGAGTGAACACGTGCCGCAAGATCGGGGTAATGCAGTGGGAACTCACGCTTGGATTTTAAGAACATGTAGGTGAGATCGTTGGTTGCATCACGACCTTCAGGAGTCTGGCCACCGATGGTGACAGCTTCCCAGTGTGCATAACCTTCGTTAAAAGCACCACCGGTAGGAGACACATAAAGATCAATAAACTGCGCCATTCCAACCCAGAGACACTCAAGAAGCTCAAGAGCCTGGTCTGCGTTGATCAGACCTGAGTCAACGTCTGCTCTGTAGAATGGGTAGAGGTACTGATCCATACGACCGTTTGATACGATGGTACCGGTCTTCTGCTCGATACGGCTAAACATCTGGGTGAACCACTGAGACTGAACCGCTTCGTGGAAGGTGGTCGCAGGATGCTCAGGTACACGCTCACAGATGTCTGCCATCTTGAACAGTTCCATCTTGCGGGTCATGTCAGTTTCTTTTTCTGCAAATTCGCGTGCAAGCGCTGCGTGACGAAGGGCCCAGGTGATGACTGCGTCACAAACGATAACGATTGACTGAAGAAAAGGCTTCTTCTCTACGTTATCAATTGGAGAGAGTGGATCAAGTTCGGCCATCTTCTCAAGAGCTTCCATCTTAATTCCACCGAAACCACGCTTTAAGATCTTCTCGTAATCATGGACCCATTGGATGGAAGAACGAAATGATGAGGTCTCGTTGACGATGAAACGGGAGTTGAGTCCGTCTGGATCATCATAGGAAAGCTTATGTACTTCTGGTGGGAACGCCGCGTTTAATGCTTCGTGGTACGTCTTACCTTTCCAGTAGGGAGCGATATCTTCCACAACAATTTTCGCATCGGCTGCTGAGATGGAAAAAGGAGATTCGGTACGGTTGGGAAGATCCTTTACTGCGATATCAAGAAAATCGCCGTCAAGCTCAGGGTACAGAAGACCATAACGACCCTTAAGTCCAGCACGACCACAGATAAGGTTGTCCTCATCGATGTAGACGGTGATGTTTTCTGCAATGTGCTTCATTGCTTTGGCCCAACGAAGACAAAGCATTTGTCCTTCAGTCTCTTTCATTGACTCGGTGAAGTACTGCGCACGCTCGATATCAATTATCGGCTTTACACCGTCAAAGGTATCAAGAATCTTGAATACTCTCGGATGGGACGCGCGGTAGATATCTTCTTTTCCTTCTATCTTGTCTAAAAGACGCTGCTCGTGGGGGGATACACAACAATCCATGGTGGTCTCCTTAATGTTTTGAGTCAAGTGGTAAAATCTGTCGACATTTTCGTATCGCCATTCCCTACCCTCTTTAAATAAATTCTGTTTTGAAAAACCAAAAACGTAACTTACGTAATATCTTTACCCAAAGTCGAACTTTGAGAATTATTCTTGTTTGGTATATCTTTGCAACCAAGGTGCCAATTGTTCGACTGTTGTTCTTTTCTTATTCATTAAAGAGGTTAAATCCTAGATTTCAACGCAGTAAAACGGCATAACCGGACCCAAATAAAACGATTTTTACGCTGTATTTTAAGCAAGTTGCCAAAGATGACCTTTCAGGACTTCCGTGTACAAATTTAAGGTTATAAATCTTACTATTTGTTTGTAAAACGTATTAAGCAGGAGGCGAGGAACACAGTAGCTATGATGCAAAAAAGATAACCTGCACCTGAGTCGGTTGCATACTTACAACATCGCTTCAGAGAACATGAAATTAAACCCAGTAAAACTGGCAAGAGATAAGGAGATGAGAAAAACAGGAAATCGTTACACGAGTGTGCAAGATGCATTTACGCAACAAAAGCTCAATACAGATCAGCTCTCAGAAAGACTTTTCACCTTATATTTCAATTAATTACACCGCGTTCCACACAATATTCAGCCCCATTGCAGCAAGACTGACAAAAAGAATCTTCCTATAGGAATATTCATTCAAGGTCGACGAAAGCCAGATTCCAAGTTTACTACCGAGTAAAACAGCAGGGGTTGCTGCCAGATAAATGAGCATAACCTCTGAATCTATCTGCCCAGTCAGACCTTTTGCTGAAACAATAAAAACTCCAGTAACAATAAATCCAGCACCCATCAACCCCTTAACAGCCTTCAACGGACAGCCGCTATACGCAATATAGGCAGCAAGCGGTGGCCCATTAAAACCAAAGGCCATGCCAAGAGTAGATGACATTAAACCGGACAGATATCCCCAGGCTGGGCTGATTGTCCGCATTCCACCTTTATCAGCATACAAAGACCACAGGGCGTAGAGGACGATAAAACCTCCCATACCAATTTTCAGCAGTTGCTCAGACAGATACTGCAGCGCAAAAACACTCAAAATAACCCCGGGTATGGCACCAATAAATATACCCTTAACGTACTGCCACTCAATATATTTCCGAAAGGTCCAACCCACCTGACAGTTGAGGGTCAAAACAATTAAGGTACAGCTGGGAACTGCCACGGATAGATCGATAAAAGGGGCAATAAGTGGCATGGCAATCATGGCAGCGCCAAAGCCGGCAACACCATTTACAAACCCACCAAAACACCAACCTAAAGTAATGAGAGCCAACTCCAGCATATCGTTCCAACTGTAAAAAATGCGAGACACCAACGGTGCCCCGCATATTTGCGTTCATTTTATCGGAGCGACTAGGCTCTGGATAATCTGGCCGCCTGCTAGCGCATTTTCCTAAAGAGTGTCGTCCTATTCACTCCTAAAACTTCTGACGCCTTGTTCACTGAACCGTACTTATCAAGTGCCTGCTGAATAACCTGCTTTTCCAGGCCAGCCATAATCTCTTTGAGAGTTCTGTCTGATTCTGCAGTTATCGTATCATTGGGCTTTTTAGTCATATTTGAGATGGCAGCACACATACAGGGCGGGAGATCTATAGGCAATATTTCATGGCTTTGACTTGTAACCACACAGCTCTGTATAGTATTTTCCAACTCGCGGATATTACCAGGCCACCTATAGGTCAAAAAGATATTCATTGTTCCATCAGGACAGATGATATCCTTTTTATACTTGGCACCAAACCGTTCGAGAAAATGGTTTACCAGCCCCGGTATCATCCCAGGAATTTGACGCAGTGGTGGGATATCTACTACAGCTACTCGCAACCTGTAAAAAAGATCGATCCGGAAATTTCCTTTTTCAACCTCTTCTTCAAGATTTCGGTTCGTCGCAGCAATAATCCTTACATCAACTTTTTTCGGAACTGAAGACCCTACTCTCATCACTTCCTGATCTTGAAGAACACGCAGCAATTTCGCCTGCATAGTCAGAGGCAACTCACCGATTTCATCAAGAAAGATGGTTCCCTTATTGGCTATCTCAAAGTGCCCTATCTTCCCTTTACTGTTTGCTCCGGTAAAGGCACCCGGTGCGTAACCAAACAGCTCCGACTCTATCAGATTTTCAGAGATACTCCCACAATCCACCTTAAGGTACATCTCATCTTTTCGTGGGCTATGTTCATGAGCCATTCGAGCGAAACGATCTTTACCAACACCTGTTTCACCAAGCAAGATAATGGTAGCATCTGTAGAAGCCACGCGCTTAACCAACTCACTCAATTCACGAATTTGCGGTGCTTCATAACAATTTTTACTGGTGGGAGCGGAGGAAGAGAGGAGCTCAATCTGGTCATGATAAATAGAGATGAGCTTTTTCTGTTGAATAATCTGTTCACGCATCTGCCCGATAAGGGTCACATCGCGAACCAAAGTTATCACCAGAGTAAGATTTTTTGCATCATCAAAGACAGGGTAACCACGAAGAACTACTCTTTTCCCATCCTTTAAAACCTGAACACTGGTAACAGGCTTCTGCCTTTTAACCACTATCGGATTTACTATCTCATCAAAAATGCCCTTTTCCCGTAGGACTCTGACATTTTGACCTAAGAGTTCCTCTGATTTCAGACCGGTCAACTTCTCATACATCCTATTGACATGCAGTGTCGTTCCCTCTTTGTCGGTGACGTAAACACCATCATCAAGGGCTGCTAATATATTTTCCAGAAAAGGAGCTAGTTTTGCGTGATATTGATCCATCGATGTGCCCTAATTATGCAAAACTGCTTTCCTGTCGGTTAACAGAGAAGCAGTAATCCGTGTGACCGTCAAGCAGCCTCATTTGTACATAACATATTCGATTTTTTTCTTCAGAGTTACGCCTTCACATCATTTTGTTGCGCAACCTTCCGAAGTTTTAAATACAAGTCATTATCAAGAGAAATATCGCCGAGCAGATAGTCCCTTCCAATATTGATGTATTTTTGAGTCCCAAGCCTGTGATAAGGGAGTAACTCATACTCTACGTTTTTATCCTTTAAGAAATCAACAATTTCCTGAATATCTTCTTCAGTATCGTTAAATCCAGGTACAACGGGGGTACGAACGCGGATTTTAAGTTTAGGATATGCTTCCCTGATTGCACTAAAATTCTCAAGAATACGTTCATTTCCATGTCCCGTGAATTTTTTATGCTTTACTGTGTCCAGGGATTTAATGTCAAACATAATCATGTTGCAGTATTTGCAGGCTTCAAGGAAATCCTCTTTGGCAGCATAACCACAGGTTTCAATAGCGGACTTCATATAACGATGCTTAGCTTCTTTTAAAAGTGCTATTGCAAATTGAGGTTGAGCAAGAGGCTCGCCCCCACTAAGGGTCAGACCACCACCGGATCTGGCATAAAAGGAGGCATCCTTTTCAACCTGATCAATGACGTCTTTTACATTCATCGTCTCCCCATAAGAAACAAGAGCCTCTGCTGGGCAAACTTCAGTACAAGCAAGACAATTATTACATTTATCCCAAGCTACCTTTATCTTATCGTCATCTCCCTTAACAAGGGCTCCGACAGTACAGACTTCAGCACAACGCACACACTCTGAAAGGGTGATACATTTTTTTTCGTTGTACGCGAGCTCAGCCTGAAACTTTTGTGATTCCGGATTACTACACCACTGACAGGAAAGAGGACAGCCTTTCAGGAACACTACGGTACGGATACCCGGCCCGTCATGAACAGAGTACTTCTGTATGTTAAAAACAGTCCCTTCGATAGATGCAATATTTTCGTTTGTCATTGTCTTGGCCAGGTTTAAACTTAAAATATACAAAAAAAGCCCGCCGCAATACCGGCGGGCTCGTAACACTACACTGTCAGATTAAGACATTTCATCATGCCCGGTACGAGCAATGAGGTCATTCTGAAGATCTGGGGAGAGATCACAGAAGTATGCTGAGTATCCAGCGATACGAACAATCAGACTGCGATACTTCTCTGGATCCTCCTGTGCTGCAATCAAGGTGGACTTATTGATTACGTTGAACTGTACGTGCCACAGTTTAAGATCGACCATGGTACGGATGAAAGATACCATCTTATCTGTTCCTTCCTCACCTTCCAAAGACTTAGGAGTGAACTTGATGTTCAGCATACGCGCTGCACGATCACGGTGTCCGTAGTTCTTGGAGTTATAGTTCGACAAAAGAACTGAGGTAGGTCCGGTCTTATCTGCACCATGGGAAGCAGAAGATCCATCGGAAAGTGCGGTCCATGCGTAACGTCCGTTAGGAGTTGCACCTACAACCTTACCAAAAGGTACATGGGAGGTGAATGGTACGTAACGGATATCGTTGTGCATTCCCAGATCTTTGCTGTACTGCTGACCAAAGAGTACGTTCAGTTCATCAATTTTCATTGCGATATCATCTGCATATGGATCATCGTTGCCGTAGCAAGGAGCAGATAAAAGCATCTGACGGACATCTTCTTTACCTTCGAAGTTACAGGCACAGGCGTCAATAACTTCCTGCATGGTCAGTTTCTTATCTTCGTATACGAGCTTCTTGATTGCAGACAGTGAATCGACCAGGGTTCCGAGACCCATGTGCTCAAAGTATCCCAGGTTAATACCTTCGGGAATCTGAGGGGTATGCAGATCAAGGCAATGCTTCATACACAGATCGTGCATTGCAGAACCCATGGGCTGGGCAAAGTGCTTGGCACGCAGGTTGTTGATGATGTATTGCTGATGGAAAGCGGTCTTCAGAAAATACTGATGCATAGAAACATAGGCATCCCAGAACTGATCCCAACTCTTGAATTCAGTAGGATCACCGGAACCTGGAGCGAGAATTTCATCACCATGCTTCTGCATCTTGCCGTTGTTCAATACCATCTCAAGTGCCGCAACAAAGTTGATGTACGCACCACCAGAGGTGTAGGTGTCACGGTTTGGCATGCGAGCTTCTGTACAACCGGATACAGCGTAGTCATATGCTTCAGCAAAGGTGGCCCCTTTAGATACGTAGAGAGGTACGACTTCCTCATCGTTGATCAGCTTAGGGAAACCGGATCCGTCTTTGATGGTCACAGCAACGTCAGCAAGATAACGCTCTGGTGAACGAGAGTGAACACGTGCCGCAAGATCGGGGTAATGCAGTGGGAACTCACGCTTGGATTTTAAGAACATGTAGGTGAGATCGTTGGTTGCATCACGACCTTCAGGAGTCTGGCCACCGATGGTGACAGCTTCCCAGTGTGCATAACCTTCGTTAAAAGCACCACCGGTAGGAGACACATAAAGATCAATAAACTGCGCCATTCCAACCCAGAGACACTCAAGAAGCTCAAGAGCCTGGTCTGCGTTGATCAGACCTGAGTCAACGTCTGCTCTGTAGAATGGGTAGAGGTACTGATCCATACGACCGTTTGATACGATGGTACCGGTCTTCTGCTCGATACGGCTAAACATCTGGGTGAACCACTGAGACTGAACCGCTTCGTGGAAGGTGGTCGCAGGATGCTCAGGTACACGCTCACAGATGTCTGCCATCTTGAACAGTTCCATCTTGCGGGTCATGTCAGTTTCTTTTTCTGCAAATTCGCGTGCAAGCGCTGCGTGACGAAGGGCCCAGGTGATGACTGCGTCACAAACGATAACGATTGACTGAAGAAAAGGCTTCTTCTCTACGTTATCAATTGGAGAGAGTGGATCAAGTTCGGCCATCTTCTCAAGAGCTTCCATCTTAATTCCACCGAAACCACGCTTTAAGATCTTCTCGTAATCATGGACCCATTGGATGGAAGAACGAAATGATGAGGTCTCGTTGACGATGAAACGGGAGTTGAGTCCGTCTGGATCATCATAGGAAAGCTTATGTACTTCTGGTGGGAACGCCGCGTTTAATGCTTCGTGGTACGTCTTACCTTTCCAGTAGGGAGCGATATCTTCCACAACAATTTTCGCATCGGCTGCTGAGATGGAAAAAGGAGATTCGGTACGGTTGGGAAGATCCTTTACTGCGATATCAAGAAAATCGCCGTCAAGCTCAGGGTACAGAAGACCATAACGACCCTTAAGTCCAGCACGACCACAGATAAGGTTGTCCTCATCGATGTAGACGGTGATGTTTTCTGCAATGTGCTTCATTGCTTTGGCCCAACGAAGACAAAGCATTTGTCCTTCAGTCTCTTTCATTGACTCGGTGAAGTACTGCGCACGCTCGATATCAATTATCGGCTTTACACCGTCAAAGGTATCAAGAATCTTGAATACTCTCGGATGGGACGCGCGGTAGATATCTTCTTTTCCTTCTATCTTGTCTAAAAGACGCTGCTCGTGGGGGGATACACAACAATCCATGATAAACTCCTAAAATTTATTATTTTACAGCCACGAAGGGACCGAACTGGCTGGCCCCTTCGCAGTTGGTTCCTAGTTTACAAAAAGCAGTGGTAATGCTGGTATGTACGTAATCAACAACAGTACGATGATCATCAGACCAACAAGCGGTAAGGCCACCTTGGATAGCTGTTCAATTTTGACGTTGGCAACACCACTTGCAACAAAGAGGTTGATACCAACGGGAGGCGTTACAAAACCAATGGCAAGGTTAACAACCATGATGATACCAAAATGAACCGGATCAACACCGACCTTCATTACAATGGGAAGTAAAATTGGCGTCAAAATTACGATCGCAGCAAGTGCCTCCATAAATGTACCAACAACCAAGAGTAGGATGTTGATAAGCATCAGGATCGCAATCTTATTCTCGGTCAAGCTGAGCATTGCATTAGCAATGGTCGCTGGCACCTGCTCGATGGTCATGATGTTGCCGAAAATGGTGGCCATGGACATCAAAATAATTACGATGGCAGAAGTGCTGCATGCGTCCATAAAACATGGAACGATATTACTGAAATTCAGTTCGCGGTAGACAAAGATACCTATAACAAGACCGTAGAAGGCGGCAAGGGCTGCGGCTTCTGTCGGGGTCATAAAACCACCATAGATACCACCAAGGATGATAACAGGTACCATAAGGGCCCATTTAGCATCCCAGAACGCCTTGACAAAAGTCATAGCATTACGTTCGCGTTGAACGCCTTTCCAGCCGCGTTTTCTGGAATAGATGTAGGTGAAAACCATCAAAGAGAGACCGGTCATAACACCAGGAACGATACCGCCCATAAAGAGTTTACCGATGGAAACTTGAGCGGAAACACCATATACAACAAAGGGATTACTTGGTGGAATCATAACACCAATGGCACCTGCGGATGCGACAACGGCTGCTGCAAACAACTTGTCATAACCACGTTCCACCATAGCTGGAATGGTAAGTGAACCGATCGCCGCTACAGTTGCAGGACCGGACCCACTGATCGCGGCAAAGAACATACTGGTTGCGATGGCAGCAAGTGCAATACCGCCATGCAGTGATCCGAGCAGTTCATCTGCTAGAGTGAGTAACCTTCTAGAGAGTCCACCCGCACCCATAAATACACCAGCTGCAATAAAGAAAGGAATCGCCATGATTGGGAAACTATCAATCGAGGTGAATGCTATTTGCGCTACATATTCGATAGGTAAAGTTCCCGCGTTAATGATAGTGGCTGTTGCTGCAAGTCCAAGACTTACAGAAATCGGCACTCCTATAACAAGAAAGAGCAAGAAATAACCAAAAAGAATAGTCAGGGTACTGAGACTTTCTGTGAAATATATGGGAAGTGCTAGCACTACAACAAAAGCTACTCCCATAAGAGAGTCAACAATTCCACATATTTTGACCTGCTTGAAAATATCTTGAAAAAGTCGGATTGCCATAAGGCCAAAGGCAACTGGTAAAACGAGGTATGGCCAGAAATATGACATGCCAGTACCTGGAGCAACCTGAGGATACAGTCCGAGCATCTTCAGGTTATCTATGCCCATATAGAAAACAACAGCGACCAGTGAGAGAAAACAGAGATCAACAACTATCCAGCTGATCTCTTGAAACCTGGCTGGTAGCCGATCAAATACAATATCAACACGGATGTTATTTCTTTTTTTAATTGCAATGGGTATTGCGAGATAGGAAATCCAGATAAAAATAAATCTTGCAAGTTCTTCGGTCCAAATTGCTCCCGCAGCACCTGCAGAAAAATGTGCACCAATATAACGGTAAAAAGTCTGAAAGGTGATAATCAAAATGATTGAGAGCATTCCCATGAAGAGGAATGGTTTTTCAACATTTTCATCCAACCAGTTTAAGGCATTTTTAAAAGCGCCAGGCTTATTTGCCTGCGCTGTATCTGTGGTCGACATAGTGATTTTATCGGCATCTGCGAGGGTGGACATGTTCTCTCCTCAAAAATTAAGCAAGTAGCGGGGCAGAACTACTGCCCCGCGGTGCAACTTACTTCTGGGTATCTTGAACAAGTGTCATAACTTCTTCAGGAATCTCAGAGGCGAACTCAGCCCAGGTAAGCTTGGTTGCTTCAACAAACTCTGCACGCTCTTCAGCGGTCAGGGTGTGAATAGCTATACCCTGAGTTTTGAAAGCTTCGTTTGCTTTAACTTCGAGCTCAGCAGTAATTCCACGCTGGTAGTTAAGAGCATCTTGTCCTGCTTTCAGAACGAGCTCCTGAAGGTCTGCAGGCATTGAATCAAACTTCTTCTTGTTCATGAGAAGGATATGCATGGAGTAGTTATGAGCAGAATCAATTGCAAACTTCAGAACTTCAGTGTGCTTTGCATCGTTGAGGAGAGAAAAGGTATTACCTTCTGCATCAACAGTACCCTGCTGAAGTGCAGTGTACACTTCACCCCACGCGATTGGAGTTGGATTCATGCCAAGCTTTGCAGCTACAGCAACTTCTACTGGAGAAGCGGTAGTACGGACTTTGAGGTTTTTAAGATCAGCAAGAGACTTGATTTCTTTCTCAGTAGATACGAAGTTTCTGTATCCGTACTCAGAATACATAATTGGCTTAAGATTGATTTTCTCACACTCAGCTGCGAGATACTTTCCTAAAGGACCGCTATCAAGGGCTGCATAAAGGTTCTTTTGATAAGCTGGGCTGGTGATATAAGGCAGATCAAAAACCATGAACGCCTTAGAAAAGTTAGCCATGTTTGGAGAAGAAGCAGAAGCCATATCCAGGGTTCCGCGCTGAGTGGATTCCATGGTCACACGGTCACTACCGAGCATAGCATTACCAAAAAGCTGAACCTTGATTTTTCCTTCAGATCGCTCTTCGATAAGTTGCTTTAGTTTCTCATAACCAACAGTTACGTTGTTACCTGGAGCCATTGGATGACCCAGACGCAGGGTAATTTTCTTAGCTTGAACTGATGCAGCTACACCCATGGTCAGACCAGCAGCGAGGAACGCCGCGAGAACCTTTTTTCCTAAATCACTCATACTTCCTCCGATTTTGAATCAACTATATTAAAAATGGCGATCTATTCGCCTGGATACGTGACAAAACCCCTGTATCTTCGTAATAATTACTAAAGCAATACTGATGCCAAAACACCGACAATGTGGTGCATGATCCTTTTTATTTTTTATTACACTGAAAGAAAACGACAGAATATGTCGTGGAAAAGCATTCCTCAAAACACAACTCTTCGTTTTCACAAGTATATATGTCGTCAAAATGCAACATCACTTGATTTATTTTCAAAAAGATACAATTCATACTCTCTGGTCAGTCTCCATTGTATTATTGGCAAACCCCTGAACTGATTAGGAATAATTACCATTACCACATGTGCTTCGCTAGACCAATGTTGCATATTTGCACCGCAACCGCACGCTGCATTTTTTTTCGCTGTATCCACCCCTTATTGCACAAGATGCCTTTTTGCAACGTTAGTTTCTTTTTTGCAACATCGGGTGACAGCAATGTAATATTTGGATTAGATTTTGTTCAAAAGCGGGTTAAACGACTCGGCTTTCAGAACACCTTTACAGTCTACCTGGCGTTATGGCCCCACCATCTACTACTAAAAAAGTGAGACAAGCCGTGTGAGAAACTACAGAGGTTTTACTTAGGGGCGGATTTCTCACCAACAAAGTTTTTCGCAGGTCGAGACACCGGGCATGAAGCTGTAATAATCTACCGGAATCTTCGCTACCTGCAAATGCTCGGTAACGAAGCAGCAGCGGAAAAATCTTGTGACCCGGAGGGTGAACTTTTTGATTTGAAACGAAAAACACCCTGTTAATTAAGGACGTCATTTTTAAACTATAAAAACAAACAATTGAGTTTCAAATCAAAAAGTCATGAGAAATTCGGGTTAGGGAGGAAAAGTCTATCTGGGACCGTTCATTCGAATTCAAAACCTACAGAGGAGCAGGACGCCGACGGATAAATTCGGCGTCCTCAGTGCTTACGAACTACAAATCAACCCCGGTAAACGGGAAATAAGCCAGGATAAGTGCCATGGTGGTGATGTTAACTACTTAATTTTAAGGGAGGTCCCAGCTTTCTTGTTTTTATGACAAGTTTTCTGGAGTAAGGCACTAAAGGAGCTCTTGAAGCAGCTCCTTGGATGCTGCAGGTATAACCACTCTATTTGTTAACATTCCGGTATGTGCAATGGCGAAACAAGCCGCATCGACAGCCGCCTGAACGGCGCTAACATCACCAGTTGCCAGAAAATAGCCTTTACCGCCAATAGCCATCGACACATGGATGCGGAAAAGTATTACATCAGCAGACTTTACAGCCGCATCAGCTGCCTCAATGATATTCGTAGCGGAGAACGTCTCGACGATACCAAGAGCTCTAAACGAGTCGTCGTTTACATGTACAGTACCGGCAATTGCACCGAAAATCTGTTCATCAACATTTGCAATGGTGAGTTTTTCGATCATGTAAGATCCTGCCACAGCTTCTCCCGCTTCAAGAGATGCATTTACGGCGGAAACCGAACCTCCAACAATAATAAGAAATTTACCGGAGCAAATTGTCCTCGCCATTAGAATCTTGATATCCGCTGCCTTGATCATTGCGTCCTGTGCCTGGAATCCGGCTGCTATGCTTGAAAGTTCTATAACGCCAATAGAGTGTGCCATTGTTTTCTTCAATTTATTTTAAGTATAATACGTTCGTTCAATTCGCTTTAGCCAACTTCCACATCGATGATGCTTTCGCTTACTCTCAGAATTTTACCAGCCATCGGTGCGTGAATTTCACTGCCTAAATCTGTGCCAACTGTTGCGATCTTCTGGCCAGCGTAAACACTGTCTCCAACTGAGACTATAGATTCTGCCACTTTACCAATATGCTGACGGAGTGGAACGGAAAGAGTTTTTGGAGTGAAGGCAAACGAAGTCAACGGACCGCTGTCCCCAAAACGATTGAGATCAAGAACCCGCTTGAGCTTACTGGTTGGTGTACGTCTATATTTAATAAGTGGGTGTGGTCCGGCTGACTGAAATTCATCCGAGTCAAATCTCATACCGGTAGAGGCAGCAAAACGCTTACTCAAAGAGCTGATACTACCAGGATACAACCCTTCGGGGCAACTGATCAGGGTGCAAAGATTACACTCACAACAGGCCATCGCATGCATCTCCGGTACACTTTCACCAACAGAGCTAAACATAAGTGTACGCATCGACTTGTGTGGCTGAATAGGGTGACCGAGAAGATACCTGGGACATAGGGCCGTACAGAACACGCATTGATCACAGGCCGACTTACCAATCTTTCTTACTGTAGCTGGCTTGCCCATGGTCAGCATTTTCTGCACCAGGGTATGATCGGCTGGAAGAATGTTTATGGCTGAACTGGTCTTTGAGGTGAGTTCGTCCAGATCAGTGGTCAAACGACCCATCATCGGCCCTCCGAGAAGGACAGCGTAGTCGCTGATTGTGGGCTTGGCATAGTCTATGAGGGTACGAATCGGGATACCAATGGGTACTTCAAGAGTTATTTTATTTTCCACATCACCACCAAGAGTAATGAATGTGGTGGTTACTGGCCTGCGCCTGCCTACATTAAGTAAGGTCTCAACATTACTAACGATAACACCTTGAGTGATTGGTATTTTACCGGCCTCGACAACCTTTCCAGTTGTTTCATAGATAAGAGTGATCTCATCTCCTGCCGGGTAAAAATCGCCAATGGGCACAACACGAACTCCATCCCCCACATGTTTATTCAAATGATCAATTATATGGGTATGCTTACCCTTGATTCCGATTATTCCTTCAGGAGCAGAGGAGGCCTCCATAACCATCTTCAAACCAGCAAGAAAATCAGTCGTATGGTGAAGCAAAATCTCTTTATCCTTATGGATAAGTGGTTCACACTCCGCCGCATTGACGATTATGGTACTGGCCTCTGCGGCCACTTTTATATGGGTAGGAAATCCGGCACCACCAGCTCCTACAATTCCATTTTCTTGAATTTCTGAAACAATTGAATTCTTACTCATAGTTACTTCAACCCCAAAGGCAATACGAGGAACAGTCTTGTTTTCACGTACAAATGTATACTTTTCTTACTGACGTTTCAGGCCACTAAGAACTTTTTGCGTAACGCTCTCAACGGTAGCCGCGTCTTTTACCTGAAAATCATTTCTCAAAATAGAAACGATTTTAGTAACAACAGCTTTGAGATCCTGCCCTCCGCTGACCTTGCAGTTTGCAGGACGAGTAGCCCCGGCAATTTGCTTGAAGTACACCAACTTGATACCCTTATCACGTAGGTAGTCTTTCGCACCGGAAGTAATTATCATGCTGTTATCCACGTGAAGTTCACTTGCACCTGCGCTAAGAAAATCAGAGATATTATCTGCACTGACCAGCTTCTTTTTCATGATTTCTCCATCAACATCAATATTTGTTTATCAACAACCCGACTTGTAACTTTACGACCTGTCGCAAGCACTACGTTTATTATACATTTCAGTCCGTTGGAACGTCCATCTCGTCAACGATACCAACAATAATTGCATCAATCGGTGAATGTCTTCCAAGTTTTGCAAGACGTGCCGAACTACCAGTGGAAACAATAACCATCTCTCCAATCCCAGCACCGACTTGATCCACAGCCACGAAGCTCTGCTTCTGCTCCTTGGTCACCGCATCGATGGCTTGAACTATCATCAGTTTCATACCTGACAGGCTTTCTTCTTTTCGGGTGGCCCAGATATTACCTACTACTTTTGCGACAATCATTTACGCACCTGTTTAATCCCGTTGAATTTCAATTCCGAATTTTTTAGCGCACTCTTCAGCAAGAGACGTCACAAGTGCCTTACCCGGTATACTAATACGCGTGATCCCGTCAGCATTACACTTTTCTATGTCCTTCTCACTTACGACTCTTGCACTCATTCTGGTGGCCTTCTTGATTTGCTTTTGCAGCGGACCAAGACCAAAACCACTCAAGGTCTCTGCGTAATCACAGTAAATTTGATAAAGCTGCGAGGTCGCACTATTTTCAAAACCGGTATAGGCATATTGACACACCTCCACCGTTTTTCCGTTCAACAAAAGGGCTAACACTTCTCTGGCTTTTATCGAAGTCGCTTTACCAAGTGCAAGATCTGCCATGTCTTCCAATTCAAGAAAGGGTAGCACATAGCGGTCAATTTCAGTCGCATCATACACGTCATCACTGCAGTACACCTTCGTGGTAACTCCATCGATTTTTGGCAATGAGATGCTTGAGGCATCACCCGTCGAACCGAGGATGAGCACATTCTGAACACCTTGCGTTGTTGCAAGCTGACCTAGAATCTGAACCACCAATTGCTCTACGAGAGCTTTATCAACACGCACATTGAACCTCTGAGACATTTTTGATTATTGTACATTTGGTACTAGAGGTACAGCCACTGGCATTACCTTCATCAAAATCAATGTGCATTGATAAACGAAAATCCTTGTTTACACGAATCAGCACATCACGAAAAATAACTGGCCGATGACTCTCAGTCTGGATACACACAAGGTCCATATCTTTTACGCCGAGCCGAGTTGCATCAGCTGGGCTCATGTGAATGTGTCGACCTGCGACAATCACACCGAGATCCAGAGCAATTATGCCATCATGTGATGAAATTACAGCGCCGGGTGTACCGTTAAGGTCCCCTGAATGTCTTACTGGTGCATTAATGCCAAGAATACGAGAATCAGTAACAGAAAGTTCAATCTGCGACTCTTTTCTAAATGGGCCGAGGATTGCGATATTGTCAATTACACCCTTGGGTCCAATTATTCGAATACGCTTATCAAAAAGGTACTGGCCTGGCTGAGACAGCTCTCGAATCTCTTTGGGCGCCTCCTTGAAAAGCTCGTACCAATCTTTTTCAGAAAGATGAGCATGCCTGGCGGAAAGTTCTATCGGAATATCATCGTGACCGAGTTGGGGAGACTGTTGTGCCTCCTGCCTCAATCTTCTGGTAACTTCCACGACTATTGCTGAAATGAGTGCTTCACTTACGGCCATAATATGCTTTACTCCTCTTTAGTACCTTAGAAATTCATTTCTTGTTTTTTATGAATGAATTTCGTGAAGGTACTTATCCTGGCTTATTTTCCGTTTACTGGGGTTAGTACCTTAGAAATTCACTCGAAGTCTTCGCTTATCGGAAATCTTCGCTTATCTCTGATTTTTATGGTTGAATTTCATGAAGATACTTATCCCGGCTTACTTCAAGTTTACCGGGGTTAAATCTTGTCAATCCGCTTATATCCCTTCTTCTACACCTAATGCAAAAGGAGGTATCTCACATCACTTACTACCTAGTCCCTGACTATCTACACAGGAACCCGTTCGTCCTATTCAGACTTTAGGCAGACCATGCCCGTCCATGGTAGGAATTACTATTTCCACATCGTCATGGGGGCGAGGAATAACAAGAACACTTCTTACTCTACCTACAGCCTTTGCAGCTTGTGCTCCAGCCTCAGTTGCAGCCTGAACGGCTCCAACATCACCACGAACAACGATAGAGATGAGTCCACTACCAACCTTTTTCATTCCTGCAAGGGTGACATGTGCGGATTTCAACATCGCATCTGCTGCTTCTATTGCCGGAATAAAACCTACGGTTTCAATGATACCGACAGCACCACGTAGCACCATATCTGGCGCATTTTGTGTCACCACAGGATCATTTTTCGCTACAGTTGCTCTTTTTTGGGAAGGTTTGGCTTCAGCCATTTTGCTATGCTCCAGTATTCTTTTCGGCCTTCAGAATAAGCCGGCGATGGTCTTAAAGATCACGATCGCCGGACCAGACTATTTCTTACCCAGGTTTACTTACGCCTTAGGAAGAATAGCTTCAACGTCGTTGTGTGGACGTGGAATTACGTGAACGCTTACGAGCTCACCAACTCTCTCAGCTGCAACTGCACCAGCATCGGTTGCAGCTTTAACAGCACCAACATCACCACGAACAACAACACAAACCAAACCGCCACCGGCCATAGTGGTACCGACCATGGTTACATTCGCAGCTTTAACCATTGCATCTGCTGCTTCTACTGCACCTACAAAACCTTTTGTTTCGATCATTCCTAAAGCATTCATGATAAATCCTCCGTTTCGGATAAAAGTATGTCAATTAGTTAGTTTCCATCCTAAAACTCGGCATTTCAGGACGGGAACTAGTTATTTTCCCAAGATAAGACGATCTTCTCATCTACCTTCCTTGAGAACGTGTTAAATCACAGCGCCTTCTTTGAGCTTTTGCATTACCAGCTCAGTTATTCTGGTTACCTCATCAACATTTATCGCAGGGTCAGCAGCCGTCTTCGGAGCTGCCTGATCCTTACCAAAAGCAACTCTTCTAATATTGAAAAGATGCTCTGGTCCAACATTATCAGAAGTTGAACTACCACCCTCATTACCACAGCCAAGTGTGAGAGATGGAGAAAGAGCGGTTGAGATACCGACTGCGCCCTGAGTTGAGCCAGTGTTAACAACTAATCTGGATACCGGTTTTTCAATGGCAAACTCACGGATAACAGCTCGGTCATTTGAATGAATTGACAGTGTATGGCCAATACCACCATTGATCAGCAACTTGTGACAGTATTCACAGGCCTGACGCCAATCTTCGACAGTATAATAACCGATTAGACTAGTGAGTTTTTCCTTTGAAAATGGAAATTCAGGTCCAATTCCCTCTTCCTCATAAGCCAAGAGGCGAGTACCAACTGGGATCGTGATACCAGCCATGGAAGCGACGGTCTGAGCATCCTTACCAACGATTTTAGGATTCATGGCGCCACCAGGACGTTCCATGATTGCCTTAACCTTAAGAACGTCATCACCCTCAAGGAATAAACATCCCTTGGCTTTTAACGTAGCTTTGACTTGATCGGTAATTACGCGATCGGCGAGGATTGCCTGCTCTGAAGCACAAACAGTTCCATTATCAAAGGTCTTGCTTGCAATAATCTTATCCACAGCGTCTTCAATGTTTGCACTACGCTCGAGATAAACAGGAACATTGCCAGAGCCAACACCAAGAGCTGGTTTTCCAGAACTGTAAGCCGCTTTAACCATTCCTGGACCACCAGTTGCGAGAATGAGATCTGACTGTTTCATCAGCTCTTCAGTTCCCTGAACCGTTGGAACACTCATCGCATTCACGAGATCTTCAGACACACCTTGCTCTGCCAAGACACGCTTTATCATGTCAACAGTTGCATTAATACAGTTCAAAGCACTAGGATGTGGTGCGAAAACTATTGCATTACCGGCTTTAAGTGCGATTATTGCTTTAAAGATAGTGGTTGAAGTCGGATTGGTTGAAGGAATCAATGCTGCAATAACACCTGCAGGCTTAGCAAATTCCCAAATACCATTTACGTCATCTTCATTGATCATACCCACAGTCTTCATACCGCGAATGTGATTGAGGAGCATTTCACTCGCGAGCATATTTTTTGCTTTCTTATCTTCCCAGCGTCCGAATCCGGTTTCTTCAACTGCGAGCTTTGCAAGTGATTCTGCGTTCTGAACAGCACTCCTACCGATAGCTTCGGTCAATGCATCAATCTGGCTCTGGGTCAGTTTATTAATTTCTAATCTGGCCTTTTTTGCGGATCGAACGAGTGACCTTGCTTCCTGTATGGATAAGAGATCTTTATCCACCATAGTTCCTACTCCTTACTGATTTTTATTTGCGCGAATTACGCCTCGCGCTCTGTAACCAAAGCAACCTTTCGCCCGGCTTATCTTTTAGTTCTCGATAAATTATGCCAGGGAAATATTTTCCTGGGCCAGTCGTCTCAACACCTGTTCTACAAGACGACTTTCTTCATCTCCACTCGCGGCAACCTTCTGCGCTACTGGAAGGCCAAGAATTTTCGCAGCATTATCGTACATGATTGCAGCCCGTGCCTCTGAGGTAAACGGAAGATCTTCATAAGTCTTCAGAGCGGTTTTGAAATCCACAAACGGATGCGCACTGGCATAGATCACCTTGTCAGTAATCATGGTATTTGCAGCCTGAATATACGCTTCAGAAAGAGGGGAACGCTCATACTCAGAGAGATCAACGTATACATTAGGATTACGCTGAGCGACATTGATCATCTCAGAAATCCAAGGATAACCACCGTGGCTCACGATAATTTTCAATTCAGGGAAATCCCGTGCAACGATGTCTATGTAACGTGGAGCAACGTGATCCATAATCGCCCGAGGAACCAAAGTCGCAGGACCAGTGGTGATAATCAGTGGGATGTTCAGCTCACAACACTTCGCATAAACGGGGTAATACTTTGCGTCATTTACGTAGATTTGTGCAAGGTACGGATCAATTGCTGCACCCTTCAAACCCTTTACTTCAACCGCTCGACAAAGATCTCGAAGACCGCTCATTCCTTTGTGTGGATCCACGCCAGCAAAACCGACAAACATATCGGGATACGCTGCAACAAAATCAAGCACACTCTGGTTGTTAGACTTAGCGCCATAGGTAGTTTCGCAATCTCTACCCGTGATAACCGCCTTTACCACATTGTGAGCTTTCAAATCAGCAACGACTTCATCCATTGTCTGGGCAGCCATTGATGGGAATTTAATGAGATCACACAAGCCCGAAAACATTGGGCTATTACCGATTCCATCTAAAGTTTCTTTGGTATTCGGCCTAAATCGAAAGTCTATTATGCCCACTCTGTTAGCCTCCTGTTTTGTGCAACTGCTATATAAAATGAGTTATCAGATCAGAGTTACGTCTCATAACTTGAATTAACTTGCCAAATCGGTTGCTGCTCTCAAAGCTGAACATATCTGACAAACTCCACATTGCCCCAGGATTACCAAGATGATAAAACAGAGCAACTCAAACGCTGCCAGCCAAATAGCATGATTTGTGCCAAGCAAATAAAACTTATCATTTCAATGCTATGAACAACAAGAGAGCAATCTAGAGATGAAAAACCAGACAGGGATGTTGCGTGTTCGCAACATAGGATGACGACAGTTACCACACCACATGTAGAAATAGGGAAAAGAAACGAAAATGAACCGCGAATCGGCTCAATAAGCGCCGAGAACTAAGGGAGGCAGAGGACACGTTGCACATTTGCATCAAGATGCACAGGCGCAACATCGATCCTTATATCTGTAAAAACAAGCATAACAGCGGTACAACCCCCCCCAAACAAACCAGAAAAAAACAAATTACCTTGTTCTTCAGGCTGCTTACGAGATATTCTATAGACAAGTAAACATTAAATATTTACCAAAAAGACAGGACCTCTTTTAGGCCATTTTATTTTTCCTCTGACTGAGAATATTTTTTACCATTCCGGCCAGTTCCGCCCCTCCAACAGGTTTCATCAAAAGTCCATCCGCCCCAATGGCACGTGCCCTTTCCTGGGTCATTCTCTCACTAAAGCCTGTGCAGATTAGAATAGGCAGTGAAGAATTCACCTTTCTTACCTCCTGTGTAAGCCGATCTCCTGTCAATTCAGGCATCGTCAAATCAGTTATCAGGAGATCATACTTATCAGGAAATAAGAGAATTTCCTCCAAAGCCTCACGGCTACTGCCTTTCGCCTCAACATAATAACCATAGCTTTCGAGCAGTCTTCTTTCCATTCTCAATACAGCGACTTCATCATCCACTAATAGTATTTTTTCCGTGCCCTCAAGATCAAGCCGGCTACCGGCTACCTCGCTCACAACCAGGTGAGGTTCTACCGCCGGCAGGAACACACTAAAGCGCGCCCCCTCTCCGAGATGACTCTCCACCTCAATATCACCTTTAAAGTTTTTGACGATCCCGTAAACCACTGAAAGACCAAGGCCTGTTCCCTTACCCAGTGGTTTCGTGGTGTAATACGGATTAAAGATTTTATCTAAAGACGCGTCGTCGATACCTCCCCCGGTATCTTCAACCACGAAGACGATATATGGCCCAGGAATCAGGTTAGACCCAACAGTCTCTTCAGTTATATCTATATTTTGAAGAGAAACTGTGAGCACACCTCCATCTTCTTCCATGGCATGGTAGGCATTGGTCAAGAGATTCATCGCAACCTGGTGAACCTGTGTCGGGTCAGCCATAATGGTACGACAATCTACATCAATATTTTTTTTCACCTTAATCGTAGAAGGCAATGATGACTCAACAAGCTTAACAACTTCCTTAATGACCAAATGGGCTCTGAGTGGCACAATCTCATGCTCTTGCTGTCTACTGAATGTCAAAATCTGTTTAACCAGATCCTTTGCCCTATGTGCGGCCAAAAGTACCTGATTCACATTTTCCGCCATCGGGCTTCCTGCAGGCAGGCCTTCTCTCATGAACTCACTATATCCAATAATCGGGGTCAGTATATTATTGAAGTCATGGGCAATACCACCAGCAAGAGAACCAATTGCCTCATTTTTCTGCAGGTGAAGAAGCCGTTGATCCATTTCCGATCTTTCATTTTCATAATCCTGCCTGTGGATAGCCAAAGCAAAAACCTCAGCTATCCGCTGCACCGCAATAAGATCTTTATCCGAATAGTCTCGATTCGAATTGGCAAGCGCAATCAAACCCAAAAGGTTTTCTCCTATCAACACAGGTACAGCTAAATAGTTTCCGAGCACCACATGCCCTTCCGGCAGGCCTTTATAATTTGGATGTGCCTGAGGTGTATTAGTAAACATCGATTCTTTGCTATTCAGAGCACATCCCCAGAGTCCGGGGTATGTACCATTTTCACTAATTGGAAAAGAATTTTTTTGATCTTCAACATGGCAGCTTGCACCAAACATATCCGTCAGTGTATGGGCTACATTATCCAAGGTCCCTTTATCAATTGACGAAACAAATCCATGCTCACTATCAGTAATCGATAACACTGCTCTCAACGTGGCACTAGCAACTGTCTTGATTTGGTAGGCTTCAGATAGCAGTTCTCTGGAGATCTCTGCAACCGCGCGATTGAGTTCTAAATCTTTCTTCAACGTCTCTTCTGCCGTTTTTTGTGCTGTTACATCCTGGGCAAAGACTGCAAACCGATTAACCTCCCCCTCAGAATCAAAGAGCGGATAGACGGTGTGATGAAAAATCATCCCCGCCCGTACATCTGAAAACATTTGAGGCATTTTACTTTCAGCGACCTCTTGAATTTTTTTCCTCCTCGATTCAGATACCTCTAAAGGAAGAAAGTCATAGGCACATTTGCCAACAAGCTCTTCTGGCGTTTTACCAATTCTCGCTGCCGTCACTTCATTCATGGTGCCAAAAGCACCGTCAAGATCTAACAAAAAAGAAGACTCACTATTTGCATTCAACAGAGCCATGGCTGTTTCATTGCTTTGTCTTAATTCCTCTTCTATCTTTTTCCTCTGTGAGATATCAACTACCACTACTATGGTTCCAACAAGTTCACCTGACGCATTTTTAAGAGGGTGAACAGAAAGCAGGGCAAAGAATGGAATCCCTGACGCACCAAACAGAGTTGACTCACAGGAAATCCTAGCACCTGTTTTACAAATTTCCTGCTGATACACAGAAAATTCATCTTTCCGCTCAGGAGGGTGTAGCAGGCTCAACGGACTGCCGATAATATCCCCTGCAGCAAAGCCAAAAACCTTCTCTGCCCCTGGACTAAAACTCAGTATTTTACTTTTTTCTCCTGCAAAATCGGTTGTTACAAAGGCTACTGTTTCTGCAGCTTCAAATACCGTGCGGAGCTGGTTTTCGCTCTCCTGCAGGGCCTCTTGGCTAACAAGACTTTTGCGTTCCATCCTTTGAAGTGATCTAAACGCCAAGAAAATTCCGCCAAGGCCTAACATAAGCATCGTCAAATGAGCAACCACCGCTCCAGATGTATAACTCTCAACAGCGGCATTGTACTTTGACATCGGGACAGACACACTTAAACCACCCCTGACATCACCAACCTTGTAGTTCTGATACCCGTGACATTTCAAACACCCCTGCTCTACGACCATTGGCCGCATGAGCCTTAGAACCTCCTCCTCTCCCACTTTGACCAGCGACCGCACCTCTGGGTTTCCTTCCTCAAATGACATGAGAGCCTGTTTTTCCCATTCATCTGGAGAATTTTCCGGACGTAGAGGATTAAAACTTGTGAGATGCCCCTGTATCCCATATTCCTGAAGACCAAGTTCAAAAACCTGCCTGGTCATATACGCTGGATTGACTAGGGTTAATTGTCTGCCGGAGGGGGTCTCAATATCTCTTTCTTTTATGTGATCAAGGTAAGGATTGGCAGGGGTTGTTTCTGTAACAGGGACATACACCCCACCATGACCAGCCCCCCAGCGCCTATAAAGAATATCCTTGTTATAACTCGTGCGGGCCTCAGTGACGGCCAACTCCTGAATCGATTCTTCGTAATTTTTGAGGTTCCACCACAACGAAGCACCGATGGCAAGACACCAGAAGAGGCCCAAAATTAGTCCGGATCTCAAAATTGTAGAGCGAAATGTTTTTGCCGTTAAGGCGTTGTTTTCCATGAGTTTACATTATTAAAATTTCAAGTCTGTCTGACCTGCCAGCGAGGGAGGAAAGGCTGCAGTCCCTGACTGTATTGCAGCAGATGTGAATGGAGACGGTAAAATCGGACTTGCAGAGATCATGTATTCCCTACAGGTCGCGGTAGCAGAAGTCGCGTACTATAACTCTCGGGATTGTGCACAACATTCTCCTGGAATTCTTCAAAGATATCTTTTGTTTTTTCTATCTATTCTATATAAATTGTAAGGGGGCATAACACTCCACCATTTAGTTGCTGACTACTCCGCCCCATCGCCAACTTGCACAGTAATTGGTTCAACTACACCAATTTGTTTGACAAAATTACTCAACCCCTGGAGCAAAGACCAGGTTATTGATTGTCCTTTAGGGATAATAAGTGCCCCGTTTTTGGCCAAGACATCTTCAAGTGGAATCATCCCAACACTTAACTCCTGCACCTTGACCGACATAATGCGCACTTCGTAACCCTTTTTGATATTGGCCAGTGCTTCAAGATACGTTGGATTGTATCTCCCTTTTTCTTTCTTCATCCACCCAATGGCTTCGCCCTTGCTTGCTCCTCGAAAAAGCTGCAGATCAAAATCGATGACAACTTTTAAAATCTGAGCACCAGCTATCACCTCTTCAACGTCATCCGCAACAATATCTTCACTATACTCATCATAGGAAAGCAACTGCAGAGCAATCATTCTGGTAACACTCTCAAGGCGAGGAATTTTTTCCAATAGCTTGGCACCAATTTCAGGATGCCTTTCGTACATCTCTCTTTCCTCTTGACTCAGCGCCTCCCCAGAATACATCTTATTGAGCACGTCTCCGGGAAGAGTGATACATCCAATCTGAGACATAAGAGCTGCAACCTCATATTGCCAAAGCGATGGCAGGCCAAAATATTCAGCCAACTGCACAACATAATGCTTAATCCTACCTGCCGAACTAAATGCCCGCGGATTAGCAATTCCAAGCAATTCAGAGAGGACGCTGACACTCCCCCGCAGGGTCTGCTGGAGCAGTTCTTTTTCGGCGTTGAGTAACCTATGTTGCCTCTGGGCAAGAGCAATCGAAGTAATAAAGGTTGCCGGCGGACATGGCTTTGTGAGAAATCTAAAGATATGACCAGTATTGACGGCATCCATGGCAGTTTCCTGATCGGCATTGCCGGTCAACATCATCCGAACAGTGTCAGGGTAGAGATCTTTTACCTTCGACAGCAATTCTACCCCATTCATTTCGGGCATACGCATGTCGGAGACAATTACTGCAAAAGGACCGTTTTCCTTAAGGATTCTTAGTGCTTCGGCACCACCTACAGCAATTTCAAGGGTAAACCTCTTACGCAGTTGACGTTGAATAGCTTGCAGAACATGTGGTTCATCATCTACAAATAGTATTTTTTCTGTCATAGTTTATAGTTACCGCGTCAACAGTTCCTCTGTTTCATTTTCAATGGAAAAAGCATTGTGTATTATAACTATTTCACAAGACAGGTCCAATATCCTATACATATTATTCAAGAAGTTCCTGGCAGAGCTCAGTCCATTTTTCAAGTCTGCCCTCCAAACCGGCAAGCTTGAGATACTCCTCATTGAGCTCAGGAGGTGCTCCAATACTGAGATCTGGATGCAGTTTGTAATAAATTACATCTGCCGCATGCACGGCAATAGCCGGGCTGAAAGTGGCGCTCGGATAGTCCTCCAACCTGTGGTGAAAAGTGATGGCTTCAATAACCGGTCCAGGAAGCCCCCAGAGACCAATAAGGTAACCACCTACATCACAATGGTTAGCTGAAAAGATATCCTGTTCGCACTCCACCAGAGTCATACCAGTTTCCTGTGCATTTTCCACAGCTTCAATAAATTGTGGTTGAGCATGGGAAAAAAGAAGGAGCTTGCCGATATCATGTATCATTCCGGCTATAAAAGAATTATCTACAACCTCTTTTCGATCCGTTTCGGCCTGGGCAATTTTTTTGGCAAAGGCAGCCGTTGTCACAGAATGGGACCATAGTGACACCGCCGAAAATGAGGCGTGATTTTCTGAATTTATCTCTGAAAAGACCCCAACTCCCAGAACAAGGGCTTTTATGGTGTCTAAGCCCAGAAGATTAACGGCATGGCCCGGGCTATCAATGGTTTTAAACAATCCAAAGAAGGCGGAATTCACAAGCTGAAGAACCTTGGCACTCATTGCCATATCCTGCTCAATAAGCTGAGCGATGTCACTAATTGCACACTCGGGGTCTTTTAGGGCTTCTGTTACTTGTTTGTATACCGTGGGTAAACTTGGAAGCCCACCTAAACTCGATACCAACCCTTTAAGATGAGCGCTCATCATCAATTCTTGCAGAGCACAAGCCCTTGTGAGTACTTCTTTCAAGGTGTTTGGATCTGAAGGTTTGGCCAAAAACTGATGCACAACTCCAACTGTACGCATAACAGATTCATCATCCGCCTGACCAGTCAACATGATTCGTATAATCTGAGGGTGACTTTCCTGAACTGTGGTCAACAGAGCAGCACCATCCATACCGGGCATTCGCATGTCGGACACTATAACATGAACTTCTTTTTCTTTAATTATTTCAAGAGCCTGCCTTCCACCTTCAGCAAATTCAAAATCCATTTCATTACGCATGGGGCGCAACATTCTCTTTAACCCAGATAAAATATTAGGTTCATCGTCTACAAAAAGAATTGATTTAGCAACCATTCTACAGCTCCGTTATAATAGGTTTTTCTCATCTTTGTTATCTAACGGAAGAAGGATCGTAAAGGTAGTACCTTTACCTTCTTCTGATTCCACACCAAGGCTCCCGTGATGTTTGTTTGTTATAATATCATGAGCAATGGCGAGCCCCTGCCCTGTACCTTTTCCCACCTCTTTGGTTGTGAAAAATGGATCAAAGATATTGTTGATATGATCTTCCGGGATACCCCTGCCTGTATCCTGCACCTGAATCTCAAAGAATCGCTCCTTCAAAGCTGTCCTTATATAAATAGTTCCAAGTTGCAATATTCCATCTTGTTGACAATCCCCTACCGCATGGGCAGCATTGATCAGAATATTTAACAAAACCTGGCTGATTTCATTTGGTCGACAAGCGACTATGCTATGTTTGCGGGTTAACGCCAACTGCACTTCAGCTACACTTTTCCATTCGCTTCGAGCGACAGTTACAATCGTTTTTATCAATTGATTGATGTCTGAGAACTCCATTTTTTCTGACCCAGGGTGCGAAAAGTCCTTCATGGCAAGCACAATGGAGCTGATCTGTCTGACCCCATCCTGAGATTGCGATACTGCCTGGGGAATTTCCTTTTTCAAATAGTCCCAGTCCACTTCATTACGAAGTTTTTCAAGCTCAGTATACGCGGTCGATTGTTTGTTCTCATCTCCTTCTATAAAGCTTTGCTGCCGCTCAACAAGCGAACTCACTTCCGCACAACTGTCTGCCAAAAAATCCAGATTCGTTCCGATATATTGAATGGGAGTATTTATCTCATGGGCGATTCCGGCTGCCAGCTGCCCTACTGATTCGAGTTTTTGCGATCGCTGCAGTTGCGAGACCATCTCCTGCTGCCTCTTTTCATGCTCTTTTCTACTACTGATATCTCGCACTACAACGGCAACGAGTTCTGTGCCTTGTTCAAGCTTCAGATATTGCAGCTGCAACTCAACAGGATTCGTCTCTCCATTTTTATGAGAAAAAATTGATTCATAATGAAATATCTTTTCTGGTCTCTTTTTTAATTCATCAATATATTTTTCATATAATTGTTGTGCGTCACCGGAGGCAAAATCTCCTAGAGACATCTGAAACAATTCTGTTTCACTGTACCCGGAGGTCATTATTGCGGCCTGGTTAACATAGGTGAAAAGATGTGTCTGGGGATGAATGAGAAAAACACTGTCATTAATCTGGTCGAGAACATTCTTTAACTTACTCAGATCCGTCTGGGTGAGATTAACCTGCCGAATTTTACTCATTAGGTTGAAAAACCCTAAGAAAAGTCCCGTAAGCACTACAGCCCACAGAACGACAAGAAAAATGACATGGTCTCTAACAATCCTTTTGCTGTTTTCAAACCACTGAGCCATAGGCACTGAAATAGAAAGCCCTCCTCGTACCTCACCCACCTGATAGCCCTGAAAAGCATGACATGGCATACAACCTTGTATAACCATGAGCGGACGCATTACTCGCAAATAATTTTTTTCATCCATCCACTCCAGCGAACTCACTTCTTTCACTCCCTGCTCAAACTGCTGCAAAGCCTTGGTTTCCCAGCCATCCGCTGCATTCTCCGGCCGAATCGGGTTCAAACTTGTTATATGACCAACGACCCCATTGTTAGCCTGTTCGAGCTCATGAACCTGCCTCGTCATATAGGCAGGATTTATCATTGTCAGATTTCGACTCCCGGACGGAGTACTGATATCTCTTTCTTTATTTTTCAGATATGGATTCGGCTTTGTGGTTTCTGAAACCGAGCCATAAACCCCGCCGTTTATTGCATTCCACTTCCGATACACTATGTCTTTTTCAAGCCCGGTTGACGCCTGGAGCCGTGCGAGTTCGATGGTATTAGCTTTTGTTGCATGGAAATCATAAACCATCATAGCAACAATAAAGATTGTCCAGCCAACGGCTAAAATTGAAAAATTAAAACTAAGTGGTATCTCAGGTTTTTTCATTAATTCCAACTATTATTGTGAAGCGGAACCCCTCGTACAAAGGAGGTTTCCCAGCCTCCTATACCTTGCATTTCTCGGGTTTCACTATGTCCACTGCCTATGATAAGGTTGGCTATGTCCAAGGTTGTCTTGGATAATTATCGCACAGGATGATTTTTTTGCAAATTTTTGCGCAAATTTAATGTGAGAACAAAAAAACGCAGTAACATTTGACTCTTGGCCAATGTATATGTAAGGAAAGTATAGGGTACATATCTCCATCTATATTATCGCAAGGTTTGGTGTAAATGCAGAACTTACAACAGAGAATTCTGAAATGCACAAACTGCCCTCTCCACGAAACCAGGAAGAACAGTATTGTCGGGGAAGGCAACCTAAACGCGGAAATACTTCTCGTCGGCGAAGCTCCAGGTGCAGACGAAGACCGTGTAGGCAGACCGTTTATAGGAAAATCCGGACAATTGCTAGACAAAATTCTAGAGGCCTGCGGTTTCACAAGAGAAACACATATCTTCATTAGCAATATTGTTCGTTGTCGGCCTCCAGGCAACAGAGTACCGACAAGGACAGAAGTTCAAACCTGTCTCCCATATCTGCTGGAACAGATCGAGCTCATTAATCCTCAAATAATCATCACCCTTGGTGCTACCTCTCTTAAAAAGCTGCTCGGTGACGAATCCTACAAAATAAGCAGAGTCAGAGGTAACTGGATTGACTGGAACGGCAGGTCACTCATGCCTGTTTATCACCCGGCCGCTTTACTCCGAAATCCCAACTTAAAAAGAGAAACTTGGGCAGATTTCCAAAAAGTCATTTTCAAGTATCGCCAACTTGTAGACCCCAACCATTTTTCAAAACATCTTCAGAAGGATTCCATATAGAGAGGTAGGGAGAAACAGGAATAGCACTCACGCCAGGTTTGCCACCCCAGCCAGTCCTTCAACCTCACAAGAGGTTGAAGATCGATTGCCTTTAAACCGTCCATTAACGGGTAAACGTATGAGATACATTACCAACATAACCCAGCGCAGGAAGGCTGCCAAATACGGTAATTGATTGTTTGTTAACTTTTAACAGCGGCAACCACAGAAATCTCCACCAAGAACTCATCACTTGCCATGTTTGCTTCCACACACGCTCGCGCAGGAGCGTATTTAACAGGAACCCAGTTGTCCCAGATTTCATTCATTTCCGCAAATAAATCCATACTCTTTATATAGATTGTAGCGGAGAGAATATGCTTTCGATCACTCCCCGCCCGCTCCAACAGACCATCAACACGGTCAAGCATTGTCCGGGTTTGTTCCTTCATCCCTTTCGTTGCATCTTGTGCAACCTGACCACACAGGTAGATAGTACCATTATGGATTACGATACTACTCATCCGTTGTTTTGTTCCCATACGCGTAATTGACATTTTCCCTCTCTATTTATCTATTTTTTATACTTTCCCAGATCAGTGGCAAAAGGCCAACAATTCATCTGGATTATATTCTTCCAATTCCCCCGTCTGGCCTCACATCCACTAACATTGAAAAAGAAGGCTACACCTGCCAAAGCAGTATGCCCCCCTATCTATTGCTTACGACTCTACTCGCTCTTACTTTTTTTCAAAACGAAATGTAATCACACACCTTCCATCACCATTAATGAGGCTCTCTTCTATTGAATGAACAGGCTGTAATCGAAGTGCTTTCATCACTCCATTTCTTATGGCCTGACAACCACAAGCATAGCCTTTCGTCATCTTTGCAGCATTAAGGGAATCATACGCATTACATTGGCATCCTATCCAGGTTGCCTCGTCACCTTCAAATGTTACAGGTTCATTAACATACATGTCGTCAAAAAAGCAGGTGCCCCAAATAGTTTTAAATATGTCCATTAAATCCTGGATGGATTCTGGCCGTTTAATTTCTCCAGACTTCAAAAGAAGGAGGGTATATTTCCTGAAAAACCTCTCATTTGCCTCCAGATTTATTCGATTTGCCTTCTCTTCACCAAATTCCCTCACCACTGTTGCATGCCAATAGGAATCATGCAACCACCACATCTTCTTTGTGAGATTCAACTGGTCCATATTTTTTTCCATCTGTTCTCCTCACAGATTAATTTAAGACAACGACTCTCAATGTATTCAGCAAGCTTGAAACCATATTTGCGACATTGGTGTTCAACAAATCATTATTCCAATACATTGATTTTCTCAATACCAAACACCTGAGACAAAAAGTATGTCCCATTGCGGGAAGATAATATTTTCCCTCCCTGTTGGCTAAAAACACAATTTGTGTGATATAAGAAAGAGATACAATCTCTAACTTAATTAATTAATACAAAAACCGAAATTCTTTATAACCGAGGAGTTTTGCATGGCTACTATCGAGAGAAGAAAAGAAATTCGAATCAACAAGCACAACACCTTTCAGTTTACAACTGCTCAGGGTGACCAGGTAGCTTCACAAGGACTTCTGGTCGATTATAGCGCTGCCGGAATCAGATTTTTAACTGATGAACCGGTGGACAAAAATATCTCTCTACTCATTCAGCTTAATCTCAATGAGTTCGACAATGATGATATCAACTGGAGAGATCTCTGGGAGACTGGCGAAGAACCATATCTTAACGTCATCGGCTCTGTGATGTGGTGCCTTGCCACCAACCAGGAATCGGGCAAATTCGAAGTAGGGACAAGGTTCACTCAAAAAGTTATGGGGAGCTAGAAACCGTAATTCGGTCAAAAGCAGTTTGAGCGCTGTAAAACGCGATACGAAAAAGTGTGTGGAAAATACACACGAAGAGCAGAACCATGGCTACCATTAATATTTTTAATGTATGCCAAAATATATTAATTTTACAATTCTGGATTTTTTCCCTATTCTCCATAAAGATTGAAGCTGTAATCACTGAAACTAAGATCCTTCTTAAAACAGGTTTACATTAAAAGGGAAGACAAACTGTGGCTGGAATTGTTGAATTAAATGAATTGCTAAAATCTATGACACCCGAGATTCAAAGTGGTGAGTATATATTTTGCACGGTGAAAGGTCATTACATTGATTATGCGCACTTGAACCCACTGGCTTTTTTTGTGGAGCGAGAAGGTTTAACTTTAATTCTTTCAGTTGAAGCGGCAGAGAAATCCCAAATAGCATATGAAAGTAAATTTAAACAAATCACGTTAACAGTCCATTCAAGTTTAGACGCAGTAGGTTTAACGTCGGCTGTTACAACAAAACTTACATCTTATGGCATAAGTGCAAATGTTATGGCTGCGTATTATCACGACCATATATTTGTACATTCAGACAAGGCTGATGAAGCTCTGTCGGCGTTAAAAGAGTTTAGTGTAGTGGACAATTAATCTTTAAGGTTTCAGAGAGTCACCTTTATGCACGGATATCAATGGTACGACTTGATTGGAAATATCGGGGTTTTCATGATCTTGATGGCCTATTTCATGCTGCAGTTAAATCGGATGAACAATCACTCACTGACCTTCAGTCTCATGAATTTTTGTGGGGCATTTTTGATATTAGTTTCGCTATATTTTGACTTCAACCTCTCAGCATTTGTTATCGAGTTTTTCTGGCTTCTGATCAGTTTATACGGCATATACAAGTGGCAACGAACACATTCTAACCCGAATTTCTCATGACTTTTTGATTTGAAACTCAATTGTTTGTTTTTATAGTTTAAAAATGACTTCCTTAATTAACAGGGTGTTTTTCGTTTCAAATCAAAAAGTTCACCCTTCAGGCCAACAGATTTATCCGCAGATGCTTCGTTACCGAGCATTTGCAGGTAGCGAAGACTCCGGTAGCAAATTACAGCTTCATGCCCGGTGTCTCGACCTGCGAAAAACTTTGTTGGTGAGAAATCCGGGCTAACGCATCTTGAGACCTGATAATGTTTGTTTTACAAATCCACCATCCATTGATAACCTCAGTGAGTCGCTCCCAGGCGGGAACGACTTGGCACGTACGTTATTGTTTGATGCATCGTTTTTTGGTGTGAGACTACAGTTTGTACAATATCAATCTGCTTGTTTTTAATGGAAAAACATAGACCGCTGAACAGATGCACTATTGTGATTCACATATTGCAGTATCGTGGTTCACAAGGCTCCCCGTTCAGCAATTTTTCTCAATAGACTCTTTACCAAAGATGTCGCAATCAGCGTACGCTGTATCCCTTTCCTTCGAGACATGCTGCTATAGCGCGCTGATATTTCTCTCGCATTGTTCCGAGCTCTTTAACCGACACATTCCCTGGGGGCTGACTCGGATCATATGTTGTCTGTTTCACCGCCCATTGATGACAGCTAAACCTATCATCTGACTGCTGTTCCTCGCTCTGCCCTTCTTTGGGGTAGGCGAACAGTTCTGCCGCCATAACTGTTGGTGTTTCATCTAAGATTCCCTCAGGGGGCTCAACAACAACATATCCATTACGATCCGGCTGCCAGTTATAATAGAGATTATTCCCGTAATAATAAGGAACACCATGAAACCAAAGGGTTGTATAGGCAGGAGGTAAGACTGGTACAACAATACCCATAGGAGGAGCAACAACCACAAAATCTGGTCCGGCATTATGGTAAAAGACACCACCATAATATTGGTAACGAGTATTGCGATAGCGAATGTTACTGTGTCTTGGTGGTAGTACATTTATATGTACACCGACGGATGGATAACGGCCGCCATGACGATATCGATTGTCATTATGATACCCCTGTTTCGCAACTGCGTTCTCCGACAACATACATACCGCTACTAAACAACAGACAACCAGAGTCGTAGATCGATATTTATTCATGATTTTCACCTCCGATAGATATTGGAAAATTCGTCTCATTTTCTATTGAACCGTGTAATCTCGACCTTCCAGGCATGCAGACATGGCCCGTCGATAGCTATTCGCCTGTTTTTCCAAACGGTTATAACGAATTTTATCGGCGTCATCATATTGCTCCTGTATCTGATCTCTCTGGTTTTGCTTTCCAACTTCTGATGCAGCTCCAAATATCATACCGGTAATTACTCCAAACACCAATCCCTCAGGCCCAGAATGTGGTCCTGCCAGAATAGAACCTATTACTGCCCCTGTTGCGGCACCTACCGCCACATCTGTACCTGGCGGTGTGGTTGGTACAACAGTAATGCGCTGGTGCGGGGCCAATTGCTCCTGTGCCGGGTCGAATCCAGATTGATCCACCGCCCATAAATAACACTCATATCGATCCCGCTCCTGCTCTTCCTGAGACTGATCAGCAGAAGGATAGAAATAGACTGTTGTTGAAGGAAGCGATTGCTCGTCTGTCGTCGTTGATGTTATCGTTGTTATGGGAGCTGCACACCCGGCTAACATTGAGGCACACAAACACAAAGATGTCCACTTGTAAAACCCCGCAAAACAGCTGAATGAACTTTTGGATTTCCTCTTCTTGATAACCATATCACCTCCTGTAATTCATATCGAAACCTAATGTATGATTGCGGTTGTCATAGACTGCATAACCTTGGATCAATTTCTTCTCTCCACAATTACATCGCCATTATGCAACAAATGTGGATAAAAAAAGATTCATTTGACCAAAACGGAAAAAGGGTTCCAGCTAAAAAGCTGAAACCCTTATGTTCCGTGGTTGGGGCGGTAGGATTCAGACCTACGGCCTCCGGCCCCCAAGGCGTCCGACCTCAAAAACAGGGACATCGCAACTTGCAGTTATTAAAAGATCTTAACAAATGACCTGAAACTGCGATTTCGTTTTACCCCTACCTATTTTGTTTAACATGGATCTAATTTGACAGGTAAGCACCCCATACAGCATGGGCATAAACTCCGACTCCGAAAACACCTAATCCGTAGTTTTACGTCGTGAAGTGGAGTAACGATCTTCCTCATTATAATAATCATCAAAACCCACAATCCTGCGGACCTTATCGAAATCCATCATATCTGATGGTTGAGAACCATTTTGAAGACTTTGTAACGATTTTTCAATGGCCTGCATGGCAGCAGAAATCAATGTTAATGGGTACGCAGCAATTTTAAACCCTATGGCCTGCAATTCATCGGGTGATAAAACCGGAGTCTTTCCACCCTTTATGATATTGGCCATTTGAATACCGGGAATCTCTTTGCAGATAGTCTGCATCTCAGCAACGCTTTCGGGAGCTTCAATAAAAAGAATATCTGCTCCTAATTCAGCAAATTTTTGACCTCTGGTTATTGCTTCATCCAGACCGTGAACAGCCCTTGCATCGGTTCGTGCCAGAATAAGAATATCCTGTCCTTCATTTCTGGCATCAACGGCTGCTGCAATCCTTTCAAAAGCCTCTTCTTGATCAACTACAAGTTTGCCTTGAGTGTGCCCACAACGCTTAGGAGAGACTTGGTCTTCAATCATTACCGCCGCAAATCCAGTTTGGGCATAACCTTTTACAGTGCGATGTACATTCATTGCATTACCATATCCGGTGTCACCATCACCTAAAACCGGAATGGATACTGCGTTACAGATATTCTTGCCTTGATCAAGCATTTCACCATAGGAGATCAGGCCAGTATCTGGTAACCCTAACCGAGCAGCGGACACGGAGAAACCCGACATAAAAGTAAGGGCAAATCCAGCCTGTTGAATCATTTTAGCAGTGAGGCCATCATAGCAGCATGGCATAATGTGACACTGATCTTTTGTGAGCAGTTCTCGAAGCTGTTGAGCCTTGGGATTCATGATAGTTCTAAAATTAAAGGTTATAGGGGATATAGGTCGCCAGCCCAGGGCAAAACCAAAGAAAAATAACGGTACCAAGCAGAATAAGGATAAACGGCCAAACACCTCTTATCACCTCTCCAAGTTGAACCTTGGCCACAGCCTGAATAACAAACAAATTCAATCCAACAGGCGGAGTGATGAGTGCACACTCTATCATGACTACGAACAGAACCCCAAACCAGATCGGATCAATCATTAAAGACTCAAGAGACGGGTAGAGCACCGGCATCATAATGAGCAACATGGAGAGTGATTCTAAAAAGAACCCCATAATCAGTAACACTGCGCATACAATAAGGATAAAGAAACCTGGTTGTGAGATATTCGTAGCAATGGTGGCTGAAATTTCCTGCGGGATCTGATACAGAGTGATTGCCTTTCCAAAGAGTTTAGCGCCAGCAATAATAAGAAAAATTGTCACAGTCGTATTCATTGAAATGCGAACGGCTTCCTGCAGTTTAGTCCAGTTCATTCGCCCCATTGCATAAACGATAATGAGTGCAACAGCAAAACCAATCCCTGCTGATTCGGTTGGAGTGAACCAACCGGCATAAATCCCTCCGACCACGATCGCAGCAAGTAACACTGTCGGGAAAGCAAGAATTGTGGCCTCCTTTCTTTCTTTCCAGGTCGCTTTTGCAACGGGCTGATAGCCTTTACCAAACTTTGCGTAAACAAAACAGTAAACGATGAAGCAGAATGCCAGAAAAAGACCAGGTCCGATTCCTGCGAGGAACAGGCTTACAATCGACTCTTCGGTAATAACACCATAGACAATCATTGGGATCGATGGTGGAATGAGAATACCCAAAGTTCCACCAGCTGCCATTAACCCGAGAACAAATGGTCTATGATAGCCTCTTTCCGTCATTTCTTTGATGGCAACCGTCCCGATTGTTGCGGCTGTAGCAACGGATGACCCTGATATAGCTGAGAAGAGTGCGCAACTAATTATGGTCGCCACTCCAAGACCACCTGGCCAATGACCAACCCAGCTTTGGACCGCCCTGAACAGATCAGTTCCAACTCCGCCTTTGAGTAACACGTTGGACATGAGAAGAAAAAGAGGAACCGCCAAAAGGATAAAACTATCCATGCTACTAAATAGCGATAAAGGAACCATGGAAAGAGTAAATCCCTTCATCACCAGAAGGAGTAATCCCAGCCCTCCTAAAGTAAAAGCTACTGGAACGCGAAGAAGTAACAGTATGACAAGTGATGCAAGTATGAGTGCCGAAGTCATATATACTTCCTCTAAATTTTATGTTTTGCAATAGCGGCAACTTCACCGCCTTTTGCTAGTTTGATCATCTCAACAACGGCCTGAATTAACAGAAGACCAAAACCAACAGGAACAGCACTTTCGGTAATCCACTTGGGAACCCCAAGCATAGAGGATGTTTTTCTTCCCATCTCGATGGATTCCAGAACCACCTCTGCTCCGTAATAGGTCGCTACTGCAGAAAAAATGGCAATGACAGTGAGTGCAAAGAATTCGAGTACCTTTAACTTCGCAGCTGACAATGAGACCGTAAATAACTCCACGGTAATTAACTCTCTTTTCTTAAGGATATGGGCACTTGCAAGGTATACCGCCCACACCAGGCAAAATCTGGAGGTTTCATCAACCCAGATTGTTGGGGAGTTAAACACCTTTCTCATTATGACTTCAAAAGTTACCATGGCTCCGATCCCAAACAGCATCCAAGCTGAGATGAAGGCCGCAACCTTAGTTATTCGATCAATTATTTTTATCACCACATCACCATCAAAATGATCCGGGCTGCTATAAAGCCCGGAACGTTTCTTTCAAGGAACCCTCAAGACATTAGTGCCTTACTCCAGAAAACCTGTCATACAAAACAAGAAAACTGGAGACTCTTTTGAAATTAAATATTCAACATAAACATCATGGCACTTAGCTTGGCTTACTTCCCGTTAATCGGGGTTAGAGTTGTTGTGCTTCCTTTACCACCTGCTTTCCGAGATCCCCAGCTCTTGCTTCAAATCTCTCGACTACGGACTTGGTCGCTTTACGCCACTCAGCTCTTTCGGCATCATTCAAATCAACAACTTCGATTTTATCTTTTACGAAATCAAGGGATTCCTGCTCAATGGCACCCATTTTATCACGAAGCTCTTTTTCTACACGAAGACCAGCTTTGTTGATAATAGACTTTTCAGCATCAGTGAGTCCTTGCCATACCTTTTCATTGACGATAACGATAAACTCAATGTCAGCATCATAGGTAAGAGTCATGTAATCCATAACCTCATAAAGCTTTCTTGACTTCACTGCTGTGATGCCAGTCATTCCCGCATCGACTGTTCCACGCTGATAGGCAAGAAACTGTTTTGAGCCAGACATCATGGTAGGTGCTCCACCAACAGTAGTAACTGTATCGCCGAGGGTTTTTCCAAATACACGAACCTTTTTACCCTTCATGTCCGCTGGATTTTTGATCAGATTTTTTTTAGATAGAATGATTGAACTTCCGTATGCCTGCCACCAGAGTACGCGAGTACCTGTACCTAAAATAGCACCATCGAGAGCTTTTCTGATGTTGGATCCTGCAGCTGTTGCTTTTTGTACTTTTTCAGGACTGTCAAACATAAATGGGACATAAAAGACATCTACTGCGGGAATAGTACCCGCGAACCTGGTAAGAGATGCAACACCCATTTCAATTGCGCCGGAAGCCACGGCTTGTGGTATTTCTTTATCTTTGTATAACTGAGCAGATGGGTAAATTTCTATTTTCAGAGAGCCGTTACTTTCTTTCTCTACCTCCTGTTTGAAATCCAATAAATTCTGACCAAGATGATGTTTTAACGGTAACTGTAAACTTATTCTCAGGGTTTTCTCAGCATATGCTGCTGTTGTTAATGCCAGCATAGTTGCAACCGAAACTACTAATAGACTAAATTTCTTCATACTCTCTCCTCCATTATTTGATTGGGATCAAGAAAGATAATGGCAAATCACACCTTATCCTTCTCATTACTTGTTGAAGCCTGGCTTAATTCCCCCTTACTGGGTTTAGATAGATCGTATGTAACTTTCCGACTAATTGCTGGAGATAGTTATACAGCCACCAGTGGCGAACATACTGTTTGGGGCATCAATAAAAGTGAATCAGCCATCCTGGTATACCACCTCCCTTCCCCATGTCCGGTATAGAGACATACCACAATTATGCAAGAAGGAATTTCAAAAAACGCATTAAAAATAAAGCAATATCTAACATGCAAGTATCGGTTTTTATCAGACCAATGAAAGACAATCAACAAAAAGTGAACAAAATAGTATTTATGATGGCAATTTATAGCATTGTACGAATTCCAACTCTTTAGATATCTTTACATTACCAATGTTAAAATTGGAGCAGAATATGATGGGGGTGAAGGGGCAGGATATTTTTAATCCTGAGACTGAGCGTATTCGCTTTAAGCTGCTCCTGCAAGAGGAGAGGGGAAAGTCACAAACATGAGGGTCATTCTGATGCACATGATGTAAGAATTCTTGGAAATGATATTTTCTAGGCAATAAACTTAACCTGGCAATTGGGACTAAAAAGTCAGAAACTGCCAGATCAAGTCTAAGCCACCACAGCTAACAAATGGTTAATATTTCTGTTATTCGATATACACTAAAACTTAAAACTACCTACGATATCATTGAGTTGGTTAGAACGGTTAAAAAGATCACTGGCATTTCCCTCAACTTCTTTACTGTTATTAGAAATATTCTGTGATGCAACAGATACTGCCGTAATATCTTCTGTAATCTCTGCCGCCACAGAAGAACTTTGATTTACATTTTCATTTACTTCTTGGATACCTTGGCTCGTTTGAGCTATGTTCTCTGCTATCTCCCTTGTTGTAGCTGTTTGTTCTTCTACAGCCGTTGCGATAGAGCCAACTGTTTCGTTCACCCCACTGATTACATCTGAGATTCGAAGAATTCCATCTCCGGTAGATTTAGTTGTCCTCTGTACATCTTCGATGAGAGTTTTTATATCAAGAGTTGCTCCAGCTGTCTGCTTTGCCAGTTCTTTGATCTCATTTGCAACAACCGCAAATCCCTTCCCTGCCTCACCGGCTCGAGCAGCTTCAATAGTTGCATTCAATGCAAGTAAATTGGTCTGTTCAGATATCTCTGTAATAGTTTCGGTAACTTTACCAATTTTATCTGCGGCCTCTCCAAGTTCAGCCATATTTTTTGATGCGGTATGTGCTTGATTTACAGCATCGAGAGAAACGCCTCTTGCCTTTTCGGCATTCTCTGCAATTTCGTTGATGGTTGCACTCATCTCTTCTGCTGCTGTTGCTACCATATTTGCATTAGTCGCCGACTCTTCCATTGCTGCTGCGACATTGTTTAATGTTCGTACTCATTTCTTCTGAGGAAGCAGCAACATTCGTCGCCCTTTGTAATGTACCACTGGAATTTGACAGTAAGTCCTGGGATATTTCTGACAGACGTTTTGAGCTTGTACCAACAGCACTAGAATTGTCGGCAATTTGTTGAATAATTCCCTGAAGTTTTTCGATAAAAACATTGAACCAAGCTGCCATTTCACCAACTTCATCCTTAGTATTTATGGCTAACCGCTTTGTAAGATCACCTTCCCCCTCAGCGATATCTTTAATATTGATAACCGCTTGGTTTATCGGCCCTGTTATCTTCCTAGAGGCAAAATAAATGATGAACGCCATACTAAACAGGGCAATTAACGTTACGAGAATTATGGTATTGCGTATTGCAATTGAAGAGGCCAACAGTTCATCTCTATCCTGAGTGAGCATAACACTCCAACCTTTTAGAGCCACTGGGGCATAGCCTGCAAACTTCTCCACTCCCTTAAGGGTATAGGGGGCTGAGCCGATTTTCCCATCCAACATATCTGTGGTAAGCCCTTTCATTCCTTCTTCCGCAGCAAGATTAAATGTCAAAAGAAAGTCCTGATTAGGATGGGCAATGAGTACCCCTTCTTTATTGATCATTAACGCATATCCGGTCTCACCTAATTTTACCCTGTTCACAATTTTAGTTAGGGCTGTAGCATTAAATGGCATACCAAACACCCCAAGAAATGTCCCACTATCAGAAAACACAGGTGCACAGAAAACGACAATCAGCTTTCCGGTTGATTTTGATTTCACCATATCGCCAACGACAGGCTTTCCTGTTCGTTTTGCTTCCTGAAAATATCCCCTTGAGGAGACATCAGAGCCCTTATATTCGGAGCCGTTAGCACGTTCCCCTGTGTACAATTTCCCTGAAACGTCGGTAACAAAAATACCTAAATACTGATCACCCAAATTCTTGTACAGCTGTTTCATTACATTCCGCAGTTTCACAACACTGTCTTTGGCGCCTTCCACCCCCTGGTCATTAACTTCCTGACCAACCTCACGTATCAGTGAATGAGCAGCATAGGCACCTGCAATCTTTTTTTCTTCTATCAAAATAGTATTCACTAGATCAGCAATATCTGCAGCTCCAATTTGCATCAAGCCGCTCGCTTGATTTTGAAGGGCACTTGCAGATTTGCGTGTGGAAATAATACCTACGATGACAAGTGGAAGTAGGATTGCAAGACAACCTCCAACGACAAGCCTAAAACCAATAGAATGCCTATTCATAACTCTCCTTTAAGGGTATTTGACCAGACACCTCTCTGGCAAAGAGAGATGTCAAATAAAAGCAACATTACATTTGGTATATGTTAGATTGAATTATGATGTCAAGGTACTATTTTTTAAACGTCAAGCAGCTTGTCCAAACCTCCATATCTATTAGGCTTACCGATTTTTTTCACAAGCCCTCACCGTTTTCACAACAACACATTCGTAAAATACTCTGAACAGCATCTATAGCCATGGATGTCTAATTGCGGAATTCCGGCAATACACTAAATAAAGGAGGGAGTGTCAAAACATCAAGCCTGACTTCTTTTCTCGCTTACGACAAAGGAGGCTCCCGTTGACCCTGACACCCTGGTACTTGGGGTAAGACTTGAAACAAAATTGGACAAAAATTTTGGCTGGTCGACGACAGTATTGTCAGCTGCGAGCTCTACCCCGAATTTCTCATGACTTTTTGATTTAAAACTCAATTATTGGTGAGAAATCCGGGCTACCAGGCACAAAAGAGATTGAAAGAGAAGGCAGGGTTCTGTATAAAGTTCAAAACTTCATGTTAAACCCTTAACAAAAGGCAACCAGATACAGGAAACTGCTTAATCTTATCTTTAGAAAAAAGTTGACGCATAATTATTATTTTCCTTTCTGTTACATTCGACAAAACGAAATAGTTATATTTTAGAACGTTTGACCGTACCTACTTGTAGAATACTGTTTCTGTTTTCTGAAGACAAAAGTTACCAATATTGTGACGCATGAAGTCATTTTGAGAACTACGTAATCATAGCTCAAACAAACATTTCCAATATCCCTTAGGAGAAAAGTATGCAGCGGTCCAAACGAATTCTTGCACTTGTGTTTAGCCTGTTCTTTATCAGCAGTACCTATGTCTGCGCTGAAACCAGAGTGACCTATAAATCAGCCAAGACCAGTTCGTCCTATTATCAGATGGCAGTACAGATTGCCGAAGCAATTAAGGCAGGGACAAATGGTGACATCATTGCGACCGTCGAGGAAAGCCAGGGTTCGCTGCAGAATGTTAAAGAAGTTATGGTACGCACCGGCAATTATGTCTTTACAACGCCGCCAGCGCTGATCAAACTAGCCCAAAATAGTGAGGGTAAGTTTAAAACGGATGATCCTGCAAAATATCTAAACGTGCGTTCCCTGTTCCCCATCCCATCGTTGACCATGCACTTTGTTGTCAGGGCTGATAGCGACATAAAAACCTTTGCTGATCTCGATGGGCAAACGATGTTGATCGGGAAAGGATCCTTTGGCGCCAAGGAAGCCGCAAAGTATTTCACACTCTTCGGCCTGGATGGCAAAGTTAAATTGGCCAGTGCAGAACTAGGCAGTGCCGTTGAGGCTCTAAAGAACCGTCAGATAGACGGGTTTGCTACGTCCGGCTCCTATCCTGCCCCGAATGTCGTTGAAGCGGCAGCTGGGATTGGCATCAAACTGCTTAGCCTTTCCGACGAGCAAATCGCACTCACCAAACGAACCGAGTTGCTGATCCCAGCCGGAACCTATCCAGGTGTAGATTACCCGGTATCCACCACCTCGCTGCCGGTTGTTGCCTATGCAACGACAGAAATGGATGATGAGACCGCCTACCAGTTGACCAAGGCCTTTTGGGAGCAAAAAGAGAAGATGGCCAAAAGCAATGCATGGTGGAGTGGAGTTTCAACCGAAATGCTTTCCAATATCTACGGAAAAATGCATCCCGGCGCAATACGCTATTACCAGGAAAAGGGCGTGGACATTCCGGCAACAATTCGCTAGCCCGAATTTCTCATCAATAAAGTTTAGTGTACAATTATGACAGATTCAATTTTTCCTGCCCCGGGCCGCTGGTTTTGGTTTAGCCTTGGGGCAGTTTCGATTTTTTTTCACCTTTATCTTGTTTTCAGCGGCATGACTCCGCACATGATCAGCCGGCCAATCCACATGGCCCTGGCGGCACCCTGGACTTTGATCTTTATTGCAAAAACCCCACTTGCCCGCTGGATCGGCTGTTTTTTAACTGCATTGGCTATCGCCTGCTGCGCCTACATTGTTCTGAATGAAGAACTTCTCTCAGATCAGTACGGCGCGCTACACGGGAACTTACAGCTGGTTATCGCTGTAACCTTGGTTCTGGTCACCTTAGAGATGGCAAGACGCAGTATCAGTTGGCCGCTGCCTTTTGTCGCCGTACTGGCACTTGGTTATGGATTGCTGGGAAAATACATCCCAGGCGAGTTTGGTTACCCCGGCTTACCAATAAAAAGCTTTCTTGGCACTCTGACCATTGCCGAAGGCGGCCTTTGGGGACAACTGACTGGGGTGTCGGTATCCATCGTCTCCATTTTTGTCATTATGGGTGCCGTCCTCAATGCCGGTGAAGCGGGACAGGGGTTCATGAATCTTGCCACTGCGGTCGCCGGTCGACTGAAAGGCGGTGCAGCCAAGGTTTCGGTACTGTCGTCGGCCTTATTTGGTTCCATCTCCGGGTCGGCATCGGCAAACGTTGCATCGACTGGTGCCATCACCCTGCCAGCCATGACAAAACTGGGCTATCCAAAATCACTGGCGGGAGCCGTAGAGGCTGTTGCTTCTTCAGGGGGCCAGATTATGCCGCCCCTGATGGGAGCAGGTGCCTTTGTTATGGTTGAACTGACCGGAGTGCCGTACAATGATATTATGGGTGCGGCACTACTCCCGGCTATCCTCTATTTTATGACAGTGTGGGTCGGCATCAACGCTTTTGCATTACGTTACGACCTAAGAGGAGTGGCGGAGGAGAACCTGCCGAACAGGAAAGCTGTTTTCACCACCGCCATGTTCTTCGTTATTCCCTTTGCAATCCTGCTGGAGCGCATGTTCATTGGCGGATACACCCCTCAATATGCCGCTTGTGTCGCCATTCTCGCCGCGTTTTTACTTTTGTTCGTTGATGTAGATTTAAACTTTTCCATACCCCGCTTTCTTGAACGGCTGCAAACGGTCGCCATTAATAGCGGCAAACAGATTTCTACAATTGCAGCCATTATTCTCTGCGCCAGTATCGTTATCGGAGTTTTAGGGCAGACCGGACTGGGCGTGAAAATTACCTCTCTCATTATCTCCGGTTCTGGGCACGCGCTATGGCCAGCATTGATCCTTTCGGGTATTGCCTGTTTGGTTCTGGGCATGGAGGTGCCGACAACCGCCGCTTATGTCATCTGCGTCTCTGTTGCTGGACCAGCCCTGCAGGAACTGGGCTTAGACCCTCTGATCACACATCTTTTCGTTTTCTGGTTTGCCCTGCTTTCAACCATTACACCTCCAGTTTGCGGTGCCGTGTTCATCGCGGCAGGAATGGTCGGAGAAAATTGGCTTAAAATTGCTGGTAGCGCAATGGCCCTTGGTATCGGACTTTACCTCATCCCATTAGGTATGGTTGCCAATCCGGCCCTGACCCAACTCTTTAATACCCCTCTTTTGGCACTCCTTGTTTTTGTAAAATTGGGAGTAAGTCTCGGTGCAGTATCTTTTGGTATTATTGCACCAAAGTCTTTGGGGGTGCGAATTTTTCTGGTTGTATTCGGACTCATCGGAATCTTTATTTAAAATCTCCATATAAAGACTCTTTGATTAAAACCAGTATGTTGAAGTCGGTCGAGTAAACTGGTACCTATGCAGCGGCAGCTGTTAGAATGAGAAAAGAGACACAAAGGGAATGGTGCCTCTTTTCTGTTCATGTACGTACCGACCGACTCTATATTAACAGGGTTTTGCTGGGGTTTGATTAACGTTTCCCATGTCCTTCAGGTACTGCCGCTAATTTACCATCGAGCATTGTGCAGGTTGCACTGACTGTATCACCCTGGGGACTTTTTATGGAGATAGTGGCTCCCTCGGTTTTTCCTTCACAGGCAGTATAGGCTTCTGGTGGTGGTCCGCCCTGCTGTCCGCCACCCTGTCCGCCGCCAGCGGCACAAGCTGTGAGTGAGGTAAGAGCTGTCATCATTGTTATCATTATCATCACAGTTACGCGTTTACCTATTTTCTCTACAGTCATTGTTCTCTCCTTTTCGGGTTGTTTTCGGATGTTGCCCCGAAACGTATGTTTCTGGGCGAAAGAAGAAGATTAACCGAGAATTATGCAATCAATGTGGAAGAATTGTGGAAGTTCCTTTATTGTTCTTGAGCAGTATGGGAGGATATCACTATTCGAAATACATTAAATACTATAAAAGGGCTACTATCTCTCTTGCCACATCCTCTATATCTTTACCCTCAATATTAATGGAGTGACTGGCGGCTTCTCTGTAGAGGGGCAGACGGGTGTTATAGAGAGTTTTGGCGTTTTCGAGATTTTGTAGCAGGGGACGTTTACGAATTTTTTTCTCCGCATTGGTGTGGCTCATTATAGCCTGGAGAATACCGCCAAGGCTTGAGTGAAGGTGGATAACAGTACCGAGTTGCTTTATGTTATCGACCATAAAAAAGCCGCCGCCAGTGGACACTACGGTGTTACTCACACTGTTCTGAAGCCAGAGAGACAGTTGTTGTTCAAGTTTTCTGAAGGCGGGCTCTCCCTGCTGCTCAAAGATTTTCTTGATTTTCAAGCTTGTGGCGGATTCGATCAAGTCATCGGTATCTATGGTATACCGGCCTGTCTGGCGGGCAAGTTCTCGCGCGGTGCGTCCTTTTCCTACTCCCATAAAGCCGATGAGAATTATGTTGGCAACCATTTTTACCTTCCTTATCTTTCAATGCATTTTGCTACGCTGTGAGTAATAAAGTCGACCCGATCCTGCAATGTATGATAACACAATATTTTTTCAAGTTTATTTTTATCTGTAGCCTTGCAATGACGGGGTCTTTGCTTGAACAATCGACCTATTGGTATGTGGTATTACTCCAAGTAATTGACTGTTTGTTGTGACCCTTTATTCAAACCTTGTCACAATAATGGTTGCAGGGCTATATCCTGCAATTCAAACAAACAGCACCCTCTCTATCCTGATCGAGATCAATACTTCTTTACCTGTATGCTGGATTACGTTTTAGTATAATCTGCCAACTGGTGTACCTTTTAGCACGAATTTCTCATCAATAAAGTTTTTCGTAGGTCAAGACACAAGCCACGCTGCTGTAATAAACTACCGCAATTGGCTTGTAACGCCGACTTTGCGGAAAAATCTATTGACCCGAAGTGTGAATTTTTTGATTTAAAATGAAAAACACCCTGTTTTTCAACCAAGTTATCATTTATGCGTAATATCATAAGGTTGAGCTTTAAATCAAAAAGATCATGAGAATTTCGGGTTAGCTCAGACACATCTTTTTAGGTTACATTGTGCTCCTTGCAAAGAGCATTTTCTCATGAGTCATCTCTACAAAAGAGTCGCATATGGACGAAAAGAAAAAGAAACTCCTGATCATTTATCACTCTCAGGGCGGCACAATGAAGCACATGGCCGATCGTTTTGCCAAGGGAGCAGAAAAGGAGACAAACATTGCCATTGTCTACAAACATGTGGCCAATGCACAGATAGATGATTTGTTAAACTGTAGCGGGATTGCCATTGGCTCTCCTGAATATTTCGGAACCATGGCCGGTCTAATCAAAGATTTTTTTGATCGCACATACGAAGCGGCAAAAGATCTCACCCAAGGACTTCCTTTTGTTGTTTTCGTCTGTGCCGGAAATGACGGCAGAGGAGCCATTAGCCAAATCGAACGACTGGCAGCAGGTTACAAATGGAAGAAAGTACAGGAACACAGAAGAATTGTCGGCAACCCGACGGAACAGGACCTGGCAGACCTTGAAGAACTTGGCCAGACCCTCGCGGCAGGTATAGATTTTGGCATTTTTTAAGAGTTATTGAATATAGGCCAACTCATCCAAGAGGCGAAGTGATTTCCCCCCTCAAAGAAAGAGGGTGCTAGAATCGCAAAAAGCCTGCCACCATGTAAGTGATTGTCCTTAAAACGATTCCGTGGTCGGGGCGGTAGCAGTGTTGTGATCTCAACCGTTGCCACTATATTTTTTCTTGAAGTTTTGTTTCGAAATAGAAAAATAAAGTAGATCTGATTCACCATAAATATCAACATGAGTTTCAGCCACCATACCCAACCGTTGAAGCACATTAATTGAAGCAGGGTTTTTGAATACAGAGGCCCCATATATTTTTTCGTGCAATCCCTCATTAAAGGTAAATCTCAAACACTCTATTGCCGCTTTTACCGCATAACCTTTTCCTCTTTCTGAACTCTCAATACCGTAACGAATATCAGAAAAAAGTGGGTTTGGAGATTTTTCAACCCCTACATATCCTATCTTTTTGGAAGTAGATTTATCTAGAATGGTAAACGTGCCAAATCCCGACTCCCAATGTGTGATTCGCTTCTCTACAAGTTCCTTTATCTGCTCATCACTATAAGGTTTTCCATTGGGTAAATATCTTGTTGTTTCGAGACATTTGTACATTTTGAGGTATAAATCGATATCATCGGCAACAATTCTTTTCAGGACCAGGTTTATTGTTTCTAACATATGTCAATTATCTGAAAGAAGACTTATGAACTGTGATGGTGACTGATACTTTCCCAAAAGAGTCACTGATTGTTCCTAAGCGAATGCTTAGCTACACCTGCAGGCAAAGAGCCCCAATCCTCTTTCGAATCTCTTTGATCCGGTGGATTTGCCCCAGAACGCCTATGGCAGGATTACCCACTTCTCTTCTGAGGATTGTTGTCTGAGCTCCACATATATACCAGGTACAAATAAAAGGACGCTCCAGGCGGGGTAACCTGCAGCCATCCTCCCCCAGGTGGCAACAAGCCCCTGTCACACTCCTTGATACCTGTTTTTCAGGAAAGAAACCTATAGCAAGGTGGTAGATAGTTATATCTCGTTGATCATACCAAACTGTGGCTTTTGTGCAGCAGGCCTCTTTGCAGATCTGACATGTGGCTCCACAAAGACTACTCAACGGAGTCTCAATTTCTTCATAGAGCGTGACAATAGCATCGATGTAACGCATCACTTCCGCTCTGGAAGCACCAAGTCCTTCACAATTATTTCTTGTAAGCTGCAGCATCTCTTCCCAATCCGATTGGTGAATCCATGGAACTGCCCAGCTCCCCCCTTCCTCATATCTTGTAGTCATAGTCATTTACTCCCCAATATTTTCATTACTTTAAACTGGTCAAAAATGGAAGGATTGGCATCTAATGGGTCTGATTTCTTTTTCTTGTAGTAATGGGTAAGGGTAATGCTGTTTGGAACCTTTATAACAAAATGGAAATCCTGAGGTACTGCGTCTCCATACTCTTCTAGGTAATTGAATGGCTTTGTCTCAGGATATCAAAAGGGGGCAAAAAGGGGTCCCCCATCTACAGTCCCACTATTTGCGTTTCGAAAGGCTCTTTTTCCTGGAAAACTTTTAACTTCCAATTCCATTCCAATACGCTGAGATGCCTTCTCCATTACCTTTTCAGTGATAGTTAATATGAACCCTGGTCTATCAGTAGTTGCAATTAACATACGTTGTTGCGCAGATAATACGACCGCCTTCAATGTGGTCACCATGAAAAATAAGACCATGACCATAACAGTCTGTTTCATTGAAATACCATTCATTATTGCCTCTCCTTGATTCTGGGGGCATCTGGGTTTTTCTCAAGAATCATCTACTATAGATGGATACCAAAACTCGTTTGGACACAGAAGGAAAGTTACTCCACTTCAGGCAAATCGGATACTTGCAACTTGTAAATCAATATCAGCGATTTCGTTTTACCCCGCAAATTTCGTTTAATATGAATCTATTTTAATAGGGAAGCGTAGACTTCGAGAATGTCTAATCGATCGTCATCAAATCTGACTTAATTTTCATTGACTTTGTTATCATTTATGATAACATTTAAGTATGGACTGGCACATAACTTTTTACAGCGATAAGGTCGAACAAGCGACTCTATTATTTCCACCTGGAATTCTAGCAAACTTCCTTCACATTGCTGAGATGATAGAGGAATTCGGCCCAGCACTTGGTTTACCTTATACCAAAGCAATGGGTGAAGGACTTTTTGAGATCAGAGCTAAAGGAAAAGAAGGTATCGGTAGATCTTTCTTTTGCACCGTTAAGGACAAGGAGATAGTCATCCTCCATTCATTTATTAAGAAATCGCAGAAAACGCCCAAAAGGGAATTAGCAACAGCCAGAAACAGATTGAAAAAGGTGAAATCATGAGAACATCACTGAAAGATTTCAAAAATAAAGCGTTACAAAACCCTGAAGTCAAAAGTGAGTACGACCGCTTATCTTCAGCTTACGAACTGAGGAAGCAACTTATTAAAATTCGTAAAGATGCCGGATTCACTCAGGAAGAACTCGCTGAACTCCTGCATACGAAAAAGAGTAACATCTCAAGGCTCGAGAATGTAAACTCTAAAATTTCTCCGAAACTCTCTACTATTGAGGAGTATGCACGGGCTGTCGGTTATAAACTTGAAATAAACTTTGTTTCACAATCATAACCGTCAAAGCTAGCCCCTGAGTAATAGCACAATTCCGCAATTCATAGGGTGTGCTTGAATGACTGATGATTTAGAAATCCTGAGAAAGAAGTATCAGAACGCGTTAGCCGAAATAGATAAACTGCGTCAAGAAAATGCGCGTCTTAAACAAACCGCAATTCCCCCCATTTCCACGTCAGTCATTAAGCCCAAAGTTACAGTTCACCAACCCGCATCAGCCCCTTGCAAAATTAATCACCAATCACCTGTTGAAGAGAAAATTTCCCTATTCAAAGAGCTTTTTCGCGGAAGAGAAGATGTATATCCAAAACGTTGGGAATCAAAAAACAACAATTCTGGATATTCACCGATTTGCAGCAATGAATGGAACCCTGCTTACTGTGACAAACCTCGCGTAAAATGTAATAAGTGCCAAAACCGACAATATGTATCTCTAACCGACAAAGTTATATATGACCATCTTGCAGGAAAGCAGACTATCGGTGTCTACCCTTTATTACCAGGGGACTTGTGCTGGTTTCTTGCTGTTGATTTTGACGGCACAGAATGGGTTGATGATGTTTCCGCTTTTTTAGAAACATGTCATGTTCTTCAAGTACCGGCAACTTTAGAACGATCCCGCTCTGGTAACGGGGGACATGTTTGGATATTCTTCAGTGAACCAATACAAGCATCACTCGCCAGACAACTTGGTAGCGCCATCCTTACCAAGACAATGGAAAAACGGCACCAAATTGGGCTTAAGTCGTATGACCGCCTTTTTCCAAGTCAAGACACAATGCCCAAAGGAGGTTTTGGCAATCTGATTGCTTTACCATTACAAAAAGCTCCAAGAGAAAAAGGAACACACTTATCCTCGTCCACCGAAGGCAATTGATGGACCAGTGGAGAGAAAAACTGTCAGTATTTCTCGGCATTGACCCAAAAAAGATAGGCCAAATCAGTGGAACTAAGAAACAGATTACAGGCAAGCTGGACGTCGCTGTCATCCAGAGTTTATGCCGAAAAGGTACGGTTGACGATATTGTCGCAGACTACGGGCATGTAATCGTCGACGAATGTCACCACGTTGCAGCACTGAGCTTTGAGAAATTGATGAAAAAAGTTAAAGCACATTACGTGTTAGGGCTAACAGCAACACCTGTTAGAAAAGATGGACACCACCCAATCATAATCATGCAATGTGGGCCAATCAGATACAGCTATAGCGGAAAAGAAGCAACAGCTGAGAGTTCTTTCAATCATGTTGTGCGTGTTAGACCAACTGGTTTCCAAATTGCACCTGAGAATGATCAGCCAGCTCTCTATGAGATCTATCAAAACCTTCTTATCGACGAAACCAGGAACGGACAGATCTGCAAAGACATTCTTGAATCGCTAAAAAGCAACCGGTCACCCTTATTGCTCACCGAAAGGACAGAGCACCTACACATCATAGCCGACTTATTAGCTGATAAAGACAAAAACATTGTCATTCTCAAGGGAGGAATGAGCAAGAAGCAGAAAGATAACGTTGATAAACAATTGAAAAATATCGGTAAAGACGAGGAACGCATCATCCTCGCAACAGGGCGATATATTGGTAAAGGCTTTGATGATGCGAGACTGGATACTCTATTTTTAGCACTTCCAATTTCATGGAAAGGTACAATCCAACAATATGCTGGAAGACTTCACCGCCAGTACGATGGCAAAAAAGAAGTCCGTATCTATGATTATCTCGACGAATCAGTACCAATGCTTGCAAGAATGTACAAGAAAAGACTCCTTGGTTACAAATCCATCGGATACGAAATTATTAAACCTGAAAATGCTACATAAGAAAAAGTCCGAACCCGCACCCTACTCTCAAGGCAGCTATCCATTTCCCGCACATCCCCCGATACGTACCGCTATTAAAGAATATCATATATTCAATTAAAAACGGATGGTTAGAACAAGAAAATTGGCAAGAGGATGTATGAAGCCAAACACCAACTTTTTTCCTAATACATAGCAATCAACCATTTGAATACTTGATAAATTCTTTTTACTCGAATAATTATTCTGTAATTCGCTGTGTTGTCCCCATACTATCTTCTCATCAATGGATTAACATGACTACCTTAAAAATAGATGACATTCGTTGCTTTGCTGATTCTGACATCATTTTCAAACGAGGCGAAGCCCTACAACGAAACGGAGCGTTTCGAAATATTAATGATCGCAATGCAGATGGCCAATACCTCTATGAAGTGGATGGGAATTTCGGAAATTACCACACGAAAATCAATTTAAATGGTGGTATCAATGGTCAATGCAACTGCCCATACCCCGGCAATGGCTGCAAACATATAATCGCTATTCTCCTCGAATTATTTGACGAGCAGGAAAGAGGAAAGCGAGAGTGTGAAGAGAGTAATGACCAAGAACAAGAATATCTTACCTATAATGAGATAAAAGCACAGGCCCTAGAGGATCGCTTTAAACGAGGCCGTAATGAGGAATTGATTCTTAGTGCAGGCGATATGATCAAAGGGGATCATCTCGTAACCACAAAGAGGGGTAAGCAGTACCAAGTCACCCTGCATGATCCAGTCGGCGGACACGGGCACTGTTCCTGTCCTGATTTCCTTACCAATAAGCTGGCCACCTGTAAGCATGTAATTTTTGTCAGTGAATTCTTTCAGAAACAAAAGAGATTTTCAAAAACAGTTGAAAGTGAGCTGTTTCCATATATTGATATTTATTGGGATAGTGTCCACGGGAAACCGCGTCTTTTCCATGAGCAGAAAGACGATAACATCGAGACGCACCTTGTTGAACTTCTTACCGAAATTTTTGATAAGGAAAAACTCTTTTCTCAAAACTCTCTGTCTGCCTTTATTCCATATCTTGAACAATTGGAACAGTATAAACAGGTTCGTATTCAAGAACCTGTGATGCAAAAGATCACGGTTAATGCTTTGGAGACCGAATTAGAAAGAGCCTCCGCCCAAAATAGTATTCGCTCTTCAGATCACCTCAAGGTAGCGCCCTATGCTTACCAGGAAGAGGGCATATCATTTGGCCTCTACAAAAAATCAGTATTAATAGGCGATGAAATGGGGCTTGGCAAAACACTACAGGCCATTGGACTTGGTGTTCTAAAAAAAGAGATATTTGGTTTTCAGAAGATACTGGTTGTAACCATGAGTTCACTAAAACAGCAGTGGCAACGTGAAATAAAGCGTTTCAGCCATGAACAGGGGTGTATAATTTCTGGTTCCGCCAAGCAGCGTAAAGAACAGTATCTCAACGACACAAGTCTCTTCAAAATTACCAATTACGAAGCAGTCCTCCGTGATGTGACAATTATCTCTCGCCTGAAACCGGATCTGATTATTCTTGACGAGGCACAACGCATTAAAAACTTTGAAACTAAAACGGCAGAAGCTGTAAAAAGCCTGCCTCGTCAACATGCAATCATTTTGACCGGCACCCCATTAGAAAATAAGCTAGAGGATGTATATTCCCTTGTGCAGTTTCTTGACCCCAACCTTTTAAGTCCTCTCTGGCAATTTGCCGCCGAACACTTTTTCTTAAATCGTAAGAAAAAGGGGGATATTCTCGGCTATACCAATCTCAATAAACTCCATGACAAACTCCAGCAACTGGTAATCCGGCGTCGTAAGGAAGAAGTACTTGATGAACTCCCCGAACTGATAGTCAATGACTATTTTATCGATCTCTACCAAGAGCAGGCAGAAATCCATGCCGGGTACTCTCAAACCCTTCTGCCAATTGTAAGCAAAAAGTTTCTCACCCCCATGGATTTGCGACGGATCCAGGCGCTGCTTCTGAAAATGCGCCAGGTATGCGACTCCACTTATCTTATAGACAGAGAAACAAATCTTTCTCCAAAACTTGACGAATTAGGTAACATCCTCGAAGAGCTGATAAAACAAAATGGCCGTAAGGTAGTTATTTTCAGTGAATGGACAACAATGACAATGCTCATTGGCAAAGATCTTTCCCGCCGGTCGATTCCTTTCGTCGAGTTATCCGGCAAGGTGCCTGTTAAAAAACGTCAGGCCCTCATAGATGAATTTAACACCAACCATGACTGCAAAGTATTCCTCTCCACCGATTCTGGGGGAACCGGTTTAAATTTACAGGCCGCTGACTGTGTGATCAATTTCGAGCTACCATGGAATCCGGCAAAAATGAACCAGCGAATCGGAAGGATCAATAGGATCGGTCAAAAAGCCAAGTGTATTAACGTCATTAACCTCATTGCCAAATATAGTATTGAAGAACGTATCATGGCGGGAATTAAGTTGAAAGGAGATCTATTTAGCGGTGTTTTTGACGGTGGCCAGGATGAAGTACTTCTTTCCCGAGAGAAGAGACAGGAAATGGTCGACCAGCTGCGACTAATGATAGGTGAAGAAAGTGAAACAATGGTCGGTGAACCCATGCCTGCCGAAGAACTGGCTGAAGATACGCCGCACTTTCTCAATCCGAAAGTACTTAAGGAAGAAGTTGATTATGTGGGTGAAGAATTCGAGCCAGAGCCGGTTGAAGTCAGAATACCTGACAGTGAAACTGAATCGAAGCAGGACCTACAAACTCCGGAACAGATGGAGGCGGTGCTTAACCAGGGCATGGGTTTCATCAACGGACTTTTAGAAATGGCCACTGGACAAAAACTTTATACTGCAGAAAACAGTGACAAAATGGTAACGCTTGATAAAGAAACAGGTGAGGTCACACTCAAATTTACATTACCGGGTTTTACCAAGAATGGTTGACGAGGAGTCAATGAGAGTAATTCCGGTTTCAAATTATGCATAAAGAACAAGACTGTCGGATTATGAGTTCTATAATGGTAATATTTATTAAGGCATCTACCCGACCAATAATGGCACAAAAAACAGGATAAAGAAAAACAGTCTAAAGCATTTAAAAAAGCAAGAAATAATCGTCCAACTTGAACTGAACCTACCCAAAAAAAAATCAGAAAAGGGGTCAAGTCTACTATTGACCTAGATGGAGTTCTTTTTCTATCACTATTACACGCTTTTGCAATACGTTATCATCTTTCAACCGCTTTTTAAAACGCAGAAGTATGCCACTCACAGTGCTATAGCTCTCCAAGCCACAATACCTCCCAAGCTCAGCAAGTGTTTCTGAGCGATGGAGTCGAAGCAGATACAGGGCAGCATCTCGCGCGATATTGTCATATCCTCGCCGCTTTTTATTCAAACTCATACGATCTACCTTAAAATGATTACAGACTGTCGCAATGATTTCTTCGGGGCCTCTTGCCAAGTGCTTCACATTTTGCATCTCTTTATGAGAAACAAGGTAACGAAACCGCTCCTTTATCTCTTCACAAAAAATATCAGTCCCTAGCATAGGGCGCAGGTTCTTCAGCCCATAAAATCTTGTGATATTCTCTGGTTCTGCAAGCTCCATAAATTTTAGATACTCAAGTTTTCTCCTGCTCTTGTAGCGCGTCAATAGCTCATACAACGGTTCCCTGTTGAGCCACTCCCACTTTCTCGCCTTTGAGAGGAAACCTTTATGAGAGCACCATGGAAAATCCATAAGATCAGCCACCAGCCCGGCCTTTACTGGATTCTTATGAATATACTTCATAACCTCTATAAGATATTCATCATTTTCCACAACTATTGATTTGTACCTTCCACGGAACAGCTGACCGTCATATTCATGTTCTTTATTAAAACGTTGGGTATAGACCCCATTTATATGCCGCATACAACGAGACAAGTTGGCATGAGGTGTGTTTACCAGAAGATGGTAATGATTGGGCATTAAGCAGTATGCAGAAACCCGGAGGCCGAATTCTTCACATGTTTCCTTCAGGAGCAGAATAAACATCTGGTAGTCAGCCGTAGAATGAAAGACATCTTCCCCTCGACGCCCCCTGTTCATTACATGGTACCAGCAATCTGGATATTCTATACGAAGTGGTCTGCTCATATCTCATCAATAACAGTGACAAAAATTAAAAGCAAGATCAAATAGCTAATAGTAGACTTGACCCCTTTACTACACCTGATAATCCAAACGGCATCTCAGGAAACTTGCGAATAAGGCTCTTTTCATATCCCCAATCAATAGTACTCTTCTTCTTGGCAAGTGGTGTACAGAGATAATTAGGATCAGGAACAGTGCCTACTCTGCCCAAATCAAGCCTATCACTATCAAAACATGCTTGAATAGTGATGCTTTCATGAGTTCTAGCATCTGTATGAAGTCCACATGCTATGGTAAGCAGCTTAAACTCATCATCGTTAACAGGACATAGATCCCGTAGTTTAAGAGCAAGTTGAGCACCTCTACTACCATGCCCTTCATCCAAAACCTCATTTCTTCTCTGAGAATCATGGAATACTGAGAATAGCTGTACTACTTTGATATTAACCCCTTCTTGCTCAGATAATTTCACTCCATTCTCATAAACCTTACTCCAATGAACAACACCATGAGTACCGTACCAATTAAGGAGGTAGTGCTTTTTGATTTCCTTGAGAAGTTGAATGGTAATAGTCATGCCGTTTTCATAGTTCGAGGTGAGAATTTGGTTTTGTTGGGAAGAGATGACACAGAAAAGCATAGACCATTCAAAACCTGGATCAATCTCTCAACGCACTCTTCTTGACATATTTGAGGCGCTAAGACCTCAGATGTCTTTTTCTGCCACTACTATTAATTGACAATGAGCCTGTTTTCCTTTGACGCCAGCCCAAAGCAACAATACCAACAACTAGGGCGAAAAGACCAACCCAAAATCCACCATAAGCGAAAGCTACTGGCAGTCCAGCAAACAATAAGAGCATTATAGGCCAATCAATTTTGGTTCCACCATGTTTTCTCATATCACCTCCCGAGTTTTCGTCATACAAAAAGAAGTACTGATGATTGCAACGAGGATCACACCAAGAACTATAATTGTACCACCAAGATGATAGGATTTCATACAAAACACACAAGAACTGGCAATTAAACAAAACCGCATGTAGAGCCGTCATTGCTGACAGAGAGAGATGCTGGTGCATATTTGGTGATTTTCTAAGTCGCCTATTTGGGTTGCGGCGTGCGGCACAGATCAGCATTATTCATAGGAACTTATGACGAAGAGTATTACGAGGCATTGCTTATGGCCACAACAAGTAGCCCACGGGACTTCGCGGAAGCAGTGCTGTCAACAATATAAGTATGTGGACAGAAGCGATTCTCCAGGAAAAGGAGGAGAGTGTGGTAGAAAAGGATGTGGTCCCGAAAAATATGGAAGGGGTATAACTGGTACAGGGACATGGGGTATGGGGGGCGGCACCCCTATACCCAACCTACATTCTAGCAGGATCAAGAGATTGCATATACAGAACGGACGGAAGTGTCAGTTACTTCCCCAACACCAAAGAGCAGGGCTCAATAGATCCCCCTGCATCAGTTGCACCCAATCTGCACCCACACCAGAAATATACAGAAAACGCAAAAAGCCAACCACTATGTAAGTGATTGGCTTTTAAACGATTCCGGTGGTCGGGGCGGTAGGATTCGAACCTACGGCCTCCTGCTCCCAAGGCAGGCGCGCTAACCAGGCTGCGCTACGCCCCGACTATATGGAAAAGGCTCAATTTGAAATTGAAACCTGAAAAAAACTGGCTCCCCGGGACGGATTCGAACCGCCGACAAGGTGGTTAACAGCCACCTGCTCTACCAGCTGAGCTACCGAGGAATGTTCGTTTTTTCTGCGATTACCTGCCTTGCAAGCCAAGTTGTTTTTAATCGCTGAATCAACGTAGGCGGGCAATATAAACTGATCGGCTAATGCTGTCAATAGATTTTTACCTTCTTTATGTTATCTTTTTCTACGCATCAACAAAAACAACATTATACCACTGATTACACATGATTTTTCAGCATACGGCTCTGCTACTTTTTCGCGTCTGGAAATGTCTTAAGGATGTTTTTCACCAATTTATTCACATACAAAGCTGCTTCCTCTTCTTTCATCCCTTGTAGTAAACGAGCTGTTCCACTGCCTCTCCAGAGCATCGTATGGCTTTCAGGGTCCAGGACATCAAGGAGAATAGTACCTTCCTCATACTCTCTTACCCTATCCCCTTTCTTGGACTCGACAGGCATACTTGCGGCCACCGGTCCATATCCATATGAACTGTAAAAATGATTGATGGACTCAACTTTAATCTTTTGCTCAACCGCCCCAACCCAGCTGACTAAAAAATCAGGTTGATTCCCAGCTACCTTTTCGTACCCTTTTTCATGAAAGTACTTTTCAACAGAAGCCTTAACCAACTGATCAACCTCCGGGCGACGTACACGCACCCCTTCTAAAGGTGTATCACCTGTTTCAAGCCAACTGTATGTAACAAGCTTTGCCATATCGCCACTCTTGCCGACTTCAGTCTGCACATCAACACCTCCACAACCAGACAACGCCAGCATCATAATGCAGCTGTATATGAATCTTTTCATTACCACATCTCCTAGTGATTTGTATTCGACTGCATCTATGAGCCCGTTGATTTACTGCCTTTTGCCCCGATATCTTCGTTATACGAAAATAACAATCCCAGGTAAGCGAGTCACGAGACTCCGAGATATCAATTATATGCCTGTGGTTGTTTTTTTCGTATGCCTAGATCTCGAACCAGATAGCGTAGACTTCGAAATCCTAGTAAATCAACAGACTCATCTATTGACCAAACAGATCCTGCATTCCTTTGAGCAATTCCCCCGCTTGCTCCATCATCTGTTTGTCTTCATCTGTCATGTTTTCCTGCACTGAGGTATCATGCATACCAGTCCCGGCCCCTTTCTTTGCAGCCTCAGGATCTTTAAGGGTGTCTATGACCTGTTGCCCCATTGCTTCCGCCATAGCATCAGCTTGCGCGTCTACCATCGCTTCTATCCCTTTGGGATGAATAAAATATTGTGGATCCACCTTACCGGTGTCAATGGAAGTAACCGTAGTAATCATCTTCATCCCCATCATTTTAACTTCAGTCTTCAGCGGAATGTCAGTCCCATGGAGTATATATGTTGCACCACCACCCATAATATCGACTTTATCACAAGCATAACCAAGGATTTTGGTGGCATTTTTCTCTACAGCACCAGCCATCCCTTCAGTCAGAAACCCTCCCCTCTCAGTTACATTCTTCTGCACCTGTTTTTTTTCTTCGAGAGTCAAAGCATCAAACGCTTTGGCCATATATTTTTGTGGATTGACCCTTTTCATTCCTTCCTTGGCCTGCAGATCATAGGAATATACATAGTCGGCATCGACAAACTCAACAGACTTTTCAGTCACAGCTATTCCCATAATCTTTGTTGTCGAGCCCAAGTACCTGGCCTGTTCTTTCCCAAAATTACGAATATATAAAATCTCCTCCCCCTGCTCCACTCCATCTATAGTGTAGATGATGGTCGCATTTTCGAAAGGGGTTTTTCTCTCCCAGGGCAACTCCTCAGCAACAATATTTGTACATGGAAAAAAGCCCACCATCGCGACAAAACAAAATCCACAAATTTGTTGCACTTTCATTGTGACCTCATTTTTATATTCGATCTAATAGCCGCTAATTTACCGCATATTAAATACGTTTTTCTCACTCTATGCGGCGACATTAGAAAGGTTTTTAAATTTTAGATAACTTTTCCACTTCCCTCAATCACACATAATCTGTCATCCACACAATACTGCAACATCAGCCAAAGCTCAATTCCATAGTCCGATAAAGTCTTTGAGATCACATATTATTTGCGCATCACGGACCTGAGGACGTATAATTAATTACAGACATTTTACAGTAGCATCTTTCCCTGCACTACTCGGTCAGGTTCTCTGTACGGCCATGTTGTTCTTTAATTTGGATCACAAGGAGCACAGTATGAAAAATATTTCTACCGATTATATCTCTCCTGATTCTTGCACTTCTCTATCACATCTCTTCCTTCAACGAGTTGCAAGATCATCTCAAAAGACAGCATACAAAGAGTATGACAAACATACGCAGCAATGGAAAGAAACCAACTGGAATGAAATGTTCACTCTTTTAGGCAGATGGAGAGAGGGCCTGAAAAAAGAAAAGTTACAACAGGGCAACAGGGTCGCTGTCATGTTGCCCAACTCTATCAACTGGGTCATCTTCGAGCAGGCCGCGCTCTCTCTTGGCCTTATTGTTGTTCCTCTGTATTCTAACGACCGACCAGGAAATATTGCCTACATTCTACGAGACACTGATGCCAAGATTCTCACATGTCCAGGTCATGTTTATTTTGAACACCTCGCCCCTAAACTAAAAGACGTACCAAGCCTGCAAAGAATCATAACTGTTGATGACTGTCAAATCCAGACACCAGACTCTCTGCTTGTCTGTATTGACGATTGGCTCGTAGAACCTACCGACATTAGTCTCGAAAATTTTAAACCCGTGGCAAACGAAACAGCCACCATCGTTTATACATCAGGCACCACCGGACCACCCAAAGGTGTCATGCTCAGTCACTCAAATATTCTGTCTAACAGCTACGCTTCACTTCTAGCAATGGACATCTTCCCGGACGACTCTTTTCTCTCGTTTTTACCACTCTCACACATGCTGGAAAGAACTGCAGGGTATTACCTGCCAATGATGGCTGGGGCCAGTGTAACTTTTGTACGATCCATTCCTGACCTGGCTGAAGACCTTGTAACTATTCAACCGACAGTTATTATCGCAGTTCCTCGAATTTTCGAAAAGATGCATTCAGCTATAATTACAAAAGTCCAAACAGGCTCAAAAGCCAAAGCTAAACTTTTTGAAACAGCAATCGAAGTGGGCTGGAATAATTTTTTATATCAACAGCAAAGATCACCCTGGCAGATGCCATTACTATTTCATAATATACTAGATCGTCTGGTTGGCCAAAAAGTAAGAACAAAACTTGGTGGAAAATTACGAATAATCATTGCCGGGGGAGCTGCTCTTTCCACTGATATTTCAAAATTCTTTATTGGTCTCGGGCTCCCCATCTACAATGGCTACGGACTGACGGAGACAAGCCCTGTAATCACCGTAAACCGGCGCGAAGACAACCGCCCAGATGGTGTTGGTAGACCTCTCACCGACATAGAGATTACAACTGGTGAAAATGACGAACTACTCGTCAGAGGTCCCTGTGTAATGCAAGGGTACTGGAACAATCAGAGTGCCACAGATGAGATCATAGACAGTGAAGGCTGGCTACACACAGGTGATAAAGCGGTAATCGAAGACAATCATGTCCGGCTCACCGGCCGCCTTAAGGAAATAATAGTCCTCAGCAACGGAGAAAAGGTCGCACCAACCGAAATGGAGATGGCGATCAGCCTCGATCCACTGTTTGAACACAATATGGTCATAGGGGAAGGACGCCCATATCTCACGCTGATCTGTGTCCTCAATCAATTTTACTGGGAGGACTTGGCTGAGCAGCTTGGAGTTACCCCCAGCCCAGACTCTATCTTGCTCCCCCAAGTAAAACAGGCTGTTCATGAAAGAATCGAGACACTACTGAGTGGTTTTCCGGGCTTTGCATTCATAAAAGAATTCACCTTGAACCTCTCACCGTGGACCGTTGAAGATGGTCTACTTACACCAACCATGAAAATGAAACGAAAGGCCATAGAACGACACATGGTAAAGGAGATTGACACCATGTATGAAAACACAAACTAACCCCGGTTAACGGGAAATAAGCCGGGACTTAGTTCAGTACCCCCTTGAGGGGTATAAGTGCCTTGCTGCTAACCTCCAGTTATTAAGGTAAAAGAATACTCTCCGTTTTCTTGTTTTATATAACAGGCTCTTAGGAGTAAGGCACTAATACGCATGCCACCATATAGACTTCAGGGTCCGTTCTTCTCCAGTACTTCGGGTTCAGCTGGTTCAAAGGGTTGATACAGAGGGTCGCCTATCAGTACCATCTGCCAGGACAAATATGGCAGTGACACGAGATACGACTCTCCAAGACTCATGTATCCCTCCAGCAGCTGATAAAAAAACACATGGGGAACGGGAAAACCCTGAACGTATGGCTCATAAACTGGTCCGATGGTAGCAGCAACACCTTTTTCGAGCATTTTCAGACACCAGACAGAACTTTCTTTTTTACGAAGAGTACTACATTCGTTGCTTGCAATATGGTATCCGACAGCCCCCCTTTGCCATTCAAAGCTATCAATATATTTACTCAGTGAGTACCAGCCGCAATACAGTGCGGCATCGGGACAGGCCGCTTCGGGAAAGAGCCCGCCAGTCTCGTCTAAAACAACCTCCATTTTCTGCCTGGCAATTTTCGCCGCTTCGTGCAGGAAATTATCATACAGGCGGTAGCCATCAAGAACTTCTGACTCCAGAGGTTTCGGCCAGCGTGCATCAAAATATGCCCGTCCCTGCAGTCCGTTCTCTTCAGCCCACAAGCTATCATCAATTAAGCGATATACAGTCTTTTCGTCAGGGCCATCAAGGCGACAAACCAGTAACACCTGATTTTTGGTGGCTATAAAATCCTGGCCTTGAAAACCAAGGTAATACGGATTTTTGATCCACCCATCCAAATTATATTGTCCCGCCTTAACAAGAGATAACTCAGAATCAACAGCAGCCCGCTGATTCGTGTTGAGCAGTGTCCTGATACTCTCTCCAAGATCCTTTCGCAAGCGAGTCACCTCAGGGACATGTTCCTCACTGGTTGTGGCTAATGCCTCCCGCTTTTCACGCTGTTCACGGATGCGATCAAGAGTGTCGCGACCAGGCAAAGGTGGTGCGACCTTTAACGGCACACCATAGATAAGAACTATAGCTGCAATACGAGACGTAGGTTTTAACTTTTCCAGTGACTGCAAAACGGCTTTAACAAGGACATCATCGTACTCTTGCCTTGTCATGGTTTCGTCTAGACTGAGTGATAAACTAAGGAGGTGGGAGACAGGGATCTCTCGCTTTTTCATGTAGTACTTGGCAAGGTCTACACTACCTGCCATTTCCGTATTCGCAACGACCAAAACCTCATCTGGATCAAGAGCATAACAGAGACTACTCCCACTACAGAGCAAACACAAAACGAAAAGCTTGATACATCTCAACATGAATAGCCCAACTAACTCAAAATTTTCATTTTTTCTATGACGCCTCAAACCGGTCCAGAGAGTCCAACATTAAGAAAAAATGAGGATTAGCAAGTTCAATAGGAGAATCTCCAGGACCACTATCGCAGGCAAAGACCTGTTCTGCCAACACGACACAGGCGTGCACAACACAGGCTTTTTCAGGAATAATGTAGGGAGTAAAATGACCCACCTTCAAAATCGACTCAAACTCTGCGAGCAAATCAATTCGCACCACCCTATCACCTTCTGACCATGCAGAAAAAACTCTTGTGTCAAACGCCTTTCCATCTTTAATTGCCTGAAGCAGAAGCTTATTCTCGTCCATCAAATAAACCAGTTCACGCGCACTTATAAAGGGTACCCGACGATACCTGTATGGGTTGTCTACAACAAGGGAGCTACCGCTTGTCAACAGCGGAATAAACGGTAACTTCAAAAAGCCTTCCAGCAGGGGCGTTAACAGATTACCTATGCCACCATACAGACCGAAAGCTGCAGAAAAAAGATACAATTCACCTTCTACTTTTGAGTGGGAGGCCGCAAAAGAGAAGGCAAGAGCTCCACCCGTCGACAAACCTCCAATGGATACAGTACGCCCTCCTTGTGCTGCGGCCTCTACAGCAAAATGCACATTATCCTTCCATGCAGAGAGTCGGACCCCCCGCATTCCATTTGCATCCTTTAATCCATGGCACTGCAACAGAGGCAGGTACACATCGTAGCCTAGCTCTTGATAAAAATGCAGTGCAATGGCCTGCATCGAATAAGGGCAATCAGTCAAGCCATGTACCAGGACAATTGATTTATCACTTCCACCAGAGTGTAACCATTTTTTGGGATGACATAGCGGTCGCACTGCATCAGGCGTAAAATAAGAAAATGCATCGTAATATTCCAGCCAGACAGATTCTTCGGTTAGCTCATCCACTCTGTTTCCTCACTATGATTTTTTACCACCTTCATAAATGACCTATACGAACAGATACTATCATAAACCTTCAATAAATGAGACAATTTTCATGATCACCTTGGGTGCGCCTTCTCCATAAATGAGTACATGTTCACCAGAACTGAGCAGACAAAATTCTTTATCAGAAGACCCGACCTTACCATAAACTTTTCGAGACCCTTCAGGGTCCACCACCGGATTGCTATCAGCCTGAACCACAAAAACGGGTTGCTTGATATTCTGATATGTTTTTGCTATGGAATCCAAATACTCACCGAGTTCTCGTACCCCTTCCACCGGATTTTCAACATAGTTAATAAGACTGTTACCGTGAGAGAACTCAAGATACTTTTGCTGGCCCTCCCCTTGGTTCAATTTATTCAGCATTCTGTTCCATCCATCACGACTAGGCATGAAATTTGTCGAATAATCTTTCAGGGTAAAGGGGGGAGAAATCGCAAAGGTTCCTTTTACATCAGGAACTCTTGCGGCAAGATCAAGGCTTAGACTTCCACCAACACCCACGCCCCCCACAACAACATTTTTACAAAACGTTCCCATAAGAATGTATCCGTATTCAACCGCCTCAACCCATTCATGAAACTTTCTGCCAGAGAGGTCTTCAGCAGACGTCCCATGGCCGGGTAAACGCAAACCATACACCCAGAACCCTCTTCTGCGTAAAGCTTTTGCAAGATCTTCGACTTCCTTAGGTAAGGAGAGATAACTATGCACCAGGATAACACCTGTTTGCCTGATACCCCTCAAGAGAAAAGGTCTGCCGGGACAACTGCGTCCACCATCTCCCAAACGCCCAAATTTCTTACAGTCAAGATCGTATGCAACCTGATCCTTTTTCAAAAGATAGCGCGCCACCGAATGCCTGATAAGTGTATTGGGCTGCCAGGCAATTGATTTTACCAGAATTTGCAAATCTTTTAGAGGTTCTACCTCATTGGCCATAACCTCAATAGGATTGTTAATCCGGCCTCGATGCATACTAAGAGGCACTGAGAGTTTGGAGCGATCGCGAACCAGATATTTCCCATCCTTTACAACCACTCCTTTTTCCAAGGCGAGCTGCAAAAAATTCTGATACTTTTTATATCGATCATCGGTGATCAGGTGGGCCTGACTAGACTTGAGGGATTTGTGCAATGATATATTCAGATCTTTGGCCTTATCTCCGATAAGCGACACTGCGTAGAACACCCTGCTCCGGAATTCTGACTCCGGCAATCGTCCAAACGGGTATAAACGAAGGAAGGAGGCAAAAAGATGTTCCTGATTCACTGTAGTCAAACTATAGATTGCATCCATATAGCGCTGCATCACACTATACGCGGTCGCCTTCATCTCTCTCTTTATCTCTGTCGCCACTGCAAAACCGGTGAAAGCTGTGTCCATCCAAACATCGTTCAGGTAGGTGCTTATCCTGATAGGTTTTCCAAAACGTATATCAATATCTACTCCTGAAAGCAGCATCGTGCCCTCGGTCATAATCTCCTCAACCATCCTTTCCGACATATCTTTGACAAGTTTTGAAGCAATATTGAGTGCAATATTTTCCGCAGCCCGTATGGGATAATAGGTAAGATTAACAGGCACGATAGTCGTCTCATCCTGAGCCACTTCGCTATAGTTCTTTACACCGAGAAACTCAAGCATCCAATTTGACTGCCCTGGGGCTTTTGCCTCTTTTTCCGCCAATTGCATGCGAAACAGCTCCGCCCTTAAGGCAAGAGCCGCAGCTCCAGTATGGGGCTCACGCATGCCATCGGGGTGAGCAACCATATACCTGCCATCGTCCACAATCTTCTTCGTCTTCACCATACTTCCCTCAGGAAATATGATCCAATTTGCATTACCAGTCAGAAGACTCTGGATGATAAGCTCGTCTCGTTGTGGGTCAGCTGTTGACACGACCCCTATAAGATCGAAAATTTTTTCTAACCCACCTTTAAAAAGACTTGCGGCCGCCAGTGAATGCGCAGGTTTTCCGGTGAGTTCATAGATGTAATTTGGCAAAATAATGGTTTCGACCCGAGTGAAATGGTTCATCACAAAAATGGTCGGCCCGGGTGGGATGTTCTCTTTGCCGTGGACAACGATATCAGCCTTTGTTAGACGAGACAGTGCCTTGATTGCAAGACCTGTTGTCAAATAGGCGGATCTGTTCATAAACACCCTTGGTATAGTTAGTGTCAGTCAATAAATAGCCCTTTTCCCCTAACTCGTCGTTGCTCTAAAATTTTAATCCTCCGGTAAGCAAGGCACGAAACTCCGAGATATCAACTATATGCCTGTGGTTAAATTCATCGAGCGCCTCGATTTAGAAAAAAAAATCTCATCTACAAACAGGCACTAGTTAGGAAAACCTATTGATATATCGATATATTTACATATTATATCGATTCACGATAGTGGTCAAGTTCTCAAGCGTACGACCTGAGACAGACCTTGCATTATTTCTTCCAACTTCCATGAGCATTGCAATTTCTATCACGATCACCCTGAACACTGAGGTCAATAAACAGCGACGGCCGCCAATAACGGACAAAGTTCAACCCACTGATATTACCACCACATACCCAACAATGGACGTTGGGTACAAAAAATTTCAACACGTTAGGTAAAAATATCGTAAACCCAAATTTTCCAACCCCTATAGGGCCTACAGCTTTATGGTATTGATATAATGCTGGTAACGTATTACATATATTCAATCTGATTAACCGTTTTTCATACTGTAGTCTTTTCGCACATGAGTACATGTATGCAAACCTACCCCACTATCGGGGAACACATATATTTAAGCATTGGAGGAGAATATGAAACGTGTTGGGAAAATAGCCCTGGCGCTTGCCGCTATCGCTATGCTGGCCACGCCCGCAATGGCAGCCAAAAAAATCCGTTGGAAAATGGCATTGACGTGGTCAAGCACCCTTACCCCACTAGCCTCACCTGGCCCCAAACTTGCCAAAATGGTTGAAGAAATGACCAACGGGAACTTCACTATTCGGGTTGAAGGTTCTGAAAAGCATAAGGCTCCTCTTGGAATTCTTGATATGGTGAAAGGCGGCCAGTACGAAATGGGCCACTCTGCAGCGTACTACTGGAAGGGAAAGGATATAACATCTGTATTTTTTACAACGACCCCTTTTGGTATGACTGCAGCAGAACAGGCAGCATGGCTCTACTATGACGAAGGTATGGCACTGCAGCAAAAAACCTTCGATAAATTTAACATCTACTCATTTCCTGGTGGAAACACAGGTGTTCAGATGGGTGGTTGGTTTCGTAAAGAAATCAATTCACTTGACGATCTCAAAGGTCTTAAAATGCGTATTCCCGGACTTGCAGGGGAAGTTTTTGCCAAACTTGGGGTAAATGTAACCAACATTCCACCGGGCGAACTCTACACTGCACTTGACCGTGGAACCATCGATGCACTTGAATGGGTCGGTCCTGGTATGGATATTAAGATGGGCTTTCATAAAGTAGCACCTTATTACTACGCCGGCTGGCATGAACCAGCATCAGACATGCAGTTTTTGATCAACAAAAAAGAATTCGACAAACTTCCTCTCGAATACCAGACCATTCTCAAAACTGCTATGCTGGCTGTTTCTGCAGACATGTTCAGCGACAATTTCAATATGAGCGCTGTTGCATGGGCCAAAATGAAGGAAGAGTTTCCAAACATCAAAGTTAAAATCTTCCCTAAAGAAGTTCTGCAGGCCATGAAAAAGGCCACCGATGAGGTTATGGAGGGTTATGCTGCAGAAAACGCTGACTTCAAAGAAGTATATGACTCACAAAAAGCATACTTGAAAAAAGCCAGGGAATGGACCAAAATGTCTACCCAGTACTACCTGCAGACCTCAGAAATGGTTGCGGAGTAAGTATCTACCCTGTGATACAAAGCAGTACGACCGCCCTTCCACACACATTGTGGAGGGGCGGTCTCTTTTTATTATTTCCTTGTTTCCAACACCTCCCATGCAATACGGAAGACATGAAACAAAGCATTGCCATTGAAAAATGAGGTAGGAGTAGAAGTATGTTGATTAAAGCTGAACAGTTTTTCATGCGGATAAACCGCATACTGGGTAAAATCCTTTCCATAGTACTTATGCTGATGGCACTTAATGTGTTTTTTGATGTCATCATGCGCTATTTTTTTCGTAACAGCTCGGTTGGAATGCAGGAGATGGAATGGCATCTCTTTTCCATCGTCATTCTCTTTGGCATTTCAGTTGCTCTTCTTGATGAAGGTCATGTTCGTGTAGATTTTCTCTATGACAGGTACCCGGAAAAGAAAAAGGCCGCTATCAATATCATCGGGACTATTTTCTTTTTATTACCACTCGCGCTTCTTATTTTTTTCGGTTCCTTTGACTTCGTCAAAGATGCCTATGATATCAATGAAATTTCAGAAGACCCGGGAGGACTCCCGTTCAGATGGGTTATCAAAGGTATGATTCCTTTGGCCTTTCTTCTGCTTATCTATAGCTCAATTGGTTACACAATAAAAAATATAAATCTTTACAGGCGTGAAAGCGGCAAACAGCTCACCACAGCAAAGGAGGTGGGCAAATGATTGGCATAATCATGTTCTTTGCCGCTCTTGCCATGTTATCCATAGGCTACCCTGTAGCATTTACCTTTGGCTCGGTTTCCATCTTCTTTGGAATCTTCGCAACGATTATTGAACTTGCTCCCGACCTTGCCTTTGTAGCCATCTCAGAAGAGTTTCTTCAGATGTTTTCCATGATGCCGTTTCGGATTTACGCCATCATGAACAATACGATTTTGATGGCAATTCCACTTTTTATCTTCATGGGGATCGTTCTGCAAAAATCGGAATTGGCAGAACGTTTACTTGAGGCCATGGGTACCTTGTTTGGCAGGGTGCGCGGTGGCGTTGCAGTGAGCACCGTGCTGGTTGGAACACTTCTGGCCGCATCCACCGGTGTAGTTGGTGCGTCCGTTGTTGCCATGGGTGTTATATCACTTCCTGTCATGCTCAAATATGGTTACTCCAAGAAACTTGCAACGGGTACAATCTGTGCGGCAGGAACTCTTGGACAAATTATTCCTCCGTCAATTGTGCTCATTATCCTTGGCGATGTATTCCAACAGCCCGTGGGAGACCTCTTTCAGGCAGCAGTGGGCCCGGGACTTCTCCTGGTTGCCTTATACATCATTTATATACTGGTCTTAGCTTTTTTTAATAAAGAGGTCGCCCCGCCGCTACCTCCTCAGACAGGTAGTCGTGCTGGCAATGTCAAAAGGGCAATTCTTGCTATTTTTCCTCCGCTGACCCTTATCATTCTCGTGCTCGGCTCGATTTTCGTAGGGATAGCAACACCCACCGAATCAGCATCAGTGGGTAGCGTAGGTGCCGTGGTATTAGCGGCAATGTACAAAAAGCTCAGTTGGAAGATCGTTGATGAAGCGGCCATCGAAACCGTCAAGATTACCGCCATGGTCTTTGCCATACTCATCGGAGCAACAGCTTTTTCCATGGTGTTTGTCTACAGCGGAGCGGATTACATAGTTGAAGACGCACTCACTAACCTTCCGGGTCAGAAATGGACATTCCTTATACTCTCAATGCTTGCCATTATGGCTCTTGGTTTCTTCATTGATTTCATTGAGATATCTTACATTGTTGTACCTATCCTTCTTCCCATAGCAGAGGCCATCGGCATTAATCCACTCTGGTATGCAATCCTTATTGCCATGAACCTGCAAACATCATTTCTCACTCCACCCTTTGGTTTCTCTCTTTTTTACCTCAAAGGAGTCTGTCCGCCTGAGGTGAGGACGGTGGATATTTATCGTGGGGTCATCCCATTTATTTTGATTCAGATGTTTGTACTTTTCACTATTGTCGTTTTTCCTGGATTTTACGGATTCCAGTAACTGCTGGCCCTAACCCGAATTTCTCATGACTTTTTGATTTGAAACTCAATTGTTTGTTTTTATGGTTTAAAAATGACGTCCTTAATTAACAGGGTGTTTTTCGTTTCAAATCAAAAAGTTCACCCTTCGGGCCAACAGATTTATCCGCAGCTGCTTCGTTACCGAGCATTTGCAGTAGATTATTACAGCTTCATGCCCGGTGTCTCGACCTGCGAAAAACTTTGGTGGTGAGATCTCCGGGCTATATAAAAAAATCCCCGTTTGTGACACAAACGGGGATTTTTTTTCATTGGCAACTTCAGGGCCTGCTCTTTCTGAGCTTACCTCTCAACCATTTCTATTCTTGAAATAATCCATAACAAACATGATATGATTCTGCATGGCATCGTACGCGTCTTGAGGTGCGCGACGCTCAATAGCAGCAAAGATTTCTTTATGATGCACAATAACATCCTCCAGAGCATCCCGATCAAGATACATATGGGTCAGGTTCTTCTTGATTCCCACAAAAAGAAAATCGTAAAAATTTCTCATCAGATGAATCAGTACCGGATTCTTGGTTGAGAACGTCACGGCCATATGAAATGCAGCATCAGGCCCTGTACCAATCTTGTCCGTAGCAGCAAGATCTTCTTCCATCTCAACAAGGCTTTTCCTGATGGCAATGATATCGGTTTCAGTGGCCCTCTGCGCAGCAAGCATAGCAGCATTACATTCCAGCCCCATACGCACTTCCAGCAAATCATCCAGTGTCGCTTCATCTGTCCCCATAACAGCAGCCAGTGGGTTTCCTTCACGGCGCTCTGGAGAACTAACAAACGTCCCCTGCCCCTGCCTATGCTCCAATAGCCCCATGGTAACTAGCTTATTAATGGCGTTTCTAACAGAGGTCCTGCTTACCGCCATCGATTGGGCTAGCTCTCGCTCAGGTAATATCTGCTGCCCCGGCTTAAATTCACCTTTATAAATCAACTCGCGAATCTGTTCAAAGACCTGATCTGAAATACGCTTTGGTTTTATCGGTTTAAGAATCATTATTATCTACTATTCTAAAATTGACAACAGTGGCACATTTCATAACAAACAGAAAAGGTCCAACCATCCTACACTGTGCAACTCACTATTTTCTGCACTGATTTCCCAACACGACAACTCAACGACATTAGCCAAACAGGGTATGTAAAAGACCCGACAAATGCAACTTTATTCAACCCTATATTTTTATTTTTCCCTGCAATGACAACAACACAGCACGTGTACTCCACCAATGCATCAATTGGTTTTTAGCCAGCCCACCATCAGAGAGAACAAACATTCAAAACCCCTTTCTCAGAGTATTTCATGGACTTATTTTTCAGTGATATTTAATTAAAATAGTCGGAAACCGTATTGGTATGACCATTTGACTCACAAATTCCAAGAGTTGTGCAATCTAAATATAAAGAGCACGACCACCCTCTGAACCTTTTATTTATCAGAGTTTACGGATGTCAGCAAGTTTTTTCTTGACACTTTTTCTGAATATGATAAAAAATTGGTACTACCAATTCGTCTGTCAACCAATTATGTTATCAGTTCGACCGGTAAGGCTGATAGTGGCACCTTCAAATGCCACTGTTAAAACAAAGATCAAAAGAGGAGTTACAAATGAAAAGATTTTTTGCAATCGCTCTCACTCTGTTGCTGACCACAGGGCTTACCCTGAGCACAGCAAACGCTGCCAAGCGCGAAAAATTTGGTAGTGACCCACGCCACGCAGAAGCAAAAAGAGTCAAATTTGAGACATCTACTGAGAAGGTTAAGTGGAAAATGGTTATGCCATGGTCTAAAGGTCTGCTTTTTTTCGACATGGCAACTCACTTTGCTGATTCCGTAAGACTTGCATCCGCTGGTCGCCTTGACATTAAGCCATTCTCTGCTGGCGAACTCGTTCCTGCAATGCAGTCTTTTGATGCAGTTTCTAAAGGTTCCGCACAGATTGCTCATGCTTCTCCACTGTACTGGAAAGGTAAGAACGAAGCATTTGTTGCATTTGGTTCTGTTCCATTTGGTCTTGACGCTGAAGGATACAACATCTGGATGTACGAAAAAGGTGGCATGGAGCAGTTAAACGCACTGTATGCACCATTTAATATCATTTCTTTTCCTGCTGGTCAAACTGGCCAGGAAATGGGACTTTTTTCTAACAAGAAAGCTACCACCATGGCTGACTTCAAAGGTATGCGTCTTCGTACCCCAGGTTGGTACATGGACATCATGAACAGCCTCGGTGCTTCCGTATCTCCACTCCCTGGTGGTGAGGTTTACCTCGCACTTGAGCGTGGTGTTATTGATGCAGCTGAGTACTCTGTACCTGCTATCAACTACCCAATGGGTTTTGATGATATCACCAAATATGTTATCCAGCCTGGTGTTCACCAGCCAGGATTCCAGTGCGACCTCATGATCAACAAGGACGCATGGGAAGCACTTCCAGCAGACCTTCAGTGGATTGTTAAAATCGCTGCAGCTGAAACCCAGGCATGGTCTTATAACTGGATTAACGCTCTGAACGCTGAAGCACTCATCAAATTCCAAGAAAAAGTTGAAATCGTTAAGATGGACGTCGATACTCTCGTTGAGTTCCGTAAGGTTTCAAAAACGTATCTTGATGGCGTAAAAGCTAAATACCCAGATGTCAAAAAAGCTCTCGACAGCCAGGAAGCATTCATCCAAGAATACTCCGTATGGCGTGAAGCACGTAGTGGTGCTACTCCATGGCCATATGAGACTTACATCACAGGTAAAATCACTGAGTAAGTCGTAGTATTTTTTTCGTTTCAACAAACGTTTGACAATGCCCTCTCTATACCATCAGAGAGGGCTGCTAGACCAGGCCCATTAGTACCTTCACTAAATTCATTCGAAGTTGAACCGTACAGTTTTTCTCACGAGTGAATTTCGTGAAGCTACTTACCCTGGATAACTTCCCGTTTACCGGGGTTCGTTAAATCATGTGACTACAAGGATTCTGTGATGTTCTCAAAACTAGCTAAAGGCATTGACACATTCACCACGAAACAGGGTGAAATAACTTCAATGCTTATATTCCCCCTACTGGGTGTTGTCATATACGAAGTTATTATGCGTTACGGTTTCAACGCTCCGACCACCTGGGGATTTGAGGCCACCGCCTTTTTGTATGGTATGCACTATATGTTTGGTATTTCCTATACGGACGTCAAAAAAGCACACGTACAGGTTGATATCTTTTCTTCACTCGCACCGAAAAAGGTTCGGGCTGCACTTGCCGCACTGACCACACTCGTTTTATTTCTGCCAGTTATGATCTGTATGACCGTTTCTGCCAGCAAGTTTGCCATCAGCTCCGTTGAAGGGCTGGAAAGGAACTCCACGAGCTGGGCTCCTATTATCTACCCCTTTAAGATTATTATGGCCCTCTGTTTCGCCATGTTACTGTTGCAGGGTATTTCCAATCTCATAAAAGACCTGCAGGTTCTTTTTAACAACGATAAATAGAGGTTAACCATGAGTACTGAAATGCTTACAGTGGCCATGTTTGGCACACTTATTCTTGCTATTACGCTGGGCCATCCACTGGCCTATACCCTTGCTGCAGTTGCAACCCTCTTTGGTCTTATTGACAACGGCGGAGACATTGTTGGCCTCTTTGACATGTTTGCCAATAACACCTGGGGCCTCATGAACAACTATGTTCTGGTCGCCATTCCTCTCTTTATTCTCATGGCTCAGCTTCTCGACAGATCAAAAGTTGCCGACGAGCTGTTTGAGACGCTTTTTGTCGTCCTTGGTGGACTCAAAGGTGGACTTGGCCTGGCCGTTGTTGTGGTCTGTACCGTTTTTGCGGCAACCACTGGTATCATCGGAGCCTCCGTTGTTGCCATGGGGCTGCTTGCGACCCCTGCACTCATGAAAAAGGGATACCAAAAAGAGATGTCTGCAGGTATCATCTGTGCCGCAGGTACCCTCGGTATTCTCATTCCACCTTCTATCATGATGGTTGTGTACGGTGGCTTGACAGGCATGAAAGAGACCTCAGTAGGTAACCTCTTTGCCGGTTCAATTTTACCAGGTCTTCTTCTCGCTTCACTGTACTTTATCTACATACTGATTCGCTGTAACATCAACCCATCCCTCGGGCCTCCTATCTCAAAAGAAGAGGCCTCCAAGTGGACTGTATCCAAGAAGATTATACTCACCCTGAAATCTCTGATCCCACCAATGGCTCTTATCCTCGCCGTTATGGGAACCATCCTCGCAGGTGTTGCGACACCAACTGAGGCTGCAGCTCTTGGTGCGCTTGGCGCCCTTATTCTGGCTATAGCCAACGGAAAATTCAACTGGACCGTATTGAAAGAATCCGCCCACGCCACCATGTCTACAACCTCCATGGTTATGATGCTTTTTATCGGTGGTAAATTCTTCTCCACCGTATTCCTATCAATGGGCGGCGGTGATGTTGTGGCTGATGTTCTGGTTGGTTCAGGTCTGAGCAAATGGATGGTCCTTTTCATCATGATGGGCATCGTCTTTATTATGGGTATGTTCATTGACTGGGCCGCTATTCTGCTCGTTACTGTTCCTATCTTTATGCCTATTGCCACCGAGATTGGTTTTGATCCACTCTGGTTCTCTATCCTTCTTTGTGTGAACCTGCAGACCTCCTTTCTCACACCTCCTTTTGGTTATGCACTCTTCTACTTCAAGGGTGTGGCACCAGAGGGTTACACCATGGGACATATCTACAGAGGGATCATGCCTTTTGTAGGATTGCAGATCTTAGGGCTTGTTATCCTGGGATTCTTCCCTATCATTGTTACTTTTCTGCCAAACCTTTTCTTTGGCGGCTAAGTTAAGCTGAACTCACCCACCCGAGCTTCTCGGGTGGGTGTTTTTTTTTACCCCTTCATCTCCCTCGCTCCAGCCTACAAACCCCTGTTCTAACCTTCCTATTCCACCTTTACAGACCTGCACATTGTAATTTTTAAGGTTTTGCTTTTTCTTTCTAAGTCTTTTATTGTGTACTGTTCAATTTTACATTTTATATTATCGATCAACCCCGGTAAACGGGAAATAAGCCAGGATAAGTGCCATGGAGGTTATCTTAACTACTTAATTTCAAATTAAGTTCCATCTTTCTTGTTTTTTATGACAGGTTTTCTGGAGTAAGGCACTAAAATCCGATGCTCGTTTCATTGATATTTTTCGATCCACGTTTAAAGGAAGAACATGACCCACACTGTTGAGCTCTACGATACAACACTACGCGATGGCACCCAGGCTGAAAACTTCAACCTCTCGGTTGACGATAAAGTTCGAATCACCATCGCCCTCGACAAACTTGGAATTGACTATATTGAAGGTGGCTGGCCCGGCTCTAACCCCATCTCCGCCGAATATTTTTTGAGGATGAAAACGGTACCCCTCAAACACGCGAGACTGGCAGCATTTGGTTCAACGAGGCATTTTAAGAATAGCCCGAACAAAGACCCCAACCTACTTGCGCTTCTCGCAGCGGACACGCCTGTCATAACCATTTTTGGCAAGAGCTGGGATATCCACGTAAAAGACGCACTCCATATTGAACTGCAGGACAATCTACAGATCATTGAGGACACCCTTGCCTTCCTTCGTCCCCATGTTGATCACCTCTTTTATGACGCCGAACACTTTTTTGACGGTTTTAAGGCAAATGAGGAATTTGCCCTAAAAACCCTGGTAAGCGCTGTTAATGGCGGTGCCGAAACTCTTATCCTCTGCGACACTAACGGTGGAACCCTGCCCCACGAACTTCCACCTATCATAGACAAGGTACATTCATACCTTACGCAGTTAGGCAAAAAAGCCAAAATCGGAATACACGCTCACAACGACTCCGAAACTGCAGTTGCAAACTCCCTTATCGCCGTGTCCGCCTCAAAGGTTGACCAGGTTCAGGGAACAATTAATGGTTTTGGGGAACGGTGCGGTAACGCCAACCTCACCTCTATCATCCCCGCTCTGGTATTTAAACTTGGGGTTGACTGCGAGGTACGAAAACATATAGACAGGCTTCATTCAACATCAAGACTCATAAATGAACTGGCCAACCTCCCTCACAACCGATACCAACCCTATGTCGGCGAGTCAGCCTTTGCCCACAAAGGTGGAATTCATGTGAGTGCTGTTAAAAATAATCCAGTCACCTACGAACATATTACCCCTGATAAGGTCGGTAATTTCAGACGAATTCTCATATCAGATCAAAGCGGACGGTCCAACATCCTCCACAAGGCAAAACAGTGGAAGCTTAAAATTAAACCAAACGACCCTGTCCTCTCAACGATTATTGCTGAACTCAAAGAGCTTGAAAATCTGGGGTATCAATATGAAGGTGCCGAGGCAAGCTTTGAGTTACTCATGCGAAGGGCCATGGGCTTGCAAAGAAACTATTTCAAGTTTGAAAGTTTTCGGGTGATGAACCATAAGTACCGGATGGACAAACCACCGCTCACAGAAGCGACCATACGCCTTTTTATCGGTGGCAATGAGGTCCATACCGCTGCCATGGGTGATGGTCCTGTTAATGCTCTTGATGCCGCTATCAGAAAGGCCCTCGTCGGTTATTACCCGATCCTTGAAGAGATGGAACTTCTCGACTACAAGGTACGGGTCCTCACCGGAGAGCATGGCACCCATGCCAGAGTCCGGGTCTTAATTGAGAGTAAAGATCATGAGTCTAACTGGGGAACGGTAGGCGTTTCTGTAAATATTATCGAGGCAAGCTGGCAGGCACTGATTGACTCCATCAACTACAAGCTCATGAAAGAAGATAATAAAAAGTAATCGCCAAAAAAGATAGAATCACCCTAATGGTAGTCAAATTTGTGAGAACACATTATGAGCAATGATCCTGAAGTACCAGTAGATCCGGCATTTGCCCCAATTGTCTCTTCCGAACACCTCGCATCCAGTGACTCCTGGCCGCTCAGTGAATTTGAATACGGGATGATCATAGCCCACCATGGTTTTACCCGGTGGATGGTACGCTGCATGCACGCTGCAGGCTATGCAGACTTTAGCTCACTGGACGTTCTGGTACTGCACAATGTTAACCACCGCAACAGACAAAAGCGACTTGTTGACATCTGCTTTGTACTCCACGTGGAAGACCACCATACCGTAAACTATTCGCTCAAGAAACTTGTCAAAAACGGACTTGTTGAGAGAGAAAAAAAAGGTAAAGAAATCTATTACACCACCACAACTGAAGGCCAGGACGCGTGCAATAAATACCGGGAAATCAGGGAACAATGCCTCACCTCCTCTTACAGAAACCTCATCAAAGACGGGTCCGAGATGAGCCAGACCGCTGCTCTCTTACGATTGATGTCTGGCCTCTATGACCAGGCATCCAGAGCGGCAGCCTCGCTGTAATATCAATTACCCATCATATCCGGCAGGACTGTTACAATCTGCGGGAAAATTACGATCAGGCCAAGCCCTAAGAGCAGCAGTAGAAAAAATGGCAGTGCCGCCAAAGCAACCTTTAAGATATCCACCCCGGTTAAGCCCTGAATCACAAACAGATTAAACCCTACGGGTGGTGTGATCTGCGCCATTTCCACGACGATTACCACAAAGATACCAAACCACAGAGGGTCAATCCCCGCCTGATCCACCATGGGCATAATCACCGATGTGGTCAGCACAACGACCGATATGCCATCTAAGAAACAACCCATAACGATAAAAAAGAGAGTGAGGGCAAAAAGAAGCGCATAGGGAGAAAGTTCCATCGCGCCAATCCATGTTGCAAGCACCTTAGGAATTCCGGTAAACCCCATGGCAACTGTCAAGAAGGCGGCACCCGCAAGAATGAAAGCAATCATGGACGATGTTTTTGTGGCCCCCATGAGGCTGTCCAGAAAATTCTTTTTTGTCAGCGAACCTGTATACCAGGAAAGAACGAGGGCGAGCACAACACCTACCGCGGCAGCATCAGTAGGTGACGCGATACCGGAATAAATTGAACCAATAACACCGAGGATAAGAAGGAGAACAGGGATCAGACTTTTTGAGGCATTTATTTTTTCAGCAAATGTAAAGTTCTCCTCACCTGCTGGTATCTGATCTTTATGAAGCAGGGACCAGACAATCACATATCCGATAAAAAGAGTCACCAGCATGAGACCAGGCAAGACTCCTGCTATAAATAACCTGGCAATAGACTGTTCAGTTGCCACCCCATAAACAATAAGAATAATAGAGGGTGGAATGAGTAGCCCAAGGGTGGCGGACCCGGCAAGGGTGCCCAGCATCATGGACTCAGGGTAGCCTCTTCTTGAAAGTTCCGGAATTGACATCTTACCTATTGTTGCGGCAGTTGCAGCCGAAGAACCCGATACCGCTGCAAATATTCCGCATCCAAGAATGTTCACATGAAGCAACCTTCCAGGCAAATGCGTGAGCCATGGAGACAGCCCAGAAAACATGTCTTCGGAGAGTTTTGATCTGAAAAGAATCTCCCCCATCCAGATAAAAAGAGGTAGAGCTGCCAACGCCCAGCTATTACTTGCCCCCCACACGGTGGTGGCCATCACCTCGCCAATGGGGGCTTCAGAAAACAGAGCAAGGGCTGCCATGCCCACCGCCATAAGTGAAAAAGCAACCCAGACACCACTTGCCAGCAGGAAAAACAGAAACAGAAGAAGAACGAGTGTGAGTGTTATTTCAGACATGTTTTACAACTCCCCTTCAACGTTAATACCACTGATAGAACCATTTTCATCAGCAAGTAGCTTTTCTCCTTTTGCTGCATAGCCAGGCTCTCGCCCGCACAATACTGTCACAAGCTCATCGAGTAGTGCGATAGAGAGAATCACAAGGCCCAGTAACATAAATGACTGAGGAATCCAGATGGGTACTGCAATCATCCCCGAGGAGAGATCATGATAGGTATATGATTCAAGTGTCAGCTTTGCCGTATACCAACTAAAATAGCCTGCAATGAACAAGGCAAAGCCTATACACCAGACCTCAGCCAGCTTGCGTAACTTCTCTGGAAGATGGCCGAGCACAAGAACAACTCTAATATGCGAACCTTCCCGGAGGGCGTATGCAAGGGACAAAAAGGATGCCGCTGCGAGTAGAAAACCCGTAAAATCAGCATACGACGGAATTGTAAGGCCAATGGCACTGCCACGGATCAAACTACTCACACGGTCCAGAATATTAAGGACCACCTGAGAAAGAACCAGAAGACAGATTGAACCAATACAGGCCGCGGCAAGCCAGCCACTCGATTTATATAGGGTATCCAGCAGGTAACGCATCTATTCTCCCATTAGCCCGAATTTCTCATGACTTTTTGATTTGAAACTCAATTGTTTGTTTTTATAGTTTAAAAATGACTTTCTTAATTATCAGGGTGTTTTTCGTTTCAAATCAAAAAGTTCACCCTTCGGGCCAACAGATTTATCCGCAGCTGCTTCGTTACCGAGCATTTGCAGGTAGCGAAGACTCCGGTAGATTATTACAGCTTCATGCCCGGTGTCTCGACCTACGAAAAACTTTGTTGGTGGGAAATCCGGGTTAGACCAACAGAACAAAGCGTTGAACGCACTTTGCAATAAACGAAAACGTGAAGAAGACGGACAGAGCCCATCTTCTTCAAATCATAACATAATAGCCCGGCGATATTATTTTGCCTGATACGCCTTCAACAGCGCTTCACCCTCTGCACCTGCTGACTTTTTCCACTCAACGATCATTTCCGCACCAATTTCTTTAAGTCCTGACATAAGTTCTGCACTTGGTGCAACAACCACAATACCGTTCTCTTTTAAAATGGCGGTTTTTTCTGCAGTCTCTTTCTTACTCATCTCCCAGCCTCTGACCTCAGCAGCCTTGGCCGCTGCAAGCACTGCATCCTGAGTCTTCTTGTCGAGCTTTCTAAAGGCTTTTTTATTGACAACAACTATGTTTTTGGGCAACCAGGCCTGGATATCTGTGTAATGAGTCACAAAATCCCACGCCTTGGAATTGGCTCCTGTCGATGGTGACGTTACCATGGCCTCGACACGCCCGGTAGCAAATGCCTGCGGGATATCTGGCACTTCAACCTGGGTTGGAGCCGCGCCAATTTTATTAGCAAAGAGCTCCAGGGTTGCATTATATGCTCTAAATTTTATTCCTTTTAAATCAGCAACTGTCTTTATTTCTTTTTTTGTATACAATCCCTGAGGTGGCCACGGAACCGAGAATAGTGGCATGAGGCCTTGTTTATCAAGAAGTGTTGCAACTATTGGCCTCTGGGCTTCCCACAGATTTTTGGCATCGTCATAATTGGTAGCGAGAAACGGTTGAGAATCCGCGCCAAAGGCCGCATGTTCGTTGGAAAGCAGTGAGAGAAAAAATTCACCAGCCGGCACCTGACCACCACGTACGGCATTCTTGATTTCCGGATGCTTGAATAGTGATCCGGCTGAGTGGATATTGATTTTCAGCTCGCCACCGGTGGCAGCATCAACTTCTTGAGCAAAAGCTGCGATATTCTGGGTGTGGAAGGTTTTGTCAGGATATGGGGTCGGCATGTCCCACGTTGCCGCCATCGCACCACAGCTTACACTCAAACCTACGGTTATACCTGTCAGTGTCGAAACCAATTGTTTTCCGATCTTCATAGACCCACCCTCTCGTTGTTTGTTTTTAATGACTTCTTCTATCTCAACTCCACATGTGTACGTTTTAAGTATTTGTACAGAAAATCGGGAAGGTAAACAAGAGCGTTGACTTTTTATCACATACTTGCCATTATTTCCTGATAATGACATTTTATCGACAAATTTTCAAAATGCAATACATTTTTGTTATACACCAAATACAATAACACGAAATATCAACGAATTATCAGAATCAATAAGGGGAGACACCCATGACACAGTGGCAGATTTGGATTGATCGAGGCGGGACATTCACTGATTTAGTTGCCAAAAAGCCAAGTGGCGAACTCATCACCCATAAACTCCTCTCTGAAAACCCTGAAAAATATGATGATGCAGCCGTACAGGGAATCCGTGAGATTCTTGGGCTTTCTCCCTCCGACCAAATTCCAGACACCATTATTGACTCTGTAAAAATGGGGACCACTGTTGCGACCAACGCCCTTCTTGAGCGAAAAGGCGACAGAACCCTTCTCGCGATCACCAAAGGCTTTGGCGACGCCCTGCGTATTGGATACCAGACCAGGCCTGATCTTTTTGCCAGACATATTATCCTTCCGGAAATGCTCTATGAGGACGTAGTAGAAATCGACGAAAGGGTTTCCGCAACCGGTGAAATCATACATGAACTGAGAATCCAAAATGCACGACAGGGCTTACAACAAGCTTATGACAATGGAATTCGGGCAATTGCCATCGTCCTGATGCACGGCTACCGCTTTACCGACCATGAAGAGCAGATCGCAGGGCTCGCAGAAGAGATTGGCTTCACCCAGATCTCCACCAGCCATAAAGTCAGCCCCCTCATGAAACTGGTATCCCGCGGCGACACCACCGTTGTGGACAGCTATCTCTCGCCAATTTTACGCCGTTACGTAGATCTTGTTGCGAACCAGCTCAATTGCACCGAGGAGGCCGGTCCGAAACTGATGTTCATGCAGTCAAACGGTGGGCTTACCGACGCAAAACTGTTCCAGGGTAAAGATGCCATCCTTTCAGGGCCTGCCGGAGGCGTTGTGGGCATGGTTAAAACTGCCACGATGGCAGGCGACAATAAACTTATCGGTTTTGACATGGGAGGGACCTCCACCGATGTCGCCCACTATAACGGCGAGTACGAAAGAAGTTTCGAGACCATGGTGGCAGGAATCCGTATGCGCGCTCCCATGATGCATATCCATACCGTTGCAGCAGGCGGAGGGTCAATCCTCAATTTCGACGGGTCCAGATACCGGGTAGGACCTGAGTCTGCTGGGGCAAACCCTGGTCCGGCCTGCTACAGACGCGGAGGAGAACTCACCGTTACCGACTGCAACGTCATGCTTGGAAAAATTCAGCCAAAATATTTCCCTGAAGTCTTTGGCCCGAATGGTGACGAACCCCTCAACGTAGACGTCGTCCGCCAGAAATTCAACGAACTTGCACAAACAATCGCCGCAAGCACAGGACAAGAACCCCAACCACCTGAGCACATTGCAGCAGGTTTTCTCAGGATTGCTGTGGAGAACATGGCCAATGCCATTAAAAAAATATCTGTCCAAAGGGGATATGACGTAACGGAATACACCCTCAACTGTTTTGGGGGAGCAGGTGGACAACACGCCTGTCTCGTGGCCGACGCCCTTGGAATGAAAAAGGTGTTCATCCATCCCTTTGCAGGTGTCCTTTCTGCATACGGCATGGGCCTTGCTGACATTCGCGCCATGCGTGAAAGCCAACTTGAACTGGGTCTAACCATGGACACCCTTGAACACGTTGCTGAACACTGCAAACCGTTTATTGAGGAGATACGAAAAGAAATCTCAGCCCAGGGTGTTGACGAAAAAGAGATCGAAATAATCCAAAAAGGCCACATCCGTTACGAAGGAACCGACAGTAGTCTATTGGTTGATATCGCGCCACTTGAGAGTATGCAGAAAAGTTTTGAGCAAGCTCACCTCCAGCGCTTTGGATTTATAGCAAAAGAGAGAAAACTCATTCTTGAAGCCCTCTCCGTTGAAGGTGTCGGCAATTGCGAATCGGTTGTTAACAATAACATTCTTGTCCAATCTACTCCCACAGGACAGAGTGAACAAGATGACGCAGTTGAGATGATTTCTGCAGACCTACAGGTCACAGCGCCACTTTACCAACGGGATAATCTTTCATCAGATCAGCAAATCCAAGGTCCTGCTATCATAGCTGAGAAGACCGGAACGGTGGTGGTAGAATCTGGCTGGAAAGCCGCCATCGACGAACGCGACAACCTCATCCTTGAAAGATATATCCACCGCCCAAAACGATACGCCATAGGAACCACAGCAGACCCGGTGATGCTTGAGGTGTTCAACAACCTTTTCATGTCCATTGCTGAACAGATGGGCGCAACACTCGCCAACACCTCATACTCCGTCAACATCAAGGAGCGTCTCGACTTCTCCTGTGCCCTTTTTGACCAGGACGGTAATCTCGTGGCCAACGCCCCCCACGTTCCTGTCCATCTCGGCTCCATGGGAGAATCGATAAAAACGGTGATACGGGAGAACAGCTCTTCCATGCAACCAGGCGACGTTTTCATGCTTAACGCGCCGTACAACGGTGGAACACATCTGCCTGATGTCACCGTCATCACCCCTGTGTTTGACAGTGAGGAAAAAGAAGTCCTCTTTTACCTGGGTTCCAGAGGCCACCACGCCGACATTGGTGGAAGGACCCCCGGATCTTCCCCACCAGACAGTAAACATATCGAAGAGGAAGGCGTTCTCATCGACAACTTCCTTCTCGTTGAAAAGGGTAGGTTTCGCGAACAAGAGACCCGCGACCTCCTTGGCTCCGGCAAATACCCGTGTCGTAACATAGACCAGAACATAGCCGACCTTACAGCGCAGATTGCGGCCAACACAACGGGACTTCTTGAGCTTAACAAAATGGTGGAGAGTTTCGGTATCGATGTAGTTCATGCGTACATGAAACATGTCCAGGACAACGCGGAAGAATCAGTACGCCGCGTTGTAGACGTTCTTGATGACTGTAGTTTTACCTACCCCATGGATGAAGGCCGTCAAATTTCCGTGAGCATTGCAGTTGATCGTACCAACAGAGAGGCCACCATTGATTTTAGTGGAACCTCCCCACAGAGTGAAGGAAATTACAATGCCCCATCAGGAGTGTGCAAGGCGGCCGTCCTCTACGTATTTAGAACGCTGGTTGCAGATAACATCCCACTCAACGAAGGGTGCATGAAACCACTGAATCTTATTATCCCAAAAAGATCGATGATAAATCCAGAATATCCAGCGGCTGTAATTTCAGGCAACACGGAGGTCTCCCAAGGAATTACCGATGCACTTTTTGGGGCCCTTGGAGTTCTTGCCTCATCACAGGGAACAATGAATAATTTCGTCTACGGTAACGCCACCCATCAGAACTACGAAACAATTTGTGGGGGAACTGGTGCTGGCCCTGACCACCCCGGGACCAGTGCTGTACACAGCCACATGACGAATACCCGTATGACCGACCCAGAGGTTGTTGAACATCGTTTTCCGGTACGAGTTGAATCCTTTGCCATTAGAAAAGGCTCTGGTGGAGCTGGTGCATTCCCTGGAGGTGATGGAGTTATCCGGGAAATTCGTTTTCTTGAGCCGATGACTGCCACCATATTGTCTTCCCACAGAGAGACAGAACCATATGGCCTTGGGGGAGGATTAGCTGGAAAAAAAGGGCAGAACATCGTTACTCAAAAAGACGGAACCACACGCATCTTAGGAGGAAATGATGAGGTTTTCTTGTCTACCAATGACTCCATTACCATAAAAACTCCTGGAGGAGGAGGATTTGGAACACCCACGTTTTCAACAACATAGACCAACAGAACCCCTTTTATAAATAATTTGTCAAGAATTTATTCAAGGAAGATGTACTGGGGCTGGATTACTCAGTAACATTGTGTTATCTTGGTCCTGTTTACTGGTTAAGAGAATGTTTTTGTGTATAAATACGAAAAACTCTTCAAGGAGAAAAACAATGAAAACCCCAGTACGTGTCGCAATTACCGGTGCTGCCGGACAAATCAGTTACTCCCTTATCTTTCGGATAGCAGCAGGTGATATGCTAGGGAAAGACCAGCCTGTCATCCTTCAACTTCTGGAAATACCTCCTGCCATGAACGCCCTCCAAGGGGTTGTCATGGAACTCAACGACTGCGCTTTTCCACTTGTCGCTGGAATCATAGCAAGCGATGATCCTAATGTGGCATTCAAAGATGCGGATTTCGGTCTTCTCGTTGGCTCTAGACCTCGTGGTCCCGGCATGGAGCGTTCAGACCTCCTCAAGGCAAATGGTGCCATTTTCACAGTTCAGGGCAAAGCCTTGAATGACAACGCAAGTCGCGACGTAAAGATTCTCGTTGTCGGTAATCCTGCGAACACCAACTGTCTCATTGCTATGAAAAATGCGCCGGACATCAATCCTCGCAACTTTACAGCTATGATGCGACTGGATCACAACCGCGCACTTTCACAGATCGCTGAAAAGACGGGAAGCCATTCAACTAAGATTGAAAAAATGGTTGTCTGGGGTAATCACTCCGCAACTCAATTCCCTGATATCGCCTATGCAACCGTTGACGGCGTCCCTGTAAAAGAAAAAGTCGACAACGACTGGTATGTCAACGACTTCATTCCTACCGTGCAACAGCGTGGAGCTGCAATCATTAAGGCCCGCGGAGCATCTAGTGCAGCCTCCGCTGCATCCGCTGCCATCGACCATATGAGAAGCTGGGCCCTTGGTTCAGACGGTGGCTGGGTCAGCATGGGAGTACCTTCCATGGGCAACAGCTATGGTATCAATGAGGAATTAATTTACGCCTGCCCAATTACCTGCGAAAACGGTGAGTGGAAGGAAGTCACCGGTCTTGAGATCAGTGAATTTCAACGCAGCATGATGAAGGCTACCGAAGACGAACTACTTGGAGAAAAAGCTGCCGTCGCGGACCTCCTATAAGACGAGACCTGCTCCAACAAAAATTGGGGTGCCTGCTGTAAAGCAGACACCCCATTTTTATTTTCCCAGACACCAAATATCAATCACTTTTGGTAAACTCGTAAAGAGTTAATTCGAAGTCTTTTAATGGCTATGAAAAAAGGCTGATATGCTAGGCGTGGTGTTTGGATCGTATTCTCAATAATACATGTGGTATATTGAGATTTCGATCCAAACCCACAACGACGTAGATCGGACTTTTTACGACGCCATCACTTTTTATCGTCTATAAGCCCCATTATCCGCTGTCCATAACTGCTTTTCAAATCATCAAGATACTGTTTGTCAATCGATCCTTTCCAGGTTGTAACCTCATAAAATCGTTTAGGAATTGAAAAATTATCAGGATGAAACCCGGTATCTGCCCGAACTTTCCACCTGAGCTTCCTGATATGTTCTGAAGCCTCAGGAATTCTTCCCGCAAGGGTGTTATAGCCTACAGCGTTAAGACACTTGGACAACATTTCTTCAGAGTAAACCGATCTTGCAAAAAGACAGGCAACCATGGAGGTCAAAAAAGCCCGGCTCGGCTCATCATCTATGAGAAAACCCACCGCTTTCTCGACATTTTTCTCGCTGTTTTTCTGATCGTAACCATAGGCTCCAGTATCAAGATGCGAGTGTCTAAAACCCAGGGTTTGGGCTGCAAAGTATAATTCTCCAGTCGCATAGCCAGCCATTTCCTGCCCCAGGACACAACCAAACTCACCCCCACCATACACCTCGGCGGCCTTTAACGTTCCAAGCCCAAGAAGACGATAGAAGTCATTGGTTCCGCGCCCTAAATAACTTGCTGCCTGTTGATACCCGTCAGCATCACCAAATTGAAGGGGAACCAGCGTCTCCCTTTCTGACACCAGACCTTGAGCCATCGCCTCTGTGGCCCAGGCGAGGGCAACGCCACCTGACATGGCATCGAGCCCGACCTTTTCCATCACGTCTAGTATACGGAGGATATCAAATGGATTTTGTACTCCGAGCATGGTACCAGCTGCAAAAATCGGCTCATAATCATAGGCCACCTGATGATAGTGATATCTACTTTCCTGTGCAATTTTTTCGCGAATAAAACCTATATGAATACACCCGACCGGACAACCGGAACAGGCTCCGTTACGCAGCAGAGTTTCATCCGCAAAACGCTCACCTGTTATGTTACTAATGCCAGGGTCACTGGTTTTCTGCAGGTTATTCCATGGAAGCGATGAGATATCATTGAGCGTTTGTAAATTGGCAGGGGTTCCCAGATTATGATATTTTTTCATCATATCCGTAGAAGTCACCATCTGGTACACATCCTTATACAGGTGGCTATATTCTTTTCCCGAAGGAGCCTGGAAATCCGAATCCCCGTGAATAACAATTCCCTTAAGATTTTTTGCCCCGAGCGCAGCCCCTCCACCCATACGGCCAAAGTGCCGGTAAGTGTCTACATTAACACAGGCCATGGCAGAACCCACTTCGCCGGACGGGCCGATGCGCAAGATAGAGCGGTGACCACCACCAGATTTAAACATACGCCGAATGAGCTTACCGGAACTCTCGGCATCCATGCCTCGCAAAAACGTGGCGTCTTTAAATTCTATATGGTTTGCGCCTATACTCAGACAGCTCAATTCCTTGCACTTGCCCACAATCACCAGTGCATCAAGATTTGAAAATTTAAGAGAAAGTGCAGCTCGGCCACCGGCATGGCTCTCGGTATACTCTCCATGATAGTTAGACTTAAAAGCGCACACCATTTTACTCATCAAAGGAAAGTAACCGGTCAGGGGACCGATGGCAAAAATCACAGGCTGAGATTCATCGTCCCAGGGAAGTTTGGCCTGCCCATATTTCTGATACAACAAGGCAGCAAGACCACTCCCCCCCGCCACCTCATTGCGACCGTCCAATTCGACGACCTTACCTTTACCCACTGAGGCATCCACCAGGAGAACTCGAAATTCTTCCCTTATCATATCAACACCTCTTCGATACTATCGCTCTCAACCATCTCTAGACAATTCTGCGGACAAAACGGAACACATTGACCACAATGGATACAAACAAACACATCTCCAGCACGATCCTGATAGATAGCATCCACCGGACAGGCGTCTACGCAGGCCGAGCACTGAATACAGAGTTTCTTTTTGACGATCACTCCACCTCCCGGACGATCACTAAACGCACCGGTCGGGCATACTGCAGCGCAGGGAGCCGGGTCACAGGCAAGACACTTGTTAGCCACAAACCCAGTAGACAGCCCCCCAGAGGAATGTATCCGAATACCTGAAGCATTCCAGGAAAGCTTTTTGTGCACCAGCCGCGCACAGGCAAGAGAGCAGGACTGGCACCCTATACACTGATCCATTCTGGGAGTAGTCAGTTGTTTCATGTTCTTCAATATTTAGAATTATCTGAGTATTTCTCTGTTCATCTCCTTACCCCTGAAAGGAGTATCACAAAAAGACGAGAAACCGGAGAGTTTTTTAACATTAATAAGTTATAAGCTTGCCCCAGATAGCCAACAAAGACAAGACATTCGAGCCTCTGAGACCCGGCAGGTAAGCGATAGACTCCAGGTAAACGATAGACTCCGAGCGATTAATGAAAAGAATCCCGCTTAGCCCGGATTTCTCACCAACAAAGTTTTTCGCAGGTCGAGACACCGGGCATGAAGCTGTAATAATCTATCGGAGTCTTCGCTACCTGCAAATGCTCGGTAACGAAGCAGCTGCGGATAAATCTGTTGGCCCAAAGGGTGAACTTTTTGATTTGAAACGAAAAACAGCCTGTTAACTAAGGAAGTCATTTTTAAACTATAAAAACAAACAATTGAGTTTCAAATCAAAAAGTCATGAGAAATTCGGGTTAGTTCCTGGTTTCCAGGATTAAGTGTTTATCATACACAACACAGGCTTGCAAAAACATCCTTTTGAAAAAGGTTTCTTCCATTTTCTTTACTGTTACGATAATTTCAAAGTAAGATGAATAAATAAAAGACCAAAAACTCTGTAGTTATTTTATGGAAAACCAACAATGAGTGACGAGATAAAAAAACTACTGCAGCTCTATTTCCCTTCCTCCTCTTACACAAAAGAAGATCTGACGGAAAAAATAGACAAAGGTGAGATTCTGACCAAAGAAGAAGAGATTCTCCCTTACCTGCAGACAGCCCTTCTGGATGAAAAAGTCCTCGAGGTTGAGCTGGACAGAATACCAAATATTTACTTTTCAAGGCTTCAGGACGACACAGCAAAACCTACCGACAATCCTGGCGATTACCTCCTGTCACTCGATCACATCATAACCCTTCCCCTTGAACCCGGCATCGGTAGCCTGCGTTTGAGACAATCATCGAGCATCATTCTCAGAATGTTCACAAAAGAGTTCGGGATTGACATGGGTACAACCTTTCAAGACATCATAAAGGTTAACAGCTTACCCGTCCTTCAACTTGCATACCCATCCATACTGCGCATCCAAAAGAACGCACGGGAGTTTCGCGCAAAAGTCCCCGATAATCAGGACTTCATAGTCGAGGTTGAATGGGAAAGAGATCCTTTAGGACTCAGCACCACCCCTATTGACATAAGCCGAAAAGGAATGTCCATCTCTCTTGAAAAACCCACATACCGTCAGCTTAAACTCGAAGAAGAGCTCTTTTTAAAACTCTATATTGACGATGAATTGCGTGCCCGACTCAGCAGCACAGTCAGACACCTTTCTAAAGTGAGAAAGCGACACAGTATTGAATACTGTTGCGGAGTGGAATTCTCCCTTAACTCCAGAACCATGGCCTCAGTGATGGAATCCATAGTGGCAACAACCCAGCGGGCGCATTTAAAAGCATTGTCTGATATTGCAGCCTCCCGGGGGATTAACCTCCTGTCGTAAGTCCATCTACTTTAGTATTAACCTCATCCTTCAGGGCTCAAATATGGTAAAATTCACAGTCTTTCATCTCGGAGAGCATACCGTTGAGAACATGATCGTCACAGGACCTTTCAAAGATATTGTCCTTACAATGGCTGATCTTTTCCTCGCAACGTATACCGGTGACCCCAAAGATATGGACTTCCAGTTTGCCCTTCATGTGATAGCAATGTCCCAGGGCAATGGTGAAATCCTTGAGCACACAAATCCTCCACCCGAAGGGCCCATTCAGTAGTACCTCTCTTTAGTTCCTTAGAGATTGGTTTCTTGTCTTTTTGCAAGAAACTAATCTGTCCCAAGGTTCTTATCCCGGCTTTCTTTTCCCTCACCGGGGTCAGATGGAGATACTCTTTTTTCGTAATCAGCAAGGCAGAGGTAAAATGTCCCCACTGCGAGCTCCGCGCAGTGATGGTGATCCTCGGGAAGAGTTCCCAAATATTCAATAACTTCTGCCGGAGTAATATCCCAGCCGGCAGCCACAGGTTGATTCTCCACCATGGATGCCACAACATTGCAACAGGCGCTGGTATTGATGCAGCCGTCAAGCTCAAAACAGAGTTGCTCCACCACCCCATTATCCACCTTAAGATACATGGTTATAGTATCACCACAATCTCCAGTCTTTTTCCCAGATCCATCTGGATTATCCAGTTCCTGCCTCCGGTCCCACATGTACGCCATGCTTAGATACTCTCTGGAGTGATCATTCCAGAAATCAAACTCATCCGCCATTACGAGATACCCCTTTTGTTCCTTTTGAACGTACTGTAAATCCACATAGTCCATACCATTTTACTCATCTACACCATTTGTCTTACAGTGAAAAATCATTGAGTGCAAGGGGGGCGTATGCTAGGAGAGGTCGCGTTTGTAAACCAAGCCCTGCAAACGGGAAATAAGCTAGGGCTCCTTTCAGTCCTCGCCCATCGGGTATAAGTACCTTAAGACAAGTTATTTACTTTTAAAAAAAATAAAAATGCCAATTTTTATCAGGTCCTCTTCATTATTGTCGGCATGAACCTTCTCTTCTCCGTCGACTCTATGCTGACCGTGGTCGGTATGACGGACATCTTTCTCGTTATGGCAGGCTTAGTCGTGATCTCTGTTGCTGTTATGCTTATTTTTGCTGGAACTATATCAGATTACATGAACGAAAATCCCGATTTTGAAATCCTTGGTCTCTTCGTCCTCTTGCTTATCAGTTTTGTCCTCATCCTCGAAGGCGGCCATGTCGCCCATCTCGCTATCAACGACAGTGCCTTTCCTTACATCCCACAATGGATTGTCACCTTCATACTCCTTTTCATGTTTACCGTAGACCTCTACCAAAACTGGTTGGAGCGGAAAAGAGAGCAACAGCCAGTCACCCTAAGAAGACGGAAATCCGGAACAGCAGAAAAACAATATAAATATCAGACACCTAAGTGTATGCAGCGTACTACATCGTGGTATCTAAAAAGACAATACCCCACTTTATATCATGATATTTGTATAAATTTCTATACTATACAGACCAACAAACCCAAACCTTTCCGAAATTCCGGATTACAGGAGATATTACCGGATTTTCACACCACAGTACAGTCAGGGGAGCACACCTAAATTGCTTAACGGCTACAATCATTCCCTATTTTTTATTTTCCCCCAATTGGTCCCTTAATTGCAATCACATAGTAAAGGTAGAGATATATAGATACAAGCATGGAGGAAAAAGTGAAGAATCTAACAATTACAGGACTTATTACTATTGTTCTTACTCTCGGGGTTGTAGCCTCAGTACTTAGCACCCCTTCCTTCACAGGAACTGACATAGAATTTCTAGCCACAAAACATACTAACGTTTTAGGGGACACTACAGGGACAAAAGATCCGGCTCCAGAACCTGCGACTATGTTGTTATTCGGTACCGGTCTCGCCGGCCTTGCAGGTATCTTAAGAAAAAAGAACAACTAATACACTTCAGTTTCGAGTAAATAAAGGCAGTGCCACTCCGGCACTGCCTTTGTTATTTATACGAGACTCACTTCACACTCAAATTGCAGATCAACATAGATCAAATCGATTTTCACCCCCCATTATCCCTTCAAAAATAACATTGGCAAAAACTACAAACCCAAGCTTCTCAGTTTTTGATTCTAATTGACTTTGCCTAACTAATATTGTAGCAATTAAGTGTATGTCTTTTTTCTAAAGCTCCTACATCAGCGGTAAACAGTCATGATTTTTCAATGGGCGCTATTGAGAAAAGACTCCCTGCTGAAATTCCAGCCAGAGGAGGTGACAGCACAGCTGCATTCCTAATTAATCACAAGCAGTTGCCATACTATATTTTTGTTTTTTCTAAAAGCCGGATTTGGAATATTTCATATTGAATGTAATGTTTCACCGGCATATGCATAGTACTTCTTACACCCCAACATGCAGGAGGAAACATGAAAAACTCCATCACAATTGCTTTAACGTGTATTGCTGCATGCACGTTGATAACATTCAATGCATTTGGTGCAGGAGGCCCGAAAACAGAGCCACTCCCAAAAGCGAAAACCATTGCAGAACTGGCTGAACGATACGATTCCAGTAGATGTATCGAATGCCACGAAGAGGCCCATGATGAATGGTCAGAATCTCTCCACTCTAAATCCATTCTAGGATCCCCCCGTACCGCCCCAACCATCATTACAGCCATTGAAAAGGGTTTGAAACTCTTTCCTTATTCGGGCGTCAAAGAAGACTCAGACATTACTGTCGAGAGTCTCATGATGTGTATGAAATGCCATCTCCCTCAACTCGACGAAGCTACAGATGAGGTGGCAAGAGAAATAGTTGCAACCATACGTGCGTGGCAAAAAGCATACAAAGACGGCGAGGAAGACAAGGCTGAAGAGCTTGAAGAAACAATCGCCAGCTTAAATATTGGTTGTATGGTCTGCCATAACAAAATGGCCATCATCCACAAATATGCGGATGGATACCCTCAACATGATACGGTTTATGGTTCCCAAGAAGGAGATCACGAAGACGAGCAGATCAGCAAAATGGCTATAGCGCCTGCCCTTAACGAGTCAATTTTTTGTGGTCAGTGCCATGGTCAGGGACCGAACTTCGAACTCGATCATCCATCACAATGCGCAACAGCATACGGAAGCTATCTTTTTGCCTATGCAGCCCACGGCGGTAGCGAATCCTGTCAGGAATGCCATATGCACAAGTCAGAACTTGGGCATAACATGCAGTCGTACCAGGATGAAACAATGGCCGAAATGGCTGTGGATGTCACCGTACACGGCAGATCTCTATTTTGGAGGAAAAACAAGGCTGAGGGAGTTTTGCCAATCGGCATCATTGATGTTGAAATCTACAACAAAACGGGACACGGTATCCCGGACGGCTGACCTACTCCTAACCGGCTGGTCCTGGAAGTGACTGCTAAAACAAGTGACGATACAGAAATCTACAAACAACAAAAAATATACATGCCATACCCTGGACGAATGGGACGCGGCAAAGAGATGGGCAGGGGGCCTTACGAAAAAAGTGGCCTGCTCCGAGAAACAAGTATTCCACCCCTTTCTCGGGTTCATGAAACTTTCGAAATCACCTACCCATTCGAAGATGCTGCAAAAGGAACAGGTACACGCAGAGAATTAACAGCAGACGAACTCACAGTATCCGTTGTTTTATGGTACGTACCATTTGGAGAGTTTGATGGTAACGAAGTTGTCTTTTATGAAGAAGAGAAAAAACTCGATCTGAAAACGGAATGGGTCTGGAGATAAGGTAATCCCTTCACTTCATACTACGTGTCACCCGCATGGGACTACAAAAAGTCCCATGCGGGATTTCTTACAGAGTCGACTATTTCTGATTACGCCTACCACCGCAACCTCCACCACCTCTTCCTTTTCCTCCTCCGCTACCATCACGTCGTCCAACGCCGCCTCCCTGCCCCTTGCCTCTTCCGACATTTGGTGCGGGTGAACTATTGCCTGCTCCTTTCTCTTGAACCTGGTCACTACTTCCACAATCAGGTTTATCACATTTCCCCTGGTTTTCTTGTTGCATGTATCGACCTCCAATCTGTAATTTTAAACAACACACGTGCCAGCTGTTACCTGGGCAACAACACAAATGAAGAACATATACACATAAAGTAGGTATAATCCTACAGATAGCAAACATTATTACGCCTGCCTACTTGGGTCGTTCCGCTCTTTTTCAGGAGATATCGTTTGGATCTAAAATCAAAGCTGTTGCACCCATGCCAGCCCTCACTTCCGTACAGTCTTCCGGCAAGACTACAAGGGCATTGGCTTTCCCCATGGCCTCAAGGCGCCCCAAACTCTGCAATGGAGTTGCAGCAAGACATCCGTTTTCATAGTCCACCCTGCAATACGTCAATTGCGTCCAACCTTTCTGACCAAAAAGATCCTCTTTAACCACCACAGTCCTTTTGGGAGGAAAACAATTTGACACCCCCATCAGTTTCCTACATCCCGGTATAGCGAGAAGTGTCAAGGCAACATGGTTGGAAGGAGGACCGCCTGGCAGGTTAAACACAACAGTTCGGCCCACTTGACCAAGACAAGCACCTTTTCCAGGACCAATCCGAACGCGATGAAAAATTTTCTCCATACCGAGTCGTTCCATGGCCTTCATTGTTAGATCTTTGTCCCCATCCAACACCCCACCACATGTGATCAGAACATCTACTTCGCCTAAAAGATCTCTAAAATAATCTTCCAGACCATCAAGACTGTCACGCACGATATGGGTAGAGGCAAGTATCCCGAATCTCTTCAACTCAGCTTGAGCAGTCACCATATTGCTGGCTGCGATCTTTCCAGGACCAACGTGTTCACCAGGCCAAACAAGTTCGCTACCGGTAGCCACAATGGCAACCTTTGGTGACGGGTAACATGACAGGGAACCGATACCCGCTGAAGCAAGCAGACCGAGGTTGGTAGGCCGCAAGAGAGCCCCGGTGCGTACCAGCAATTGTCCTTTTGCTATATCACGGCCCTCAAACAGAACATTACGCCCGACTCTCGCGTCAGCCCTTACAATGACGTTATTACCACTGGCTTCGGTAAATTCAGATGCCACGATAGAGGTAGCGCCAGGGGGAAGAGGGGCACCCGTCATTATTCGTATGGCTTTGCCATGTGATACTTTCATTGAATCATTGCCATCACCAGCCATAAGTGCACCTACAACAGACAACTCCACAGGAGTTGTGTCTGAAGCACCGTCAATGTCACTGGCAATCACCGCAAATCCATCCTTGAGAGAGGAATCTATACTGGGACAGCTCGACACAGCATAAACATCGTTTGAACAAACTAACCCCAGAGCCGCATCCAGTGGAATTACAGCGGGATTAAGTGCCGGCAGGTTTGCGATCTCAAGATGTGCCTGATTTAAGGATATCATAATTTATGTTTTGGACCAGCGATGCGTTGGATCACTAACTGTGCACCCAGTATGATTGATCCAACTATTAGACCACACAAGAGCGTCGCAAGAAGTCCGGGCATAAATTCTACTGCATGGTGTACCGCCGGAATATTATGGACGAACATTCCCCCACCCACCATCAACATCGCAACAGTACCGACAATAGCCAAAATACGTATAATTTGAGGGAGAGATACAATCAAGAGCTCACCACTCCAATGCAACAGACTGGCCCACCAACCCTTCAAACTTCCAGCACGATTCTTCATATAGAACCCAACATCATCCATCCGCACAAGTAGTGCAACCACCCCATAGACACCAACCGTTGCCAGCAAAGCGATACTACTGACAACCACGACTTGAAGCATCAAGCTGTGCGCCATTACCGTTCCTAATGCGATCATGACGATCTCAATAGAAAGAATAAAGTCAGTACGAACTGCTGACTTGATTTTACCCGCCTCAATTTTCAGCAATTCCGCTTTCTCCACCACTCTTTCTGCTGCTGGTTTTTCATTGGGCTTATGCAACACCAGATGGTATATCTTTTCCACTCCCTCATAGCTCAGATAGGCTCCTCCCAAGAGCAATATCGGAACGATCAACCAAGGCGCATATGCACTTAATAAAAAAGCCAGTGGCAGAATTATAATTTTATTGAGAAAGGACCCTTTGGTGATAGCCCAAAGAACAGGTAGCTCGCGGGATGCTTGAAATCCAGTTGCTTTTTCGGCATTAACAGCAAGATCATCACCCAATATTCCTGCAGTCTTTTTTGCAGCAACTTTACTCATTACCGCAACATCATCAAGGAGCACCGCTATATCATCGAGTACGGCAAATATTCCACCTGTCATTTTCAGATTCCTATGTATTCTGCTTCAATTCAAAAGTGCGCCTACCTTCGTATTCTTCTGTTCAATTACTTTTTATACTGCGCAACCCTTCATTGACAAACTTTATCAGTTTCTCGAGTCCAATCTGTACACCATCGTCTTCGCTCTCCCTCAAACTCAAATACAGAGATAAAGGATCAATCAGTTGTTTTTTTGAAAATTGTTCAGGCCGACGTTTCCAGACTTCAATTTCAACTGAATCTGGTTCATCGTAATCCAGTTTAACGACACCGTCTATCTGCAGCAGAGCTTTCCATGTCTCTGAGCTCAGAGCATAAACGGGGCGACTGGGCTTAGCTACCATATTATAGCGCGACAGTGCATATTCCCCTGCATCTATCAGTGGTAAAGCTATTGTACCAGATGGAAAGAGGATTTTATAACGCGCTCCAACAGGAGACTTCATCATGCAACTGGCCCTCTCCCACAAGTTTTTCGTATTCCCTTCAAAACAAACAACCCGTTCCCGCCATTCACTCTGTTCACTACAAAGGCTGGCAGATTTGATCTCGTCCAACCCTCTACTCATAGTCATTTGCGTATATTTAAGTTTTTGGGCCAAAATGGAGGGAGTAATACGACCTGTCATACGCCCATAGATGACAGACAACAGTATCACCTGAGTAGAAGGGCTAAAGTGCTTCTTTTTAATGCGCATGCTACGAAAATGTTCGCTTAAATCAATTCCGCAGAGTGGCAGATACATCTGGTTACCGGGGACAACAAAAGATATTTTTCTCTCAATCAGCCGCTTGCGGTTGTAACTTGTTACCATTGGGAGCAGTAATATAATTTCATCCTCCCAATACTCAGCCAACATATCAATGTAACGACGTACATGAATAGGTGAGCTCTCTGCTTGCCCAAGTATTGTCATTACCAGGTATTTGGTTGCAAAAAGATCAAAGGTAAAAAACGAACAACATTCCCGTAATACCTTCGGTAGATTTTTTCCTTTTTGCCACAATTCTATATTAACTGAGACCCCAAGATTGTTAGACAAATACGATTGAAATTCTTTTGTTATTTTTTCCATAACGCGCCGTATAAAATATCTGCACTACTCGGTATCATCTGCTGAGTTAACGAACTATATCAATGTTATTGACTTGTTTATTCGGACTTATATAACATTTTCAATCATGCATCAACAATTGCTTAATTACCGATCTTTTTTTTGATTAAATCCAATTAATCGACTATAAACTTTGCGACTTGTATCTCTATTTTTTCTCACCATTCCCCTGACATTTCACCCACCAAAACTGAGACGAACCACAGGAGCTAAAACCCGACACGAGGTCGACATAGCCCGATTTTATGGCAATACAGGCCCATGTCCACTGATCTTTTGCAGCGAAAAATATATATTACCGATAAAGAAACAATTCATCAAAACGATGCGGAAAACAATCGAGGAGACAATACAATGAAAAATATCATCGGCAACACAATGGTCGCAGTGGCGCTTACTCTGGCCCTATCTTCCTGTGCCAGCCTCAACACCAATCAGAAACAAGGAACAGCTATAGGTGTCGGTGTTGGTGCAGGCTTAGGTGCGGCACTAGGTCAGGCAATCGGCCATGATCATCAATCTACCTTATGGGGAGCTGGAATAGGGGCTGCCATTGGAGGCCTGACGGGCAATCAACTCGGCCAATATATGGACAATCAGGAGCGTGAACTGAGAAATATTATGGCAGCTTCTGAGGCCTCAAGCATCCAGCGAAGTCAGGACGTGTTGGTTGCAACATTCAAAGGCGAAACATACTTTGCGAACAACTCAACTGTACTCAAGCCAGGGGGTTATCAGGAAATTTCAAGAATAGCTACGGTACTGAGCAATTATCCCAACACAAGGATTCAAGTAGCAGGACATACCGACCAGAAAGGATCAGAACAATACAACCAACAACTTTCATGGCAAAGGGCTGAATCGGTCAAAAATGCTCTGGTCCAGCAAGGTGTAAACCCTTCACGAATAAATACTCGTGGCTACGGAGAAACCCAGCCAATTTCATCAAACTACGCCCAAAATAGAAGAGTGGTGGTTACGATTATTCCAATGGGATAACCAGCATGGCCCACTCCAAACATCTCAAAACGCTCCCCTAACCCGAATTTCTCATGACTTTTTGATTTGAAACTCAATTGTTTGTTTTTATAGTTTAAAAATGACTTCCTTAATTAACAGGGTGTTTTTCGTTTCAAATCAAAAAGTTCACCCTTCGGGCCAACAGACTTATCCGCAGCTGCTTCGTTACCGAGCATTTGCAGGTAGCGAAGACTCCGGTAGATTATTACAGCTTCATGCCCGGTGTCTCGACCTGCGAAAAACTTTGTTGGTGAGAAATCCGGGCTAAAATATCAGTGGTTATAGAGGAGCGTTTTTTACAAGACCTCTCTTTACAGCGGCATCCATCAATCACACTCCTCAGTAAACAGATATAGCTCTTTTCTTAGAAGAAGGACCCAAAACATACCACCGATGATTTATTTTTCTTTTATACATTATCTAAAGAGTACTATTTCACTGGAACATACTCGAAATTATAAGTAGTTTAGAGAACAGTGATCTTTTCGCGGTGTTTTTCGGAACAGCCCGAAGACATTGTTCGTCAGGCATAAGCGATTTATTATTTAATCAGCATATATTTCAGAAAATAATGGTCTCGATAAAAAATAGTCACGAAAATCAATGGGTTTATTTGACAGGGAAGGAAATTTACAATTTCCTCGGCAGAGTCAAAGGCAGACTTAAGGGCATTACCGTCTATGCCCTCGTTGGGAAAAGTGGGACCGGAAAAAGTTTTAGGGCCAAACTTCTCGCTGAAAAGCTTGATATTCCCTATATTGTTGACGATGGTTTGCTTATCTTTGGAGATACTATTTTAGCAGGAAGGTCTGCCAAACAAGAAAAACTCTATGTAAGTGCAATTAAAACAGCGCTCTTTCTTAACCCTAAACAGTTGGAAACTGTCACCAAGGTTTTACGTGAAAAAAAAGTAAAAAAGATTCTTTTATTAGGAACATCCAGCAAGATGGTTGAGAGACTTGCCAGTCGATTAGATCTACCTCCAATCAGCCAGATTATCCAAATTGAAGAAATCGCCAGCCAAAAGGATATCGAGGCTGCTATTAAATCACGGTTTGAAGAAGGCAAACACGTTATTCCTGTTCCGGCAATTGAAGTGAAAAGGGATTATGCGCAGATCATGTCCGAGACGATCCGTATTTTTTTCAGTGGCGATAAACGAAAAAATGGCGAACAGAAATCAAAATTTTTCGAGAAATCGATTGTCCAACCGGATTTCCACCAGGACCCCACGGCAGGTGGCAAGGTAACCATCACCGAAGCTGCACTTACCCAGATGATTTTTCACTGCATTGATGAATATGATGATGAAATTCAGGTGAAAAAAGTGAAGCTTAAGGTACTGAAATCTGGATACGCCATAGCACTTCACATCATAGTATCTTACGGAAAACCACTTACCGGTGGCCTCGATGATCTCAGCAAATATATCTGTGACACAATCCAGCGTTACACAGGTATCATTATTGAAGATTTGGAAATTACTGTGGATGAAATCGTGGTCAAGAAAGAGAAAAAGTAGCCACTGCCTATTGTGATATTCAAGATAAATGCTTTGATCTGATCTTTTAAAAGAGGACGTCCAACATAGATAGAGTGCATCAACGATCTCATCATCCCTATCGAACAAAGGAGTAGAGGCTGCAAGGAAACGGTCATTGAGGTAGTAACTTGATACTTTTTATTTGAGATTTTTCTTTATTTCTTGAACGCTTGACTTTTCCATTAGCTTTATAAGCTTCGGATTGGTCAATAACGCACCATAATCGCCAGAATTAATTGCCTTCATAATGGATTCGTCCTGTAGAATATCCTGAAAATCTGAGTCATCCTCTAACCCCAGAATCGTTTGCATAATAGAGCTATCCCCTATCATTTTTTGTTTGATGGCCCCCATTTCTTGCAGATCTGCGTCCACTGATTTCCCCGCAATTGAGCCTGATCTATTTCCAATATTCATAACCCTCTCCTCTGCTACTTCCAGGATTCCGAGGCTTGTCGTCTTAATTGTATAGATCCCGTTATTTACTGAGACCAGTTCGCCTACAATAACGCTATTATCGTTCAACACAATCTCCCGTACTTCTCCAGCGTAAGTTACTAAAGGGGAAATCACACAAAGCATTAAAATAACAAAAATAATATTCTGTTTCATCATCAATCCTCTAACTGTTGTGCTCCGCCGACACCATTAATGTGACCGGCATTTTCAAATAAGTATTTCCATCGAGTCAGACATAACCCGCATCATACCACTCTGTACTATTCTACCTATCCTAATTCATACAGTAATTACTAAAGAAGAAGAAGGATTTACTCTTCCTACACAAATACTGGTGCCCCAAAATGTACCACGAATCTCTGTAGATTGTAGGGTTAACGTAAATTCCTGGGTATCATAATATCTGTGCCTTACTACAGAAAACCTGTCATAAAATAAGAAGAATCTGGAGACTCTTTTGAAATGAGGTATTAACATAACGACCAGATAGCGATCGCAGAGAGACCTTCGTGGCACTTATACTCCGAGGGTAAGCGAGCGTAGCGAGACTCCGTCATCCGTGTTCGGAATGGGAACGGGTGGATCCTTTTTGCAATACCTGTATAAAACAAAAAAGCCCCAACCAAGATAAATCTTGATTGGAGCTTTTATTAAAAAATACGGCGATGACCTACTCTCCCACACAGTCGCCCATGCAGTACCATCAGGCGGCAGGTAAGCGAACGAAGTGAGACTCCGAAAGAGTTAACTTGCGTGTACGGAATGGGAACGGGTGGATCCTTTTTGCAATACCTGTATAAAACAAAAAAGCCCCAACCAAGATAAATCTTGATTGGGGCTTTTATGAAAAAATACGGCGATGACCTACTCTCCCACACAGTCGCCCATGCAGTACCATCAGGCGGCAGGTAAGCGAACGAAGTGAGACTCCGAAAGAAGTTAACTTGCGTGTACGGAATGGGAACGGGTGGATCCTTTTTGCAATACCTGTATAAAACAAAAAAGCCCCAACCAAGATAAATCTTGATTGGGGCTTTTATGAAAAAATACGGCGATGACCTACT
>JBLHNA010000018.1:0-99496 GCA_047619065.1 Desulforhopalus sp.
CTTAATTATATAAGAGCTCGGTTTTCGAATTACGAAAACTTGCTCCATTGTGACCTAGGTCACGTTGGGCTCGTTTGCTTATGTGTTGTTATTTAGTTTTCAAGGATCGTTTAACACCTCATTAACTGCTGAAGTGTCCCGCGCTTTACGTCGCGGCGAGCGGTGACTATAGAAGACATTTTATATTAAGTCAACAGGTATTTTCGTTGGGATTATCTTTTTCTACGTTTTTATCATCTAGTACCTACGATAGTACTATATTTAATCTTTCTTTCTACATGGGTCAAATGTCTTAAGGCTTTGATGATACCGGCTCTCCACCGCTTTCCTTTCCCCGAAAACACATGTCGTTCCCTGTCGAAAAAAATCCGGGCAAAAAGGTGAACTTCTTGCTAATCACCTGTCCTAGGTGATATCAGAATTCATCTTTTTGACAGAAGCACCTATGATGTGCAATAATGTCACTCGCCCTCAAAGTGCCGTGGGCAATGCAGAAAAGCTTACAACGTCACTAAGTAACAGTTACCCCGAATTTCTCATGACTTTTTGATTTGAAACTCAACTGTTTGTTTTTATAGTTTAAAAATGACTTTCTTAACTAACAGGGTGTTTTTCGTTTCAAATCAAAAAGTTCACCCTTCGGGCCAACAGATTTATCCGCAGCTGCTTCGTTACCGAGCATTGCAGGTAGCGAAGACTCCGGTAGATTATTACAGCTTCATGCCCGGTGTCTCGACCTGCGAGAAACTTTGTTGGTGAGAAATCCGGGTTAATCATTTTGGCAGAATAGACTTCAGGAAACAATGACACCTAGAAACATTTTTGCAGTTGCTGTTACAATTATCGCACTCCTTGCCATTTTGGTAATGAGTTCCAAGGGACCTGAGAACAACAACCAAACAACCATACCCTCAGAAGCCCCTCCCCTGGTGCAGGACACTGAACCCCAGACACCACCTCAGCAGTTGCCACCAGTTGCAGTTACCCCTCCGGCAAAAAACAATTCCCTCGTATCTGTGCTCTCAAAAACTCATTCCGCACCGACGGCTCCATGGAAGGGCTTAAAAAACAATGCAATACGTAGCAGCCCCGTCATGTTGCCCCCTGCTCTTTTATCTCAGGATACCTTAGCAAAGGGTGAAGAGATCTCACTTGAACTTTTTGATGATGTACAGGTCCAGGCAATAGTCACTACGTCAAAGTATAACGTGAATGGAACAGTCAGTACGACTGCTCGGATTAAAGGTTCAGAATACGGTCGCGTCTTTGTTGCTCAATCAGGTAACGAAGTCCGTGCAAAAATAATCATTCCAGAGCAGAACAAAATATATAGCATTAATTTCAATCCCCTCGACTATCAATACTATGCTCTGGAACTTGACCCGGCAACAGAAGAACCTGATGACGTTGGCCCACATCGCTACGCTCCAAGCCGTGGAACAACTGAGAGTGATAAACCGAAGATGCAGTCCGAAGAATCCGCCTCCACAGGAGTGTCGTCATTACAGGCGGTTGCGACAGACGAAACTGTTGCCAGCGTCGTTGTTGATATACTTGTAGTGTATACCAACCAGGCCTTTAGTGAGGTCGGTAGTCTTACCAACATGCAAAATCTGATTGCCATAGGAATGGCAATGGCAAATGACGCACACAGTAATAGCTCTTCTGGTATCACTTTCAACTTGGTCCACTCAGAAATCATAAACTACACACAAAGCTCAAGCTACGACAAGGGAGACTATCTTGATTTCATAACTGATACCAATGATTCAGTCATGGATGAAGTCCATGCTATCAGGGATAACTATGGCGCTGATTTCGTATCACTGATGGTTGGAAATGGCACAGCAAGCAGTGGTGGCGGGATTGCCTGGATACTGACGAACCTATCTGGATCACCCGCTTATGCCTTTAGTGTTGTCGATGAAAACGTCTTTGATGGCTACACACCCAGCCACGAAATCGGCCACAATATGGGGTTAGCGCACGCCGCTGACCAGACATTACAACCTGGTCCCACTGGTGGAGACATCGGAACAGATGCCGCGGGTTGGCACTGGCATCCTCAAGTTGGCGAAACAGGTTACGCTTCAATCATGTCCTATGACTATGGAGGTTACTACGCGGATGGTCTGGGGCATGTAAAGGTAGGCCTTTTCTCAGACCCCAACATCACCCATGGCGGTCTTAAAGCCGGTGACATTGTACTTGCCAACAATGCCAGGGTTCTTCGCCTGCTAAAAAATGTCTATGCTGATTACAGAACCAGAAATCTAAGTGGAACCAACATTTTAATTGAATACCCCAACCAGGAAACCGTCTTCACAGCGGGTGAATCATACGACATCAACTGGAACTCGATCAACATCACGGGTAATGTGAAAATTGACATCTATCAACAGGGTGTTTTCCTCTCATCAATTATCGGCGACACACTTGATGATCGTAGATATACATGGGATATACCGGCAGATTTTTCAGGAGAACACTTCACAATCCGAGTCTCAAGCATAGTCGATCCCGCCCAGTTTGACGAAAGTGACAACCCTTTCGAAGTACATACAGCTTTCTTTAACGATCCTCTTGACTCAGAACCGGGTAATGTCGTGAAAACTGGAGTTTGGGAGTTTGGACTGTGGACAAAAAACACAGAGCTATACGGAGGCCCAAACTCTACCAATACTGGCGTGAACATTTATGACACTGATTTAGATTATGTGGCTTTTACAACCTCTACTTTAACTATGGGGCCGATTGATTGCAGTGATTATAAGAAAGTCCAGCTCAATTTTAGCGGCTGGTATGCCATCTACTCGAATTACACAGCTAAAGTTGAGTACAAAAACGGTTTAGAAGGCGCCTGGCAAGATATTTACTCAAGAACCGGGACCTTCTCTTTTGATGCTTGGACTCCATTTACTTTCGACATATCAGAGTATGCAGACAATGGCGAAGCGGTGTATTTACGCTGGACCTATTTAAATGATGGTGGGAGTTCTGCCTACGCTGGCATGTCGCTTGATGACATCAGTCTAACCGGCCTATTAGTACCAGTGCCTGGCGACATCGATGGAGACAATGATATTACGCTTAAAGATACTATTCTTACACTACAACTACTGACGGGCGACGACGTTAATGTAATCACAAGTGGTGATGTGAATGGCGATGGCCTGATTGGTTTACCGGAGGCAATATATAGTATAAAGAAGCTGGCAACTCAATAGTAAGCGGTGACCTGATCCGCTTATTGCCTATTGTAGATGTCCAATTGACTCATCTTGAGTTCGACCATGTCGTCTGCGGTTGTTGGCAGAGTTGATTTTCCTCATTAAACAAGTTAAGTGTCTGCGTCTAAATTCCTCTGACAGATAAGAAAAGGTAAATAGATGCAGAAACTGAAGCAGATAATTGAGGAAAGTGATTCAAAAAGAGGCAAAGTATTCGATCTCTCTATACAGCTGCTGATTGTCTTGTCGCTGATTAGTTTTTCCATTGAGACCCTCCCTGGACTTGCCGAGAAGACCCAACGGTTACTACGTTCCTTTGAAATTTTTACGGTGATCGTGTTCACCATTGAGTACCTGTTGCGGATCATAGTGGCTACCAATAAGAAAGCCTTTCTCTTCTCCTTTTTTGGCATGATTGACTTTTTCTCAATCCTTCCGTTTTACTTGGCTACTGGCCTGGATTTACGTTCTGTGAGGGCATTACGATTCCTCAGGCTTGTCCGTGTCTTCAAGTTAATTCGTTATAGCGCCGCCATACGGCGAATTCATAGGGCATTTCATATCGCCAAAGAGGAACTCATTCTCTTCTTCTTTGCTATGATCATTATTCTATACTTGGCTGGTGTGGGAATTTATTACTTCGAGAACCCTGCGCAACCGGAAGCGTTCCGTTCCGTGTTCCATAGTCTGTGGTGGGCCGTTGCGACGTTGACTACGGTAGGCTACGGGGATATTTACCCGATTACAGTAGGTGGAAAGATCTTCACCTTTTTCATTTTGATTTTAGGACTGGGTGTGGTTTCTGTACCTGCTGGGATGGTTGCTTCTGCACTATCCAAGGCGAGAGAGCTTGAAGAATAAGGGCGTAGCACACAGCTGTCTCGGACAGTCTCCTAGTCTGCCAACAGACTCTTATATGAAGGAAGGTATTTCCTGGTAAGACGAGATACCCTTAAAAAATAGTACACCCAGTACAGATACTTTGGCAGATCCATGATAGCGAGGTCGAGAATAGAAGGTTTGAAGACGCTATTGTGCAAGTAAAGAAGTTTTGTCTTGGGAGCTACAAACAGTCTGAGCATCATTTTATTTCTCACAAAGACATCTGGACGTGAGTGCAGATACCTCATTACAAAATCCGTTAGATCATCAAGCTCAGTACATTCGGAAAGACGCTGCTTTATAGCTTGTGGCAATGGGGTTTCAAATAACTGCGATGTAAGTGTGAGACCAAGATAAACCATCCTCTCAAAGCCGCCATGATCTGCTTTTTCTATCAGATCATCCCAGACTATGTTCTCATTACGAATAAGGATATCGATATCTTTGAGCCATTCGATTTTCTCCCATAGATGTTTTGAACCATGTATGCAAAGGAAATAGAGCATGTTTTCTGTTGAGAAGGTTGGCATCGCATAGCCGGCGACATTGACTGTCTGTTGCTTTTGCCAGAAATCATCGACATCGAGTCTCAGAGGGTAGTTCTCATCTAGTAAAGCCCAATGCACCTCAATATAGATACCTTTTTCCGTATGGATGTATCCTGTGTCGTGCTTGGTTTTTTTCAATAGCTCTTCCTGAACCTGTGACATAGGAAGTGATTTTTGGTAGCCCGCACGGTCTAAGAAGAGGGCTACTCTGGCAATATCTTCTTTTCTGATTAACAGGTCAAGATCACAAAATTGCCTCAGTGAGACATCGTCGTAAAGCATCTTTGCCAAGACTGGGCCTTTAAAAGGCATCACCTCAATATCCAGCGCCTTTAATGACTTGGCGAGAAAGAGCAGTTCATCCCTCATCGCTTCATTTTTGACTCTGATATCATACGCGATATAGGCTAGAGCTTCTTTCATCTCCCCTTCTAAAATATCAGAGGCATGTTTCATAAGGGCATGAAAGAAATGAGGATAGATACCTTGCTCATAGGCAAACATACTGGTCTCTTCCAGAGCCTGTTGGGCTATTGCCTCAGTGACATCATTCCTAAGAGTCTTGATTTCAACATCGGTAAGATTCTCTTTACATGCAAGGATGATCATTTTTGCTGAAGAGGACAGCTTTTCTTTAGGATCCATCGTTTGCCTCTACCGTGTCTGACGCGATGAGATCATCGATCATAGTTATCGCCTCATCAAGGTCCGAATAGACCAATGAATACTTTGGTAGTGAGAGAAGATTATCTATGATTAATGCGAATTTCTTATCATCCATATTGTCCTGAACATAGTAACCCGCTTCTTTGATCTTCAAAAGGGCAGGCGTAGTGCCTAATGGTGTCAACAGGGTCCTGGAGCCTGGAGTATATCGCGGGAACACGATATGACTGGCTTTCTGACGGCCTTCATGCATAGGTTCCGGAGGAAGGAACCGGATGTTCTGCCCATCAAAGCGGCTATGTACATCAAGATTTTCTAGATGAGGATATATAGGAGCAAGGACGTCCCAGCTGCCTTCCTTGATATTCAGACTAAAAGGAAGTGGCTGGACATATCCGTTTTTGTCCATTGACGTCGCTTCGTCACTGAAAAGTTTAAAGCCATGGCGTAGCATACTGGCGGTCAAGGTTGATTTTCCCGATCCCGCGACGGCTGGCATAACAACAACTCTTCCTTTTTTTTCAACGGAAGCTGCATGTAATTTAATGAGTAAAGGGTGTGACTGAAAAGCCGCTGTCATCATCATATCCTGAAGATATCCCGCCAATCGGACTTGTGGGATAACCACCTCTGTGATCGTATCATTCCACTTAATTTTCCATGAAGTACCTGATCGGATAAGATCGATGGATACCCTCATCTTTAGATCATTGTGCTGTACGTTAAGGTGTTCCAAGAGTGGATGAAGTGATGCAAACAGTTCTTCATCAGGATAATGTATAGCAAAACCAAGATCCTCGACCACATACATAGTCCGGGCTGAATTGCCAGCGACAAACTGGCCCATCTTTATAGTCGTTTGATATTCCAGGATCTCAGTACTCTCTTTACAGCCAGCGAGTGCTATCATCTCGCTTAGAAGATCGCTATCCACGTGTGAGAATATCTCAAGGATATCCTTCCTCGCATGCGTCTGAAGAAGTGCCTCAATCTGCAAGTACAACGCAGCTTTGCCTTTTTCATAACCACGTACCTGCTGCGTCTTTTTGGAATAGACCAAGACGCTTTCATTCATAAGATACGTATCCAACCCTTTACAATTTGTGGGTAGCCTATACTTCTGGGAAGCTGTCTCATTGATATTGCTCACAACCCATCACTCGCTATCTGTTATTACCATATCCATTACCGCCACCATTACCTTGACCATTACCTCCACCTTGGTCCTGACCGTGGTCAGCATGAGAATTAGCATTAGAGCTGTCGGCAGAAGAGTTTGTGGGTTGTATCAGCACAGACAGTCCTGCACCGGCTACAGTATATTTTGCAAATTTCTTTATAAAATTACGCCTTTGACTTTCGAGTGCAGTTTCCGCTTCTGTCAGGTGTTCTTCTTGCATAACTGTATTTCTTCTCTTTGATATTTATTCATGTTTATAAAAGTTTTGCCCCAGGACTAAGGGTGACTTGTATCAAGAAAGTATCTTATCTGGCGGTAACATCTATAGCTGTAAGGAAGTTTAAATCAAAACCGCAAAAGCCAATAGGGTGGATTTTACCACGCGGCACATCTTGTCTATATTTGTTCGCATCATGATCAGCAAGGTATTTTTTCCTTTTGCCTAAAGTGGAGAAACCGCCCAGCAATAAACCGACTGTTAAAAAATATCTATAAAATGACAAACCAAAGTACTCATAAACACTTGCTTTCACAAATAGCATTAATTCTCCCGGTAAGTTTACTGGAAGATCCTTGATAACCTTACAGGTAAAATTTGCATCAAATGTGTACCGAATGTGAAATATGGATACTTCGTGCCGCGAAGTGACTTTATTCGCTGGGTGTTGCAAAACGTGATGCGCATCTGAGAAGGCTGCATCAAATTGATGATTACAGTCTTCACTATTAAATACCTGACTGATTCTTTTGTGTGGCTTAATAGGCCGTTCTGTCGGCAATTATGATGGTGATGAAAATGATTGATTTAAATACCATAACGGAACCTTTGGATATCACATCCAGAATGCCTGTTCTTTTTCTGGGGCATGGTAGCCCGATGAATGCAATCGAAGAAAATGAATTTGTACAGGGATTCAGGAAGGTGTCTTCAGAAATAGAAACACCTAAGGCAATTTTATGCATTTCTGCCCATTGGGAAACAAGGGGGACCATGGTGACCGCCATGGAACACCCTAAGACTATTCACGATTTCGGTGGTTTTCCCCGAGAACTCTATGAGGTAGACTATCCGGCACCCGGCAGCCCGGAGCTTGCTCAGGAAACCAAGGAACTGGTTACAGCAACAAATGTGCATTTAGATGATAAATGGGGGCTTGATCATGGGGCATGGTCAGTAATAAAGCACATGTACCCAGAGGCTGATGTGCCTGTGGTTCAATTAAGCCTGGACTCCACCAAAGGAGCCCAAGAACATTATGATCTGGGAAAAGAATTAATTACGCTACGTGAGAAAGGCATCCTTATTGTGGGCAGCGGTAATATGGTCCATAATTTAGGGATGTTGGCCTGGGACAGGCTAAACGATACATTTGCATATGACTGGGCTCAGGAGGCGGGCAACCGGATGAACCACTACATTTTGGATGGTAATCATGATAAGCTGATCAACTATTCAAAACAGGGAAAAGAGTTCCAATTGTCAATCCCAACTCCCGAGCACTATTTGCCTTTACTTTACGCACTGGCACTTCAGAATAAAAAAGATGATATTACGTTATTCAATGATAAACCTGTGGGTGGTTCACTTTCAATGACCTCCGTAAAGATTGGTTAGAGAAAGGAAAACGTAAATGAACATTTACGTTTTCCTTGTGTTTACCAGTTAAGAGAGATGCTCTTTAAAGAATGACACAGTACGCTCCCATGCAAGCTTCGCTTGGGCTTCATTGTAACGCGGTGTTGAGTTGTTATGGAATCCGTGACGAGTACCTTTGTAGGTATGCATAATGAAGCTCTTGTCATTTGCTTCCAATGCTTTTCTGTATTCTTCCTGGCTCGCATTTACTCGTTTATCGTCCTCCGCATAATTCATCATGAGGGGGGCTTGGATTTTTGCAACATCTTCTGTGGCTGGGGCTATTCCATAAAACGGTACACCTGCATTCAGGTCTGATCCCATTATCACAGAGAGCTTGTTCACAACACCACCTCCATAACAGAAACCGGTGGCTCCCAGTTTGCCCGTAGATAATTCATGGATCTTTAAGAATTTAGCACTATTGAGCATGTCGGTGAAAAGTTTGTCGTTGTCTAATGATTTTTGCATAATTTTGCCATCATCATCGTTACCGGGATATCCACCGATTGGCGACAATCCATCTGGTGCAAGGGCAAGGAACCCTTCAACGGCAAAACGACGGGCTACATCTTCAATGTATGGATTTAGGCCTCGGTTCTCATGGACCACCAGGACAGCAGGGAATGGACCTTCTCCCGCAGGCTTCACTAAATAGCCACGCATCTTGCCTGATGTGCCGCCCGGAGAATCGTATTCAATGTACTGCGGCTTAATGCGTTCATCTGTAAAAGAGATCATTTGAGCTTTAGCATATTTTGGTAACAGTGCTTCCGCCATAGCAAGGCCAGACCCACTGACAACAGCAAGTGCCGAGGCTTTATTGATAAACTCACGCCGTGTCATTGGACTATGACAATACTCATCATATAAGTCATAGACTTGAGAATCAATATAGTCTTCTGTCATATTCTTTCTCCTTAATTAGTGTTGTATTTTTTACGAGCTGACTAAAGTGGACCCCTTGGTCAAGACAAAAATCCACTGAGTTTAAGCTACACATTAAAATTTCCAAACCAACATCATCAACCTAACCATCTCTTGAAGACACTGCAAGTGTGCTGAATTCATTGCTTTAGAGGCCAGGCGGTTTTCAACTGCTTTTTTAAATAATCACACTTGAGAAAATCGTTTGTGCTTTGCCACCCTGGTGGTATACCATTAAGAACGCTACTGCGTTCTATGATCTTCTTCTTATGCATTTTTCCTCTTTTACAGGACGCCGCATATGTCGATCAAAAACCTCGATATCTTATTCAATCCAAAGAGAATCGCTGTTATCGGTGCGAGCGAGAATGACAAATCCCCGGGTTATCACCTCTTAAAAAACCTCATAGGCAAAGGCTTCAAAGGCATTGTCCACCCCATTCATCCAACCATGCCCGGGCTTCAAGGCATAGAAGCTTACAAAAACATAGGCGATATCCCCCACCCAATCGATCTTGCCATGGTGGCGACAGACCCGGAAAATTTACTGGCGGTATTGAGTGATTGTGCCCAGAAAGGGGTGAAGGGGGTAACGATTCTCGGCCCAGACTCCTCAGAACTGGATTCCACAGACCTCCCCGAACAAATCAGGAAATTTTCTTCTTCCCAAGGTTGTCGGATTGTTGGCCCTAACTCTCTTGGTTTTCTCAGGCCATCCCTCAATCTCAATGCCAGTCTGTATCCGGAGATTCCTCAAAAAGGAAATATCGCTTTTGTTTCCGAAAGCGGTGGGTTCTCGGCAATATTTCTGGAACACGCGATAAAGAAAAATGTTGGCTTCAGCTATTTTGTTTCTCTAGGTTCAAAGCGGGACGTCAATTTTGCCGACATAATTGATTTTCTCGGCCGGGATGGCAGTACCAAATCTTTGTTTCTTCATGTCCAGAGTATCAATAACGGCCGAAGGTTTGTGACAGCACTCCGTAATTTTGCCATGTCAAAACCTATCGTCATCCTTAAAACCGGACAATTCGAAACCTGCTCTCTGCAGTCAATCACCGAAAGTGGATGTCTGGCCAGAGAAGATCTGATCTACGAAGCGGTGTTTAAAAGAGCCGGCACTTTGCGGGTAAGCAGCATCGTCGACCTTCTCGATATGGTTGAGACCATCGCCAAACAGGGTCGACCAAAGGGCCGGCGTTTAATGCTCATCTCCAATTCCATTGCGCCATCAGAAATGGCGGTCAGCACCCTGCAGTCAATGGGCGGTTTCCTTGCAGTTCCTGGGAAAAAAACCCTGCAGGACATCAGTGATCAAATGGTTATCAAAAGGGAACTGAGCAATCCGCTCTATCTGCAGAGCAATGCTACCGCTGCGGACTATCAGGCTGCCATTTCGGCTTGCCTGAAAGATAAGATGGTCGATGGTGTTCTCGTCATCTGTATCCCTTTTCCAGGTATCGATCTGCAAAAAGTTGCCGAGGCAATCGTCAGTGCCGCTGCCAGTAATCCCCAAACCCCGCTATTTACATCGTGGTGTAGTGAAGGATCAGGTCTTTCGGGAATCGCTTTTCTCAACAGCAAAAATATACCCATCTATTACACTCCCGAGCAGGCTGTCAAAAGCTTTATTTACATGTATCGTTATGACTACAATCTGAAGCTTTTACGGGAAACTCCGGAAATTCTTCTCAAAGACTTTTCTCCGGATTTACCCGCGGCCGAAAAGATTATCAAAGACTGCCTTGCCTGTGATCGTTTCACCCTCTCTGCTGAGGAAGCCTCGACTATCCTGCGTGCATACGGGATCCAGGTTGTGGAAACAGTGGGAGTCTCCAGCGCCGAAATAGCAATACAGGTCGCTCGTCGCCTGGGATATTCGGCGGTGCTGAGAATCTATTCCCCTAATGCCGGAACACGATGCCGGACCGACAGAGTAGTTCACATTCTCAGAAATGACCATGAGGTCAGAAAGGCCTTTGCCTTGGCTGATGATCTTGTCGTTTCCCTGCAGGATCCAGATGCTGTTTTAGTCATCCAGCCTTTGCCGCCACTTCATAGCTATTCTTTGGCGATTGGCGCCAAAAAAAGTGTGAGTTTTGGAACAACCATACTGTTCGGATTAGGCGGGGCCTATCTGCAGGCTGAAAAGGATTACGCAATTGGCCTGCCGCCACTTAACCAGACCCTGGCTCGGCGGATGATGGAGGAAACCAAGATCTATCGTCATCTCCATGAAATACCTGCCTTGCGCAAGGCCTTGGGATATCTGGAAGAGTTGCTGGTGCGTTTTTCTCAACTGCTTATAGATCTCCCGCAGATTGAGGAGATAGAAATGAACCCACTGCTGCTGTCCGAGAGTGATGGAGTAGTTGGTTCCGTTGCCATTCATCTCGACAGAGGGCTGCCGAAGGACTATCACTGGGCAAAAGGTGATCTTTGCCCTCTACATCTCTCCATTCCTCCATATCCTTTCAAGTATGAAAAGAATATTATGTTGAAAGACGGTACAGAAATCCATATCCGCCCGATCCGCGGTGAGGATGAATCCGCAATGGGAAAATATTTTGAATCCCTGTCTGAAGAATCGGTTTTTTTTCGGTTCGGACTACGCCGCATCAATATGCCCCACACAAATCTGGCACGCTTCTGTCAGGTGGACTATGATCGTGATTTTTCTTTTGTTGCCGTGGCACGAGGACAAGACGAGGTTGTCATTGGCGATATGCAGTTACACAGATTTGTCGATATGGAAAATGCCGAGTTTGCAGTAACTGTTACGGACTCCTGGCAGGGGAAAGGCCTTGGTAGAGTATTTATGGATTATTGCATCACCGTTGCGAGAGATATTGGAATAAAAACGATATGGATGGATGTTATCAAGGATAATTGGCGTATGATCAAATTCGGCAACACGTATAACTTTAAACAGCTACCTGGGGTTCGGGAAGATGACATGGTGGAAATGATATTAGACATCGACTCTTCCGATGACGTCTCATCCAGGCCGTAAAATCAGCGGAGGTCTTTACTATGAGCGCAGAAACTCTCCAACCTGTTTCTTTGATAAACGCCCTGATGCATCCTGACCAATTTGATCCGCCACCCCAAAAATGTGTATTGATAGAGACCCACATCTCCTGGGTGATACTTGCTGGATCATATGCCTATAAGATTAAAAAAGCGATAAACCTTGGTTTCCTTGATTTTTCCACCCTTGAAAAACGACATTTTTATTGTGAAGAGGAACTTCGCCTCAATAAAAGGCTGGCACCCACAATATACCTCGCTGTCGTGCCCATCACCGGCTCAGTTGAACAGCCGAGATGGGCTGGTGATGGGGATGTAATTGAGTACGCCGTCAAGATGCGCGCCTTTCCACAGGAGGCACAGCTTGACCGTGCCTTGGCCATTGGAGGTATACAACCTGAGCAGATTGATATACTGGCAAAGCAGATAGCAGATTTTCACGCTCTGGCAGATGTCGCGAATATGAAGAGCAGGGATGGGGACCCTGAGATTATTCATCAGCCCATTGAAGAAAACTTTATACAGATACGTGAGCACGTTAAAGATTTGAAAATTCTGCAAACGCTCACAGAGCTGGAACAATGGGGTGAGGCAACGTTTGATAACCTGCATTCAACTTTTCGCCAGCGTAAAACTGATGGTTTTATCCGTGAATGTCATGGTGATATGCATCTGCAAAATATTGCATGGCAGGATGATGCCCCGATTGTCTTTGACTGCATCGAGTTTAATCCAAGGCTGCGCTGGATCGATGTGATAAGTGATGTCGCATTCCTCTTGATGGATCTGCAGGATAGAAAGGAGCCCGAACTGGCACAGCGTTTTCTCAATAATTATATGGAGCATACCGGTGATTATGCAGGAGTCCGTGTGCTGCAGTTTTATCAGGTCTATCGTGCACTGGTTCGCTCTAAAATTGATGTAATACGTGCCGATCAGCCGGGGATTGATCCTGCGGAGCAGGTAAAAGCCGAAAATGATTTCTTTGACTATTTGAAACTGGCGCTTGGGTATATCCAACCGACAAGACCACAACTTATTATTACCCGAGGTGTGTCCGCGTCGGGCAAGAGTACGGTGAGCAAAGCCCTCTTAGAACACTTAGGTGCTGTTCGTATTCGTTCAGATGTTGAACGTAAGCGTCTCTTTGGTGTTGGCCCGGAAGATGACGGAAAGGCCGGGGTGGGTGAAGGGATGTATAGTGCTGAGGCCACAGAAAGGACCTACCGAAAACTAGAAGAGCTGGCTGCCACGATTCTTGGTGCTGGTTACTCGGTGATTGTTGATGCGGTGTTTTTACACCACAATGAACGACAACGATTTCAGAAGTTGGCTGAGGCCAGACAAACGCCCTTTGTCATTGTGGAGTGCACCACCAGTGCTGAGATATTGCGCGCGCGCATTGTACGGCGGATCCGCGATGTTTCAGACGCCGATCTGAAGATACTCGAAATGCAGCTGTCCAAATGGCAGCCCTTGGATACAAAAGAGTCACCCCATGTCGTAACCGTTGATACCACAAGTCCGGTTGACACCAGATCGCTTGCGGCACAGATCAGCGCGAAAAGCTTGTCCTTGCTGAATGTGTAGGGTAGACTTTACCATCAATTGGATTGAGGTTCTTATTTTAGGAGGTTTGTGTCGGATCGTTTTATACCTAAATCTTGTGTACACAAAGTACATTTAGGTTATAAATAAAATTCTTATCAGCCACCTTAGCCACTTACAGGGTTTGAGTATGAACATAATCAAAAAAACTGCAGATCTTTACGACGTTTATGAAGAAAAACTAAGAGTTTGCGAGCCCATCTTCCGCCACTTTGGCGGGAATCGGTCATTTTATGGCCAGATAGCAACGCTGAAATGTTTTGAGGATAATTCCCTTGTCAGTCAGCACCTGGGGCAGCCGGGTAAGGGACGGATCCTGGTGGTAGATGCTGGAGGTTCTCTCAGGTGTGCAATGCTCGGAGATATTTTAGCCCAGAAAGCGGTAGATAATGGCTGGGCTGGTATCTTAATGTATGGCTGTATCAGGGACCTCGAAGAGATAGGCAGAATGCCACTTGGCGTTCTTGCTCTCGCATCTAATCCGCGAAAGAGTATCAAAAAAGGGGCCGGTGATGCCGAGATTCCAGTAAAATTTGCCGGTGTCACTTTCAGGCCCGGTGAGTGGCTCTATGCGGATCTGGATGGCGTGGTCGTCTTAGAGGAAGAGGCAAAGTGAAAAAGGCTATTCCTCTGAATAATACTCTTTTTTCTCGTGTACCTGTGTCCCGAACTGGGACCACATCTCATAAATTTGTTTTGTGGCATATCCTCCTTGTTTGTGGACTGGCTCTTCATCTTACTTGTGTTGTTGCAGTACAGTCCTTTGAGCTGGAAAGACCTGAGTGCATTGCCCCTGCCAAACCGGGTGGAGGACACGATATAATGTGTCAGTTATTAGCGGCATCCGTCGCTGAGTCCCTGCTGCTTGATATGTCTATCCGATTTATGCCTGGAGGTATTGGTGCTCTGGCTTTTAACTATGCTGTAAATGTCCGGCAAAAAGATGCCAGTATGGTCGTTGCGGTAAGTACCGGTACTGCGCTCAATCTTGCCCTGCACAAATTTGGTAAATATACCGAAGCTGATGTTCGTTGGCTTGGCGCAGTGGGGACTGACTACGGGGTCATCGCAGTGCGGGATGATGCACCGTGGCATTCCCTGGATGAGCTCATTGATACCTTACAGCAAAAACCTGATACCGTTGTCTTAGGTGCCGCGGGTTCCATCGGCAGTCAGGACTGGATGAAAATGGCTCTGGTCCTGGATAAGGCGGGAATAAATCCCAAATCAATACGTTATGCCTCATTTGAAGGGGGAGGCGAGGCCTCCCAGGCCTTGATAAAAAATTATATACAAGTTTTTCCCGGTGATTTTACCGAGGTTGTCAACCACATGGAGGAAGGCAAGCTCAGGATTCTTGCGATTTTTTCTGACAAGAGGCTACCGGGTAAGTATAGCAACATCCCCACTGCTAAAGAACTGGGGTATGACATAGTTTGGCCCGTCTGGCGTGGATTTTATCTGCCTCCTGAGGTTTCCAGTGTTGAATATCACTGGTGGGTAAATACACTGTATCGTCTTGAGTCATCCGGGGTGCTCGCTCGTGAGAGGGAAAAACTACATCTTTTCCCCCTCATGATCATCGGCGAAGAATTCGACCGATATGTTAAAAATAACGTTCGGCAACTTCGGCAATTCGGACAAAAATTTGGACTGGTCCAGTGAGTGAACGATTCTTTATTTTAATTTTACTCATCGGCGGAGCAGTCTATCTCTATTTCGGACTGAAAATTGAGGTCCCTTTTGCATATGAACCGCTTGGCCCTCGAGCCTTTCCTGTTCTGCTTGGTTCATGCTTCCTTGCTCTTTGTCTTGTAAACCTATTTATTACTGTCACGCCCAGCTTTCAAATAAAAGACAGTGTTGCCAAACATGGTCTTGCTGTTCTTTTTTATCTTCTGACCTTCCAGTTGCTCGGTTTCATGCTGGCCACTACCATCACGACATACGCAATAGCCCGTATCGTCGGGAGCAGCTGGATGGAGGGTCTTCTGACCGGGCTTGTTATTGCCATATTTTTCTATGGTATCTTTCATTTTCTTCTGGGTGTGCCATTACCCCTTGGTACTCTCTTCCGTATTGGTAGCTAGCCCGGAATTCTCATGTTTTTTTTGATTTAAAGCTCAACCTTATGATATTACTAATAAATGACAACTTGGTTGAAAAACAGGGTGTTTTTCATTTTAAATCAAAAAATTCACCCTTCGGGTCAACAGATTTTTCCGCAAAGTCTGCGTTACAAGCCACTGCGGTAGTTTATTACAGCAGCGTGGCTTGTGTCTTGACCTACGAAAAACTTTATTGATGAGAAATTCGGGCTAGATGGAAACCATTCACTTCTTCCTGCAGGGTCTGACCACTGCTACGATGCCCATAAATCTACTGATGCTTGTTGTCGGTATAATCTTCGGTATGCTCGTCGGGGCAATTCCCGGGATCAGTGCTGCCAACGGCATTGCTCTCATGTTGCCAGTTACCTACACCTTCGGTCTGGCTCCGGAAACGGCCCTGATTCTTTATGCAGCCATCTATTACGGTGCGAAATACAGTGGCAGGATTTCGGCAATCCTCAACGATATTCCCGGAGATGTAAGCTCATTTTCAACCAAAAAAGAAGGGTACCCGCTGGCTCTCGCAGGCTTTGCCGGTAAAGCCCTGGCATTGACGGCGGCAAGTTCATTTGTCGGTGGAACTGCAGCAATCCTTGTCTTAACATTTACGACCAAATTCTTTGCTGATATTGGCAGTTCCTTTGGCCCACCCGAATATGTAGCACTCATCGCTTTCGTCTTTGTACTCATTCTCACCTTGTCTTCGACCCATTTTGTGAAGAACTTGATCTCTTTATGTCTTGGTCTGATGATGTCGGTTGTCGGTCTGGACTGGGGGACCGGGGCTTTTCGATATACGTCGAACATTCCTGAACTGTTTGATGGAATCGATTTTATCATTGTGGTGATCGGTGTCTTTGCGCTCAGTGAGTCCTTTTTGCTCATGGAAAAACCGAAAAAAGCCGAACATATAAAGGTAATAGGGGCGAAGGTCGACAGTTTTCTGCCCCAACTCTGGCGAGTGAAGTGGGCCTGTTTGCGTGCCTCAACGGTTGGACTGCTGATCGGGATTTTGCCTGGTGCCGGCACCTATGTGGCAAATATTGCGGCGTATCGGTTTGAGGAAAAACTGGGAGTAAAAACGGATGAAACACCCTTAGGTAAAGGTAATTTCCGGGGGCTCATAGCTCCGGAGGCGGCAAACAGTGCCTGTGCTCTTGGAGCCTTTCTCCCCCTTATGGCTCTTGGCATTCCCGGGAGTGCCACAACAGCCGTACTACATGGGGCCCTTTTACAGATGAATATCGATCCTGGTCCAAGCCTGTGTCGGTCCTCTCCTGAAATTATCTGGGCAATGATTGCTTCCATGTATCTTGGAAATATCTTGCTCTTGCTGATAAATGTCAAGTTGATCCGCTATTTCCCAAAACTGTTGGCTATACCCGGCTGGGTGCTCATGCCGATGATTGTGGTGGTCTCCTTTGTCAGTGTCTATGCGGTGAGTCAAAGTTTTATTTCCCTGCTGATCATGGTGCTGATCGGCTTTTTTTCCTATGGTCTCAGAAAATTCGATTATCCATTGGCACCACTCATTCTGGGCTATGTACTTGGCAAACCTTTTGAGGATAATTTTCGCCTGGCACTGACTATTAGTGGGGGTGATATTGCCAAAATTCTTGAAAGTCCGGCAAGCCAACTTCTGTGGAGCAGCGTTCTGCTGGCTATCCTCGTTAAGGGGGTTGTGCGGTGGAGGAGTCGATTTTCACAATAGTCCCCGTCAGAAAACTGTTATTTGGCTCAATCTCAGCGTTACGCTTCATATTTTTATCCTCGGGATATCGACTATATGCCTGTGGTAAAAATTTAAAGCGCGCCTTGATCTTGACCCAAATCCCTATTTTTCAGATGGAAACTAAATAGTTCAGGCGAGCATCAGTCAAATCAACCCGTCAGCTTCAGACTTTTCAAGTCGGTATTTTCGCTCCGGTCGGCCCTTTGTACCATAGTCAAGATGGATGGTGAGTATTCCTTCAGAGATAAGATATTCCAGATATTTTCTGGCCGTTGTCCTGCTGACACCAATGGCCTGGCCCATCTCTGTGGCACTCATGACCTTGTTGTCCACGTTTTCGAATACAGCCAAGATAGATTTGAGAGTGACTGTATCAATGCCTTTGGGTACGTCGTCGCCTCCCATTGACACCGCCGGGGCCGATTTTCGAAACAGCCGATCGGCTTCTTCTTGCGTCAGGGTTCCTGCCGTTGCCATCTGCTTTTTATAGTTACGATAATTATTCAGAGACTCTTGAAATCTCTCAAAAAAGACCGGCTTGATCATATAGTCGAATGCGCCCCCATGCAGGGCACTATGGAGCATTTCTACTTCGCGTGCTGCGGTAATGAGGATGACATCGGTGCTGTGATGGCTGGCCCGCAATTCGCGCAGAAACTCAATCCCATTTGATTCAGCAAAATAGATATCGAGGAGGATGAGGTCCGGTTCAAGGGTTTTAAGGAGTAACCTTGCCTCTCCAATGGTATTGGCAATACCTGTTACCTCAAAACCTTCGACCTTTTCCACAAAGGCCTGGTGGGTTCTGGAAACCTTTTGGTTATCTTCGACAATTACTACTTCAAGAAGTGTCATGACCCGTACCTTTTTTTGGCTATTATAATTTCAAAGCGAGTACCGCCCCCATCACCTTTTTCTATTTCGATTGTCCCGCCCAGTGTATCAATGGCTTTTTGGGCAAGATAGAGTCCATATCCACGTTGACCGCCCCCTTTGTTGGAGACCCCTTTTTCAAAAAGTTTCTCAAGCAGCTCCTCATCAATGCCCTCACCGGAATCCTCAACTTCAAAGATCAGGTCATTGCCGAAGTCAGACATGAAGAGAGTTACTCTAGGTTGACCCTTGCCTGCAACAGCCGCTTCTATACCGTTGTCGATAATATTGCCGAGCACGGTGGTCAGGGTATGTCGATCAAGCTGATCGGGAAGATCAATCATCCGGCTTTCCTGGTCAATAGCGAGCTCGACCTTCTGTTCACTGGCGTACATGCACTTGCCGATAATCATGGAAGAGAGGAGCCTGTCTGGAAGGTTTTCGGCGAGAAATCTGATTAATTTTCTGTGGCCTTTCGTTTCATCGGCGATGAAATCAAGTGCCTCATCGTAGGCCTCAATCTGCAGCAGTCCGACGATGGTATGCAGGGAATTGGAATATTCATGGGTCTGAGCACGCAGCATATCGGAGAAGGTCTGGACCTGGGAAAGTTCCCGGGCAATAATGTCGATATCTTCTTTTTTCCTGAAAGTAACTACCAGGCCGTGCTTTTCCCCAACCGGTTCGGCATTGAGGATGATGGGAATCCCACTGAGGATAAATTCTCTGTCGGAAACCGGTTCGCCCGTGGCCAGAATGTGGGTGGCATCCAGATCGGGAAATAAATAGCTGAGGTGGTTGCCCTCCAATTCCTTCCTGTTCTGCAGATTAAGGGTTTTTAAAGCCGCTTCGTTAACAAGTTTTATATTGCCGTCTGCCCCTGTTGAAATAATCCCCTCGCGAATCGATTCAAGTAGAGCAGATCTTTCCTGGAACATATAGGCGATCTCGGCTGGTTCAAGGCCAAAAATTACCCATTTTACCCCCTTAGCAATAAAAATCGCAGCCACCAGCCCGAGCGTTATAAAGACAAAAATGAAGAAAATAATCTTTTCGACATAGGCATAAGAAACCTTACGCATCGATTCGACGGGGTATCCGGCGGAAACCATACCGATGATTTTATAATTGTGTTCCAGAAGAGGCACTGAGCCGCGGATAAATTGACGACCATTCTCAATGACCCGTTGGGAATAGTCGCTGCCGTATTTTAAGGCTCTTATCGACAGAGGGTCAACATTTATAGTGCCTATCAACGCCCTGTCGGGGTGGCTGAGGATGATACCGTCACGGTCGGTGACGATGATACCTTCGACATCGGTATGCATCTCAATTATGTCATTGAAAGCTGCAATTGAGGAGAGGTCCCGTGGCATATTAACAAAGTCCTCCCGTTCAAGAAGAACAGCTATCTGCTTAGCTGTTTGGATGGCTCTCTTCTGGGTCTGTTTATCAACGATACCGAAGGTGAGCTGGGAAAAAATGGTCCCGATGGAAACCAGCAGTGCAACAACCAAGACCATTATGATAATGGTCACCGAGTCAAGGAGGCGTTTGGGGCGGACAGATTGGTAGAGGTTGATGACTGCAGTCTTCATAATGGGACAGTATAGAGAGAAAATGAACTTTTGGAAATCGTAATAATTTCTTGTCGGCAATTCTCTGGCGACATAAGTTACAAAAGTAGCTGTAAAACACAAAAGTACATTAAAAAGCCAAATATTGACCTATAGTTGCAGGTTTATCATAGTATGCACAGAAATGTAAATATTCATGGTTTATTTGAGGAGAACGGGGGCATTTGCCCCGTGTGGACCCACATCCAAGAAACATTATACAAGGAGCACGGTATGAAACTGATGAAATTAGCAGCAACGTCTCTACTCTGTACATCTCTTATGGTCGGCTCAGCCTTTGCCGCAGCCATCGAAAAACCTGAGTGTATCGCCCCCGCCAAACCGGGCGGCGGTTTTGATCTGACTTGTCGTATCGCCATGTTGGGACTAAAGGACCAGCTCCCTAGCCTTATGCAGGTGACCTTCATGCCAGGCGGTATCGGCGCGGTGGCAATTAACATGTTCAACTCCACCCGAACCGATGATCCCAATGCCATTGTTGCCTTTTCTTCCGGTTCTCTTTTAAATATCGCCACCGGAAAATACGGAAAGTGGACAGAAAATGATGTTCGCTGGCTCGCATCAGCGGGAGCAGATTTCGGTGCGGTTATCGTCAAGAGTGATTCCAAATTCAAGACCCTGGACGATCTGATGAATCAGTTGAAAATCTCAGAGAACAGTGTCGTCATCGGTGCCGGAGGCTCAGTGGGGTCCCAGGATTGGATGAAAGCTGCACTGCTGGTCAAGGCAGTTGAAAAAGATCCCAAAAAGATGCGCTATGTTGCCTACGACGGAGGCGGTGATGCTATTGCCGGGCTTCTTGGCGGCAGCATTGAGGCCTATACGGGCGATGTCGGCGAGATGGCTTCTCATATGGACGGTAGTTTGCGAATTCTTGCCGTCATGTCCCCCGAAAGACTACCTGAGCCCTTTGATAAATACCCAACCGCTAAAGAGCTTGGTTATGATGCCGAATGGACCATCATGCGGGGTTACTACATGGGTAAGAACGTCTCTGATGAGGCATACAACGCCTGGGTAGATGCCTTCAAAGCTGTCTATGGTACCGAGGACTATGCCAAGATTCAGAAGGAAAAGGGTCTCCTGCCTCTTAATATGGCAGGTGCAGAATTTGACGCAGATGTGAAAAAACGCGTTGACCGGATGCGTGGAATCGCCAAGGAAGCAGGTTTGATTAAGTAGTTCCGCAAAACCAATACTCCCCGGTCTACCATTTTGGCTGGGGATAATCGGAGGAAAAAATGGCGGATAGAATTTTTGGCTGTATAGCCCTGGTCATTGCTTTCGGCTATGGTTTTATCGCCTTTACCATAATTGAAGCACCGTTTCAGTATGATCCCCTTGGCCCTGAGACCTGGCCGCAGATACTCTCAGTAGCTGCCTGTCTCTGCTGCCTGTATATAATTATCCTTCCAGACGGAACCAGGATGAGGGTCCTGGGAACGACCCTGATGCGTATCGCTATCCTTCTTATATTATTGTCGGCCTACGCCTATCTGTTTGAGCCGATCGGTTTTATTTTGTCTACTATCTTGTTCTGCCTGGTCCTCTCCAGAATATTGGGAGCAACTATCTTGCAGGCGGTTCTATTCAGTGTGGCATCGGGCACTATTGGCTATCTGCTCTGTGCCGTACTATTAGACCTGAATTTGCCGGAAGGGATAATTATAAAACTATTGGGAGGACTGTCATGAACGAAGTATTTGCAGGTCTCTATACAGGTTTTGGGGTTGCCCTCGCCCCAATGAATCTCCTCTATGTGATCGTAGGTTGTTTTTCAGGGACACTCATCGGTGCTTTGCCTGGAATCGGGCCAATCAACGGAGTGGCGATTCTTTTGCCCATCGCGTACAGTCTCGGTCTACCACCCGAGTCAGCCCTGATTCTGCTTGCCGGGATCTATTATGGGGCTGAATATGGTGGTCGAATTTCGTCCATCCTCCTCAATGTTCCAGGGGATGCTGGTGCCGTATTTACTACCTTGGATGGCAATCCCATGGCCAAAAAAGGGGAGGCGGGTCGGGCTCTGTCGCTATCGGCGGTTGCTTCATTTGTCGGCGGAACATTTGCTGTCATCCTTATGAGCCTTTTCGGGCCAATGCTTGCTTCAGTAGCAATTCACTTTAACCCTTCGGATTATGTTGCCCTGATGGTTTTCGCTTTTACTTGCCTGGCCTCTCTTGTCGGCAAGAATCCTATGAAAACACTGCTCGCAGCAATCATGGGCCTGATGATCGCTTCCATTGGTATTGATGCCAATACAGGTGTTGCCAGGTTTACCTTCGGCATTCCTGATATTCTGGCGGGGGTTGATTTTCTGGTCATCGTCATTGGTCTTTTTGGTATGGGAGAACTGATAACCCTGGTTGAACATCAGATAACCGGTAAGTTGAAAGTCCTTCCGGTGGGTAAGAGCTTTGTCTCAATGAAGGATCTGGCTGTGGTTAAATGGACAATTGTCCGTTGTTCATTGATCGGCTTTTTTATCGGAGTCCTGCCGGGAACCGGTGCTTCTGTAGCTTCGGCCGTGGCCTATGGAACGGAGAAGCGAATGGCCGGTAAAAGTGGTGCGAATTTTGGAAAAGGAGATATCCGTGGTCTTGCTGCACCGGAAGCCGCAAATAACGCCTCGGCTGGTGGAGCCATGGTACCCATGCTGACTTTGGGAATACCCGGTTCCGGAACGACTGCAATACTCCTCGGCGCTCTGCTGCTCTTTAATATCACCCCTGGACCCTTGATGTTTCAACAGCGTCCTGAAATTGCCTGGGGCTTGATTGCCTCCATGTATATTGGCAATATTGCATTGCTGGTTATCAATCTGCCCTTGGTTGGGTTTTTCGCGCGATTACTGACTATTCCGCAGAAATATCTGACACCACTCATTGCTGTCTTAGCCTTTATCGGGGTCTATTCGGTGGTGAGTAATCCTTTTGATCTGTACATGATCATTGGTCTTGGTCTTTTTGGCTGGATATTGAAGAAAATGGGTTTTTCCCTTGCTCCTGTTATTCTCGGGGTGGTTTTGGGTGGTCTCTTTGAAGATAATCTTCGTCGGGCCCTGTCTATCTCAGGAGGGGACTGGAAAGTTCTTATTCAGTCGTCGAGCAGTATTGCAATCTACATCCTCACTGTGCTAATTCTGTTTGTTCCACCACTCTATGTTAGGATAAAGAAAAGTAGAATGGAAAAAAAAGCAGCGGCGGAAGAGTGAAACTTTTCTCTATTTTGGATTGAGAGAGCAGATTGAAGACAATGACCATGGTTGGAAGATCCATAAAGGCAGGGCTGAAGGAAAATGTTTTGTTGCAGGTCATTGTCACGCTGGTGATCGGTACCTGTGGTGCAGTGGCAGCATTTGCAGCAGGGCTTCCGGCAGCCGCTCTGATTGGTTCTACTTTGGCCGTTTCCGCAGTTTCATTTTGCAGGTTACCGACCTCAGTTCCCCCATGGCTGCGCAATATGGCCTTTGCAGCCATCGGTTGCTCACTTGGGTCGGGGGTGAACACTGATTTTTTGGAGCAGGCAGTCAAGTGGCCGCTCAGCCTGGGCGGTCTTGTGCTGGTTATGGGGGTGATACTCCTTACCAGCAGCTGGGTCCTGATCGCATATTTCGGCCAATCGAAGGAAACAGCGATCCTCGCTGCTTCACCAGGGGCTTTAAGCTATTCCCTGGCCATTGCTGCAACCGGGGTTGGAGATGCAAGGGCTATAGTCGTTATTCAAAGCATCAGGTTGCTGTCGATCACCACCGGTCTACCGTTGGTGCTTGACGTGTTGAACCTGGAGCACGGCAGTGGCGGTGGGGGGCAACAGAGTAGCATTACTCTTATGGCTACAGCAGGCGTGTTTCTGCTGACTCTGCTGTTTGGCTTTGTTCTGAACAACAGAAAATTGCCGGCAGCCTATCTGATAGCAGGTGTCCTGGTGAGCGGTGCTCTGCATTATCTTGGTTTTGTCTCTGGTCGTCCGCAAACCGGGTTTTTATGGACCGGATTTGTTATTACCGGTGCAGTAATAGGGGCCAGATTCACATCCATTCCCTTAGCTGACATTAAACGACTGGTCGGTGGTGCCTTGGCTGTGGTTTTTGTTTCCAGTACTATCTCGGCGTTATTTGCAGCCCTTGGGGCAAAACTCCTTGGCCTGCCTTTTGGCCAGATTTGGGTTTCTTATGCCCCGGGTGGGGTGGAGGCCATGGCAGCCATGGCACTCTCCCTCGGCTATGATTCAGCCTTTGTTGCCACCCACCATCTTTTTCGTATCATTTTGTTAATCTTTCTTCTACCGGTTCTCCTGCGAGCTCTGAGAAAAAAGTAAAACCTCCATCAAAAACCTCGATAATAATCTGTCAAAGATCAGGTGAAAATAGATAATATTCAAAATATCTCCTGCTTTTCATCTCCTCTTTATCTACGAGGAGGCAGGCCTGCCAACTTCTTTTCTCATGATCAAAACTTCTAAAAATAATATATGATTTTGGTAGAATAGGCTGTGCGCTATGAAGTGGAGAGAGGGGGCTTGGTCGTGATTTGTTCGCTACATTAGGTGGATGAGTGGTAGATATTTTTTGTTTTTTGTCAATTTACCTAAAGATATTTTGTGTAGGAGCCGATCTAGATGAGTGTGTTTGGCTTTTCCGGTCAAGGATGACCGAGGTGCCCAAAGTTTAACAAATCAGCCAAGGAGGGCTTAGCATGATAATTTCTGACTCCGCAATACAACTTTTTTCTGAGCGAACTTCAATTGAAATGAATCAAAAGCGTGAATCCCTTACTGTTTGGCAGGGTGATGAAGATCCCCGTGTCACAAGGTCTAATAGGGGCAGGGGGCGTGAGCTGAATCCGTCTCTTGAGAATATTCACAAAGGGCGAGATAAGGTGTCTCTTGGGCACCAAGGTCATATGAAAAATCGTCAGGTAAGTAAGGCCGAAATGGAAATACCTGAAGATGAGAGAACAAATATCGATCTGAACATGCGAGTCTTGCGGGCAATGTTTGAGAGGCTGACAGGTAGAAAGTTTCAGATGGCTGAACCCTTTTCAAGCAGGGCGGTTCAGGTGGATGACGATCTTGAGTCGGTTCAGACGGCAGAGGCTCCAGCCCCTGTGGAAGAGAGTGAAGGGTTTGGTTTAATCTATGATTACCACGAATCCCATTATGAATATGAAAAGACCGAGTTTCAAAGTGAAGGTGTAATACAGACCGGTGACGGACGAGAAATCAGTTTTAATGTCAGCCTGTCGATGAGTCGCGAGTTTTACAGTGAGCAAAGCCTGAATATAAAGGCGGGTGATGCACTGAAAGACCCATTGGTTGTCAATTTCTCAGGAACAGCGGCCGAAGTGTCCCAGCGTGATTTTCACTTTGATATAGATGCTGACGGGCATGCGGACCAAATCGGCTTTGTCGGCCCGGGAAGCGGTTTTCTCGCTCTTGATAAAAATGATGATGGCAAAATTAACGATGGTAGTGAACTGTTTGGTGCGCTTTCAGGCGATGGATTTGCGGATCTCGCAGCCTATGATAGTGATGGTAACAACTGGATTGATGAAAATGACGATATCTATGAAAGCCTCAGGATTTGGTCAAGGGACCAACTGGGTGAAGAGCAGTTAATGGGCCTTGGCCAGGCGGGTGTTGGAGCTTTGTATATTGGGCATATAGAGACCCTGTTTTCCGTCAAAGATAGTGAAAATTCCATGCTCGGTCAGGTCAAAGAGACTGGCCTTGCCGTAATGGAAAGTGGACAGGTCGTGACTATGCAGCAATTGGATCTGGTTGCTTAAAATCAAACAACACTATTGTTATAACGATAAAGGGTTTCAGCCACGCGCTGAAACCCTTTTTTTATGATGTTGAGTTATACTCCGAGTGAAAATTGCCATCTCACCTCATGAAATATTCGGGTTAGCCCGGATTTCTCACCAACAAAGTTTTTCGCAGGTCGAGACACCGGGCATAAAGCTGTAATAATCTACCGGAGTCTTCGCTACCTGCAAATGCTCGGTAACGAAGCAGCTGCGGATAAGTCTGTTGGCCCGAAGGGTCAACTTTTTGATTTGAAACGAAAAACACCCTGTTAATTAAGGAAGTCATTTTTAAACTATAAAACAAACAATTGAGTTTCAAATCAAAAAGTCATGAGAAATTCGGGTACCGTCCCATACTGTGTCTTTCCAGCAAGTTTCACTGGCATCAGCACCGATATCAGCCAACCTGTTAGCTCTCTGTTCTCTGCGTTGGGAAAAGCCAGGATTTCCTGTTTAACATTTTGATCAATAGTGCAAAAGGAGATCATTTGTAGAGGCCTGTGTGCAATATTTGCTTCACCTTTTTAAGAAGAAAAATGTGTAAATATTTGTAATAGCATGGATAAGTAAGTTGGGCGATTTTTGGCATGTGGATTGCTTATTTGGGCCTAGTGAAAATATGAAACTGTCTCTGTTTGTAGCAGGGGTAAAGTAGAGATGGATTTGAACTTCTGCTTACGAAACAGTAGTACGGCTTTAGGGTTCAAACAATATAAGTAAAGGAATTCACAATAATGAAAACTGTTAAGAAAAGTAATATGTATAAATCTGTAAAAATGGTAGCCACCTTTCTTTGTCTGGTTGGTGTGGCAACCTATGCCATATCAGATGGGGTTTCGACGGCGTCTGAATCCAGAGAGCAATCGCTCTTGTCGACTTTCACTGAAAAAGAAGCAGCGGCACATTTCGAGGGCAAGGTGCCATTTAAAATAACTTTTGACTCTAAACAGTTCGTTGGTCCAATGGAGAGTTATACCTGGAATTTTGGAGATGGTGAAATGGCGCAGGGTGCTGTTATTTCACACACCTTTTTATCCGCGGGTACGTATTCTGTGATACTTACGGCAAAACACAACACAGGCCAGATTCACCAGGAGCAGGTGACAGTTTCTGTAGCACCTAAACAATAATCATAGAGTATGTAATTTTTAGGAAGGTGAGTTTTATTCTTGTTGTGTTTGACTGTATGTAATAGTCTGTAACGCGTTTGAATTTTATCGGATCGAAGACGAATTTAAAAGGTCTTTACTATATAATACCAGTCGAACAGAGAAACACTTAAGGAGAATAATTATGATGGCCCTTCCTTGGAAACATGTGATCGAATCACAGCAGTTTGATCGAGAATTGCTGGAGCTTGTGTTTCAGGTGGCAGATCAGATGAAGGCGGATCTTGCAGGTGAACGTAAGTATGCCAAGGCGCTTGACGGCAAAATCATGGCTTCTCTGTTTTATGAATCATCCACCCGTACACGGTTTTCGTTTGAAAGCGCAATATTACGACTTGGTGGTTCCGTCATTACAACAGAAAATGCTCGGGAATTTTCCAGTGCTTCTAAAGGGGAAAGTCTTGCTGACTCGACGAGAATTATTAACGGTTATGCCGATGTAATCGTTATGCGTCACAATGAGGCTGGAAGTGCGGCCCGGGCTGCCGAGGTCTCAAATATTCCAATCATCAATGCAGGCGATGGAGCGGGACAGCATCCGACCCAGGCATTGCTTGACATGTATACCATTGTGGATGCTTTCCCAAAATTTGAGAGTCTTAAGGTCGCCATGGTAGGAGACCTTCGCTACGGTCGAACGGTACGGTCTCTTTCCTATCTACTGACAAAGTATGAGAATGTAGAGATTATTTTCGTGGCACCTTCTGTCTGTAAAATGGAAGCTGATATAAAGGAGTACCTCGATAAGAATAACGTTAACTGGCGTGAAGAAACTGATCTTGTCAAAGTGGCAAAAGAGGCTGATTGCATCTATATGACAAGGGTGCAGAAAGAGCGCTTTCACTCAGTGGATGATTACGAAGCAGCTGCAAGCAAATATATTCTTAGCAAAGAAATTGTTGAAAGTATGAAGAAGGAGGCGATCATCATGCATCCTCTGCCAAGAGTTGATGAAATCCCTCCTGAAGTGGATGATGATCCAAGGGCCAGGTATTTTGAGCAGGCACTCAATGGCTTGTATATCCGTATGGCTCTATTGTATCTGCTACTAACCCCGGTAAACGGGAAATAAACGGGACTCTTTTCAGTACTCGCTCGGAGTCTATCGCTTACCTGTCGGGTATAAGTGCCTTAGTACTAACTTCAAGTTATTTATCTTAAAAACACTCTCAGGTTTCTTGTTTTTATGACAGACTTTAAGGAGCAAGGTACTAAATAACGAGTAGATTCCCCCCTCTGTTCTCACCTTAGTGGGAACAGAGGGTTCTGTTGTAAGGACAAAGATTAATTCTTGTCTTTTATTCCTCTTTGCCACCTTTTGAAAGACCACCGGATACCATTTGGGTCTGATCCTCTGTGATTTCTTCCGGCAACACTAAATTAAGAAAAATAGCGATAAAGGCCGCAGGTAAAAGGCCAGAAGAGAGAAGAACCTTTGCAGTAGCGGGCAGGTGTTGAAGGGCACCTGGTTCGAGTTGAAGGCCAAGGCCGATGGATATGGAAATTGCAAAAATGACCATATTGCGTCGATTCCAGTCCACAACCGAAAGCATAGAAATTCCGGCAGCGACAACCATTCCAAACATCACAATGACGCCCCCGCCAAGTACTTCAATGGGGATGGTTGAAATGACTGCACCAACTTTTGGAATAAGGCCGCATACAATTAAAAACAGTGCCCCGATAGTGACAACGGTTCGACTCATGACTCCTGTCATCGCAATAAGTCCAACATTCTGAGAAAAGGAGGTGTTTGGAAGTGAGCCAAATACGCCGGCTATTGCAGTACCAAGACCATCAGCCCAGGTTGCACCCGTGATCTCTTTTGCTGTTGCTTCGCGACCAGCACCACCTTGGGTAATTCCAGTCACGTCTCCTACTGTTTCAATGGCGGAAATTACGGCCATGAGGCAAAAACCGATAACAGCTGCAAAGCTGAATTCAAAACCAAAGTGGAATGGGTTAGGAAGAGCAAATGGCGCTGCTGCACCAACTTTGGCAAAACTGACCATGCCCATAAAAAAAGCGACGATATAACCTACAATGAGTCCTATAAGGACGGCTGCCACAGAGAGCATGCCACGGGTGAAAAATTTAAAACCGAGGGTGGTGACAATAACAACTATGGCTACTGACCAGTTTTTAAGGCTGCCGTATTCCGGCGTACCAATAGCTGGAACACCGCCCGCGGCATATTGAATTCCGACTTTGACGAGTGCCAGACCAATCATGGTTACGACCAGTCCTGTTACCAGTGGTGGAAGGGCAAAGCGAATTTTACCGATCCCTAAGGCAAGAAATGAATGGAAAATACCACCAATAATAACGCCACCCATAAGGACCGCCATTGCATCCACTCCTTTTCCTGCGACAAGTGGAATCATGATAGGGATAAAGGCAAAGCTGGTTCCTTGCACGATGGGAAGCTTGGCTCCAACAGGTCCAAAACCGATGGTCTGAAGCAGAGTCGCAACACCTGCGAAGAAAATCGCCATTTGAATCATGTAGATAAGATGGTGAAAGTCTGGTGAGTTGGAACCAAACCCAAATCCTGCAGCTCCAGCTACAATAATTGCCGGAGTGACATTTGAAACAAACATTGCCAGTACATGCTGGATTCCCAGAGGGATGGCAGATGCCAGTGGAGGTGTGTAGTTTGGATCTCTAAGCTGCTCGGGAGTTCCGAGCTTTGAATCGTGGGCCATTGTGATTTTTCCTTAACATGGTTGAGGGTTGGATGAAGAACGAAATTCTCTTATGTAATTCTCATTACAGGGTTTTTAGTCGCAGTCGTATTGGAGAGGGGGGAATTATATATATAATATACCCTAGGGTTGGATGAAATTTGTTGTGTGTTTATCTTTACGCAGAATAAACCGACACTGCCAACAATCGAATTTGGGCACTATATCAACCTCTTGCCATCTGTCAATAAAGAAGGGTGGGGTGGTGAAAATACCAATATTGAGATTCTGGTCTACTTGTACCCGACAGGTAAGCGATAGACTCTGAGCGAGTAATGAAAAGAGTCCCGGCTAGAGTTGATTGCGGTTGTTGGTATTAGAAAGAAAAAGCAACGCTTCAATTACACCACCACTGATACACCGAGCCTTATCCGATATTGTATAGCAGTTATCTTTCTCATCTATACGCGGGTCGATGTCTGCTATTTTGAGTCCTTGATGGACCGGGAAGTCATTTCTTAGTAGTCCCCTGATAAGACCGGTTATCGGTGCTTTCACTGGAGTGTTACCAATCATAGCAATTGTTTCACCAGCAGTAACATGGTTGCCGATGTCATGTATTATATGCAGTTGCCCTGTCGCTTTAGCATAGACGACTCGTTCCCGGTTGTATCCTTGTATTGTACCGGGGATTCCACTGTTAGCTAAAGCCTTGCCATGGAGTATCACTCGGCCAAGGCTGTGCCCGCGAGCGGTTTCAATGACTGCATGTACGTCTTCTCCTGCTGTAAACCCGGGGCCAAGTGCTATGGTCACAGGGGCCATAGCGGTGTGGGTGCCAAAGTTTTTCTTTGCAAGTATGGCATCGACCACTGCGATGGGTTGCAGTGTTGTAATACATTTCCCTTTGAGATCAATATAGATAGGGACCTTACCAGCCCGCCAGACCTGTTCACATTGATCGGGATTGTTCACATGAACGGCTGTGAGATCTTCTACAGTTGTTTCACCATCATAGATTGCTTCACACAATGAAACGGTACGACGGATAGCTGTGGGAGCGCCTGTTTCAAGGACGAGAACCCGAAATCCGCACCTGTGAAGTCTGCAAATGGTGCCGGTGGCAATATCTCCTCCACCTCGAACGACGACAATCCCTTTTTCTGACATACTTTATGGCTCTCCGTTGTTAGACTGTGCCTATCGCGTATTTGGTGCGATCGCAATGGGTTTAGCTTCGAAAATCGAAGCAAATGTAAATCCCATATTCTGGGTATATTAAATTGCAGCCCAAAAAACAAGAAACGTAAAGACTTTTGGAGCCATGAAACAGGTCACTGGAGTGTAAAAAATAGAATTGAGACTCAAAATTCAATCGGAGTGTGCCATTTTACTTGACTTACTACCGTGTTTCCTTAAATTAAATCGCTTACAAGTGGGCAATCGAGAGATTTCTCGTTCACTGAAGACAGATGCCGAGTAGCAGGTGTGGAGTAACAATTTCATTTTTCCACCTATATGAAAAAATTCGGCCAAGCACAAACAAGGAGAAACGACGTTGAAGCGCGATTTTTTGCATATAACAGATTTTACAGCAGACGAGATACACGAAACATTTTCCATCGCGAAAGAGGTTAAAGAGCGTTTCAAGCGTCGAGAAAAATATAAGCCTTTTAAGAATCATACCATGGCGATGGTGTTTACCAAGGAATCCGCACGTACCCGCATCTCTTTTGAAACCGGTTTTTCCCGGATGGGTGGCCACGCGATTTACTTAGGACCATCTGATATCTCCATTGGTAAGCGTGAGGCTGTAAAAGATATTGCCCGGGTTATTGCCAGATATAATGATGTGATTATGGCAAGACTGTTTGAGCATGAGCATCTGCTGACCATGGCTGAGTATTCGTCTGTCCCGGTCATTAATGGGCTAACCGATTACAATCATCCCTGCCAGATTATGGCTGATATGCTGACTATTCTAGAGCATCGTGGGAATTTTGATGATCTCAAGGTCGTGTATGTGGGGGACGGTAATAATGTTGTGCACTCATGGCTTAAAATGGCTGAGAGGTTGCCAATACATTTTGTTTGCGCTTGTCCTGGCGACTATGAGCCGGATGTAAAAACCCTTGCGGATGCAAAACAGGCGGGGCTGTCAGAAATTGAAATTAGTCACGATCCTAAGACTGCTGTGAAGGGTGCCGATATTGTTTACACAGATGTCTGGGCTTCAATGGGACAAAAGGAAGAAGCAGATGAACGTAAAAAACGTTTCGCAGGTTTTCAGGTTAACGATGAGTTGATGGCCGCAACGGGCAAAAAAAGTTTTTTTATGCACTGTCTGCCTGCAGAGCGTGGGGTGGAAACCACTGACTCAGTCATGGAGTCAGAGGCCTCAATTATCTTTGATCAAGCGGAAAACAGGATGCACGTACAAAACGCCATTATGCTGAAGGTGTGTGGCAAGGTATAAGTCTGTATTTATGTAACTTCCATTGCACATCAGGGTTACCTGTGAATGTGCAATGGAATTGAAAATCGATGAACAGCTTTATTTCGGTGGTACGAAGCGACCGTGTGGCCAGGATGGTGTGGCAATAGGTGAGCCGAGATTGTATTGGACTAATCGATTTCTCAGTTCAAGAAGTTGGGTCACCAGTTGTTCTTCTTCCATGGCGAACGCCTTTTCATCAAGAACTCTTTTCACAACAATTCCCAATAGTTCAGTGATTGCATTGCCAACAGAATTCTGACTGATAGTTACAATCAACCGCCCCTCATCATCGCGATACAGGAGCTGTTTATATGCTGGCTTCCATCTGATTTCATTTGCAAAAGTCGGGTCTTCGAGGACTTGCAGTCGCAGCATACGGGCTGCCCGATGGAACTGGTCGCTGAAAAGCAGGATATCTTCAATGCGGTCAGGAAAAGTAGCATCTCCGGGTATTCTATTGTCTCCTGATGCGACGAGGGCAAACAATGTCTGATAAAAATCAAGAAAACCTTTGAGTATCATGTCGTACTCGTGCCAGAATTTTCCCCTGCTGAGTGACTCTGCACCTCCAATCACCTCCCAGCTTGGGAGCCCTTGAGGATAACCTGTAATGGCTAGTTTTGGCTTGTCAGGAGGGATGGGGCGAAGGATCTCAAGCTCCGGCACATCTAAGAATCGTAAATAGACATCACTGAGGTAGTTAAGAAAAAGGCCATTGTGCCCACTGTCGGTAAGGTTTGGATTATCTGCAGAGGCGTGGGGAGCTGCAGCTAAACGTTCTTTGTCAAACACCATGAAATGGTTGTGTATCATTCTGATACTTGGCACGCCGGACTTATTGAGGGGCCAGGTTGCGTCGAGGCTTGCTTCTCCGCAGAAGACCAGGTGTTTCTCTGGATCAGGGTACTTCTCCAGCATGAAATCAAAAACTACCTTTGTCATACGGCTAAAGACAATGTTTTCTTCCCTTGAAAGTTGATCCCTCCTGACCGGCCTTCCCATAGGATCCAGTATGTGTTGGGAAGTGTCGAAGATAATGGAGGTGTCAAAGAGGTTGGAATGGCCGATTGCTTTTCGGAACAGGAGGAAGCCTTCGGGCGTTCGCAATAGACCATTGTCGCGGGCAAGATGCCTGAGATTGCAAGGACTGTTATAAAATTCTGTGGGAGCAATACCATCGGGTATCTCAAGTGGAATCCTACGGTGCGGGGTTGTAATTTCCCGGGGAGCACTGGTTGTCATAATATCCTCAATCTGCTGAGTTCAGTGGTAAAAAGAATTCCTTCATTTGACTGACCGCATTGTACCTCTGTGATAAGATGATAACTGATTTTTTCGCTATCTAGAAGTCTGGCACCTGTAAAATGTGAAAAGATACTCACTTTCTTTTGGAAAATGGTTACAATAAGAAAATTGGAAAATAAGGGTGTTTGCATAATGTTCTTTTTTAGACAGAGATCTTATAAGGATTATGCATAAAAAAGAACATTTACTATACAATTTAAAATAGATAGAGGAATAACATCATGTATGAAAATGCCAACTCAATGACAATTACAAAGGCAAGGCAGGAGGCCTCAACAGTATTTCTTGCTAAAACCTTCAACTGGATGGCTGTCGGTCTTGCTATAACCGGAATCGTTGCTTATTTTACAGCGGCAACGGGGCTTGCCTATTCGATCATCAGCAGTCCCTTATTCTATGTTCTTATATTCGCAGAACTGGGGCTCGTCTTTTATCTGTCAGCCCGGATTGCTAAAATTCAGGCCACCACCGCATCGGGTTTGTTTATTGGTTATTCCGTGCTCAACGGCCTCACTCTTTCGGTGATTTTTCTGGCCTATACGAGCTCTTCCATTGCAGCTACATTCTTTATTACCGCAGGGATGTTTGGGGCAATGGCGGTCTATGGCCTTGTGACTAAACGTGATCTTTCAGCCTGGGGTTCTTTCCTTTTTATGGGACTCATCGGCATCATCATTGCTTCTGTGGTGAATATATTTCTTCAAAGTTCTGCGGTAAGTTGGGTGGTCTCAATGATCGGTGTCCTGGTATTCACAGGTCTTACCGCCTATGACGTGCAGAAAATCAAGAAAATTGGTGAAGAGGGTATTATGTCCCAGGGTAATGATGCCATCCGTAAGGGCTCTATCATGGGGGCATTGACCTTATACCTCGATTTTATAAACCTGTTTCTTATGCTCCTTCGCTTTTTTGGAGGCAGCAGGGATTAAGATCACATAGTCATTGGAGTCGAGTTCACGACGCATGTCCCGCCTTTCTGTTATGACAGGCGGGACATGCGTTTTTTTTTGTTCGTATAATTGATCGTGAGTTCCTATGAATATCTATGTTTGGTATAGAAACATACTATGGGTTCTCAGGATTGTTCTGTGGTATTTTAGAGAAAACTTAACCTCTGTTTTCTTCTATGACACGAAATATACGATTAAAGGATTTACGCCATCAAGTAATTCCCGCATCTTTTGCTGGTAGCACCGTCGAGTTCGTGGCGCAGGAATGTATCAAATGCGGAGCCTGTACCGTTGAGTGCCTTTTTTTAAGAGAGCATGGGACGCCTGGCCATATAGCAGAAATTGCTCTTAGAGGAGATACTGTAGATCACGTCGCTTTTTCCTGTAGCCTCTGTCGCCTTTGCACCCATCGGTGTCCGAAGCAATTACCCATTTCCGATATGTTTTTAGAGCTGCGCAGAATTGCTGTTGCTGGTGATAAGAAAATTTTAAAAGATTATGCACCACTTCGGTTTTATGAATCCCTTGGAGCTTCTCGCTTTTTTAGTGGGTATTTTCTTCCTGATGAGTGCGACACCGTATTTTTCCCGGGATGCACTCTTCCTGGGATACGTCCGGAACAGACAGAGCAGCTCTTTATCGTTTTGCAGAAAAAATTTACAAAGCTCGGGCTTGTTCTGGATTGCTGTGGGCAAGCCTCTCACAATCTTGGTGACCAAGAAGGATTTGTAACGAGAAATACGCGACAAATCAAGAAGTTGCGAGATAGCGGAGTGCACCATGTGATAACCTCATGTCCAAGCTGTTTTCAGGCCTTCAGTAAGGATGGGACAGGGATTGAGGTCTCCATGGCCTATTCTCACCTGGCAGAGATGACCACTTTTTCCGGAAAAAATGGGAGAAGCACAGATAAAAAGCCGAAATATTCAGTTCATGACCCATGTACTGCACGTTTTGATAGAGACGTTCAAGAGAGTGTGCGTAGGCTTATTTCCTTGGCCGGGGGGACTGTGGCGGAGATGGAGCATTCTGGCATGAGGACATTGTGTTGTGGTGAGGGAGGTTCGGTTGGCTTTGTACAAAAAAAATACAAGCTTGAATGGCAACGGCGAAGGAAAGATGAAATGGATTCTCTTCCCATGGTAACCTACTGTGCCGGCTGCTCTGTCTCTTTGGCTTCACCTGCCACCACCCATATCCTCGATCTGGTATTTCCTGGAAAAGATGGCGGCAATCCACCGCTGGTCAAACAGCTCATGAGATACCTCAATAGATTGTTTTTTAAAAAAAAGATGAAGAGGTATCTCAAGGTCAGTTGACCATTTAGAGGTTGAAAGGTCCATCTTTGTGTTCAATGAAAATCAAAAAAGTTGACTTTAACTGCGGACTTTGTAGATATGGTTGTAGTGAAAGAATTGAGTGGCCTGTGTCTTGACCTACGAAAAACTTTATTGATGAGAAATTCGGGCTAAAGCTTATTCCTTTCATAGCATGTTAATAAATAATATTGCGTTTTTAGTGTGTTACATGGCCAATTACGGTTTGTGTAATATATTCTCAGGGCGGGGTGGAATTCCCCACCGGCGGTGATTCCTGCAAAGGACAGCCCGCGAGCGCCTGCAGCTTGTAAGAGTGCAGGGTCAAGCAGATCTGGTGTGATTCCAGAGCCGACGGTTAGAGTCCGGATGGGAGAGGCTAAAACGGTATCATGTCTTGTAATCCTCATGTACCTTTACAGATTCATGTATCATAGTGATACTGGTCTGTCCTTCTCTATGCCCTGATTCTGGTAAATATTTAGGAGAAAATACCATGAATCAGTCTCTATTAGTTCAATTTGGTGACTCGCAGAGTCGTGTTGAAAAAGCGTTGGATGCTCTACGTCAGGGGCGGGGTGTACTCCTCGTCGATGATGAAGACCGGGAGAATGAAGGGGATCTTATCTTTTCTGCCGATCATCTGACACCGGCACAAATGGCCCTTATGATCAGGGAAGGTAGTGGAATTGTTTGCCTTTGTCTGACCAGGGAGAAAATTGAAACGCTGCGGCTTCCTATGATGGTTGCAGACAATACCAGTCGTAATCAGACAGGTTTTACGATTTCAATTGAGGCAAAAGATAACGTGACAACTGGAGTTTCTGCAGCAGATAGAGTACAGACGGTAAAGGCTGCTGTGGCAAAAGATGCCTCTGCTGCTGACCTCTGTAGTCCAGGGCACGTGTTTCCCCTGCGCGCTCAGGATGGTGGAGTGCTTGAGAGAAGAGGTCACACCGAGGGTACAGTGGATCTTATGCGTCTGGCGGGGCTTACCCCTTCAGGACTTTTATGTGAGCTGACCAATGTTGATGGTACTATGGCAAGGCTCCCTGAGGTCGTTGATTTTGCACAGTCCCATGAGATGGTGGTATTAAGCATCGAAGATATGGTGGCTTATCGTAAATGTCAGATGCAGGAAGAATTGGTAACAGCCTAATAGAAAAGCAAAAACCCATAAGGAAATCTGCTGATTTCCTTATGGGCTTCTATCATAAAATATTTTTGACCTTGTCTCATTCTAGTGCCTTTTGAGTTCAAAGTGTTTTTTTTGTAAGTATAGGTTCCTCCTATTCCTGAGGTGTCAGGTATAGAAACATGCAATTTGTAATCCTATAAAAGCACATTATACTAGCTCATTATCAGCTAACTTAAAGGATTTTTTTGCAATGTATCTTACCTTAAACGAACATCTCACCCGGCCACCTGTTGTCCAAGCCCCACAGTATCGTGTTCATACCCTGCATGAAAAGGGGAGTAGCGATGTCAACGAAGATCGTTTAATCGCAGGAGAAGGTCTCTACGGCGTTTTTGATGGGGCGACAAGTCTTGGCTCAACTCCTCTTGTAAGTGGAAAAACTGGCGGGGCTTTGGCTGCACAGATCGCTAAAGATACTTTTGCTGGTGCAGATAGTGCTCTTGTTGATACTGCGATTGAGGCGAATAGGCGTATAGGTCTTGCCCAGATAAGCGCAGGTGTCGATATTAATGAGCGACTCGGCCTCTGGTCCACAAGTATGGCTGTTGTACGTATTGCCGAAGAGAAGGTGGAGTTCTGTCAGACAGGGGATGCATTGATTATGCTGCTTCATGAAGATGGCAGTTATAGGTTTCTAACACCAGAGATAGACATCGACCGAGAGACTATGGTTTTGTGGAAGAAGCTGAACGATTCTCCAAAGAGTAAAGGTAACTCGATCTATACAGCGCTTAATCAACAGATTTTGAAGGTTCGGTTGCTGATGAATCGGGAATATGGTGTGCTGAACGGGGAGCCGGAGGCTGTAGATTTCATTCGGCACGGTTCTGAAGATCTTACTGGTGTAACCGATATTATTCTTTTTACCGATGGTCTTTATCTCCCGAAAGAGGATCCCGAGCAGACAACTGATTGGTCTACATTTATACAAATTTACAGGAAGAGTGGTCTGCAGGGCGTCGGGGACTGTGTCAGGCGCCTGCAAAACTCAGATCCTGCTTTACATATCTATCCCCGTTTTAAAATGCATGACGATATTGCCTCGATATCTTTAAGTTTATATGATCCTAGGCAGATCCTGTGACTTCTTTGTAGATTTCTTCCACTCGTGAAAAAACCGCATCCCAACTATAGGACCGAGTAAGTTCTTTGATGTCGCTCGCAGAAGGGGAAGGCTTGTCTATGACTCTGTCTGTCATTTTTGCAAGTGCCCTGGCAATATCCGAGGTGAAGGTGTCAATATCACTTGGGTCAGGCTGATCCACGCCAATCATTTTGGGAAGCTCAACGAAGTCGACAATGTCAGGTCCACCCCGTTCGAGTAATTCTTTGCAACCTGGGAGGTCGCTGCAGATTATCCTGCAGCCCGACGAGAGAGCTTCGAGTAGCACGAGTGGAAGCCCTTCAAAAAAAGATGGGAGGACAAAGACATGACATTTTCCCATCAAGTCAGCGAGCTTTTCCTGGGTTATTGCACCATGGATGGTAACACTGTTTGGCAGATACTGAGCCAGTTGAAGGCAGTACTCACCTTCTTCACTGCTTCCAGAACCCACAAGGTGCAGATGGATTCTGGGGTCGCTGAGCCGTTCTATTGCTTGCAGCAATGAGGGGACGCCTTTTGCCGAGCTTAGTTTACCCGCATAAACAAATTGCACAGGTGGGGCGGACATTTTCTCTCGCCCGATAAAACGCTTGGTATCATAGCCACCACCGACTATGTCGATTTTTTCATTATTTATGCCATGGACATCAATGATTTGATCTCGTTGGGTTTGACTCAATGCAAGGATTCTGTCTAACTGGGTTATAGCAGATATCCTGTGTCTTAAATGCTCGTGGTGTAAATATTGGCGTAGGTCTGTCGAGTGGCAGGAGCACACCATAGGAATGTCGGGGCAGGCAGTTCGCGCAGCGATTGATGCTAGCCATAAATGGTGACTGTGTATAACATCAGGTGAAAATTCCTCTGCAACTTTAGTTACCGTTTTTCTAAAGGTGTTGCTGTAACTGTCAAGATGTTGCTCTGAAAGTGTAGAAAACCGGCTACTTGGGTAGGGCATAACGTCGCTCATTCCAGGTATTATAAAGTTGAGTTCGTCTCTATTAAAAGATATAAAAGTACAATCTGTAGCGGGCAGGCAGGATAGTTCAGAAAACTCGTCTCCACTGATTCCTGCCACGAGATGACTCTTGTGTCCATGGGCCAGACACTGTTGTATCATGTTCTGGACGTAAAATCCGCTACCGGTCTGCGCTGGGTGCTGACTGATGAGGTGGAGAATTTTCATTGTATTTGTCGACTCAGTTTTCAGCTGGATAGACTATTCTATGGAAGAGGCTGTTTTGCTTGTGTCAGTATAACAGACTTCTCTTTTGAAATGCGATAAAGCGAATCAAAAGGGTTAATGTAGAAGCAGAGAATAATGTCTTATGCAGTAAAGACCATGGGGATTGGCTCATGACTGGACAGACACTTGTTAACCATTCGTATAATACTCGTATACGCGACGAGCGAGTGCTGAAAAGAGTCCCGCTCATTTCCCGTTTGTCAGGGTTAGCCCGTATTTCTCATCACTAAAGTTTTTTGCTGATCAAGACACTGAGCACTCGACTGTACTTTTGTACCTCAAGTGCTCAGTAACGATGCAGCAGCGGAAAAATCTTGTGACCCGGAGGGTGAGCTTTTCTATATACAGCGAAATACACACTGCTTTTGCATTCTATTGAATTTACCCTGTGAAATTAGTACTATATGTTTTTTGTCGAAAAGTTGCATGAGAAATTCGGGTTAGATGGTAAATGAAGAATGTCGAAGACTCACCGGTGAGTTACGTGGGGCTGCTATGTCGGAATTATAAAAGAGTATCTTGAATCAACATGATATAAACGTTATGTTATACAATATTCTTTGAATCCCAGAAAATGGGAATATGTAGCGCAGTAAATTCATTGGTTTAGGCGTATATAATGAATTCCTGAGAAATCATATTCCAAAGAGGTAGGTACTGCTATGGCCAGATCAAAATGCCCATCATGCGAATATCATGAGTTTGAAGCTGTTCCTGTAACGACGAAAACGGGACAGAAATTCTGTCTTATCCAGTGTGTGGCATGCGGTACGGTGGTTGGTGCCCTTGACGATGTCAAAATTACCAATATCATTAAAAATGCAGAACAAAAACTGTCGAGGTTTCTTGATAATCTAAACCGAAAAGTAGTAACCGTTTGTAAGCGTGAAAAATAACTAAGCCTTCTCGTAGTCTCTTTCTTAGTGGATCTGTCTACTACCCATAGTGAGGTGAAAAAGGTGTATGCTCTTTTTTATCAATATCGTGTTCTCCCCGCAAAATCCAATGAACTCCATGGCAAAATATCTGGCGCCATGGCCACAGTGATGGTTTTTGCGGATACAGACGATATAGGAAGGGCCAGGTGCGGTCGTTTTATCGCCAGACATCATTGGGAAATCGAGAGATTTTTACGGGTGATGTTTATGGGCCCGCAGCAGATTGATAATTTAAATACTGAACTTTCTAAGGTATATAAAAGAGCGGAAAGTTTTGGTATAGCGGCATGTTTTGATAGCTGGTCAGTAGTTCAGAAGAGCTAGCCTAGCCCGAATTTCTCATGACTTTTTGATTTGAAACTCAATTGTTTGTCTTTATAGTTTTAAAATGACTTCCTCAATTAACAGGGTATTTTTCGTTTCAAATCAAAAAGTTCACCCTTCGGACCAACAGATTTATCCGCAGCTGCTTCGTTACCGAGCATTTGCAGTAGATTATTACAGCTTCATGCCCGGTGTCTCGACCTGCGAAAAACTTTGTTGGTAAGAACTCCGGGCTACGGTGAAAATTTGATGAGGAAACAGACGTGAACGAATTGACAATTGGTGAAAAGCTCGTGCAGGCAATGAAGGATCCCAGCAATATGGATTCCCAGGAGAGTGTAGCAAAAGCAATGGAGCTTACCAAGGCCTATGCCAGTTCAGGGTCAGCAACCCACTTTAGTACCGTTACTAAGTTATTCTTTGATCTGTTTGAGATGTTTGAAACCGGAAAAGATCCTCGGGCTAAGTAGCCGGAGGGGTTCTCTTGAGGTACTGTTTCAATTCCTCTATATTACCGCATTTTTTTATAATTTCTCTGAGATAAATGATATTCTTGTCTATGTTGTCAATGTAGAGATTACGATTGATTGTGTGTCTTTCTCTAAAATGGGCCCGTAGAGCATTTGATGTGTTGGAAAAAGTTGTGATAAGCCGACGCAGGACAATGTTATGGTAAAAGTTTGCTGTATGCTCCATTAGAGCCAGTGCTGAATTGTGCTTATTTATACCTCCTGCCTGTTGTTCAATAAAGAGGAGGGGGAGGCATTCGAGATAGTAGCGATCCGCCATTTGGGCCAGAATGTCTGCTGAGCCCACCACTTGACCCGCAATTTGAATTTCATGTGTGTGAAAAGCAAATAGTGCCGGGTCACTTTCAAGCTTAGTGTAGTTGATTATTGTTGCACAATCACTGATGATATTTGTGCCGAATCGTTTTTCCTTAGCATATTTGGTTAGAAAGGCGATAGATCTGGATTCATGATCTGCAATATATTCTGTCCCGGACGTAGCAGGGTCGTTTTCAAGGAGTAACATTCCAGAATCATGAAAATATGCTGCAAGTAAGCCTTTGAAAAGAGTCGCAGCTGAGATGCGTACGTGGTTGCAATAGAGCCCGTGAAAGAGACGCGCTGAGGCCAAAACGACCAATATGCTATGGCGCAGATTGTGATACGGCATGGTGTTTTCTTGAAAGTCCGGGTGGGTTCCCCTGAAAAAGGTGTTCAGGTCCCTATGCACTTCCTTTAACAGTTCTGTGTCGAATTCTGGAGCGATTGTTTGTGCGAGATATAGTATTTCATCTAAAGGAGAACCATGGTGGATTCCTTCAAAGATGTTCGACAGGTCTTTAGTGTTCATATGTTATTTTAAATTATGAAGAAATTACTTATAGTTCATAACATTCTACATTTACATCACACAGAAGGCAAATTACTGTGATAAATTATCTGTTTTTTGTTATCTTTTCGTTTTATCACACTTTATTGGTAAAATATGCCATAAGGTGGTGTTGGGCGTCTCGATTATATTATAAATAAAAGGTGTCAGCTGGACTTTGTTTATATTTAGAGGTAACATTTTTATGTGAGTTGGAGTCTGTTGTGTCAACAGGCTTCCATGAGAATAATGTGTTTAAAATATAGGTTTTGATTGATGGAAGATGGAAAAGAGTCAGCTGTCATACTCATAGTAGATGATGATGAATTGGTCAGAATGACCATCAGCGTCCTGGTTGGTTCGCTTGGCTATCACTGCCTCGTTGCAGGGGATGGCATTGAGGCCTTAGCTGTGTTGCAGTCAACTCCTGTGGATCTGGTGTTGTCGGATATTGTGATGCCTGGAATGGATGGATTGCAGCTATTGGTCGAAATCAAGGACATGTATAAAGATACTGACGTGATTATCTCCACCGGCTTTCATGAAAAGGCAAGTTATGCTGAAGTGATTAAAGCTGGTGCCATCGATTTTATAAAAAAGCCTATCGATCAATCGGAGCTTGAGGCAAAACTGGCCCGAGCAATCCGTGAACGAAAAATGATGCGTGAGTTGGAAGTGTTATCGCGTCAGGATGGTTTGACGTCTATTCTCAACAGAAGAGCATTTGATGAGTCTTTTACAAATGAGGTGGAGCGCGCACTCCGCCAAGAGTATCCGCTCATGCTTGCTATCATTGATGTGGATAATTTTAAAGAGTACAACGATCAGAACGGCCATCTCAAAGGAGATGAGGTCCTGATCGGTTTGGCGCTGATCCTAAAAGAATGTACCAGAGAAAGTGTTGATCTCTGTTTTAGGCTGGGTGGTGATGAGTTCGCAGTTTTGCTTCCCCAGGCCTCCGCGAGTCAAGGTACAGAAATTGTACAGCGTATACTGCTCAGCTTTCTTGAGCGGAACTACGGAACTACCACGCTTTCAATCGGTCTTGTTTCTTGTCAAAGAGATAAAAAAATCCCCCGTGAAGAAGACGAAACAGCAATTAAAACCCGTGCAGATATGGCTATGTACGAAGCGAAAGAAAGCGGTAAAAACTGTGTGGTAACTAAGGCGTAATGTTGTAGTGAAATGACGTATTTCTATCTCTTGTAAGCGATAGACACAGAGTGGGTGTTAAAATGGCTCCGGCGGACTTCCTGTCTGCCGGAGTTTTCTATTGCTAGCCCGGATTTCTCACCAACAAAGTTTTTCGCAGGCCGAGACACCGGGCATGAAGCTGTAATTTGCTGCCGGAGTCTTCGCTACCTGCAAATGCTCGGTAACGAAGCATCTGCGGATAAATCTGTTGGCCCGAAGGGTGAACTTTTTGATTTGAAACGAAAAACACCCTGTTAATTAAGGAAGTCATTTAAAAATCATAAAAACAAACAATTAAGTTTCAAATCAAAAAGTCATGAGAAATTCGGGCTACCCTCTTCGTTCTACTCAAGGGAGTCTTTACAAAATGTAAGATCTGGTTCGATGGGGTATTTTCCATCAAAACATGCAAGGCAGAAATCCTTTCTAGTCAGACCAGTGGCCTTCACTAAGCCCTCAAGACTGAGGTAGTGTAAGGAGTCAAGTCCCAGGTATTCTCCAATTTCTTTAACGTTTTTCTTGTTGGCCACGAGCTGCGAGGCGGAAGGGAAGTCGATACCGTAGTAACAGGCGTGTCTAGTGGGAGGGCAGCTGACAACCATATGGACTTCTTTAGCGCCCGCTTCTCTGAGGGCACGTACTCTGCTTTTACCAGTTGTGCCGCGAATAATTGAGTCTTCAACAATGATAACCCTTTTGCCTTTTAGAAAAGAGCGGACAGGGTTAAGTTTTACTTTAACGTTGAAGTCTCGCATGGATTGGGTGGGTTGGATAAAGGTTCTGCCCACATAGTGATTTCGTATCACACCCATTTCCAACGGGATGCCCGATGCTTGGGCATAACCCAGGGCTGCGTAGTTACCTGAATCGGGAAAGGGCATGACAAAATCGGCATCGATTTTTGCCTCTTCAGCCAAAACGGCACCCATTCGTTTTCTTGCCTGGTACACATTGATTCCAAAAATATCAGAGTCAGGGCGGGCAAAATAGACCTGCTCAAAGATACAGAAGTGGGTGTCCTGTTTTGGCCAGGGGTGAACGGATCGCATTCCGTCTTTATTAATGATCAGAACTTCACCAGGGGCAATATCTCGTATATATTCCGCTTCGATGAGATCAAGAGCGCAGGTTTCAGAGGCTACAACCCAGCCATTTTTTGTACCGTTTTTGAGTTTTCCGAGGCATAGAGGTCGAAAGCCGTCAGGGTCACGAACTGCAATAAGGGTGTCTTCTGTCATCAGTAGCAGGGAGTAGGCTCCCTTTAGTGCCGAAAAGGTAGAGCAAAGCGCTTTGTCCAGCCCGTCATGGGCTGCACGTGCCATAAGATGTAGTACAACCTCACTGTCCATCGTGGTTTGGAAGATCGAACCTCGTTCTTCAAGAGTGTTGCGTAGTTCTATTGAGTTCACCAGGTTGCCGTTGTGGGCTACCGCAAGGGTTGTTCCCCTGTGAGAGACCATAAGTGGTTGTGCATTGGTGACGTTCGATGCACCTGTAGTGGAATAGCGAACATGGCCAATGGAGAGGTGGCCTTTAAGGCTTTGTAAAATCTCCTCAGAAAAAACCTCCGGGACAAGCCCCATGTCTTTGTGACAGTGGACGTGTTTACCGTCCGATGTTACGATTCCAGCACTTTCCTGGCCTCGGTGTTGAAGGGCGTATAGGCCAAAGTAGGTGAGTTTTGAAGAATCCTCGTGATTAAAAACCCCACAGACTCCGCATTCATGGGTAGGGCGTCCGTCGGTTACGTTGTGCAAGTTTTCATGTAGCATCGGGTAATGGTCCTTGGCTGTCTCTGATCTCAGTTGTAATAATCAACAAAGAATCAAGGTGGATAACAATCCTGTATCGGTTTATGCAAAAACGGGGAAAGGCACAAAGAGTTCCTCTTTGTGCCTTTCTTGGATAACCCAAAACAGGAAATCTATAATAACATGTGCCTAAATTCAACAAGAAAGAGGAGTCGGGCCAGAAAAAATTATTATAATCTCTACAAATATGTATTTAAAAGTGTTTTTACGATTAATATGAGACCTGATTTTTTGTTTAAGCTGGCGCTGTTACGATCCCACAAAGTAGTTCAGTGAGGCAGGTCAGGTCTTTCAGGTCGAGTTGCTCATCAATGGTGTGCACCTTATTCATTCCTGTGGCGATGATGGCCGTTTGCAGGCCTTTGCCACAGAAAATATTGGCGTCACTGCCACCACCTGCGACAATCCGTTTGATTTCTTTTTTTGAGGCATCGGCACCCTTTTGGAGCCTCCGCAGCACTGGTGCGTCTGGCGGGATTGAGAGTGCTGGATAATCCGCGACAATGTTTATCTCAAAGCCTGGGCGTTGGTCTTTGTTTTCATCAGTCGGCTGCCATGAGTCAACTGCTACCTGAAAGGCCTTCTCAATTTCAATAGTGTAGTGTTGGAGTTTTTCTTCTGAGTGGCTTCGCACTTCACCTGTGATTGTGATCTTTTCGGGAATGATGTTCGCGGCTACTCCTCCCTCGATAAGACCGAAGTTGCAGGTTGATTCATCATCCAGCCGACCGACTTTTATAGAGTTAAGGGCTGCAGCGGTAATCGATAGGGCGTTGATACCAGCTTCTGGGCAGAGCCCGGCGTGGGCGGCCTGGCCGCTTACGACTATACTGATTTTGTTGGCGGCAGGGGCTCCAATCACCACATGATTGATGCCACTTGAGTCAAGGGCGTAGCCGTAGGGGCTTTGAAGTTGATTAAGATCTAGGTTTTTAGCGCCTAATAGGCCAATTTCTTCGCAGGTGGTAAAAACAATCTCAATCAGCGGGTGGCTGGCGTTGTTTTCCTTGAGGAGTTGCATAAGTTCAATTATTGCGGCAATACCCGACTTATCATCACCTCCGAGTATTGTATTTCCCTTACTGGTGAAAATGTCCGCATTACGGGCAACTACGACTCCCTCAGCGGGTCCAACCGTATCCATGTGGCAGGAGAAAAAAAGGCCTTCTGCCTGTGGTTGATTCCCGTTGAACCGGATAATAAGGTTGCCGGACTCAGAACCTGTCATGCTGGCAGAATTATCTTCATAAATAGAGTTCGCACCAAGATCAGTGAAGGTGTTCTTTAGCCATTTTGAAATTTTCCCTTCTCGTTTTGAAGGGCTGTCAATTTCACAGAGTGTTGTAAAGGTTGTTGCAAGGCGTTCTTTATTTATAGCAAATGTCATGGTTACGTATCTCGTAGACGTTTGTACTAATTGAGTTAGGAGGCTGGATGTAATAACACAACTGCGTGGCAGCTGATACCTTCCTCTCGGCCGGTAAAGCCCATTTTTTCAGTCGTCGTTGCTTTGACGTTGATGGAATCAGGACCTGATTTGCAAACTGATCTAAGGAGGTTTTTAATCTCCTCTATATATGGAGCAAGTTTTGGCACCTGGCAGACTACGGTGATATCGGCATTGCCGAGGAGGTAATTATTTGTATGGGTTGTTGCTATCACATCTTCAAGAAGTTTTATCGAATAGATGTCTTTAAACCTATCATCGCTATCGGGGAAATGTTTGCCAATGTCTCCTGCACCTTGAGCTCCTAGGATGGCATCGCATAGGGCATGGGTGAGTACATCAGCGTCGGAGTGGCCATCAAGTCCACGGCTGTAGGGGATGGTGATGCCACCCAGTACCAGTTTTCTGCCTTCTGCAAATCGATGTGCATCGTAGCCATGTCCTATGCGCATGGTGGAATTATTCTCTCTTAAAATTTTCGCAGCTAAGGACAAATCCTCTGGCCGGGTGACTTTTATATTGGTTTCTGATCCTTCTACAATCACAACTGGAATGTCAGTCTTTTCGAGAAGAGATGATTCGTCGGTGACATCTATATCTCCATTTTCTTCGTATGCCCTGAGTAGTAAGCTTGTTTTTGCAGCTTGTGGAGTTTGAGCCTGATACAGGTTTTCCCGGTTAACGGTACTTGCGACATTACCACCACTTTCCGCTTTTTTTAAGGTATCCTTAACAGGCACCGCTGCGATGACAGCACCCCATTTTGCGGCTCCGTTATAGCAGCGGTTGATGACGTCCTGAGATATGAGGGGGCGTGCCCCATCATGGACAAGTACGATGTCATTTTCAGGTGCCAGTGCTATGAGCCCTTGGTAAACAGAGTCCTGTCTTCTTGGGCCTCCCGCTATAACTTGAAGGGATTTTGTGGGGATTCGATGACGGCTGAAAAGTCGTTCTGTCTGTTCAACCCTGTCTTTTGGTACCACAACGATGATGTCTGTTATATGTGGGTTTTGAATAAAGGCGAGAACCGTGTGGATAATAATTGGTTTGCCGCCAAGGAGGAGGTATTGCTTTGGTTCAGCGGTGCCCATTCTGGTGCCAAATCCTGCGGCGGGTATTATGACTGCAGCTTGTGATTTCATACGGGTTATGGACATTTCCCGGTTTCTTGGTCTGGTTATTGTCCACCAGGCCAAGTTAAAATTGTAAAAAAAATGGAGTGGGTTATAAGCCGGATTCTGTACTCCTTGCGGAGCCATGATCATTTCACTGGGATGTTGGTCACCCAACACCTCTTGCAACCTACCCGGAGATTTCGGACGGGCAGCCCTCAAACATCTCCCTATTTGGTCTTGCTCTGGGTGGGGTTTACCATGCCCTTCATGTCACCATGAAGGCGGTGAGCTCTTACCTCGCCTTTTCACCCTTACCTGTAAAACAGGCGGTCTATTTTCTGTGGCACTTTCCCTCGGTCGCCCGAGGTTCGCGTTACGAACCACCCTGCCCTGTAGAGTCCGGACTTTCCTCTCCGGCCGAGGCCGGAGCGATCATGCGCCCACTCCAAAACTTTTACAATTGATATTCTAACAAAAAAACAGTTGTCGCTTTATTCCGTCTCTTCCAATGCAAGAGCCTCATGGTACATGAGACGCTGACAAATAGGACAGTCAAACATCTGGTCACCTTTGAGTAGCATGTTGTACTTCTGGGGAGGAACAGACATGAAACACCCCTGACAAACGCCGTCGAGTACGTTCACTACTGCAAGGCCGTTTCTGCGTTGACGTAGTGTGTTGTATTTCTTGAGCAGGCTTGGTGTGAGCTCTTTAGCCTGCTTGTTACGCACGTTATCTTTTGTCTTTTTGCCTTTGTTGATCGACTCGATTTTTTTGCGTACTTTATCGGTTTCTTCGCCAACCAGTGATTTTTCCCCTTTAAGAAGGTTCTTTTCTTCATCGACCTGGGTGGTGAGTGTTTCGATAGACACCATCAGGTCAACGATCTTTTCTTCGTTTTCCTTGGCATTCTTCTTGGCGTCTTCAATCTCTTTAAGTAGCGCAGTCTGCTCACGGCCAGTTTGCACCTGCATCATCTTAGACTGACGCTCACGGACATGGTCCATTTTATCCGCCCTTTCAGCTTCAAGAGTGCGGCTTTCAGCCTGTTGGGTGGTGATTTGCTCTTCAAGGCTGCTGATCAGTGCTTCTCTGTCAGCCAAGGCTGAAATGCGTTCGTCAAGACCATTTTGTACATTTTTGATGGCGTTGTCGATCTGGTCGATCTCGAGATCAATGGCTTGGAGTGCGACAAGTTGGGTTAAGATTTCGTTCAAGGGGATTCTCCTATGCAGATGTTACTGGTGTTGATGGTTTTTATCTATATAAACAAAGGGATGTTTTTCGTTTACAGATTGTAGGACGCTAATATTCCATCCCTCTGTCTTGTTTGCATGTAGCAATCTTTGGACAAGTAGTGCTACAGCAGGTTTTTCAGTTGCGTAGTGGGTGCCGTCGACGATGCAAAAGTTGTTTTCTTTTGCCCAGATAGCGGTGCTGTGTTTTATCTCGGCCGAGAGGTAGACATCAGCCCCCATTTTTAGTGCAGTCTGGGAAAATTCAGATCCAGATCCGCCACAGACGGCCACTTTTGTTACAGTTTTAGGGATTTTTACTGTCACCTGCACTCCCTTCAACTCAAGTGTCGCGAGGAGACGGTCTTTGAACTCGTCCCCAGTAAGTGGAGTTGCATATGTGCCGATTCGACCAAGGCCTGTGCCCACTGGCGCACCTGTTGGGGTAACAAGGGGCTGAAGATCGGTAAGTCCAAGAAGCCTGCCGAGGACGTCACTTACACCTTCCTTAGCGCTGTCGAAGTTGGTGTGACAACCAATTATTGCAATATTGTGGCTCAGTGCTTTTTGTAGGAGTTGGCCTTCAGGTGTACCTGTGTCGATTGATGAAAGAGGCTTGAAGATAACAGGATGGTGGGTAATAACAGTATTGCATCCGGTGCGGATAGCTTCATCCAGGAGTTCGTTGGTGGGGTCGAGTGCAGCGATAACACCTGTGACAATTTGCTCAGGATGGCCGATGAGCAGTCCTACGTTGTCCCAGGACTCTGCGAGCTGAAAAGGGGCTTTCAGTTCAAGATTGTTGAGAATGTCTATTACTCTTGCTGTCATTGCACTTATTATCTAGCTGCTTTAAAAACAAAAAAAGGTACACTCCATTGGAATGTACCTTTAGCTCACTTCGCCCATTCGAAACTTTGCTGTCCGAATCGTAACGTATCTATCAAGGGTGTTATCTTTACCCCTTGTTGTATGCGTAATAATAATCTTTTCAAGGAACTCTTTGCTTGTATGTGTCGCTTAAGTAGTGGTGGGCGCAGTAGGATTCGAACCTACGACCGATCGGTTATGAGCCGAGGGCTCTACCAACTGAGCTATGCGCCCTTATCACATGAAAAAACAGTTTATATTAAATTGTTTCAGCACTAAAGTCAATTGAAAAAAATATTATGGCCGGGATAAATAATTTAGTACAGTTCTGTTTTTTTTGGGGAATTTAATTTAAATACGAGATATCTGGGTGTTAGCGCATTATTATTGAGAATTGTGTCTGAAGTCTTGGGGCAACACCAAAAAACGCAAGAGTTGTTCGTTTCACTCTTTTCTCTTCTGGCATATTGAGAGGTTACGCATTACCTATTATTGAAATAGCCTGTACATTATTTGTATGAGTCTGATATTTCCGACTTGGGACGTAATTTTTTTGGTCTGTTGAACTAACTGGTGAACAATTTTGATGTATACAAACCTCATTCTTTTTCTTGTCGCTATATTTCTATTTAGCGTTGATGGCGTACCCGAGTCTCCGATGTTGCCTCTCTGGCAGGCAGGACTTTGTTTAGTCGGCTTTCTCATTGTATTCAGTAGGGTCTCTGGCTATCTTTTTAAGAAAAAAACGAATGGGTCTGCGGGGGGATATTTTAAGGCGGAGAAACAGCTCTCGATAATGAGCCTGTTCTTCTTTTCTCTTAGCCTCTATTTTTGCGACCCAAAATATTATTTTTCTATGATGCCCCTGTCAGGAGCGTTGCCGGCCTTTGTCAGCTTTGGTGGGCTGTTGCTCTTTGTCACATTTCTTACGGTAATGTGGTCTCAGGGGCGCAATGCCTACGAAAGGGTGTTCGATAAGGAGTACAGTCCTGCATCTTTTTTACTTTCTAATATTAAGGCAAATCTTCCTATCGTTTTGCCATGGATGGTTCTCTCGCTCCTTTACGATCTCGTTGCGCTTATTCCTTTACCCGGTTTGCAAAGTGCAATCAGCTCTGGTTGGGGGGATCTTCTTTTTTACGGTCTCTTTCTGGTTTTTATTCTGGCCTTTTTTCCTCCAATAGTACGCACCTTATGGGGGTGTAAAAAACTTCCGGATGGAATGCTCAAACAGCATTTGAATGGTTTTTGTCAAAAGCAAAACTTTAAGGCGGATTTTTATCTCTGGCCGTTATTTGAAGGCAGGGTTCTCACAGCTGCTGTGATGGGTATAATTCCCGGGCTTCGGTATATCTTACTTACACCAGCGTTGATAGAGACGATGACCTTAGCTGAGCTGGAAGCCATTCTGGCCCATGAGATTGGCCATGTAAAAAAACGCCATCTACTCCTCTTTGTTTTTCTCATTGGTGGTTTTAGCCTGCTCGCCGGACTACTTGCAGAACCACTTATTCACCTGCTCTTGTCTCTTGGGTTTCTCAATGAATTAATGATCCAAACTAATATGTCAGCGGAAATGGTAGTGACTCTGGTGGGGTCTGTTCCCCTCCTTGTGGCCATGGTTTTATATTTTCGTTATGTGTTTGGTTATTTTATTCGAAATTTTGAGCGGCAGGCTGATCTGTTCAGTCTGCAGTCGTTGGGGAGTGGGGTCGCTCTGGTTTCGGCATTTGAAAAAATCTCTATGTTGAGTGGAAATATAAGAGAGCAACCCAACTGGCATCATTTTGGAATCGGTGAGCGTATTGATTGCCTTGAGGCGGCAAGTAGACAACCAGGGATAATTCAGCATCATAATAGCAAGGTGAAAAAGAGTTTGTTGACTTTTGTCGCGGTCTTGGTTTTTGCCGTGGTGGGAGTTCAACAGCTTCCAACGGAACTGCTGGAGCAGCGATATGAAGAGAATTTTACCGAAGCACTACTGATGCAGCGGGCGGCCCAGGAGCCGGAACAAGCACTGTGGCAGAGGCTTATCGGTGATCTGATGCTTAGTAAGAAAATGGAAGAAAATGCCTTTGTCGCCTACGAAAAAGCTTTTAGTCTGGATCCTGTTAATCCCGAGATAATGAACAACTTTGCCTGGTTGCTTTTGACAAGTGAGAATCTTGAGTTGAGGGACCCACTGAAAGCTTTAACCCTTGTCAGGGGAGCAGTGACTATCCAGGAAAAAGGCTATATCCTTGATACTCTGGCTACTGCATACTGGGCGAATGGCCTGGTGGAGGAGGCTGTGCAGGCAGAAGAGAGGGCCGTAGAAGTAGATCCTGCCAAAAGGCGATTCTATCAATCACAGATAGATCGTTTTGTTGCGGTTAGCTATGAGGATTCCCTTCGTAAACGCGACGACTCACCTGAAAAAGAATCAATTAATTGAGGAATATTATGTCATTGTTTGGTGCCCATGAATCCGTGGCCGGTGGACTGTATCGCGCATTTGAAAGGATTGAGAAAGTGGGCGGTGAATCTTTGCAAATTTTCACCAGAAATCAGCGGCAATGGAATCCTGCGCCACTTAAAAAAGAAGAGATTGATCTTTTTAAAGAGGCACATGACAAAAGTGGCAATATTCCTGTCGCCTCTCATGCGTCGTATTTGGTAAATCTAGCCACAGGTAAGGGTGAGTTGCTCGAAAAATCCATTAATAACCTGGTCCTGGAATTTGAAAGATGTCATGAACTCGGCATTTCCCATGTGGTTATGCATCCGGGCTCCCATGGAGGAGATGGGGTTGAGGCAGGCCTTGAGCGGTTTGTTTCTGGGCTAGATTGCGCCTTTGAGGCAAGTGGGCTTGGCGTGAGCTTACTTGTAGAGACAACAGCGGGCCAGGGTACAGGTCTTGGTAGCAGGTTTGAAGAGATAGCCTATATTATCGAACACTCTAAATTTCCAGAACTTTTAGGTGTCTGTGTTGATACATGCCATATCTTCGCAGCAGGTTATGAGTTGCGCACTCCTGGGGCCTATGAGGAGACGATGAAGGCCTTGGATGCATGTTTTGGTGCTGATCAGGTCAAGTTCTTCCATCTTAATGATTCGAAAAAAGAACTCGGTTCAGAGGTGGATCGTCATGAACATATCGGAAAGGGTGCCATCGGTCTTGAAGGCTTTCGGAATTTGCTGGCTGATGAGAGGTTCAGGGGTTTGCCCATGACACTCGAAACACCTAAAAGTGATTCTTTAGTTGAAGATATTGAAAATTTACAGACACTTCGCTCTCTTTTGTAGTATCCTGTTACTGTTAACGAGAGGTTTGGTAAGTGGTCGATGTTCCGGTGTGATCGGAATGGATAGAGTCGTGTAGCATATACAGGTGTTCGTATGAAGTTTTTAAATAGTGAAGGTTTGCTTGATGTATTGGTTAAATATAAGGTCCTCACACCTGAACAGCGTCAGTTTGTGGTTTTGGAAAAAGGAAAGCAGCGCGTAAAATTGCAGAGGCAGGCTGCCAAGGATGGTATGGTTGATAAAAGCTATCCCGATATGGTCGATATTATTGTCGCTTTCCATCTAAAAACACAAAGTCAGAAAGAACGCCTGGTTGATGAAGAGCTGATCATGCGTGTTGTTGCAAAAGATAGAGATTTACCCTTTAAAAAACTCGATCCTCTAGACCTGGACATGGATGTTGTCACCAAGACCATCCCCCGTAACTTTGCAATAAGGCAATTGATTCTCCCCTTCCAAGTTGAAGAGGGTATCTTGGATGTGGCTATTTATCATCCAGATAATGAAGTTGCTATAGCTGACATTGAACATGCAAACCAGACCAAGGTTCGGGCGCACATAGCGACGAAAACAGATATCCAGAGAATAATTGCTGAGTTTTTTGGATTTCAAAAATCAATTTCTGCTGCAGAAGATCAGTTTGGGGTAGCCCCAGGGGCCAGTGCATCAGTTGATATTGGTAATCTTGAGAGGTATGTGAAGATCTCGTCCTCAAAAGAGCTCACCCCCTCTGATCAGCATATTAAGACCGCCGTAAATCATATTTTTCATTATGCACTTGAACAACGAGCCAGTGATATTCACATTGAGCCTAAACGAAACGCCAGCATGGTTCGGTTTAGGATTGATGGTAGCTTGCATACCATCTATAATCTTCCCAAGGCGGTACATTCGGCTCTTATTTCGAGAATTAAATTTCTAGCTCGTCTCGATATTGCAGAAAAAAGAAGACCGCAGGATGGGCGAATAAAGATAGGGGAAAAGGGTGGACGCGATGTGGAAATCCGCGTGTCTACCGTGTCGGTCTCCTTTGGGGAAAAGATTGTACTGCGTATCCTCGATTCTGAGATGATCTTTCAGGAGGTTGCCAACCTCGGTTTTTCCATGCGGGATTTGGAGGTTTATAACTCCTTTGTTGCCTCCCCCCACGGCATTATTCTGGTGACAGGTCCCACGGGAAGTGGTAAGTCGACGACTCTTTATTCAACACTAAAAGAGATCTCAACACCTGAGAAAAATATCGTCACGGTGGAAGATCCCGTGGAAATGGTGCATGAGGAATTCAATCAGATTTCGGTGCAGCCGCTCATTGATATCACCTTTTCGTCGATTTTAAGAAATATTCTGCGTCAGGATCCGGATATTATTATGATAGGTGAAATACGTGATCATGAGACAGCAGCCCACGCGGTACAAGCAGCTATGACAGGTCATCTGGTCTTTTCGACCCTGCATACAAATGATGCGACTTCGTCTGTCGCACGGCTGAGAGATCTTGGCTTGCAACCGTTTATGATAGCATCTACACTTCTGGGTTGCATGGCCCAGAGGTTAGTTAAAACAATCTGTCCTTCCTGTGCTGAAGATTTCACCATTGAAGGTGAAGAACTTAAAAAGCTCGGCTTTCCTGTTGTGGAGCGTGGGCCTGTTACGCTGAAAAGAGGTAAGGGGTGCCGGGAATGTCGTGGAACAGGGTATAAAGGTAGGTGTGGAATTTTTGAAGTTTTTCCGTTTTCCTCACAGATCAAACGGATGATTGTTGATAATTCCCACTCTCTTGAGTTGCGACAGATTGCAATACGAGAAGGAATGACTACATTACGCGAGGACGCTTGGGATAAAGTGAAACGTGGCATCACCACTTATCAGGAAGCGTTGCGAGTGACTTCTGATTAGAACCCGGTTTTCTTACGGCATGCCGGGGATAACAGGTCACGTAATATACTGAAAGAATAGAGTGAATTGCAGGTGGGTATGAAGATAGTAACAAAAAATAAGAAGGCGTTTCACGAATATCATATCGACGCCACCTATGAGGCTGGAATAGTACTTTCCGGGCCCGAGGTGAAATCGCTGAGAGCTGGTAGGGCAAACATTCGCGATGGGTATGTAAAGATTGACGCAAAAGGTGAGGCATATCTGTATAATGTCCATATCTCGCTCTATACATTTGCTACCCATAATCCTAATGAGCCGCTCAGAGCGCGAAAATTACTTCTGCATCAGAGAGAAATAAAGAAACTAATTGGCAAGCTGAACGAAAAAGGCCTTGCCCTCATACCACTCAAGATATACTTTATAGAAAATGGCAGGGCTAAAGTTGAACTGGGTCTTGCTCGCGGTAAAAGGCAGTACGATAAACGCGCAACGCTCAAAGAGCAGCAGACGAATCGTGAGATTCAACGAGCAATGCGTCATGATAGAGAGTAAGAAGGGAAGTTATACATAAATTTAATCATCCCATAAAAGTTAAGGGGGCGAAACGGATTCGACGGGGATGTGTAAGCTCATCGTTGCATGCCGAGTTTCTATCTACTCGTAAAACCGATAGAACATAAATATAATCGCAGACGATTATAACCACGCAGTAGCAGCTTAATAACTGTCATACTGCCGTTCCACCAGTCTTCGCCCGTAAGGCTGGGTTTGGAGCGTCGACTCAACGGGCTGGTCAACAGTTAGCCGTCTGTCTTTCAGTTGATAAGATTTAACAGTCTAGCGTTTAGAAATCTATGTTCCGACCGAGTTCTAAAAGCGAAACCTAAAGCCCGGAACTAAGCATGTAGATACGAGAGGGGAGCATTTTCGGACGCGGGTTCGACTCCCGCCGCCTCCACCAATTAAATAGCCGAAATTATTGAGATTGTTTCTCTTTGATTTCGGCTATTTTTTTTCCCATTTCTTTCCCAGTTTTTGTGGGGATTATTCGACGGGTTTTGGTTTTCTGCTTGGCTTGACCGTTTTCGTTGTTTTTTTGGTAGGATAATAGTTGATGGTTGAGCAAATAACTTCTACAAATTCCTTTAAAGATTTTACATTTGTCATAAATCTCGATTGTTCAGACAAACCTTCGGGGAGGTTTGCAGACAACCTGATACAACTTATACCATCATCGCGATTTGCCATATGGATATTATCTACCCAGACAGCCTTCAAGTTAGGATCAAGTTTAATTTCGACAACTTTGTTTTCTTTCTCTTCTGTAGTTTTAGATGGCATATTGTGATCCCTTTGCTGTTTGTGACGTTTTTTTCCATGTGTTAAGTCTCTCTTGGTCCTCTTGCTTTGTTAAATAGTTGTGCTCAGGCAGAATTGGTAGTGTAATTAGCACATATTCGGTTTCTGGAGCTGACAGCTTTTTTGACAAGTTGAAACGACCATCACCAGTTTCTTTAAATAACGAAATTGATTCAAGGTGATAAAAAATTTTTCCTTCGTGTGCGATAGAGTAAACTAGGCCTCTTCTGATGCGGCGGTGTTTGTGTAAGGCTTGTCTGGACATTCCAAGTATTGAAGCCGCTTTACTAGCACCAACAAAAGCAGATATCGGTAGATTGCCAATTGATTTTGCAATCAATTTTGCTTCTCTACGGTCAGCTTTTTCCCATGCTTCATTTGTAAGTATAATTTCGTTGCAAGAGGGACATGAAAAATATGAAACATTTTCAATAAGATAGTCGTTTAATATGTCACTTGGTATTTGGAGAGTACCTGATTTACTGAGCAATGTATCCCCACAATTATAGCATCTCATTTTATACCTCTTTAAAGCTGCAAATGATTAGGTAGTTATCCTCTATACGAAAATGTATATACACATCTTCTCCCATCAAGCCATATGCTTTGTAATAATCGACGTAAATTGATGGATCGTCGTATTTGTAATCTGATTTGTAAAAGTGTTTGGGTTGTAACTTAAGTAACGATTTTTGTATATCTAGTTGTTTCCAGCCAAAATCTTTCAATGCGGTTCTGCGTGCATTTTGGTTAATAACAACCCGTTTATTTGAGACCAACTGTTTCACAGTCTTTAATCCGTAGTATGGTTTGTTTCTCATATTATATCCATTGTAGTTGACGAATGTCAACCCGCAAAATGCATCTGTTGAGTGGTTGCTCATACACTACAGATTGTGTATTTCGTATTTTTTCTGAGATGAGACAAATGGTGAGAGATTTATTTTGTCATCCTTGATCTTGTTTTGTTTGGCTTTGGTGTTTTCTTTACATTACCACTTGAAGATTGTTGATAGATTTCACGAATGTCGTCAGATCCAATTCTGAAATATCTTTCAAAGGCTTTATTAGTTTGATGCATGGTGCCTTGTTTGATTTGCTCAGGTGAAAAATCTTTTCTCAAGGCAACAGCAGAACTATGACGAGTTCCTCCATAGAGATCGACTCCTTCAATACCAAGATTATCACAGGCTCTTTTCCACCATTTAGAAAAATACTTTTCTCCGAATTTTTGTCCTTTTCTGACGCCGCTCTTACTGTCCTCATGGCGAAAAAAATATGATCTTGGAAAGCCTGGTTTGATTTGTTTGAAGAGTGCGACATCCTCATCGAGTATCGGTACAGGTTTTGTTTCACCTGTTTTTGAATGATGAATGTAGATATAACGGTTTTCGATATCTACATCCTGCTCTCTGATTTTAATGAGTTCCCCAGGGCGAATTGAGATGTATGTACAGAGCCATTTTATTCCAAGCCACACCTTGTATGGTGCAATACGGTAAACCTCCTCCAGGATAGCCTGTTGAGTCTCCTTTCCAACAGTTTTTCTATATGAGAGCTGCACTCTTAATTCTGGGAAGTGAGGGGCCTTTTCAATGACCTCACGTCTGACCAACCATTGAAAGAAATCGTGAAGAGCTGACTTCATATTGGCAATGGTTTTACTTGAAAGAGTACGACCATGAAGCAGAAGGAAATCTTCAATTTCACCAAACCGAATGGTTTTGATGTTCTGGTTTCCCCAAGCATCACAAGCCTTCATCATGTAGTTGTGGAGGTTCCGATATGAACTTGGTTTTACAGTTTCTTGTTTTATATCGAGCCATTTACTGGCAAGAGTCATAAAGGCAAGAGGCTTTTCACTGGAGTAATCACGTTCATCAAAAGTGTTTTCATCGGTCTTGTAACGTACACCAGTAAGGAAACGGAGTGCAGCCTCATAACTTTTGAACCTTCGCTTAACCTTATCGAAGTGAACACGGAAGCTGGTGGCGATCTGATCTGGATGATCTGGACAACAAACCTTCTTGCGGCCATCATCTTTGAGCGTGCCAACGCAAACGGTACATTTCTGTTCAGAATAGATTCCACCCTTCATACACAATCCTCCGGGCAGGATAGTAGAGTGGAATCTATTATTTGTCAAACAAGAATGCATCAGATATTAGTTGCTTAGAGTGTGAAAATGTACATTTCTGACTACATATTCGGTCATTCCTGAATTCAAACAACCGCATTCAGTGCAAAAGTATCTTGTGAAATATGCATTTGTTTGGAGGTCAAGCGATGATTGTAAGTCCTGCGATTTCAATATTGCTGTAGCTTCAAAGGCCCATGAGGTCGGGACATTGCAGGAAGGACATTTTGGATATTCCATATATTCCTCCACTCGCTATATGTTGACGTAGATTTCGTTCCGTTTGCGCTTCATCCTTTCAATGAATGTATGTTGGTCGTCTTTGTAAAGCCTGGTGAGATCCTCTGCTAATAGCTTTTGGCATAAGGCGATGATGTGGTCAAGGTCTTCAGGATTTGCATCATAGAAAGCACTCATGGTCATGGCCATGCCACGCATGTTTGACCGAATCTGATCGAGATTTTTATTTTGGCGACGTTTTTTCCTTTCTATTTCATGGACACCTGACCAGGAAACGTTGACAACTGATTGCCAAAAATCGGAGTTGAGAGCTTTTGACTGATTGTGGTTTCTATTAACGGTTTGCTTGCAAAAACGTGACCAGGACTGGGTGCAATATTTCCAAAGCGCGTTGAGAGCAAAGAGTAAGTCTTTAACAGTTTCAATCTTGTTTTCGAATTGTTTCAAAACAGTTCTTCTAAGTTGAAACTCTAATCGAGTGACTGGATGTTTATCGTAAGGAATTGAGTTCCAAATCTCAGAAAAGACAATTTGTTTATGAGGGGAGTTCTGAAGCTCAAGAACCTTGTCGTAAACACGAAGCATGATGTTTCCCTTGCCCAATGTAATTCCTGAGAGTTTTCTTCTATGGTTATGAATATCGAATTTATGAACCTTTGATACCCATCGATCTTCATTTTCAATTTCAAGGCTTTTGATATCGACATTTATAAAATCGGCTGCAAGATGAACTTCTGAAACGGATTCTCGAACAAACGTTGCACCAAGAGCTTGGAGCCAACTATAGATTCGCTCGTAAATAGTAAAGAAGCCAGGACTCCAACAAGACACAGAACCAATTTCAAGTCGGGCATTAGGGACAACACCATCACTTTTGCGATTATTGAACATGAGCGTAAGATCGCCAGAAGTGAGTCGATAGCTGTAGTTTTGAGTTCCTTTTCTATGAAGGTTCCAATCAAATCCACCGGGAGCATGATACGGGAAGGTTTTTTCTTCACCAGTTTGAAGATGAACTTTTAAGGATTCAAGTTCTCGGAAAAGAGTATTAGAATCCCAATCTAACCAGAAAGAGACTTTCAAGAAATCTAATCCATTTACTACTGTAAGGGGGCATGTTATTCGGGTTTTGCCCCCTGGTATATCGGACGCAATATTTGATTTTAAATTATCGGAATTGACAGAAGACGGACTACAACTGTAAGATGTTGGCATGTAAGCACCTCCTAGGTGTTTTACGTGGGCCTACTGATTGGCAAGTTCTTGGCGGGACGGAACCAGTCAGTAGGTTTTTTTATTTTTTATCAGATGAAAACTTTTCTTTAAGTTCTGCAGATATTGCTCTAAAGCCTAATACAAGTCTCACTAGACCCGTTTTTTTTAATATTTTTAAATCGTCTAATGCCATGTAGATCAAGTTTCTTGAAAGTCGTGAAACTGAAAGGTCTAACTCTTTGGCATATTGTTCTAATTGCTCCTTTACTTCTCGATCAACAATCACACTTATTGTAACTTTATCGTCTGGTAACATTATAGCCTCACATGTTGTGTTAACTGGTTATGAACTTATCTGTACCAGTGCGTTTAAATGTAGTCAAGAAAAAAAGAAATCGTAATGTGAAATATGATTACGGATTTTATCATCTTTTCTCCTCACTCACCGCTCAAGTCGCTAATCGTTGCGTCGGCAATATGATAAAACCGAAAAGCAATTAAGGAGGTAAGAGACTTACAATTCGATAAGGCCTTTTTGCAATTACGAACGTTTTGGATACTATGATTTTGAGCGGAGTTAGGAAGAACAATTGAACCGACTTTGAGCTGCGCTAAGAGTTGCTCAAAAAACTGCTATCATCGAGACAATTTAACTGCGGCTGATGAGGATGAATATTTTCACCAGATTAGATGTAGGTTTTGAATAGAAAATTTTCCTCAGGTATCCCAGCAATGGAGAAGTGTTTTTTGGGCTTTTCCGTGACGGAGTACGGCGATCATAGTATGTGACTCGCCTCCGGACTCGGCCCTTTTCAATCTTCACATCACTTTGACGCTCAAGTCGCTCATCGTCTGCCGGGCGCCTGCAAATGCCGATTATTGATTGAAATAGAAGTTGTGATGTGCCACAAATGTCTGTTTGTATTGTCTTTCTGATATGATAAGATAGTTGATGATATTTATTTTAAATGTTTGAAATGATAACTTTTGTGTGAATTCCCATGAAAAAAGCGAAAAAAGATCATGAGCCTGTGGTGACCAAAGTAATAGTCGACAAGATTCATGCTGGACGAGAGCACGATAGCAAATTTGGGCAAAGTGAATTTGACAATGAAGAAGTGTCAAAACCAAACTTAGTTAGAGGCCGCTCAGAGTTTAATATATTGCGATTCGTTCTTTTTTTTCTGTTGTTTAGCTTCGTAATTCAGCTTTTTCTGATTGGTTTTGTCTATTATAAACCTGGTGTGTTTCCAACTCTTACGAATTTTAGACCATATAAAATTGCATGCGAATATTTGAATGAGTTAACAAGTGGTATTGGGGTGAAGATAGTAGTCCCCGCAAAAGATTCCGGTGAGATCGAAGGGAAAAAAGAAAAACTTAAAGAATATTCATTTTCACAAAATCAAATTACTAAAGCCAAACGGCAAGTTTTGGACCAAAAGAAAGTAGATTCCAGCGCAAATGGTGTTGTCAAACGTACAAATGAATCGAAATCGAAGGTCAATGAGAATGTTGAGTATCGATACGAAATCGAGTTCATATCAGGCGGTAGGTTACAGACCAATAATGCAATCATTGCAGATAATATTGTTACATTTGAAAACAAAAAAGGATTGGTTGTTTCCGTCAGTAAGGATGAGATACTTTCGATGAAGCGCACTGTTGTAAAACGAAGAGCAAATGCAACCAAATTTAGGTGTAGTGGAAAGATACATTGTAGCCAGATGACGTCTTGTGAAGAAGCGAAATTTTATCTTCGCAATTGTCCAGGAACTAAACTAGACGGCGATCGCGATGGTAAACCGTGTGAAGAGCAGTGGTGTGGCAATTAATTGATGTTATTCAACTATTTGTAGCTAGACAATCTAAGGTTTTTTATAAATTTACCAAACGTGATGATCCTAAAAAGAACTATGAATAAATTACTATACATCTCACTCCTTTTTTTATTTATTTCTATCTCAACTACATCTTACGCGAACGAGTTCTATGTCAAAGGATACAAAACAAACATATATTGGAAAGTCAAACAAGGTAGGTTAAGAGCCTGGGGCGACGTCTACGGTAAAAAATTCTGCAGGAAAATGAATATTGATATCACTTTTTATAACTCACGTGAGGATATAACAAAATCTGTATACGCAAAGATAGGCAAGGTAGAAAGCAACAATAGAACACCATTCAGAGGAAAAACTAGGCAATACAAAGATATTCGTAAAAATAATTGGTCTGTTCGGGACATATATTTACGCTGTAATAAATAGATGTGGATTTAGTAAACAGCAGTAACTCAAGATCCAAAATGGATGCTCAGTAATAAATATCACTTGAAGTTGTAACTGATGGGGTCATTATGAATCAAAACAACTCGCAACCATCTAAAGTCACAAAAGTATTAATCCATAAGGTGCATGGTGGAAGAAAGAAAGACAGCAAGTTCTGGAATAATGGTATTGATATTTCCAAAATAAATGATATTCCAAGCATTCCTATAGAAAGAAAAAAGACTATTCGAAGAAGAATCAACAATCCTGCTATTTTTTTAATAATATTAATACTTTCGAGTGTTATGGCTCTTGTGGCCGCGCGCCCAGATTTATTTCCTTTTCTCGATTATCACAAAGTATACAAAACTATAGAGAGAATTGATAACTTACCTTTAGCAAACGGAGAGCCTCAAAAAATGCCGAAGTATGTTCGACCCAAAACATATCCAATTAGTAATCCAAATATCCCCGTACGGTATAAAGAGCCTGAACCAGTTTTACAGAAACAAACATCTGCGAGTTATGCTTCGAACAACATACATAACGATATAATCTCTAACGTCTCGTTGAAGGGATTGGTTTTTTCATGGAAAGATAAGGACGGAAAGAGACACTTCTCAAACACAGACTATCCTGCAGACAACCCTACACTTCAAGTCCAAACAGAAATTAACACCTACAGGAAAATTACTAAAGTTCGTATCAATGGAAATAGAATCTATGTTCCTGTAACACTGAAAAACAATGGACGCTCTACCACATCATGGATGCTACTCGACACAGGTTGCAGTATTACAAATGTTCCTTACTCACAACTCAATAAAATTGACGCTAATTATGGAGGCACAATTTCACTAAGAGTTGCAGATGGAAGAAAAACAACCGGTCGAAAAGCCACAATAGACGCTATACAGATCGGATCTCAAAAAGAGTGTAATTTCAAAGTAGCTGGAACCAAAGTAGCCGGTCCAAACAATAGAGGTTTACTCGGACTCGACTTCCTTAAAAGAAGACCTTTTAAGGTGGATTATGATAGGCAGATGCTTGTTTGGATGTAAAGAATTACAATGAAAAACAAATGATTGGTGAGATTATTGGAGTTACCAGTGGAGAACTATTTTTCTCTCATCTATACAGTTCAAGTTCTGTAAGTAATGCGCAGGTTAAGCATTACTTACATTCAATTGTCATAACATAATCAAAGGGTGTCTGTTGTTCTGGATTTCCAAGTATGGCATAGCCTCTTGGGCATAGTTGATTTGCTTTGGAATATGCTGCACTAGCAGTCATGCCGTCAATAAAATGTACTGGTCTGCCGTTAGGGCCTGATTGGTGGCTGCTCGTAATTGCGCAACCGTTTAGTGTAAAAGCAAGTAAGAAGATAAATAATGTGAATTTCATCTTTGAGTTTTCTTTGTAATTACTCATGTAACCTCTTGAATTTTCGCTATCTATTGAAAACTGATAAGAGGCCAATATGCTCTTAAGGTTATATGATTGTCAAGTGATAAAAAAGTTACGTTAAAAATAGGTGCTTTTTCCCTTTTTTTTCCCGGTAATGTATGATGCCCCGTATTCATTGGTAGGCTTGGGGTTCGACTCCCGCCGCCTCCACCAATTGGTAGTTCAAAGAAGTCTAGTAAAGACCAAAACCCCGAGAGCCAATAAGGCTTTCGGGGTTTTTCTGTTCTAGGGTGGTCTGAGGAGATCTATTGACATCTGACGGTATGTTGCGGTATTTATGCCGGTATCGATGCAAAACTAAAAAGGAGATACCGTCATGCCTCTATCAGATACCGCAATTCGTAATGCCAAGCTAAGCGACAAGCAATATAAACTTACAGACGGACGTGGGTTGTACCTTCTTGTGAATAGATCGGGAAAATATTTTAGATGGGATTACCGATTTGAAGGGAAAAGAAAAACTATGGCCCTGGGGGTGTATCCTGATGTTCGCCTGAAAGACGCCCGAGAGAAACATGAAGATATGCGGAGGTTACTCGCTCGTGGTGTTGATCCTCTTGAGTTAAAGAAGCAAACTCAGCATAAGAAGAAGGTGAAAAACACTGGGGCATTTGAATATGTGGCCCGAGAATGGTTTGAAAAAAACAAATCAGTTTGGACTGAAAAACACTCCAGAACGATACTGAGTCGGTTAGAAAACAATATTTTTCCTTGGCATGGGAGTGTTGCGGTGTCGGAAATATCTGCACCAATGTTGCTTGAGTCTCTAAGGAGAATTGAAGACAGAGGGGCGATTGAAACTGCACATAGGGTTAAACAAATATGTGGGCAGGTATTTAGATATGCTATTGCAACAGGTCGAGCAGAGAGAGATCCAAGTGCCGATCTAAAGGGAGCTCTGTCGCCAACAAAATCGAAAAATATGGCGACTATTACAGATCCTAGGCTGGTAGGGGAGTTGATGAGAGCAATTGGTAGTTATCAGGGGAGTATGATAACGAGATGTGCTTTACAATTCGCTCCTCTAACTTTCGTGAGACCAGGTGAGTTACGCCACGCAGAATGGTGTGAACTGGATTTAGACAGCGCTTTATGGAAGATACCAGCTCAGAAGATGAAAATGAGAAACCCTCATGTTATTCCCTTAGCGAAACAGACCATAGATATTCTTTTAGAGATTCGTCCTTTAACTGGGGAAGGAAAGTATATCTTCCCTAGCTTACGGACGGGTAGTCGCCCAATGAGTGAGAATACGGTGCTGGCAGCATTACGTCGTCTGGGCTACGCCAAAGAAGAAATGTGTGGTCATGGCTTTAGAGGGATGGCCTCTACCTTATTGCATGAAAATGGATGGGCAACAGACTTGATTGAAAGACAGCTTGCGCATGCTGAGAGTAACTCCGTGAAAGCGGCATATAATCATGCTGAACATCTTCCTGAAAGAAAAAAAATGATGCAGTGGTGGGCCGATTATCTCGTTGACCTTAAGGAAGGGCTTTGTATTCAATAGCAAGTAAATATGTCTCTGTAATAATGAAATGAAATGTAGTGGTTCATACCCGTTCTGACATTCACCCATGATTTCGTCTCAAACACCTTTAAATTCTACCTGTTAAGGAGATTTCAACCAGGGTATATCTCCTTTTATAGTCTCTCAGATCCATTCAATTTTGCTGCAGTATTGTCGTTTCGTTGATCTTCCCCCTATGGTAGTGTTGACATTCACCCATGATTTCGTCTCAAACACCCATAAATGCAACCTATTAAGGAGATTTCAACCAGGGTATATCTCCTTTTGTAGTCTCTCTGCTGCACACAAGTTTACTGCAGTATTGTCGTTTCGTGACTTTCATCCATGTTTTCGTCGTAAACACCCTTAAATGCTAACTATTAAAGAGATTTCAACCAGGGTATATCTCCTTTTGTAGTCTCTCTGCTGCACACAAGTTTACTGCAGTATTGTCGTTTCGTGACTTTCACCCATGTTTTCGTCGTAAACACCCTTAAATGCTAACTATTAAAGAGATTTCAACCAGGGTATATCTCCTTTTGTAGTCTCTCTGCTGTACACAAGTTTGCTGCAGTATTGTCGTTTCGTGACTTTCACCCATGGTGTAGCGTTGACAATCACCCATGTTTTCGTTGTAAATCCTTGCCAGTGTAGACTATCAGAGCGATAGTAAGAAGGGCGTAAAACCTATAAAAGTATCTCTTGTAGTTAAAGGTTTTATTAATTTATGGCCGTTTTGTGACTTTCACCCATGGTTCAGTGACTTTCTTACATAGTGTCGTTGACTTATTACTATGAAATCGCGTGTTATAAGTAAGTAATAGCGGAGTAGAAGTGATGTACTAGGATAGGGTTGCAATTTGTATTTATAATACAAAAAAACATTTGATAATTAAACAGATTCGCGACAGTGATACGTGCGTCTAATACTATGGGCTAAAGATAAACAAAGATAAGTTACCTCTTGTAGTTCACCACTTCACTTAATTCGGGTGAGTTTCTGTGGGAAAATATTTCTTCCATTCGTGATTTCCGGTCATTTAGCGTAATTTTTTTTGTGTGACGCAAAGAATTAGGATAGCTGCGTAAAAAGTTTTGGTATCATTTTATTATTAAACCTAACATGTCAGGTCTGAAATGGTATCATTTTGATTAGTACAGATAGCGTGTTTGTAGAATTGGTTAATGTTTTGGTATAATATGTAATTACAAGTAGTTATCGGATGCCTTGTGTTGACATTTTGATCTTTTTCCGATAAGTTTTTGAGATGTCTTATGGAGTCTTAAAGAGTCTCGCAAAATCAAAAGAGACTTCGTTATCGAAGGGTGAAAATAAAAAGTCAGTTGCTGAGGTAGGATTCGAATTCATTAACTAATGGAGTGTTATGGAACATCAAAGATTAATACGTTTGCCAGAGGTAGTAGAGATGACAGGGGTTCCTAAATCATCGCTTTATGTAAAAATAAAAAATAAGGAATTTCCGTGTCCTGTTATGACTGGTACACGATCTAGAGCATGGAAATTGAAGAGCGTGATTGACTGGATTAATTCAAGACCAGAAGTGTCTTCAAAGGATTTATATGAATAACACAGGAGGTAAGGGGATAAAAAAATGGCTCTAATCATGCTGCAACATGATTAGAGCCAAATAACTGGGCTGTAGACAGGATCCAGTACATATGAATCTATTATAGTTCCTTTGTTGGTTACTATCAAGGATTCTGGCCCAGTCTACAGGTCCTTTTGTTCAAAAGGAGCTTTTTTTTCTGATGATTAATAACAGTATAAACACATTAGAATGTTGTCTAGATAAGACAACATTCTATTCAACAGGCAGTGCAAATCTATTAAAAGAAGTACTTCCATCTATCCCCGTTATTCACGGTAATTTAAAAAGAGAAAGCAGCGGTAGTAAGTGTGGTCCGTGTCCTTTTTGTGGTGGCGATGATAGGTTTGTATATAAAATCGATAGTGAACGATGGTTTTGTAGGAAGTGTGCTTCTAAAGGAGGTGATCTGATAGATTACCATGCAAGGATAAATAACACTAATTTTAGAGGTCTGTGTGACATGTTCTTGAGTGAGGTAGGAATGTCAAATCATTCTGATGATGCAAAAAAAACGTTTGCTACTATTGATTCAGAACGACCTGTGAATTTAAAAAAGCAATGGGGAGAGTTTGGGGTCCTCAATTTGGATTGTCATATATTGAAAAAGTATGCTGATATACGGGGACTTCCAATAGACTGCTTCTTTGATGGGAGTGTTAGTAGTTCAGTGCGAACTGGCAGATATCTGCAAAAAGAATGTGTAGCTTTTATGTTTAAAAGCATTTGCGGAACCAAGTACTCAGCTATTCAATATGCAACCTCAACAGAAGAGTCGTTTAGTAGGACGTTACCCAAGAGAATCTTCGGAAAAGGCCACCTTGCTAGAGAAGGGTTTTTCATATTGAGGTCACAAAAGTTCAAGAACTCAACAATTGTAATCCTCGTTGAGAGTGTCCTAGATGCGATTGCGGGTATCAAGGCAGATCCGTCAGCCTGTTGGATAGCTGTTGGTGGCTCAAATATTTCTAATCAACAACTAGGGCAATTAAAGGGGCAGCTAAGAGAAAAGACTTTGGTTGTCTTTGGGGACAATGATGCTGCTGGAAGGTTATTCGCCGTTAAAGTAGAGGAATTTTTAAAGAGCAACGTTCATAGTATTATTTGGGATGAAAAGTACTATGAAAAGGCTGATGTCTTCGATTTATATCGGGATGGTGAACTGTCGGCTATTCGGGAAATGATTAGAAAATCAATTACTCAAGTCAGTGGTTTGGCGAGACCGCTTAAAATCGTTTCTCTTAATAGTTTTTTAGATATTGAGTTTCCACCAAGAGAAAACCTTCTATCGCCATGGTTACAGCAACAGGGGCTCTGTATGGTGCATGCTTATAGAGGCATGGGGAAAACACATTTCTCACTTGGTGTTGCACTGGCAGTGGCCACGGGAAGAGATTTTCTAAATTTTAAAGCTGAAGGGTCATACGGTGTTCTTTTTGTAGATGGGGAAATGTCTGCTAGTCATGTACAGGAACGAGTGGCTCAAGCTATTCAAGGGGCTGAAATATCGAGTGATGTGGTTTTCAATATACTTACTCCAGATTTGCAGGAATATGGAATGCCTGATCTGACGACTTATGAAGGGCAAACAAGACTTTCGCCTTTTATCGATGATAGCATTGATTTGATTGTGCTAGATAATCTCTCAACTTTGTGTGGGTCCATGCAAGAAAATAACGGTGATTCCTGGCAGCCAATTCAACGGTGGATTTTAGGGCTTAGAGCAGCTGGTAAGAGTGTTCTTATGGTTCATCATGATGGTAAAGGTGGTCAGCAGCGTGGGACAAGTAAAAAAGAGGATATTCTCGACACTGTTATACAGTTAAGGCGTCCAGCGAATTGTCCGACTCAAGAAGGGGCCGTTTTTGAAGTTCATTTCACCAAATCAAGAGGGCTACATGGTAAAGATGTTGAGCCCTTTATGGCAAGTTTGAAAATAAGTGATGACGGTAAACAATTTTGGGAAACGAAAAAGCTGGAAGATAGTATAAGAGATAAGGTCGAAATGTTGATAGCAGACGGATATTCGCAAAAAGAAACTGCGGAAGAGTTGGAAATTTCTAAAGGCTATGTGTCAAAAATTTTAAAATCGCCGAAAAAATGAGTCCTGGTTGGACGTGTAGGATTGTTAGGCTAATTGCTTGTTTTATGGGAAGTTTCCAGCTTCCTGCTGAATTCTGGTTTAAAATGGAGTCGTTTATAAGCAGATTATCCACCTATCTCAATACCTGTTTTTTATTTTAGATTACGGCTTAAACTGAAATTATAACAAGTGTTGTGTAGTCGCTGTTTGACACTCAAAGACGATTCCACTGTGGAATTAAATGTGAATCCTTCTACCAGTGATAAAATTATGAAAAACTTATTACCCCCCTCAATGAGATTGAGTGAGTTTGAGCAAATCACAAGGGATGAAATCGAAATAGCATTAGAAAAGATGGACTACTATAAAGCAGATGTTATCAATGATTTTTTCTACAAGATTGGACAAAATCTGGTCTTGCCAGCAGATGAAGAAACGTTAGCACATAATTATGAGCTCAACTCAAATATGATCGTTCGTCACGATGAAACTGTTACTAATCTGGTTCTTGCCAATTCAAATAACAAAAAATGAATCAAAACTAGTGATTTTGGGCTACCTATAATCAGTAGGTTACGTTAGTTTGAGTATGAAAATTTATTCCTGGCCTACATGTGTTTGATTTCTCAGAGGGGAGCTTGAAGGATTAAATAGAACTTATGCTTCCAGAAATATTGGAGCTACAGGTGTAAAAAAAATGGGAAATGAAATATTTCTTGTAAGTCTTGCGGTGTCTGACATTAGATAAAATCCTATGAAGAATTTCGTCCAATTGTTTAATTAGACCCAATAACCAGAAAAACGAGTGTTTTTCTGGCACTGGCTAATCAATGCTATTATCACCCTCGTTATTCATTTTGAAAATAATTTCCAATCTAGGCTCATCCTCTACATTTTTAATATCAAAACCATTTGTTTGGTAGAAATGAAAAAGCCTATCTCCATGAGTGTTTATATCATTTTGTGAGAGTTTTCCGGTTATAGTGGTAACCCCTTCTTTTAAACATAATTGTTTTAAGACACTCAGTAGAAATGATCCTATACCTCTATCTTTGTCAGGTTCAGACATTTGTATATCTTGAATAAAAACATTCGTGATATTTTTACCCATAAAATCACGCTCGTTTTTAGCATCGAGTTTTGATATTCTGTTGCCTGCAACCCCGCAGCTTGCATATTTGAGATTTTTTGCAATTAATGTGTGTTGGTCACCAGTCTTCCGGTATCTACAGATATAAAAATCCTTTTTTTTATCCTCAAAAAAGACAACACACTCATCTTTTGCAAAAGCAGCACGAGAATATTCCAATATGTTTTGACGAGTTGTTTCTTTTTCATTTTCCAGTATTCGAACCTGACTTTTGAGCAAACACAACTCTTGTTCAAGGTTTTTTATTATTTTCTCGTGTGTTGATTTAAAAACTATCATTTAGAATCTCCTCGCTATGGCCCTGTAATTCATTGTTTTAATTTATGATAGTGTGTTGGTGAGTTTCTCGATTCTTATCGAAATTTGAAGATTATGCAAATCTTTGTATAATCGTTCCGTTGGTTATTTTTGCCCATCCCCCGGTATGGTCAAATAATGTGGGTTGAAAATCGCTTATAAAGGTGGGCTTAAAGCCCAGTGGAACGAAAAGTTTCGCTAAGAGAATTAGATCATCCAAAAAATTTAGAATCTAAGAAGTGCGAGCTGACACAGTTAGCTATATTATTCGATGTCTGAAGCACCACTTAATAGCACCATAGAGATATCTGAAAGGGAACGCGAATATATTGAATATGGCTTGGTTCCTACGCTTCTTCTTTTCCCTTTCAAGTCTGAATCGTCGACTCCAATAGTGTTCCCCTGACTCAATGTGAATATAGTCAACTGGTCCGATGTGACCACAGTTACATTGATTCCTGACATCGTCCTCATCTGGGTCATAGATGGGACCACCTATGGACTCTGAATGGTATAGTACGCTCTCACCAAAATATTGGAATTCCCAGGACTGTCCGATGAAACCACACCCCCTACACCTGTAGCCAGATAAACATTCCATTAGTCTTTTCCTCTTACTTTTTTGCTGCTGCTTTCAATGTTGCTCTGTCAGCTGCTTTCCGTTGAATAGTTTTTATTCTATTTGCTTTCCTTCCTTCCAGTTGTTCGCCAACATACCTACCTGCTGTACCTGTAACTGGTTTAGATAGTCCTGAGGCACCTTTATCAATCGCCGAGCCAACGAAACTACCAACACCCATACCAATGCCACCAGTTAATGAAGAGGCCATGTTTGGTAATTGTGTAAACACATAACAGGTAATCCCCATAGTTGTGAAAGGTCCAACAAGTGCCGTGAGTGATATAGTCCCTGCTACCGCTGTAAGGTCTACAAGAGATGCTAAAATCATGTCTGATATTAGACTTAGGATGGCACCAATCAACACTGATAAAACTGTGAACTGAATTACATAGCTGAGCCACTTAGCAAAAAAGTCTTTCGTTTGAGGGAGTAAGAGACAAGCAATAAATATGGGTCCAACTGTTATCAGAATTACTAAGACAACTTTTGCTATGACCATAGCAAGCACGATACCAATGGCAAAAACGATAAAAACCAGACACACTATAATTGCGACAATGGCAAGCTTCAAACCACTCCACATTCCAGTAGCGGAGCTCCACATAATAGTTACAGACTTCTCTATCTCAACTGCAAAAGAGTCAAGAATAGCCCCGACACCACTTGCACCAGCCAAAGGTGACACAAGTGAAATCATTTCATCCGGTAAAGCTCGGAAAACATCAGCTACATATGTGTTATAGATTCCAAGGTTAGTGGCAATCAAAGTTACCAATGTTATCGTCAATGTTGCCATGATAAGAGGTACAGGAGCAACGGAAAACTTTCCAAACAATAAACCGAGTCCAACACCAATTATCAGAATGATAGAGCAAGAGTAAATTACAGGTGCAATATAGGCCATCACTTCAGCAATGTGTGAGAGAAAAAAAGCGTCAAGTTTTGTATCTATCTGCATAAAAAAGTCTGCGAAAGAAAACATAGTGTATCTCCAATTATTTGTTTTATCTTATGTGGCTGAGTAAAACACACGCATTTTACTTCCCTACTGACCTTTTGGTCTTTCCACCTCCTGTATCTTTATGAGAATTGACTTTAGTTGAGAATTAATTGTTCTCAACAGTTTCGAATAAACTCCCTTGTCCTCGATTTTAAAACTAACTGGCTTGCCTTGGTTTGAGTTCCTTGCAATTTGGTTTACATTCACTCCGACTTTATGCAACTCACTGTTGAGTCTATGGAGCGCCAGGCTCATTTCTTTTGTGACCCCCGAGTCACTTACAAGCTTCTGTCTTATTGCATTTCGTATCCACCTCGATCGATTAGGAAGTGGAATACTGTAGTAAAGGCTGTCCTCCATCTTCATATTTCTTGGCATAAATTCTCCTATAGTATAAATTTAGCTAAACACACTCTAAACGTATACACGTTTAGCCTATCCTGCCTTCTCTGTCACACTCTATTATCTGTCTAATTTCAGTTGGTTATACCGTTTTATACGACATTATATAAAATTCTACTCTTATTGGATAAGAAGTGGACATATATGGAAAATATTAGACAGTTTTTAAAGTCTTTTATAATTCAAAATAAAATGCCAATCGCTTCGGTCTTGGCAACGCTGCTTGACTTTTTGCAACGGTGATCTCAAAAACAACTGGCCACAAAAATCTGAGCGCTTTAGTAGTTCTGTCAGAAAGTAATTGATTATAGGCCCCATACCCGTACACAGGGAAGAGGGTTGAAGTTACTGAAGAAGGCACAGGTGGCTTGAAAAATACTAAAACACCATACTGAACAAACGCTCAGCATGGTGTTTTGTTTTGTGATAGGATTTTGATATACGTGAAATCAACAAGTTAATGAGTTGTGAGTATTCGCAAAAAGAAATTGCGGAAGGGTTGGGAATTTCTAAAGGTTACGTGTCCAAAATAGTAAAAACTTTAAAAAGATGTTAGGTTCGTTGGGTTTTCTATGTGAAAGTTTCCAGTTTCCTGCCTTTAGGGAGGAAACTAGGAAACTTTTACCGATTCTTGTGAGCAATGATAAGAAACCAACAGGAAACTGCCTTATGTATATAGTTAATAATTTTGAATATTTGTGGAAACACGTCGAGAAACACCTAGGAAACTTGGTTGTGAAAAAGAGGAAACTTTTTATGTCCTAAAAGATGGAAAAGTTTCCTCCAGTTTCTTTGTCATGAATGGAGCAGTTTTTAATGTGAATAACTGGACAATGATATTGATTAATGACTTTCTCCGAGAGTATCAGCTGGACACAATCAAGCAGTCCAAGAACCACCAGATCCTGTGTCATTTGTCTCTGAGTTGAGATGAACACTCAATAGACAGCACTAATTGAAAGTTTCTGAGAGAAAACCTTACGCCTTATCTCTTAACGGTATTTCTGGCGGTACATTGCCAGTTGATCGGAAAGAAAATATCTCGATATCAATAAGGTACAGTCAGATCCGTGGAGGCTGTCTCCACTGAAGTGAGGTGAAATTATCTTAAGATGTCTTTATTAGCTTTGTCCAATACGATAGGGCGGTGTCTGTTAATGGTATGGCTATCGGATTAACTACGGATCATTAAAAGACAAAAAATGAAAGACCAAGTGATTAGGTACAACTTTGATGGTTGTTGCAGTACCAATTAATCAGGTGGTTTGGTTTTAACAAAAGAACCTTATGTTGAATTAATATTTCCTGCTTTTCTGATAATGGTGATATCATAGGGAATTTAAGATGTTTGCTAGCTACATCGTAAGAGAACTCTGGTAGGTGTTTTCATTTGACAGAATAACCAGAGAGAGTTCGTCTGTGTCTATTGGTTAGGCGATTCAAATATTGAAAGTACGGAGAATTGAGAGAAATGGCCGGATCAACATTTAAAACAAACCCTTACCACTTACATGAACTTTTAGAAAACTGTCATCGTGGCATTCTACAATTACCGGATTTTCAGCGCAGTTGGGTCTGGGATGAAGATCGCATTAAAAGTTTGATAGCTTCAATATCACAGGCCTTTCCTGTAGGTGCATTAATGTCCCTTGATACTGGGGGGGAGGTGAATTTCAAGCCAAGGCCCGTGGAAGGGGCTCCTCTTGCTACTAAACAGGTGTCTCCACATTCTTTATTGCTTGATGGGCAGCAAAGAATGACGTCACTTTATCAGGTTTCCTTGCGTGGGCAAGTTGTTCAAACAGTTACCCCCAAAAAGAAGAAGGTAAAACGCTGGTTTTACATAGACATCAGAAAGGCACTTGATGGGTCTATAGATCGTGAAGAGGCTATTTGTGTCGTGCCAGAGGATCGATTTATCCGAAAAGATTTTGGGCGAGAAGTGGTTCTAGATCTTTCATCTCCAGAGCAAGAATATGCCGCTCTAATGTATCCAGTTACACAAGTTTTCGATTGGGACAGTTGGCAGGATGGTTTTGATAAGCATTGGCGTGGTGATGCAAATGAGGATATTCGAGATGAATTTAGGGCCTTTAAAAAACAGATTCTCGAAAACTTTAAATATTATCAAGTTCCAGTCATTAGCTTGGATCGTGACACCTCAAAGGAAGCTGTTTGTGTTGTCTTTGAAAAGGTAAATACCGGTGGAAAACCACTTGATGCATTTGAACTCGTCACTGCAATGTATGCAGCAGCTGGTCACGAACTGCGGAAAGATTGGTATGGAGGTGATGCGAGTACCGGGAGGCATAAACGTTTCAAGGAAACGTTGCGTCCCGCTGGTGCTGAAACGGGAATTATTGCCAATGTAGCCAATACAGATTTCTTGCAGGCGATTTCTCTTTTTTATACACGTGACCGTCGGAAAAAGGCAGAAGATGCGGGAAAGCTAGGTAAAGATTTGCCTGCTGTCACAGGCAATAGGCAGGCGCTATTGAATTTACCTCTTGAGGCATATAAAAAGTATGAAAAGCAGGTAGAAGAGGGCTTTGTACGAGCTGCAAAATTTTTACACATGTTGCATATTTATCGAATTTTCGATTTACCGTATCAGTCGCAAATAATACCCTTAGCGGCCATATTGGCTGAGATCGGTGATGCGTGGGAGCATGAGGCTAATCGTGCAAAATTGGTAATGTGGTATTGGAACGGTGTTTTTGGTGAACTCTATGGTTCAGCCGTAGAAACGCGTATTGCCCGTGATTTTATGGAGGTTCCGGTCTGGTTAAAAGGTGGCATGGAGCCATCAACGGTGAGTGAAACAATGTTCAGATCAGATCGTTTGAAGACCATGCGTATGCGTTTGTCTGCAGCGTATAAAGGTGTTAATGCACTTTTAATGAAGGAAGATGCACAAGATTTTCGTTCGGGTCAAAAGTTTGATCATACGGTCTTTTTCGGCGAAAATGTTGATATTCATCATATATTCCCAAAAGATTGGTGCAAAAAGCAGGGTGTTAAGCCGGATGTCTACGATTCTATAATTAATAAAACTCCACTTTCTTATCGCACAAACAGGATTATTGGTGGGGTTGCACCATCTGTATACCTGGAAAAATTAGAAAATGGGAACCAATCCACCCCACCAATTCAGCGAGAAACTCTTGACGCCTATCTCAAATCGCATTTGATTGATTCAGCGCTTCTTCGTGAGGATAGATTTGAAGCTTTCCTGGAAGATCGTCAAAGACGACTACTCAGGCTCATCGAGCAGGCGACTGGTAAGTCGGTATATAACGGTGCCGATTTGGAAGAGGGTGAGGATATTGAGGCTGACGATGACACTGTTGAGGCTGAGATGACCATATCAACATGATGGAGTGTTTTGTTGGTCTGGTAAATCACATTTTTCGCAAATGACCTCCTATGAAGAAGCGAGGTTTTATCTACGTAATTGTCCAGGTGTAAAGATAGACAGTGACGACAATGGTGTACCGTGTGAAACGCATTGGTGCGGTGAATTATAGTTGGATGTTCTCTATTTGAACTCTAGATGGATTTGTGCTGAATAAAAAATATATAGAGTCGCGATCGAATTATTCAAGAGGATTGTTTGTAATTGTTGTTGTGAATTGATAGCCTGTTATAGTTATTTGAAATTACGGTTAAAATGTATGACTGTGTGGTAATTTTCTGTGTCTTGAAAGCAGAGTTATCGGCTTTTGTTTAGATCCGGGCATTATAGTATTAAAATTATAGGTATAAGGGTTAGCACCTTTACGTGTTTTAAACCCATAGAAATGATAGATAAAATTAATCTTAGAGGGTTGCTTCCTGACTTCCAGTCTTTAACTCTTTCTGTTGAAACTAACGAACAATTGAGTGCGATCTTTGTCTGTGCACTGCTCGTAACTTTCATTTTCTTCGTCTTTTGGTCTTTGGTTGTATGTTTTTCTGCGTATTTACGCTCAAGGTGGGTATCAAAAATAATCCATAAACAAACATCCTCAACAGTTGTATCCAGTCGACAGGGTTTGATTGAAAAAGCCCAAAAGAGAAAAGGAGTTGAAGGACATCTTTGGCGGGAGTTCGATGAAACATTGTTAGAGGTAGAGCAAGATGGTGAAGTTGGTTTACTAAACACTTTAGATGCCAGTCATTTTTTTAATAACTCAACACTCGCCCCAGGTATAACAGAAAGCCGAATGTTGGCCGCCGTTCCTGGATTCCTCACCGCTCTTGGAGTAATCGGAACATTTATTGGCCTTCAATTAGGTCTTTCAGAATTAAATATAGGTAACGATGTTTCTGTTACCGAAATGAAAACAGGTCTGGCACACGTAATAGGTGGAGCGAAGATCGCGTTTATGACCTCAGTATGGGGTGTAGCGCTTAGTGTTTTATTTAATGTATTTGAAAAACTCCTGGCAGGGCTAATCCGAAAGAAAGTTCATAAGTTACAAAATCAAATTGATCGACTTTTTCCACGCCTCAGTGCTGAATTTCAGCTCCAACGTATTGCTGATGATGGTAAACAATCCCGAGAAAGCCTGCAAGGTTTGGCAGAAAAAATCGGAGATAAAATGCAGGAGTCTCTTGTCCAAGCAACTGCCGGTATTCAGGCGGGGCTTGAGGCAAGCTTAGAAAAAATAATGGCCCCTGCTATAAATAAATTAGTTGATGAAACATCGGATGGTAACCAAAAAGCTCTAGAGACTCTCATTGGATCTTTTTTGGAAAAGTTCGGTGAGATTGGGGGGCACCAAAAAGTTGCAATGGAGTCAGCATCGCAGAAGGTTAATGACTCTCTAAATTCGCTAAGTTCATCAATGGAAATATTTCTCTCTAAACTGGATCAGAATCAGAATAATTCCGCAGAAAGAGAGAAGGAGTTAATAGGTACAATTTCAGAGCAAGTCTCATTACTGGTCAACCAGAGTACTGAGCAAGGTCAGATTCTTACTGACTATGTAGAAAAACAACTGACTGGCCTAACTGAAAAGTTCCAGAGTCGAGAAGATAATTCAGCTAAACGAGAACAAATCAATCAAGCCTTGTTTGTTAAACAATCAAAGGAGGTTAAGGAGAGTACTGAAGCATTGATGGGCCGTGTTGAAGAAGGCTTGGAGTCTCAGTTTGCCGCATCCAATGCGTTGCTTGATCAAGGAAAAAATCTTCAGTCGGGCGTCGAGGAATCTGTTCAAGCAAATATTGAGGCCAGCTCCAAAATGCAAAAAAGTGCAAGTGAATTAAAGGCGGCAGCCACCGAAATGAATGACTTTAGTTCTCAAATTAATTCTGCTGGAAACAAGCTTTCAGGTGCAATTACAGAAGCAGTGTCGAGTACCACTGATCTGGCACATCAAAATAAAATCACAAGTGAACTAATAAAAGAACATAGACAGCAATTAATAGATGATCGTGCCCAGTTCACTGAGGTGGCCAATCGTCTTCAGTCACTCGTTCAATCTGCTGATTCAGTATTTGACAAAATGAGTGATCATCAACGGGTATTCCTGAAAGAATTGGAGGGGAATGTAAGTTCATTGGCAGCCCAAATGACCACTCTACTAAATAACTATGCAGATAGAGCAAATGCCCAAACTGCGGAACATCTGGACTTATGGGCCAGACATACGACAAACTACGCTGAACAAATGGGGACTGCTTATCAAGCATTATCAAATGTTGTTGAAGACATTGAAGATAAGTTAGGTCATTGATATGAGGTCTTCTCTACGTACTCAGTCCGTTCGTGTTGATGAAGAAAATCCATATTGGATTTCTTTTTCCGATTTAATGTCGGCATTGCTCGTTGTGTTTATTCTTGCGGCTGTCGCTCTTATCATCGAATTAACAGAAACGCAGAAAAAAATTGAGAATGATATCCAGCAGCTGCAGAATGCTGAACAGGCGAGAAAAGACATTATTTATGAGATAAAAAATGAGTTGGCCAAACAGAATATTACTGTGATTGTAGCAGACAACGACACTGTCTTACGAATACCAGAAACAACTCTCACATTTAAATCTAATAGTTATGAGATCCCTGAGGACGAACAGCTGCGAAAGGCACTTGAGCAAATTGGTTTTATTTTGCATAACACCATAAATAAACCTTTTGATGACTCAAAAAATGGCCTAATGCGATTTGAATATTTAGATACAGTTTTTCTTGAAGGACATACTGATAGTCAAGCTTCAAGAAGAGTTAAAGGGAATTGGGGGTTGTCATCTTATCGTGCAATATCTTTGTGGGAATTTTGGGAGGAGAGACTTGCTGTTTCTCCAACATTTTCTGAAATGGAAAATGCTTTTGGACAAAAACTATTTTCAGTTAGCGGGTATGCCGCGAGCAGACGTGTGCAATTAACAGAGGAGACACCAGAGCAGAGAACTGTAAATCGACGTATAGACATTCGTTTTACGGTCAAAAGACCAACTATTTCTCAATTGGAAGAAATTGTAGATAAATGAAAATCCTAATTTCTCAACTTAATTTCAATTTGCCTGAAAAACCATTTGGCTCTTTCCCTAAAAGACTTGATTTGGTCACTGAAAAAGTCAGGGCATTGGCAGGGAAGGCAGGAACTGGTAATGAAACATATAACAAAGCATACTCTGCTGTTGCAGCATCCATACGAAAGAATCAAGATCTTCTCTCCGTAATTGATAAACCAATTAAAATACGGGCATTAGCCAACCTTATCGGGTCAGAGTTCCAAGACCGGATTGATTTGTCAGGCGATCTGTTAGAAAAAATAAACCATCTTAAACCAAAACCAAGTTCACTTTTTATTGAAAATGTGTACCAGCATTATCTTACAAAATACGACAAACTGAGCGATCATCCTGTTGTTGCAGATTGGCTAAAATCAGCTATGGCCGCTAAGGGATTGTTGACAGAAAATCAAAAACAAATTTTGGGCAGTCATGGTCCCCATTGGCTTGCTGGACAATGTATAAAAAATAAACGTGAATTTTCAAATCAGATAAGACATCTGAATCTACAGAATTACAAGGCGGGGAGATTTTTAACAATTGCAAAACAGATATATTTTGTTAAGCAATTAGAAGGTATACCTGTGAATAAACCCCATGAAATATTAGAAGAATTACAGCATTCATCTGTTGTTGAGGCAAGGTATGATGAAACATATCTCCTTGGCCACAAGGTATTGCAGATTCTCATTGCGCGAGCACCAGAACATGGAATCCATGATAGTTGGTTAAATGTTATCATGGGGATTGCAGGTGATCCTCGGGTTCCTACAACACATTCCAACTATCGAAAATGGTGGTCTGCCCTTGAGCCCAGGTTTAATAGAAAAGTGAGAGGATGGGTTTCACGGTTAGATCTACGCTTATTCCTTGAAGCTATAAGAGATTATTCAGATCAGTCAGGAGATTATGAGCTTAAAAGGATGTTTCCTGCCAGAAAATTTTTTCTTGAAGGGTTGCTCAACAAACAGCTAATAACCAATACACGTCTGTATCTTTCTTCGGGGGCAGTGTCGTATCTTCGGAGGAATTACAAAAAAGAACATCTTCCAATTTTCTCTCGGGTCGATGGTAACCGTTCAATCATTCACGTAGAGCTAGGGGGCGTACACCTCATAGAAGGCAGTCATAGCTGTTACCTCTGGATTTACCCCAAGATGCACGAGTCTGCTATTGTGTTTGACTACTCAGAGACCTATGTAACCTACAGGTCATTAACTCAAGGATTGAGTGACGCCATGTATGGTAAGGGAACTCCAAGTATCGCCAATATCACCCACAATCCAACAAACTTTAGTTGGCAGCATAGAGCAATTGGAGAACTTAAATCTATAGGGGTAAATATTACTGCAAGAGATGTGTTGCCTCCAGAAGATTACCATGACTATCTTCGTCGACATGGGAGAGATTGATGTTGGTAAAAGACATATTAGAAAAACTCTTTTCAGGAAATGAAAAGAGAAATGGATACTCTTGGGAAGCGGACTCTCAAGGCATAAACCTTCACGTATCTTCGTCTACAACCGATAGCATCACAGCGGGGAACGCTGGTCTATTGGTAACCCACCAACATGTTGCACTAAGAATGCTTGTTGAACAGGGAAGTATAGAAGCAATACCTTATGGCTTTCTCATTCCAACAGAAGTTGCTGTCAGTTTAGATAGAATAACAAAAGATATTTTAACGTTACCTCCTGACTGGGCAGGGCGTTTTGAAGCCGATATTCAAGGAGAGACAGGACGGTCAAATTTCGCAGTAATCCTGAAGATCAAAAATGAGGGTGGACCTCTTACCAGGGCCTATACTCTTACAGGTCCAATTCTGGAATTTTCTGCAACCCAGCAGTTCATTTTAACACCAGCACAACAACTCATATTCGGTGCACTTACAGCACATACGTCTTCAGAAAAATCTGAGTATGAGAATCTTCGTCTACTTCTTGGACTACAAGACGGTCAAGACGCAGGTGCAAATATTGATTTAGCTCATTTTGAAAGACTCGATATTAAGGCCCCAGAGTCTATTTCAATAGAAGCGGAGCTCGATGAAAAAGGAAATCTGATTCTTACGCCTTACATGGGACAAGATGCCGACCATGGTAAAATCCAACGCGTACTAGGCCAACTACGCTCAAAGGAAGCTAAAGCACTAAGAGTAAATAACGAAATTCTCCTCTTTGATGAAGAGCGGTTGAAGGCCGTTCATGAGGTCCTTAATAATCGTATAATACCAAAAGAAAAAGTTAAGCAGTTCCTGAAAAATCCCACAGCTTTTATCAATGCCTCTTATGTTGATCTTGAGATAGGGTTTTCTTTACGAGTACATGGCGTGACTACTTTCAAACATGCCTATTTTGGGGAAACTGATGAGTCTGAAACAGATTGGTTCGGCGCCAAAACGAGCTCTGAAACAATCCTCCCTATAGCAAAGATCATTGAATATATCCATGATGCGGACCAGCTCTCTCTGTTCAAGGGTGAGTATAAAGATGCTGTTCAGGCGGGAAGTGATACACTTGATTTCGCGAAAAAAACATTCGACATCTCTGATCTAGAAGCTGTAGAAAAAGCAATCGAGGCGACTGAACGAAAACTTCTTCATGGAGGTGCAGATTCAGCGACTGAACCTGGTAACACTGAAGAGCACGAAGAAACGGTAACGCAAGATCGGATTGTTGTTGATATTGCCCTTAATGATGAAAACTTAGATATAGCATCTCCAGCCCTGGAAAAGTCTATTGATGAGATACTATACCCGGATCAAGATCTAGATTGGAGCAATTACTTAAGAACTCCTTTTCCCCATCAAGCAATTGGCGTGAGATGGATTTTGGGTCTTACTCAAGCCGAAGAAAAGTATGAAGGAGGATTGCTTGCAGACGATATGGGTCTGGGGAAAACATTCATGGCCTTGTCCGCAATTGATCACCTCTATAAATTCAAGAAGCATGCGAACGAAACGAAAAAACCTTGTCTGCTCGTTGCACCATTAAGTCTTCTCCAAAATTGGAAAGATGAGGTCGAAAAAACATTTTCAGCATCACCTTTTGTCGATATTGTTATTTTACAGGCCGATGGAGCTCTCCCTCAATACCGGGTTGGAGGTGTTGAAACAAAACAAAATAACGAGCCCCCCAAACAACAGCTTGATGATGAAGAATCTGGAAAAATAGCTGAAGTCAAATACTCATTAAAAGTTGGGAAAAAATTCCTTGAAGAAAGGTTAGATATACCTCAGCGGTTAGTCATAACAACCTATCAAACATTAAGAGATTATCAGTTTTCTCTTTGTTCCATTGATTGGGGGATGGTGGTTTTCGATGAAGCACAAAATATCAAAAACCCCAATATACTTCAAACCCGTGCCGCAAAGGGCCTCAAATCTGATTTTAAGCTGGTTGCAACAGGTACTCCCGTTGAAAATAGCCTTAAAGATTTTTGGTGCCTTATGGATACAGCATGTCCGGGTCACCTTGGAAGCTATCAAAGTTTTAGAGAGAGCTATGTTCTTCCGATTCTGCATGCTGCCGGGGATGAGATTGAAGATGTAAGAGGACAGGTAGGCCGTCAGTTACGCCTTCGTGTAGGGCCTCTGATGCTGCGTCGCTTAAAAGAAGATAATATTGAGGGTCTGCCTCCCAAAACAATTCATGTGGGTCTTAAGGGGGAAGAATGGGAGTATTTGCCTTTGCTCGATAAGGTTATGTGTGATACGCAATTGGACATTTACAATGCCACCTTGAAAGTACAGGCCGAAGCTGAAACTCATGTGGTACTTGGTGCATTGCAAAGGCTGCGCGATGTTTCGCTGCACCCGCAACTCGCCGATAAAGGAATGCTCAAGCTTCCTGAAAAAGATAAAGCCTTAAGAGCTTTGGTGAATGAATCAGGCAAGCTGCAAAGTATTTTATCAGTGTTAACAGAGATCAAAAAGAGAAAGGAAAAATGTATAATTTTTGCTGTCAATAAGAGACTGCAGCAATTTATATGTCTTGCCTTGGGTAGATATTTTAATCTCGGACCGTTACCTATCATTAATGGGGATACCAAAGCAGTGGCTAAAAAAGCTACAGTTAAAACCAGGAAATCCATAATTAAGGAGTTTGAAGACCAGGTTGGATTTCGTATCATTGTCATGTCACCAGTGGCTGCCGGTGTTGGTCTTACGGTTGTTGGTGCAAATAATGTTATCCATTTAGAACGACACTGGAATCCGGCTAAAGAGGCTCAGGCAACAGACAGAGTTTATCGAATAGGGCAGAAAAAAGATGTAAATATCTTTGTGCCAATTCTCCACCATCCAATTCATGAGTCCTTTGACGTTAATCTTCACCATCTCTTATCTAAAAAAACACTACTTAAAGATGCTGTTGTTACCCCTGAGGAGGCGATTCCAAACCCTGGTGGATTTGATAAGCAAAGTTTTGAGCCAACAGCAAAACTTTCAGGAAGCGATCTGAGTAAAATTTCATGGGAACATTTTGAAGCACTTGTTGCTGAATTACTTTTTAAAGAATTTGGGGCAAAAAAAAGCTGGTTAACCCAAAGTGGGGCAGACTATGGTGCCGATGTTCTTGTTGTCTCCGATGCAGACGTTCATCTTGTCCAATGCAAACATACAAAATCTGGTCGATATGATGGTTATAAAGCGATTCTGGAAGTTCATGGTGCCAGGCTAAAGTATGAAGAAGCCTTAAAGAAAAAAATTGGTTCTTTAATACTTGCTACCAATGCCAAGCACCTTTCTGCAAATACGAGAAAAGATGCAAAGCAGTATGATGTGCAGATTTTATCGTATAGTGATATAGAACGCCTTTTGGCTTCTCACGAAATTACATTTTCACATATTTTTAAAAGACTAGATCAACCTCGATATAAAATTTAAATACCTACTCCAACCTATTCTATTAGATTCCCTTATGACTCAATCAACAAACAACCTGGCAGCATATATTTGGTCCTTGGCCGATCTTTTACGTGGTGATTTTAGACAAAGTCAATATGGGCGGATAATCCTGCCGTTTACGCTGTTACGGCGATTAGAAGGTGTTTTAGAAGAGAGTAAGCCTGCGGTTCTTGAGGCGCATGAGAAGGTGGAAAAGATGAACCTTCCCGAAGAGGCGCAGGAGAAAATGCTGCTCAAGGCCACCGGTGGTTTGTCCTTTTTCAATATCTCTAAGATGGATCTCGGCAAGCTCGGTGAATCTGGTATTAAGGTAAACCTTGAGTCATACGTTCAGGGTTTCTCCCGCGATGCCCGTGAGATATTCGAGTATTTCAATTTTGCTGAGTTTATCGGCCAGCTAAGTGATGCCAACCTGCTCTATAAGATCGTGCAGAAGGTAAGAGCGACTGACCTTTCCCTACAAAAAGTATCTAACCATGAGATGGGCCTGGTGTTCGAGGAGCTGATCAGGCGTTTTGCAGAGAGTTCCAATGACACGGCTGGTGAGCACTTTACCCCGCGCGATATCGTCCGTCTTACTACCTCCCTAGTCTTTATGGAAGACGATGATGTACTGACCAAACCCGGCATCATCCGCACCATATACGATCCGACAGCGGGTACAGGCGGCTTTCTCTCCTCCGGTATGGAGTATGTGCATGAACTGAACCCGCAGGCCGTAATGCGTGCTTTCGGTCAGGAGTTAAACCCTGAGAGTTATGCCATCTGTAAGGCAGATATGCTCATCAAGGGACAGGACGTCAGTAATATCAAATTAGGTAACACCCTGTCCGGTGATCAGCTCTATGGTGACAGGTTTGATTATATGCTCTCTAATCCACCGTTTGGTGTCGACTGGAAGAAGATCGAAGGAGATATAAAAGACGAGCATAACGAAAAAGGCTATGGCGGTCGTTTTGGGCCTGGTTTGCCGAGGGTTTCAGACGGATCACTGTTGTTTCTTATGCACCTGATCAGCAAGCTCAGGGATGCAGGTGGCGGCGCAGAAGGGGCGAGTGTTGGGACCGGCGGTCGTATCGGAATTATCCTCAACGGCTCACCTCTTTTTAGCGGTGGTGCCGGTTCTGGTGAGTCGGAGATTCGTCGCTATATCCTAGAAGCCGATCTGCTTGAGGCAATTGTGGCCCTACCTACAGATATGTTCTACAACACAGGTATTTCTACCTATGTCTGGGTGCTCTCCAATAAAAAGAAAGCGGAACGTAAAGGCAAGGTACAGCTGATCAACGGGGTGAACCTCTGTGGTAAGATGCGTAAATCTCTTGGCTCCAAACGCAATGTAATGGATGAGGATGATATCGCAACCATCACCCGTGCCTTCGGTAGCTTTGAGACAATAGATGCCCGTGAGCTGGATAAACCGGCGGAACAGAAGAGTAACCGTGGTCGCCAGTCTACAAATGGTAATGGTAAGACAACAGTACCCAAGACCTTTAGCAGTAAGATTTTTGATAGCCATGAGTTCGGTTATAGGCGGATCACTGTAGAGCGGCCGTTACGGATGTCTTACCAGTTCAGTGATGAACGTATTGAAGAGCTGCGCTTTCTCCCTAAGCCGTTAAATACAGCAATGCAGTGGATCTTTAGCGAGTACGGCCAGAGCTGGAGCAGTGACACCTATGGCGACCTGAGCGAGCATGTGAGTGACATCCGCAAATATATCAAAACGAACTTCAACAACCTCAAAGAAAAGCAAGTGAAGGACCTGCTGGACCGTAAGACGTGGCTTAACCAAAAACAGATTCAGGATAAAGCGAAACTCCTGCAGCAGGCCGTAGGCGCCGACCAGCGTGACGATTTAAATGGCTATGATACGGCTATTAAAAACAGCGGTGTCAAGCTCGACGCCAAAGAGAAAAAGCAGATTACCACGGCGGTAAGCTGGAAGAATCCGGATGCGGAGAAGGTCATCAAGAAGGTGCATAAAAAAGGTTCTGGAGATCCTGTCTATGGTCTGTTTGAGGTGGAAGGCAAGGTGGTATCATACCAGCCGGATGGCGACCTTCGCGATCATGAGAATATACCGCTGGATCCATCACGGCCTGTGGATGAGGTGAACGAGGAGTACTTCGCCAGAGAGGTGTTGCCCCATGTACCAGAGGCCTGGATCGATAGTAGTAAACGAGACGCCCAGGATGATGAGATTGGCATCGTTGGCTATGAGATAGCGTTTAATCGCCATTTTTATGTGTATCTGCCACCACGGGATCTGGCGGAGATTGATGCGGATTTGGATAAGGTGAGTGGGGAGATTATGCAGCTTCTGAATGAGGTGCATTCGTGATGGTAAAGAGGTACCCGGCATATTCTGAGTATAAATCAACCCATCTTGGATGGCTAAATCGTATACCGGACCATTGGCAGATAAAACGACTGAAGTACCTAGGAGATGCTATTATAGGTTTGACCTACTCCCCTAATGACGTAGTTGAAGAGAGTAAGGGGGTTCTTGTTTTGAGATCATCGAACATCCAAAACAAGAAGTTAACTTATGAGGATAATGTATACGTAGATAAGAGAGTATCACCAAAGCTGGTTACTCAGAAAGGCGACATCTTGATATGCGCCAGAAATGGTAGCCGTGCTCTAATAGGGAAAAATGCACAGATAGATGACCGATCAACTGGGTTAACTTTCGGCGCATTCATGTCAATTTTTCGAGGGCCGTTGAATGATTACCTCTCACAAGTTTTCAACTCTACACTCTTTGAGTATCAATCCGGATCGTTCTTAACTTCGACTATTAATCAATTAACGACCGGAAATCTTAATAACTTTGAAATACCTTTGCCACCAGAGGATGAAAGAGCCCAAATCGCCAACTTCCTCGATCACGAAACCGCCAAGATCGATACCCTGATCGAAAAGCAGCAACAGCTCATCGCGTTGCTCAAGGAAAAACGCCAAGCAGTCATCAGCCATGCAGTTACCAAAGGATTGAACCCCGATGCGCCGATGAAAGATTCTGGGGTCGAGTGGTTGGGGGAGGTGCCTGAACATTGGGATACTTGCAAATTAAAACATGCTTGTACAGATATCTTCTTAGGATTGACGTCAAGAGTTGACTATGTGGAAGATGGAGGCGTTCCGTTAGTTCGTGCTCTTAATATAAGTGGTGGCATTTTAGATCTTGAATTTGCTCGTGAGATTTCCATAGAGCAACATAAACAACTGACAAAATATAGGAGAGCCGTTCGAGATGATATTTTACTGAGCAAGTCGGGAACCATTGGCACCGCAGCAATTGTAGATATTGATGAAGAGTTTAGTATTTACGAAAGTATCTTTGCGTTGAGAGCATATAGGAAGAATTTAATTCCTGAATATCTATTATGTTATATCCAGTCCTCTATAGCAAAAGGGCAATATGCGAAGGGCGCTGTTGGAATGGGAGTTCACCATCTAAACATGCCAGATATTCAAGATGTGATAATTCCGCTGCCACCACTTACTGAGCAGGTTAAGATTTATGAGTTTCTGAATAGACAACGAGCAAAGCTGAATTTATTAGAAGAAAGGGCGAATCAGCAAATCAATTTGTTAAAAGAACGCAGAACAGCCCTAATCTCCGCAGCAGTAACCGGTAAAATCGACGTCCGGAACTGGCAACAACCAACTACTCCCCAGAACACCCTGGATACCCCATGACCACCACCGGCGACAAAGCAAACGAGCTTACCTTCCAGAACGATCTGATCCAGCAGCTCATCCATAACGGCTGGCAGCTCGGCAAACCGGAAAACTATAACCGGGAACTTGCCCTCTACCCGGAAGACCTGCTCGCCTTTGTCAAAGAGACCCAAGGCAGCCAGTGGCAGAAATATTGTAAAATCTACCCGCAGAATCCGGAACAGAAGCTACTGGAACGGGTTGCATCTCAACTCGACAAGGCCGATCCTAATGCTGCTGATAGTGATCTGCGTACCTTCGGTACCCTTGGTCTGCTGCGGCATGAACTGCGTGATCGTGGAGCACGGTTTTCCCTCTGCCAGTTTAAGCCGGAACATAATCTGAATCCGGACACACTAGCACGTTATGCAAAAAACAGGCTGCGGGTGGTGCCGGAATTGGTCTACAGTCCATGGGCCACAGAAGAACATCTGGCCGAGAACGGCAGTAGAGCAAAAGCCTGGAGAATTGATCTAGTCCTGTTCGTCAACGGTATCCCTGTGGCGACCATGGAACTGAAGTCGGAGTTCAAGCAGGCGGTGCACAACGCCATTAAACAGTATAAGGCAACCCGTCCGCCGGTGGACCCGGTGACCAAGAAGCGGGAACCACTGCTGACCTTTAAGCGGGGTGCGCTGGTCCATTTCGCAGTGAGTCAATACGAGGTGTATATGACCACCCGCTTGGCCGGACCGGATACTTTCTTTCTACCGTTTAATAAAGGTACCAAAGATGGCGGGGCCGGAAATGATACACCAAAAGACGTAAACCAGTATGCCACCGATTATCTTTGGAATGAGGTACTGCTGCCGGATAACCTAATGAACATCCTAGGTCGATATGTCCATCTGCAAATCGAAGAGAAAGAGGACTGGGAAGGGAAGAAATACCGGAAAGAAACGATGATCTTCCCCCGCTATCACCAGTGGGATGTGGTCCGCAAATTGATTGATGGTGCACGACAGGAAGGGCCTGGTCAGAAATATCTGATCCAGCATAGCGCAGGGTCGGGCAAGTCCAACTCCATCGCCTGGACGGCACACCAGCTCTCCTCACTGCATACCGAGACCGGGCATAAGCAGTTTGACTCGGTGATTATCGTCACAGACCGTAATGTACTTGATGCTCAACTGCAGGAGACAATCTATCAGTTTGAGCATGTAGACGGGGTGGTGGGCAGGATCAACAACAAGGAGGGGGACGGTTCCAAGTCGGAGAAGTTGGCCGAGGCACTCAGCCTGGCACAGCCTATCATCATTGTCACCATCCAGACCTTCCCGCATGTGTTAAAGGCCATTGAGGCGGATGTGAATTTAAAAGAGCGTCATTATGCTGTTATCGCCGATGAAGCACATTCCTCACAATCAGGAACGACCGCACGTAAGCTGAAAGAAGTATTGATGACGGACGTCCAAGAAAACGGTGAAGAGGAACTGACATCGGAAGATCTGCTCGATGCTGCGGTTGCCTCGCGACGTTCGTCCAAGAACCTCAGCTATTTTGCCTTTACCGCCACACCAAAGACAAAAACGCTGGAACTGTTTGGCCGGTTGCCGAAACCGGATCAGGCCCCCTCAAAAACGAATAAACCTGAAGCCTTTCATGTGTACAGTATGAGGCAGGCCATCGAGGAAGGATTTATCCTGGATGTGCTGCTCAACTACACCAGCTACAAAATGGCCTATAACCTGGCAATGAAGATCCAGGCGACAGATCAGGAGGTGGAGAGCAAGAAGGCCAAGGTGAAGCTGAACCAGTGGGTGCGGCTGCATGATTATAATATCGCCCAGAAGGTACAGGTTATCATCGAACACTTCAAAGATAATGTCATGGGGCTACTGGGTGGCCAGGCTAAAGCCATGGTCGTGACCAGCTCACGCAAAGAGGCCGTACGTTACAAGCTGGGGTTTGAGAAATACATCGCCGAGAAAGGGTATACAAATATCCATGCAATGGTGGCGTTTTCCGGCGAGGTGGAGTTCAGCGATAATGACCCTCATGTTGAAGGGCTGTTGGGTGAGAAGTTTACCGAAAGCGGCAAGATTATGAACCCGTTGCTAAAAGGCCGTGATATGCGTAAGGCTTTTGATTCTGATGACTATCAGGTGATGATCGTCGCCAACAAGTTCCAGACGGGATTTGATCAGCCAAAGCTCTGCGCCATGTATGTGGATAAGAAACTGGGTGGTGTGGAGTGTGTACAGACCTTGTCGCGGTTGAACCGTACCTACCCCGGCAAAGCGGATAGTGGAACGTTCGTGCTCGATTTCTTCAATGACCCACAGGATATCCTGGATGCGTTTCAGCCATATTATCAGACCGCAGAATTGGCAGATGTCTCAGACCCTGATTTGATCCATGACCTGTCTGAAAAGCTTCGTGCTGCCGGGATATTCCTCTGGCATGAAGTGGAGCAGTTCTGTGTGGCCTATCTTCAGAAGAGTAAGAGCAATGCAGCTATCGCTAATATCTGTAAGCCTGCCGTTGAGCGATGGAAGGTACGATATAAAGGTGCTGTAGAGTCGTATAAAGAAGCTTTGGTGATATTTGAGCGGACTAAGAAAACCGGTGACCCGGTGTTGGTCGCCAATGCCGAGAATAGCTTCAAGGACTGCAAAAAAGAGAAAGACGCTCTTGAGATTTTCAAGAAGGATCTCGGAACCTTTGTGCGGTTCTACGAGTTCATGTCACAGATTGTCGATTACAACGACAAGGACCTGGAAAAGCTGAGCATGTATGCCCGCAACCTGCGTCCTATGTTGACAGAGAGTCTGATCGATGAGGATGAGATAGACCTGCAGGGTGTTGTGCTAAGCCATTACCGGCTATCCAAGATCAAACAACAAAGCCTGAAGCTTGCGGAAAACAGCGTAGAGTACAAGTTGGAACCGGGAGACGGGCTTGGGACAGCCAAGGCTAAGGACCGAAAAGAGGAGATGATCTCACAGATTATCTACCGACTCAATGAGTTGTTTATTACTGATAATTTGACAGATCAGGATCTGGTCAACTACGCATATACTATCCGAGACAAGATGCGTGAAAATGCGCAGGTTATGCTCCAGATCGCTAACAACTCGCCGAAGCAGGCGATGTTGGGTGATTTCTCTAAAGCTATTGATGATGCCATCCTGGAAAGCAATGAAGCACATCAGGAGCAGATGATGCAGTTGTTGTCTGACCCGAAGAAGGCGGCTGGCTTCGCGATGTTGGTGTTTGATTTGTTGCAGTTGGGTGAGAAGGGGGGGCTTGGTCCCGAGGTGGTGGAGTAAGAGAAGCTATTAAACAAATTACAAAGAGGTTTCGCGTTGAATATAACCGAGAATAACAAATATTAATGCTTAATATTCATGGTCATTTTTCGCATGGAACAGATATTCTCTTGTCGTTCAATTCACTGTCAGTACAAGCATATTCGATTATGATCTTAAATGGTACATTTGTTGTATCAAGTGCATTTAACCTATCTTCCTTTTTTTGTATATATTCTATCTGACTTTCAACAAGTTGTGGTGTCCAATGTTCGTGTTTTAATATAAATTTTATAATGATGTCATTTTCGGGTGTAATATAGAAATTATCCATTATAAAGATTGGAAAATCATTGTCTATATTATTAGGCCTTTCCCACTCTTGTAGACAGTCAGCTATAAATAATACATAAGCAAATGGATTAGTAACGATATTAATTTTTCTGACTATCTCGCTATAATTAACATGACATAGATTGTGTAGTGAAATTGCACCAGCAGTCCATAATGAATACAATTCATCGTTAAAAGAGTTGTTCTTTTCAGCTTTTACCATACTATCGAATAGTAATAATGCACTAAAATATCCGTGATCAAGCGCTTTGGTAAGTTTTGATATGAGCTTGTTTTGTTCTTCACCCTTAATGTCTAGTTTGTCTAGTGCCTGTTTAATTATTACAAGAACCTCGTCTGCTGTATTAATTAAATTGTCGTGTTCTTCTTTCAACTTACAGAACTTGTCCTTCGTTTCCTTTAAAATTTCCCCTAGCAACTGAGTGTTTTCATTGTCATACAATTCTGCTAACCGTTTAATTATCTGTTCAAATGAACTAACAGGATAACCAATGTCATGACTCATTGAAGTTATAAACCACCAGTTAAACTTGTCTTTTATGTCGCTAACATCATTATTAAAAGAAAAATAATGAGACAAAATCGACCATCCTAGCAGGAAAACTTCAAACTGATGAACAAAATGGTCTCTTTTGCCTGCTGCTCGTAGAAATCTTTCAAAATTTTCAAAACTTTCTAAGCTAGAATTCCAAGACGGACCATCCTTAATTAACTCCGATGATAGATTGAGAATAGTTTTTGTTTTCTCATCAGGATTGAGTCTGGGATAAACACTCAATGCTCGACGAGTAGAAAAGTCATATTCATCGATCATATTGGTCAAAAGAAAATTTATTAACTGAAGTTCAGCTTTCTGAGAAAAAGAAATTGTTTGGAGAAGCTCTAAAGATGTATCCATTATAGTCTCTATTGTTGGTCTTTAGTCAAGCCGACAAATTTTGCTGGATTGGGTAGTATGGATTTGTTGATAAATTGTTGCTGTTGTCCATAAAAAGTTAATATAGTAGCAAGATTTATCGCGAATTCTTTGTCAGAATCAATGTCTGGATTTTTATCGAAGTAATTGAGTAATCCAATAATAACAGCTTGGGGGTATTTTATATCATTATCCCATGTTTTCCCTTCAGAAATTGATGAGACTATCTCCTTTGTATTCTTATCTGTTAACCACTCTTTTTGTGATTGAATAGTAAGGTTTTTAGTTGTTATAAACTCCTCGTACTTAGTAATACTATCTTCAATATGTTTTATAAAAGCGTGTAATTCACGAATTATACCAACGCTATCAGCAATCAATCTATCTTTATGTACTACATTAGTACCTAAACATATTTCAACTTTCTTTATATGTGCTAAGAAAGAAGAGTGTAACTCTTCGATATCATTATATAGTTTGTGGAATACAGAATCGATATCTCGCTCTTTGTATTTACTCCAGATGTATACTAGAAAAGTTCTTAGAATATATGGCTCTATACTTTGCATATGACTTCCACTATCCCTAACAGCAGCAATGTATTTCCAAAATGAGCTAAAAAATAACTGATAGTTTTCGCAGAAACCGAACTCATAGCCGATTATTTCAGCTGCAATTTCATTCAAAAAAGAGAGCCAAGTTGAATGTAGTGATTTGTCGGCTAAAAAGGCTCTTATGGCGGGAGATTCTTCAGACATGATGGAGTGACTTTTTGCATTTTCATCTCGTCTACCGTCACAATCGATAAATATATGTGCACACTCATGCCATAATATCCACCACGTTTTAGGTTCCCATAGAATTCGTTGAGGAATATAAATTACTTGTTCTATTTGAAATACATGTGACTGTTCCCATATATTGACGTATCCATACCAAGGTTCTATTGTTGTTTGTGAAAATATTTTTGTAGGAATAAATTCAATGGCACGTAATGCTTTTTTAATTCCACCTTTAACTTTGGAGAATCTGGCATTTCGTTGTTCAATATTTGTATGAACACCATTAGATCTCAGTTCACATCCGTTTGCCAAAGCATCACAAGCAGTTCTCGCGAATAATGCTCTTTCATATTTGATGTTTGCAACAGAGCTATCTGATTTATTGCTTTCAAGTAGTAATTTTTGGTCTATCACATCAGTTTTTTTACTAGCCTGCACAAGCATGTAATACGGATACAATATCATATCATCGTATGCTGACTGATAAATGGGGTCACGGCTTAAACGATCAAATGACATTAAATGCCTAGCCACAGACCTAGATCTTTCACCAAAGATTTTATCCAGTTCATCAGTGCTGTAAAGGATCTCATCTTCCTTATAACTAAATTCACTACCTATATCACTATTTTCACCTTTGTAAGTATCTTCCCCGGATTCCCAATCGTACGAAATATTTGTATTGGTGGAATGTAAATATTTTCCGTAATAAAATCTAAAGTTTAAAAGGTCAAAAACAAAGTCAGCCCAAGTGATTTTTGTTTCTAAATTCTCTCTATTTTCAAAATCACTAACTAATTTATCAAAATCACCTTGGTGAGTATCAGGATCGATTTTAGAATAAAGTTTAGGCCTCACTACTATGTCGTGAGACCCTAATGTATTTGACACTCTGTAAGGATTATTCAAAAAATATTTTTTTATCTTTTGCCTATATTTTGGTTTAGATGTGATATTTATGCTTGGGAAAATTGATGTGTCAATTTTATGGTTTAATTTTCCATTTAAAAAAAAGTCAAATTTATTTTTATTAGAAATTAGATCACGATAATAAACTTCGTCAAAACGACCATCAAATAATGACGTATAATTAATAGTTAGATAACTAAAAGTTTTGAAATTACTTATTTTTGTATAGTTTCCAGCAACGTCTTGAATCTCTTTAAGAGCCGAAACTATTTCTTGAAAATCATTTCTTGCGACAATAACTAGTAAATCTGTTAACGAACCGATTATCGAATCTTGTTCTCTAACGGTCGCCTTCAGTAAGTCATAGAACTCATCTTCTACCTGTAACGGAGAATCTCCTTGAAACTCAAAACTAAATTTGACCAGCCCTACGAAATCACAACTTTTTAATGCCGGTATTGGTTTGTTTTCACTTTTGCAAAAACAAAATATTTCATTCTGATTTGTAACATAATTAAATGGTTTGTATTCTAATACGGAATCATTTATAAAATTTGTATCTTCGTAGAAAGCTATAAGATCAAATCCACCTAATGCTTTTAAGAAAAAGTAATTTTCTGTTTTTGAATGCTTAAAAGCATTATTGAGAGCCGTAACAACCTCAAATTCTTTTCCTGGTAAAGTCTGGATAAGGGAAATTTTATATGCTTTCATAGGCTTACAGATAGTTTTTCAGTAAAAAACAAAAAAAAAGGGAAGAGTTTTTAACTCTTCCCTTTTCAAACATTATCTTCGCGGTAAATTTATTTTCCGGGAAATTTTCTAAATGAATTTATATTATCAAGAATGTCACAGCATCTGTAAACTGGCGATATCCCACTAGAATCATATGAGAAAATATCCCCGCCACTAGAGCTTTTATCAAAACCCGCGCCACTACTATAAAAATCATTTTGCCTGTTTAAGCGCAGTGATTTAGTCAACTGATTATCTTCGACGATAGGATTTGGTTCTGTACGAACAAAAGCAAAAAGTGCCATATTTAAGTCCTCAATTCAATGAATTGAAAATTACGTGTCTATTAAATGTACCAATTAAGAACCCTCTTGTCAAACATAACAAGATATTGGAGTAGTTTTCCGAGATTCCATAGAAGATTCCTAGCCAACAAACCACCTAGTTAGCAGCGGTGTTCTGTCAAGTAGATGTCGTTTTATATATCGCTAGATTACTTATGTCAAGTCAAAAAGCATCACACTGCGAGCAGTTAGTTGACACTAATAATGCATTCTCACTACAGAATTTCTTCTCATATACAATAATATACATTAACCATTTGAATGGTAGTCTATTTTTTATGTCAATATCATGAGAAATCCGTTTACTATATTGAATTTATCTCTGTTCGATAAATAACGTCTGCTTCATATCTAAGTCTAGAGAACATCTTCTAGGCCATAGACTTCTTTTAACTAAGTCGGTTGTCAATGAGTTAATGTGTTCGAAATAAAAGGTTATTTAAGAAATTCGAACAGTTTATAAACATATTTAAGTATATAGAAACGTGTATACTGGGGGGGGGAGCCCTCAAGGGGCCAGCTTTGCTTCTATTTTGTGTCGAGATTATTTCAGCTCGCTTAATGAGTTAGGAGTAATAAGGGTGTGATGTTACTGATTTGGCCAAAACTGGAAGGTTAGGCTGTGCTCGATATGAAGTAAATTTGTATTGATTTTCAAACGTTTAAATGTGCGATCTGAGTAAGTGTCAATCTGCAGTGAAAAATGACCCAACTTCAGCGTCCCAAATTGCCCTGCCTTCCTTTTTTTAACGAGATCGTATGTTGAGTAGTCGATATAGTAAAAGTCTGAATTTGTTTGCTGCCGCGACGGTATATATGGCGGTATGTTTCGGTTAACTGCTTAGGTATATTCTATAAAAACAATAGATTAAGTTGACCAAATGGTGGACGCCGCCTCCACCAGTAAAATTAGTAGTAAAATAAGCACTTTGTTGAGTTTTTAGGCCTGCGTGTTTCGGTAGGTATTTGGTAGGTGCTACAAGAAGAAAAGAAAGGGACTTACTCCAGTTTGGGGTAAGTCCCTTTTTTTTGTTTTTAATTTATAGAAAGAAGTAACAGTTGAATTGCATTACTGATATTTTAAATCTCCATTTAATAAGGTGAAATAATGCTAAACAATATTGAAGCAATACCTTCAAATGCAACTATTTTTACCTAAACTTCACAATTTTATGGATTCTCATTCAGGTAATGAGCAAGGAGGATTTTTTAAGGAGTTCGATAGGATGTCATAATCAGCAATTATAAATGCATGCATGCAGTACTCGCTCATCCGCTCAAGTCGCTCCTTCGCTGCGTGCTTCTGCAGGCATGTATAATTGCTGATGAACTAAGCTTCTAAAGCTTTGAACTTATCTACTTTGACGTTACCGTCAGGGAACTTAGCAATAATTTCCAATTCTCCGCCCATTGCTTCAATATATTTTCTCATTGTAGAGATATACATATCTGCTTGGCTTTCCATTTTGGAAACTGAAGCCTGTTTTATTTTGAGTGTTTGGGCAATTTGCTCCTGGGTCATTTGACGTGCTTGCCTTAGTTCGGCAAGAGGCATTTCTTTCAGCAATTCTTGGACACGTTTTTCGATTCTTTCTTGGCTTTCAGGAGATAGTTTGTCTTTTAGTAATTTGAATGATTTAGCCATATCTACACCTCGGTGATTTCTTTTAAATGCTGGGCGAAAAGTTTGTCAGCAATAGGTATGTGCTTGTTGTACCAATCTTTCTTTCCTGTCTTGTTGCCACCGATCAGGAGGATGGCTGTTCTTCGTGGATCAAAAGCATAAAGTGTTCTATACGGTTCACCTGCGTGTTGTGTTCTTAATTCTTTCATGTTGGTGAATTTTGAGCCATTAACTGTATCAGAATGAGGTCGAGGTAGATTAGGGCCCAATTTTTCAAGTAGGCCAACAGAGGTGGCTATGGTTTCCTGTTCCTCTTCATTTAGAGAACTCCACCATTCCTCGAATTCATTTGTATATTCAATTTGCCATTCCATAGTTAAATATAACCACTAAGCTATATAGCTGTCAAGCTATGGTTCTCGTCAGGCGGATATTTGGAGGAAAACGTTAGCCTTGGTATGACTCTCAGAGATGAGGAAATATTGAATTAACTCTTCCTAAGAGTTGCTGGTATTAGACTGACGAAAATTGCCTTATTGAGTATCTTGTAGATTCCCATTTTTTTCCCGGTAACGTGTGAGTGCCTATTTTTACAGGTAGGTTTGGGGTTCGACTCCCGCCGCGCCACCAATTAAATATCTGAAATTAATGAGATTGTTTCTCTTTGGTTTCGGCTATTTTTTTTCCTGTTAAATAAGGTTTGCTAAGTCCTCTAAAACTTTCACATCAAGATCGATATCACTCTCGCAAACCATACCTTCTCTCCACTACTAGATCTTAAGTAATACATCTCATTTCCGTCACATGATGCTAGATTATGCAAGATATTCTCTACAACGTAAATTGCGCCGTTTTTACAAATTATTTCATTTCCTCTCACTGTTCCGTTACGCACTAAATATGCCGCTCCTTTTCCCACTTTTTTCCGGGAATGGTTGGGAATAGCAGCTAGCATTGAAAGTGATAAAGGTAATTCGAAAAATGATAGGTGTGTACGGTGGCAAGCTTTTTAGCTTTTTTCCAGTAGTGTGTGAATGTCTATATCGATTGGTAGGGCTTGGCGGGTGCTCCCTGCTTCTCTTCGGTAGTATCCCTAAGTGTAACTCTGGTAGTCTCCTTTGTGCCCGTTGTCTAATTTGTAAAACAAAAGATGATGATTGCCAAAACTGGAGGAACTAAAGTTAAACAGAAATCAGTTGCTTTCCACTGAAATAAATTCCGATTTTTGATGATCACCCATGGTAAGACAATCATTATCATGACAGGAAGTGCTGGGATAAATACATTGAATAAATATGCAGTAAAGATGCTTACCAAAAGAGCAAAAGAAACAAGTGGAAAGTAGAACTGCATATTCTGGGCGTTTACGACATTATTAATGTCTTTTCCAATTATACTGTCTGAAATCTTGAATTTCTGCATGGTTGAAGTGATGAAAACTACAAAAATCCAATCAGATACACCGAAAATAGGAATTAGATGGTTAGTTGCTGGGTTTGCTATTTTTAAAAGAATTATATCTACATATGGTACAGGACCTATTGCTCCACCACCGTAAAAATCTCCGATCTGAATAGCAATTTCCTTTGAAGGACCTTTGAGTACACTATAAAGATCAACCGTAAACGCAACACTGCACACTGGTATTAGTTCAGCAAATCTTTTTATAGCTTGCGATAGGTAGGAGCCTAGTAGACAAGAGAATAGAATAAGCGATGTTGTACCAGCAATCCCTGCAAGAACCCCAGTTAGTGAACCTATACTTTCAACCTGGAAAAGTAGTAATCTGGCTATTATAAGTATAACAATGAGGTTTCTTCTTTCTGTGTTGTGCTTGTAAAGAAAATCTCTTTCAAATTTAAAAAATATGGCCATTATGTTTGATAGGAGAATTACAAAAAACACAATAGTTAAGAAAGAGACTGTTTGTGATGAGAACAACTCTCCAATACTTGTATAGCTTAATAGGTGAAATAATAATGAAGGCCCTATCCAGATTGTACTCATCAAAGAAAGAATTCTGAGGGCTTCGTTTATTTTCGATAGGAGAATCATTTTTTAACTGAGTTTTGTCGTAAGAATAAATTGAAACTTTAATGAAAATGGGTTCCTAAAATGAAATTTTACAGGTTAGTAATGGGTGTGTCAAAATTAAGATGACGCATCTCGTGGGCAAGTATAATGGTTTCAGTCGTGTAACAAATACATTGTTGATTGAATTTTCCGATTTCTTCCCGGGAGAGTCTGGAGGTCGAAATTTATTGGTAGGCTTGGGGGGCGACTCTCTTCGCATACATAGGTAAAATGTTGTGAAATCGATTACATGCGAGTGTTTGTTCCGGTCGGCAAACGGTCGGTAAGTATTCATCAGGGGTGGCAATTCAGGTCACTCCTTTTTGTTTCTCTGCAGCAGCCTTCATACCTTTTAGCCAACTTCTTAGGACATCGTAATGACAGTTTGTACCGTCCAGTAACTCTCTGGACCACGATCTTTGCCTCTGTTTTATATGCAATGACAAGTCACGCTCATCCTTCTTTTACACCAAAGTGATCTTATGAAAATACTAAAATTATGGTTTGTTATTACGCAGGTAGCTGTTTTGTCCCTTATAATATCGTGTTCTTCTTCTGAAGACCCAGGCGAGAAAAGTGTTTTAAAAGAAAAGCAGGATCAAATTACAGAGAAGGTGACAACCTCTATAAAAACCCCCATTGAAAAAGCTGAAATGGTGAACGAACTAATGAATGAGCGTATTCAGCAAATTGAAGAAGATCAGAATGAATAAAACAGTATATTCCGTTTTTTTTCAGTAACTTTTCACTTATCTACTCATGGCAAATGTCGTGGGTAGAAAGGTGGAGAAATCGTCAGCTTTATAGTGCCAATCTCTCAGGAAACCACCGTCCTTAATACTGAGTGCAAGCATTACATTTCATAAAGTTGTTCTATACGGTACTTTTCAACACCTTTTTTAGGTCTGAGATGGTAGAAACGTAGAAATATACCATAGTAATCAAAATGCTTGTTGACATAACATTAGAAATTTACTAAGATCTGCCGCTTGCCGCGGACATTAAGCCACGGGACACTTCAGGAAGTAATTGAGGTGTTAAACGATCCTTGAAAACTAAATAACAACACATAAGCAAACGAGCCCAACGTGACCTCGGTCACAATGGAGCAAGTTTTCGTAATTCGAAAACCGAGCTCTTATATAATTAAGCACTATATAAGTAACTATCCCTTAATTGAGATAGTCTAGGATATC
>JBLHNA010000019.1:0-98887 GCA_047619065.1 Desulforhopalus sp.
TATCGCTTCCTTCAGACCCCACCGTTACCAGTAACGCCCTTGCGATTCGGATTGTCTTCCCCCTGATCGGGGTGACACCAGCTTTACGCTGGCTGGGTTTGCCCGCCATGCCGGGCAAACAAAAAAAGCCCAGTGGATATAATCCACTGGGCTCAAACAACTTAGACGTATAAGAACGTTGTGTTTCTCAAATTAGAACTTCAGAGATACACGTACACCACCTTCAAATACATCATCATCGCCAACAGCGTCGCCAGCTACGAGATAAGCAAGAATAAACTCAGCATTCAAGTTATCCATGAGTGCGTAGGTGAGCTTGCCGTCGAATTCAAGACCTAACTCGTCTTCGCCAGTAGCATCATCTTCAGTAAGCATTGCATACCAAACGTCTGCATCGATTGTCAACTTATCCATTGGCTTAAGAGTAACACCACCGTTTACTGCCCATACGTTGGTGATGTTATCGTCTGGTCCACCTGGAGCAGCTTGATCAAAAACACCAAGACCTAAGATCTCAGACCAGTAGTATGAACTACCTGGAGCTGATACGAAATCTTCTGAAGCGTAGAACGCCTGTCCGTGAGCGATACCTGCATTAACACCTACAGCACCGAGGAAGTCATCGCTGTCTACATTTAGAATACTGGAATTGTTATAGATCGCGGTTCCCCAGAGAGATACAGCGTCCATCTTCATGTCGAAGTCGGTACCGATGTACAGATTTTCGATATCGCCTACATTAGTAGATACGCCATCATCATCTACAGATGTACCTGAACCGGCACCATCATACATAACGTAAGGGTTCAGAGAGATAGCATCGCTGATCTTAACAGAAGCAAGTGCACCAAAGTAACCGCGATCATAATCTGCATCACCACCATCTTCACTCAGTACAGCAATGTAGAAAGGAGTAACAGCTACAGAACCGAGATCCATGGTAACCATTGCACCGGAGAAATCATCAGCAAAGATGAAACCACGGGCAATTCCAGTACCCTGGATACCGAGCTTAAGATTGGTAGTACCAAAGTTTGCATCGATGTATGAGTTCTTTATGCGAAAAATACCTCTACCATCAGCACCAACACCACCACCCGCGAGACCACTGTCACCCCAAGTTGTATTGAACTCAAACTTGTTGACGAATTTGAAATCGTCGTTGAACTTGGCGGTGTAATAGAGACGGGTACGATTGTCGGTAAGGAAATAGTTATCACCCTGGGTCATATTATCCGCAGCGACCATTCGTGTACGCCAGTAACCACCAAACTCACTCTCGAAAGCGGAAGCGGTAGATGCAGCAACACCACCAACCATCATGAGACCTAAAGCTGAAGCAATAATCTTCTTCATTGTAATATTCTCCTGAGTATTTTTTAACCCTGTAAACGGGTCAAGCAAACTTTACCGATGTAATTTAAGCTACCAAGCACTTGGTAAATAACCGGTAAAGATTTTCATCTGACGTTTTTATGTTAAACCCGCGAAAAACCTTTGTCAAGATTTTTTTACTCAAAAGTATAATTTTTTATACCTCTTGTTTTCAGTTTTTATCAGCCTGTTTTTGTTTGTAAAAATCCAGCTCATAAATCGTTAATTTGGTATCACTGACACCAGGAAGTAAACCTACAAATGAACCACTGTGCGGCATATTGGCAACATAGAGACGCCCACTGGCAGTATGTTTGCCATCTGAAACAGCCTCGACTGGTGGGGTTGCATTGGTTTTGTGGAAGAAGTAATCAACCACATAACCCTTGTAGCGGCCTGTCCTCCAGGCCTCTGTCAATTCAGCACCATTCCAGGCAAGACCTACTACAGTACCACCATCATAGGATCGTAACCTTTTGAAAAAGCCCAAGGCGCCACTCTTATTTTCATTAACCACAATCTCAGAAATGCCATCGTTATCAACGTCGGTCACGAGAATCCTCGCAGGGACAAAGATAAGTTCACGGTCCGCATCCTCATCCACAGAGAGGTTTGTCTTGGACTGCTCATCAACAGCAGTACCTTGACTTGGCCCTATATAGGTTTTGCTCCCGCCGAAACTAGAACTGCTCACCCACAATAGTTCGTTGTCATTACTTATTACACGAAGCTTCTCATTGCTATCCAACACGACCAACTCTTCACCGTTATTCCCATCGAGTTCGGCATAGGTAAAGTCAAAAAGATTGATATCATCAGGTATTGGAAGACGCGATTGCTCAGAAATCTTGAAGCTTTCATCAAGATCCAGCAAGAAGATTCCCTTGGCGACAAAATCAACCTTTGATAACCCACGTTTTTGCCCCGCAAGCTGCCAACCATTTGCTTTATTATATATTGGTCGCAAATACCAACGAACATCTTTGGCCAGGGTTTTAAAGCCACGGACCTTACCCCAAGCAACAATTCTCGATGCGACCAGTAGGTCCTCTGTTGCACTAATATATACTTCCAGCTCACCATCCTTATTCAAATCCGCTATATTGAGTCCATGACCTCTAAAGGATGACGGCAGTTTCATTTCAGCAACTTTAACAATCTTTCTTTCCTGACTCTGGTATATATCCAGGGTCGATGAGGTAAGACTCACAAGCTCATCAATCCCGTCACCATCTAGATCACCAACTGTACATGCTATTATTTCTCCTGCAACAGACAGAGTTTTCTTAATTCCAGTGGCTTTTGCCTCTATGCCGTGAAGCTTAGACTCAACAATTGTTCCGGAATACAGCCCTTTTTTATATTCTGCTTCCGGGTGTTGAGTGGTAAAATCAGAGGTACTAGCACCAGCGCTCACAGTCCCCTCACCATTCACTGCAGTGTCTCCAAACAGTTCTTTTAAAATACTGACAATAAGTTCGTCGCTATCGGCGATGATGTCTGAGGCCTTTTCTGAGACTCTTGAAACATTCAGGACTTTCAGACTTGGATCAAAGGGATACAGCGTAACCTGTACATTTATTCCTTTTGCGAGTGCATAAATTCCACCAGTCACAAGATAATCCGCATCTTCCCCAGAAATTGTTTTTGCTTCGCCACTTTTTTGAGCGAGTATAGCTACCTCTTTTTTGCTCAGAACCCTGTCTATAACTTCAATGTTCTCACTCGCAGAGAGCCGACTCATCAACATGGTTTGAATACTGTCTCTTAAATAGGCGTAGTTTTTCGCCGACGTATCATCAAAAGTTGAAAAAATAAATTTATAATCTTTAGGATCATTATCAGCAAAGACGCTACCGACAGAACATAGAGAAACACTAAGACAAAAAATAAGAATAAAAAATGAGCGCATGCCTTCACCAGGTAAGTATTAATGTAAGGCGGTAGAGATCCGCCATCACTGCATGAATGTAAATATTTCAGAGCAATCTATCTATATCGTACTTCAGTGCTACTGGCAAGCTTATGTGGATGAAGCCCCCACCTTTAAACCAATAGACACAAAGGGATACAATCAATAATCCCTCAACGTGTTGTAACGTTTCCAAGAGATCGATTCATATTTATCTAGCAGATATATTCCGCTTGACTTTTCCTACATATAGATACAAAATATAATGACAACATATTGGATTTCACCTCTCTGCACATGAGCCAACACCAACGATTTATCTTTGCGAATTTAATGAGATCGACAACACTAACAATACACATCTTTCTTATCTGCCTTTTAAGCGCCAGCGTTTGTCACGCTAAAGACAGAACACACCACGCATACAAAGTAACGTCTTACAATCTTGGTGCCATTCTCGACTTCCACAAAAAAAGTTCCCTTTTTGAGACCGGAAATTTCAATCCACTTATGATCACCTCCACCACCTCCGATATCCTCAACAGCGAACTCCAGCCCTCTGTCTCATGGGTAGAAACTATCTCACACAATTCCTCAAGTAAGGGCATAGCATTTTCCGCTCAATATGAGGCAACTGATAAGATTTCATTCCAGGGTGCATTTGGAATAACACGTAATCTCTGGACGCCCGATAACGTCGAGTACGAGAATGAATCAAGCTGGGAAGCTAACCTTGGTTTTATCTACAAATTGGTAAACAATCTTTCATACGAACTCCATTTTGGATATATGGATACCGGAGCGCTGTTTAACAACCAGTCTTCCTACTCAGATGTAGAAAATATTATTATGGTAAGTAATCAACTCAGCATGAGCTTTTAAAACAATTCGCCCCCTGTTTTACCTTTTTGCCAAATCCTCTCTTCTTTACCTCACCTACTTGACTTCTCTCCTGACTTCGAATAAGAAAAAGTCTCCTCCATTAGATAAGAGGATACTTCTGCCAGAACAACCGTTTATTGCCATTTGTTGTAGATGAAGTCGAATTTCAAATCCAACTTCACCGCCCCCGGAAGGCTACAGACGTGATACTCTTTTTTTAGGAGAAGTAGCCATGTTTCATTACACTTTTAATTCCACGACCTAGCGGCCATGAAAAGCAGAGAAAACAGCGCATATAATATACTTATGTACTCCCATGACACCTATGGGCTCGGGCATATTCGAAGAACCATGGCCATTGCAAATCATCTACGTGACGAGAACACCAACGTCCTCATTCTTACAGGCTCACCACTTGCGGGCCGCTTTGAATTCCCTGAACAAGTTGATTTTGTGAGAATTCCTGGAATGATTAAGCGCACCAATGATGACTATCAGTCTCTATCAATTAGAATAGACGAGAAACAAGCCCTGTCAATTCGTACTAATATCATCCTGGCAACGGCTCAGACATTTAAGCCAAATCTTTTTATTGTGGATAAAGAACCCTTAGGCTTAAAAAAAGAAGTTTTGCCTACCTTGAAATGGTTTAAAGAGCGAAGTCCTTCAACCAAAACCGTTCTTGGCCTACGAGACATCCTCGACGAATCCAGTGTTATACAAAAAGACTGGCAGGAAAAAGACGTTTATACCTACCTCGAAGAGCTCTACAGCGAAATCTGGGTATACGGGAACAAAGAGATCTACAATCCTATTGAAATGTACAACATCCCTTCCTCTATACATAACCGTGTCAAGTTCACAGGTTATATTCCAAGAAAAGACCTTGGTTTACAAAAAAAACGTAGTGTTCGAAAACAATACAGAATCATGGACGATGACAAATTTGTTCTTGTCACGACAGGTGGAGGCGGGGATGGTTTTGAGGTAATTGACCATTTCCTGGCAATGCATGACTACTATCCGACCTCTCTACCCTTTAAGTCCATGATAATCACAGGCCCCTTTATGCCTAAGCAAGTCCGTGAAGATTTAAAGAAAAGAGCACAGAAGTTTGGTATCAAAACCCTTCCCTTTCACCCTCGTATGGAAGAACTCATGGCAGCAGCAGATCTTGTCATTTCCATGGGCGGATACAATACCATCTGCGAAATACTCACCCAGCACACCCCAGCCCTTATTATTCCAAGAGAATCCCCAAGGCAGGAACAACTCATCCGTGCCAAACGACTTAAAAGCCAGGGACTTCTTGACTTCATCCCCTGGACTGAAGTGACCCCGCAGAATTTGCGGGCAAAAGTGTTCAAGCTTATCAAACAGCAGGATATATATATCAATAAAATCAAATCGTTTAAACTTTCAGGCCTGGACACTATGCTTGCCAGACTAACCCATTTTAAGAACACTGAGACGAAACCATATCAAACAGAACACGTTAAAGATATGAAAACGCCGATCTGCTCATAACCGCCCTAATATCCCCTATGAACCAGCACATTCCAACGGCAGAGACAAAAACTCTTGCGTACATTCTCAAGGGCTACCCAAGAATTTCCGAGACCTTCATCTCCAATGAGATTCTCCTCCTTGAAAAGCTTGGATTTAAGATGCATCTCTTTCCAATGAGAAAGCCAAGAGAATCGTTTTCCCATGCTTCAGTAAAAGAGATTAAAGCCACGGTGAGCTACCTCCCAACTGAGCTTTTTAAAAATTTCTCAAAACTCCTCATACCAAATATCCTCCTAGCAGCAAGACATCCAAGGCGATTTATAAAAACCCTACGACTCGCGGCTGGGGGGAATGCACAGAACAAGCTCGCAACCTTAAAGCACTTTCTTCAAGCGGGCTACATGAGCTATTACCACCTCACCGGTGAGAGTAAAATTGGACATCTCCATGGCCATTTCGCCCATTCCCCAACCTCGGTAACACGGTTTGCTGCATCATTTTCCGGTCTTCCATATAGCTTTACCGCACACGCCAAAGATATCTACACCTCAAAAAGAGAGAAACTACGTCAACGGATTGAAGAAGCAGAATTTGTGATAACCTGCACGAAACACAATCAGGAATATCTGGAAGAATTACGGGGTGATTGTCCCACCCCTATACACTGCATTTATCACGGTATAGACTTGAGTCTGTTTCAAAACGACGCAAGACAGGTAACAACAGAGAATCACCATAGAATTTTCACCGTTGCACGTCTTACCACCAAAAAGGGCCTTCCTACTATTTATCAGGCCCTGCATCTACTCAAACAAAAAGGTATTACATTCACCCACACTCTCATAGGCGACGGGGATGATCGTGATGCAATTACAGCACTCATCAAGACCTTGGGACTAGAAGAGCAATGCGTGTGCCTTGGTACCCGGACCCATGAAGAAGTTTTAAAACAATTCAAGAAAAGTGACCTGTTCGTTCTCGGCTGCGAAATAGCACCTAATGGCGACAGGGATGGAATTCCAAATGTTCTTGTGGAAAGTCTCGCTATGGGAATTCCCGCTCTATCTACAAACATTTCAGCCATTCCTGAAATCCTGATCAACGAGAAAACAGGACTCACCATAACCCCGAAAGACCCAGAGGCAATGGCAATGGCAATGGAACGAATTCTTACAGACACGGTGTTGAGAGAAACGCTTATCGAATCTGGAAAAGAACTCGTCGCAACCAAATTTGACAACAAACTGCTGATCGGAGAACTGGCTGCGATATTTCGCAGTACGGTTCCTGCCCTCGTCTAACCCCGGTAAACGGGAAAGTAAGCCGGGACTCAGTTCAGTACCCCCTCGGAGTCTATCGCTTACCTGAGGGGTATAAGTACCTTGGTTCTTCGCTTAAGATTCTAATTTCAAATTACTATCCATATTTCTTGTTTATTTATGATAGTTTTTCAAGAGTAAGGCACTAACAAAGTCATGAAAAAAACAGCTTCTTCATACGGGGACACTTCCATTTTTGGCCTCCTTCGACATGGTGAAACTGAGTGGAATACTCAAAATAAAATCCAGGGTTTTCGCGATTCTCCGCTGACTCCAAAAGGTATATCCCAAACGCACCAGTGGGCCAAAGCCCTTGGACAATGGGAGTGGGACCAGATATATGCAAGTGATCTTGGCAGGGTGAGACAGACCGTTGCGATCCTCAATGAGACCTTACAGCTTCCCACACATTTTGACAAAAGACTGAGAGAGCAGAACTGGGGAGACTGGGAAGGACTCACCCTCTCTTCCATAAAAGTCAATCACAAGAAAGAGCTGGGTGAGCGAGTTGCATTGGGCTGGGGCTTTTCAGCACCAGGGGGCGAGACCAGAACTTCTGTGCTGGACCGTGTTTTTCGTGCTCTACGAGACATTGCTAAAGAGACGCCCCCCAAAAGAACCCTTATCATCTGCCATCAGGGTGTCATAAAAACAATTCTTTATAATTTATCAGGCAGACAGTTCCTACCTGATGAAGACCCACTTATCCAGCATAACAACTTCCACCTCATCGGTTGTAACAAAGAGTTGTTCAAGATTTGTGAACTCAATATCCCCAGACAAGACAAGCAATGAGGGTCTCTTACTACTGTCAACATGTGCTCGGCATTGGGCATCTTCGTAGAAGCCTTGAGATTTGTAAGTCCCTTGCAGACCGCCACGAGACAACCCTCATTCTAGGCGGGCCACCAGCATCAATTGACACCACAGGTTTAAACATTCTCAAGCTGCCCGGCTTGCAAATGGACACCGAATTCAACAACCTCAGCCCATGCAACAGTTCATGTTCTCTTGAGAAAACAAAGGAGATGCGACAAAAGACCTTATACAGCCACTTTACATCTTTTGCCCCCAATTGTTTCATCACAGAATTGTATCCCTTTGGCCGAAAGGCATTTCGATTTGAACTGGACCCAATACTCAAAGATATAAAGAAAAAAGTGCTGCCTGACTGTAAATGTGTCTGCAGTGTCAGAGATATCCTTGTTGAAAAACAACAGGGAAAGGAAAAGTTTGAACAAAGAGTTGTCGAAACACTCAACAATTATTATTCGGCAGTGCTTGTTCACGCAGACCCGGAAATAGTACAACTGGATGAGACCTTTAGTTCTTTAACCAATGTCAAAGTCCCACTTCACTACACCGGCTTTGTCAGTGAAAAACCGGATCTTGCCTGTAATCATCACATAAGAAAACAACTGGGCCTCACAGGACAACAAAAACTTATGGTGGCAAGTATCGGCGGAGGAAGCGTTGGCAGTGATCTTCTTTTTGCAGTTCTTGCAGCTTTCACAATAGTACTCAAAACAGATCCGCATGTTCATCTCCAAGTCTTTACTGGCCCCTACTGCGAACCCACGATATACGAAGCAATCAAAAGGCTCAGCCAACCAAACATCACAATTGATCGCTTTACGGACTCTTTTCCGGATTGGCTCGCAGCAGCTGACCTGTCAATTTCCATGGCGGGTTACAACACCTGCATGAACCTCTTACAAACAGGTGTCCCCGCCCTTGTTCTCCCTTTTATGCAAAACAGAGAGCAGGCTCTACGGGCTGAAAAACTTGGAGAAAAAGCTCCGATAGCTATTCTTACCACTGAGGACCTCTCTGAGGGAAAACTGAGCAAGAAGATGGTCCAGCAACTACAATTACAGCCAGTTAAAACGACGATTGGGCTTGCTGGTGCTGACATGAGTCTTGCAATCATTAACACAATTTCAGGTAGTAATAGGATATGAGCAAAACGTCTTCACAACTATACCTGCGTCATCTTCCAGATGTTGAAAAACAAATTACCTCAGCTATTGAAAGAGGGTGTAGTATCTGCATTACAAATCCCACTGTCTTTTTTCGTGCAGACGACATTGGTATACCGTCTCTTCAGTTCACTCAGCTCATAAACAGCTTCAGCAACCACAAGATACCCCTTTGTCTTGCAACTGTACCGACCTGGCTTAACGCGAAGAGGCTCACAGAGCTGCAAAAAATTATCGGCGATTCCATAGATCAATGGTGTTGGCATCAACATGGCTATGTACATCGTAATTTTGAGCTGTCGGGAAAAAAACAGGAATTTGGGCCTGCTAGAAATTATGCGAGTGTGAATTCAAGTCTGCAAAAAGGAAAAAGCAGGCTCGAGCTTCTATTAGGCCCACTTAATCAACCTGTATTTACCCCGCCCTGGAATAGATGTGGTCAGGAAACCCTGCAATCTCTGGAAGACTTGGGCTTTAAGGCTATTTCAAGAAGTCGTGGAGCCACACCATTAAGCAAATCGACATTTCCCGATTTTCAGGTGAATGTCGATCTCCACACACGAAAAGAGACCTGCCCGGAGAAAAGTTTCAAAAAACTACTGGCCGAAATCGAACAAAGTCTGGCCACAGGTCAATGTGGAGTAATGCTGCACCATCAAAGAATGAACGGCCGCGCCCTGGCTTTTTTGGACACTCTACTACAATGCTTTAAAAGAGAGTCTCGTATTTCATTTACTCATTTTGGAGACATGATCACTTCATTGTAGCTGACTTGTATATTTTTCTTTTAGTCCCTACAGATTGTTTTCTTATTTTCTTCAAGAAAATAATCTGTGTTAAGGTGCCTATATCCATCAGGTAAGCGATAGACTCCGAGGAGGCAATGAACTGAGTCCCGACTTAATTCCCGTTTACCGGGGGGGGAGAAGAGCAGCTCACAGATGACAATCTCACCTTTCATTCCTATTGTCACAGAAGATTCGAGAAATACAATCCGAAAAGTAATCCTTAAGCCCAGTCACAATAGAGATATCTCATGAGTAAATCATATAACAAACTCGTTAGTCATTTTAGTAAGCTTTCCCACCTTGAACACGCCCTCACCTTTTTACAGTGGGACCATATGGTGATGATGCCCCCTGGGGGAAACAATGCCAGATCTGCGGCCATAGCAGAGCTCACAAGTATGCACCACCGTGAGCTCACCTCTTCGGAGACGGGTGAATTAATCGAGCAGGCAATAGCAAAGACACCGATAGAGCAGCAAAGTATCAAGGAGATGCGACGGGAATATCAACAGGCTGTTTGCCTCCCCGGAGATCTCGTGAAAGCACAATCCCTCGCCGGATCAAAATGTGAACATGACTGGCGCGACCAACGGCAGAAAAACGACTGGAACGGCTTTCTGCCAAATTTTAAGGAAGTGGTTACACTCGCGCGCAGAGAAGCGCAAGCACGCTTTGATGCTGCCATCGGACCTCTTGATACGCCGTATGATGCGATGCTTGATCTGTATTGTACCGGTGACAGTACAGAATTTATTACAGATATTTTTTCACGCCTCAAGACAGAGCTACCACCATTACTCCAAAAGGTAATGGAGCAGCAAAAAAGTATTTCAAAACCTTGTTTTACAGCAGCCTACGACATTGAGGCACAAAAAGAACTTAACCAGCAGCTCATGAGATCCCTCGGCTTTAATTTCGAGCATGGGCGGATGGATGTCAGTGCCCATCCCTTCAGCACTGGTTGCCGAGGAGATCAGCGCATTACAACTCGGTTTCGGAAAAATGATTTCCTTGACGCTCTTCTTGCCACAGCCCATGAAACCGGTCATGCAAGCTATGAGGATGGTCTTCCTGCGCCATGGGACAGTTTACCCATTGGCAGGGCCCGTAATTTGTCTCTGCATGAAAGTCAGAGTCTACTTTTTGAAAAACAGATTTTTCTTTCAGCCCCTTTTATTCGTCATTTCACTTCATTTATCCACAAACACCTCCCATCAACCAACACATGCTGTGGTCATCAACTGAGGAGTGCTGCTATCTCGGTGCAACCAAGTTATATCCGTGTCGAAGCCGATGAGGTTACCTATCCTCTCCACGTCATACTACGCTTTGAGATTGAAAAAGAATTGATAAATGAAAAAATAGAAGTTGAGGACATCCCGGAACTGTGGGATCTAAAAATGAAAGAGTACCTTGGTATTTCAACAAAAGATAACTACAAAAACGGCTGTATGCAGGATATGCACTGGACCGATGGTTCCTTTGGTTATTTCCCTTCTTATACGATGGGGGCGCTCAACAGTGCACAGTTTTTCTCAACCATAAAAAAAACCGCTCCCGAATGGGAAAAACAGCTGGAAACAGGAGATATTTCGTTTATAACCAATTGGTTACAAGAGAACATTTGGTCCAAGGCGTCAAGCATGGATGGGCAGGAGATAATCTCTGCCGCCACTGGGGAAAAAACCAATGCGGATCACTTTCTTACCCATCTGGAAGAGCGGTATCTCAAAGACCTCTATTAGAGGTTTTTGAGATACCTTGAGAAGTCCGATGAACGCGAAATATTCCCAGAGGTATATGTCTGATATTTCGAGGATAAACCCCTGGAAATAACAATATAATTGAGCGTATTGAAAATTTAGAGGTAGCCTGGAGACAATCAACAGGAGTGTCTGCACAACAATTTAGTAACAATTATATATTATTTACCACCTGCGATTTGCACCTCCTGCCCTGACTGTTATATACTTTGTATCATGATCACAAAAATACCATTAATTTTCAAACTATTGTTTCAAAAAGGACAACGTTGACATATGGAACTCACAAAGACCCAATCAGCACTGATTTTAGACGCCTCAGAAGATGGTGAAATTACCGTGGACATAGCTGCATCAGACCATACTAACCTTGCAGGAGCCCTCTGCCAGGCAATAGCTACAAAGCTTATGAATGATGAAAATTTCCAGGCAGAAATTATGCAAATGGTTGAAGGGGACACGATGAATTAGCCTTCTATCCCACCTGGTCACCCACCGGTAGCAAGGCCGGTGGGCCCAATCTGCGCGGTGTAAAAACTCCAGCAACCTGCCCCGTCTCAAGCTGTTTCCCATAGCAATTTCCCGCTCGTTGATTTTTATGGTCCTTCCAGGCATCTCTGAACATTGACAAGTACCTGATAAACAGCTAGATTTATAGAATAGCAATTAGGTTGCCACGAGTCTAGGAGCTTTTCCGAGAATGCCATTTCACCCAAATTCATTGTTATTTAAAAACATTAAATTCGTGCAATATCAGATGTATGGCTGTTCTATTTTTTTTTGGAAAGGCCTCAACTTTGACCAAGTAAGCGAGGCACGGGACTCCACAAAAACTTATTCTCAGCAGGCTCCTAGTAGCACTCTCGTTTTCTCATTCACAAAACACTGGCATATACATGAGCCGCTTAGTCGCACTACCTCTGTCTAAATCTTTTCAGATGGCATACCAGTCCATCAGGGTCCGTTTTTTCCGCTCCCTGGTGACAACCATGAGCCTGGTACTTGCCGTGGCATTTCTCACCTTTATTCAGACAGGCAACGAAACAGCATCTGGCCTGCTGGCATCAGGTGAACAATCCATTGAACGAAGCCTCACCAAGGCGGGATATGATATAAATCCTGTGACCAATACCATAGCCAGCTCTGCAAAACAGAGATGGATTGTGTTTCTCTCACTCCTCACCTGTGTAGTAGGCATCATAAATGCGCAACTCATGTCTGTCACAGAACGGTTTCGAGAGATAGGCACCTTAAAATGTCTGGGCGCCCTTGACCGCTTTATCGTACGGATATTTGTTATAGAAGCATCTCTACAGGGGATAGTAGGAAGTTTTTTCGGTGCACTAATCGGGGGATTCATGGGGCTTCTTTCCACATGTTTTAAGTTTGGTTTTTCTACAATTGCATTCATACCCTGGACGGCCATATGTCTAACAATGTTCTATGCAATGTGTATTGGAACGTTTTTAAGCCTCATTGGAGTGCTGTATCCGGCCTTAGTGGCCTCAAGAATGCAACCCGTTGAAGCCATGCGTGTTGAACAATAGGTCAGTTTTATAAAAGGACTCCGTTATGAGCGACAGAAATAATATCGTCCGGGTCACCGGAGTAACAAAAAACTTTGATCTTGGTAAAATTGTTGTAGAGGTTCTTAAAGGTATAGACCTTGAAATAGAATCGGGGAAATATATTTCCATCATGGGACCATCCGGGTCCGGTAAATCAACGCTATTTAACATGATTGGCGGTCTCGACAAACCAACCAGTGGTAAGGTCTTTATCGATGAAGTCGATATTGCTCAGCTGGACGCATATGAGCTCGCTTGGCTCAGATGTAGAAAAATAGGTTATATCTTCCAGACCTTTAACCTGATACCGGTTATGACAGCCCTGGAAAATATCACAATCCCCATGACCTTTGCAGGAGTCTCATCAGAGGATGCAAATAAACGAGGTATGGAACTTCTGGATCAGGTTGGCCTTGACGGTAGAGAAGGTCACCGACCGTCAGAATTGTCAGGGGGGCAGCAACAACGCGTTGCGGTCGCACGCGCGCTTGCCAATAGTCCTTCAATCATTTTAGCCGACGAACCCACAGGAAACCTTGACCTGACAACGGGAGAAGATATCATCACACTCCTTAAAAATATGAGTCTGGAACGGGGGGTTACCGTTATATCCGCCACCCACGACTACAAAATGCTTAACGTCTCAGACCAGGTCATATGGATTCGGGATGGACGCATAGATAAGATACAAGAAAGAGACGAACTCGAAATTAAAACCGGTGGCCTCGAAAAAGCGCATTAGTAATGCGCAGATTATTTTCTTGATCTTTTCTAAGAAAATAATTTGTCTCAAAGCGACGTATCCCGGCTTACTTCCCATTTACCGGGATTTAAAATGCGTTTTGTATATAAATTACACATTCATCTTACAGAAACGTTCAATGCGATCCTCTTCAGTTTTTCTTATACTGCTCTTGCTGGTAACCCTTCATGCTGTGGCCCCATCCACAACTAAGGCTGAAATTGACGAAACCCGCCTTCGTAAAAGCATCGAGACCTTTAGCAGCTTTGAGAGCAGAACCACCGGTTCCAACGGTTACAGGAAAAGTGTCAAATTCATCAAAGATGAACTTGAAGCAATTGACCTGGTCCCCAAAAGTTTTTTTTATGATCTACCTGTCCGCCGTTTCCTGGGCGCTCAGATTAAGCTAAACGGCAAAGACTACCCACTCACTCCTCTTATCTATAACGCCATCACTCCTGAAGCCACCGATGGAACAATAACGGCTCCCGTCTACTATGTTGGTAAAGGCAATCTCACAGATCTCGATGGCAAGGATCTAAAAAACAGTATTGTTCTACTCGATTTCGATTCTGGCCGAAACTGGCAGCGACTTGCTTCTCTTGGAGTTAAGGCCGCAATTTTCCTTCAGGGCAGCACAAGCCAGGCAAAGATGTTTTTCTCAGAAAAAGAAGAACTCACCCCTTTGCAATTCCCATGTTTTTTTATGGAAAAAAAAGAGGCCGAGAGCATCTTTGGGACTTTAGCTTACCAGACAAAGCCAGTCGCGGAGTCAGTAGAGTTGGCCTCACGCTGCGTCTGGGAAAACACACTGGCTGAAAACATATACACAGTAATTGAAGGATCCGACCCGGACCTCAAACAACAGCTGCTTATTATTGAGTCTTTTTTTGACAACAAAGAGTATGTAGCCGGCAACTCCCCCGGGGCCGATGCGGCAAGCTCAATTGCGACATTTTTAGAACTTGCAAACAATCTGAAAAAAAATTCTCCGGGAAGATCCGTCCTTCTACTGGCCACAAGCGGTCATGCTCAGACCCTTGCCGGAATGCGCGATGCAATGTGGAGTCTTAATGCCAGGTCAAAGGATTTACGTAACCAAAAGAGAGCCCTTGCAAAAGAGTTGACCAAGCAACAGGAAAGCCTACAACTTCTGGAATCTCTCACATTTCCACTTAAAGCCGATAAAGAACGAGACATTCTTGTTAGTCAATCAATCCGGCTCAGCATTAACAGTGCTGTGGACCAGATATCCCGAGATCTCATGCAGTTGCGAATGATTGATCACGGGGTAAAGCAGAAAGAGCTTACAGCAGAGACTGCTATCCAGCGTCTTCTCTACAGGAGACTTGGATGGGCGGAGACATTCCACAATCTGCCGCCAGAGCAGCTCCTTCTCTTGCAACAAATCCTGCCTCAGGCGATAGAACGCCATCAGAGAGCGGTCAAAAGTATAAAACGGCAACAGAAAAGCCTCAAGTCTGCGACGTCATTTAGAAATACAGTACGTGACTTTGAGATAGGAGCCGTCGTCAGTCTCCACTTATCCGGGCATGGTAGTGGCCTTGGCGCCTTCAATGATGGCTGGCTCTATAACCTTAAACAGACCGTAAATAGAACTAGTATTTATAGTCCCCTGGCACAGCTACTTGAAGACGCTGCAGAAACAGGCCCGGTATCAACGAGAGTGAGCTACCAGGATACCCTGCGACCTAGCCACTTACGTACCTGGGACTCGTGGTTTTTTGACCAGCCGGCTTTGGGCGGGGAAGTCAGTGCACTTGCAGGCTACTTAGGTTTCACTCTAGTAACTACAGGAGATGGCAGGCAACTCTGGGGCACACCTTCCGATGTAATAGAGAATTTAGACTGGCCCTACATCTACGAACAGGCTCAACTTGTAGAACATTTCATTTACACTCTGGCCACCACGGACCGCTTGCACAACGACAAATTCCCCCGTGACGGTTTTGTTACAGTAAACGCTAGAACGAACCTTCTCCTTCAAGGGGAACTTTTTGCCAATTTCCCCGCAAGCGATACGACCATACTTGGCTACCAGGGCTTAAACAAATTCCACGCGATGGTCGACGAACTTGGATATTTTTCCATCAAAGGGCTCGCAGACAAGAAACATGTCCTAGATAAACTCGTCATCGAAGGATACAAATTCGACCCACAAACAGGCAAAGCAATATGGGCCATTGATAAAAAAGAGACGGGGAAAAACAACTACCGGTTAAAACTCCTCCGAAAATCGATGACGACCGACCTTGTGATGTTCAACTGCAGGGAAACCACCCTCTTTGACCTCCTAGAACCAAGAAGTTTTGCTTACATGACCAAGCTGCATCTTTTTGATGGCCGTAGAGACGCTCCGCCTGAACACTTCTGGTACAGCCGCATTGACACCAGGAATTCGATAATTTCATCTATCTACACAGAGCCGGGCACCATGCTGAAACTGACTCTGTCAGACACTGTTCTCACCAACAAAATGATTCTCACCCACGGTTCCGAAGACAAACATCTCGGCATCGGTTACCCGGTTGATAAATATCCCGCAATTTTCAACACGACCTTCCATGCAGCAAAAGACGCCTGGACCCTACTCACCCCACGAATTAACAACCTAGAGAGTCATGGTATTTTCGATGAACGCATAAATGAGTTAAAAGTCCGAGGTATGGAGGCACTTGCCATAAGCGAGGCGGGATTTGCCAGCCTTACATATTCAGAGGCACGAGCAAAAGCAGCAGAAGCTCTAGCCCTTGCAGCCAGAGTCTATGTACAAATTGAGAAGACTCAAAAAGATGTGCTTTTTGGCGTTCTTTTTTACATCGCGCTCTTTGTGCCCTTTGCCTTTGTAATGGAAAGATTCCTGTTCAGCTTTGCCAATATCTACAAACGGATCGTAGGTTTTAGTGCAATCCTCATTCTTCTTATTACAATAATCTACAACGTCCACCCCGCTTTTGATCTCGCCTATAGCCCTATGGTGGTCATTCTCGCCTTTTTCATTATTGGTCTCTCTTTCATGGTGACCCTCATTATTTTCTTTCGTTTCGAAGACGAGATGGCGGTCCTTCAACGAAAGGCAAGTCACAAGCGCCCCGAAGAGATCACTCGCTGGAAGGCGTTTACTGCAGCGTTTTTCCTTGGGGTGTCCAACCTCAGACGCAGACGAATAAGAACCATCCTCACCTGTACAACACTCATTATTTTAACATTTACCATAATGAGTTTTACTACCATAAAGTCCAACCAAAAACAGGTCCGGCTCCCCTTTCAGGATAACGCTCCTTACCACGGCCTTTTGCTTAAAAAAGTTAACAGGCAGAGCCTGCCTCCACAGGCAACAGATATCCTTGTTACCTCCATGACCTCCATAAATCGACCGGCTCCACGGGTTTGGCTCGAAAGTAAAGATCCATCTCGACCTGTTACCGTCCCCCTAAGGAATAAGGGGATTCAGGTTGAAGCGCAGGGGCTGATGGGGTTCAGTCCTAATGAGTCTTACGTTACCGGTCTCGACCAACTGCTCACCAGTGGAAGATGGTTTACCGATTCTGACCGTACATCCATAATACTTGAAGAACAGATGGCAACCCATCTTGGGATAACCTCGGGTGCCTCTGAGACCGTTCAACTGTGGGGGGCACCCTTTGTTGTGATTGGCACTTTTAAGGGGGAGGATTTTGATAAGGTCCTCGATCTTGATGGTGAGCCTCTAACTCCGGTCATCTTTCCCGAAGAAGCAGGGGCAGAGATATCTGAAGAGGAACTTGAGGCAATGGAGTCTGGAGATGATGTTCGCTCGTTTCAAAGCAGATATCGCCATATCCCAGCAGGTCAAACAGCCATTGTACCTGCGAGAACCTTACTTGCAGCAGGGGGGCATCTCAAAAATATTGCCGTCCGCCCTGAAAATCCTGACACTATTAAAGAAATAGCAACCAACCTCTCAGACAGGTTTAATCTTGCAATTTTCACAGGGGAAAAAGATGGTGTTTGGCTCTATAATATCAGCGACACCATGAACTACAGTGGTGTTCCAAACATCATAATACCCCTTCTGATTTCCATCCTGATCGTACTCAACACAATGATCAGCTCTGTCTATGAGCGTAAAGGTGAAATTGCAGTCTACACCTCAGTAGGTCTCGCACCTTCACACGTGGCCTTTCTCTTTGTGGCGGAGGCCATGGCCCTGGCTGTTATTTCTGTGGTCCTTGGTTACTTGGTAGCACAGGTATCTGCGGCAATACTCTCAAATACTTCGATGTGGGCCGGGATCACGGTCAACTATTCTTCCATGGCGGGAGTCGCTGCAATGATTCTCGTCATCCTTGTTGTTCTGATATCCGTCATTTATCCTTCCAGGGTGGCAGCCCGTATTGCTATCCCCGATGTCAATCGTACATTCAAGCTTCCTGCTCCTGTAGACAACAGAATTACGGTAACGCTGCCTTTTTTGATGAAGTTCAGGGAACACGAATCAATCGGCGGGTTTATCTACTCCTACCTCATCAGCCACAAAGACATCTCCCATGGTCTATTTTCTACGGGTCCTGTGGATGTTGTATTCAGTTGCTTAACTGTTGCAGAAATGGTCGACATGGTTAATCAGTCCGAAAACCCTCATGAGCTGAAATGTCTCCACATTCGAGCGAATATATGGCTGGCTCCTTTTGATTTCGGTATCATGCAAACTGCAGACATACAGTTCCGCCCGGCAAGAGAAGGTGAAGATTTTCTCGAAATTAATATTACACTCCAGCGCCGGTCAGGGGAATCCGGAATCTGGCAGAGACTTAACACGTCCTTCCTCCATGAATTCAGGAAACAGCTCCTCATCTGGAGGTCGCTCGATGACCAAGTGCACAGGGAATTACAGGAAGAATTTCAGAAAACAATAGCCAGCCCTGAACAGAACGGCTCACATCCTTCAAACAATCCACATACAGAGGTTGCCTGATATGATGCCAAACGAGCTGACCGATATATCCCGATTAATTCGTCTGCGAGCCCCTCTTCTTGGACTCATTATCGCTGTTGCAATCTGTTTACTTACCCCGTACAACAACATCTATTTACGGGCAACGCCACTTGGTGGTGGACATTTTCCTCTGGCCCCGTTTTTTATTTTCCTCCTGCTTACGGTCATTGTAACCGTGATATGCAGGGTTTTTAAATCACCGATCCTGCTCAATGGACCAGAACTTCTTGTTGTCTGGATTGAAATGGTGATAGGCTCCGGTATTGCGTACACTGGCTTTGCGAGAACTTTTCTCATCAATCTCACAGCCCCCATGCAGTTTGCAACGCCTGGTAACCGCTGGAGTGAAGTGCTTCACCCTCTCATCCCACCTGCTCTGACACCAACAAATGCAGAAGCAATCGAACTCCTCTACAACGGATTACCTGCCAGTCGTGACATGAACTGGCTAGAAATTGCTGCGGCCATCCCATGGTCCGCCTGGATACAACCACTGCTTCTCTGGGGTGGCTTCATCCTTGTATCTTATCTCGTCATGCTTTTTCTCATCAATATTCTTTCACGGCAATGGATACACAATGAAAGGATGAACTTTCCTCTCCTGAAAGTCCCTGAAATGATTGGAACCGCCGTAAGTCAAGGTAAGACAGGAGAATTTTTTCTTAATAGATTTCTTCTTGTGGGCCTTACTATTCCTGTATTCATACACCTTGTAAACGGGTTGAACCTTTACTATCCCACAATCCCGGCCATACCAACTCTTTTTCTTGCAGGCCCATATTTTTCAGACACAGGACTTTTAACAGGATTTCATAAACTTAAGATATATCTCTACCCCTCGTTTATCGGTTTTGCCTTTCTCACCTCAAGGCAGATTTCGTTTTCTTTTTGGGTGTTTTTTCTATTGGGTTGCTTGTTTTATGGGATACTTGGCCTCATGGGCTACTCTATCCCAACCTCTGAATTGGGTGTCACCTTTGGTCCGACACTTGCCAGACCTGAAGAGATGCAGATGATCGGGGCCTATGGAGTATTTTTTCTTTTCCTCGTCTGGCTTGCCCGCCTTCATCTTCTTGATGTGTGTAAACAATCTTTCTTTTTAAAACAACCTTCGCCTGATCGCTCAGAGTGGTTTGATGTACGCATCTCGTTTTGGGGGGCTGTCATTGGCTTTGCTCTACTCATCAGCTGGTATGTAAACCTCGGGATGACCCTGTCTGCTGCATTTTTAGTGGTTGGTGCTTTTTTTATGATCATGCTCGTTGCAACACGAATCATCTGCCAGGGTGGCCTCGCTTACTTCACTCTCACGGCGGCTCCAACAGATGGAATTATAGCTCTTTTTGGTGCCAAGGTGTTTGCGGGCGCGAGTGGTCTTCTTGCCGGAATCAGCCAAAAGGTTCTTTTTGTCGATCTGCGAGAATCTCTTATGCCATCACTTCTCCATGGACGCCACCTACACCAGAACAAACATCCATCTCTATTGCTCTTCTCAGGCCTCGCTTTAACAATCGTTGCATCTATGACGGCCTCAATTCTCAGTATGATGACGCTTTGTTACAGGTATGGTATTCGGGAACTACAGCTTGACTGGGCGACACAGACCACCACCACAGTGTATGAAAACATTTATAAACTTATTGCCACCGAGACAGTGACCGGGAGCTGGGTTTTTGTCTTTTCCCTCATCGGCGCGCTCCTGATGTTAATCCTCGTAACCTGCTATCATAGATTATACTGGTGGCCGATTCATCCCATCGGTTACCTTACTGCCTACAGTTCCGCCATGCGGATTCTCTGGGTGAGTTTTTTTATAGGCTGGGCGTGTAATGCGCTCTGCATGCGATATGGAGGTGTCGGTCTTATCAGAAAAGTCCAGTTCTTCTTTATTGGCCTCATTATAGGCGATTTTCTTATGGGGGGAGGCTGGGCAATTGTTGGCCTTTTCACCGATGTCAGTTATCAGGTATTACCAGACTAGGAACGCTGGGGGATAGAATATTTCGATCTCCCCTGCGGTATAAATATTATGTATGACGACAAAGAATTAAAAGAATACCGGGACCTGCTGCCTCCTCCAACACACTTTGAGGAAGGGTTTGACTGGAAAACAATCATTGGAGCCATTTTCATTGGCTTTCTGATGATGCCTGGATCGATGTACCTGCAACTGGTTATAGGTCAGGGTATTGGCCCTGCTGCCAGGTGGGTTACCATCATTTTGTTTGCTGAAATTGCCAAACGGGCCCACTCTGATTTGAAACAGCAGGAAATTTTTCTGCTGTATTACATGGCTGGAGCGGCCCTTGCGTCCCCTTTTTCAGGACTTTTGTGGAGCCAGTACCTTGTCCAATCTGATGCAGCACGAATGCTCGGGGTCACAGAATTTATACCCACCTGGGTTGCCCCTGGAGTTGGCTCAGTATCCATGGTTGAGCGCAGTTTCTTCCATCGGGACTGGCTCATTCCTATCCTCCTGCTGGTAGGCTCCCAAATAATTCAGAGAATTGACCACTTCGGTCTCGGTTATGCACTGTTCCGCATCACTTCTGACGTGGAAAAACTCCCCTTTCCCATGGCACCCGTCGCAGCACTTGGCACCATGGCCCTTGCTGAATCAGCGGAAGAAAAAAAAGAGAGTTGGAAATGGCGGGTCTTCGCCATTGGTGGGGTAATAGGTCTTGCCTTCGGTTTTATCTATGTATTGCTGCCTATTATATCAGGGCTCATCTTCACAGAACAGATCCGCCTTATCCCAATTCCCTGGATCGAACTTACGAGATACACTGAAGACATCCTTCCCGCTGTAGCAACAGGCTTGCAACTTGACCTCGGCCTGTTATTCATTGGTATGGTTCTTCCTTTTTGGGCAGTCATTGGTGGGCTTATTGGTCTTATTATCACAATTATCCTGAACCCTATCCTCTACTCCGCCGGAATTCTCAACAGATGGCATCCCGGTATGGCTACTGTGGATACTGTTTTTGCCAATAATTTCGATTTTTATATGAGTTTTGGTATTGGCTTGGGTCTCGCTATAGGCGCCATCGGTATCTGGTCTGTTGTCCAGTCATTTAGGCAAAAAGGTGGTAACAGAGGAACGCTCCACGATCTCTTTCATCCACCTGCAGGAAGAGGTGATTTTAATTTCTGGATCGCCATTGCCATCTATTTTTTCTCAACGCTTGCCTACGTAGGTCTCTGCGTCTGGCTGGTGCCGTCGTTCCCCTGGGTCTTTTTTCTCGGTTACGGTTTTATCTACACGCCCATCATCTCCTACATAACGGCTCGAATGGAAGGTATAGCCGGACAATTTGTTAGTCTGCCTCTGGTACGAGAAGCGAGCTTTATCGCAGGTGCCAGGTTCTTTGGCTATCAGGGAATTGAAATATGGTACGCCCCCATTCCAATACACAACTACGGGGAGGCAACTGTGCAATTCAGGCAGATCGAACTGACGGGAACTTCTCTTCGGGGGATTATTAAGGCCGAACTCCTCGTCTTCCCAATCGTCATGGTCGCAAGCCTCATCTTTTCTCAATTCATCTGGAGGCTTGCCCCCATACCTTCGGCAAATTATCCATTTGCCCAGGAACTTTGGCATTTACAAGCCCTCAACACTCTACTCATGCAGACGTCAACGCTGGAAGGGAATTCGTTGTTTTACCAAGCGCTTAATGGAACAACCGTATTCTCTGGCCTTGGATTTGGACTGATTATGTACATGGTTCTCTCTCTCTTTGGCCTCCCTGTACTTCTCATATACGGGGTTGTCAGAGGTCTTGGCCAATCCACCCCCCATGGCCTTGTCCTTGAGGTTGCCGGCGCTCTCTTAGGCAGATATTACTTCCTGAAAAAGTTTGGTCCCATGTGGCGTCAATATGCCCCGGTACTTCTTGCTGGCTTTTCCTGCGGTATGGGACTCAGTGGAATGTTTGCCATGGGCTTTGCACTCATTATGAAATCTCTTGGCCATATGGCGTATTAGTGCCTTACTCCAGAAAACTCATCAAAAAAGCAAGGAACCTGGAGACTCTTTTTGAAATCAATAACTTAAAATTACCACCATGGCACTTATCCTGGCTTCTTTCCCACTCACCAGGGTTAGTGCCTTACTACAGAAAACCTATTTTAAATAACAAGATAGATAGAGACTCTTTTGAAAATAAGAACTTAACATCACAACCATGGCACTTATCCTGGCTTATTTCTCTTTTACCAGGGTTAGGCCCTTAATCCAAAGTAACCTATCTTTAAAAACAAGATAGACAGACACTCCATTGAAATCAAAAACTTAAAGTTACCACCAGATAGCGATCGCAGAGACACCTTCGTGGCACTTATACCCCTCAGGGTGGGGTACTCAAATGAGTCCTGGCCTATCTTCTTTTTACCGAAGCTGACCTCTATAAAACCATGAACATTGCTTAAATTGTCCGAGTACTCTACTTGACACCAGCCTGCTATGGCCTCATTATTTCTTTTAGGAGAAGTTTTGAATTTTTATTTCTGGAGATGAGGCAACTCGTGAAAACAACGTTATCAAAATCCATAGCAGTAGTTTGTTTGCTTTTCATATACACCACCATAGCACAGGCAAAAACAGAACAGGTTCCCATTTCCATTGCAGGGATTGTTCTTGGCAGCGATGTCACTTCCTACCCAGACATTATTGATTCAAATTTTATGAAGGAGGTTGTGGTAACAGACTGGCATGGCTTTAGAAATGGGGTCATTTCCTACGGGATATGTCACTTCAAAGATAGCATCCTGAAGATAGATATGAAGTATGAGGACAAGAGCAAAAAGTTCTACAATACCTTACTCAACAAAATAAAAACCCAATATGGTGACCCTGATACCTGGAGCGGTGATTCATTTGGCCTGACGTATATTTGGAAATGGCACTTCACAGATAAGGACAACAATAGGGTATCGCTCAAAATCCAATACAACGCCAAAGATTCCAACGAGACCATTGGAAATATGGTTAAGCTTTCCTACCCTGACAAGATTGCGGACGAGCGCCGCTGTTTTATGGAAATGTGTAATGAAAATAAGGGGAAATTGAACGAAAGCCGGCTGGAAGATTTACAGAAAAGCGACTGGTCCCACCTCATCCCGGAACCACAGAAGTGAGTTCAGCTCTTACCTGTAACGAGGTCGAAATCGGCTGGAATGGCGTACGACTTAGGGTGCCAGAGAACTGGGAGACTATTGTTTCAGGACCAAATCATCTTATCTTTGAAGATGATTTCAATCCTATCTTCCAGATTCGATGGAAAAAAATAGATGTGCTAAGTCCGCAAAAATGGCAGGAAAAATGTGACGACTGGTGGCAACAACTCGGTGTTACAAATGGTGCAGTTAAATTTCCACCAGAGCTGAACAAGCTCGCTGATAAATTCACACTGAGGCGCTACTACCGTGGCAAACAACCAATGCAAAGTGGCGGCATCTGCTATTGTGATCAGTGTCACACCCTATTTTTTTTCCAACAACTGGGGTCCGAAAGCAGTATGTGGAAAAAAACAGCAGAGGTATTATCAACACTATCCTGCCATGGTTTCACCAGCACTCTCTGGAAAATTCAAGATTTCTCCGTTAAAACGCTCGCACAACACACCCTAACAGACTACACTTTCAAAGCGGGACTAACACGCCTCTCCTTTTCAGCAGACACCTGTAATCTGCAAATTTGCAGACTGGGACAAGCCAGTAGTCGACTGAGTTCTCAATCACTGGAGGGTATCCTTTTCACTCTCGCGGACACAAGAGAGTTACAGGTAGAGTTAAGCAAAGACAAAAACACGTGCAGTGGCGCACGGTCACCATCGGTGACAAAACAAATTCTTTTTAGGATGAGAAAAGAAAAACCCTTTATCGATTCAAAAATATGGCTGGTGCCAGAACATGACCGACTTCTTGCCTGTATAGCATCTTCTAAACGCCCGATTTCTACTATTGATGTAACTTCCTGCTATGAAACTTTCCAGATTGTTTAAAACAAAAACCTCGGAGACACAAGCGCCATCAACCATAACCCGCACAGAATCTCTGGCCTGTATCCCGGAAAGATCATCCGCCGTTACCTGGGATGAGCAAGAAAATGGAGAGATCACGATTGAATACCCCCTTCCGCTAAAACCATTTTTCATTAGTCTTGCGAAAAAGTTCAACAAGACAGAGGAGCCCAAGCTCACGAAAAAGCTTCAACTCGACAGCATTGGTAGCAAGGTATGGATGTTGATAGATGGCTCAACTGATGTGAAAAGCATCATTAAAGCAATTGTTCCGGGCACCGGTCTCTCACTCCAGGAGGCAGAAATCTCAGTCACCACGTTTTTACGCGAATTAGGCAGGCGAGGTCTTATCCTTATAAAATAATGATGCTAGCAGCGGTTAGCTCTTTAATTCCCCGACAGCAGTCCCATTTTCTGTGCCAGGAATTTTAAATCCGTCCAGGTTGCCTGTTTCATTTCTGGGTTCTGCAAAAGATAGCTCGGATGATAGGTTGCTAGAACAGGTATCTTGTCATCAGTACCTAGCTGATAATCATGAAGTTTCCCTCTCAGACGCGACAGAGCAAGTGATCGATCAAGGACAGCTTTTGCAGCAACCATTCCCATGGTGCAAATATACTGAGGGCGAAGAACCAATATCTGTCTTTTCAGATAAGCAACACATGTTTTAACATGCAGTGCCAGGGGTTGTTGCTTTTCAGGTAGACCGCATTTTATCACGTTAGTGATAAAAACCTCATCAATGGGTACTTTCATCGCGGCAAGCATACGAAACAGCATTTGATCCTGCTGAACCCCGAAGAGCTGATTTTCTATCGCAGAACCAGCGCCAGCTATTGCAAGCCAGTCCCCGACGATCATCAACCGTACAGGTTTTTCGCCTCTGCCCGCGACTGGATAGATTCGTCTCTTGTGTAAATCACAGGCAGTACAGGATGTAACCTCCTGCTCAATATCAGCAAGCGTATATAAAAGAGTGGCTTTTGCTCTCTGTTCAACTGGCTCTGGTGTTCTATTACACTGTGGATCTACCCTACTTGCCACAATTTCACTGCCTGGACCTATGGACACTGGAACAGGCGGTCTTACACTCAGGAAATTACGAATGTCATCATTTAGAGTAACTGGCCCAAGACCTATCTCATCATGGTATCGCAGCAGCGACTGAAGGCTAGCGTAAAAATCCAGTTGATTATCTTTCAAGATGAACTCTCTCCTGACTCAATGTACAGTGGTATTTAAGACAATGTTTACAAACAATCATGGCGCTGTGAAAGGAAAAAGAAGAATATCCCATTCTTCACTCACATCCGGCTTTTCTCCTTGAAAAACACCATAATAGTTAAAGCAGATAAACGAACTTCCTGGAGCTGACTCTATGGTCTTGTTGATCTTCAGTTTATCAGGAGCGTAACTTAGATAGCTAAACTGTGGTGAGATATCCACTGTTTTCAAAACATTACCACTCGCATCAAGCCAGTTGAGTTTTAGAAAAAATGTCTTCATACCTGGGAATGAATTGGTGAGACTCCTGTCAAAGGCAAGCTCGCCCGTAAAACGTACACCATTGTCATTTTCAACAAGGCTATATTCAAGGTGAAGATCCTTTGTGCTAAGCACACCCTCCTGCTTTTCATCAACATCATAGACAATACGGCTTTTTTCCTCGGCAACTGAACCAATTTCAGGAACAATAAACCGAGCACATCCTGCAAGCAGCAGACAACATAATCCAAACATGCTCAACACTTTCATTTTCATCGCAGTAACTCCTGTTCTATTGTCTATCCAGTATTGGAGATAAAATTTCAATAAATACCAATATAAAACATTATACTAATCAATCAGGGAGAAATAGAACAATATTTTCTCGGAATATTCCTGAAAATCAAAGCCATTTCTCTCATTTTTTGGTAAATATTGAACATGTGATTATTTATGTTCAGTAAATAATTATGGCCACGTTCAGCATGGCATAAAAACAACTTGACGAGGTATCCCCTTGACCAAAGAAGAATTTAGTCTTGCAAGAAAAAAACTTGGCAAAACTCAAAAACAACTTTCTGAACTACTCGGAATGTCTCTAAAAACCATACACAGTTACGAACAGGGATGGCGTACAATTCCAAACCACATAGAGAGACATATATACTTTTTGCTCATTAATCAACGTGGTCGAAAAGACAGTTTAACCCCATGTTGGGAACAAAAAACCTGTACGATAAAAGACAAATGCCCTGCGTGGGAGTTTCAAAGTGGACATCTTTGCTGGTTTCTGAGCGGTACACTGTGCGATTGTACGATTGACGCAAACCAGAAAGACAAGCTGGAAATATGTAAGAAATGCACCATATTCACCAACCTGCTTTCCTAGTTTCCCTTAAAGCAGGTAGATCCTCAGTTATCGGGGATGAAAAGCTATCCGGAGTAAATGATTATGCCAATTTATGAATATAAATGTAATGAGTGCGACACGGAGTTTGAGCTGTTAACCACATCAGCAGACGACGGGAAAGAAGTTCATTGTAGCAAGTGTAACAGTGAGAATGTAACAAAGTTAATATCTGCTGGTTCTTCTCTTTCAGGTACAGGTACATCTCTTGCACCCGCGGGATGTGGTGGTAACTCAGGCTTTTCCTGAGCCTCATAACTTGAGACTCCGTGAGAGTCTTTCGGCAGCTACAGCGAACAAAAAGGGGCTAAAGGTAAAATTCTTTTAGCCCCTTTGATAGTTACAGACTATTTTTTTGATTTTTTTGAAAAGTCATATACTTTTTCGTTTGGCTTGAGCAAATCGTATTTCTCACGGGCAAGCTTTTCCAGATAAACCTGATCGTTGAGGAGTTTATCTATCTCTTCCTGCAGTTCAACATTAGCTTTTTGCAGTTGATTTGCCTGTCTTTTCACCTGCGCAAGCTCTGATTTTTTCTGCATATAGGATACGAGCCCAAGGCCAGGCGCAAAAAGGAACCACAGAAGAGCCAGAAAACCAATAAGGACAACGAGCTTTTTAACCCGTGTCTGGTCCTGTGCAGAAGCTTTCTGAGATGGTCTTGGTCTCTTATTTTTAATAACCATAATATTTTAACTATGCGTACAACACGACCTGTTTATCTAATCAGCAGTTGCCTTCTCGGCCTCTGCACCCGATATGATGGTAAAGTGAAACATTACCCCGACATAATAAAAGAACTTCACAATGCCACACTCATCCCGGTCTGTGCGGAACAACTCGGAGGCCTCTCAACACCAAGAGACGCAGCCGACCTGACGGGTGGAGATGGAAACGATGTCATCTGCTCCAGGGCTTTAGTTGTCAGTAAGAGTGGCATCGATGTAACCGCTGCATTTATACATGGAGCAGAGCAGGTGCTAAAAATAGCACAAATGCAAAATATCAAAAAAGCAATCCTGAAAGCACGCAGCCCATCCTGCGGCGTAATGGGGAATATTGGAGTTACCGCTGCCCTCTTGCAAAAGCACAATATCGAGACAATAGAGGTCGAATAATGTTCAACGCCCTTATGGCTTGGGAGAAGATACATCCACAGGGTTAAATCGAAGTACCTTTAATATTATTATGCCCGACTCATACAATAGATAGAGAGGCCCACCCATCAACAACATGTTTACAATATCAGGTGTAGGAGTCAAAAGGGCCGACAGAATAGCAATTAGCAATACAGCATAGCGCCTGTTCTTTTCAAAAAATTGACGACTGAAGAGACCTACCTTTGCCGAGAAAACCATAAAAATGGGCAACTCAAAAATTGTTCCGAAGGCAAGTACGAAGATTGTAACAAAATTCACAAACTTGCCAATGGATATGACCGGTTTCAATTCTTCAGAGCTAAAACCGAGAAGAAATGTAATTCCAAACGGTAGTGTGATAAAATAACAGAATAGCGTTCCCGCATAAAAGAGAAGACAGGTAAAGAAAATAAAGAAAAAAAGTTGCCCTCCCTCTACCCCGAATGGTTTGCCTATGGCACGCCAAAGTATCGTCATCATCCATGGCATAATGACATAGAGTGCAGCAAAGAGTGACAGTTTAACATGGGCGAGAAAAGGGCCGGCAACCGTAAAAAAATAGAGTTTATCCGCCAGATGCTGCTGCACGAAATGCAGGAGATGTGGAGAGAGAAAAAAGATTCCCAAGGTCAAGAACCCAAGTGACAAACTGAGATTGCGAATAGACTTTCTCAATTCGCCTACAAATGTAATAAGTTTTTCGTGTGCGGCCATGGAAGGTTAAGGGGGGTTCCTGTATTTTTTTTCGTCTCTCTTTGGATGGACGACAGTGGACTGTTACTCATCAGAAGGCTAACGTATCAGAAGCATGTTAAAAATGCAATTTGATAGAGGTTGATTTCAACCATCAGCCATGCTAAACATGAGTTTTTCTCACACTAATTATTGATAAACTCGTAAAAAGTCATTTTACCCGTACAGATGGACTCTGGCAAAAGTTCGATATACGAGGCGCAGTGTCTTAATTGACGATTTGACAATACATATGGTATGGCCAACCGTCGTTTAAGACCTACAACGAAGTAGATCGAGATTTTTACGAGTCCATCATTATTCAAATTAACCAGATAAAACATTATGCTTGAACTACGATTTATACGCGAAAACATCGAACTCGTAAAAGAAAAATGTCTCAAACGTGGAATGGATACAACGCTTGTTGATAATTTTACCACCATCGACAAACAGCGCCTTGTTCTCCTTTCTGAAGTTGAATCTCTTAAAGCCAAAAGAAATACAGTTTCAGACCAGATAGCCATCCTCAAAAAAGGTACTGACGAACAGAAAAAAGAGGCGGATCCACTCATTGTTGAAATGCGTGAAACCAGCCAACGCATCAAAGAGATGGATGTTACTCTCGGCGAGATTGAAGACAATCTCAAAAAGATAGTCATGTCTATCCCTAATCTCTGCCACGACAGTGTGCCTGTAGGACAAGATGATGCAGACAACATAGAGATCCGCACCTGGGGCCAAAAGCCCACATTTCCATTTACCCCTAAAACCCACTGGGAAATTGGAGCAAATCAGGACATTATCGATTTCGATACTGCGACCAAACTTTCTGGTGCCCGTTTTGCTCTATTGAAAGGCTTTGCCTCAAAGCTTGAACGTGCACTTATCAATTTCTTCCTTGACTTACACACCCAGAAGCATGGTTACACGGAGGTGCTCCCTCCCTTTCTCGTTAATACCGCATCCATGACTGCAACGGGACAATTACCTAAATTTGAAGAAGACCTTTTCAAGATTCAAGACTGGGACCTGTACCTTATTCCTACAGCTGAAGTGCCTGTAACAAATATCCACAGGGATGAGACCATCAGTGAAAAGGATCTTCCAATAAAGTACACCGCCTATACTCCATGCTTTAGATCTGAGGCAGGAAGCCATGGCCGTGACACCAGAGGCCTCATCCGGCAACACCAGTTTGATAAGGTCGAACTGGTCAAATTTACCACACCGGAGACATCTGAGCAGGAACTGGAAAACCTCCTCGGGGAAGCAGAAACTGTTCTTCAGCTTCTAGGCCTTCATTACAGGGTAGTTAATCTTTGTAGTGGTGATCTTGGCTTTTCCGCGACTAAGACCTACGACATAGAAGTTTGGTTGCCAGGTCAAGATGCATATAGGGAAATTTCATCCTGCTCTAACTTCCTCGACTTTCAAGCCCGAAGGGGATCTATCAGGTATCGCCCTGATGGCCAGAAAAAGTCCAAACTCGTCCATACCCTCAACGGATCAGGCCTTGCTGTTGGGAGAACACTACTTGCTGTGCTCGAAAACTATCAGCAGGAAGATGGTAGTATCGCTATACCTGAAGTGCTACTTCCATACTTTGAAACGCGCTTCTAACTCCAAATTTTCGGGTCAAGCGTTTCAAACGCAAAAACTCTTCAAGGCTCTATCGGAACTCATGATTTTTTCTGGATCTGTTATGGTACGTTGGTCGTTATTATTATGTCTTCTGTTGAGCCTTTTTGCGGCGTCGCTTGCACCTGCCGGAGCTACGCCTCCCTTATCCAATGACATAGCGGTAGCTGATTCCATTCATGCAACACTCGCCGGAATGAGCGATGAACAGGTTCGACAGATGCTCATCGCTGAATTAAAACGAGATGCATCGCTCGCTGAAGACACCTTCACTTTCGATCAGAGATTAAAAGGTCCAGGCTCACCACTCGAGGCAATACTTAACAGCCTCGAAGGGGAATCAGTACAATCTGTTAGTAAAACTAAGGAATTGTTAAAAAACATTCCTCAAGTCATCCCCGATCTTTCCAAGGTCTTCATTTCGCTCTGTCCTCTTGGCACATCCCAGGGCGCTATGATAAACATGGCTTGGATACTCGTTTTCCTCACCGTTGGTCTTACGGTAGAACAACTGATAAAAAAAATAGTTATTCAAAAATATTTTCGCTCATCTTTTGATAACTTCAAGGAGATGAGTCAAGGCCACCGCTTCTCGGCAAGTGTCATAATCAATATTCCTGATGCCATTGGACTTTTTGTGTTTTTCGCTTTCTCCTATGGTGCCTTTCTTCTTTTCGACCAGTCCGGATCACCCTTTGTTCAACTCACTTTTTTTGCCTTTATCATTACCATCGTACTCATCAGAACCCTTTCCATCGTCTCATCGATCATGCTATCTCCCAGGATCGCGGGATTTCGTATTCTGCCACTTGAGTGCAAAGTTGCACAGACAATCCACCGACTGGTAATCCTCAGTTTTGGCTATATTGTTTCCGTTCTCATGTTCGTGGTCGTACTCCATAAACTTGGTGCACCCCAGCAGACCGTTCTTCTTCTCCAACTTATTTTTGCAACATTCCTCCTTCTGGTCACTGCTGTGATCGTGCTCGTTGCCAAAAATAACGTTCACAATTACATCGTAGGAAACAGCAATGCCCAGACAGAAGCCAACTGGGGAATTGAGCAATTTGCATCTGTCTGGCACTTACTCGCTATACTTTATCTTGTCGTTCTCTGGGGGCTTCTGGTTCACAGTATTTCAATCCAAGGGTTCGGGAGTAGGAATGCATTTATATTAAGTTTTTTTGTTCTACCCATATGGCTCATCGCGGATAAGATGATTCAATGGCTATTGCTCTACACCATGTCGACCCTGCAAATCCACCAGGAGGACTATGACCTGGAAGAAGAAGTTGATGAGGAGGTTCAAGACGTTCGCAAAGCTGGAAAAAACCTTTACCTGAAAATTCGTTTTATAGTCAGACTCGTTCTCATTGGAATCCTAGGCCTCTGGATTGCTGAATTATGGAATATTGAATTTCCATTTGTCTCAAATCTTGCTTCAGTCGCTATAGACGCCCTTGTTATAATTACCCTTGCCATGTTTCTCTGGCGACTTGTCAGTTCATGGATTGAAGCAAAGATTGCAGACTCAATCCCCGAAGAAACAGAAGAGGGCAAAGAAAGCGAATGGGGAGCTGTTGCACGGGGAAGATCATATACCCTCCTTCCCATGATTCGAAAATTTATCGCCTCTGTCCTCGTCATCATGGTGACTATGACAATCTTATCCTCCTTTGGAGTTGACATAGGGCCTCTTCTGGCGGGCGCTGGAGTAGTTGGCTTAGCGGTAGGTTTCGGTGCACAAAAACTTGTCTCGGATATGTTTTCCGGATTTTTCTATCTACTTGATGATGCGTTCAGAGTCGGTGAATATCTGGAAGCCAGTGCTGTTTCCGGAACGGTGGAGTCTATTACTCTAAGAAATGTGATGCTCAGGCACCACCGAGGGATGTTACAGATAGTGCCTCACAGTGAACTTGGTCCCATTACAAACTTCATGAGAGGCGGTATAATTGTAAAGTTCAATCTCGACTTCAACTACAATGCCAATATAGACAAGATCCGTAAGATTATTAAAAAAGTTGGTATAGCAATGCTTGAAGATGAAGAGTTTGGAGCCGATTTTATCCAACCTGTTAAATCTCAGGGGGTAAGGGAAATAACCAACTCGGTGATGACCATCCGGGTAAAATTTACTGCCAAACCAGGAACACACTTCGTCATACGAAGAGAAGCGTATAGGCGCATCACAGATAGTTTGAAACAAAATGGTATTGAATACGCGATGAAGCAGGTCGTGGTCGACGTGCCTGGTCTTAAGGAAAGAAGTGCTGAGCTAAATCTCAATCCAACCGAGGTAAAGCAGATCGTTGATGCAGCAGGTGGGGCTGCCAGAATACTTGAAGAGTACCAGGCTCCAGAGAGCAACATAGCAAAAAATAGTCGCTAGCTTCACTCTCTATTATTTGGGCTTATTCTCCAGGTCCCCCAGTCGGATCCGCAATTCAATTTCTTTAATATCATCAGTCAGTTTCAGGGTTTTAACAAAGCCCTCGACAGTACCGGCAAGCGCTTCCTGTATATACTCTTTTATCGGTATTTTATTGCCATTTACAAGGAGTGCCGAAATTTCCCCACCATACTTTTTCCCTAGAAATCTTTTTTCAATAAAGAGCGCTATTTCAGGCGCTTCATCTAACCGAAATACATAGTCACCAGCCACTCCGTCAATATTTGTTGCTAGGGCTATAACCCCGTGCACCTCATCTCTTAGTTTCTGATCATTATTTCTAAACACCTCAATTTTAGGTATTTTTCGCGCCCGCTTAAAACCCTCGCCAATGACAATGTCCACATCGGGGAAATAACGATGAGCCAAAGTTCGTAGAGATAGGTCACTATTTCCTGTTTGCAGAACCACCTGATCAGGAGCCACAAGCATAACACTATCGGCCCCTGCTGCCTTATGCTTGTAGGTATCAGTCCCCTGTGTATCGAAGGCAATTCCAGAATCGTTGGATGATTTGATGACAGCAACTCTGTAGCCGAGCTTTTTCAACTCACTTACCACCTGGCAGACTAATGTTGTCTTACCGCTGTCATGCCAGCCTATAAATGAAATAATTGACGACATACTATGCCCTTAGAGTAGAAGAAAATGTTAATTTTTCAAAGTAATCGTTAAGATATTACATCTGCCAGCCAATTGCATTTATATTTTCTTTACACTCCAGACATACTTTTCATTTCGGTGAACTTAATATCGAATTATTATTTACTGAAAAAGGAAAGTAGATATAAAACTTCTATCACTAGATATCTACTTTTAGCGATGCAATAGCAACTTACATCTCAAGGCAACAGGCAACCTTCATTTACGAAAGCACCTCAAATAAGAGATAAAACTTAATTTAAATTGACGTTTATCATCCACCACGGCCTGCATTTCATGCAGGCCGTTTTTGGTTCATCACCAATCTTTACTCACTGCATAGATCAATTCGCATTCATCTTTTTTAAGGCCATGACCAGCTCCTCAAGCCCTGGTCTGGTGTTGATGTCTGCAACTATGATCTCCCGAATCACACCCTTCTTATCGATAAAAACAAGACTCCTGTCCGCGGTGCCATCAGTTCGCAAAACTCCATATTTTGCGGCAACCTCCCCATGGGGCCAAAAATCAGACAACACATCAAACCACAGTGTTCCCATCTGCCTTACCCACGCGTGGAGGGTTGGAATATTATCTACAGTAATACCTATGAGAACTGCATTATGTTCATCGAATATTCTCTGGACGATATTATAACCGGGCCATTGGTCAGAGCATACGGGGGTCCAGGCTGCAGGGACGAAGGATAACACAACATTCTTCTTCCCGCGATATTGCTCAAGGTGTATTTGTTGTCCACTAATTGATGGCAGAGAAAAAAGAGGCGCAGGTTCCCCTATTGAAACCTTGAGCTGACTGTCGATTGGTTTCAAGATACCTGGATCATAGATATAATCAATTTGAGTAACATTTTTTGCCTGTGCCACACTCTGGACGATGCCAAACACAAGCAAACAACACATAAAGATAATTATACTTTTCACTGTTACCTCCTCCCAAAGAACAGGAACAAACCTACAAACCACTATTTATTATTAGATCCTGGAGAAACTCATCAGCACTATAAAATCCACCGGAGTTGCGGAGCACATTAATTGGTGGTTTAGTATCTTTTAATTTATAACCTACAAAACCAGGAGTCCCCGTACCACCAAGAGCTTTATACATGCTCATATCCTTATCTGGAAATAACGGAAAATCGACGCCATAGGTCTCTGCAAAATGTTCCACTTCAAATTGCGAGTTTGACGCTCCGAGCCCTATTATTTTAACAGTGAGTCCCTTCATTTCTCTTTCTTTGAGCATTTGGTAAAGCTCATTGACGAGAGGTGCTTCCTTCTGGCAAAAGGGGCAATACATACTAAAGAGTTCAATGATGAGAAGATCCGCCTTTATATCTGAAATCTTAAATGGCTCACCAGCGGGCGTCTCAACTCCTAGATATTTACGGTGTTGCTCATTTTCAGGAGCAAGAATTTGTAGATCAGGCATCACTGAACTATCATAACTCTCAGTCGAATAGCTCAAGTGAGAGATTCCAAGCAACAATCCAAGAACCAAACAAACAATACACCTCTTCATATGTACCTCACTTTTCCTTTGGTTTTTCTAACCCCAGTAAACAGGAAATATGCCGGGATAAGTGCCTTGGGGGAAACTTCTAGTAATTGATGTTAAAAGTACTCCCAGTTTTCTTATTTTTTATGACGGGTTTCCTGAACTAAGGCACTAAAGATCTGACGTGGAACTCGTTACACTTACACAGCATGGAAAAAATATAAGTCTTCTTTAGCGACCTGCCCGTATTTATCACAGAGCTACGAATTTCATAAAGTCTTAATACCTGTGCAAACAAAAATGGCGAAAAATCCGTTAGATTTTCCGCCATTTCCATTGAAGCTATTTCATATAAACCCGCCCTATAACGAGCATAAAAAGTTCAAGACATCATCTTCAATTTATAACTCATACTTATGAAGACTATGGAGAATATCTACTTCTTCTTTTGGTTTATAACCTGTTTTCATAGACTCGAGTGATCCAGCGATTGCAAATACTGACATGTAGACATGGGTGAGATAAAATGCAACAATCCCCATACCAAGTACATTGTGGATAATGGCATAGAGTCGTACTGTTTCGACATCTGCTGACATACCCCAGATAATATATCCGGTAAACGCCATTACACCACCACCAAAAATAGCAAACCAGAAGTACATCTTCTGCCCGGCATTAAACTTGGCTGCCGGAACAGGCACCTTCTTTTTGCTCAGATATCCACCCACAATAAACATCCACTTAATATCATGCAACTGTGGCAACATCTCTTTGAGCCACATGATAAACATCAGTACACACGGCAAAGCAAAAACAATGGCGGAAACGAGGTGGGTGTACCTTGCTAAACGTATTAGAGTACCACCACCAAGAAAACTACCAAAGATGATCATAAGTCCAGTAATAACCAACAAAGAGAAACTAATTGCGGCAACAAAATGGACTATCCTTGCAAAAAGTGAAAAAAAGTAAATTTGTGGTCCATCATGATCAAAATGCTTGGCACCGATGATCATATAATGGAGAAAAAACACTGCCGGAACTGCTGTTATAATAACCAGAAATATTTTCCAGAACCACTCACCTTGTAAGAAGGTGAATAACTGGCCATACTCCTGCCAGTTCCCGGTAACCACACCAATCAGGTTGTGATAATAATCAGCCGACGACCCCGCTGAAAGACCTGCGAGAGCCCCGCCTTCCTGGGCGGACGCTACTGTAGCTATTCCTGCCACAAGAAACAATGTGAGCAGGAATACAGAATGAACTAATCTCTGCATGATACGCCCCTGTATAAAGAGCCTCCCCCTCACCATCCTGGCCAAGGGGGATACCTCTCTTTTATTATGATAAATGTCTGTTACTTCTCTTTATACGCCTTATTCCAACCCCAGGCGTTTGCACCGGAACCTCTCTGGAATACACGCTCACGATAAACATCAGCTACGATATCGGCATCACCTGCAAGAAGTGCCTTTGTAGCACACATTCCAGCGCAGAGAGGCACCTTGCCTTCCGCAATGCGGTTTTGCCCATATAGATGCTTTTCTTCATCACTGAAGTCCTCTTCAGGCCCACCAGCACAGAAGGTGCACTTGTCCATGGCACCGCGGGCACCGAAGACATTGCCCTTAGGGAACTGCGGCGCACCGAAAGGACATGCCATGAAGCAGTAGCCACAACCGATACACGTTTTTTTGTTAACGAGAACAATTCCATCATCACGCTGATAAATTGCATCAACGGGACATACCGCAATACAAGGTGCATCAGCACAATGCATACATGATACGGAAATTGATTTCTCGTTTGGTTTGCCCTGATCAAGGGTAATGACACGGCGACGGTTTACACCAACCGGGACATGGTTCCCTTCTTTACAGGCGACGACACAGCCACTACAGTCAATGCAGCGATCAACATCACATAAAAATTTAACTCTTGCCATTTACAATCCTCCTCATCAGGCCTTGGCTACTTTACACAGGCCATCTTTGGTTGCCTGAATTTGTGTGACAATGTCATATCCATAGTTGGTGACAACGTTGCCGATTTCTCCGACGACATATGGCGCGGTTCCTTCAGGATATTTGTCAGCATAGGATTTGCCCTGCAGTATTCCTGCAAAGTGATATGGAAGGAAGATTGTTTTCTCATCCACCCTTTCAGTATGAAAGGCCTTAACTGTGATTTTGCCGCCTTCCGGTGACTCAATCGACATCATCTTGCCGTCACGGATACCAAGATCATTGGCGAGACGAGGGTTGATTTCAGCATACATATCCGGTTGCAGTTCAGCAAGATACTGGTTGCTGCGGGTCTCTGCACCAGCTCCCATGTGCTCGACCATACGGCCAGTGGTAATAACATAAGGGAATTCTTTAACCAGATCCGGATTTTGCTCAGACTCAAAACGTGTATCGACACGGTAATGATTTGCCTTATCCTTGTAAGTAGGATACTTGGCGATGAGATCAGGACGAGGCGAATGCAAGGGTTCCCGATGGATTGGTACCTGATCAGGGAAGTTCCAGACGACGCAGCGAGCACGGGCATTACCAAACGGAGCCATACCTCGGGCTATTGCATCTTTAATGGTCTTCTGGGAAAGATCGGTCTTCCAGTTGGTTCCTGGAACAGTATCTTTAAACTCAGAATACCCGCCTTCAATTTCACTGCCAGGATTACAAACGCCTTTTGCTGCCAGTTGATTTTCAACCCGACCACTGGCATCATATTTCATCTCATCACCGAAACGATTTCTAAACGGTAATCCACCGTCGGCAACCGATTTGGAGACATCGTAGAGAATAGGAGTACCTGGATGTTCCTCAGTCCAACAAGGCCAAGGTAAACCATAATATTCACCGTCGCATGGTCCACCTTTGGCCTGCAGGTCATCAATATCAAAGGTGTGCCAGTTCTCCATATGCCTTTTAATTCGCTCAGGGGTCTGGCCATTATAACCGATGGTCAAGGAACCTTTGCCCAGCTCAAGGGAGATATCTTCAGGTACCTGCTTGATGTTCTTGTAAAAAGGCTCAGCGAAGCCGAGTTTTTTCACAAGGAGTTCCATGATCTGATAATCGTCTTTACTGTTGTGGACTGGATCAACAACCTTATCACGCCATTGAATCTGACGGGAAGTTGAAGTCACACTACCAGATGTCTCGTACTGACTGGCACTTGGCAACAGATAAACATTGTCGGTCTCACAGGCGACAGCAGCCATGGTTGGGAAAGGATCGACAATCACCAGTAAATCGAGCATGTCATATGCTCTTTTCACCCTATTATACTGAGAGTTGGAGTTTGAACCACAGCCCCACTGAACCAATGCCTTAATCGGGGTATCCTGGTAGATTTTTTCCTCTCCAAGAACACCTTCATACCAACGAGCCAGAGTAAAGCCCTTCTTGCCCATATCTTCTTTAGATTTGAACCTGCCGGCTACCCATTCGTAGTCAACATCCCACACACGGCACCAATGCTTCCAAGAACCTTCGGAAAGACCATAATAGGCAGGAAGAGTGTCTGCAAGTATACCCATATCCGTTGCGCCCTGAACATTGTCATGACCGCGGAAAATGTTGGTACCACCACCAGATTTTCCCATATTACCAAGAACCAACTGGAGGATACAAAAACTTCTGGTAATAGAACTGCCGATGGAATGTTGCGTCCCCCCCATACACCAAGTCAAACTGGTCGGGCGGTTATTGGCAAGAAGCTTGGCAATACGCACGGTCTCACTGGCTGGAATACCGGTGATGCTTTCCACCTCTTCAGGGGTATAGTCTTTGGCGACCGCCACCATCTCTTCGTAACCGGAGACACGGGTTCTGATGAACTCCTTATCCTCCCAGCCATTGGTGATAATCGCGTTGACCAGGCCCATCATAAAGGCAGCGTCGGTACCCGGACGAATACGTACATAGTCAGTGCCCTTGGCGGCAAGTTTAGTCCGCCGCGGATCGACCACGATGATTGGTGCATTATTCTTTTCTTTTGCATGCAGAATATGCTGCATGGAAATCGGATGTGCTTCTGGTGCGTTTGAACCGATAAAGATCATACTCTTGGCATGTCTCATATCGTTCAAGCTGTTAGTCATTGCTCCGTAACCCCAAGTATTGGCGACACCTGCCACCGTTGTTGAGTGTCAGATACGGGCCTGGTGATCAACGTTATTTGACCCCCAGAAAGCAGCAAATTTACGATGCTGATAGGCCATCTCGGTGGAAACCTTGGCGCTACCAAGAAACATCAGAGCATCTGGCCCATCTTTTTCACGCATGCCAAGCATTTTATCACCGATCTCGTTCATCGCCTGATCCCAGGTGAGATTGGTCCATTTGCCGTTGACCTTCTTCATTGGGTTCTTCAGACGTTTAGGGCTGGTAACCATATCGATGGCACCGGCGCCTTTACAACAGTGGCCACCGTAGGAAACAGGGTGATCAGCGGCGATTTCCTGACGGACCCACACACCATTATGCACTTCAGCTTCAATACCGCAACCTACTGCACAATAGGTACAGATGGTGCGGACAGTTTTTGACCCCGCGTAGGGTTCTTTTTTCCCGGCAGCCTGAGCTTTTGTGGTCATCTTGGTGGTCATCGCCACGCCGGTGAGCGCAGCGGTTGCAGCAGACAATTTTAGAAAAGATCGCCTGGCGACCTTTGGATTGAGAGTCACCCTGCGACCGGTGGCTACACCAGTTCCAGAGGACGTCTTAATTTTACTTCGAGCCATTGATTATTCTCCTATTGAAAAGAACACTTTTAACGTAAAGTTTTGTAATATTTTTTAAAACTCTCACTCTCGTGGTAAAGCGTTTCATCCGAACGATCAACCGTCGGGGCGGAATTCGCCTTCACTGGTTTGACAATGGCAGCAGTCCCAACCACAGCTGCAGTACCTGCCAGAATGTGCTTGAGGAACGAACGCCTTTTGCCTTCTTCCTTTTTCATCAAAATCCTCCTTTTCCTCTCATTTTTCTTTCAAGGACACCACAATCACCTGGGCGATTGCAGCACAATTCAAAACTAACTCCGCTACACAGATACAACTAAACTCTTCTCCAAATCCAGGTATCCACCAAGGACCCTGCAGCAGAGATAGTAAAAATCACACTGCTTATTTTCTTTTAGCTGTGTGGCAAATTTTTCCACAAAAGGCTCAAGAAACTCCTCAAGAAGTCTCGCCTGGAGCTCCTTAATCTTTGGTGTTGCCCCAGCTTGTTCTTCTTGTACAAGAGATGCAAAGGTATCAAGCATCACAACCAAAGAGTCTTCCTGCTCCGACACCTCTTCAATCTTGACAAGACCGGCCTCATCCATTAAGGCGCGCATATCAACAAGGGCCTCTCCATAACTACGGCCATTGAAATAAAACGAAGCATTACTCTCAATTTGAGCACCTTCGAAAGGATCAGTAAAAAGATAATAGTATTCCGTCTGAATCTCTTTGAGCGTCTTTTCACTCAGGGCTCTGGCTATCTCCTGAACGGCACTATCAAAACGGGGGCTCACCTGCTCTTTGCTAAGAGCGGAAAATGTCCCGCGCCAGCGACTCATTTTTTCTGAATCCGGCTCCTTTACAAAAAATGATTTGACGAGATCAATAAACCTCAGACGAATACGAACCAACTCATTATCACTCATTTCATTCATAGTTATTCTGTCTCAAAAAGTTTAACGACCCTGCAATTTTCACAGTATTCAAAATGACTGGTGTCCACAGATTCTTTCTGTTTAAGAATTGCCATAACCCTGTCAAAACTCTTCTTCGTTCCAAATACCTTACCGCACTTCTTACACGCCATGGGCTCTGCCTGGGCGAGAGTCGCTCCAACAAAGAACGTATCATTGAGTGTAAACGTGGGAGAGATAGACAGAGCTTTTTCTGGACAAACCCGAACACAGAGGCCACAGCCAACACAAAGACTCCCCACGTGATTGAGTTGCAACTCGGTGGAGTCAGCCTGCATTGCACCAATCTTACAATCATTGAGACAGGCCATACACTGAGTACAACGATCCGTGTTGCAGGTTACTGCAGCAAAGGGGACGTATCCTTTCGGCTGTAAAGTAATCTCACGACCACTTTTTCCTACAAGCCCGGCAAGGGCCTCTGCAATCGATTGCCTGCGATTCACAAAGCCCTTAGAGCCGAGGTCTTCAACTACAAATGGCTCATGCTGGACTGCTGCAATTGCAGCAAATTCGTCAACCCTACAGCTCATAATGGCATCTGTGATATCATACAATTCACGGGTCAAAGTGGAGGCAAATTGAATTTGTTTTTCGTACAACTCCCCTCCACCAACTGACTTTTCTTTTTTCAAAACAATGATGCTACGGACTCCACAACTGAGGAGATACAGGAAGTGAAAGAGAGAAAGGCTACCGACATTATCGAACTCGAGGAAGAGCAGATTGTCATAGGTGGTGTTTTGCCTGGTCCACCATAAGCGGTGCAGCGATTCTTCATCACCAAGAACAATAGCACCACCCACCGGAATATCTACACTTTCAATATATTCAACGAAGGCCTTATCACTAAACCTTTCATTCTGCATAGCTCCTGTGGGACATGCAGCAACACAGGCGCCACACTCCTCACACTGCAAAGGGTCGACAACCACCCCGCCGACACCCTGGGTCACAGCGCCATAAACACAGCTGGATACACACAAATCACATCCATGGCCCAGCTTGGCACTGTACTGACAGATACTCTTATTGTGAGTGATCACCTCATCAATCTGACACGGGAATTGGCTTGCAAAGTACACAGAAAGGTCTTTTTCGTAAAAAATGTTCGCGGCTTTCGCGGGCAGTTCGACTTTAACATCACCTAAGATGAGAACCGCTGGATAGTCCGCGACTTCATTGATCGCACCATGGATATCTATGGCCCCCGCGAGACAGGCCTTCTCACACTCTTTACAAAAAGTACATAAATCAAAATTCACAAAAAGATTTTCAGAAATACAGGACTCCGGGCAACTCACCCCACAATCACCGCAATATGTACATTTTTCAAGATCGATAGCTGATCGTATCTGATACTCCAGACGACAACCCTCAGTTCGACTTTCAAACTGCAAAGCGGTGACAGTTGGGAACTCAGGATCATAGCCCTTCACAAGAAGAGGGCTAATATCAAGAAGTCCGCTATAGATGTCTAAAAAACGCCTGATTTCGGCTGAGTCATTACCAATGACGCAGAGACGCTTCTCTATATCCATCGTATAGCTACGATAATTTACACTGTTTTGTCGATGTAGCTCAGCCTCGGCAATCGATTTTAGATGATCAATAGAACAAGAAGTTAAAGCATGATTAAGAAAAAGCGTTGGCGACAGGGGAAAACCATTTTCTGGAGATATTGACGAAAAGCCCCCGGCAAGAAGCGTGGTTCTTCCTTGATCAGGGGGAAAACCATAACCGGGGCGGAGGTTGACCTCAGATATCTTTAGCTCGGGCGCATCCGAACCTTCCTGAACAAACTGACACGTGGAAAAAAGTTTACTCATGTATTTAAAACCTTTGTTGCACATTTTTTTGCAGGATTTACCCCTGCCACCAACAACCAATAATTGCATTTTATCAATTGTTTACCTAAACTGACATGCGGGTATATGATAACAATGGCCGATTAAGGACAGAAATAGTCCACCTGTCATTGCTGGTCATTATAAGAAAGTCTTGCGCCAGATTAAATCAGCACAGCACCTTTTGTTTTGTAAGGAGTTTTTTACTAGACCTGTAAGGAATTTCCCTACAGGTTACGATTTGTTCGATTTGAAAAATTCTTTTTCCGTCCAGAGAACAGCACGGTGGGTCAATTCTGCTGCGTTTTTTATACCAAGTTTCTGTTTTACCCGGTCCCGGTAGGTCCCGATTGTTTTGAGTCCAAGCTTCATTCGCCCTGCAATTTCACGGGTTGAGAGTCCAGAACCAATAAGTCGAAACACCTCCAGCTCCCGGTCTGTTAGTAGGTCAACAGTAGGGGCCACCGGAGTCTCAGGCTGCATCTGCAACCTGTCGAGAAACTTCTCCATAATAGAATGACTGACATGTATCTTTCCATTGCGTATATTTCTAAGAGCTGAAATCACATTCTCACTGGCCTCTTTCTTCATGATATAACCACGAGCGCCAGCCCGAATAGCACGCTCGGCCCAGACCTGCTCATCGTGCATCGAAAGCACAAGAATAAGTAAAGCGCTCCTTTTTTTAGAGAGTTCTTTTACCAGGTCAAGCCCATTATCCCCTGCAAGCGTTATATCCACTATAGCGAGGTCTGGGGACTCTGCGGCGATGACCTTTCTGGCCGTTGCAATATCTTCGGCAAGACCGCATACAAAAAAATCTTCTTCCTGATTGAGCAGCTCTCCCATCCCCATTCGAAATATAGGATGGTCATCTACTATAATTACCCGTGACTTCATTCTGTACCTTCACCGGTCACTGTGATCAGCGTTCCGCCTTTTTTGTCAGAACTTATAACTAGTACTGCTCCAATTGCCTTTGCCCTGTACTTCATTGTATGAAACCCGAGTCCTGTCGCTGCAGGAGTTTTACCAAACCCCTTGCCATCGTCTACGATTTTAACAGCAAAGCTCCCGTCCTGTACCTGAACATAGACACCAATATTATTAGGTTTTCCGTGGCGGGCAGCATTAAAAACGGCTTCTCTTATTATATAGTGCAAGTGGGTCGCGGTATTTTTCCCAAGTTTTTCCCCTTCACCCTCCCAGGAAAGGTCAAAGTTCACCTTAAAAATATTTTCAACCTCAACGACCAGCTCCTCTATAGCGGACTCCAGTCCATATTCTATTACATGCACCGGATAGAGTCCATGGGACAATCGTCTCGTTTTTTCAATTGCGTCTTTTATAAGACCACGAATTGTACCAAGTTGCTCTGCTCTTTCAGGCGCCTCACTGGCAAGGCGCTGCTCCAAAGCCTTACTCAGCAACTCTACTCCAGTAAGGTGTGACCCCAAATCATCGTGAAGATTTCTTCCAATATTGGAACGTTCCTCTTCACTGACGGCAATGATCTGCCGTTCAAGGCGAGCAAGCTCTTCTTCTGAACATTGCCGTAACACATGTAACCACATTCCCTCAAGCAACATGGTCATCTGCCTGATGTCAGAGTTGTCATAGTTTTCACCATTGTTACAAACCCCTGCAACAACGACAATCTTACCATCATTATAGATTGGTACATCCAGGTGGCGAACAATAGTTTGATTATAGGGATAGCAATCGTTCACATCCACACGGGGGGTATTAGCAATCACTGCGGTTTTCCTGAGCACCGCTTTACCAGGCAACCCACCATTTTCGGCTGTCCTTGGGAGGGTTAGTTCTCCCTCTCTTGCCATCAGATCCGCTTCACTGCTCACGAAAAAGGAGCAGATTGTAATATGACTCTGGGTTGTATTCACCAGAGCAAGATACCCTTCCTCACTCCTTGTAATCTGCACAATACGCCGCAATATAAAATCGTATTTTTCCTGGAGTGAGTATTTTTCCATCATTCCCAAGCGCAGTAGTGTATCGAGACGAAGTTCATCCCTATGGAGGAGGAGTTCATTTTTGATTCTATCTTCAACCATCCTGTTTGCAAGATGACTCAGATCTTCAAATTCCCGAAACACCATGTCGCCTGCTGGAATTTTCTCTTTTGAATCGGTGGCCGCCCTCAGAAAATTTGTAAAAAGGCTGATCCCCTGCTTAATTTTCAAAGAATAAAAGAAGGTGCTCAGCAACAAGAAAATGACGGCAACCGCAAAGAGCACCATAAAAGTAAATACATTTTTAAAGGAAATCCTTCTGTAAGTTTCTGTCTCATTGGCGATACTCTGCTCCATGGCATCCATAAACATGGCGGCCCCAAGCCCCCATCCCCAATCCTCATAAACCTGTACATAACCGAGTTTTTGACGTATACCATCTCGTCCTTTTCTTTGAGCTGTATAGTGAACATACCCACCCTGAGGACCTGCTGTAGATGCCCGAAACAAATCATCGCCATATTTTTCACCTTCGGCATCGACAAGACCGAAGATAGATCTACCCACCAAACGCTCATTCTGATTGGTTAAGATTGTTCCATCAAGACGGAAACAGAAGACCTCACCATCTTTTCCAAACTGAATGTCCTGGATTCTGGCAAGAACCTCCTGTTGCAAAGTTTCTTCAAGATCATCACTATAGATGCCTGCACCCATGAACCAGTCAAGAGGTGGAAAATATTTAACAAAGGCAATTTTAGAAAACAATTTTCCTGGATATGCCGGTTTTTTCAGAACATAGCGATAAAGTCCCGCTTCTTTTTCTGATATCATTTTTGTAATTTCGCCAACAACATCTTGACCGACAATTTTCTCGAATTCCCAGCCGGTTTTCCCTTCAAAAAAAGGTTCATCTGCAAACAACTCTATTTTTGCCTCTTTTACTCTACCTATAAAATAGTAGCCTCTCCCATTATTCCAACGCATAGGGCGCAAAAGTTCAATGACCATGGAGCGAATCTCTTCGACACTTCTATCGTCTTTATACAGTCGGTAATTATGTGATGCGATGGTATAGGCAGCCTGCACACGTTCTCTGATCTCAAGTTCAACCCTCAAGTCATCTTGATGCCTGCGATAATCAATGAGTTCTACAACCTTATCAAGTTCCTCTTTAACTCGTACTTCATATTGATTTTTGTAGGTATGACGTATGTTTTCAATACTTTCTTTATACGCCTGGTACTCATTGATTGCCCAAAATATCCCTATAAAAAAAGCAAGAGAGGTAATCACCACAAGAGAGGCATAAAATGGAGCGGATGAAAGAGATATTTTGTTAAAGAATCGCATATATATTTTTGTGCTCGAACATAACTTAACCCTGGTAAACGGGACTCTTTCCAGCACTCGCCCGGAGTCTATCGCTTACCTGTCGGGTATAGGTGGTTCGAAGGTCTTCTCTACGTTCGCTGTCTGGAAATAGCTTTAAGTTATTAATGTCAAAAAGACGCTCAGTTTTCTTGTTTTTCATGACGAGGATTCATCACCAAGTCACTATTACAGCTCAGTTTTCATTTTTCAGTTCTTCAATTTCAGGGTATATCTGTGTGAGATATATTGCGTCTAAGCCCTGATGATCGTCCACCCCAAACTCCAGGACCAAACCATTTAAATCAAACTGCCCCCCCTGTTCCATGGCAGCAATAAAATGCTCTCTGGTGAGCTCGTTTGTGACAGAAAGAGCAATCTGACTAAAGAGCTTGCCCACAATAAATCCTTCATAACTGGTGAAACTGATAGGGGCATCATGTTGGTATTTCGCCATGGCTCTTTTATACTCAAGAGTAAGCCCTATTTCGGTGTCTCGTGGAGAAGGTATCACCTGGGAGACGATGACATCTTTGCCATAACTCCCCAAAGCATCCCGGAGGCTCTCTGTTCCAACAAAAGAGATATTACAAAATGTGACATCATCTGAATATTTATTTTTGCTCAGTTTTATGAACTCAGCACAGGCTGAGTAGGCCCCCACCAGAATCACGGCCTCTGGCCTTGCCTTGTAAATATCTCTCATACCTCCCATGACTGCGACGGTGTTCCTCTCATAACTTCCTTTTGAGACAAGAGACATCGATCTTTTCTTAAGGGCTATTTCAATACCTTTAAGACCCGCAAAACCATAGCTGTCGTTTTGGTAAAAACAGGCAATACGACGTATCTTTTTTTCATCAACGAGATAAGACGCCAGCCTTTCCATTTCCTGAAAATAACTTGCTCTGACGTTAATTACATATTTACCAAAGGGTTCACGCAAAAACTCAGCCCCGGTAAAAGGACCAAAAAAAGGAATTCGAGCCTCTGACACAATGGGTTCGACGGCTTTAGAGGTCGGTGTTCCTACCGCACCTATAAGAGCAAAAACCTGATCATCATAGATCAGGCCCTTGGTATTTTTCACTGCCTTATCAGGCTCATACCCATCATCACGGCTTAAAAGAATAACTTCACGGCCGTGGATGCCGCCTCGCTCATTGACCTCAGCAAAAGCTGCAAGCAGCCCGGCACGCATTTCGATACCTAAATTTTGAGCCGGACCACTCAACGCACAGGATTGTCCAAGCACAAGAGGACTAAATACCTTCTGTGGAGTTGCGGACACATTTACCGAACCAATGAGTAGCAGTAATAGAATTGACCAACTTTTTATCTTCATGAATACAGCAAGGCCTCAACGTATCTGAAATAATGTGTTTCGTTCTTAAAATATCTTGTATGTAAACAAATGAAAAGCAAAGGAGAATAGGGAACATTTAGTGCAAAAGCAAGCGTTACCTCTGCTTGACAACAGATGTGAGACAGTCTATCTCTTTGCATTAAACTACGACATAGTATCTCACAAGAAAAAAATCAACTTTTCAAAGAGTGAACTGACAAGGCGAGCAAAAGGTGCTTGAAATTCTCTCAGACTCCATTTACGTTAGCTTTCACCATAACATCCAACTCCAAACCAAGACACAGAGAGATATGAGCAAAGCAAACGTTGCAAGTACCAGCCTTACCATGAGTTCCACCACCACAGTTATCACTCCTGATGGTTCCCGCGAACAGGTTGAACAACTGGCTATAGAATCCCCTTATTCCATTGCGCTCAACGATGAGACTATTGGCTCATCGATGGTTCTACCCATAGCTCTTGAGGAGTTTGGAGCCGGTTTTCTCTTTGGACAGGGCTATATCAAAAAACCTGAAGAGCTCAGAGAAGTTGTGGTTTGCCCCGAGGGACGAATTGCGGTCTTTGCCGATGTTGAGGTAACGGAACCCAAAGAAGTAATAATCACCTCTGGTTGTGGAGGTACAGGTAAAATATCCAAAGAGATGCTAGAAGGTGCCTTCGAGCCCCTTGATGAATGCACCATTACCTTTCCAGAGATCAGTCGCTTCATACGAGAGTCTCTACAGTCCTCTCCTCTCGGACCACAAACCCACTGTATCCATGGTTGCGGCTTCTGGCAGGACGGGAAACTACAGGCATACTATGAGGATGTAGGCAGACACAATGCTGTGGACAAGGTCCTGGGAGCGATTCTTCTTGGTAAATTCAGTCCAAGAGGTGCTATCTACACCACCGGTAGGCTCACTTCCGATATGGTCCTTAAATGTGCCCGAATCGGAATTCCAATCATAATGTCCCGCACAGCCCCTTCCTCACTTGGACTTGCCATAGCAAGACGATCAGGAGCAACACTTGCGGCCTATGCGAGACCTGATCGGGTTAATATCTTCCATGCCCCACAGCGAATAGTGGGCTAACCCGAATTTCTCATGATCTTTTTGAATTAAAGCTCAATTTTATGGTATTACTCATAAATGATAACTTGATTGAAAAACAGGGCGTTTTTCATTTTAAATCAAAAAATTCCCCCTTCGGGTCAATAGATTTTTCCGTAAAGTCTGCGTTACAAGCCACTTGCGGTAGTTTATTACAGCAGCGTGGCTTGTGTCTTGACCTACGAAAAACTTTATTGATGAGAAATTCGGGCTGAACGACGACCCTGGCGAGCAGGAAATAAGCGAGACACTTTTCAGCACTCGCTTATCGGCTAGAGGTCAGCGTTAAGAGCGACGCCCTTCCAAGCCCAGTTCAACGAGTTTTTCTAAGAAGGCAGGAAAGTCCAGCCCATACTCGGCAGCCGCCTGAGGCATAAGGCTGGTAGGTGTCATTCCAGGTATTGTATTTGTTTCCAGAAGATACAGCTTCCCCGCTTCGGTTAGAATCATATCGGTACGGGAGTATCCCCGCAGCCTTAGGGCAGTGTGCGCCAGAACTGCATATTTTTGAGCAAGATCCCTTATTTCGTCGCTTATCCGGGCAGGACAGATCTCTTCAGTAGCGCCCGCTTTATACTTGGCATCATAATCAAAAAAAGAGAATCCTTCACCAGGTACAATCTCAATCACAGGTAAGGCCTCAACTGCACTATTACCAAGAACACCGACTGTGAGTTCCTTGCCGCTGATGTACTTCTCCACCATTACATGAGAATCATGCTCGAGTGCCCTATGGACACCTCCGATCATCTCCCCCATGGTCTTTGCCAGCGTGAGCCCGAGACTCGACCCTTCTCTAACAGGTTTAATAACAACAGGAAGCCCAAAGCGTTCAACCAACTTAGCACCATCGATTTCATCATCACGGGTCACAACAAGCCAGTCAGCCACAGGAAGCTCATTCATAAGGTAAAGCTCTTTAGCCAGGTGTTTATCCATGGCAATAGCACTTCCCAACACTCCTGACCCTTGATAAGGAACCCCAAGAAGATCAAGAAACCCCTGCATGGTCCCATCCTCTCCATGCAAGCCGTGCAAAAGAATAAACGCAAAATCGATCTCAGGTGCATCAGCTGCAATTTTTACCAGATCAGTTGCGGGGTCGTAGCGTCGAACTATAAATTTCTCGGGATCAAGATTTTTTTCAACACCTTTAGCTCCATCAAGAGATACCTGCCGCTCACCGGAAACCCCACCCGCAATCAAAGCGATATGTAGTTTGTCTTTGTCCATAGAGTTCATCCTTTTTTATCCTTGATATTATAGAATATTCCATCAACTTTGTTTGCTTTTTTCAATCTCGTTTCACAGTTATTTTACACAACTAAAAGCAGTGAGTTACTTTAACACAGTAAAAACAATGGTGCACAAAAAGAGTAACTCCCATTTTAATGGTTTCCCTATACTTAAAGTGTCTGATCACCCTAAGAGTACACATAAATTAAAATATTCGTCCTACCAGAAAAGATCTTCAAAAACAAATTGATCCAAAAAGGTCGTAAAATTTTATTGACAAAGATACTCTCTGTTTATTATATATAGCCGATTGTTGTTATGAAACTACAGACACTTAATGAAAAGTCACATAAGGTTGTGATCTTTTTGCAAAATAACTGACTAATTAGTGAAACGGAGCCAGAAATGATAGAAGTTGAAGTTCGAGGAGATCTTGAGTACGCGATCCGCCAGCTGAAAAAAAAGCTGCAGATAGACGGCATTAAAAGAGAATTAAAGCGTCGTGAGTACTATGAGAAGCCGAGTGTAAAAAAACGCCGGAAGCAGGCAGAAGCTCGCAGAAAACTCCGCAAGTTCAACAGAATGAGAAAATCGATGTAACAATCGGTTTCGGCTGCCTTTTAAATAGCCTGATTTATTTTCATCAGGCTATTTAAAATGTTCTGATGTTGAACAGACGGTACACAAAAACAGGGTATAAAAGCCATCGCTGTCCCTCCACGCTTTGCAGCTCTACATGAGTTGTATCTACATTACCTCATCTCCGAGAGGAGACTCGCAGAAAACAGTATAGAAGCATATTCTGCAGACATTATTCTTTTCCTAGAGTATCTCATATCGCAAAGCAAAAGAAGCTTAGATAGGGTTGATGTAACTGTAATCCATGAATTTCTGGAAAGTTGCAGGAGTCTCAAAAATGTATCCCACCGAACCAATGCCAGGCGCATTTCAGTTTTAAAATCATTTTTTGCCTTCCTTCAACGGGAAGCCCATGTCAAGCACAACCCGTTTGCTGCGATTGATTTACCACGCAGTGGTCGAAGACTCCCAAAGGCGCTGAGCGAAAGAGAGATTAATATACTCCTCAAACCAGCCAATATACCCAGCCCCATAGCCAGAAGAGACAATGCGATGCTTGTCTTACTGTACTCAACAGGACTACGGGTCTCCGAACTGGTCTCTCTGCCAATTTCTGCGTGCAACATGAGTGCTGGTTTTATTCGGGTGATCGGCAAGGGGAATAAAGAGCGACTCATCCCTTTTGGTCAGCAGGCCAAAGAAAAAATAGAGACCTACGTAAAAACAGCCAGACCCTTTATTCTCAAGAACAAACGAAGTAACTACCTCTTCGTAACAAACCGTGGTACCTGCATGACCAGGCTTAGATTCTGGCAAATCGTAAAGAAAACCACTCTGGCAGCCGGCATCGACAAGAAAATTTCACCACACATGCTGCGACACTCTTTTGCCACCCATCTCCTCAGTAACGGAGCTGACCTTCGCTCAGTACAGATGATGCTCGGCCACGCCGATATTGCGACCACCCAGATCTACACCCACGTCGACCAGGACCGACTCAAAAACATCCATAAAAAATTTCACCCAAGAGGATAATTTCAACGTAACCCATGGCTGCATTCAAAACACATTTAGCAGGAGGGGTCATTGTTGGAGGCTGCAGCGCAGTAATCGGCCTTACTACTTTTCACCTCAGTTATATTCAGGCCATCTCAGTTTTTATTATGGGGACCGTTGGTGGATTGTTACCCGATATCGATAGCGATACAGGCAAACCACTCGCCCTCATCTTTGGAACCGTCTCTGTATTACTCCCTGTACTGTTACTGCACAAACTACCAACAGGAAAACAGCTCTCGCCCGAATTTCTTGTCAGCTATTTTGTCATCAGCTACGTTGTAATAAACTATTTTATTTGCGGTATAATAAAAACTATGACCGCGCACCGTGGGATACTACACAGCCTTCCTTTTGCCGTACTCATGGGACAAGTTGGGTATTTACTCTTTCGATCCTCCGGTGAAAATATCGCGACACTGATCGGCATATCTGTCTTTGCAGGCTCACTCACACACTTACTACTTGATGAGCTACACTCTCTATCACTTAAATATTATATTATCCCAGTCGTTAAGTCGTCCTTTGGTACCGCTCTCAAAGTAAAGACCAATAATTTCTTTGCCACGGGGGCTTTGTATTTGCTGGTCATTGTTGCAGGTTTCAAGATCTTGGAAGGCTAATGTTCTAATCGGTACCTGCCTCCGCTACTCATCCTGCCCAAAGACGAACAGTGCTCTTTGCCCATTGTTTCAGGGCCATGTAGGACTTTCACACTTTACAAAAGCCCTACAAGAATCTATCCTGTTAATATCATATCTCTTTCATCTGCCTTAACCATGCAGAACCAATGACTCTTATCAACAGTTAAGGAATCCCAAACCTGTCATGCGTCTCATCACTACCCATCAAAATGCGGATTTCGATGCCCTTGCCTCGATGATCGCCGCACAAAAGCTCTACCCTGACGCGGTACTTGCCTTTCCAGGCTCACAGGAAAAGAATGTTCGCAATTTTATTGCTCAGAATCTTGTCTATTCCTATGATTTTCTTAAAGTTAAAGATATAGAACCAACGAAGATCGATATGTTGATTCTGGTTGATACCAGGGACTCCAAACGTATTGGTGGGTTTAAAAATTGTTTGCATAATAAATCCCTCACCCTCCATATTTACGATCACCACCCTAAAAATGGTGGGGATATCAAGGGAGACCATGAGGTCATAGAAGACTGCGGCTCAACCACGACTCTGCTTGTGCAAGAGATTAAAAGAAGAAACATTCCACTGACCCAGGCAGAAGCAACACTGTTTGCCCTAGGTATTTATGAAGATACCGGTTCTTTGACCCATTTAACAACGACACCGGCGGATCTACTTGCAGCTGCGTGGCTCCTTGAGCAGGGTGCTCAGCTCGATCAAGTCGCCCAGTTCATTAGTCACGAACTCACCTCAAAGCAGATCAGTATTCTCCATGAACTGATAAAAAGTGCCAAGAAATATACTATCCAGGACACACCTGTCGTTGTAATAACCCATTCTGTCAATGAGTACGTTGATGAATTTGCACTTATTGTCCATCGTTTCATGGCAATGGAGAACCTCAACGTACTCTTTGCCCTCATCTCCATGGGGGGCCGAGTATACCTTATAGCCAGAAGTCGTATAGCTGATGTGAATGTTGGCATCATAGCCAGGGATTTGGGAGGAGGTGGACACGCAACAGCTGCTTCTGCTACACTAAAAGACATGACTCTCATCGAGTCCGAAGAAAAGCTCATCCATACCCTGCACAGGCATATTCATCCACAGGCCATCGCCTCTGAAATGCTATCTACTCCAGTCATTACCATCACACCTACAACATCAATAAGTGAGACCAAAGAAATCCTCACCAGATACAATATCACCGCAGCCCCCATACAAGACCGGCCAACCAAAGACGTACCAATGCCTACCATTGCAGGCATTATTACCCTTCGAATCGTCGAAAAGGCGAGCCACCATAACCTCAGCCATCGCCCCGTAAGTGACTATATGAGCAGTGAGGTCCTGACACTACCGATTGAGGCAACTCTGGCCGACATTCAGGAACTCATCATCGAAAACAGGCAGCGGATCATTCCAATTATGGACGGCGACCGACTTGCTGGGGTTATCACCAGAACTGACCTTCTCAACCGGTTGGTCAATGATCCTGCTCATCTGCCGAAAAACCTGCTCTACGAATCTGACAATCCCTCCCTTGAGCGGACAAGAAACCTCAATTCACTCATGGTTGATTCTCTTAACAGAGATATGCTTCAACTCCTTCAAACCATTGGTGAGATTGCCAGTAAGAACAATTTTAACGGATTTGCTGTTGGAGGATTTGTTCGAGATTTGCTTTTGAAAAAAGCAAATTTTGATCTTGATATCGTCATAGAAGGTGATGGAATTGCCTTTGCAAAGGCTCTTTCGCATCATTTAGGGGGACGCTACAAAACCCATGAGCGCTTTAAAACAGCAATGGTTGTCATGCCAAATGGCTTTAAAATTGACATCGCTACCGCAAGGCTCGAATATTATGAATACCCGGCAGCGATGCCAACGGTGGAGCTCTCTTCCATAAAACTTGATTTAAGTCGGCGTGATTTTACCATTAACGCCATGGCCATCCAACTCAACCCTTCACAGTTTGGTACCCTGCTGGATTTCTTCAACAGCCAGAATGATCTCAAGCATAAGGTAATCAAAGTTTTGCATAACCTGAGTTTCGTGGAAGACCCAAGCAGAATTTTCAGGGCCATTCGTTTTGAAAGCCGTATGAACTTTCAGATCTCACCACATACCAAACGGCTTATCACCAACGCGGTGTCCATGGAGCTCTTTGGCAAGACAAATGACGTACGATTTTTAGCTGAACTTAAATATATTCTTTCAGAAAAAAATCCGCTTCCCGCCCTGCAAAGGCTCAGTGACTTTGACCTGTTCCAATTTCTCTGGCCAGACCTCCGTCCACATTACAAAATAGACAGACGGCTCTCTCATATCCTCAATCAGGCTCAACTTGCACTTTCCTGGTATGAATTACTGTACCTTGATGAAGAATGCCAACACTGGATGGTCTACCTACTCGCTATCATGACACGCTCTGGGGTCAATCAGCTCGCCGAGTTCTGCCTCCGCTTTGATGAAAGTACCAAAGACACTACCTTTCTCCTGGAACAGAAAGAACTGGTCGATTCTAAAATTCATATTGTTGCACGTCACAACTCCATGCGCCGCAGCCATATCGTTACCCATTTCAAAGATATTGAGATTGAAGGCTTACTGTATATGATGGCCATAGCCAGAAAAAATCATGTCAAAAAAGCTATCTCCCTCTATGTCACAACTCTTCGCCACATTGAACCAGAACTGAGCGGAAAAGAACTCATCGCCATGGGATACAAACCCGGGCCACAGTTCCGGGAGATACTGACATTTCTCAAACATGCCAAAATCGACGAACGAACCAAAACAGTAGAAGATGAAATTGTGCTTTTAAACCAAAAATACCCACATACACTGAGAAAAAACAATTAACAGGTAAAGACTGACAAACCATGAATCAATTTATATCCGAATTAATATTGCTCGCTCCGCCTCTTCTTATGGCTCTGACCTTTCATGAATTTGCCCATGGTTACGTTGCCTACCGCCTGGGAGACCCTACTGCTAAAAACCTTGGCAGGCTTACCCTTAACCCACTCAAGCATCTCGACCCAGTTGGTACAATAGCATTTTTCTTCATTAAATTTGGCTGGGCAAAACCGGTCCCTGTAAATCCCGGATATTTTAAAGATCCCAAAAGAGACATGATCTGGGTTGCCCTAGCAGGCCCCGCCACCAATCTCGCCCTCGCCATTGCAAGTGCTGCTCTTGCCAAAGGCCTGTGGTTTGTTGCTGCCCAACTCCCCTATTCTCAAATGGCAGAGGCCGTTCTGGTTCCACTTAATGGTATGCTTATAGCCAGCGTATGGATTAACCTTGTTTTATGTATATTTAACTTTCTCCCCATCCCACCTCTCGACGGAAGCCGCATCCTCATGGGAATTTTGCCCAATAAAATGGCAGCATCCTATATGCAGGTTGAGCGATACGGCTTTGTTATAATACTGGCACTTGCTTTTACCGGTGTACTCTCCAAGGTTATCATGCCACTCATCAGCTTTGCCAATGGCATGTTGCTCTCATAAACGATGGGTCCAATAGCCTGAAAATAAATAATATTATCAAACCAAGGCCTGATGCGGTAGCGATACAGGCAATACTGTTGACCTTTCATCCTCACCCATGTAGGTTAGGTTGCGATTGCACGAAGCCTGGGGGAGTCTACGGACTGAGAGCTCTTAATGAGCGACCCTTTGAACCTGATCCGGTTAATACCGGCGTAGGGAACGGACTTGTTAAGCCAGCTGTACTCCTTTACAAAAACCGATCCCTGCATTTCACCTACAAGGAGATCGTTTTTAATGACAACTCAAATGGAGTATGCGCGCGAAGGAATCATCACAAACAAAATGCAGCAGGCAGCAGACGAGGCCTGTATTCCCGCAGCAGTATTACGAGACCGTATAGCTCTTGGAACTGCAATTATCTGCCATAACAATCGTCACACCAATGGCATCCCCCTCGCTGTAGGACAAGGGATCAAGACCCGTGTCAACGCAAACATTGGAACCAGTAAGGACGACACAAGTATTGACCAGGAACTTGAAAAAGCCCGTGTTGCTGTCGCCGCCGGGGCTGATGCAATAATGGATCTCTCCACAGGAGGCCCGATCGATGAAATTCGGGCAGCAATAATCAAGCAAACGTCCATCTGTATTGGTTCCGTTCCCCTCTATCAAGCCGCCTGCGACACCGTCATCAAAAAAGGAAAAGCCATTGTCGACATGACCGTTGATGAAATATTCGATGGTGTAAAAAAGCACTTGGACGACGGGGTGGACTTTATTACTGTCCACTGCGGTGTTACCCGAAAAGCTGTCGAAATAATGGACCAGGAAGGTAGGCTCATGGAAATCGTCTCCAGAGGAGGTAGCTTCACCTGCGCCTGGATGGAGCATAACAATGCAGAAAACCCTCTCTACGAATATTTCGACCGGTTACTGGAACTTGTCAAACCCTACGACGCAACCCTCTCCCTAGGCGATGGTTTTCGTCCCGGTGCCATAGCTGACGCCACAGACAGAGCACAGATCCATGAACTGACGACCCTTGGAGAACTCACTCAACGGGCGTGGGGATATGGAATTCAGGTTATGATAGAAGGTCCGGGCCATGTTCCCCTTGATCAGATTCAAACCAATATGCAGCTCCAGAAACAGCTCTGTCACGGCGCTCCCTTCTATGTACTTGGTCCACTGGTGACTGATATTGCGCCAGGTTACGACCATATTACCAGTGCAATAGGAGGAGCCATTGCAGCAAGTGCAGGAGCAGACTTCCTCTGCTACGTGACCCCCAGTGAACATCTCTGCCTGCCCAATGCACAAGACGTTCATGATGGCGTCATGGCCACCAGAATCGCCGCCCACGCAGCTGATATAGTAAAGAAAATCCCAGGTGCAGCTGAACGCGACTTTGCAATCTCCAAGGCAAGAAAAGAACTCGACTGGGAAAAGCAGTATGAGCTTGCCATCGATCCAGCTCTTGCTCGGAAACGCCGTGGATCAACTAAAGAGGCGGCAGACAAACACGGAGCCTGTACGATGTGCGGTGAACTTTGTGCCTATAAGGTTATGAATGGACGCAAGAAACTTGCTGCATAGGACCTGATATAGATGGCACACCTGTTATTATCTCAGGTGTGCCTCATTCATACAACTCAACGGAATTGCGACGTGTTTAATCTGGGTAAAAAAGAAACAATATCACATCAATGCGTTAGGCGTCGAGCTTGATACCACACGACCACTACAAATACTTCCCCCGTATACAGCTAAAACCATCCGCCTCACCTGACAAGTCAGATTTTCTCATTCATTTTTACTTATCAGGGCTACAATACCTGGCGATATTGTTTTTTATAGTGCCGTAGTAAACTCTCTACCACAAATATTGCGAGGCCTCCCCACACCATAGAGAACCCAATGAACCTTGCCAGGGGAAATGGCTCTTTATAAATATACACACCAATGAGCAGGTTTATAGTTGGACCTAAATACTGCATAAGCCCCAGAGTCGATAAAGGAATCCTTTTTGCGGCGTAGCCAAACAACAAAAGAGGAACCGTCGTCACAGCTCCGGCACCGATAAGTAACAGTGAACTGTAAAGCTCTATCCTTCCAAAAGAGCCCTCTCCTGTAAAACCAAGGTATACAAGCACTGCTGTAGCAGGTAGAAAAAGAAGCCCTGTTTCAAGACACAGAGCGTCGAGTGCTCCAAGATCATTTTTCTTATGAAGAAGACCATAGATTGCGAAACAAATAGCCAACGCGATGGCAATCCAGGGAAATTCCCCATAATAAACCGTTAGATAGAGCACCCCTAAAAAGGCAAGAAAGAGCGCAAACCATTGAACAGGTCGCATCCTTTCTCCAAAGAAGACCATGCCAAATAACACATTGATGAGTGGGTTTATAAAATAGCCCAAACTTGCTTCGACAATAAACCCTGCGTTAACCGCCCAGATATACAACAGCCAGTTAACAGCAAGCAATGTTCCTGTTATGGTGTAGATGAGAAGATTCTTCCGAACTCTCAAAGCTTCACGAAAGATCTTTATCCCACCAGTGATAGCAACGAGCCCCAGAGTCAACAATAGAGACCAGGACATACGGTGGCACAATATTTCGTAGGCCGGGATCTGGTCCAAGGCCTTCCAATAGGCAGGCAGAATACCCCAGAGAGCAAAGGCTGCGGCGGCTGCAATAAGTCCATTACTATTTTTCATATACACGTTTCCACAACTGCAGCCTCTCAACACCACGAGGAAGAGATTTCACACGACAATCATTATGTACTTTTACAAAACAATAAGGGTCACCTGGGACTCATTAAATGTCGCACCAGCGCCCATATCAGTGATCTTTTGAGACGTGAGATCGTTGATCCCACCCGCCCCAGGACCTGGAGTCGTATCATCCACTGCCCAGAACAGTCCTTCTGCCACAAGAACACCTTTTTGAGTATCATTGCTCACTCGAGCTCTTCTCTTACTGCGCCCACGGTTATTGGCCAACATAACCAAGGAACCGTCTTTCACACTGAAACGAACAGCATCTTCTGGATGGATGATAACCTCACCCACCTCACCTTTATATTTCTCACCAAAGGTACTGTTGAGTAGGTTAGGATGCGGTGGAGTAATCAGTTGCAGAGGAAACCGCGCGAGAAGGTCCGGGTCCATGAACTCTCCTGCGGGCAAAAGGCAGGCTGTTACAGGATCTGGACTGTCATCTATAACTGAGAATTGATATTTGAATCCGGAACCATTCATAACATCACCCATCTCGCGACTTTTGGTCGAATGAACTAAACGCCCGTTTACAATTTCATCCACAGTAACATCACCGGGAATACCATCCATCGACCCCAGATACTGTTCAATCCTCTCAGCACATGTCTCATGAAATACGTCATCATCAAAGCCACACTCCCTGGCCAGAGCCTGGAAAAAATCAAAATTGCTCCTGGCCTCCCCAGCAGGTTCAACAACAGGGCGACCAACCCCCATATAAAAATGCCCATATCCTGTGTACACATCCATATTTTCTAAAAAGGTCGTGGCTGGAAAGAGAATGTCTGCATATTTCGCAGTTGGCGTCATGACCTGTTCGTGTACAACGGTGAATATATCCTCTCGCAGGAGCCCAAACCGAACAGAACTGCTATCGGGGGTTACCGTGGCAGGATTGCTATTGTAAATTATGAGCGCCTTTATAGGCTTCTCCATCCCGGTAAGGGCATAGCCAAGATGAATCATGTTGATCGACCGCGTATTTTCGGTGCGAAGCGACTCTCTGGTGAGTATCTCACTATTCCCCTTAAAAGCACTGGTAGATAACAAGACACCACGCCCCGTGCCACCTGCAAAAAGTCCAAGGGTCGCAGCAAGAGAGGAAATGCCACGTATACTCATAGCCCCTCTACTGTTTCTTGAGATCCCTACACCTATACGGATAAATGTCTTGGGAGTGTTTGCAAGCGCTTTAGCAAGGGTTCTGATAGTTAATTCATCAACACCACTCTCTGACACAAATTCAGATAACTCCCGACTATCCACATAGGATTTAAGATCAATAAACCCCTCAGTGTGGTCCTTGATGAAGGTATGATCCTGGCAATCTTCTTCGAGTAAGACCTTGATAAGCCCAAGAGCAAGAGCTGCGTCCCCACCAACCTTTACCTGGATGTAACTATCCGCCGATTGCGCCGTCTGGTTACGGTATGGATCGATCACGACGACGCGGGCACCACGTTTCTTGGCCGTTGCAACATATTGCCAGAAATGAACATTGCTGACCTTGACGTTGATACCCCAAATAAGAATCAGGTCCGCATCAGCTGCATTCTCTGGAGGACAACCTGGAAGTGGTCCGCACTGCTTTCTCCACCCTGCCCCAGAGGCTGCAGAACAGATAGTCTGCCTTAGCTGGGCTGTGTCGAGCTTGCTGAATAAGGGATAACCGGCAAAACGGTTGACAGCACCCATATTTCCCGCGTAGGAATAGGGCAAAATGGCCTCCCCACCGTGCTCTTTCTTTACTTTTAGTAAACGTTCTGCACAGAGTGTTAACGCCTCCTCCCAACTGACTCGCTTAAATCTGCCTTCACCTTTTTTCCCCACACGTACCTGGGGGAAAAGTATACGCTCGGGGGAATAAAACCGATCAAGATACCCTTTCATCTTCCGACAGATAAAACCATTGGTATACGGATGATCCTTATCTCCACTTAAAGAGACAATCTTGCCATTATCAACCGTTGCAACAATCCCGCAACTATCCGGACAATCCAGTGGACATATAGTTTTTTCTGTACGAAGTTTTTCCATTATCTGTTCCTATCAAAATCCGTGTAGTTTCTATCCATTCTTATAGAAAGGTTCCTTTTTACTGTACATCGCCAAAATCCTATCTTGACTGAGCGACCATAAAAGTAAGATTTTGGTGTAAAACTAGCAAACCCCGGACGAGATAATCTTGTCCGGGGTTTGCTAGTTTTACATTATGGATTACATACTAACCCAACATGGCATGTCCACTATAAAGATAGCGTTTTATTTTGTGTGTTGCCGTCTTTATAAAAGGTTCACGCCGTTCAAAAACGGTTGCAAGACGAGACGATTTAGGAAGCTGTTTGTTGAGTTCTAAGCGGATATTCTCCATCAACTCTTCCATATGCTGACGTCTTTCAGCTCTTGACAAACCCGCTGTCTCATCATCTATAAACTCATAATCTGGATACACCCAGGCTTCAATTTTCCCGTTGTTATCTAAGACAAGGCTTTCAACAACCCAGCTGTAAGTGTTCAGCTTATGTTCTATTGCCTCGGGGTACACATTTTCGCCATTGGGCATGACAATCACATTTTTAGACCTGCCGGAGACATGCAAGTTCCCCTGCTCGTCAATGCGTCCAAGATCGCCAGTTAATAACCAGCCATCATGACTAAGAACGGCATCAGTGCTTTCCTTATCTTCATAATAGCCTCGCATCACACTCGGCCCACAGATAGAAATTTCTCCGACACCGCTTTCCGGATCAGGATTGACTATCTTAATCTCTACACCCGAAATCGGCTTACCTGTGGAACCAACTGCAATAGTTGTGTCTCCGGAGGGCCCGCCTGCGATAAGTGGTGAAGACTCAGTCATGCCATAGCCGATGAGATATGGGAACTTTGCTTCATGTAAGAACTTTTCAACATCCGGGTTAAGAGCCGCGCCTCCAACTCCCATCAGTTTGAGATTACCACCAAAAAACGTGAGAAGTTTTCTCCCGATCTTGCGATAAATCAGTTTTCGGCTCATACCCACCTTACACATCATTTTTAAAACGGGACTCTTTTCTACCTGCGGCATGACCCGTTTTTTATAAATTTTCTCCAGCACAAGAGGTACTGCAAAAATAGCAAAAGGCTTCTCGTAGGCGCACAGTTTCTGTAAAATTGCAGGCGTCGGTGATTTACCAGCATAGGCGATACGACCGCCACAGAGCAGCGGCAGCATAAAACCACAGGTAAACTCATAGGTGTGAGACATAGGCAGAATGGACAACCACACCGACCCAGGGGGAATATCCATTAAAGCAGCAGCAGCATATGCGTTAGCCGTCAAATTTTTATGACTGAGCATTACGGCTTTTGAATAGCCAGACGTTCCAGATGTATACAATATTGCGGCGAGATCATCTTCGGCCACCATGGGAAAGACAGGATCGTCAGGATTTTCGTCAAAAGCTATTATGGCTTCTGCTAGAAAGGTAGCAAAGGTTGTGACAGGGACGATACTAATGTCTGCAGTATAGTCATCAAGGGTTATGACAACTCCCTTGAGCTCGCTGCGCATTTCATATATTTTCTCAATCTGTTTTTGCGTAGTAAAAAGTGCCTTTACCTGCATCTCGTTGAGAATATGATGAACATCACTTTCTGGTAAATCAGGAAGAATAGGAACCGCAATAGCACCAATGCGAACAATGGCTAGATACGTAATGCCCCAGTTATGGGAATTCTCGCTGAGTATAGCAACGTGATCACCCTTTCGTATCCCTTCTTTAATCAATCTCGTGGCAAGGGCAAGTATCCGTTTATGGAAGGTCCCATAGGTAATAGGCTCTTCCATAGCCATACCTATGGCGTGGAGATCTCTGTATTTTGTACAGCACGAATCGACCACATAGTTCAAAGTCATGCCGACTTCTACAACTGCATTCATATATCACCTCAAATCTCACACTCAAGAGCACAAAGCTCTAGTATCTGATCAATTAATCATTAGGCCGGAAAAGATGAATCTACACAATAGTCGTCAACGGGTCAATATTCATGGCACGCGATCAGGACCTTGCAAGCACATAACTTCCAGTTGTAATGTTTAAATAACATGTTTAAAGGGAAAAACACTAATGCAAATAATTACGGTGAGTAATACAATGAAGGGATACTACGTCCAGTTAAGGGATTTTGTCGTTTATTCCGAATCCGTATTTTGTGCATCGAGCAACTGCTTAACTGCACTGGTGAGGACATCCACGGTAAACGGCTTGCCCACTGTAATAACCTTATCAAGATAACCTGCCACGGCAAGATACCTTTCTTTGGAAATATTACCACCACCTGAAATCGCTACGATGGGTAGATCTGGCGCATCAACCCGAAGGTCTAAAATAGTCTGAAGACCATCTTTTACAGGCATAACCATATCCGTCACAACCAGATCACAGGGTTGCTCTCTAAAAAGGTCGACTCCCTCCTGGCCATTTTTCGCAACTAATACCTCATAGCCGGCATGCTCAAGGATTCTAGATACCACATCCAGAGCCGTCGGTTCATCATCAATCACAAGTATACGTTTTTTCTCGCTCATTTTACCCATACGTAAAATTAAAAATCCATATGTAGAGAATATACACCTGTAGATTTTTTTTCAACTTAAAATTACGTGATAGTTATAGGATCCACTGCTTCTACAGTAAAAGTAAGAGCACCAAAATCCTCCTCAATGAGCCCTAAGAGCTTATAGCCTCTACCGCTTTGCAGCAGATGTGCATAGTTTGTATAAATGTTAGGGAAAAAAGTTGTTTCAACTATTGAAGTTTCGTCTTCAAATGTGAGAAATTCCATCACTTCCCCTGTTTTTGTCGATATGAGTTTCCCTGTCAGCAACCAAGCCGCAATAGTCACCCGCTGCCCTACACGAGTAGGCAAATCTTTAATTTTGACGAAACCTCCCGTAATTTTCCTATTCTGCGACCTATTTATATGCAAGAATTCCAAAGGGTGATGGTGACAGAGAAAACCAAGTACTTTGTATTCCCTTCGCAAAAGAATCAGACCATCTGGTGCCGGTAACCTTGGAGGCTCCGGTAAGGGGGCATGAAATAGCGTTCCGCAGGACCTATCCTGTTTTACATGTTGAAAGCTTGCCCATTGCCACAAGAGAACCGTCCTATTTAAATTACCTGCGATACTATCGAGCGCACCGCAATGAATAAGTGCACGGGCCTCATTATCTGCGGGAGCCGTCCTCGCAAAAAAATCATACTCCGATTCAAACGGTTTTTTTTCTCGCGCACAAAGGATACGGCTAAGGAATTTTTCCGACAGTCCGTGGACGGACATCAAGCCTACCCGAACCTCTGTATCCACTCCAGTCCAGGCAATCTCACTTTTGGCAACATCGGGGGACAACACACGCAACCCCATTCTTTTGGCTTCCGATACATAGGCAAAAGTTGAATAATAGCCCCCACCGTTTGAGATCACCGCGGCCATAAACTGCGCTGGATAATGGCATTTCAGATACGCGGCCTGGAAGGACACCCGGGCATAGGATGCAGAATGGGGTTTGCAAAATGAGTAGCCGTCAAAACTCATCATCATGTCCCACATTCGCTCAGTCTCGTCAACAGCAACCTTATTGTTGACGCAGCCTGCAAAAAACTTCTCTTTATACGCATGGAGACGAACTACCTTATCTTTTTTAGAGAGAATTTTACGCAACCCGTCAGCCTCTCCATGACTAAACCCAGCAAGGGCCACAGCAACCTTGGAAACATCTTCCTGATACACCATCAAGCCAAACGTTTCATCAAGGATATCCCCTATTTGATCACAGAGCGGTGCCCAGCTGCCACCGTGCAGCCTGCGAACATATTCACGAACAAACTCATTGGCGGCAGGCCTGATAATAGATGACTGAATAACCAGTTGTTCGAAATCCCCGCTCCCGGCTTTTTGTTCCAGAAGCCGCATGGCTGGGCTCTCTATATAAAAACACCCCATGGTTTTTCCTGCAGCAACAGCACGTTTAGTTGCAACATCATCTTCAGGGTGCCAGTTGTTTTCATCCAGTAATGCGCCCTGTCCACGCGCTGCTGCGACCGCATCGCGAATCACTCCAAGACTTCTGTTACCTAATAGATCAATTTTGACAAGTCCCGCCTCTTCGGTTGAATCTTTTTCCCATTGAATAATAGGTACGCCCTTACGGGCAAGCTCCACCGGGACATAGGTATCAATCGGCCTGGGAGTGATCACCACCCCACCAGGATGAACGGAAAGATATCTCGGCAATCCGATCAGCTGTTCCGCCAGACCAAGCACTTCCGGCCAAGGTGCTGCAAGATCCTGATCCCTAAAAGCAGGGAGAGCTGTCAATGTATCATTTAAATTCCCCCCTCCACCGCTGTGCATATACGGAATTTTTGAGGTCAGACGCGAGATCTCGTACCCCGGCAAGCCAAACACTTTTGCCGTCTCCCTGATGGCCATTCGAGGCTGAAAACAAACATGGTTACACACCATTGCCGCATAACCCTTAAAATCGTTGAGCACATCGGAAATGACAGCATCACGCTCATCCCAGGAAAAATCAATATCAATATCCGGGGGATCCTTTCTCTCCGGGTTAAGAAAGCGTTCAAAGTAGAGGTTATATTTAACCGGGCAAACATTAGTAATTATGAGACAATAGGCAACCAGAGATGCGGCCCCTGACCCTCGCCCACAGATTCTGCGTTTTTCCCTTGTTCCATCTTCTTTTTTCCGGTGTACAATATCTCGCACCACCAGAAAATATGAAGAAAACCCCATCTCTTCAATAATTCGCAGTTCATACTCAAGCCGCTCGACAACCTCCTCACCGAGATCATCCCCGTACCTCTTTCTTGCTCCATGGTAGGTTTTGTCTCTTAATTCTGCTTGGGCACCGCGACATCCATCCCCTCTCCATGGAGGCATGACCACTCCAAATTCCGGCCCAGTAAACGGGCAAAGAGCTGCAATTTCCTCCGTGACACTCACAACCTCAGGCCAGATTGCGAACCGCTCGCTATAGTCATCTTCCGTGTGGATATAGCTGACTTCACAGTTTTTTTCCTGCAGTGCCTGTACATCCAGGCATCGCCCCTCTGCTATAGCCCGCACCAAACGGTACAATCCTCTTTCTTTCCTCGTAGCGAGATGACTGTTCGCAGTTGCCACTGCAGGAATTCCTAGAGCCCCAGCATGTATGCGGAGCGCCCGCCCATTACGCCCTGGCTTGTTCCCAAGATCCGCTACCACAAAAAGCTGAGACCGATGATATATATCAAGCAGGTCCATATCTGAAGCAAGAATCACCAAGCCACTACCAAAAGCAGATACATCACCCGCAAGGTTAAAATTTTCTTTTGTTTGTCTCGCAGTTATAAGACGGCAGAGATTGCTGTACCCATCTTTATTTTGAACAAGACAGGTAATCAGTCGATCTGATCCGGGTTCTGAAATCTCCGCCCCGACAATGGGTTTGAGACCCGTTTGCTTACAGCCTTTCAAAAAACGCCAGAGCCCGTAGAGGTTATCTCTATCGGTTAGCGCAAGCCCCTTATAGCCCATGGACTTTGCTCTTTGGCAAAGAAATTCAGGAGAAGATGTTCCCTGCAGCAGGGAGTAGTAGGAGCGAACGCGGAATAAAAACATAATCGCCAATGGTTTTAAAAATGAGGTGAAACGACAGGAGCGAAAAATGTGCACATTAGGAGCAACTGTATTTACGGCCAATACCAATACTATCACTCCCAAAGCGCTTACGAATAGAATCCATCGCGCCCTCTATTCTTCCTGGTTCAGACGTTCTGCCACTCTCAACCCCAAAGAGAGAGAGTTGAGGAGATTCACGCTGCAACCTGTCACACACCAGTCGGCAGTACCTGATTCGGGTCCGCCTTTGCCAACAACGATTCAATGCCAAAAGTGCAAGTTCCTGCAACAAAAACTCTGAAGATGTCCCTGTTTTGTGGGTGGCCTGCCTGATCACCTGGCCTCCATCACTGTAACGCAAGCAGAGACCAACCCGCCTCGTCACTTTTTTTTCTCCTCGAAGCTGAAGACCTGCCCGACCAACAAGTGTGGCAAGGATAGCCTCCACTTCTTTGCTGTTACTGGTGTCATTTGCAAAAGTATGCTCCCCCGCAACCACATCTGTTGCCATGGAGGGTTTACATATCATGGTATCATCAACACCATGACTCATGGCATGAAGGAGTTCACATCGCCTGCCAAAAGGCACCATGAGTTGGCCTGGACTCAGCTCCGCAAGCGAACCAATGGTGGTTAAATGAAATTCCCTCATTTTCAGAAGCTCTTGGGCATTAAGACCAGGAAGCAGATCTATGGGTAAAGGGGCCAAAAAAGACGCCTCATCCCCCGGGGTGACAATATACTCCCCCACAGGTTTCACAAGCCTGGACGCCACCTTGGAAACGAGTCTGTTTGAACCCAGGGCCCAAATTGGATTAATACCGAGATGTTTACGCACATTACGCCGTACCCGCCAGCCCACATCAGGAGGAGGACCATACAGTCTGTGGGTGCCGGTAACATCGACAAAAAAATGTCCATCCATATGACCTGACTCAATAAGTGGGGAATAGCTTTGCAGCTCTTTTAAAAACGCCCCCATGGCCTTTTGATAAAGCTGGGGACGAGGTGAGAGAAGAACTGCTTTTTTAGACATACGCATGGCCTGTTTTATGGCCATCCCTTTACGCACCCCATCGCGGTATGCCTCCTCACTCATATCATACACCAGCCCACGACCTGCCTGTATGGGAGCAATGATCAAGGATTTTTCCTGTAGGCTACAATCTGCAATACGTTCAACCGCCACGGCAAAATCAGCCACGTTAAAGTGGAGAACCGAACGCTCTCCCATGGAAAACCCACTAGCCATGAAAGCCACCATTCATTTCGTTCTGTCTTCCAAGCATGGTAACCAGGCGCTTTGCGTTCTCGGGTGCCCGTGCCCGGACGTGGTTGTTAAAAAAGACAACACCCCGTGCAGACGATGCGGCCATCTGAAGCAGATGGCGGTCACACACTGTCCTCAACTCTTCATCGGAATAATCATAGTTGAATTTTTTCTGCATATTCCCCGAACGCGAGCCAGTTCTGTTTCGCCCATGAAAACGCAGATAAAAGAGATTTGGATTTGTTACCACATCAAGAAAAGGAAAGAGTCCGGGCAGCTCCGGTTCATCGACTGCGACAAGACTTATCTCTCTTCTTTCCAGCTCTACAAAAACAGAATCAATGGCCCAGGAAGCATGACGAAATTCAACAGCCAGCGGTAGGCCTTCCAGCCCCCCAAGTAAGCCCGCCAGGTAGTTACGATTTGCGACAGATCTCTCAAAATCAGGAGGCAACTGAATGAGAATTGCCATAAGCCTGTCTTTTAAAGGAGCAATGCCTTGCCTATAGGCGGCCAACTGTTCTTTCCAGTCAGTCCCGGGATCGTGGGTCATGGTCCTTGTCAGTTTTGCTGCAAACAGAAGATGGGCGGGGGCATTTTCAACCATCCGGGAAATGGCATCGGCCCTTGCCATCTGGTACCAGGTGTAATTAAGCTCGACCACAGAAAAACAGCGACTGTACAAACCAAGCATATCAGATGTTTTTGTTCCTTTGGGATAAAAGCCGTTATCCACCCATTCGGTGTACGAGTACCCACAGGTACCAACAGAAATTCTGCATAACTTTTCAATCCCGTGGGCAACGGGTGGGCAGGCCAAATCCACCACTCCTGGAGAGGGTATCTTACTGCCCGTTACCATCAAAACCTCTGTGTTTACCACGAATCACTCCCGCAACTTTTCCCTGCACCAGCAGTTCGCTAAAGGGATAACACATAACCGGAAATCCCTCATTTTCAGGCCGTAATTCGATATGATCAGAAAAGAGAAAAAAACGTTTAACAGTTGCTTCCTCGCCCTTTATCAAAACGGCCACAATCTCACCATTTTCGGCATATTGGCGAGGTTCACAGACGACAAGATCACCGTCAAAGATCCCTGCATCTTTCATGGACTGCCCTTTTATGCGCAGGCAAAACAGGTTTTCTCCTGCAAAAATAGACTCATCAACAACGACGGTCCCTTCCCATTCCTGTTGTGCGTACATGGGAAGACCGGCAGTAATCTGTCCAATCACAGGCAACTCACGTCCACCGGTAAATCGTCTGCTTTCTCCTGATGTACCGAAAAGGCGAATGGTTCTGCCGTAGCGCCCTTCCCGCTCAAGAACATTTTTTTTCTCCAGCTGGTTCATCATCTGAGCCACTGCAGTATGACTGACCCCAAGCTCAACCGCAGCTTCACGCAGACTGGGGACACGCCCCTCTTCATCCATCCGATCCTGTAAGTACTCGTAAAATTGTTGCTGCTTCTCTGTAAGTTCCATAGTTTCAAGGTGTATTAAAGTTTTCGGCTATACTGCCCTTACAGTACATATACATTCACGACACACCTGTATTGTACATTTACATTGCCTATTGTCAATACACTTTTCTATTGGACGGAGCGATGCGCTCCAGACAGCAACGCTCACCGAGAAAAAGAACATTGCTATAATCGAAACAACATCAAAGATGAGAATATCACGAGTTGAAATGAACTGCTAAAAGCAGCTTTTATTTAAATGTTCATAACATACTTGATAAATCTGTAAAAAGTCATCTTGCCCGTACAGATGGACTCTGGCAAAAGTTCGATATAGGAGGCGTATGTCTTAAGCGACGATTTGACAATACACATGGTATGGCCAATCGTCGCTTTAGTACCTTACAACTTATTTTCTTGTTTGTTTCCGAGAGAATAAGTTGTCTCAAGGTACTTAGCCTGGCTCATTTCCCGTTTACCGGGGTAAGATATACAACGAAGTAGATTGAGATTTTTATGAGTCCATCATAGTTGGGTCAGCCCCCAACTAGGCATAGACGAATCTTCTCCCACTTTTTTTTCATGGTCCAGTTGAGCTTTTCAGCAAAGAGCTGGTCGCTTTTATAGTGCTTACCACTCTTTTCTCTCTGCAAAAATTTCTTATACTGCCCCGGGCCACCATTATACATGGAGTACAGAAGACGGGCGAGCAACCGAGGCTTGTCACCTTTTGCCCATGACGCATCACGCAGGACATAACGGTTCAGATAGAGGGCCAATATTTCACAACCGGCCACAGCGTTATAGTCAATGTCCCAACGCAGACGATTCCGATCATAAAGACCTCGCCAGATTCGTTCATTGATCTGCATAACACCAACAGAACTCCCATTGTAGGAGAGCAGGTAGGTCAATTTTTTCTTTTTCACCACAAACTGACGAAAACAACTTTCCTGCCAGGCCATGGCCGGAATCATCTCAGCAAAAATTCCTTTCAGAGACGGAGGAATATCCTCCCCATCAAGAATCGTGTCAACCGCTCGCGTTAACACGTCACGAACCCTGTCCACATAATCCGGGTACGGATCAGCTGGAACCTTCCACTTTATAATTTCTGGATATCCAGGGATTTTTGTGGTCCCCTCCGCATAAACCGGGCTGATCAAAAGATCAAACAGAAACGAAAGCGGTTCCACGGTCTCATCTTCTGGAAGGTCAATTTCTTTCATTTCTTCCATATAAGAACCACCTTTTTCCTGGGGTTTAAGATCAAAAAATTCCCGTAGTCCTTCATCGAGTTCAAGCAGGTATGGAAGTGGTGTTGATTCTCCAGATAACATTTCTGCAAGATACAACAAGCCCTCCTGACTCAGTTCAATGCCAAAGGTGGGCCCCATGGCATCAAAAAGAGCCAGAGCATCGCCTGCTGTAAAAAATGCAAGAAAGCCAAGGCTGTTACCTGATGACTGGGAGTACAGTTGCCTGCGAAAAAGAGGCCCAAGACTTTTCCACACCTCCAGAAACTGGACGCGAACAAGATCCCCGTCAAGTTCTGTTTTTTCAAGGGCTGCTGAAAATGCATAGCGGGACTCAAGCAAGCTATCCATGAGTAACTGACGCTCCTGAGAATCCAAAACCCCATGGGCCATCATAGAGATGAGATGAACAAGCAAGGAATCCCATCTTTCCCATAGTGTTATAATTTCTGCCCGCTCCTGTGGCGTAAGCGGGACGACATCAGCTACAGGTTGATACGTCTCATCAACCTCGGCCACCAACTCAACTGTCATTTTTTGGTCCGCCACATATACCTTCCCCCGATGGAGGGAATCAAGCATGGCAGAGGTCGTAGTCTGCGCCTCTTTTTTAAACAGAGGACCGAGGAAGGCTTGCAAATGCGAGACGGGTGGAGCTAAATCGATCTTAACCCGTTCCAGATATTCATAAATGTTCGGCTTCACAAGATCCCAAACCACCCCTGCAATACCGGCAGGTTCTCTATTTTGATTTAAAAGTTGAGAATCTTCTATCTTAAACGAGAGGGCAAATTCATCGCCAACAAAAATTGGGTTTTGCCAGAGCACAAGATAGCCCTCCCATTGCAGGGGGAAAAGACACCGACCACCTATTTCAGTTCCACCATGTACAGTCAGTGCCATCTCAAGCTTTAACAGATTTTTTTCAATACGGTATTTCGGGTTTTCCAGCTTCACGAAAAGGCAATCACCCTCCCGGCCTACTACTTCAGTACTACGCCCTTTTCCGGTAAAAGCAGAGTCAACAAGCAGAGAGGTGAGGATGTGTTCATCAAGCGTTAGTGGAATGGTTACAACCTGAGCGAGACTTAAGGTAGAAAAAAACAAAACAGTACAAAATGAGATGAGACAGGCAGAAACGAACGGTAACTTTTTGGGCTGAAAAGACATCACAACTCCTGTAATATTTCGCTGCATTTTTTTTGATCTTTACACGGGCAAGGCTAGAGTAGAATAACATACTTCAAAAGAACACCACTAACTTATTGTAATTATTACCTGACATAGAGTTTAAGGACAAAACATGACAACCACTCCTAAAAGCCCCCACAATTCCTCACCTACAAAGGAAGGAAACAGCGCTATCTTCCTGAAAAGCAGGGCATAAATTTTACATTTCGCTATCGCTATGATATCTTTATAGTCAACAAATCCGATCTAATTATTTCCCTACAGAATAGTTGGAATACAAAACATTTTCAATCAATAGGAACAGTGCAAATGGGGGCATCACCAAGACTTGGAGATTTACTCATAGACCAAGGCTTCATTACCCACGACCATCTCGACTTCACACTGCGAGAACAAAACGCCACGGGCGAGCGCATGGGGGAATGTCTAATTCGCCTGGGACTGATCACAGACTCTGACCTTGCGTTGGTCCTTGCAAAACAGGGTGACAGTCCTTTTATTGACCTCAGAAACTTTCTCCCCGACCCGAAGCTTTTAGCACTGGTCCCAGGCAAAGTGGCAGCTCATTACCAATTTCTGGTCATCAAAAAAGAAGAGAATGCACTCCACATCGCTATAGCTGACCCATTTTCAAAGCTGGCGGCTGAACAGGCCTACAGGATAACAGGACTCATCGTCCACGTCCATGTTGCCGGCGCCAACCAGCTCCAGAGAATGATCGAGCGTTTTTATTATCTCATTGAACACCCCATAGAAGATGAGATCAAATCGATTACCAATAAACTGCGGCTTAACCCCAATATTGATGTCAATGTACAGAAACTCGTCGACAATCTACTCGGCTCCGCCATCAGTTACCGGGTAACAGATATCCATATCACTCCCAGTGATATTTCCTCCCGGGTTATGTACCGTATCGATGGAGTGCTCAAGCCGATCTATGTCTTTCCTGTAAGCCTCCACAGCCGCCTGACAACCAACATCAAAGTCAACTCCGGAATGGATATTGCCGAACAGCGAAAGCCCCAGGACGGTAGAATGTCTTTTGATTTTTTTGGAGACACCTTTGATATCAGAGTCTCATCTGTCAGGACCAATTTTGGTGAGAACCTGGTGCTGCGCCTTTTACCGTCAAGGGGCTCGTCAACCTTTAATCTCCAGGAACTGGGATTTGGAGAAGCAAAACAGAAAATGCTCCGCAAAACCTTCCAACTCCCCCATGGGATGGTTCTTATCACAGGCCCCACAGGATCAGGTAAGACCACCACACTCTATGCGGCCCTACGGGAACAGGACGCCATTGGAAAAAACATCCTCACCGTTGAAGACCCCATTGAATATGAACTTCTGATGATCCGTCAGACCCAGGTAAATGTTCGTGCAGGCTATACCTTTGCCTCCGCCATACGCACCTTTCTTCGTCAGGATCCGGATGTAATGCTGATCGGTGAAATCAGAGATGAAGAGACAGCCGTGCTCGCTGTAAGGGCCGCACTTACTGGCCACCTTGTCCTCTCGACACTTCACTCCAACAGTGCACTTGCGGCTCTTGCCAGGTTAAAAGATTTAGGGATTTCTCCTTATTTGATGTCCACTTCTCTCAGAGGTATCATAGCTCAACGCCTCATAAGAAGGCTTTGCACCTTTTGTAAAGAACCAACGGAAGTTTCCCCCGAGGCAATCCAGGAATTTGGACTTGATCCAACCGGAACCTACTACAAGGCAGGCCGTTGCAATCATTGCCAGGAAACAGGATATCTTGGCCGGGACGCCATCTCAGAGGTTATTCCTATAAGTGATCAAATCATGCGACTCATATCAAAAGATGCTTCACTTGACGCAATAGAAGATGCATGCAGGGCTGAAGGATTCACTGATCTTCGATCCTCAGGAATTAACAAAGTTCGTGCAGGAATCACCAGTGTAGAAGAACTTATCAGGGTGATCGGCTAATGCCACACTACAGCTACCAGACCATGAACGGCGCAGGGGACATGACCCGCAATAAGGGTCGGTTCTCTTCTCTTGAAGACCTCTTTGGCACTGTAGAAAAAAAAGGAGAAACCCTTGTAGATTACAGAAAAAAACTATTTCCACCTCTTCCCATGCCAGGTCGGGCTCTCAAACGGCCTATCCTTGCTGAATTTTTCAGAAACCTTGCTCTGTTAATCCAAGGTGGAGTCCCATTGCGTGAAGCACTAGATGATATGGTCAGACCTCCTTGTCATCCGGTAATCAGCGAAACCTTTACTACAATTAACAAGCGTATTGATGATGGCTTGCTTTTTTCTGAAGCCCTCAAGGAAGCACCCCCCATCATCCCCAAAATTATGCTGCCCCTTATTTCTATTGGAGAAGAGACAGGTAACCTGGATCGAACCTTAAGGGATGGGGCGGACCATATAGACAGAGTGGAATATATCATCAGCTCAACCCGTCGAGCTTTAATTTATCCCATAGTCGTACTCTGTGCGATGTTTGGAGCTCTGGCCTTTTGGATGCTTTTTGTACTCCCTCAACTCATGGATCTTTTTGCTTCCATGGGCATTGAAGACCTTCCGATTACGACGAGAATCCTCATAGCAACAACTGATTTTTTTAACCGTTGGTGGCCGGTCATTCCCGTAATAATGGCAACCTTTGCTCTTTTTTACGCCCTGACAAAGCGTAATACAAAGATACAATACATCTGGGACCAGATGTGGAACCACGTGCCTCTGATCAAAAGCGTCATCCGGGCCTCACAGCTTGCATTTTTCTTTGAATATACCGCCATGTTGACAGATGCCGGAGTCAACATTCTGCGCTCTATGGACCTTATGGAACAGTCCGTTTCCAACCAGATTCTCAAAAACGGTGTTCGGCTCATGCGCAAAGAGATCAGTGAAGGCAATCCCATGTCAAAGGCGATCAATTCCTTTGCTTATTTTGAGCCCTTTGTACTACGCATGGTACGGGTAGGAGAGCAAACCGGAAACATGCCGGAACAATTTGCCCTTCTTGCCAGCCATTATATGAAACAGGTAGACAAATTGGTTTCGGCAATGTCAAAGACTATTGAGCCACTCATTATTGTGGTCGCCGGTTTCATTTTCGCGATAATTGCTCTCGGCCTGCTGGGCCCTGTATACAACATGATTTCACAACTTGGATAGAGATGGTCGCCTTCAAACAACCAACCGCTCAATATTTAAACCTCTATGGTTTTAGTGCGGCCCCATTTGGTCTCAGCCCGGATCCGGATTTTTTTTATCCTGCTCCAACCCACCTGTCCGCGGGCAAAATACTCAGCCACGCAATTAAAAATGGTGAAGGCTTCATGGTGCTTACGGGTAAGGCTGGCCTTGGAAAAACCCTGATACAGCGACGCCTCCTTGAAGACCTGGATAGCAGGAAAATACCGTTGCTCATCCTCAGTCCTGCAGTGGATGCGACCGGTCTTCTCCAGCTCCTCCTAGGTGAGCTTGGTCTGGAATATTGTGAACAGACAACGACCGCGCAACTTTTACAGATCTTCCAAAACCAGGTACTCAAAATGGCTGAAGAAGACAGAGAACTTTTTATTATTGTTGATGAAGCACAAAATATGCCGATACAAACCCTTGAACAGTTACGTATGCTCTCAAACCTTGAAACCGGCAAGCGTAAGCTGATGCAAATTTTGCTCATAGGCCAGACAGGACTTGAAAACGTCCTGACCAACCCAGAACTCGGACAACTGGTCCAGCGCATTGTGGTCCAGGAACGACTACAGCCTTTACATGTTACCCAGGTTGCACATTATGTCGCATATCGCCTGCAGCGAGCAGGAGGAAAGGACATCTTCCTCTCCACTTCAGGCTGCAGGTTACTTCATAAGGCCAGCCAGGGCATCCCTCGGCTTATCAACAGAATAATGGATCGAGCCCTGCTCCTTGCAAGTCTCGATGCAACCAGGAACCTCTCAAGGAGACATATACAGACGGCAATTACGACCATGAAAGATATCAACACCTCCAGATTAAAAACAGCTGTCATTGGATTACCTCTCGCCCTTGCCACTCTTTGTATTCTTATTACAGCTTTTACATATTTTTTTGTTGTCAGTAAACCAAATGGAGTACTCTCTCGTCTCGGGACAACCTCGCCGGCTTCTAACTACATTCACAATAATAACAGTATTATAGAAAATTTCACCTTTTCTCATCCACCTCAAGGAACAGACTCATGATCCGCAGTAAACAGTGGTGTATTCAACAAAGACCTGAAGGTGGCTATTTCACCACCCAGGTCTTGTCTCGCACAAAAGACACAGTTACTTTTGCGGGGGTGGTGGAGACAAAAACACTTGATACAACATACAAAGGAGCTGTCTACTACACATTCACTCCAGAGGATTACCACCTCTATACAGATACATTTCCAAAGCTTAAACCTGAGCTCCTCGCCCTGCAAATTAAAAAAAGATTCACCGATCTTGGCATTGCCATGGATACGACAAGCTTGCTCCACAAAAGCAGCACTCTTCCAGGGAAAGGAAATAGTATCAATTCGGTTTTTATCCACGAAGAAGATCTGATTAATAACCTGCCACAAATCAGCTCCCTGACGGGTATAAAAACATGTCAAATGGTTCCAACAGCGGTCGCTATAGCAGGCCTTATAAGAACAGTAACAGACAAGGCTGTACTCATCTTTTTAATAGGTTTGCGCTTTAGTCAAGTCCTCGTGGTTAAAAATGGTATCCCCATTTACAATCAGTCCCTGGCCCAGACAAGCGATGGACAGGTGGAAGAGGCTCTCATTCCTAATGCGGTGGATTTTGCCAGGGTAACCTTAAGAAAGGACCATGGCATAGACGATTTCAACATCCTATGCCTTGGACAAGGGAGAAAAACAATAGATCTGAAAAATCTGGACATAGAGGAATGGCAACCGGACTTCAGTAAAGCAATAAAGACGCCAGAACAAACTGACATCCTCCGTTACCCCCATCTTTTTGGCGCATATTTTGCCAATTCTGACTACAATTTCATCCCGAAAGATTTTGCCAAAATATGGCAGGTTCAGTCGATCACAAGAATGGCGGCAATTGTAGCAGGTATTGCCGCGGTGACACTGCTCGCAGGCTGGCTGTACTATCAACCCCTAATAAAAGAACAACGGAACACATACCAGACGATAACAACCGAGCTTGAACTACAGAGAGGGGCGATCGCAGACAGAATGCCCCAGAACACAATACTCAATAATTTCGAAAGATTAGTAAACATTCGGACAAAAGCTCAAGAGGACTTTCGCCTGGACACGCTGGCAAAACAACTCTCGGAAGCTCTACCCCAAAAGGTCCGAATTACAGAGCTCAAATTGCAGCGTCAGGCACTTGCAGAAGTCGAGACCCTCAGCATGCCCTCCCAAGCGGAGCCAGTACCAGGGGATAGCGAAACTCCCGGGACATCTGAAGAACTCAGTATCCCTGAAAAAATTCAGACAAAAGGCTTCACCCTCTCTCTCACCTGCATCAGTGAAGGAAGCTACACGGAGGTAACAACCAGGTTTGAAAAAACAGCATTGGCCTTAAATGAGACCTTCGGTGTAACAGACCTTACCTGGAATTACCGGGAGACTGACAGGACAGGAATCATCCACTGCAACCTTTTCCCACAACCAGGAGGGCAAACCAATGAGTCATGAGTTGCCCAAAGCATCACCAATTGCCCTGTTCCTCCAGAGTACCTGTATGATAGCCTTTGCGGTCTGCCTCTATCTGTTTTGTACGGCATTTCAGACAAGCAGTCACTACGACCTTGCTCTGAAAACATTACAGGAACGAAAATTACAGCTTAACCGCGCCTACGAACAGGTCGATAAATATATGAAATTTATTGATTCAAGCCCTTATTATCAAAAAAAAATCGGCGAACCACAGTGGGAAAAGATCGACGAAACGTGGAATGGCCTGACCTACGATACGTTAGTTCAGCGCTTTAGTGACCTATATCGAAAAGACAGACCTTTTATCCTCGACTATTTTTCGGCAGCACTTAAATCAGAAGATGGTCAGAGTACTGATTCAGATACAACAAGCTCGAAAGACAACGCAGGACAGAAAAGCGGAAGACTCATTTTTCACCTTCAAGGTTATTATCTATGCCCCTGCCAGTAAATAATATTCGCTCCATTGTACTTGCGCTGCTTCCGCTGGTACTCTTGACGATGGCTGTGAGTGTCGTTATCTGGGCGATCACCCAAACACAACCTTTGCCAACCGGGCATAGACTTGCAATGCACCAGGCGCTACAAAATATTCCAGAAAATGAGATGGCAGACCAACTCAGAGAACTCCTTCCCAGGACCATGTTCAAGGGAAGAGACCCTTTTTTCCGCCCACCCACGGCCCAGCCACTTAATCCAGATAATACTTCCAACAAGACAGAGACAGCGGCCCTTCAGGAAATACACTTAACAACCATCGCCAGTGGTAAACGTGGAAACTACTGTCTGATCAATGGCAAGATTTACCATGAAGGGCAAAAAGGATTGGGTTTTACAGTAGCGTTGATCAACCAGAATGAAGTTATCTTTTCTACACCTGTGCAAAACTTCACTCTGTCACCAGGAAAAAAAGTAACCCTCGAAGCAGGCAAATTATTAAATAGAGAAAACAAACAGGGAGAGGCTGGTATAAATAATTCAGATGTAGACAACCAATAACCAAGCCAGCCCGTTTATATGACGTACCATAATTACACTTTCTAATAATAGAGACAAACCACATTATGAATCAACGAGCAACACCATATCACCTATCTGCTGCACCTTGCCGGAACAACCCAGTATCAGTCGGAAGGAAGATGCTCCAGACTCTCATCCTTATGATAATCGTATTGCTCATTCAGGGGTGTTCACAAAAACAACCTCTACCACCGACTGAACCGCGACCTTCTGTTTACCCAGAAAACCAACCATCCCTTTTCAGTCAAAATGAACCTGCCCTAAACCGACCAGCGGTTAAACATGTTGCCCAGATTGACGAACCAGAAAAATTAAATCTTAAACCAAAATTCAAGGAGCTTTCTCCTCTGGATAGCGAGCGAATCAGTGCCAGCTTTACCGAAGAGAATTATCGCCCTATTTTTCAGATTCTTGCAAGAGCGGCAGGACTCAATCTTGTACTCGCCCCTGAACTGGAATCTCTGATCGGTACAAATAAACTCACGGCAGAATATCAAGAGATCAAGGTCAGAACTATTCTCGATGCCATTTGTACTATTTTTGATATTTCCTGGAGAGAAGAACACTCCACTCTCTTTCTCGATCCCTATTTGAGCAAAACGGTGCACCTAGACTTTGCCGCCGGTATAAACCAGTCAAGCTTTAGTGTTGGTGGTGATGTTCTTGGCGGGGCCAGCGGCTCCGGTGAGGATGTTCAAAGCCCGCTTACCGGTCGTTTTGAGGTAGGGGGAGAGATCACCGAATCATTCACCGACATTTATTCTAATATTGAGACCACGGTGGGCAAACGGCTTGGTGATGAGGGAGAATTCCTCCTCAACCGCCAGACAGGAACGCTTATGATGCGGGGCCGACCAAGACTTATCCACGAACTGGACGACTACCTGGACACCCTGCGCAGAAAATATTCAAAGCAGGTCGTGATTGAGGCCCAGATCATTGAAGTGAATCTGGATGAGAGCCAAAAACTTGGGATTGACTGGCAAAACCTTTCTCTTTTCACAAGTACGGAACCGATATTGGAGGTTGCTCAAACCCTGGTTAACGTCAGTGGCAATGGTACAGATTCCCTGTACAATATCGCCATAGACACCCAGGATTATTCAATCGATGCGGTCTTCAGTGCCCTAAAACAATATGGAAATCTGAAGGTTCTCTCCAATCCACGGCTCAAGGCAATGAACGGCCAGTCTGCGGTAATAAGTGTCGGCCAATCGGTTTCATACTTGAAAAGTCTGACAAAAACAACTGAAGGAACAGGTGATAGTCAAACTGAAGATATAACTACAGAGATTGGAGCTATTTTTGACGGTATCCTACTGGGAGTGACTCCCGTAATAAAAAACGACAACTCTGTGACCCTGCATATCGTACCGATCAAGAGTGAAATCGTCTCCCTTGACCAACAGCAGCTCGGTGACGATGGCTCGTACAGCATCACCTTTCCCACAGTGAACCTGAGAGAGATCTCAACCATCGTCAATGTCCGACCTAAAAACATCGTTGTACTCGGTGGCCTGATCATGGAACGGGAACAGGAGGAGGAAACGGGCCTTCCAATACTTGGCGATCTTCCTTTTATCGGCCGGTTATTCAAGGAAATAAGTACTTCGAAAGAGACTGTTGAAATGGTTATCATTCTTAGAATTGACGTTATTCAATAATGAGTAAACTCTATGATGTCATAAGCCGCCTTGAAGATGTTGCGGCCCAGGAAAAACAGGAACCAGAATTTTCTTTAGCTAAAGAGCCAAAAACCTTTCATAGGGAGCGCGCTCCTTGGTTGCGGATTGTTCTTTTTAGCATTCTTTTTATTGTTCTTGGAATTATCACAGTGGCTATCACTGCATGGGTGCAAAACTGGTTTACACAACACAAATTGTCGTCAACACTCAACAGAAACCGGGCTCCACAACATAATACAGAACAGTCCACCCCACGCCCTGAACCGGCCATAACTGGTGAGGGGAACGCACCATTTATTACGCCTCCAGCTGTATCCGTTAAGGGACTTCTTCCTGAAGAACAGGCTCTTAACAGACTCATAGAACCACATCCTGAAATGACAAGTGTTGACGTTGCTAATCTCAACACAATCACCGAAAGTCTTGAAAACATCATTGCAGGAATAATGGAAGACAATAAATCAATCCAGCTTGAGATTGTAAAAACACCTTCTGAAAATAGTGCAACCATCTATATCCATGAGCTTGAAGTCGCAGAGGTGGTGGTACCCGCCGCAGTCTACGAGGAACAAACCTCTGCCTATTCTCCTTTTCGTACACCCACGGATGATAAAGTCAGGTCCAGCAGATGGCTCCACCAGGCCGAACTCTATCGCCATGAAGGGGAATGGGAAGGCGCAATTGCTCTCTATAGAAGAGTTTGGGACATCTCCAAAGATCCAAATGTAGCAAATAATCTCGCTGCTGCATTAATTGAAGTTGAGCGGCCAGAGGAGGCACTCGAAATACTTCAGGAAGCTCGCATTGCAGCACCTAACGACAGGGATATTAAGCAAAATCTCGAAATTATTAAGCAGATGCTCCCTGAGAAGTAACATGTTTTCTACTCGAAACACTGTACAAGTCATCGCCATTTGCATGCAGGCACCAGCTGGCATATAATACAATGATAAAATACCTACCCAAACAGAGCCATGACCAGAAGGGTTTCACCCTTATTGAACTTGCAATGGTGGTTACTGCCATGGGATTGCTACTTAGTTTTGGAATCGTATCCTGGATGTCAATGAAAACCTCTCAACAAATATCTGCCGCAAATACCACGCTACAAACTGTATCCACCTGTCTTATCAACTACGTAATCCACTCAGGAACCATTCCACCCCAGGCCTACTTTACAAACCACTGTACAAAGAAGGACCCTTGGGGAAACAATATCGTCTATTACAATAATGGCGATAACCAGACTATATCCACAGTGACGACAAAAACTGTCAGAGATGCAAGCGGTGATCACCCTGACACTGCATGGATCCTTGTAAGCAGTGGCCTGGACGGGATAACTGACGTCACGTCAACGTCATTATTATGGGATTGCTCACCCGGAGACGATCTCTGTCATGCCACCAGCAAGAGTATACTCATTTATGAAATCAATAAATAAACACGGATTCACACTCATTGAACTCTCCATTGTCCTGGTCATTCTCGGACTCATCGTCGGAACGGTGGCTCCGCTTATTATTTCAATGACCAAGAAAAATAAGCTTTCTAGTGGACGACAGACGGTAACCACCGCCAGGGATGAGATCAAAGGTGATTTTGTCCAAAACCGAATTCTTGCCACTAATCTTAACAATGTCGGTCACACTGTAGACCCGTGGCAAAACAGTCTGGTCTACCTACCCGCCCCTCACCTCGCCGGACAGGATCTCTGTACCTGGCTTGCTGGCGGCACTGACCAGACCGGACTTTCAGTTTGTTTAGACGGCGACTGCATAAACAATAAAAAAGAGAACATTGCCTTTGTCATTGCGTCCATTGGTCATAATTTCAATAGGCAACTGGAGACTCCAGTAAACCTGGACGGTAATAGTACAGATCTTGAAGCACGTCTTTATTCCTACGGAACTGAAATCGATCGTTATACGATTGCACCTGACCTAAACGATGGGACAGACCAGTTCGATGACATCGTCCAGTATGTTACTGTCGACGAGCTCACCCAGCTTATCAGTTGTAGTGTCAATATCAGCAACAAGTCAAGTGAGACGATCTGCTCAGGGGGTGCTGCCATATCAGACAACGCAGATATTGGTGTATTACATTACAACCAGCTCTTTAGCCTTGGTGCAACCAGCAACAACTGTATTACCATCGACAGTACCTGCCAGATTGACTACAACAGTGCACAACTCACTGATACCAATAAAAATGGCCGCATAGATATCAACTCAGCCCCACCTGCCTGCAGCAAAAGTGATGACGAATGATAACAATGACATTCACCCTCTTCCCTGCTCTTACACTTACGTAACTGAATACCATAACAGGCTATAGATACTGATCATTTTCGACAATGTAATTCACGCCACCTCGACATCCACCATCACCACTCGACCCACATCACTGTTTTCACAACATTAATACAATCACCCCAATGCTACTGCTTTCCATGGCATGTATTTTGCTCTGATACCTATAGATTAAACGAAGTCGGAAAAAGCCAAATCCATTGCGAGGTGGAGACGGAAAGCCACGGGTCCCCAGAGGATAGCCGGGTTACTGCTCGATCTAATAGATATACGTAACCTATTTTCCGGGGGAATAACTTGAAAACAAAAATACTCAAAAACGATAAAGGCTTTACCCTTATCGAAATGGCCATTGTTCTGGTCATCATCGGTTTGATACTTGGTGCAGTTATTAAAGGTAAAGATGTACTCAACAGCGCAAAGCAAAAAAAGTTTTACACGACCTTTGTAAAAGAATGGGAACTTTCCGTAGCTTCATATTTTGACCGCACCGGCAATTTGCTGGGTGATGGTACAACTAACGGTGGAAGTGCTACCACAAAAAATGGTCGCTTCGACAATGTCAGTGGGGTCGATTTCACTAATATCAACGACGCATTAAAAGCTGTTGGCCTCACTGAAATCGTCAGCAACGTGACAAGCAACGGTCAATACACATACACAGGTACCTATTCTGGATCTGCAACTATGACAATGCACCTTTATTACCTGTATAGCCATAGAGAAAAGCGATCGCGTAATGCACTTTATTTCACAGGAATGCCGACCGATCTCGCCATTGCAATCGATACGATGGTTGACGGCGAGGCCGATGCTGAAAAAGGCAACTGGAGACAATACACCGACAGCAACGGTGCTACCTGGCCAAATGCCGAAACCACGACGACTGTAAACGCCGCATACACTATTAATCTGCCGTAAACCCGACACACTATTTTTAAAAGGGGATCACATCATATGTGATCCCTTTTTTTTATCCTGTCCCGTCCTGAAACAAGTTTACACAATGGAGACTTATTTTATGGAACCCATCAAAGGCATATAAATTTGGATTAATTTATTTACCAATCCCAAGACGACAACCCCAACACCACAAGCGACTTCGCACAACTCGAACAAACCAAACCCACTCCCAAGCATACCTCTTCCAATCTGTAAAAATATTTCTCTTTTCTCCATCCCCCACCTTCCTTTCCCCTAACACTCCCAACCTGTCAACACCACACAGTAACACTGTGTTAATCAAAAAGATGCGTGACCTCATCCTTCAAAAGCCTACAACACTCTACATATCCACGAAAACAGCTTATCCAGCCAAAACACATGGTGGAGTGGTCTCAAAAAAAACATTAAAAAGCGGAGTTACCGCCAGCGTTTAACAGGAAAAAATGAATAATTCAGTAAGAAATAAGTTGCTTTGCGGGGAATGATTGACTAGGATCCCTCGATTTTAGAATGGCTCGCTACCGCACAACTGGCTGCACAAATGCTGCAAAAACGCAGCAAAGAAACAAATTTATTTCATATCAGCCTTTTACCGCTTTTTTGAATTTTGAATAATCGCAATTACCCAATCAGAGTCACAACAACACCACCTTTACGGAGTTCACGATGAAAGACAAAGATTCGGATCCAACTAACAGTTGGGAAGATGAAATCTTGGGCGAGAAATCGTTGATGGAGCGCACCCACATCAATCAAGATACATACCTAAACTGTTGGTGTCCGCATTGTGGAAAGGGCCTCAACGAAGGCAACAAAGCAGTTTTCAAAATAACCAGTAACCGAGGCGAAGTAGGGATCAGTAAAATGTCACCCTACCTCAACGTTTTGGACCGGGAAACAACCATGCATGTTGAAGATCACGAGGAGCTGAAAGATGTCCAATGCCCTCACTGTGATGTTTCACTCATTGTACCTGGCGAAATCTGTATACAGGACAATTGCAAAATGATGTCCTTCCAAGTCTCAGTATCTGATTCTCAAAAATTAAAACTCCTCCTTTGCGTTCGACGTACCTGTCGTTGGTACAAAATGAGCGATGAGGACAATGAACGACTCATTTTAAGGGATAGCCATGAGTGGTAATAAGCAAAATCGCAGGAACTGGACAAAGTCGTTGACAATCGTCATGCTTGTCGCGATTTCAGGCGCTGTCATTGGCTGCCTGGGAAGTGCCAAGGAAGTCAAGACGGACCGTGTATATCTGGTGAACTCCGCAGGATCAGTACTATTTGATCACGGCAAACACAGTAACTCAGCCGAGTCATGTGCACAGTGCCATCACGAACTGTACTCTGCAACCCAGGCGACTTCGTGTGAGGCTTGTCACGACGAAGGATATGTCGCTGAGGATTTCGACCATGCAGACCTCAAAGAAGCCCATAAACGTGATTGTGCCAAATGCCACGAGGAAAGTGGTAATGACGTCAAACCTGCTTCTTGTCGAGAGTGCCACCCCGGCCTCCAGCCAAGCGAAACAAACACCAATAGCTGTCTGGAATGCCACGATGACGGCTACGAGCCAGAAATGCTGGAACACGATGAGTACCTTGAAGTGGAAGATCACACCTGTCTCGGATGCCATACCCCCAAGACAGTATCTCAAGTCTACCATACAAATTGCACTAGTTGCCACTTAGAGACCCTTCCGGACAGATTCACCACAGTTGGTGGAGACGTATCGTGCGGGGCATGTCACTTACTATAGGATGTTGCCATGCAGGGACTGTTGAACATATTTAGAAAAAAAACGCTGGTACCACAGCTGACGAACTTTGATTCTGAAATTCGTCAAGTTGCTGATCCTGAACGCGTAGTAATCCCCTTAGATTATCCGGGCAAAGTACGCTACATCCCCACTGTAAAGGTCGGAGATCAGGTCCACAGAGGACAGGTTATAGGCAGGTCAAGAATTGGAAATTGTGTCTGTGCCTCCATTAGCGGCACGGTTAAAGAGATGACCTCTATCTGGACTGCCCAGAGCTTCCAATCACCCGCCATTGTTATTGAAAACAATGGTGACACATCAAACCCGGCCGTAAAGATATTTGACGGCCCTATTGATGCTGCCAGTGATCAGGAAGCGGCAATGAACAGACTACGTACGGCTGGAGTTGCTCCACCTTGGAGTCTATCCGGACGTGAATACCCAAAAGAAGGGGATCTCCCTGAACTTCCACCCGTTGAGACTATTGTTATCACAGGTGTTCGTCAGGAGACAACGATACTCACCTCGCAGTTGCTTCTTGAAAAATATGCAGACAAGGTCGTTGATGCTTTGAAGCGTTTGAGTGCAATAGCACCAAATGCCCGCATCTGCATCACCGCTCCCGAAGATTCAAGATCATGGGCAGAAACTAAATTTAAGAATTTAGCTGACGTCGAATATGTTCCTCAACACTATATGGGGCGAATTGAGCGAGAGGTTATTTCAAAAATTGTAGGTAAACGGATTCCCAATAGGGAAAGCTACCGTTTTCATGGCATTGGGGTACTTGATGTTGAATATCTACTCGCCATAGTAGACGCACTTGATGGGGTCTCCCCCTTCACCCAGAAATGCCTTACCATAAGCGGCACGGACATTGACCGTGCAATAACCGTTCGATTCCCACTAGGCAGTTCAATCGAACACGTACTTGCCAGTCAGGGACTTTCTATCTCCGGTTATACAAGGCCGGTAGTCGGAGGCCCAATGATGGGGTTTGCACAATACTCAGAAACGACCCCTCTTACCTACAATAACGGTCTCTATCTCGTTGCAGGAGATGTGACCCCATTTGATGCCATTGCACCCTGCATTAACTGTGGTCGATGCGCCCGTATATGCCCTGTGGGTATCCAGGTTCACCTGGTTAATCGAATGATAGAATTTGGCCAGATCGAAGCAGCAAACAAACTGCACCCCGAAGCATGTCATGAGTGCGGTTTATGCGCCAATGTCTGCCCGGCAGAGCGGCCCATCGTTCAGCTCCTCCATTTCTGTAATCATGAAATGGTTCATGGTGAACGGTACAACTGGATCACCGGAGATAATTCATGAAAGAATTAAATATTGTCACTCAATCGCCAGCAACTACCAAGCCTTTGCTTGATGTGGCAGTTGGCCCCCATTACCGAGTCGGAACTGGCCTGGCCGAAATCTACCAGCGCTGGGTTATCGCCCTTATACCTGCAATTGGAGCAAGCCTGTACTTTTTCGGCCCAGCCTCTCTACGGGTCTTCTGCCTCTGCCTCAGCTTTGCTCTTGCCATCGATTTTATTGCAGAAAAGATTGCCCCTTCAAGGGATCTCACTTCAAATTGGAGTAGCGTTAGCCTTTCCCTGCTGCTCGCTTTCATGCTTCCACTCAATGCTCCCTGGTGGCTCATTTTTATTGGCTGCTTTTTTATGGTCATTGTAGGAAAGAAGTTTTTCGGCGGAGTTGGTGCGTATCCAGCACAACCGGCAGTACTCGCGGTGGCCATCCTACAGCTCTCATGGCCCAGTCGAATGGATAACACCGGTGCTCTATATGCATTTGATTGGCCGGTCACCATGGTTGAACCTCTGCGACTTATAAAGTCTATGGGCGCCTCGGCTGAATCACAGTATAACTGGTTCGATCTTCTTCTTGGACGCCAGGTTTCAGGAACTGCCGATGGTATGGTTCTATTCATACTGCTTGGTGCAGCCTTTCTTTTCGCAATGCGCGAGATTCAGTGGCAGGCCCCCCTCGGGTTCATACTCGGTCTTCTCGGCACTGCAACGATTTTACACATGTCTAACCCGGAAGCCTTTGCCACTCCAATGTTCTACCTGCTCAGTGGCGGAACCTTGTTCATGGCATTCTTTCTTATTACAGATCACACCACGTCACCGGTAAACAAAATCCCCCTGTTCCTCTATGGAATGCTGGCGGGTGTTTTACTGATGCTCATCCGAGGGTATTCAAAGCATGTAGATGGAATCGTCTATGCCGTCCTCCTTGCCAACTTGTGCTCTCCTCTTCTTGACATGATCAAACCAAAAGTTAAGGGAGTTAAAGATGTCTGATATCATTCGTATGGTTGTTGTGCTTTCGCTCATTGCAGGTTTTTCTTCTGCGGCACTCACACTGGCTAACATAAAACTTGGTCCGCAAATCGACAAGCAGACAGACTTTTATGTGCGGGGCCCAGCCCTGGAGAGACTCTTTGAAAAACCAGCAGAGGAAGTGCTTGGTAACAAGGTTGTTATTCATGCTGCAGATCAAGACATACCAGTCTTCTTCACCCAGGTCGACGATAAGGTTTCTACCCTTGCTGTTGAGGCGATCGGTAAAGGCGGTTTTGGCGGCGACTTGAAAATTATGGTCGGAATCGATCTTAGTGCAGGTCTTATGACGGGAATGGAAGTGGTTAGCCACAGTGAAACCCCAGGTCTTGGTGCCCGAATTTCCGAGATTTCATTTAGAAAACAATGGCAGGGACTACCCACAGATACACCGATTGCCCTTACCACAGCCGGAGGTTCTATAGATTCAATCAGTGGTGCTTCCACAACTTCAGGTGCTGCCGTAAGAGGTACTAACGACGTCCTGGTATTTGTACGTGACTACAAGGATGAGATCCTTAAGTCGATCTCTGAGCTTTAAGGAGGATTTAGAATTATGGCACAGAAATTTTTACCCACATTGACTGCTGGCTGGTGGAAACGCATCCCACCGTTTCGACTCGTACTTGGACTATGCCCAGCACTTGCGGTCACCATGTCTGCCGAGAATGGCCTTGGTATGGGCCTTGCTACTGCTTTCGTATTAACCCTGTCGAATGGTGCTATCTCCAGTCTAAGGAATGTTATCCCAAGTAAAGTACGGATCGCGTCCTATATTGTCATCATCGCAACCCTCGTATCACTCGTTGAGCTACTGATGAAGGCCTATTTTTTCCCACTTGCGGAGCAACTAGGTATATACATTCCTCTCATCGTTGTTAACTGTATCGTTCTTGGCCGCGCTGAAGCCTTTGCCTCCAAAAATCCACCACTTATATCGATGGTAGACGGTTTTAGTGTAGGAACAGGATACGCGATGTCTCTTGCGCTCATCGGATCTATTCGTGAAATACTTGGAGCCGGGACCTGGTTTGGCCACCCTGTTTTCAGTGAAGCCTTTGAACCAATGGCATTCTTTGTTTCCGCACCAGGTGCGTTTATGACTATCGGTTCAATACTTGCTCTCCAGAATCTCTACTCTCGCAAAAGTGGCGAGAAATTCATTCAGGGGTAAAAGGAAAATATCATGGAATATATATATCTCGCTATCTCAGCTACTTTTGTAAACAATATCCTGCTCGGCCAATATCTTGGGAACTGCCCATTCCTCGGCGTTTCCAAGAGACTTGAAACAGCAGTTGGAATGTCGGCTGCAATCGTGTTTGTTACAATACTAGCATCCATTTTTACATGGTCAGTATTCACTTTTGTACTAATCCCATACGACCTCCAATTTCTACAAACGCTGGCCTTTATTTTAATTATTGCGTCACTCGTTCAACTGGTAGAAATCATCCTCAAGAAAAAGAGTAGGACACTCTACAATGCACTTGGTGTGTATCTTCCACTGATCACCACCAACTGTGCTGTTATGGGTGTTGCACTGCTGATTGCAAAAAATGAAATGGGCTTTATTGAGATGCTCGTTTTTGCCAGCTGTAGTGCAGTTGGTTATGGTTTAGCTTTGATCCTTTTTGCTGGAATTCGTGAGAGACTTCTTCTCTCATATGTTCCACAAAGCATGCAAGGTACATCTATTGCTCTTGTAACTGCCGGTATCATGGCACTTGCTTTCATGGGCTTCCAGGGCATGGCCTAAATTTAAGGAGAATTATTGTGATTGCACCGGTACTCCTGTTAGTCGGAATCGCCTTCGTGGCGGCTATCATTCTGGGCATAGCAGCACGTGTTTTTTATGTAAAAGAAGATCCAATAATTGAAGCTGTGGTAGATATACTACCCGGTGCCAATTGTGGTGGTTGTGGTCAGGCTGGTTGCAGTTCTGCTGCGGAAGCCATGGTCAAAGGACTTATTCCTGTAAACTCCTGCGTTGTGGGTGGTACAGAAGCGGCAGAAGAAATAGGGGCCTTTCTCGGGTACGATGTAGCCGGTTCTGAGCCTTCGCTTGCATGCGCATCATGTGACGGCGGTTCTAGAGCTGTACATAAGTACAACTACTCTGGACTCCAGGATTGTCGAGCGGCACTCCAGCTTTACCACGGATTTCTTCGTTGTGAAAATGGTTGCCTCGGCCTCGGTACCTGTAGAAATGCCTGTAAATTCGGCGCCATTCAAATGGACGAGGAAAGTGGTCTTCCCTCTTTTAATCCTGATCGTTGTGTAGGATGTGGGGCCTGCGTCGCCGCATGTCCTAAGGGCATTATTAATCTTGTTGAAGAAAAGACCAAAATCCTTCATTGGAATCAGTACACCAACTGTTTATCACCCTGTAGGCAAAAGTGTCCTGCACAGATTAACATTCCAAAATATCTGGCACATGCCAGGAATGGTGAATATGCCGCTGCACTAGCAACAGTCAAGGATAACAATCCCTTGGCCAGTGCCACAGGTCGCGTCTGTCCCGAACTTTGCGCAACCGAATGTAGACGCCAAATTCAGGACGACCCACTTGCAATCAATGCGATCAAACGTTTTCTATCCGACTGGGAGAGAGAAGGTAACGAACGGCTCCAGGTATCAGTAGCACCAGACACCGGGCATAAAATTGCTATCGTAGGTGGTGGACCATCCGGACTTTCAGCTGCGTATTATCTGCGCAGACTTGGCCACGAAGTTGAAATATTTGAAATGATGCCAAAGCTTGGTGGTATGCCGCTCTACGGAATTCCTGATTATCGCTTGTCTGAAGAGCAGTACAACTGGGATATTGATGGGGTTCTTGAGCTTGGTGTTAAGGCTCACACCGGCATGAAACTCGGAAAAGATTTTACTCTTAAGGCCCTTAAAGACCAGGGCTTTGATGCAACCTATCTTGCAGTCGGCTGCTGGTTTGGCCGTATGCTTCCTTTTGAAGGCAAGGAACTCAAAGGCATCTATAGTGGTATAGATTATCTGAGACGTTTCCACACCGACGAAGAAGTCATTAAGGGTAAACGCTTTGTTATTATCGGTGCAGGTAACGTTGCAATGGACTGCGCCCGATCTGCATTACGTGCAGGTGCTGAGAGTGTCGTTTTGATTTTCCGTTTCTCCCGCGAGCTCATGGAAGCCAATCCCCATGAAATCACCGATTCGGAAAACGAAGGCGTCGAAATGCGTTGCCTTGTATCACCTATGCGATTTGTTGGAGAAGATGGCCAGCTGAAGGGTGTAGAAGTACAGAAGGTTACGCTTAAAGACAATCCTGGTGGAATGCCAGATTGTATCCCTGTTGAAGGATCAGTTGGTATTCTTGACTGTGACGTCGTCATTCAGGCGGTTGGTCAGGCCTCGGATCTTGAACAAATTGTTGAAACAGACGGCCTTGAGAAAACTCGATTTAGCACCATCGAAGCGAGCGAAGACACTCTTGAAACAAATATTCCCGGTGTTTTTGCTGGCGGTGATTGTTTCACAGGTCCACGCCTCTTGGTTGAAGCAGTTGCTGGTGGACGTTATGCAGCCAGATCTATACACTACTATGTCACCACAGGCGAAATTCCAGCTATTGAGAACAGGCAGCGTCAGATGATGCCACCAGCCGTAGTTGAGTCGCTCTTAAATGTTCCGACTCTTTCATCCCAGGCTGTGAAACCAATGCTACCTGTTGATCAGCGCATGGGTTCTTTTGTAGAGGTTGAAGGCACCATTAGTGAAGGCCACTGTGTGTCAGAGGCTGGTCGTTGTCTAAACTGCGGAATTTACTGTTACGATCAGAACGAATTATCGTCTTCTGAATTACCTTTAGCAAGCTCCGGCCCCAGCGAACCACATGTCGCTGAAAAGGAAAAAACTAAAGAAGCAGCCTAAGTATTACCCCGCAACCCGATTGTATTTCGGGTTGCGGGGGGCCTTCCTCACCCAGCATTTTCGGGTACCTCCACACACTAATCAGTCCTCGATTTTTTCTTTACGATAGAAATCCAATACGAATGTATCGCGCCTTAAGGCACGCTGTGTTAGTCAGCCCTGTATCGCGATTCGCCTTGAGCAAACATTTCTATTCCTGATTCCGGTCTATCTCACCGAGATGATAGCCTTGCCGCATAATCAATTCACCTCTTTTAACTGGTCTCATTTGCTATTGAGCTGGTATCAATTGGACCGGGTGCGCACAAGGACCCTTGGGCGTTAGACTTATTGCCGCAATTATTACAAACAAATTGTGGATTCTCTGCCAACTCTTTAACCTTTTCTGTTTTCCCTGCAGTTTTCAGTTCACACATGTGAATCTTATGATTCTCTGGGTTGGTACATAAATTATCTACTATTGGTAATCTTCCACTCATTTCTGACTCCATTTAAGCTGTCTGACTCGATGATAAAGGTTTAAAATCCTGCACGTTTCTTCAACAACTCCGAGATCAACACGGCAATACAGAGGACCCACTATGGTTTATATTGGTACCATCACTGCTTTGATTTGGCCTAAAGTAAGAACATCTCGGTGCCACCCAGTTACGCTAACCACAAAACCAATTACGGACAACGGATTAACAACATCGGCCTTTTTGCACTCTGACAAGAGTGCTTCCCGCTTTAACTAATTGGTACAGGTCATACAAATGGGCGGAAATAAACCTGTCTAAAACAATCAGAAATGGTAGTTCAATAATCCTGCGAAGCTTAAGGACTCGGTATCATAGAAGTCAATATTTGAATCACCTTGACTAAGAGACGCCAAGGCCGTTACCGAGCAATTCGCACAATTAAACGGTGCCATGTAAGTGGTCCTCAACCTCAACCCGTAACGGCGATTATCCCTGGTCTTATCGAAAATTGGATTTTTCTCATCAAAGTCACTGTAGCTGGTGTATATACGTGGGACAATCAACCAGCTCCCAGTCCTATAACGAGCCTGGAAATCTACTTTGCATTTCGTGAATGAATTAGCGTCCCCTTCGTAATCGCCCTTACGAATACTTACCCGTGGCCGTAGCTCCAGGTTTTTACCGATATAATAGGAATAACTCAAATCCAGAGAATAGACGGAACCATCTCTTGCCAGTTCAGGAACCAGAGATCCTATGACGTCTTCGCCAACATCATCATTGAGATACACAAGCTGTGCCCGAAAGCCGGTGCCCATGATCCGATTAAGCCCCAATTTGAAACCATATTTGCTTGTATCAGTTTCTTCCCGTTCCACTCCTGTGATATAGGGATTTTCCCAAGCCTTCCCAAAAGGTGTGAAAAAAGCTGCAGTTTTCAGGATTCCAGCGTTGCCTAATCTATATGATGCACCTAAATTAAAGGCAAACCCTCCCACCTCCTCTATTGCGGGGTCAGTTGTAAGAAAGAGTTTAACCCCTTCGGGTTCACCAACGTCCCAAGTCACTGCAGCAAGAAACACTGGCATTACTTTGGATTCTCGGTTAGCACCTGAATCGAGGCTATCCAACCGTTTATCAGATCCGCTGGGATTGAGGTTGTTGCCACTGTCAATTATAATCGCGCCAATATCTATCCTGCCGCTAAGGTAGTCGGTTACGTCTGCTAAAACCAAACTTGGTACAATCATTATTAATGTAGCAACTACTTTGGCTAAGATTCCTTTCATTTGACTCACCATTTTCAAAACAAGCAATTGTTATTGTTACTCATTTACCAGGATCCTCTTTAATTGAAAAATCTAACTACCACTATTTTTCAGCAATATCTCTGGAACACCATAAACCCGTCCCAGAGAAGTGGTCTCACTTTTAAAACCACCAGTTGGCTGCTACTAGATATGACATATAGTTTCAGATCTGTCTTCCCAGCCCTTTAGCGAGGAGAAGGGCTGACTTGATTTTTCCGTGTTGGTTCATTGAAGAAACTACGCCCACTTTCATAACGTAACCAGTGGTCCTAAACAATAGGGCCTGCTCTGAGTTGCAATGTGGTTTTCAATCATCATGATTCATAATTACTGAGTATGCGTAACAAAGACGACACTAAATCAAGTTGATTATATCTTATATTATAACCGATTTGTGCCAGAACCAAGAAAAAGGTTCTCCCATTTGGGAAAGCCCTTTGCTTTTCAAAATATGACTAAATAAAATCAACCAATCGGGAACTGATCCATTTCATTGCGACTTAAGAAACCAGGTAATCTATATCGAATTTTAAGCCTCAATTTTAATATGTTACAACAGATTTCTTGGTGGACATTAGGAAAATTGCGGTTGAAGGTCTGCAAAACATGCATCTCTTGTGAAGGAGGGATTAAGGTTCATTATACAGGTGTAATTCCAGCATTTTTTCAAAAGAATATCTTCTGTTTTGAGTTCATGTACCACTGCTTGAAGGTTGTCCGCTGCTCCAATATGAAGAGGCTGGACCTCAAATCCTGCTAAATGGCCACGCGGATGCATATATATCACAATAAAAATACCGCCGGTTTCGGGAAGCTGAGCACTCTTTGGATAGACTTTAAATGTATAGGTTTTCCCCGAAATTCCAGTAAACTCTAATTGTTCTTCAACATACATTTTATAATCATCCTTTATTTACCATTTGGCCTGTAATACGAGGTGTGTTCTTTTTTGTAACAATGCGACAAATGTGTACGTTTGACAACAAGGTTAATTCCTGGGGAATATGCAAGCCTTTACAATATTTTCGGTTGTTTTCAATGGTTTTTTTCAAGAGAATTCTCAATGTCAAGACTGTGGTACTTACTACTCTCCACTTAGTGCCAATTAATCTAAGCTCTCGCTTTTGACCGTGATGTTGGACAAACTGTCACAGATCGGTTACTAATATCCGATTCATAACTTAAACTATGCAAGGAGATATCTTATGGCTAAAGCACGCGCCCGACACATCCTAGTACCCAGTGAAGCGGATTGCACCACATTGAAAAAAATGATCGAAAAAGGCGAAGACTTTGCTGAAATCGCTAGTCATCATTCAAAATGCCCATCCGGCAAACAGGGTGGCGACCTCGGTGAATTCTCCCCTGGACAGATGGTCAAAGAGTTTGATGAAGTAGTATTTTCCGGCGAGATAGGCAAAGTGCTCGGCCCTGTGAAGACACAGTTCGGCTTTCACCTTATCGAAGTCACCAGCCGTACCGAATAGGTAGCAGTTTCAGCTTGGTTTGCTGGAAAAATGAAAGCCCCAACCTATCTTTCCTAGGTTGGGGCTTATTTCGTATCTCGAATGGTGAGATAGCAGACAATCAATCATTCCCCGTTCGATGGAAACATCAATAATTTGAAAGGTTCTATTCCTGCCTGGTTTCCCTTGAGACTTTTAATCATCTAGAAGTCGAATAAACCTTTTTTCAGCAGCATCATTGATGCTTTTCTCCCACTGCCAAAAAGAATCTACGTTTTTTTAATGTGTGATCAGCAGTTTTCGGCTTGCCTTTCTCTGCAATCTCGCGAATGCCCTTAAGTGCATGATCGTCACCTGGAAAGTATAGAGGTATCACACCGGTATTCTTGGGGCTCGCGTCTAAGATCGTCCATTTGATCGTGAGTTTATATTGGTACTGCCAACCCGAAACCTTAGGATGAGTGGTCTTTCAAATGTTATTCCTGACCATGTGCTACATGAAATTTTGCGGGAAAACGACGTGAGTAAATGAGGTGGTGGCTTAGACGAACATTAGAAAGATTAAGACTTGCTGACCTATTAACCGGAGATGATAACTACCGGAAATATTTAGCTCATGGTTCAGAGATCTCAGCCTCTATTCAACGCATCATAGATCACTCGGCTAAGTGTAGAAGTATAATAAGGCTTGCGTATAAAACCTGACAACCCATCCTGCATCATCTTCTGAAGATCTTCTTCTCTGGAGAATCCTGAAGATAATACCACCCTCACATCGAGGTCGAGTTTTTTGAGTGGCTCAAAGCAATCCCTTCCGTTCATCACTGGCATGATCATATCAAGCAGGACGAGATCTATCTTTTTATCTTCGTTGCGAAATAACTCCACAGCCTTTTTCCCGTTTTCCACAAGGTGTACGGTATAACCCAAATTTTTAAGAATTATCCGAGCTGTCACCCGAATAATCTCTTCATAATCGACGACAACAATACGACCTGAGCCACGAATCACCTTTAAAACATCCTCGTTAACAGGTTCTTCCTTGTTTGTAAGCGGCAGCAAGACAGCAAATACCGCGTTCCTTTACCCAGCTCACTATAGACACTTATGGCCCCATTGTGTTGTTGTACCGTCCCGTATATAGCAATAGGAAATGTCTGGGCTTTGCAAGCAGAATTAAATAATTCAATTTCTGTTTTGGGATGTACCCACTAATGGTACAGTAAGGTAAAAGTCAAAAGCCCGTACCTGAGATGGTATAGAGCTTTTGACGTTTATTATTGATATCCCAGACCGGATATTATTAGTCAGGCTTGATGTGACCCATCATATCCGACAAATCGATCTCCTGTTGACCATCTACTTCAAGTTTCAGGGCTCGATTTCGAAAATCACCGTTGTCAATTTTATCCTTTACCCACTGTCGCCAGGCAGCTTTGTGTGAGGCAATAATACCATCGAATTCCTTGGACGGATTTAATCGGCCAAGAGCATCATCAGCAATCCAGACACAGTAATTACATTTTTTCTCACCATTTTCGAGAATCTTTTAAAAAAAACGAAATGTTTTACTTCCAGGCTTTAGGCCTTCTTCGATCTCATGATTTTTATATGCCCATGCATTTTTCATGTAATCCTCTTTTAAAAAGTTTGTGTTTCCAAGGCTTAAACATATAGATTCTATTTTGATTTGCAACTTTATCGATATCAGTTTCTTTGAATGCATCCTAGGAGTGGGAGGATCCCGGATTTATTTTCTTTCTGAATGAACCTCTTTTTGCCTTGAGGGTGATAAACTCATTATCACAAGTGGAAAAGCGCGGAACACAATTTAGAGACCTTCGTGTGATTGTGGTTACCTGGGTTTCATTACCTGTTATAGGCTTTAGAATTGCTCTTAATGATCAGATTGCACAGGGTAAATCAAGTAAGATTTATGCCCACCCTATCAAGGAAAACACAACACACGGTGTTTTCGTTGAACCAGCAATCAGTTAGGATGGATTTAAGGACCCCTTTCAAACAGAATTAGGGGTCCTATATTTATTTACCGATTGATATGAAAAAAGGATATTTCCCTCCCCTTTTCTGTAAATATAGCCCTCTTTTTTGGGCTCCTAAAAAGTAAAGGGTCCTATTACCGATTACCGATCGAACCTTTTAATTCTGGATCAGTAAACATGCTAAGTCTATACGGAGCATCACCACATTGAGATTCTCATGGAGAACCTTTTCTCTCAAATTCCTTTTTTGTTGTTAGGAATTTTGAAAAGTATAACTTCATAGATACAGGAATTATGTTGCGAGTTTAGTTATGTTGCGTGTTTCAGTGGTCTTCTTTTTTTTATTTCAAAAAAATATTGCTTATTCTTCCTCCTTATTCTTTATATTTTATTCTTTTACTTTTTTTGTATTTACAAACTCAAAAATTCTTGTAACTGTTTATAGTGTAACGGTGCGAACCACCAATCAGGTTAAACTATTGCGAGTGATATGAGCGATATAACGATTAGACTTCTTTCCTTATTTAATTATTTCTCACTTAGGTAGCCCTTCAATGCCTATAGAAATTTTATCGTAGAAGTTTAATCGGAGTAAGATTATTATGTTGCGAGATTTTTAGTAGCAATTCCCAAACTCCCCGCAATCCCTCGATATTACAGTAAATATCGAATTCTTTGAAAATGTCACAAAATCCCTTTAATTCAAGCTAGATAGGTCAACACGCAACATAACAGGAATAGTGTAAATTTGCAGTTTTTCTTAAGTTGATGAGATTGCCTGTACAAATCTTCGAAATCGTAAATGCAGGTGAAACCTCAATCGGTAACGGTAAACACCCATGATTTGTACCAGAAAAGATCTGACAAGAATTCTGCTCATCTCTACTTCTTTTCCCAAAACACATATTGTTGATTCTACTTTTTAAATTACCTGTATTAAAGTCCACAAATAGCGGATAATTAGAGTAGTGATAAATTGAATTACTCCCAACACGCAGACAACTAGCTGGTGGTTCAATTGCTCTTAAGTTCATCTGCTCAGGTTTGCTATAAGTCGATGACTTCTTTTCTAATAGTAATATGGTGTCCATATGTCTATCCATGATAATTCCTTCCAGAGCAAGAGAAAATCTTCCCGTTATTTGGTAATGAAAAGTAGTGCGGTGATGCTGCCGTTAATGGATGTTATTTCCTATCGTGTGCTTGATATTAGCAAATCCGGGTTGTCTTTTTGCTACAATGGTAATACCAGCAAAAGTGAAGGGTCAAATATGGTTATGACGTTCTTTTCAGACGTTATGAAGTCAATTGACATTCCTGTTCAGGTCATCTGTGATACCAAGATGCACATAAACAACTTACCAGACCAATTCGATTCAGGAGACTTCCAAGATCCTTTTTTGAGAAGATGTGGTGTGAAATTTAATCAGTTGTCATTTGAACAAGAAGAAGCGATAAAACTTTACATTCAACACATCATAGAGACTACCGATACGATCCCAAAACGGATTTGATTGGGTTGCTCATGATCCCGATCGGCTTCTTTCGTTTTTTCGGGTACGACCCAGAAAGTTGCTGCGAAGAACTTAGCACTGGCACGTCAGAAATAGAGTAACTCCTCAATAGGGTTTTTGCCTGAAATGACTGAAATCTCATTTCAGGATTAACAGGAAGAAGGTAAACTTGAGGCGTTGGCAGAATGTTCAGATCTTCTATGTGGCAACATTAACCACCAAAGTTGAACTGGAGTCGAGCCTGCAAAAATATTTTCCAGAGAAAAAGGGGGGTGCGAGGTTCCTCTTACTTATTCAATTCTCTGCACCAATTCACGGATCCGACCCGTCTCCACAACCTCCAGAAACTGCTCACCTAGCCTGCTGCTCATTTCCACCGTCTTCTCCCAAGCTGCAATACGCTCATCATCACGCCCAGAAAGACTGACAAAATGACGCCGATCTGGAATTTCTCCCCCCGGCAGCTCAGCCACAAACGAAGGAGACGGAGCCAGGAGAAGGACATCGGAAAGCATCTGGCCATCGGCTAATCGACTCGGTTGTTTGTGATCAAACCAGCCTAATGTCACCTGGGTGTAGAAATGCGGATAGAGCACAATGCCGTCCTCTCCGGCTAGAAAGTCAAAAGCAGGGTGATAGTGAAAGAGACCACCATCCCTGTAGGCTGCTCTGTCCACTCCAGAAATTTTGCGAACACTTTTCATTACACAGGGGATTGAGCCACTGGCAAGCAAAGCCTGTCGAAAATTTTCATGCGAAAGTGCCACCTCTCCGGCAGGAAATTCACCATTCATACAAAATGGAGGAGAGTCCCTCTTGTCGTAAAAGAGCAAAGGCTCGCAGACCCTGCGAAATAGGTTGCGGGAAATCCGGTTAGCCAGCCAGGTCATTGCCAGACCAAACATTTGAATCTTTGGATTATCAGATGCAAGCGGTCCGCGGCAACGAACAGCAGAAAGATGCAGGCGGCAGTACGGATGACTCAACACTTCTTCAGGGACACCCGGCCCTAGAAACCTATTCATAATCCGCTCAGCTTCAA